>NZ_JHZX01000001.1:0-1368684 GCF_000688335.1 Sediminibacter sp. Hel_I_10
TATATAACTTTCTTGATTTTGTCTCAATGATTTTCGACAACCATTACGAACAAAATCTAAATGTGAATTATCCCATAATTGTAATATTGCCCCATTACGTACTTGAAAATATGCGCTTGATGTCATAGTTTTTAAAACAAAAAAATTTGAAAGTGAATTTTTACGGTTATTACTTGGATTCGTTTTTACCGTTACTAATGATAAACCAAGAAAACAAATCAGAGATTTGTTATAGCTCGCCCTTATATATGCGACGTATTGTATCGTAATGGCAAAAGAGTAGATTATCAGCTATATATTGAAAAGCTTGATTATACGTATCGATCTGAATGTTTGAAGGGGGATTGTTGAATAAGTCTGAAACCTTATCCTTTACAAACTTTCGTCTGTTTTGCTTATTATCTGAAGAAATTTTTTTCATAAATTCTCAATCTCATTAAATTCTTTAACTGATGACGCAAGAAGCTTAACATTAATATCAGTATGTAAAACGGAATAACCCCGATATCGGTAACAACGCATAACTTTAATTGATCCAAGGCGTAAACAAATGAAATCCACTAAATCAGGTAAATTCTCATTTGAAACTTTCAATCTTCTATATGTACCGTTCTGTGTAAATGAAACTTTCATAATTGTTGTGTTTTTAGAAATCAGGTTTCCAACCTGAATTAATAGACTTTACCATCTTTGCAATTCGCCATTCGTCAGCATGTTCTATTTTATGAACTTCATGATCTTTATATTCATTTACAGCGAAAATATTATGTGAACCGTGAAAGGAATCTTCCATATAACGGAAAAAATACCTTCTAAAACGGTTAGGAACTTTAATTGAAAATCCTACTGTATTTTTTTGATATTGCATTTTCATAATTCTTGTCTTTTAAGATTAAAATATTTCTCAGCATCGTTGAAATTGTATTTCGAAGTGTACTTAAAAACGAACTTCACGGATAATGTTTTCTCAGTGTAGTACAGAAGATCACGCAATGCGTTTTTAATAGACAAATACTCAATCATTATGAGTATGTCTTTAGATGTATTAGGAATGGTTAAACCGACTTCATTAATAAAATCAGTATTCGTTTGGATCTTCATTTTCTAAGGATTTATAAAATTTATTTTCATCAATAATTCGTTGTTCGAAAAAAACATCATTCCAAAAGTCATAACCCTCATCTGTAGAATACCAATCAAAAGCGTTTTCTAGTTCATCCGATGGATATAAACAGGAATCGGCATCTAAAAATTTAAACCCCGTATAAAGGTCACAAGCACGTTGACCCAAATCCTCACCAAAGGCCATCAAATTTTGTCTAACAGTACTCATATCGATTGTCTATAAAATGAAACATCCCGCATAATTGATTGACTCAATACTTTTGCAGGAAGGGAGATTGATTTTTCTGACCTATTCTTATAAAAATCAGATATACCGCAACAAACATCATATTGCGCTTCTAAAATTTGGAATGATTTTCTGATATATGGCTCACAGCCGAAAACCTCGAATTTCTTAGCATTTAATTGCTGAATGCCTATAATCTTTGAAGGTAAATTGTGAGAATCTTCTAAAGCATCAAGATTGATGGCAAAAGAATTTATAATGAGGTTATTTAAAGAAATTTGAACCTCTAATTTTTGGGATATTGTATCAAGCTTTTTTATGTGATTGATAGCATCCCTTTTTTTATAAAAAGTCCGTGATGTTATTACATCAACGGAATAATGGGGTTTTAAATCTAAATGTGTTGAATGCTTTTTTAAAGCCTCTTTTAAATCATTGAATCTTCTAGTCATGTTGTTTTTTGGTTATAAAAACAACAACGAACAAAAACAATTCCATATAGAAACGTTTTTAAGTTAATCCCCTAGTCCCGAAGGTATTAACAAAAAATACACCTTTAAAAGTGTATTAGTCTTTATATTATGTAAAATAAAAACACAAAGCACTAAGATCTCCCCAAATGATCTTAATACTTACTTCCTCTCTACATACAAACGTTTCAATATTAATTTACGATAGCAACCACTGTGATGTTTATCTCAAATAATTTGATAGCACAGCCATTAGCATCATCTTTTTAATGGTTTTATCATGGTCTTACTATAAATCTAACGCTCATTTAGAATAACGTTACCGCCACTTGTATGGCGCCATAGTCTTGTTCTGGGTTCCACATGGCCGTCGCCGAAACTGGTAATATAAACTTTTTAAGAACATGGACTTGTTTGGCGTAAATCAGACCCAAATTGGTCACATTAGGATTGTCTCCATAAAAATGGGATTCACTTTGAAATGAAAATGCGCCTCCCACATAGGCACTCAAAGACCAATCTTTTTTCACTATAAGCTTATAACTGGCTTCTACATAATTCGAGAAAGCGTTCCGCAATTCGCCCGAGCTATTGACATAAGTATCTCTACCCTGCACGATTGTACTCCAAGATAATTTCAATGGAACATTCTGAAACTGATAACCAACGGTAACGTCTATGAAATGAGACGTACTCCCGCGATCATAGTCAAAAATCTTCGCATCAGGGAAATCACTGGAATTATTGATATCCCATACCGCAATTGAAAATCCGTTATAGCTGTAAGACACATAATAATCAAATTCCGAATAATAGCCGGTAACTCCAGCACCGCCCCAGAGTCCTGCCCTAAAGCGGCCGTCCTTAGAGGTATAGTTGATGTCTGCGGCAGTCATGGGCGCATCGGTTACCCGAAGTCCTTTCCATAAGTGCATGTTTTTAACCTGTAAATTGAAGTCAAAAGGTTTATAAGTCACCGCTATTGAATCTTGGATTTCAAGATCTGACGAGCGTAAGTCTTCCTGTGCCTGTAGTTGCTGAAGTGCAAGCATACACAACAGCCCTAAGGCGGTTTTAAATACATTCATAATGTAATGTTTTAGAGTGTTTTAATTCAATACTAAGTAGAGTCCGGCAGCTAGAACAGCACCAATGATGGGGCCTACAATAGGAATCCAAGCATAACTCCAACCGCTATCAATCTTACCTTTAATGGGCAATAGCGCGTGTACAATTCGTGGTCCTAAATCCCGTGCAGGATTAATGGCATACCCGGTAGTACCACCTAAGGAAAGCCCAATGCCCCATACCACAAAGGCTACGGGAATAGCGCCAATTGAACCTAATCCAACTTTGGTACCTGTGCCATCAGCTATTTCTGCTCCTGAGAAATAGAACACACAAAAGATCAAGACAAAGGTTCCAATGATCTCACTCATGATATTTCTAAAATTATTAGGAATCGCTGGATCTGTACAGAACACAGCCCTTTTAAGTCCACCATCTTCAGTGGCATCAAAGTGGTCTTTATACATCACATACACTAAAGTTGAGCCAATCATAGCACCAATAAATTCTGCTGCCAAATATGTGGGAACATCTGCCCAGGGAAACAAACCACCCACAGCCAAACCGATGGTTACGGCTGGATTTAGGTGCGCTCCACTGTAGGGACCTGCAATCACCACGCCTACAAATACAGCGAGTCCCCAAGCCGTTGTAATGGTCATCCAACCACCGCCGTTTCCTTTCGTTTTACTCAATATGTCGTTCGCAACAATGCCTCCTCCCAAAAGGATCAACATTCCTGTGCCTATAATTTCTGCTATAAAAGGTGTCATTGGCTAAAGTTTTAAAGGGTTGTCCAATATTCTAATGCTTTAACCGCTTGATACCAACCTTTGACACCAGCTTCTACAGACTCACGATCTTTTTCTGGATTGAAACGTTTGTCCTCTTGCCACATGGCCTCTATCTCTTCACGACTCTCCCAATAGCCTACAGCAAGTCCCGCAAGATAAGCTGCTCCTAATGCCGTGGTTTCTGTAATTTTAGGACGAATGGTAACCGACTCTAAAACATCGGACTGAAATTGCATCAATGTATTATTGATGGAAGCACCGCCGTCTACCCGCAATTCTTTGATCTCAATACCAGAATCTTCCTGCATGGCTTTTAAAATATCCATGGTTTGATATGCTATAGCCTCTAATGAAGCTCGAGCAATATGGGCATCGGTAGTACCTCTGGTCATCCCGAAAATGGTTCCTTTTCCTTTTTGATTCCAATACGGGGCGCCCAATCCTGCAAACGCAGGAATAAAATATACGCCATCGGTGGAATCCACTGAGCCTGCAAGGGCTTCTACATCTGATGACCTTTTGATAATCCCAAGTCCATCACGCAACCATTGTACCACGGCACCACCAATAAAAATACTGCCTTCTAGGGCATATTCGGTCTTACCGTTAATACGCCAGGCTACAGTGGTCAATAAATTATTTTTTGAAAGAATAGGCTTCTTTCCGATGTTCATTAACATAAAACACCCTGTGCCATACGTACTTTTTACCATGCCTTTCTTGGTACACATTTGTCCGAAAAGTGCCGCCATTTGGTCTCCTGCAATCCCTGCAATAGGAATTTTTGAAGCAAAAACGGTGGTTTTGGTATGTCCGTAAATTTCACTGGAGTCTTTAACGGTAGGCAACATGCTCTTAGGAATATCAAATAACTTTAAAAGCTCATCATCCCAATCCATGGTATTGATATTATATAACAAGGTTCTACAAGCATTTGTGGCATCGGTAACATGAAGTTCTCCTTTAGTAAAGTTCCAGATCAGCCAGGTATCAATTGTCCCCATCACCAGTTCGCCAGCTTCTGCCCTTTCTCTGGCGCCTTCTACATTATCAAGAATCCACTTGACCTTGGTTCCAGAAAAATAAGAATCGATCACGAGTCCTGTTTTCTCCTTAATCATTTCAGCTTTACCGCTATCCTTTAATTCATCACAATAGGCTGCCGTACGTTTATCTTGCCAAACAATGGCATTGTATACGGCTTTACCAGTTTTACGATCCCAAACCACAACCGTTTCCCGTTGATTAGTAATCCCGATGGCGGCAATGTTTTTGCCGTTTAATCCTTTTGAAACTGTAGCCTCTGCTGCTACTCCTGCCTGTGTGGACCAGATCTCTTGTGGATCATGCTCTACCCATCCCGGTTTGGGAAAGTGCTGATGAAACTCCTTTTGTGCTATTGAAACAATCTCTCCTTTTTTATCGAAAACGATTGCGCGAGAACTCGTAGTTCCCTGATCTAGAGATAAGATATACTGATCCATTTGAATGAATGTTTTAAGGGTTAAAAAAAAGCACCCCAAGAATACTGAGGTGCATATGAACTATAATTTATACGGAAACGGTATTGCCATCAATGCAATAGTGACCTGCTAATGTTGTAAATTGATCTATTTGCTGAAGTTTCCAAGCGTCATCACGATGGAGCTCCTTTGCAATAATTGCTGCAACTTCAGCAGCCATGCTACGCGCAGCGTCGGCATCTAAAAATAATGCTCTTACACGTCTAGCCAAAACGTCTTCTACTGTTCTAGCCATCTCGTAGCGTACAGCCCAAACCACTTCGGCCTTTAAAAACGGTAATCTTGGATGTAATTTTTCGCCTAAGCTCGCATCATCCGTTATTAAAGATTTGATAGCCTCTTGATCTGTACCATAAATGTACATGTGGTTATCACGCTCTGTAGTAGGCATGGCACCGTGAATGGCAAGATCTTTAGTTTGACACTCTTTTTTAGGCAAACGTTTTAGCGAAATGGCTTTGTCTATGGTGTCTTCGGCCATACGTCTGTAGGTGGTCCATTTTCCTCCGGTAATTGTTAACAAGCCAGAATCTGAAACGATAATCTTGTGACTACGTGAAATTTCCTTTGTTTTTTCTGAATCGTCCTTTGGTGCTGCCAATGGGCGTAAACCTGCGTAAATGCTACGAACATCTGAACGTTTTACTGGTTTTGATAAATAATTATTGAAGGTTCTAAGAATAAATTCAATCTCTTGTTCTTGCGCTTGTGGCTCAAGACTGTGATCATCGAGGTTAGTATCTGTGGTTCCTACCAATACTTTATCGTGCCACGGCACTGCAAAGAGCACCCTTCCATCGTCTGTTTTAGGAATCATAATGGCATCGTCACCCGGTAAAAAGGATTTATCAAACACCAAGTGTACACCTTGACTAGGGACAATGGATTTTTTAGCATCTGCTTTCTGCATTTTTAATATGTCATCGGAAAATACGCCTGTCGCATTAATAACAAGGTTGGCCTCAAAGGTATGCTTGAGATCAGTTTCGGTATCTTTCGCTTCAACACCAGTAATCTGTCCTGAAGCATCTTGAACCAAATCGGTAACCTTGAAATGATTGAGAAGCGTAGCGCCCTGCTCAATAGCGGTTTGTGCTAGGTTAATTGCCAATCTTGAATCGTCAAACTGACCATCCTTATATACCACACCACCATAAAGCCCCTTTTGGCGTATGGTAGCTAATCTTTCAACAGTTTGTGATTTATTGACGTGGGTAGACTTTCCTAAACTTAATTTTCCGGCAAGAAAATCATATGCTTTTAAACCTATGGTATAATAAATACCTTCCCACCAACGGTAATTTGGAATGACAAAACTTTGATTTTTAACTAAATGTGGTGCATTTTTCTCTAACAAACCACGTTCATGAAGTGCTTCACGCACCAGATCAATGTTTCCTTGAGCCAAATAGCGTACGCCACCATGAACCAGCTTAGTGCTTCGGCTAGAAGTTCCTTTAGCGTAATCTACTTGCTCAAGCAGTAAGGTTTTATAACCTCTAGTAGCACTATCGACGGCAAGTCCCAACCCCGTGGCACCACCCCCTATTATAATTACGTCCCAGGTTTTTACCCCAGAAAGTGTACTTATAAGCTGTTCTCTGTTAAAAATAGTTGTCATAATTTAGTTTTGATATATTATCAATTATAACCAAATATAATAAAAATGAAATAAAACGATTAAAAACGAAAGTTAAAATTTCTATTAAAACAAACATTTAACATAAAACGAAATAAAACAAAAGTAGTTTTTTATCTCTTCGAAACCTCTTATCTTTGTAAAGATTAACTTGAAAAGAGACGAATATCTCAACCATCATGGAAAGGCATCAACAAATTTTAGATCAATTAAAAAGGGAAAAGCACGTTAAAGTAGCAGCACTCTGTGAACATTTAGACGTTTCTGCCGTAACCATTCGAAAGGATTTGAAACTTCTTGAAGACAAAGGACTTTTGTTTCGAACCCACGGTGGCGCCTCTTTGGAGAATCCCTACATGAATGAACGTGATGTAACCGAAAAAGCTGAAATCTCAGCAGCGGAAAAGTCATTAATAGGAGAAACGGCAGCAAGCCGAATTCAGAAAAACGATGCCATCATTATAGCAAGTGGCACCACCGTTTTAGAATTAGCAAAAGCCATTTTACCAATAGGTAAAATCAACGTGATCAGTTCGTCATTGCACGTAACCTTAGAATTACTCAAACATCAAGAGATTGACATCATTCAGTTAGGAGGCAATTTAAGACACCGCTCCGCCTCTGTTACCGGGCATTATGCCGAACATATTCTCAATCACATTTCATCAAATCAACTTTTTATGGGTGTGGATGGTATTGATTTAGATTTTGGATGTACCACTACAAATGTTGAAGAAGCCATCCTTAATCAAAAAATGATGCAGTCGGCTCAAAAGACCATTCTCTTAGCAGACTCTTCTAAATTTGGAAAGCGCAGTTTAGCTAAAATCTGCAATTTGGATGAGATCAGCGAAATTATTACCGATAAAGGTCTGTCTAGCTCTTTTGTAGATCGTATTCAAGAAATGGGAATCAAACTCACCTTAGTCTAAGTTTTCAAAACACATAAATTAAGGATAGGATATAACGATAGCCGACTAAAAGACAACTCCTATCCTACTCCATTTTTACCCTATTTATCCGTTGCGTACGCGCGCTCTAAGGCCAAATAAGCTTCTTTTAACGTTGGAAACACAAGCACAGCGCCAGCATCTTTAAGCTGTTGCTCACTGTACTGGGTTAAGATCCCAACAGGAAACATATGCGCTTTTTTTGCTGCGGAAATTCCTACCAAACTATCTTCAAACACCCAAGTGTTTTGAAACTGGGAAGGTGCAATACCCAATCGTTGTGCTAATTTGACATAAGGCTCTGGATCTGGCTTGGGATTGGTATAATCTTCATAACCATAATACAGCTCAAATTGAATCTGTAATTGAGCAATACTCTTTTTAATAAATTGCCTGTTGGCATTGCTGGCAATACCGTAAGGAATCTTATGAGTTACAGCAAACTTTTGAATCTCGTGAACACCAGGCAATAGTTCTGGAGCCACAGTACTTTCATCGAGAAAAGTTTTTTTGGCATCTAATAGCATGTTCGCTTTTTGCTTATCTCCAGCGACCTCGCAAAACAATGCTGCTATGAGTCTTGGTGATTTACCCGCATAAGCCTCATGGGGCAATTGAGGCAACGCTGACCCAAATACATGCTGAAATGCCGTATGCCATGCTGCAGAATGTACTTTAAAACTATGAACAATTACGCCATCAAAATCAAATAGCAACGCGTTTGGTTTGATCATCATAAGGGGTTTCATTTAATAATTGAGTGGTGTAAGCATTTAGAAATTTATTGGTGGGGTCCATCTCAAGGCGTAACTGTTTAAAGTCATTCCATTTTGGGTAGCGTTCAGATAATTCAGCATCTCCAGCCTTAAAACGTTTGCCCCAATGTGGTCTTCCGCCGTATTTCAGAAAAATGCGCTCCACACTTTCAAAAGCGGCATAGGTATCTGCTGTAGCGGCATTTCGCGACACACAGCCCATGGTCACCGTATCTTGACCGTAGGCATAACTCAACCAGGATTTGTCCTTATATATAAAACGAACATCCATAGGAATGTGCACAAAAGACCGATTGCTCCAAGCATCAAGCTCTGCCTTGATCTCTTTAAACACCTGCGGAAATTGATCTAAAGCGACGGTCCATTCCGCCAATTCTAAGGTCGAACCTCTAGATTTGGTGACTGTGGCTTGATATAAAGAGCCTTTATGTTCCTTTTTAGAGGAGAAAAACAAAAACGCTAATAATTTATTGGCTATAGCCGTGGTCCATGCAAACCTGTGTGAATATTTATAGAGCATCTTTGATGCTGCTCGACGGTGTTTTAAATACTTAGGACCCTGTTTTTCTTGTACTAAAGTTTCCGAAGTTATTTTATCGCCAGTAATTACATAGCCCATTCCCGTATGTGGCAGCCATAAGATTCTGAGAAAATCATGCTGCTTGAGAGCGGTCTTTATTTGAGATAACCAGTGGTCATCCTTTTGCGGACCTTCCTTAACATGCAAGGTATAATTGGTTTCACATTGAAACGTCACCTCCGAAATAACACCCAACAACCCCATAGACACACGCACAGCATCCATAAGCTCCTCTCCGGCCGTGATAATTTTGAGGGTACCATCGGCTAAAACCAGACGGCATTCCACCATATATTGTGATAAGATGTATCCGCTCGTACCGTGGGTTCCTGTTGCCAAGGCACCACCAACAGTAATGGTATTGATATCTGGCAAGCACGGGATGCACCAACCCTGATTTTCTACAGCTTCTAAGAGTGTGCTTAATCGCATTCCAGACTGCACCGTAAAACGTTTATTCTCGGTATCGATCTTAACAATTTGATCGTAAGATCTCATATCTACCAAAGTAGACACACCCGCGCTAATATCTGCTGAGGACTGCTTATTTCCGAAGATTTTAATATGATGGGACGCCGCAATAAGTGTTTGCAGCTCCTTTTCGGTAGTGATGTTATGTAAGTTTGTATAAGCATGTTGGATGTTTTCATTCCAACTCTTCCAAATTTTCTCTTTTTCCATGGGTTGCAAAATTCGTAATTATTAACCATACTTAAATACCGATAAGCCCTTTATCTATAGATTTAATAGAAGTTATGCATAGTCTCCAAAAAAACGATGCGCATTTTAAAGACTTCTAAAAAACAATACCGATTTTTATTGGTATGTGATTGTTTTGAATGTAAAACGGATTCAAGTTTGACATCTGTCGGTTATTGAGACCAACCTAACAAAGCCTACTAATAAAATAAACATCAAAGCTCGTCAAACCGATAAAAAGACACCATGTACTTTCTGAGTTTACGTATCTTTACAGTATTAACAAGACAACACAACCCTTGCAACAAGTAAAAGCATATCTAGATCAAATAGCCACCATTTCTGCGAAGGACTGGTCTTTTTTCACCTCGAAACTGCAACCACGAATCATCCCTAAAAAATCAATATTTTTAAAGCTAAATGCTGTAGAAGATCATATTTCTTTTATTGAATCTGGCGTTGTACGACTGTTCATCCCAAAGGAAGATCCTGAGAAGGAAATAACCTTTGGCTTTAGTTTTAAAGATCAGTTCATAAGTGCTTATGATTCTTTTTTAACACGCCTACCTTCAGACTATCAACTTCAAGCACTCACTGAAACACGACTTTTGAGTATCAATTATAGCGACTTACAGTCTGTTTATCAAAACACGCAAATTGGCAACTTGATCGGAAGACTAACTGCAGAACGCTTGTTTTTGTTAAAATCCAAACGTGAACAAAATCTTCTCAATCTTTCGGCAGAAGAACGCTATATCAAACTTTTTAAGGAGCGTCCTGAACTTTTAGAAATCATTCCTTTAAAATACATTAGTTCTTACATAGGGGTTACGCCACAAGCTTTGAGCAGAATCAGAAAACGAGTTTAAACATAAAGTACTTAAAAATAAAGCTTTAACTAATCATATAGACTAAATCAAGGTTCTCTATTCAATTTCCACTGACTCATACAAGTCTTACCGTTCATCGGATTTATTGATTTAGGTTCATTGTTTGGCACGCTTAGTGCACCTATCTTTGTAAAAAAAACCTATGACCATAATTATATTTGTTTTAGTGCTGTGGTACGGTGGATTGTTTTTTCAATCTTTCTTTCTACATCGCTATGCTGCCCATCAAGTCTTTACCATGTCTAAAACCATGGAGCGCTTGACCTTTATTTTAACGTGGATTTTTCAAGGCTCTAGTTATTTGAGCGCTTACGGATATGGCATTATGCACCGCATGCACCATGCCTATACCGATACTGAAAAGGATCCCCACTCCCCTTCTCATGACCCAAACGTCTTTGCCATGATGTGGAAGACAAAAACCATTTATCAAGATATCAATACACAACGCATTGCGGTAGACCAACGTTTTACTAAGAACGTACCGCAATGGAAAACATTTGATGCATTTGCCAGCTCTAGACTGTCACGACTGCTTTGGATTTCGCTCTACGTGCTGTTCTTTATTTATTTTGTAACAGCTTGGTGGCAATGGTTATTATTACCAATAGCCTTTTTTATGGCACCAATTCACGGGGTGATCATCAATTGGTTTGGCCATATCTACGGGTATGTTAATTACCAAATGAAGAATACCAGTAAAAACCTATTTCGTTTTGATTTTTTAATGATGGGTGAAGGCTATCATAATAACCATCATAAACACGCCAGTCGCGCCAACTTTGGAGTGAAATGGCATGAAGTTGATTTGACATACGTTATCATAAAAATCCTTGATGCTTTTGGACTCATACAATTGAAACCCATGCGCATTAAAAAATAGATTACTTTATAAGTTGTGAAATAACAGCACAAAAAAAAGCCCATCATAATTGATGGGCTTTTTTGTTGATTCAATGTAAGTGTTTTAAATCACTTTTACATTCACTGCATTAAGACCTTTATTGCCTTCTTGTAGATCAAACTCAACGCTATCGCCTTCGCGAACTTCGTCAACTAATCCTGATATGTGTACAAAGTGATCTTTATCTACACCTTCTTCGGTAATAAATCCAAATCCTTTAGATTCATTGAAAAATTTTACTGTTCCTTTACTCATGATACTATTCTTAAATTTATAATATTACTGTAAAGGTGACTCCAATTTAGAGACATCCAACCTATTAATTCATTTATTTTCAATTTATTGTGTTTTGAGAAGATAATAGCATCGTGTTTTCATCTTCAATTCTTAAATGCAGCAACATCCACTTTTCGAAATTGCAACACCAGTAAACATTTAGATAACATAAAACACATATAGATAACTAAGGCATAATATTAAGTTGTAATGCGCTTAACGTTTGGAAAGTAACTTATCCCCTTAATCCAAACCAAAAATTATGTTTAAAAAAATTACGATTCTAACAGCAATCCTGCTTACAAATTACTTGGCTTTTGCTCAAGTATCCTTGCAGATTACAGAGATCTGGCCAGGAAATGGAGAAGGTGAAAATCTTACTGCAGACTGGTTCGAAATCACCAATACAGGTAACGACACTTGGACCCCAAGCATGGGTAATCTTTATTTTGATGATGATTCCCAAGATTTTTCAACAGCAGACCTTATTAGCGGTATTACCTCAATTGCTCCCGGAGCATCTGTTATTGCTATAGATGATGACAACACCGAAGAGTTTATTGCTGTATGGGGAAGTGTTTACAACTTAACCAATATACAAATAGGGACTTACGCGGGTGCCGGGCTTAGTGGCAGTGGTGACGGCGTTACATTATTTATGAGTGTTGATGCGCCAATCGATGCCTCAAGCATAGTCGATTTTGAATCTTATCCAAACGCAAATGCCAATCCCGGACAATCCTACGACGTGATTGAAGCTACATTTAGTGTTGCTGGAACCGGTACTTATTTGCCAGTGGCCACAACTGTAAATGACATGAATGAAGCTGCCGTGGGATCTCCTGGTAATTTAGGTCCTGCAACAATTAATTTACAAATTACAGAGATCTGGCCAGGAAACGGTGAAGGCGAGAACCTTACTGCAGACTGGTTTGAAATCACCAACACAGGAACTACAGCTTGGACTCCAAGCATGGGCAACCTCTATTTTGATGACGAATCCCAAGATTTTGCTGATGCCGCACTTATTAATGGTATTAGCACAATAGCTCCTGGTGAATCTGTGATTGCTATAGATACAGATGCTGCGGGAGTGATGGAATTCGAAATTGTCTGGGGCGCTGTTTACAACCTCAACGGCGTAAAAATTGGAACTTATGATGGCTCAGGATTGGGAGGTGGCGGTGACGGTGTTACACTATTTATGAGTGAAACCGCTCCTACCGATGCCTCAAGTATTATAGCTTTTGAAACCTATCCTGATACGGATGCCAATCCGGGACAATCCTATGATGTGCTTAGTACAAGCTTTAGCATCATTGGAGAAGCTCCTTATTTTCCGGTTGCAACTGCAACAAATGATGGCGGTGAATCTGCCGTGGGGTCTCCTGGTAATTTAGGTCCTGCAACAATTAATTTACAAATTACAGAGATCTGGCCAGGCAACGGTGAAGGCGAGAACCTTACTGCAGACTGGTTTGAAATCACCAATACAGGAAACACGGCTTGGAGCTCCACTATGGGCAACCTCTATTTTGATGACGAATCCCAAGATTTTGCTGATGCAGCACTTATTACTGGTATTAGCACAATAGCTCCTGGTGAATCTGTGATTGCTATGGATACAGATGCTACCGGAGTGATGGAATTCGAACTTGTCTGGGGCGCTGTCTATAACCTCAACGGCGTACAAATTGGAACTTATGATGGCTCAGGATTAGGAGGCGGCGGTGACGGTGTTACACTATTTATGAGTGAAACCGCACCTACCGATGCCTCAAGTATTATAGCTTTTGAAACCTACCCTGATACCGATGCCAATCCCGGACAATCCTATGATGTGCTTAGTACAAGCTTTAGCATTATTGGAGAAGCTCCTTATTTTCCTGTTGCGACCGCAACAAATGATGGCGGTGAGTCTGCCGTGGGATCTCCTGGTAATTTAGGACCAGTTGCAGAAACACCGCTTTCCATTAAGGTTGATACTGTAAACTTGACGTCGTTTTTAAATTTACCAGAAGAAAATTCTGGAGCGGTGAGCGGTGTTGTCAATGACCCCTCAGACCCAGCAAGTGTTTTTGGAATTCCTTTTATCATTTCAGATGTAGTGAGCCCTATTGCCGATTTAGTGGTAACTGCCACAAGCAGTAACGAGTCGGTTGTGCCTAACGCCAATTTAGTACTTACTGGTACAGATTCCAATCGTTTGTTAACCATCACACCAACTGCAATTGGTTTTACCACGATTGCTGTTACTGTTGAAAACACCAACAGCACCACGCAATCTTATAACATTAGCTACGCTGCCTCAGCTGCTTCAGTGACGCCAAATACAAGCATTTTTCATTCGGGATCTTCAGATGGCTCTACAGGAATTGCTATTGAAGACAATTATATTTGGATTGGAGATGACGAAGATCAAACCTTGCGTCTTTACAATGGCAGTCAATCTGGACTTGCTGTGCAGGAAATTAACTTTAATACTGATTTAGGAAGTACTAATGAAGTAGATTTAGAAGGTTCTTTTAGAATAGACAATACCATTTATTGGATGGGATCTCATGAATCTGACGAACGTGCTTCATTATTCTCGACCAACATATCTGGATCAGGAGCCACATCTACCCTATCTTACATTGATAAATATACAGGCTTACGTGATGATTTATTGGCATGGGATGCCAATAACGCGCATGGTCTGGGAGTAAACTTCTTTGGGCTAAACACCGCTTTGGAAATTGAAGCATTGGCATTAGCTCCTAATAGTACAACCACTGCATATCTAGGATTGCGCAGTTCTACTTCGGAAGGAAACGCTATTATAATTCCAGTCACTAATTTTACAGATTTACCAGGCGCAACTGCTGGCTCCTCTACATTTGGAGCTCCAATTCTTATAAATTTGAACGGAAGAACTCTTAGAAGCATAGAATGTAATGCTGACGGCTGTGTCTTGATTGGCGGACCATTTGGAAACAATACCGATTTCAAATTATATACTTGGACGGGGGACGCCTCTGATGAACCAGAATTAAGAAGTGCCGATTTAAGCGCCCTTAACACCAATGGATCTTTTGAAGGCTTAGTGAATTTACCAAACTCTACCTTTTTAGGAAGTGATGGGGATACAGACAATGTCACCTTATTAGTAGATTTAGGTGCTACGGTAATTTATGAAGATGGTGTTGAAAATAAAGACCAACGCTACGAATGGAAAAAGTTTAGAAGTGAAATCATCACCTTAGGAAGCGTGACTCAACCGAACGTAGCTACTCCTCTAATCAATGAATTTGTGGTAGACCATGTTGGTGGTGACACGGCTGAGTATGTTGAAATTCTTGGGGATCCCTTTACCGATTACTCTAACTACACTTTGGTTGAAATTGAGGGAGATGGCACTGCTACCGGCTTAATTGATGATGGTACATTTACTTTGGGTACAACGGATGCTAATGGATTCTGGACCACACCATTTCAAGCTAATAGTTTTGAAAATGGAACCTCCACCTTATTGTTGGTAGAAAATTATACCGGAACTCTTGATGACGATATTGATACAAATGATGATGGGACTATTGATGTCACGTTTTGGTCTGCCGTTGTTGATGGTGTAGGACGATCAGATGGTGATACTGGTGATTTGGTTTACGCTATAGATTTAGCTCCAAATTTTGATGGTATCGATAGTAAAGTTGGTGGTGCGTCACGTATTCCCAACGGAACCGATACCGATACTTCTGCTGATTGGGTAAGAAATGACGTAGACGGTGAAGGTCTCGAAGGCTTTACAGGAACTCCTGATGACGGAGAAGCCATCAATACGCCAAATGCCTCTAACAAATTGGTGGGACCAACACTTCAAATTACTGAAATCTGGCCTGGAAATGGAGAAGGAGACAATCTTACGGCTGATTGGTTTGAAATCAAGAACGATGGTCCTATTGCTTATACTCTAGATTTAGGAGGTCTTTATTTTGATGACGAGTCTCAAGATCCTAACTCAGCCGTATTAATCAGTGGAATTTCTTCTATTGCTCCAGGAGAAACCGTTGTTGCCATTGATGCTGGAGACAGCGCTAATTTTGAAGCAGTTTGGGCTAATTACGATCTCTCAGGCATTCAAATAGGAACGTACGCTGGAGCTGGTCTATCTGGCGGCGGTGATGCGGTCACACTGTGGATTGGTGAGCCAACAACAGTTGGTAATATTGTAGATTATGAAGTATTTCCAACTACAGCAACAAACCCTGGTCAATCTTACGATGTTGAAAAAGGAGGATTTAGCGAGGTTGGAGAGCTACCCTACTCACCTATTGCTACAGCCACTAATAACATGGGAGAAGCTGCTATTGGTTCTCCAGGAAATCAAGGACCTACTTTAGGCGTCAACAATCCTAGTCTATCAAATTTGAGTGCAACCATTTATCCTACCCCATTCAGCAATGTATTGCATATTGCGGTGAATCTTAAAACACCACAGCAGGTAACACTTCGTATTGTGAATACTATGGGGGCTGTAGTCTATAGCAACGCGTTGATGCTATATAATGGTCAGCTTCGTGTTGAAAACCTGAGCCACTTGTCTTCTGGTGTTTATATTCTAAACGTTCAAGAATTAGGGATCAATCAAAAGATTATTAAAAAGTAAGCACTTGATCTGAATCAAGCCTGCATAAATTTAAAACAGCATCTCTTTAACGGGATGCTGTTTTTATTTAAAAGCTTATTAGCCCTTGTCATTTCATCTAGATAGGATGCTGTGCTTCTAAATCGCTTTCCGAAGCACCTCAAGCGGAGAACTCCTCAGCACCGTTTTAATATTACTTAATCCTATCACCAATACCAAAAGCGAAATGCCTGGAAGCAAAATCAAAAACGGCATTGCCGAAGGAACAAAGGGTTCCTTAAAAACAAATAGCGCTAAAAGCAAGCTACTCAACAAAGCCAGAATGATGCCCACAAAGCTTCCTATAACTCCTAGAAAAAGATATTCAAAAGCTGAAATTTTTAAAATTTGCGCATTTTTTGCACCTAGGGTTCTGAGCAACACACTTTCTTTAATGCGTTGGTATTTACTATTGCGTACCGAGCCAATTAATACAATGATACCCGTAAGGATACTAAAGAAAGCCATAAAATTAATAATCCAAGAGACTTTGTCTAAAATATCCTCTACAATACTGTACACCTGCCTGAGATCTATAACCGAAACGTTAGGATATTTAGCCACCAAATCCCGCTGTAATTCTGCAGAAGCAGCTTCATCTTCAACATAAGTTGTGAGTACATTAAATTGCGGTGCCGCTTCTAAAACACCCTTCGGAAAAACGATTGAAAAATTAAGTTGCAATCGTCCCCAGTCTACCGCTCTAATGCTACCCACTGTTGTTTCCATCAAAACGCCTTGTACATTGAAGACAATAGGGTCTCCAATGCCGACTTTCGCATCTTCGGCAATATTATCTGAAATAGAAATGACTATAGGTGCTCCTGGCTGAAGTTTAGGCGTCCACTCCCCTTCTATGAGCTCTTCCGAAGCAATTAATGAATCTCTATAGGTGGTCCTAAATTCGTGATTTAAGATCCAACTTCGTATTTGGGCGGTGCTATCTGCCCTTAACTCTTTAACCAATTGCCCCTTAATGCTGTGCATTCGCATGGTAACCAAAGGAATATTATCCATAAGGTCTAGATGCTTAGTTTCAAAAGTTGTTTTAATGGTTTCCAACTGATCGCTTTGTACATCTAACAAAATCACATTGGCCTGTTCTTTACCTTGACCCACTTCTGTTTTATCCAGTAAAATATCTTTTGTAAAGTACAGGGTACTCATAAGAAAGGTTCCTAAACCTATAGCCACAATAAGTACCAGCGTTTGATTATTGGGTCTGAATAAATTCAATACACTTTGTCGCGCAGGATAACTCCATGTTTTAGGAAAAAAAGCTTTAAACATTCTCATGGTAAGCATGGCAATACCTGCCAAAATTGAAAAGGTTACCAAAATTCCGAATACAAACGCTAAGGCAAACACTGCGTCTTTAAGAAGCCAGAATGAAAATAAGAACAGAAATATAATTATGGTAGCCCCCACCGTGAATTGAGCAGCTCTTGAGTTTTTGACCAACGGATTTGCCCCAACGCGTAATACCTCTAATGGAGATACATACCAAGTGCGCATGAGCGGTAACAGCGCAAACAATACCGACATAAAAACACCTAAAAACACACCCATGATCAAAGGTTGAATGCTAATATTGATGTTTACTTCAAATGGAAGAAAATCCGCCAGAAGGTAGGGAAACGCATATTGAAGCCCAGCGCCAATGGCCGTTCCTATGAGGCCGCCAACCAAACCGATTCCTGCAATTTGAATCAGGAAGATCAAAAAGCTTTGTCGTCTTGTTGCACCAATGCACTTTAAAATGGCAACTGCATTTAATTTTTCCTTGATATAAATCTGTACAGAACTCGCAATACCTACACAACCCAATAACAGCGCAATGAAGGCTACCAAGTTCAAGAACTTTCCAACGTTCTCATAGCGCCTACCTAAACGTCTACTAGTACTGGTATGGGTATCCAAATCTACATTTTCAGCATCTAACATCGGTTTTAAGCGCTGTTCTAGATTTTCAAGATTTAAAGTATCTGATGCTTTATAGAAATATTGATATTCTTTTCGGCTTCCAAATTGAATCAATTCCGTAGAAGCAATCATTCGGTAAGGCATTATTACAGGCGGCGCAACACTAGTAGAAATGGCCGTACTCCCTGGAATAGCCTTTAATGCCCCGGCAATAGGTATGGTCAACGCTCCAACTTTAATAGAATCTCCAGGCTTGATACCAAACTGTAGCATTAAGGTGGCATCAACAAGGGCACCACCATTTTCTTGATAGTGAGTTGCGGCATCTGCTGGTTGGGTTGTTATGGTGCCGTAGAACGGAAATTGGCCTTCTATACCCCTAACCCGAACCAATTTTGTGCCTCCATTTTTTGGAAAGGCAATCATGGATACAAAATTGACTTCTGAGGCGTCTGGTTGAAGTGAGTCGATGATAGATTGTGCTCGTTCAGTTGGTACTTGCCGACTATCTATGATATAATCGGCACCCATCAAGGCCTTAGATTGACTTTGAATATTTGACTTCAGGTTTTCGCTAAATAATTGAATAGACACTACAGCGGCAATTCCTAAAATAATGGAAGCCATAAACAATAGTAGACGTACTCGACTGGCTTTGGCATCACGCCAAGCCATTTTAAAAAGCCATGCTGTTCGTCCGTTAGAGGTTGATTGTTGATCTATCAAAGCGCAGCTGTAGATTGATTGGTGATAATTTGTCCGCCCTTAAGTCTCAAAATTTGCTGAGTTCTATTGGCCAAATCCAAATCGTGTGAGATAATAACTAATGTGGTGCCGGCGTCCTTATTTAATTCAAATAAAAGCTGAATGACTTTTTCACCAGTATCCTCATCGAGATTTCCCGTAGGCTCATCTGCAAATAAAATAGAAGGCGCATTTGAAAATGCACGTGCTAATGCCACACGCTGCTGCTCCCCTCCAGAAAGCTGTGATGGATAATGGTGCTTTCGATCTCCTAGACCTACTTTTTCCAACAGTTCCGCCGCTGTTATTGCAGCATGTTTTGCGCCTTGTAGCTCTAATGGTACACTCACATTCTCTAAGGCCGTTAGGGTTGGCAGCAATTGAAAGTTTTGAAAAATAAAACCTACTTCCTTATTTCTAAGTTGGGCGCATTCATCTTCTGAAAGCGTCCCTAGATCCTGTCCGCATAATTCAACGCTTCCTGAGTTTGGTCGATCTAAGCCTGCGCACAACCCTAAAAGGGTTGTTTTACCACTTCCTGAAGGGCCAACGATAGAAAACGTCTGACCTTTCTCAACCTCAAAGGAAATATCATGTAATACCGTTAATTGTTTGGATCCGCTGGTATAAGTTTTCTCCAGACCCTTTATCTTTAATATCTTTGACATCTTAATTCAATTCACATTTATTCTTTAACATATGCAATGTTCCCAAGATAATCAAAGCAGGCTAATTGTAAGCCACACTTTAGGCCAGAAACCCTTAAAATTTTGTTATTTTCTAATGGTTCTTTTTCTTTTTTCTTGCGGAAATAAGACGAAAACAAAAGCTAATGACGCCACAGAAACCCCTGAAAATTCAGAATCTACGGCGCCATCAACAACAGCATCTAAAACCATTTTATGCTTTGGTGACAGTATTACGGCAGGTTACGGGTTAGAAGATAGTGATGATGCCTATCCTGCTGTACTACAATCTAAAATAGATGCTTTAGATCTAGAGTATACTGTGGTAAATTCTGGCCTTAGCGGAGAAACCACCGCTGGAGGCAAAAGCAGGATCGATTGGATCCTAAACCAAGATATCGCCGTTTTTTTATTAGAACTAGGCGCTAACGATGGCTTAAGAGGCATTCCGTTAACCGAAACCCGCACCAATTTGGCAGCTATTATAGAAGCGGTACAAAAGGATGATCCCAAAACGAAAATCATTTTAGCAGGCATGCAACTTCCACCAAATATGGGAGAGACCTATACCTCAGGATTTAAAGCCATGTATTTTGATTTAGCAGAGCAATATCAATTGTCCTTTATTCCATTTATTTTAAAAGATGTCGGTGGCATTCCTGACCTGAACCAGAGTGATGGCATCCATCCCACAGTAGAAGGTCATGAAATTGTAGCCAACACCGTTTGGGAGGTTTTAAAACCAATACTTGTGAATTGATTAATAAAGCCTTAAACCAATTGAGTTCAAGTTTTTATTTAGAATATTGTAATTCAATAAATAAGCTTATTCTAAGAAAACAAGAAGGCTTACAAGTTACGATTCTATTAAATTTTTAAATACGTTTGGGTTGTTTTAGCCTATTCCCGTAATTCGTAAAAAAAAAACAGATATGACGATTTTTGTAGATATGGATGATGTCTTGGCTGACACTTACGGCAAGCACATTGAATTATATAATAAAGAGCACAGCACTTCACTTTCCGTTGCCAATATTGAGCACGGCGAGGTTTGGCAAAATGTTCCTGAAGCGCACGCTGGCAGCATTAACAAACATGTTCACACTCCAGGATTTTTTAGAAATTTAGAGCCTATTGCAGACAGCCAAGAAGTGATTAAAGCACTTTGGGATCAACATGAAGTATATATTGCTACAGCGGCTACACAGTTCCCGAATTCTTTACAAGAGAAGAGTGCGTGGCTTGCAGAGTTCTTTCCTTTTATTACTTGGCAACATCAAATTATGTGCGGGCATAAATTTATTTTGAATGGAGATTTACTAATTGATGATCGCTCCTATAATTTAGATCCTTTTGAAGGAGATACCCTATTATTCAATTCACCTCATAACCGCAAAGATGTTGGTTATGAACGCGTGGGAAGCTGGAAAGAAATTGCAGAAAAGCTACTTTGATTTCCAAATCAGTAGACCTTTTCGTTTAAAAAACTATTATAATAAAAAACAGCAAGACCATATGGACTTGCTGTTTTTAAATTCACTTTTAATGGATTGGTTTTTAACTTACCAACTCCACTTTGAGTTCTATAGTGGTATTCAATAATTTTGACACTGGACAAACTTCTTTTGCTTTATGGGCAATTTGTTGAAATTTCTCAGCATCAATCTTAGGAACATCTCCTTTTAAGTTAAGCACAACTTTAGTAATAGCACCGTCTTCAAAGGTTACAGTAGCATCAACATCTAAACTTGTTGCTGTAAAATCTTCTTCATTTAAGAGAAAACTCAATTGCATTGCGAAACAACCTGCATGTGCCGCACCAATTAATTCTTCAGGATTTGTTCCCTTTTTCTCATCTTCAAATCGTGTGTGAAAAGAATATTGCGTACCATCAAGCACCTTGCTTCCTGTAGTAATTTTTCCTTTTCCTTCTTTTCCACTGCCTTTCCATTCAGCATTTGCTTTTCTTGTAAATTTCATAGTTATCTATTTTTAGTTAAACTTCTTGTGTTTTCTTCGCTTTTGGATAATCGGTATATCCCTTCGCACCAGTGGTGTAAAAGGTGTCTTTATCCCAATCTGCCAACTCTAAATCGTATGTAAAACGTTCTACGAGATCAGGGTTAGAAATGTATAATTTTCCGTAGGAAACCAAATCTGCATGACCTTCTTCAATCACTTTGTTCCCTTTATCTTGATCAAATTCTGAATTGATCATCAAAGTACCATTGTACAATGGCCTGAAATGTTTGGCAATATCTTTTACTGCATAAGCAATTTCCGAAACATCTGTAAATGGTTCTGATAAATGAACGTAAGCCAAATTATAATCATTCAGTTTTTTAATAATATATTCAAATGTTGGAATCGTTTCTTCATCCATAGTAATCCCGAACAAGCCATGAAGTGACGGATTGAACCTAGCGCCTATACTTTCCTGAGGAATGACCGTTTTGATAGCATCTAGCACCTCAAAAAAGAAGCGCGTTCTATTTTCAATACTTCCTCCATAATCATCTGTACGCTTATTTGACGTCCCGTTAAAAAATTGATGAAACAGATACCCGTTGGATGAATGGATCTCTACACCATCAAAACCAGCTTTAACTGCATTAGCTGCAGCATTTTTAAAGTCGTTGACGGTGGTTTTAATCTCCTCTAAGCTCATCGCTTTTGGAATAACCGTATCTTTAAAGCCTTCGGGTGTGTAACATTGCGCATCAGGATTTATGGCCGAGGCTGATAATGGTAATTTCCCATCGTGAAAATCAGGATGAGACATACGCCCAACATGCCATAACTGAATAAAAATCTTTCCGCCTTTATCGTGCACTCTTTTTGTAACCTGCTTCCATCCTTCTACTTGAGCTTCAGAATGAATTCCAGCGGTATGGATATAGCCTACCGCTCTCTCTGAAACCTGAGAGCCTTCAGTAATAATAAGTCCAGCAGAAGCGCGTTGCTCATAGTATAATCCATGCAGCTCATTCGTGGGGACATTACCATCGTTATCTGCTCGACTTCGCGTCATCGGCGCCATAACGACACGATTTTTTAAAGAACAATTTTTATGATAAGGGGTTAATAAGTGTTGTGTACTCATAAATTGGTTTTTCGTTTAAATTTAAATAAAATAAAAAACAAGACAGCCGTAAAGTTGCCTTGTTCCGTTGTAAACTCATTATTAAAGTGCTTTTGCACCTGCCTCTGCAACAGTATGGTCATTCTCTACAGAACTCCCACTTACGCCGATAGCGCCAATAATTTCGCCTGATGCATTTTTAATTGGTATACCTCCTGGGAATGAAATCAATCCGCCGTTAGAGTGCTCAATATTAAAAAGTGATCCTGCTGGTTGGGATAGTTTTCCTATGTCTCCAGTTGGCATATCAAAAAATCGTGCTGTCTTTGCTTTTTTAAGCGAAATATCTGCACTACCTAACCAAGCGCCATCCATTCTTACGAATGCTACTTGATTAGCACCTGAATCTACTACGGAGATATTCATTTTTGTATCGATTTCTATCGCTTTTGCTTTTGCTTTCTCAATAATGTTTTGGGCTTGTTCTAATGTAATGTTCATGAGTTTTTGTTTTTAGTTAATTAATAGCAGTTATATGCTCTTGAATACCATAAAGTTATCACTCATAAATAGCAAAACCCTTAACCTATATCAATTAGTAAAACATTAACGTTTTAACTTAGAACGAACTCGACTTAAATTTTCGGGCGTTACCCCGAGATAATTGGCAATATGATAATTGGTCACCCGATTCTCAATATTGGGATAAGCCTTGCAAAACTCTAAATAACGGGCTTTCGTGTCTTTTTCCAAAGAAGATAATATTCGCTGACGCTGAGAAATAAATGCATTGGTGATCAGGATTCTAAAGTAGCGCTCAAACACGGGAGCCTCTTTGTAAATTTGCTCAAGCCGATCATAGCGCATAGAAAACAATTGAGAATCTTCAATGGCTTCAATATACAATCTTGAGGGAGCATGATTGTAAAAGGCCTCGAAATCACAGATCCACCAATTTTCTATGGCAAACTGAATGATGTGTTTATTACCCTTTTCATCCATGTAATATGCTTTCAAACATCCTTTTACAACAAAACATATATATTTTACCTCAGTACCTGGTTGCAATAAATATTTTCCTTTTGAGACGGAAATATCATTCAAGGATGTCTTAAAGAGATGGATAGCCTCCTCTGAAGGGGCGACATAACGCTTTAAATGTTCTTTGATTGATGCATGCATATTACAAATATGAAGAATATTGAATCTGAACTACGGGATGTCCTAAAATAAAACCCAAAACTCATTAAAAAATTTATAGCATTATAAAACCTAAAAATAACATCAGATTAATTTAGAGACCTTATTTTTTTAATCCATTCAGATTTTACGCTTCTGTGACTAATTGAGATTTTGGCAAACCCATTTCATAAAGGGTAGCCGAAATTGCCTCAACCATTGGTGGTGGTCCGCAGAGATAAACTGGTGTCGTGGTTTCTAAATTATGTTTTTTAAGAAAATCTTTATCAATTTGACCGTGATCATAATCCTCATGATTTTCCTCAGAAAGAATGAGATGACATTGATTTCCTAACCAAGCTTCTAAATTATTCTTGTAAATAATATCTTTTTCCTTATGATTTCCGAAGAACAATTGATTACCCTCCAACTCACCTTTTCGTTTTAAATCTTTCATTATGGCTATAAAAGGCGTGATACCGGCTCCTCCTGCTATAAAGGCTCCTTTTCCTTTATAAGAAATGGCTCCCCAAGCATCACCAATCCACATATGGTCACCTACTTTGAGTTGCTCTATTTGTTCGGTTACGCCATCATGTGAAGGATAGCTTTTTATGGTAAATTCTAGTTCGTGATCTTCTGGTAAACTTGTAAAGGTAAACGGACGCTTCTTGTCTTTCCAACCCTCCTTGTCAATTGAGACTTCTGTGGCCTGACCAGGATGAAAGGTATACCCTTTTGGTTTGTCTGCAACCAAATGCACGACATTGTGATTGATATGTTCTATTTTTTTTAATTCTATTCTATGTTCCATGTTTTTTATTTAATGTTCTCAAAAAAAAGTGCTGTTTAATTGACTGTTAGAAGCCAATTGCAGAATTTATCTTTTAAGATGTTGGTGCAACTCTCCAAATAATTCCTGCGTCATCGTCATTTACCAAAAGTGCACCATCTTTGGCAACAGTAACACCAACAGGACGACCATAGACTTCACTCTCTTCTCCTTCGGCTATAAAACCAGTAAGAAAATCTTCAGGCTGTTGCGGCTTTCCATTGGTAAAAGGTACAAACACCACTTTATAACCAGCAAAATTTGCACGATTCCAAGACCCATGTTGTCCAATAAAAGCGCCATTTTTATAAGTTGACGGAAAAGCGTCATTGGTATAAAACGTTAAGCCGAGTGATGCCGTGTGGCTACCTAATGGTACATCTGGAATAATGGCTTTTTGAACCAAACTATCATGCGGCTCATCTTTCCATCGAGGGTCTTTGATAGCGCCATAATAGCTATAGGGCCAACCGTACCAACCCCCTTTTTTGACACTGGTCATATAATCTGGCACCAAACTGTCTCCTAATTTATCACGCTCGTTTACAGCAGTCCACAACGCTCCTGTTGATGGATTCCAATCCATTCCAACTGGATTTCTTAATCCTGAAGCATAAATAATTTCACCGCTACCATCTAAATTCACTTCTAAAATATTGGCCCGACGTTCTTCTTTCTCCATACCCTGTTCTCCTACATTACTTGCAGATCCTACAGAAATATAGATTTTATCTTTGGCTTTATTGGTGATGATGTTCCGTGTCCAGTGATTGTTATATCCGCTGGCTGAAAGTTCTACAATTTTATCACCTGGAGAGGTCATCTTAGTCATCCCTTCTTTGTAAGGATACTTATAAAGCCCATCGGTATTGGCTACATAAAAATGATCATCAATCACAAGCATTCCAAATGGTTGATTCAAATCTTCAAGAAATACGTGACGTTCATCTATCATGCCGTCATTATCGGTATCTCTAAGTAAACTTATTTGATTAGCACTATTTTTAGTATTGGCCTCAGACACAAAATAGTCGCCGTTAGGTGCAAGGTAGGTCCATCTAGGATGTTCAAGTGAATCTGCAAAACGAGACACCGTGAATCCTGCTGGTGCTTTTGGAGTCATGCCATCTGGCCAAGGCACAATCTTACTTTCCTTGGTTACAGATTCTGACGAATAAGGTGCTACGAGCTCTAAAGTGCCAATAGCAGTTTCTACTTTATCGTTTGCCGTACTGGCAATTTCTTTTTTTTCTTCTTTACTTACATTATCCTTACAGCCTAAAAATAAAGTGGCGGCTATAATGACTAAGGGTAGTTTTTTCATAGTTGATTTTTTCGTTGTCATGAAAATAATCAAAGCATGAAACACAGACCTACGCTATTCAACATTATTTTAACGCATATCCTCATTTGCGTCTAAAATCAAGGGATAGTAATGAAAACTAGGGATTTTATCTGTTTTTCAATAGAAAAAAACAATGTTATAAAAGATTGTAAGTGCTACTGTTAAACCGGAATTTGCTGACTCAAACAATGTAAGGTTCCAAAACCCCAAATCAAATCGATGGCATTTATGCCAATAACATCGTGCTCTGGAAAGCATTCTGCTATTATTTGCAGTGCGATACGATCATTGACATCATTAAATGTTGGAACTAAAACACAGTTGTTTAATATCAAAAAGTTGGCATAACTAGCAGGTAAGGTCAAACCTTCAAAGATGATGGGTTTTGGTACAGGTAGCTTCACTATCTTAGGTGAACTGCCGTCCTCTAATTTAGCCTTTTGCAGACGATTAAAATTATCTTGTAGCGCTTTGTAGTTAGGGCTTTTAGGATCCTCATCGACTATAGTGACAATAGTGTTTTTATTGACAAAACGACAAAGATCATCAACATGACCATGCGTATCATCTCCAATAACACCGTCACCTAGCCAAATGACATTTGTAACTCCTAAATAGGTTTTGAAAATAGATTCGTAATCTGCTTTAGTAAAGTTTTGATTTCTTACTTGAATACTCGGGTGAAGCAAACATTCTTCTGATGTGAGCAGCGTGCCCTTACCATTACTATCTATAGCACCGCCCTCAAGAATTACAGGTTTCCCTTTATAAGTAGCTTGTGTCAAAAGGATATCAAGAACACCTGCAACACGTTCAGGTACTTTTCTATCTAATTGGTAGTTTTTGTATTTGGCCCAACCATTAAAATTGAAATTTAAGGCTTCTCGCTGGGTCCCATTTTTTACAATGATAGGTCCAGAATCGCGCATCCAACTGCGGTTGGTTTTTTGAATGATAAATGTAATACGCTCAAGATTGACCTCTGCGTTGGTGAGCATTTCTGAAACTTTAGCTTTTAAGTCGTTGTGAGCAACAACTAAAAAAACGGTTTCATAAGTCGCCACCTTTTTAATAAACTCCACAAAAGCCCATTGAACCGCTTGATATTTTCCTGGCCAATCGTTGCCATTATGCGGAAAACACAACAGCACCCCTTGTTGCTTCTCCCACTCTGCTGGAAACCTTCTCATTAATCTATCGCTCTTTTGGTAATTTCTCCGAAAGCATCAATACGACGATCCCTAAAGAATGGCCAATTTTGACGTACATTTTCCTGTTGCGCTAAATCTACTTCTGCAATTAAGATTTCTTCTTTATCATGAGATGCTTGTGCTAAGATTTCTCCTTGCGGACCAGCAATAAATGAGGCTCCCCAAAACTCAATTCCCTTAGTATCTGGCAAATATTGCTCCAACCCTATTCTATTGGCTGCAGCTACATAAACACCATTGGCTACGGCGTGCCCTTTCATTACGTTCATCCATGCACCATACTGATTAGGGCCATATTGTTCTTTTTCTTGTGGATGCCAACCAATGGCTGTAGGATAAAACAAGACCTCAGATCCCTTTAAAGCCGTTAAACGTGCCGCCTCAGGATACCATTGGTCCCAGCAAATAAGCGTCCCGATATTTCCTTTTTTGGTGGCATGGTTTTTAAAGCCTAAATCGCCAGGTGTAAAGTAGAATTTCTCGTAAAAATGAGGATCGTCTGGAATGTGCATTTTTCGGTACAGACCAGCTTCGGTACCATCAGTATCAATAATATAAGCACTATTGTGATAGATGCCAGCCATACGCTTTTCGAAAAAAGGAACGATAATGACAACGCCCAACTCCTTTGCCAAATCACTAAACGCATGAAAAGATGTGCTGTAAAGTGGTTCTGCCAATGCAAAATTATCTACGTCTTCACTTTGACAAAAATAATGACTGCTGTAGAGTTCTGGTAGGGAAATGACTTCTGCTCCTTTTGCAGCAGCATCACGTACCCATTTTAAACATTTTTTTAAATTGTTTTCGGGAAGGTCATTAAGATTCAATTGAATGACCGCTATTTTGTAATTCTTCATATATCAAAACTAAAATAAGGCTATAAAAGTAATGAATATTATGAACAACAAATAGAGAGCATCTAGAATCTCTTACTTAGAGGCCTGAAGTGTTTGTGGAAGAACAATATCACGTTGGGCAACTAAAATATCACCTGACTTTTCAGGATTTAGAATATTGGTTGCTCCAGCTTTTTTAAGTTTCTTACGGCAGTATCTAGATAAATAAGGATCATTTTCAAATAAGAAACCATCCATATCATACTCCGGTGTGTTTGGTTCTTTAATTACAGTATGAATGTGCTTCATTTCATTACTACCATAATCTGTTCCTGGTATAAAGGTAAAGAACGTGTACTCCCCCTCTTCATTAGTTTTAACCCAAGCACGGTGGTAGATGTAGTCTTCTTCATTTTCTGTTTTTAAATCGTATTTACCGTCTTCATTGGTTTGATAGATAAAAACGATAACATCCTTTGCAGGAGTAATCCCATCATTTTCAAAGATTGTTCCTGAAATTTTAAGTTTTTGTTCCGCTTGCGCGTACTCTGGAATTGTGTCAACAGCGGTTAGCGCTCGCTCACCATAATTATAAATAGGGTGCTGTTTTGTATCATTGATATTATTAGCATCTTGTTGTGCATTTAATTGAACTGTAAATGCAGAAAAAATAATGGCGGCACTGATAAGATATTTAAGCGTTTTCATGCGAATTGGATTTGGAGTTTACCCAAAGCTATTATATACAGCACTTTAACACCTAAAAAACTATATGAACACCGAATAAATTAGGATTAACTGAAATTAGATTCAAAATTTTCCGTTGAAATGCACTTCTTTCAGAATGGACTTAGCTCAATACATGGTATTATCATTTTTAGACGTTTTAGGAATTTGCTGAATGGCATCCCAATGTTCGCAAATCTTTCCGGAGTTGTCAAAACGAAAGAAATCCATCGTGACATATTGATCATCATTTGGCCAAATTTGATGGGTATGTAAGGCCACGAGATCATCTTCTGCAATACAGCGGACGAATGCTATGGATTTTTTGGGATATTCCACTTTCATCCGTTCAAAATAATCGATAAATCCCTCTATACCATCACTCACATCTGGATTATGCTGAATATAGGTGGCTCCAACAAAGGTATCCATCGCTAATTTAGGATCTCCCAAGAAGGCCATTTCATAAAAACTGATGGCATTTTTCTTATTTTGTTTTGTACTCATGGCTTGATCGATTTAAAATGATTGGACTTCAATTTAAAAATTAAACTTGTTTTTAATAAAAAAAGCCAGAATTATAATTAATTCTGGCTTCAGTAAACATATTTAATTTTATAATTTTGGCTGTCCGTTAGATGCACTTAAACCGCCATCTACCGGTAAAATTGTTCCGGTAACAAATCTTGCTTCTTCACTGGCTAAAAAAGCAATAACATCTGCGATTTCTTCCGGTTTAGCTGCACGGCCCATAGCAATTCGCTTTTTAAATTCCTTCATCACCTCTTCATCATCCATTGCGCCTTCTCCCATATCAGTATCTGTTAAACTAGGCGCCACTGCATTGATTCTAATCTCTTTTGCTGCAAAATCCAATGCCAGAGCTTTGGTCATTAACTGAATGGCTCCTTTAGTGCTATCATAAGCAAAGGCGTTCCAATCTCCTCCTAAACCAGAGACAGAACATACATTCACTATGTTCCCCTTGCTCTTTTCAAGATATGGTAAGGTCTCTTTAATCATCAAGTAAGGCCCAGTGACGTTTACTTCCAATTGCTTATTCCAATCTTCCAACGAGACCTTGTCTATCGTACCACCAACAAATATTGCGGCATTGTTGACTAAGATGTCAATGGTCTTAAACTTAGAAATCGTGCTTTCTACGAGTTGCTTCACATCTGCAGGTTTTGAGACGTCGCCTGCAACTATTAAGGTATTGCTCGCATTGATTTCTTTCGAAACTGCTTCTAATTTACTTTTTGTTCTTCCGTTTAATACCACGTTAAAGCCCTTACTGGCAAACTTTTTTGCCGTTGCTTTACCTATACCAGAACCTGCTCCAGTAACAATTACGGCTTTATTTACTTCCATTGTAAGATGTATTATATAGTGTTCATCGCATCGGCGATTAAGGTATCACCATTTAAGATTTCAAAAGTTTTATTATTGGCAACATCATCATGAAGTGCGCTTACCAAAGTTTGCGCAACATCATCACGACTAATTGATCCCGAATTGTCTAAGTGTTTTGCCAGTTTGATTTTGCCAGTACCATGATCATTGTTTAAAGATCCTGGACGTACAATGGTGTATTTCAAATCACTTTTTAAAAGATATTCATCTGCATTATGCTTTGCTTTTAAATAGTCTTGAAGTTGATCGGCTTTCTCTGGTTGATCTGCTCCAATGGAGCTCAACATCACAAATTTCTTGCAGTCGTGTTTTTTAGCTGCATCCATCATTTTTTTCGCACCTTCTTGATCTACGGCTGTTACTTTTTTACCGCCAGAACCAGCTGCAAAAATAACTTTGTCCATACCTGTTGTGACATCCTGGATATCCTCTTCTAAATCTGCTAAAATGGTTTGAATTCCTCTTTTAGTAAATTGTTCTTCCTGCTCCTTCTTTCTAATCATTGCAACTGGACTATAAAGTTGAGAGTTTTCTAAAAGATCTATTATTTTTTTTCCTGTGGTGCCATTTGCACCTGCTACTAATATTTGTTCCATACAACAATAAATTAAAATTTTCGAAACCTGTTTAATGGGAACACATAAAACATTAACTCGATAGAAACACTAACACTATATACACTTTTGTTTAGAGCTATACTCCACAAAATCAATTTAATATCGACAACGTGTAAATACGCTCACTTTGTCGGACTAAAGATAGACTTTAACAAAAAAAGTTTGAAGCAGAGTCCTTTCCCTATAGCTTTGTGATAGCTTTTATTTTTAACCTACTAAAAAATAAGACATTATGAATGCAAATCTTTCACTTTTCAACCAAATCAACAGTTTGTGCTATTGGCTACTTACTGAAAGTAATTACAAAAGTTCTGTGATTTTAGATGCAGACAAAGACAGTTATTTTGTTCGTGTCAAAAAAGGAAGTCAGAATTTATATGCTTACCATATTCCTCAATTCAGTAAGAAAAATTCAAAGTTTTTAAATTTCGAATTGACTGCCGTGGTTAATAGTTTGCTACACATTAAAGACTCTGTCATGGAACGCCGCTACGAAAGCGCATAAAAAAACAGAATCCAAAAAAGATTCTGTTTCAATTAAGACAAGTTGTTTTTAATTATAGGGTCACTGTTACTGTTTTAGATGTTTTTCCATTGGATAGTTCAACGTGATACTCCACTATTTTTTCTAAGCCTTGGGTATAATTTACGTGACATTCAATTTTTTCAAAAGCCCAACCTGGATAAGATGTTGACACTTCTTTACTAAGAGCGTATGGTAATCTCATATTTTTATAAATCTCAATAGATTGCACCAATTTACCAGTATGATCATAAATGGCCTGAATATGATTTAAGGCTTCATTAAAATCTACAGTGTAAGTAACGCTTTTGCTTGATGTATATACAGATTGTGCTTTTATGTTGTAGTTGGCCGCAATTTTTTGAAGTTTCTGAGCTCTTTTTGCCACATCATGATTCTTAAAACTATTAAGATAGTCGGCATTGATCGAAACGGATTTCATATTAGGAGCATGATCTAATTTTGAAGTGACCATGGCCATTTCATGTTGCGCATTGCAAAGGGTGGTTAGACCTAAAAAAAATAAACCAAGAATACAGCTTTTCATAATCAAATGGATTTTAAGGTTGATAATTAAGAGGCCACTAGCTTTATAATAAGGGTACTAGATGCGCACTTTTAGATATCGCTAAGTTAGACACAACTTTAGCTAAAACCTTAAAAATGAGATAGACAGACAATGAACAGCCTATAGACAATCAATAGACAGTTCTATTTTGTAACTTCTTTTTTATATGAAATAGGGAAATTATAGATTTTGAATAAATGCATCTAAATCTGTATGTTCTTGAAGATTGAGTTTTTTTCTAAGACGATACCTGCTGGTATTGAGAGATGCTAAGGTGATGTTTTGAAGTGTCGCAATACTTCTACTTTCAATTTTTAATCGAATCAACGAGCACAATCGTATTTCGTTTTTGCTGAGATTAGGAAATTGTTCTGTAAGCTTACTAAAAAAGGCATCACTTAATTTTTCCAAACGCTCAAAAAACGCTTTGGTATCTTCATCAAAAGTGATTTTATTTGAAATTTCTATATCTAATTCTTGAAGTAAATTTGTTTTCTCAGCCCCACTAACTTGTTTGATCTGTTCTAATTTTTCAGACAGATGGTTCGCCCATTCTTGATTTTGGGTTAATGTAATAGCAAAGTCTGATAGATCCCTTTTTTTAGATTCAATTTCTGTATTGAGTTGAGAAACCTTAAGTGTTGCATTTTCATATTCATGCTCTGCTATCAATTGTTTGTTTTTTGCATTGACCAAATGCTGCCTTCTGCTTAAAAATAAAAACAAGAGCAAGACAATAAAAAAGGAGGATATCAAACCAGAAATCCAGAGTTTTGAACGTTGTTTTTTAAGTTCACTTTCCTTTTGGATGCGATCTATCATAAAATTTAAAGCCACGCGATCTAGAGTAATATCATTTAACTCTTCCCGCCATTTTTTATCTGCCGCATTACTTATTTCTCTTAAACTATCTGAAAATGACTTAGAAGCCTTTACCGTCTCGTAAGCCTCTAATGTTTTATTTTGTGCAAATTGCAAGCGTTCTTTAGCGTCCAAATAAGGGATTACTGCATTCTCACTTTTTGAAACGCCAGTAGTATCTGTTTCCATAATGCGCTCCAATTGAGTGAGCGTCTCTTGAGCCTCTTTCAATTGGTTTAATTTTACGCCGGTTGTAATTAATTGAGCGCCGGCATTGATCAAGCGCTGCACATCTGGTTGTGAGGTTTTTTCATTAATGGCTGTTTTGTAGAATTCAAAATTGGTTTTGTATAAGTCATAAGCTGCACTTAAACGGTTGGTTTCTATATAAACATCTGCAATATTATCCCTAACGCTGCCAATAAGTGTATGATCTGGAAATTTAGATTTCAAGATATCGTAAGCCGTTTCGAAATGATGTAAAGCCGTTTTTAAGTCTTTTTTGTACCATAGAAAATAGAGCCCGTAATTATTAATGGCGGACGGATAATAGATGTAATCTAAAGACTTCGTGTAGTTCATGTTTGCCTTATGCTCTAAGGCGGCACTATCTAAAAGTCCGACTTTGGCATAGTTCTCAGCCAAAATAGAATGGGCATAGCTGAGCATATCTACGTATTTGGCCCTTTCACCATTGGTGAGTTCTGATGCATAACGTTTATGGTGATCAAAAAACGCATTGTAATACTTTATAGATTCTTTAGGAAATCCAATTTCCCGGAACCAATTTCCTGAGTGGAGGTAACTGTCGAGTTTTAAACTATGATGCCCTTCAATATTGGTGAGTAAATCAAGTCGTCTAAAATGATTTGATAAATAACTTTGAAGTTGTTTGTCTGTAAATGAGCTTCGTCTGAACGTTTTCATATCCTTTTCAGAGAAAGACTGTTCCATAAGCGCTGTTATGGATTGATATTTCTCAAAAGCCTCGTCACTACTCAAGTCTGTGTTTTGAGCTCTCAATGGAAAAGAGAACGTTATTAAAATAACACAAACCAGTATTATCGATTTTAACACGTCAACGTCATATTGGTTAGTAAAACAGCCTAAAGATAAACCATTTAGATGACATTGACTTATTGCCACACAAGCATAAAAAAAGCCAGTAGAATAATTTCTACTGGCTTTTTTATCAAAATTCTATACTTAAGAATGTAAATTCCCTTGTTCTGCAATATCAGGGTTTTCTCCAGATATGGCACCTACGCCCATCTTAAACAAAGTCACCAATTTATTATGTTTTGGTTCCCAATAATGTGCTGAATGCGGTTTGATTTGTATGGCTGTTAAATTAGGATCATCTAAACCATCAAACCAATTATCATCAGTTTTGCCGTACAACTCCTTCAGAATCTGAGGATCGGTTGTAATCGTAGCTTCACCAGAAACTACCATAAAGGTCATATCTCCAGGCTTACTATACATTAGTTGTACTTTAGGATCTGCGATAATATTTTTATTGTGATCGCTATCCTTTCCACTCAAAAACCAAACGTTCCCTTCATCATCTACTTTCTTTGTGCTCATAGGGATCACATGAAACGGCATGTGGTTGATTGTTGTTGCCAACATTGCAAAATCAATCGACTCTGCAAGCTCTTTGATTTTAGCTTTGGCTTCTTTATTATATAAATTATTAGTGCTCATTATTTTATTGTTTTAGTTTGAACTATTTACTTATTAAGACTCATAACAGATTTCTCATTGATGAATTCCTTAATTCCGAAGCCACCATGTTCTCTACCATAGCCTGAATTTTTTACGCCACCAAACGGCATGTTAGGCTGTGCTAATCCAAAGGAGTTAATAAATACCATCCCTGTATCAAAATGTGATTTGGCAAGTTCGAAGGCCTTATCTTCATCTTTAGAGAAAATTCCACCACCTAAACCAAATCGACTATCATTGGCAATACGCATGGCGTCCTTATCATCTTTTGCTTTAATTAGAGAGGCCACAGGCCCAAATAACTCGTCATCGTAAGCTGGTTGACCTGGTTTTACATCGGCTAACACTGTTGATGGATAGAAAAATCCTTTCCCACTCGGTACTTTACCACCACATAGAATGGTTGCGCCTTTCTTTACACTTTCTTCTAATTGCTCATGCAATTTATCGCGAAGATCTTTTCTTGCCATTGGCCCCATTTTAGAGTCGTCTTTCGTAGGATCTCCATGATTAATGGCTTCCATCCCTTTAACGAAGGCCTTTTTAAATTCTTCGTACACCGCCTCTACCACAACAAATCGTTTTGCAGCTACACAAGTTTCACCATTGTTGTAAATACGCCCTTGTACGCAAGTTTTTGCCGCTAATTCAACGTCAGCATCCTCTAGCACCAAATAGGCATCATTACTACCAAGTTCTAATACGGTCTTTTTAAGATTCTCTCCAGCTTTTTTAGCAATAATTTTACCAGCTGCAGAGCTCCCTGTTAAAGTAACTCCTCGCACCAAATCATGTTCTATAATTTTATCTGACACGTCATGATCTATCACCAATACAGTAAATAGGTCTTTAGGAAGTCCTGCTTTTTCAAAAATCTCCTTAATCTTCAATGCTGATCCTGTTACGTTTTCTGCATGCTTTAATAATACACCGTTACCTGCCATTAAATTTGCAATAGCATAACGAATCACTTGATATGCAGGAAAATTCCATGGTTGAATTCCGTAAATCACTCCTACTGGTGCATATTGAATAACCCCTTTACCGCCTTCAGGCAATTCTCGGTGTTTGTCTTGAAGTTCTTTCATTCCTTCTGTAGCTGTATAGTCACAGATAGCAGCACAAAGCTCAACTTCTTGATGCCCTTGTTTTATAAGTTTACCCATTTCCGCAGTCATCAGCTGTACCAGCTCATCTTTTTGCTTAGAAAGTTGTTTTCCTATACTTTTGATTAGTTCTGCTCTATCCTTTAAGGACTTGTGCTTCCATTCCGTAAAAGCCTCATGACATTTTTCAACACTTTTAATAGCGTCGGCTTCAGTCATTAAGTCATAGGTTTTAATGGTTTCCTCTGTTGTTGGGTTTATGGTTTTTATTTGTTTCTTATCACTCATTTTTTTTGTTTTTATATTCAGTTACAAGATAGAGACGATTGGCTGTTTAGACTGACGGTATCCAATCAAAAATTGCTTTGTTTCAATTGAAACAGACGTTTTCCGTAAAACAAGAAATATCTTGGACAGATAAAAGCGAATCCTGTTTTTATAATTAATTTTGCATAAACCAATCCCGTCTTAATTATGAATGCTTTTTTCTCAAAACGGCACCTCGTTGCTTCCTTTTGTGTCATTTTAATGCAATACGTCGCTTTTGCCCAATCGGACATTAAAAAAGACAGCACAACGCTCAACAATAAAATAAAGGATATGCCAGGGTTTACTATTTATGGCAACAATTACTTTATTACTGGAACTACTGTAGGCGAAACACCTGATGAAAATAATAGCGACGGAAAACTAAAAATTGGGTTTAAGCAACGGCTGACCAACAAAACGCTTCCTTTTGACACCTATTTGTTTTTTACCTATCAACAAACTGCATTTTGGGATGTTTACAAAAAATCATTCCCTTTTAGAGAAACCAATTATAATCCTTCAGTAGCTTTGGTAAAACCGCTTTATAAAGGGAAAGCCTATGATGGATTGGTACAATTTCAGTTTGAACATGAGAGCAACGGACTAAGTGGTGACAGTTCTAGAAGTTGGAACCGCCTTTCTCTCATTTATGAGCGTTATTTATCTGACCATTTGACTGGAAGTTTAAAAGTATGGTTGCCTGTTGGTAATAAAGAGGACAATAGAGATATTACAGATTATAGAGGCTATCAACAAATTGATTTGTCCTATAAACTGAACCACAATTTTATATTTGAGACCGAAATTAGAAAAGGGTTTAGCTTAGATTGGAAAGGCAGCATCCTTCTTGGCGCCAATTACCGTATCTCTGACGCTTCTGATCAATTTATCTATCTCCAATACTTTTTAGGCTATTCTGAGAACTTAATTACATATGACCAGCACACCCAGAGATTGAGGTTGGGAATTGTCTTTAAGGATTTATTTTTGAAATTTAGAAAGTAAGTTGTTGACTTAGTAGCACTTATTTTGAAGTTACAATTTCTGATGACCGATTCTATTTCAATGCGTCATGCTAACTTCTGGATCTAACGCCATCACATCGCCAGTATATTCTATTGAAAATCGTTTATCACCATTTAATCGCAGCGACGTTCTTCCGCTAGGAAATAAGGTTAAAAAAACCGAATAGCCTTCATTTTTGCTACGTGCCCTAAAGGTCATGGTATAGCTGTTCTTTTTCTCGTTTTTATTCACCTTATAATCTTCTATAGTGCCTTCAAGCGTTATACTTGCATCGCCTCCATAATGACCAGAAGACATCTGTACTTCGCCAAAATAAGGTAATTCCGCAGAAATAGAATCACCTTTTATTCTGAAATAGTTAGAGTTACCAATTAGGCTAACGTTACTCGCAGAACTTCCTGGAGGAAAAAAACCCGCATTTTGAAGACTCAATAGCGCATTTGTTGCCATAGGCGAAGCCCAGTCTGATTCTATTTCAAATGACTTCTCACGCACCAACTGATCTAATTTTGCAATCTGTTCTGGAGTAGCACTTGTCTTAGAAGACCCGCAGCTCATCAAAAAACAGGCCGTTAGAAATGTGAGTAGTAATTTCATGTTTATGATTTTTTCAATAGCGTTATAAATTACAAAAATCATCTTTGATCTATTCCAAAGAAAATCTTAAAAATTAGTCTTTAAAAAACGCATGCCATTTTTAGTCATGATTCTAGAGATCACCTCGTCAGCCTCCAGATTATTATCTGGATTATTAAAGGGTTTCTTCTGAAGGTAATTATAAGCATGCCGCTCTAGAAAATCAGCTAGAAAGGGCAACTCTTCCGCAGTCCAAAATGAATTTAAGGGATCAATAATACCATCAAAATCACTACCAATCACCATACAATCCCAAGCAAAAAGTCCTTCTGCATCTAAGACCTCAGCAATATGTTGCATTTGGTACCAAAGTAACTCAGATCTATAATGCATAATTTTAGAACGGCTCAAAGCGCTCTTAGTGTCCTTTAAGGTTTGCTTATTGACCACTCGCCGCTCATCTAGTTGCAGGCCAAAAATGCCTTTGCTTTTAGCAATACGAATCAATTCGGCATTGAAAAAATTTATATCCACTGGGTTAAGCTTTGTAGCTACAGTAGATCCCTTTTGAGTTTGATCTTTAAAGGAAGCCAAACCATTAGCTGCACCATGACTAACAACTATAGGAAGGTTTTTATAGGCAGGTGTGTTGTCTATAATATCATAAAACTCTTGTCGCGAAGCCACACTCATGTGTTTGACATCTATTAAGATGCGACGTCCATTGGTATCACTCAAAAGCTCATTTATAATGTTTACACCCATGGCTGTAAAACCGAGATTTAATCCTTGAGATTGATCTACTTGACTTTTTACCAGATTGGTAAAGCTTTCTGCATGTCCGCAAATGTGATTCCAAAAATGATGCGCAACGGTCACAAAAAACGGCGGTGCATCCCATTGCTTGATGGCCTTGAGATTGGCCAGAAAATCGTCTTCGTTGGGCGGTAACTCTATATTACTGTTTAGCACGTGTAATCCTTCTATAGATAGGATCACGCAAATGGTCGTAATCTTGGTGCTGGGTTGTTTTGAAGCCTCGATAACCGCTTCAATATCTTGATAATTTCGAACAATTCGATATTTAAACTTTCCCTCTGGCAAAGTAAACACAACATTATTCAATTGCAGGTAGAAGTCGTATTCTCGATCTAGATCTTCAAAATAATTAACCATTCTCTGTATGGCATCCACACGCTTTTTACCCACGCCAGTAGCAAAATTAGAAGCCATGTCCTTTAAAAACTCGGTTTTTAGTTTATTATCAAAAAAGGGTTTTTCTATGGGATACAGGGAAGCGCAAATTACAGATACTCCTCCTTTGGATAAACTGGTGAAATTGGCTTGTGAAAATTTGGTTAAATTCACAATGTAATTAAGAAGCTTATCCCCAATTGATGGCGGGTTGTAGTGCCAAATGCTATTAGAGCGACTTCGGTTAAAATTGTTAACACCAATCGTTTTATAGTTAAAACTTTTACCATAAGGCTTTAGCGCCGGGTGGCAATGAAAGTCAACATAATTATTTTTCTCTAGAGACATTTACTTTAGGTTTAAACAGCTTCTCAATAAAACTGTGTTCTAAAGTTATAAAAATTAAGGTTGTCTTGTATCCCAAAATCTCGAGTTTATAAGAACAAATACTTATGACATTATCGAAACTAAAATCTCAAATCTAGAGGATACTGCAAATATCCTTTATCGGTATTCTGAAGTAATGCCTTCTACGCGTAATCCATCTTCTAAGGTTAAAATCAAACCTTGGGCCGCACGTTCTCCAGAGCACATAGCGGCATTTAAAGATCCGTTAAGCATTTGATCTCCTGCCAAAAATATCGTTGGTTTTAATTGGGTTTCGGTTGGAGAGCAGTTGTTTTGTAAATCTTTTAACTTCGGAAGCGCCTTTTTGATGGTATAGCGTTTCAAAAAAACAGTGTCCTTAATATCACAATAGGTCTTTAAATCTGCTTGCACGCGCTCAATCAATTGCTCCTCGTTTAAGTTATGGGATTTTACCACGGTAACCGATAATAGCTCTTGGTTTCCTGATGTTGAGGTGTCTAGGTTAGAATTAAAGAATAGATTATTAATAAGCGCATCATCATCAGCCACTAGCCCAATAATTGGCTTTTTAATATGGCGGTCTGCCAATGTGAAATATAAATTATCACAAGATTTCCAATGAGTTTCTGTGTTCAAATTAGAAATTAATGACGTGGCTTCAGTGGCAATAATGGTAAAATGGGTATCCAGTTTTTCTTGGTTCTCTAGAAGGATGTGATCATCTTTTACTTCGGAAACTTTAGTATTGAATAAAAATTTGGTATGCTTTAATTGCGATTGTAATTGTTCAGGGATGGCCTTGATACCAGCTTTTGGCATCACCGCGAGTCCTTCTCCAAACATCTTGTAGACAAATTCAAACATTCTACTAGACGTTTCTAAATGTGGTTCTAGGAATATTCCGGCAAAAAAGGGTTTAAAAAAGCTTGAAATCATATCTGCACTAAATCCTTCTTTTACCAAATAGTCATGTGTGCTTAATTCTTCCGAAGAAAAGATATCCTCTAAGGATTTCTTTTTAAGCTTTACATTGAGTTTTAAAATGTTAAGTTTGTCGCTAAAGTTCCCCACGTTTGCCGTTAAGGTTGAAAAGAGTAGCGATAGATCCCGAAGCGGGTCGCCAATAGTTGAAGCTTTACCGTTTTTGAAAATAACGGCTCCTGGAATAAACTTTTGAAGTTGCAACGCCTTATAATCCAAATGCTTTTTAGCCATTGGATAAGCCTCTAGAAGTACTTGAAATCCATGGTCTAGCTGATAATTATTTATAATATCTGTCTTTACCCGACCTCCAACTTGGCCAGAACTTTCAATAATGACAGGTTTATAGCCTTGTGCTTCTAATGTTTTGGCTGCAATGAGTCCACTGATTCCAGCACCAACGATGTGGATTTTATAGTCCGTTCTTTTCATGTTATAAAGATAATCGTAAAACCATTGCTACAAAAGCTGCGGTTTTGCTTTTTATGAGAATTTCATACTGAAATTAAAAAAGGACGTTTGGCTTCATGACTAAATGATGCCGAACGTCCGTTACATTTTATGTATTGAAATGGCATTTAAGCCTCTCCTCTAGCCGGATAATCCTTGTCTAGAATAAAATCAATAGCTTTTAAAAGGTCGTCAAAATCTGGACGGGCAAAAGGCATGGTTTGTACCGAAGAACAATACAGTTCTCCATCTGGTCTAATTAAAAACAACCCTGGCTCAAAAAACATGTCTGGCTCTTCCTTAATGCCTTTAGATGCAAACAATCCCCATTCTTTTGCTTTTTCAATCGGAAATTCAAACCCTACAGGAATATCTGCAATATCCCATTCGTCATAAGTAGCTTTCGCTAATTTTTCGGTATTGGCACTTATGGCAATCACGTTAACGCCTCTACTCGTAAATTGATCTAATTTACTTTGAAGTTCCTCAAGATATTTTTTGCAGACTGGGCAATGCTTCCCTCTATAAAATACAATCAAACTAAAATTCTTAGGATCTTGTTCCTCTAGATTCCATTTGGTATCATTTACTAAATCTATACTAATGTTGGGTACTTTTGTTCTTGGTTTTATCATTATTTTTCTGTGTTTATGGTATTATTATCTTGTGGCATTAACATACCACCTATGTTATGTATTGCGCCGTTAGTTGCTTCAATATCTAATTTTAAAATGTTCACTTCATTTCCTAACTCATCAGTAATGATGATGATGTTATTTTCTTTTACGAATGAAATGAAAGCGCCTTGTTTAGTCATCAATCGATATACGCCTTTATCTACTGGCACCACTGAAGCATTGAGTGCGCTCCCTGTGATAACGTCATCTACAATGTGGTAATTGATGATGTTTCTCAACTTTTCCAGACGTTCCTGAGCGGTTAATCCCTCAAGCTCGTTATCAATAAGGTTATTAACATCTGCATCATCTGGTGCAAATATGGTAACGTTATCTAAGTCTTTTAATTCATCAAACATTTTGGCCATATTGACCATTTTTAAAAATCCGTTATATTTAGGGTTGGTTTCCAAGGCTTCAAATAAGGATTGCTGTTCTCCAAACTCGGCATTGGGAGCCATAAGCCCAGAGTCTTCTTTAATTAACGGATTGTCTTTAGAGTTGCCCTTACAATTGATTAAAGATGTACTGGCAAGAACGAATAGTAATAAGAACTTTCTCATCTTTTTTTCTTTTAAGAAACAAAAAAATGGCAAATCGTATTAACGTATTTGCCATTTATAGGTGCTTGAATCAAATATTTTGATTTGCTTATTTCTTTTCTTTTTCTACAACTTTTAGAGGTTGAATCGTGGGTTTGATATCTTTGTAAAGATCCATTTGAATCCGAGTAAGTACATCGTTCATCGCCAAGGTTTCTTCTGCCTGTAAATTAACCAACGCGTTCAATTCTGCTTCGCCCTCATTATTATCCATAATTTTTTTGCGCAAAATTAAGAAGTCTTCAACCTTCTTTTTAAACAACTCCTTCTGCTTGTAAGTCATTGCTAATTTTTGATCGTACTGATCTGTAATATTATCTGCAACTTCTTCCGTTTTTAAAGAGGTATCTTCTACTGAAGGATGCCCTTGAGCAAATGAAAAGAAAGAAACTAAAATAAATGTGATTGTAAATATACGTGTCATGATTATATGTTTTTCTTTTAATATAATCGCATCACTCTAATTCTTCAATTTTTTTAAGCTTTATTAACTTAATTTAAGAGCTTTTAACGGTTTTAGTGAGAAATCTATCTTCATTCTTCAGGAGGGTGCCCATGAATATCCTCAAAAACTTCATCAAAATTTTGACGTAAGTAGCTATTCAGTTTTTTTCTATAATCATCACGTAACCATTTGATGAAATTATAGGTGCTCTTACTAATGCATTTTGCATAGACCTCAATTCTTGCATCAATATCCTCTCCTAACATTTTGGCAAGGGCTAAAGCATCATAAACATCTTCGCTATTCTCTACGCAGATTCTAGCATGTTGCTCAATGGAGCGTTCCAAAACCACCTTAGAAGATTCTCCACTAAATGTAGCATCTTTATAGACCTGCTTAATATCAAAGTACACCTCTTCAGAATCTGAGAACTCCTCTCTGAGCTCGTCAGACATTACATGTTTAAACTCACTTTCTATGGTCTCGTCATCTTTAAGACGATCCATATAATAATTTGGCGAGCGAAAAATAGCTCCCCAATCCAGATCGGCTCCCCATGGACCAAATCGGTGATAATTATTACCTAAATCAATCACCGTAAATTTCGATTTGTTGTTAAGAATACGTGATCCCCTACCAATCATTTGATAATATAAGGTAAGTGATTTTGTGGCACGATTAAGAATGATGGTGTCTATGGTAGGCTCATCAAAACCGGTGGTTAAAATACTCACCGAAGTTAGAATGGCATTTGGAGTTTCTTTAAACCATTTCAGAATCTGTTTTCTTTGTTTTTTTGTAGCGGTATTATCTAGGTGCATTACCGGTAAACCTGCCTCCTTAAAGGTATGATACACCATAATTGACGTATTGATACCATTGTTGAAAATCAAGGCTTTTTTATTGTTGGAGTGTTTTTTATAGGCGTCCAATGTTTTCTCTAACATCGCTGGACTTGTATAAAGATCTTCAGAAGATTTTACGGTATAATCACCATTGCTTCCAATCTCTAAAGATGTTAAGCCCATATCATATTGAAAGACCTCTGCTCTAGCCAAAAATTCATTTTCGATTAAAGCTTCTATTGACTCTCCTGCAATAAGTTCGTTATAATTATCCTTCATAGGAAGGTCTTTATTAGAACTTAACGGGGTAGCCGTTACTCCCAAAATAAATGAATTCTCAAAAAACTTAAACAGCTTTGTAAAAGAGTTGTAGTGTGCCTCATCAATAATAACCAAACCTACATCAGAAATGTCGAGTTTATCATCATTAAGTCTATTGTTAAGCGTTTCTACCATGGCCACATAGCAGCTATAATCTTGTTGATCATCAAGATTTGCTTTACTATCTACCACCTTGTTGGTCACCCCAAAATTGGTAAGCATTGTAGAGGTTTGCTTGCAAAGCTCTACACGGTGTGTCATGACCAATACCTTCTTCTGGTGATTTTTTAAATATTGGCGTACCATCTCAGAGAAAATAACGGTCTTACCTCCCCCTGTTGGCAATTGGTATAATAAATGGTGATTATCGGGAGCGGTATCAAATTTCTCGAAGATTTGATCAATGGCTCCTTTTTGATAGGTATATAATTCTTTGTCTGTTTTTTTGTCTTGAAGTCCTAATTCCTGATCTGTCATGCTTTGTTTTTGAGAACTACAAAGTTAATGCCTTCGTCTTTTAGATGCGAGCGATTTTAAGTAAAATTTAAAATTATCCAATATCCCGCATGGATTGCCTATTTATTTACGCAGAACTATCTTCGGTATCTTCTGTGATAAGATAGGTATCAGAATAGACCTTAGTAAAATGGGCACCATAAAATAGAATCAAGCTTGAATAAGACACCCAGAGCATGATCAAAATAATTGAGCCCGCAGCCCCATAAGTAGAACCGGGTTGCATTTCACTAAAATAGATGGCCAACAGGTATTTACCAATCATAAATAATATGGCGGTAATTGCAGCACCGATTCTAACTGCTCTCCATCGTATTGATTTACTAGGTAGAAATTTAAACATGGCTGCAAAGAGCACGTATATAAACCCTAAGGATAACACAATATCAAAAATGTAAATAAACTGAAAGAGATACTCTGGCAATAAATCCTTTAAGCGTCTGCTAAACGTGCTTAATAAAGACGTTAAAATAAAACTGACCAGCAGCAAAAATCCTAGAATAAGTATAAACCCAAAACTTTTAAGCCGGCTCATTAAGGTGGCCACAATACCGTTGCTATACTTCTCCTCTGCTTTCCAAATTTGGTCAAAAGTAGATTGCAATTGAAAAAACACACCCGTTGCACCATAAATCAAAGTCCCTATACCAACAATTGTTGCAAACACCGAAGTCGATTTGCTCCCTTGATCTACAATCATCATTCTTATAGAATCTGCTGTTTCTGGACCTAGTGCTGATGAAATTTCTCCCAACAATTCTCCCTGAACAATATCTCTTCCCCAAATGCTTCCTACAACGTTCAAGATGATAATGATTAACGCTGGCAGGGATAAAATGGCGTAGTATGCCACAATCGCACTAAGCCTAAACGGTTCATCATTAAACCAAATTTTACCAGTTTTAACCAATAACTTCGGAAGGTGTTGTAATTTAAAAGTTGGTGAATCCATTAATTAAAAACAATTTTTACAGGCATTTTTAGCCAACATTAAATGTAAGTAAGAATTTACAAAGCCACTAGCCTATTGCCTTCGGAATATAGATAAACTATTGTTAAAACCCAGCATTGCCTCCTAGGTTTATAGGCCCAAAAGTCAACCGGGTTAATATTTTTAGTAACACAGCACAACTTTGATATCAAAATCATCATCTTAGAGTACATAAAAATATACACACATGAAAACTCAAACTATAGTATTAAAAAGTAGACCCGACGGTAAACCAAAAGAATCCGATTTTGGATTTGTAGAGGACACCCTCAAAGCATTGTCATCTGGTGAGATTCTACTCAAATTGCAATACGTATCTGTAGATCCTTATTTAAGGGGACGCATGAGCGATGCAAAATCTTACGTTGAACCTTTTGAGATTGACAAACCGATGTCGTCATTGGTGGTGGCCAAGGTCACAGATTCTAAAAACGATAAGTTTAAAAAAGACGATATGGTTACAGGAATGCTTCCGTGGAAAAAAGAGCAAATTTCTAACGGTGAGAACATTCAAAAAATTGACGACAAAGATGTCCCTCTATCTGCCTACCTAGGCGTATTAGGCATGACAGGTCTAACGGCCTATTTAGGGCTTACAGAAATTGGAAAACCTAAAAAAGGGGAAACCTTAGTTGTCTCTGGCGCAGCGGGTGCCGTAGGAAGTACCGTGGGGCAAATAGGTAAAATAATGGGCTGTAAGGTAGTAGGTATCGCTGGTACCGACGAAAAAGTAGATAAACTCAAATCGAAATTTGGTTATAATGAGGGCATCAATTACAATACTACAGATGATATGGGAGCAGCCATTAAAAAAAATTGTCCAGATGGTGTAGACATCTATTTTGATAATGTTGGTGGTGAGATTTCAGATGCCATCTTGTTCAATATTAATAAGTTTTCTAGAACGATCAATTGTGGAGCCATTGCCGTTTACAATGAAACGTCTACGCCAAAAAGCGTGAGTGTAAGACCGTTTCTTATTAAGAACAGTGCCTTAATGCAAGGTTTTATTATTGGAAACTACGCTGATAAATTTGGTGAAGCGCGTAAGCAACTTGCACAGTATTTAAAAGAAGATCAATTAACTTATGAAGAAACTATTGTAGAGGGTTTTGAAAATATCCCGAGTGCATTTATGGGTTTATTTGAAGGCAAAAATACTGGTAAGATGATCGTAAAAATCTAAGATGGTGACCTAGCATAAAAAAAGGGAAGCGATCTATCGCTTCCCTTTTCTTATTTATCTGCTTCGTGATTTTTAGTTTTTCGAATTTATCAAACCAACATGTAATTTCACAAATAAACCTATTGAGCAAATTGCCATTAGCGCAATTGATAATTGCCAGAATAAAACTTTACCCGAATTTGAAAGTCCAAATTCAATTAATTTTAAAATGAAAAAACCAAACATTAAAACGCCTCCAATGAGCATACATAAAGTCAACCATGGAGACTTTATACATTTAAGTTTATTCTTTTTTGATTGATTGAAAACTGAACCAAGAAAAAATGCACAAAGCGTAAAATTAATGTAAAATTGATTTAACCATTTAAATGCATCTCTATTTAAATCATTTTGGATTAGTATGAACACCGCGAAACCAAAAAGAGTTATTAATAAGATCGTGAAAATAGAAACTAAAATAGTTAATGGAACTTTTAACATTACGATAGGTGTTTTAATTTAGAATAGCGCCTTAGCAATCAATATATTACACTGAACATAAAGATAATAATTATAAAAACATCTAAATCAAAATTTGTATTGTTAAAAAAATATCGTGTGGCACACAAAAATCTTGATTCAAAAAAGAGTTATAAAACAAAAAAGGGAAGCGATAGATCGCTTCCCTCTTTTAATTATCTGCCTAAGATTTTTTAATTTTTCAATGATTCCATATCGATTACAAAACGATACTTCACATCAGAATCCTTCACTCGTTGGTAAGCATCATTGATATTATCCATATTGATCATCTCAATATCACTTACAATATTATGTTTTCCACAGAAATCTAACATCTCTTGGGTTTCTTTAATACCTCCAATCAACGATCCTGCAACACGTTTTCTTCCCATAATAAGGTTTCCACCGTGCATTGGCTCTAAGGGCTCTATGGCACCTACCATAACCATCGTTGAATCTCGTTTCAGCAATTGTAAATAAGGATTAATATCATGTTTTACAGGTACAGTGTTCAACAGAAAATCAAAAGAACCTTGATGTTTCTTCATCGCTTCTTCATCTTTTGAGATCAACACCTCATCAGCACCTAAGGATTTCGCGTCTTCTGCCTTCCCAGGAGAAGTTGTAATCATAACCACATGCGCTCCCATGGCGTGAGCAAATTTGATCCCCATATGACCTAAACCGCCAAGACCAATCACTCCTACTTTATCTCCTTTTTTCACATTCCAATGCGCCAATGGAGAATACGTTGTGATACCAGCACATAATAAAGGTGCAGTAGCTTTTTCATCTAGATTGTTCGGGACGCTTAATACAAACTCTTCGCGCACTACTATCATTTCAGAATAGCCGCCATAGGTGTTTTTGCCCGTATGTTTGTTCTTACCGTTATAAGTAGCGGTCATGCCTTTTTCACAAAACTGCTCCATGTCGTCTTCGCAAGCTCCACATTCTTGACATGAATCTACCATACAGCCAACGCCTACTAAATCATCTTTTTTGTAGTTTTTTACGTCATCACCAACAGCCACAACTCTACCAATAATTTCATGGCCTGGCACTACTGGGTATTTACTGTTATTCCAATCGTTATCCACTTGATGAATATCACTATGACAAACACCACAGTAGGTTATTTTTATTTGAACGTCATTAGGTTGTAAATCGCGACGTTCTATAGTCATTTCTTTTAAATTTGCGCCTTGTTCGTCCGCGCCATAAGCTTTTATCTTATTCATTTCAATTTTAATTTTAGTTCGTTTTAATTAATTGTATCTCAAGATGCAGTGAATTGAGCATCTAGATTTTTTCCTTCACAGTTACTTTAATAATCTGTATAACCTTCCTTTCCTGGTGTGTAAAAAAGGTCTGGATTGGGATCTGTTAATTCTTCTCCATTTTTAATTTTTTCCACAAAATCAGGATTTGAGATAAAAGAGCGTCCTACATAAGCTAAATCAAAGCCTTCCTCTAAAACCGCTTTGGCTTTTTTCTCTGAATCAATATCACCACCAGTAATAACAGTACCTGCAAATGTGCCTTTGATCGTTTCCTTAATATCCGTTTTAAAATCTGGAGACCCCATGGCTTCTCGATGATCTACAATATGAATGTAAGCAATACCTAAAGCTTTCAATTCTGCCGCCAAATACACGTACAATTCTTCTAAATCTTCAAAATAAGGCTCCACATCATTCATAGAACCATAAGGAGAAAAACGAATTCCCACTTTATGTGCACCTACTGCAGCAACTACTTTCTTGGCAGTTTCGATAACAAAACGAGCTCTGTTCTCAAAGTTACCACCATAATTATCTGTACGTAAATTAGATTTTGGATTTAAAAATTGCTCCATCAAATACCCATTGGCTGCGTGTAATTCTACTCCATCAACCCCAGCTCTTACTAAGTTTTCTGCACAGTTTACATATTCGCGTTGGGCGTTATCGATATCTTCCTGCAACATCGCTTTTGGTGTTTCGTGGTCAACTTCACCCTTAGCATCGGTATACATTTTGCCATCTGCCTTAACCGCACTTGGTGCTAGCGTCGTACCTTCAGCAGGTAAATTTTCATTGGCTGTAATACGGCCTGTGTGCATCAATTGCACAAAAAACACACCGCCTTGATCGTGAATGCCTTTAGCAATATCTCCCCAGCCCTCTACTTGCGCTGGTGAAAAAGCACCAGGAATTCTAGGATATCCTAATCCGTTAACGGAGGGTGATGTGCCTTCTGAAATAATTAAACCCGCACCCGCTCTTTGCGAATAATAAGTTTTCATTAAATCGTTTGGGATATTATCAATAGCTCTTGAGCGCGTCATGGGCGCCATCACTATTCTATTCTTCAGGGTAATGTCCCCTAATTTGTAAGATTCGTATAATTTCATAGTTTGTTTTTGTTTGATTAATTACAATATAATGCCTCTAATCCTTTTATTTTAACGCATACAATTTCAATACTGACGCAAAGCATCTTTATCCATTCTCGCGATAAAAGACCAATTTTTAGATTTTCAGTTAATCAAACATTAAAAATGGCAGTATTTTGAACCAAACTTAAATTATGCAGCAACCAACAACTACCAAAACCGTAACAGAATCTTTTCATGATTATGTCACCTCATTTATTGATCAACTCCCTAATATTGCCATTGCAATCGTTATAATTATATTGGGAACGCTTATTGGCTCTTGGCTGGGACGTTTTGCTAGAGCCCGTATTTCTGCAAGAACAGCAGATCCTTTGATGAGTAAATTTTTGGGGAAAGCCATTAAATATACTTTAATTGTCATTGCCATTATGCTCGCTTTAAGAGCGGCAGGCCTTGGAGGTATTGCAGCTGGCATTTTAACTGCTGCCGGAGCAAGTGCTGTGGTTTTAGGATTTGCATTTAAGGATATTGGTGAAAATTTTATCGCAGGGATCATTTTATCTTTTAACCGTCCGTTTGATGTGAACGATACAGTTGAAATTGGGGACAACTTCGGAAAAGTAAAAGCCTTGGAGTTTCGATATACCAAATTGAAAACGTTTGACGGAAAAGATGTGTATATCCCGAACAGTGACGTCCTTACAGAACCTGTTACCAATTACACCGAAGATGGCTTTTTCCGTTGGACCTTTACTATAGGTATTGCTTATGAAGATAACATTGATGGCGCCAAATCTACCGTTATGGAAGCGCTTAGAAGAGAACCCAATGTTATTGAAGATGAAGAGCACGAGAATTTTGTGATAGAAGATGAACTTGCTACAAGTACCGTTAATCTTAAAGTGTTCTTTTGGGTAGATACTAAGGATTTTCGACGTATGGCACTTATCACCAAAGGTAATGTGGTACGCCAGGTAAAGGAAGCCTTAGAAGATGCTGGGTACTATTTACCTGCAGACATACAAGAAATCAAGCTTTATGGTGGAGAGAGCGATTTCACTGTGCGTCTTGCCGATGATAAGGTTACAGATAAGTTAAAACAAAAGTAGTCTCGGTATATGGATTAATAATTTCTGTTTTAGCGACAGTTTTATGGGACTTGTAGAATTAACTTGTCATGAACCAAAAAAACACAATCATATGTTAACTATAATTTTAAATATTCTTTTACCACCATTAGCTGTATTCTTAAATCACGGTCTAGGTACTGAGTTTCTAATTAGTTTATTATTGACCCTAGTAGGATGGCTACCTGGTGTAATTTATGCATTTTACGTAAATTAATAAGATGCGGTATCTAATCTTAAGGATTAGATGCCTTACTTTTTAATAACTGTAATTAACCAAAATTAAATGTATACTATGTCAAACGATAATAAAAAGAAAGAAGAAAACACGTATAATCCTGAAATTACAAAAGAAGATAAACAAGCTTTGGGCGACAAGGCCGGTAACCTCAAGACCGATATGAGCGATGATGAATTGCTTAAAAATCGGGAAAAGGATGTTGACTTTACAGGAAAAGATCTTGATGTTCCGGGAAGGGATTTACCTAGCGATAAAACAAAGAAAACGCTTAAAGATGAAGAGAATTCACTTTATGGTCAAGGCGGACCAGGGAATGAAGATCTAGAGCGTACTTCAGAACATGTTAAATAATAACTTCACATATATCTATAAAAAAAGGACTGCAAAACTGCAGTCCTTTTTTTATAGATATCATTTGGAATTAACGCATCATGTCTTCTAATTCTTGACGCCCTACTGATTTTCCGTAGAGTTTTTGATCAGGATCCATTTGTTTGGTACTTCTAAGATCTCCAACATAAACAGCATCAAACCCAATGTCTTCAATAAGTTGTCTGGTCTTATTTTTACTGTCTTCATCTTGCGCGGCATAAGGAATAGCAACCTTATCAGTTGTTCTCCAAGCTCTATCTTTTAAATGCTCTGCATGAATTGTATTGAATGCCTTAGCCGTTTTTGCGGTTCCAAATTTCATGGCCGTATATTCCGAAGCATTACGATTGCTATCTTTTACCTCTTGTGCCATGTCTCCGTCACGTTCTGGATACGGATTAGTAGCATCAATAATAATTTTACCACCATATTCTCCTGCATACAATTCCGATAAGCGATCAATGGCTTTGTACGGTGTTGCCAAAAGATATACGTCTGCATTTGCTTCAAAAGCCTCTTCAATACTTACAGCTTTGGCTTTACCGTCACTCTCGCGAACTAAATCGCCCAATTCTTCAGGGTGTCTTGAACTAAAGAGCACTTCATGCCCTGCTTTTGCCCAATGCTTTCCTAAGTTTCCGCCAATATTTCCACTTCCTATAACTCCTATTTTCATGATATATGTGTTTTGATTAAAAACTAAATATCTTAAAAAACAAGCATATCGGTAAACGTAAACGAATTACATTTTAACCCATATGATGGGAGCCTTCCTGTTAAAGCCTCAAATACGACTTGGTTGTCTTACAAGGTTAGTTGCTTGAACTTGATATCCAGGTCTTTTTGAATTTTCTGAATTTCTTGCTCTTCGCCAGAAATGATGAGCGCAATAGACTCGCCTGTTTTACCAGCTCTCGCGGTACGACCACTACGGTGCGTATAATATTCTAATTGATCTGGAAGTTGGTGGTGTATCACAAACGCTAAATTGTTAACGTCTATGCCTCGAGCCGATACATCAGTTGAGATTAAAAACTGTAGTGATTCATTTTTAAAGGCGCGCATTACTTTATCACGTTCCTTTTGTTGCATATCGCCTTGAAGCGCATCTACCGAAAAGCCTTCTGCTTTTAATTTCTCGGTAAGTTGCATGGCTCCTGCTTTGGTTCTTGTAAAAATGATTCCGCGGTCTTCACTGTACTTATCTAATAGACGAATGACCATATTGGTTTTCTCCTTAATTGAAGTCACCACATAATGATGCGAGATATTGGCGTTAACCAAACTGTTTTTGTCTATCTCAATTCTCACCGCTTTAGGGCTCATATAGGTTTTCACCATTTTTTCAATTTCCTCTGGCATTGTAGCAGAAAATAACCACGTATGTCTGGTACCCGTTGTGTATTTCAAAATTTTGTTGAGATCCTGCTTAAAGCCCATGCTCAACATTTCATCAGCTTCATCAAGCACCAAGATGTCAATGTTCTTGATATTGATTTCTCCACGTTCAATAAAATCCAATAAGCGTCCCGGAGTAGCCACGATAATATGAGTGGTACGTTGAATTCGTTTTAATTGAATATCCATTTTCTCTCCGCCATAAATGCCTTCAGAGAAAATTTTATCCTCGCTATATTTTGTAAACTTGAAAAGCTGTTTTTGAATTTGTTGCACCAATTCTCGTGTAGGCGCTAAAATTAAGGCTTGAACATGATCTGCCTTCGGATTAATGTTTTGAAGAATTGGCAGTCCGAAAGCGGCGGTTTTTCCTGTTCCCGTTTGCGCCAAACCTACTAAATCTGTATTGTTTTTCAACAAGATTGGGATTGCCTGCTCCTGTATATCTGTAGGAGTCTTAATATTGAGCTCCTTTAATCCCTTTACTAGAGATTTACGAATGCCTAAATCAAAAAAAGTCGTTGCCATAGTGCGTAATTATTGAGTACAAAGGTAGCGTAAACACTACGTATTTAGCAAGTTTAAGTAATATATATCACCACCGTAAGCTGATTTAATTACCGCATGTGCCCATTCTTGGTTCACTTATTTAGTGCGCTCATCATTTTAAAAGTTACAAACTAAATAAAAGAGACCGTTTACCCACTGAAAAGGGCATTTCGCTCATTATGGGTTTTTAACCACAGGATAAGACTTTAGGTTTGATGTTTTGTAACACTAAAAACCTGAAGATTATGAAAAAGCAATTCCAATTGAACATTAAAACACCTTGCTCTGAGAAATTTGATCAGTTCTCCCCCACTACCCAAGGCGGCTTTTGCGGCTCCTGTGAAAAAGAAGTGATTGACTTCACCAGTATGAAGGCTCATGAGGTTGCCCACTATTTTAAACACAACGCCTCTCAAAATACCTGCGGGAGATTCAATAGTACCCAATTGCAACCCTTTCAGCAAAAAAGAACCACTATGGGATTTCTTACCGGTATTGGTTTGGCTTGTCTCTCCTTATTTTCTATATCTACAGGTCAGGCGCAAGAGGCCAACACGCCAACAGCTACAGGTGAAAAGAAACCACTAGCAATTAAAGCCTCTCAATTTGAAAATGATATCGTGGTGAAAGGTCATGTGACCGATGGTGTCGCTCCTCTGCCTGGAGCTAATATTCTATTGCAAGGCACCACTATAGGAACCACCACCAATTTTGACGGCGATTTTGAGTTTCCTAGAACACTAAAAAAAGGTGACGTTCTTATTTTTAGTTATCTGGGCTTTACATCTCAAAAAGTAGTGATTACCAATGAGGATGCGGCACTGGCGATAGCTCTTGAAGTCAATATGAAAATGGACGCCTGTATCATCATGGGAAAAGTGGCTGTAAAAGAGGTGTATAGTTCTAAAAAAAATTAACAAAAGTTCTAAATGAAAACGTTGCTCCTATTCTTTTTCTTAGTCATTTTATATAGCACGCATGCACAAATTTCAGATTTTGATGCCATTGATTTTAGCAGAGAAGATCGGGTCGCCCAATGAAACGAAGGGAGCAGTTTAAATAATCTCCCGTTGTTGGCGTATCAACTCACCAATAACCTACCAACCGAAGCAGAAAAATTTCGGTCAATTTACACTTGGGTCTGTAATAATATTAGAGGCGATATGAGACAGCAAAACATCGTGAGCCGAAAACGCAAAACCTATCAAAATGATGAAAGCGAGTATCTCAAATGGAACGAAGAGTACAAAAAAACGGCATTTAAAAAGCTGCTAAAATATAAAAAAACCATGTGTACCGGTTATGTCTATCTCATTAAGGAACTCTGTTTTTTGGCGAATATCCATTGTGAAATTATCGATGGCTATGGCAGAACAGTAGCCACTAACGTGGATAGCTTAGAGGTGGCTAATCATTCGTGGAATGCTGTGTTTCTCAACAATAAATGGTATTTGTGCGATGCCACTTGGTCTAGTGGTTATTTACGCAACGGATCGACCTTTGTTAAGGATTATAACGATGGTTATTTTTTAGCTGATCCTGAATTATTTGGAAGCAACCACTATCCATTGCAGACCAAATGGTTATTAGAAGCATCCATTTCTCCAAGCACTTTTGTGAAAGCCCCATTAATCTACGACGACGCATTTCAGCATCAAATCATACCAGCAACTTCAACAGCTTTTAATGTTGGAACTAGCATAAACAGTGACATCATCTTTAAGTATCGAACCCTCAAGCCAATAAACCCCAAGCACATTCAATTGGTAAGCTATTCGCATCAAGGTGAAAAAAATCTCAAGATTAAAAATGTAATTTCAGAAAATGGTTTACTGTCCTTCACTTATGCTTTTGACCATAAAGGCACCTATGATGTGCATTTAAAAGTTGACAAAGACATGATCTCCACCCATATCATACACGTCTCAAAATAGTGACAGCTGATCAATCTTAGCCCATCGCTTAAGTATCTCAAAGATAATTGTAAATTAGGGCTCTATTTATGGAAGAGATACTCAATTTACAAGCATTATACCAAGGCTTCTGCGCTACGCCACTACTATGGAAACAGGACGACATAAGAGGTTTGCACCAATTAGAAATCACAGACTTTAGTCTCCATTTTCTTCGGAAATTGGAACGACCATTACGCTTGGGGCAACTGGCAGAACGCTTTGTTTTTAACCAGATGGATACTGCCGAAGATTTTGAAAGTATTGCCGAAAACATTCAAATTCAAGACGGCAAACAGACCGTAGGAGAGTTGGATGCCTTGATCAAACATCACCGCTCCCCCATTCATTTAGAAATCGTTTATAAATTTTACCTATATGATGCGAGCTTGGGCAGCAATACCATAGTACGTTGGATTGGTCCCAATCGCAAAGACAGCTTTTCTGAAAAGCTCGATAAGCTAAGTCAAAAACAATTGCCATTATTGCACACAGACACTTGTCAACCGGTTCTCAGACAATTAGGATTAGAGGCTCAACAATTAGAACAACGGGTTTTATTCAAGGCGCAGTTGTTTGCGCCTTATGGAGAACAGGTGGATTTTGAAAAGCTCAACCCTAAAGCTCTTAAAGGGTTTTATTTGCATAGAAACCAGTTGCAACACTTCAAAGCCAGTAAGTTTTATATCCCCAAAAAATTAGACTGGTTTTTAGACCCAATAGCAGATGTGATTTGGAGCTCTTGGCAAACTTTTATAAGCACGGTAGATCTGCTTTTAGAAAACCACAGAGCACCGATGATTTGGATAAAAGATGAAACCGGAACTCTACACAAAGTCTTTTTGGTATGGTGGTAAAATACTTATAAGCTATTGGTTAAACTTTTGATCTTATGTGAATTTAGTGCTGATTTGGCAACTAAATAGGAGATATCTGTAATAATTATGTAGAACCTATTAAGATCTTACTAGTCATAAACTCGTTGTTAAATTATAGAAAATTATCTACTACAATTTTTTAGCGGTTCTTAAAGAGCCAAAATATTTCACAAACTAATATTACACCTTCTTAGCGCGTAAAAAAATCATTTCTTTGAGTATTCTTTAAAACACATGTAACATTTTTTGATTTCCGCATCTAAAGAGAAATCAAAACTTAGAAACCATGAAACAACTTATTTTATTACTCTTCTTTTTTTCTTTTACTTTAGTAATCTACGCGCAAGATGAAAATCAACCGATCTACGTTGAAGTTACAGGAAAAGGCAATCCGATTCTATTGATTCCTGGCTTTACAGTTCCTGGTGATGTATGGTATCCTTTGGTAAAAGTATTAGAAAAAAATTACGAATGTCACATCGTTACCTTAGCTGGTTTTGGAGGAAAAAAGCCCATTAGCTTTCCTTGGTTACCAAAAGTTAATGCGTCTATTAAAGATTATATCTCAAAAAATAAATTACAAAATGTAACGATAATTGGTCATAGCTTAGGCGGTACAGTGGCTACTTGGCTTGCTACCAATAAGGATTTAAACCTTTCAAAAATAATTTTGGTGGATGCGCTACCGGCTTCGGGAGCTTTAATGATTCCTAATTTTAATCCTGAAAACTTAGCGTATGACAACCCCTATAGCAATCAACAATTGGCAATGGATGATGCCACCTTTGCGCAAACTGCAACAGCGCTATCAAAAAGCATGAGCCTTAATGCATCGGCACAAGAAAAAATCAAAAATTGGATTTTAGAATCTGATCGAAAAACCTATGTTTACGGCTACACAGATTATCTTAAATTAGATCTCAGAGAAGATTTAAAAAAGATTTCAATCCCTGTTACCATAATTGCAGCATCAGAACCCTACGGAATAGACACGACAATGAAAACATATAAAAACCAATATGAAAATTTAAAAAATTACGATTTCATTGTGGCAGAAAACAGCGCTCATTTTATAATGCTAGACCAACCTGAATGGTTTTTAGAACAAATACAAATGATTTTATTATCACAAGAATAATGACAGAAACGGACTTTACCAAAATTTATAATTCATACGCTTCTAAGGTCCATAGGTTATGTTTAGGATATGCTTCTGGTAATAATGACCTTGCAAATGAATGGCTTCAAGAGACTTTTATAAAGGTGTGGAAACATAGAAATTCATTTAAAGGCAACTCAGCTATTGACACTTGGATCTACAGAATTGCAGTAAATGTATGTTTGGGAGATTTACGTAAATCCAATAAGAATATTCCAATTAATGAAGCTGTTTTATCAAATAGTAAAACAGGTGATTATGATGACGATAATGAAAAAAATATTAAAAAAATGTATCAGTGTATTGATCAACTAAACGAACAGAATAGAGCTTTGATATTATTAGAATTAGAAAATATTGCTCAGGCCACCATTGCAGAGACTGTTGGTCTAGCCCACGGCACATTGAGAACGCGCTTGAGTCGTATTCGCAAATCACTTTTAAAATGTATTAAAAATGACAAATGATAGTTTAGATAACATATGGGAGACACAAGATAAAAACATCTCAAATTACGATCCTAAGGACCTAATTGCGAAAGCAAAAAAACAACGGAGTGGCCAATATATCAATATCACGGTTATGTCAATAACAGTAATTATATTAATTACCTATACTTTCTATTTTGCATTTAATCAATGGAATACATTTAATTTAGGTTTAATGCTTATGATCTTAAGCCTTACATTCCGAGTTATATTGGAGTTTTATTCTGTATATCGCAAAGAGAGTCAGCTTATTACAATGAACCATAAATCTTATCACACCTATCTCAAAAAATACTATAAAATTCGATTAGCTGTAAATTACCTCATTACACCAATCTGCATTATAGTTTATAGTATTGGGTTCTATCTGCTATTGCCTTACTTTAAGACATACTTTTCCGAGGCATTCTATAACTATATTCTAATTTCTGGTATCATATCTCTACTTGTAGTCATTTGTATCATAATCTCTGGTACTATTAAAGAACATCGTTTTTTAAAGCAGTTAAATAAAATATAAAATTAGAAACATCCAATAGCATATAGAAATGGATAATGTATATAAAGAACCTCTATCTAATGAAGCCGATTTTAAATAAATACTAATAAATCTCTTTATTTTATGAGCCGTGGCAACTGAAAATCTTTTTATTTTTTAAGTTTGTTTATTAAATGAAATTGAAAATCATATACAAAAACGTATTTAAAACATTTTTTTAAATGAATAAACTTAACCTGCTAATTATAATTTTAATTGGAATCACAATTTTAGCCTGTTCATCTGATGATAACAATCAAAATGCCTTTAATCAAAGTCAAAAATTAATAAAAAAAATAACCGTTTCGCAAAATGATATATCTCAATCTATTTTGACGTTTGAATATGGTAATAATAAACTGGTCTCACTAACCAATGATCTTGACCGAAAAACGGAATATGCTTACTTAGGAAGTCAATTAGATTACGAGCGTATTTTAGAATATAACTTTCAAACAGAAATTTATGACTTAGAATATGAGCAAACTGATTTTGAATATGAAAATAATATTCTTAAGTCTGATGTAGTCACCGTGAACGGAAATCCTATTCAAAAGCACGACTACTTCCTGCAAAGTAGTGGAAAAATAGTTTTATATAATTTTTTCAACTTCACAAATAATCAATGGAATTCTGGAGGCAGCCGAATTTTCGAATATTCTTATGGAAATATCATTCAAGAAGTTCAAACGGATAATACCGATGCTGTCGTTTTTAAACTTCAATACACATATGACGATAAAAAACACCCGCTAAAAAACTTAGATATCCAAATCAAGAGACGAATTTGGGGCTATAGACTCAATGCCATGAATGAAAATAATATCTTGTCTTATGCCACCTATGATGAAAATAACAATCTTCTAAGTTCCTTCTCCTATGCTTATCAATATGATGCTGATGGTTTTCCCATTGAAAGAGAAAAAACAGATAGTAACGGTCAGGTTGTAGAAACCATTAGTTACGAATATGAGTAAAAACTACCTCTCTTTCCCTTTAATCAATTTAAAAACTCCTAAAAAAACGGAACAATTATTACTGTCTGCTACGCATCATCACATCTAAAAACAAACGGTTATGAAAAAAAATTTAGTAGTAACAGCAGTTCTTGTATTAAGCATCTTTAATGGATTTTCACAATCTCAAAAAAACGATCTCAAATTAACCCTCTCTGCATTGCCGCTCTTCGGGTCTTCTGAAGGCTTTAAATCTGGCATTATTGGTATTGTCGTCAAACCTGCCATTGGATATTTTATTTCAAATAACACTTCAATAGACATCAATTTTTCTTACGCCACACTGAAAGACCTTAAAGTAGGTAGCGTTGACTCTTACTATAATTCTTATGCGTTTGTACCCACCTTAAGGCATCATTTTTTAAACAAACAAAAACTAAGAGTATTTGGTGAATTTGGTTTTGGCCTTGGGACCATAAAGTATGATGCAGATGATGACGAATTACGAAATTCACAACACAGTGATTTAAGCGGTGGTATTTCGGTTCTCAATATTGGCGTTGGAGCCAATTACTTTTTCAATGAAAAGTTGGGTCTCGAAATCATCATCCCTTATATTAACTCTAAGAACATCACTTCTAACAAGGCAGATAACTTATACTCTGGCGTTGGACCAACACTGGGGCTAGCCTATGTGCTGAATTAAAGCTAAAAAGAGGGATGCTATAAAGCGTCCCTCCTTTCTATAATTTAAATGGTTTTCGATTTTAAAACCTACGATTCTTTCTTGTAAAACATATACAGCCAGATGGATTTTGAAATCCTGAGATTGAAGGCTCCTGTTAAAATAGATAAGCTAGCAATAACCATAAAAACATGTAGCGGCGAAAGGTCTAAAAAGTGCCAAAATACAACTAGACTCGTAATCATTTCAGCAACAGCAATGCCGTAATTTACAAACATAGCCCCAAAGAAAAAACCAGGTTCTTTTTCAAATTTAAAGTGACACTCGCTACAATGCGCGTTCATTTTAGGCATTTGCAATAAAAAAATATTCCCTTTTTTATAAAAAAGTTCTCCTTTTTCGCACTTAGGACATTTGCAGGTTAAGATATTGACTACTGTGTTCATAACTTTTCGATCTTAATGTTCTTTAACAAAGGTAGAAGTTCGGTTACTCGTTTATCTTATAGTTTTAACGCCATTTTTTGTACATTTCGGACATTTAGCATGAAGATCCCTGTTTTAAATATCAATCAATTTGAAGACCTAAGGCCTTTGAACGGCTTGTATGTCAATGATTTTTCAGCTCATATCAAAGCCAATAAAGATCTTATAGATAAGCCCCATAGCCATGATTTCTTTTTATGTGTGCTTTTTACAGAAGGAACTGGCACCCATGAAATTGATTTTCACTCTTATGACATACAACCGGGAACAGTGTTTTTTCTAAAACCTGGACAAAACCATTTCTGGAAATTCAAGACAAGCCCTAAAGGTTTTATTTTTTTCCATTCGCAAGCATTTTACGAAATGAAGTTTTTGAATCATAGACTTAGCGCCTTTCCATTTTATTATTCCTATCAAAATCCACCTTATCTCGATCTAAATTCAAATCAATTAATAAAGACAGAACAGCTTTTTAGTCAAGTTTTTCAAGAGTTTAAACAACAGCAGCACTTTAGGGAGTTGAAAATCGTCAATCTCATCAATAGCATTTACATAGACCTTACAAGGGCATACACGTCTCATATCAATCCACAAAAACTGCTCCCTCCAAATTATTTGAAAACCTTGGAGCATCTAGAGCATTTAATTGACGAGAATTTTTATAATGAAAAGCTGCCTGTATTTTATGCCAAAACTTTAAGCATGACCACCAAGCACCTAAACAGAATTGTAAAAACAACAATAGACAAAACCACAAGTGAGCTAATTTCTGAAAGAATTATACTAGAAGCAAAACGTCTCATTGTGCATTCTGAAGGCAACTTATCCTCGGTTGCAGATACTTTGGAATTTACGGATTATGCCTATTTCTCTAAGGTTTTTAAAACCAAAACAGGATTTACACCGCTAGAATTCAGAAAGAAATATATTATAGATTGATGAGTAATAGCTATAAATCGGGTATTCCTGTTTTGAAATCTTCCTAGTTTTAAAAATGACACTTTACTTAAAAAGACCTGGTTTGCTTTAACTTCAGGCCTAAAATAGTCTTATCTAAAACTACTCATAAAATCGTTAGCTCACCAAAAGCACTAAAATTCTTTTAATTACGTTGATTTTCTTAACTTTATAGGAAGCCTAATAAAACGCGATGAATTCTCTAAAGGATTAGATTACTGTTCTTCAAATTATTAGCTTAAATCAAACAAAAATGACCGTACGTTATACAATCGGTTAAAATAGCATTAAGATTAATTTCTAAAGAGCAAAAAAAGCGTTTGAATTCAAATTAATTTTAAGTTTTGTATGCTACAAATGTCTAAATTCATACCACTAAAAATTAATTATATGATACACCCAAAAACAGAAGTGCAATATATCAATGATGATGTTGGCTATGGCTTAGTTGCTACAGAATTTATTCCCGCTGGTACCATTAAATGGGTTTTAGATCCTTTAGATCGGGAGTTTACCCCATCACAAATTTCGAACTTACCTCCTAATACTCAAGAAATTTTAGACATCTATTCTTATCGTAATAGTAAAGGAAACCATGTGCTTTGCTGGGATGATGGTAAATATGTGAACCATAGTTTTAAGTCCAATTGCCTCACCACCGCTTATGATTTTGAGATCGCGGTTAGGGACATTCAACCTGGTGAGCAATTGACCGATGATTATGGGTACCTCAATATTTCAGAACCATTTAAAGGTATTGATGAAGGTACCGAGCGTAAAGTGGTATATCCTGATGACTTGGTGAATTTTCATGCTGTTTGGGATAAGCAACTCAACGCCGTCTTTGGTCATATTGTTACTTTAGACCAACCCCTAAAAAAATGGGTCTCTAGTACGATTTGGAAAAAGATCCAAGACATTACAGTCGGTAAAACAAAAATGGATTCCATACTTAAAAACTACTTCAACAGCACTTCTAAAGTTTAATCACCTGAAATACAGAATAGCAAAACTTAACCCTTCAGAATAGATAATTTTTGGGTAATTTTGAAGTCCGTAATCTTTAAAATTATCCAAAATATCTTGAAAGTCTGCATTGCCGAAAAACCTAGCGTAGCACGAGAAATAGCCCAAGTACTTGGAGCTAACACTAAGCATGATGGTTATTTTGAAGGCAATGGCTATGCTGTAACCTATACTTTCGGACACCTTTGCACGCTTTTAGAGCCTAATGACTATAAACCTTATTGGAAAAGTTGGGATCTTAACAATCTGCCCATGTTACCAGAGAAGTTTAAAACCAAGGTCGTTGGTAACTCTGGCATACAAAAACAGTTTAAAATTGTAAAATCCTTGTTTGACAAGGCCGAAGTTGTCATTAACTGCGGAGATGCCGGTACAGAGGGAGAATTGATACAACGTTGGGTTTTAGATCAAGCCAATTATAAGGGCAAAGTGCAGCGTTTATGGATCTCTTCATTAACAACGGAAGCCATTAAAGAGGGTTTTGAAAATCTAAAATCATCTGAAAGTTATGACAATCTGTACTACGCTGGATTTTCTCGTGCTATTGGCGATTGGTTGTTAGGAATGAATGCCACAAGATTGTATACCCTCAAACATGGCGGCTATAAACAAGTATTATCTGTTGGCCGTGTGCAAACACCAACCTTGGCCATGATGGTCAATAGATTTAAGGAAATTGAAAATTTTAAGCCCCAGCCTTATTGGGAGTTGCAAACCTTATATCGTGATACCTTATTTGCCTACGAAGAAGGACGTTTTCTCAAAATGGAAGATGGAGAAGTCCTTGCTAAAAAAGTGAAAGAGCATGATTTTGAAATCGTTTCTGTTACCAAAAAGAAAGGCAAAGAGTATGCTCCTAAACTTTTTGATTTAACTGGTCTTCAAGTCTATTGTAACACTAAATTTGGTTTTTCAGCAGATGACACGTTAAAAATTGTACAGACATTATATGAGCAAAAAGTGGTTACATATCCTAGGGTAGACACCACGTTTTTACCTTCGGATGTCTATCCAAAAGTGGCCGGAATTCTTAAAAACCTGACCAAATACCAGGAGCTGACTCAATCTCTTCTAGATAAAAAAATCAAAAAATCATCGAAAGTTTTTAATGATAAAAAAGTAACCGATCACCACGCGATTATTCCAACAGGAGTTGAGATCCATTTACAGTATAACCAACAACGGGTTTATGACATCATTGTAAAACGATTTATCGCAGTATTCTATCCCGATTGTGATGTCTCTAATACCACAGTTGTGGGCAAAGCAGATGATGTTCATTTTAAGACTACCGGCAAAGAAATTTTAAAAGAGGGTTGGAAAACGGTGTTTAAGTTTGGAAAAACGGCTTCAAGCACTAACTCCAAGGAAACTGATTTACCCAATTTCAATAAAGGGGAAAAGGGACCTCATGAGCCTTCCTTTTTAGAAAAACAAACCAAACCACCTAATCAATTTACCGAGGCCTCCCTCCTGCGTGCCATGGAAACCGCAGGAAAACAAGTAGATAATGATGAACTTCGGGACTTAATGAAAGAGAACGGTATTGGTCGTCCTTCTACCCGCGCCAATATTATCGAAACGCTGTTTAAGCGCCAGTATATTAAACGTAATAAGAAACAGTTACTGCCAACGGTTACCGGTATTGCACTAATTGATACCATTCAAAACGAACTTTTGAAATCGGCCGAGCTAACCGGACTTTGGGAGAAGCAATTGAAAGACATTGAAAAAGGCACTTATAGTGCTGGCCGTTTTATCAGCAACATGAAAAAAATGGTAGATGATCTGGTGTATGAAGTACGCAGCGAAACTGCTCGTGCCAACATTTCTCAAGCCGCTGTGGTAAAACAACGTCAAGCAACTGTAAAAACGACCAAAATCAAAGGTATTGCAGAAGAAATCTGTCCCAAATGCAAAAAAGGACAGCTGCTCAAAGGAAAATCGGCTTATGGCTGTAGCCAATTCAAATCGGGTTGTGACTTCGTTTTACCTTTTAAAGCTTTCGGCAAGACCATTTCGGAAAAACAGTTTATCAGATTACTAAAAAAAGGATCTACCGTAAATCTTAAGGGGTTTACTTCGGAAACAGGAAAAACTGAAGGCCTATTGCGCTTTGATGATCATTTTAAATTAGTGCTAGAACCTAAAAAAACGAAAGTTTCCGCAGAAAAAAAGAGCGATCCGCTTACTTGTCCTAAATGTCAAAAAGGAACCGTTATCAAAGGAAAAACGGCCTATGGTTGCTCCGCTTATGCCACAGGATGTGATTTTAGAATGAGTTTTGATGCTATTAGAGCCAAGGCAAAAGATCGAAAACTCACCAAGGAATTGGTTTATGATATCTTGAAATCCAATGTCTAAGGCTGTCCATAGGCATTTTAAATTATTTAAACCTTACGGCTATTTGAGCCAGTTTCAAACCAATGCCAAGCATGAGGTAAATAAAACATTTTTGGGAGAACTCTATGATTTCCCTGAAGGAACAATGGCTATTGGTCGCTTAGACAAAGATTCCGAAGGACTTTTATTACTCACTACAGACGGAAAAACAAGCTATAAAATTACAGGTACAAATACCCAAAAGGAGTATTATGTACAGGTGGACGGTATAGTGCGACAAGACGCTATTGATGCTTTACAGAACGGCGTTAGCATTAGTCATAAATCAGAAACTTACGTTACAAAACCATGCAAGGTCTTTGAACTTGAGGAGGCTCCTGATTTTCCTGAACGTGCAAAAAAAATTCGTGATGAGCGTCACGGACCAACAACATGGTTATCCATAACAATTAGTGAAGGTAAATTTCGACAAGTAAGAAAAATGACTGCTCAAGTAGGGCTCCCGACATTACGTTTGGTGCGGGTTCGTGTTGGAGACATCACCTTAGAGGACTTAGATATGGGACAAGTTGCAGAGCTCAATACGCTATAAAATCAATTGAATATTACCAGAAGTGCTTATTTAATTTTAAATTGAAAACAAAAAAAACGATCAATACACCAATTTGTGTTTTTTTAAGTGTCTTAAACACCACCTAATTTTTTTTCAGAACATATGAATACACTAAAAAAACTATTTCTAATTCTTCCTGAATACGTTCTAGTAGCTTCAGCGCTGTACTACTGGTACTCCACCTTAAACATGTATAATCCAATCGCTATAGGTTTGATTACCATTTTAGTACTTCAAATTATCTTTAAAAATAAGATTTCAGGAATCATTCTGTCTTGTATTATTATAATATTAAGCCTGTTCATGGTATTTGCCGTACTGTCTGAGTTTTATGAATTTCCAACATTTAGCGATAAATCAAAACAGTTCCTCATTATTGGCTTGCTCTATTTCCTATCAACGCTATTTGTCTCTTTGATTATGCTATTTAAATATGCGACGTTACCTAAAAAACCTAATCGTTCTATAGTATAAAAGACAATCGATTAAAAAAAAAGCCAGTTCTAAAAAATTAGAACTGGCTTTTTGATTACATATGTTGATGAATTTAAATAAGCTTCACACGAACGGCATTCATACCGCGCTGTCCTTTTTCTAATTCAAATTGCACCTTGTCATTTTCTTGAATTTCATCGAGTAGACCACTCACGTGGCAAAAATATTTCTCTTGATCTTCAGTATCTATAATAAAACCAAAACCTTTGGAATTGTCATAATAAGATACTTTACCTTTTCTTATAGGATCAAACTCCTCTTCATCTCCTTCTTCCTTCTTGGGTACACCCAATACAATGTTTTTTGCCTTAACTTTAATTTTATCGGCAGGATCTGGAGGTGAATCTGATAAATTTCCAAATTGATCCACATAAGCAAACGGAATATTTTCCGTACCGCCTTGTTCTTTTTCGAGCTTACGCGCTTCCATTTTTTTGCGTTTGTCCTCGCGTTTCTTTAAACGTTTTTTTTCTTTTTCACTTTTGTTGAAGGTCTGTTGCGACTTTGCCATTCTTTATATGCACATTTTTTTTAAGATAATGCTACGTGCACCATCCGTCGTAAAGATACGTCATAAGGATGACATTTTTATAATGAGTTGATTATTATTGCCAAATAACGTTAAAATTATTTTTTTTAATAGTCTTACTATTATATTTGCGTGTAATTACTATTATTATGCATAATTTACTTTCAAATTTAAAGATTGACATCAATCATAACATCTATCTTAAAGATCCAGAGTCTTCAAATTTAGGCCTTCGTATCGTGGAGCACAGCATTCTTTTAATAGATGAAATAGGATTTGACAACTTTACTTTTAAAAAACTAGGTGCACGTATTGGCTCTAATGAAAGTTCAATTTATCGCTATTTTGACAATAAACATAAACTGTTGGTTTACCTTACCTCTTGGTATTGGGCCTGGTTAGAATACCAATTGGTATTTGCAACCAATAATATGGATAATCCCAAAGAAAAGCTAGTAAAGGCTATAAATGTTTTGACAAGAACCATAGAAGCCGATTCTACCTTTGCGCATATTGATGAAGTGACGCTGAACCGAGTGGTCATCAACGAATATTCGAAATCATACCTCACCAAAGTAGTTGATAAAGAGAATAAAGAAGGCTATTTTGCCATCTACAAACGTCTTGTGATAAGATTACAAGATATGATGGTAGAAGTAAATAGTGATTACAAATTTCCACATAGCTTAGCGAGCACTGTTATTGAAGGTGCCTTACATCAGCATTTTTTAAGAAATCATTTCAAATCGTTAACAGATTGTAACGAACATACAGAACCTTCAGACTATTTTAATCATTTAGTTTTTAATGCTTTAACCAAATAACCATATGGCAAAAACCTTATTATCATCCTGGCAACGTCTTATTAAAATGCTTAAGCTGGATAAAAAGGACATTCGACAAATTTTCTTTTATGCAATTTTTGCTGGCTTAGTGAGTCTGTCTTTACCCTTAGGTATTCAAGCCATTATCAATTTACTACAAAGCGCCCAGATTAGCTCATCTTGGATAGTTTTGGTTGTACTTGTCACCTTAGGTGTTGTCTTTGCAGGAATTTTACAACTCATGCAAATGCGTATTATAGAAAACGTACAGCAAAAAATATTTACCAGAGCCTCTTTTGAATTTTCGTATCGATTTCCAAAGATAAAAATGAAGGAATTACGTAATTATTATCCTCCTGAATTAGCCAATCGCTTTTTTGATACCTTGACGGTTCAAAAAGGCCTTTCCAAGCTTTTGGTAGATTTTCCTGCAGCAATCCTTCAGATTATCTTTGGTTTGCTACTATTATCGTTTTACCATCCCTTTTTCATCATCTACGGACTTTTGCTTATCCTATTAATCTATATTGTATTTAAATTTTCAGCGCAAAAAGGTCTAGACACAAGTCTTGATGAATCGAAACAGAAATATAAAGTCGCGCACTGGATTCAGGAAGTAGCAAGGTCTATTATAAGCTTTAAACTTTCAGGAAGAACGAGTCTAGCACTTAACAAAAATGATTATCTCGTTTCAGAATATTTGGATGCTAGAGAAAGTCACTTTCGAATTTTGATACAACAGTTTATTAAGCTTATTGGTTTTAAAGTACTCGTTACAGCGGGGCTTTTGGTGATTGGTGGGTTATTAGTGCTCAATCAACAAATGAATATTGGACAGTTTGTTGCTGCCGAAATCATTATTTTATTGGTCATTCAATCTGTCGAAAAACTCATTTTTGGATTAGAAACCTTTTATGATGTGCTTACCTCAATGGAGAAGTTGGGACAGGTAGTTGATAAGGATTTAGAATCTCAAGGTGGAGAATTGGTAATACTTGACAATGACAAATTACACATTGAGCTTGAAAACATAGAGTTTAAGGTTCCAGATAGAGAACGTCCCATATTATCCAATATTTCTTTTTCTATACATCCCAAGGAACGCATATTTATAAAAGGACTCAATGGATCGGGCAAGTCTAGTCTTCTAAAACTCATTGCTGGCATTAATGAGCCTACAATGGGTGATATTTACGTCAATGGTCGATCTTTGAAGGGCTTAAACCTCAATGATTATCGATCTTATATTGGTCAATCTTTATCAGAAGAAACACCTTTTGAAGGAAGTATAAGGGATAATATCACTTTCGGCAATCAAAATATTGATGATCAAACCCTACAATGGGCCATAGAAAATACAGGGCTTGATAGTTTCGTGAAATCACAACCTTCGGGTTTAAAAACCATTCTTTATCCAGAAGGGCAACGCCTGTCATCTTCAATAAGTAAAAAAATTGTTTTAGCAAGAAGTATCATCAACAAACCTAAATTATTATTGCTCAAAAATCCATTGGATAAATTAGAGAAGGGTGAAGCTTTAAAAATCATGGATTTTTTAACAGATACTAATCATCCTTGGTCTATAGTTGTTGTTAGTTATAATGATGATTGGCAAACAAAATGCAATCGAACCATTGATCTGGAGAACGGAAAAATAAACTCAAATTTATAAGACACAATGCTTAATATAACACATAAATCTGTTAATAAGGACGTAGACTTAACCGCCTATAAGTCGGGGCAAAAGATCTTTCATAAGCGACACTATAAACAATTTAATCGCTTTTTGATCACTTTTGCTGTTATAATGATCATTACGCTATTTTTACCGTGGACGCAAACCATTATAAGCTCCGGAAACGTGACCACCTTAACGCCTAGTCAACGACCACAGACCATACAATCCCCAATTCCTGGAAGAATTGAGGAATGGTTTGTTCGTGAGGGTCAAGCTGTAAAAGCAGGTGATACCATTTTACGAATTTCTGAAGTTAAAGGCGAATATTTTGACCCCAGACTTGTAGAACGCACTGGCCAGCAGATTCAATCCAAGAACTCTTCGGTTAGTTCTTATTCTGAAAAAATCAAAGCATTAGATAATCAAGTAGGTGCACTTAATACAGAGCGTGGCTTAAAATATGAACAAGCTCAAAATAAATTATTACAAAGCAAGCTCAAGGTTAAAAGTGACAGTATCGATCTAGAGGCTGTGAAAACCAATTTACAGATTGCAGAACGTCAATTTGGCGCTTTCGAAGAACTTTATAATGAGGGCTTAAAATCCTTAACCGAATTAGAAAACAAACGCTCAAAACTTCAAGAAACACAAGCCAAGCTCTTAAGTCAGGAAAACAAATTTCTAGCCTCTAAAAATGAAGTAATCAATGCCATGGTTGAGCTGAATAGAATTAATGCAGAATACACTGATAAGATCTCAAAAGCCCAAAGCGATAAGTTTACAGCCCAATCCAATCAATTTGATGTAGAGGCCCAAGTTTCTAAACTGGAAAGTGATTTTAGCAATTATGAGATGAGAAATGACATGTACTACATTAAAGCGCCACAGGATGGATTCATCAATAAAGCGATCATTGGCGGAATAGGAGAAACCTTTAAAGAAGGACAACAGTTGGTAGGCATCATGCCGGCTAATTATGATTTGGCAGTGGAGACATTTATCAACCCCTTAGATTTACCCTTAATTCACAAAGGAGAATCTGTACGAGTACAATTTGATGGATGGCCTGCAATTGTATTTAGCGGTTGGCCAAATGCTTCCTACGGAACATACGGCGCCACGGTTGTTGCCATAGAAAATTTTATTAGCGCCAATGGGAAATTTAGAGTGCTTTTGGCACCAGATGAAAGTGACCATGATTGGCCAGACGCCATACAGGTTGGCTCTGGTGCAAGAACTATTGCGCTATTAGAAGATGTACCAATTTGGTACGAGATGTGGCGTAAACTCAATGGGTTCCCACCAAACTATTATCAGCCAAACGGAACTAGCCAAGAAAAGGCAAAATAATTAATAAAATTTTAAAACGCCACTAATCGATAGTTCAATGACCTATTTATTTTTTACACGTTTCAGCATTAGAAATTTAGGCAAAGCCTTTCCGCAGAAAAAAACAATTTTTATCTGTATGGCGTTCTTTTACTTGCCGCAATTTTATGCACAAAGCAATGATACTATTGTTTTGAATTTTAATGAATATCTGGGCTATGTCAAAAAGTTTCATCCCATTGCGAAGCAAGCAGAATTGACCTTGCAAATTGGTCAAGCCAATTTAATGAAGGCGCGTGGCGGGTTTGATCCTAAAATTGAAGTGGATCACGATCGAAAAAAATTCAAAAGCACAGAGTATTATGAGCAACTTAATGCGGCTTTTAAAATACCAACTTGGTATGGCATTGAACTTAAGGCTAATTTTGAGCAAAATGAAGGCGAGTATTTAAATCCGCAAAACAATGTTCCAGAAGACGGATTATACAGTGCAGGAATTTCAGCATCCTTAGGTCAAGGGCTATTTATAAACCAGCGCATGGCAGACTTGAAAAAAGCGAAATTCTTTAGAGAGCAAAGTATCGCAGATCGTGAAATTTTAGTCAACCAAATCTTGTACGATGCGTCATTAGCCTATTTTAATTGGCTCCAGGCCTATACAGAAGTTAAAACGTATGAGCAGTTTTTAGAAAATGCGACCATTAGATATAATGGCGTTGTAAGAAGTGTAGAAAATGGTGACAAGGCTGAAATTGATGCCACAGAATCAAAAATAACGGTAAAAAATAGAGCTTTGGGTCTAGAACAGGCTAAGGTCAAACTTATGAAGGCTGCATTAGACTTATCCAGCTATTTGTGGTTAGGCGATAATCTTCCTGTTGAAATTCAAGAAAACGTGATTCCAGATGCAAATATCGAGGAGTCCATTGATCAAACTTTAGAAATTTCGGGATTACCTTTAATTGATTTTGTTTTAGAAAATCACCCAAAATTAAAGTCATTAAATTTAAAGTATAGCGGTTTAGAAGTTGATAAACGATTAAAAGCCAATAAACTCTTACCTAAAATTGACGTACAGTATAATTTTTTAACTGAAAACCCAGATCTTGGTAATTCCTATATTACTAATAATTATAAAGGCGGTTTCAACATCGCATTTCCTTTATTTCTAAGGAAAGAGCGTGGTGATTTGAAATTGGCGAAGTTCAAACTACAAGATCTTCAATTTGAAATTGACAATGAAAAAATCAACATACAAAACAAGATCTTAGCCATTTATAGAGAATTGGAGTCTTTTGAAACTCAAAATATGCTTATTGAAGAAATTGTAGCGGATAATAATACAATGTTGGAGGCAGAAGAACGAAAATTCAGTTACGGTGAAAGTTCCATATTTCTTATAAATACTCGAGAGAAGAACTTTATCGATTCTCAACTAAAGGCCATTGAACTTCAAAATAAATTTTTAAAGGCCAAAGCGAAATTGTTTAACAGCTTGTCAAGAGATTTAGAGAACCTATAAACTTATTATTCCTCCTTCTTCTCCTCGCTGACTTCTTTACGGGTGATTGGGTTTTTATCCTTAATCACGTTGATGGTAGCCTTGACGCCAGTGAGTAAATTCCATTTTTTTGAAGACACTAAGTTTTTATTGTCGTCATAGACGATAAATTCTGCCGTGTTTGGACCAGAATCCCCTTGATTTAGGGCCAGGAAAACAATTTGATTGATACCAGGCTCCAAATACACGTCGAAACCTTTAAACCCAGAGGTAAGGAGTAACCTTGGGATAATCACCTTGCCATTTACAATAACCTGCACCATATCCCCATCAGGATATTCATGATCCCGACAAACAATATTTACAAACTTACCGTTGTTTCTAATGTCTCCTAAAAAAACATCGGCCATAGTTTCAATAGCTAGACCTTGCTCTACAGCCACTTTTTTATAGCGTTGCTCGAAAAGCTCGCCTGGTTGGCGCAAACCATTATCGTCGATCATTGAGAATTCTTTCTCTGGCTTTTTTATAGTGATTTTACTCTCGGTGGGAAGACCTTCGCTATTTGTTTTGGGTTTGGGGGTTTTAAATTTTTCGTTTGGTTTAATTTCGAAACCAGCTGGTAGTGAATCTTTTTTTTCTATTTCCTTAGCAGGAATTCTGATGCTCTTTTTTTCGCTATTATCCACTTGGGCAAAACCCAGACTTGTGAACATGACTAAAGCGCTAAGAATACCGTTAATTTTCATAATGACAATGATTTGGGAACCAAGATTCAAAAACCGTTCCCATTTTCAAATGTAATGCGTTTGACTTTTAAAAATTTTAATTATTAGTTAAAACTTTCCGTTAAAACTAAGACGCAACTTACGCATGTACTCCTCTATAAGCCACTCTTTGTAGTTTTTGGTACTGTTCATAATGCAATAACAGTATTGTTTTATGCGGTAACAAATATCATCATGAAGGAGTTTTGCTAGTTCTCTTGCCTCAAAAACATCACTGCTGTTAGCGATGACGAGTTGCGAATGCTGGGCAATACTATTTTCTATGGCTTGCATTGATTTTTTACCTTTTCGGGTCACTTCTTTGTACTCCTCCTTAATATCAAAATCGTCATTAGGATTCTTTACAAAACGTCTTCTCAGAGACTCTGGCATTTCATAAACAAAATCACGCTCAATGTCTTCGTCATTTCTTAAGTTCTCTAAATAATAATCTGGATTTTTAAAGATGTGTTGCCAATCTACATCTTGACTCCAAGGCCCAAAGCGCATGGCATTGTTTCCTAAGTCAATCACATTAAAGGTTGTTTTATCCCCATTAATACGAGAGCCCCTTCCAATCATTTGAAAATAAAGCGTCAGTGATCGGGTCGCTCTATTTAAGATGATAGATTCTACCGAGGGCTCATCAAAACCGGTAGTCAAAATACTTACCGAACTTAAAACACCATCTGGCGTGTTTTTGAACCATTTTAAAATTTCCTTTCGCTCTTGTTTACTACAGGTATTATCTAAATGCCTTACATTGTAACCTGCCCTTTTAAAGGTGTAATAGACTTCTCTAGAGGTATTGATACCGTTATTGAAAATAAGCGTTTTCTTTCCTTTAGAGAGTTCTTCATATGCAAAAAGCAATTTGCTCTGCATGGTATTATTGGTGTATAATGCTTCGGAAGATTTCACCGTATAATCCCCGTTCATCCCAATCTTTAAAGTATCTAAAGAGACGTCATAATTGTAAATTTCCGCGGAAGCTAAAAAACCATTTTTAATTAAGGTCGAAATATTATCCCCGACAATAAGCTCCTTATAATGATCTTTCATCGGCAGCTTAATGTTACTGCTCAAAGGTGTTGCGGTAACCCCTAGAATGAAACAGTTTTTGAAGAATTTAAAGAGTTTTCTGAAAGAATTGTAGTGTGCCTCATCAATAATGACCAAACCAACATCCTCTAGCTTTAACTTACCATCATTAAGCCTATTGTTCAAGGTCTCTACCATGGCCACAAAACACTTGTATTGGTCTTGATCTGGCAATTCTTTCACTTTGCTATTGATCACTTTGTTATTTACTCCAAAGCCTTTAAGCACGCGTGAGGTTTGTTTACAGAGCTCGATACGATGCGTGAGAATCACCACCTTCTTCTTCTTTTGCTCAATATAACGCCTTACAATTTCAGAAAAAACGACGGTTTTTCCACCACCAGTGGGTAATTGATAGAGCAGATTATAATCATCTGGCGTATTCTCCATAACATCGAAAATGCGATGAAGATCGTCAACTTGGTAATCGTATAATCGCTTTTTGTTCGCCTTTTTTGACTGAACCTCTTGAGTATTGGACATAAAAATATCTGCTGCTTCTAGAAAAATCCCCACAAAATTAAGGTATTATAACGTTATCGTTCCATAATGTTGACAAGAATTTATAAAGTTTTAACAGCTCTATCTTTTAACGCTTATGAGTTAATAATCTAACTCATAAGGATATGCGATTTCAATTTATAATGGTCTAGACATTCTAGTTAAATACACCCAACATGGTTTGCGCCTTGTTAACGGTTTCATCCCATTCTAGCTCGGGTTCTGACGCACTGGTAATGCCTCCTCCTACATAAATAAGGGCTTTTTTATCTTTTAACTGCATGCAACGCAAATTCACGAATAAATGACTCTCTTTTTTTATAGAAGCATAGGCATTGTTCTCAACATTTCGTGAGTTTTTATTTCTCGATATTTTTTTAGACAAATTTAGTTCTCCCAAAAACCCAGTATAAAATTCCCGATCATAAAGTTCATTCTCAAGGATAAACGTTTTGGCTTCGCTTTTTGGCAATCCGCACACAGCTGGGGTTGGATGCAACGAAGAAACAAGTTGTTTAAGTGTATTGGTATCTGGTTTTAAACGACCCGAAATGTCAGACTTGATATGTAAAAGTTGCCCTGCTTTGGTGGTTTTTGGTTCAGAAACCACTACTGATTCTGCAACAGACACCAATTGTTCCTCAATATAATTAACCACTAATTTCTGTTCGGTAAGATTTTTTTTATCCCATTCTACATCGAGCGTTCCTTGGTAAAGCTGCGTTCCTGCTAAAGCCATGGTTTTAAAGCTAAGCCCTTTAGTACTCAACAAGGTCTCTGGTGTTGCACCTAACCAAAGCCCCACTTTTGGATGATACCAGCAGTACACAAATGCCGTAGGATGCATCATTAAAAGCGATTTAAAAATCACCAAAGGTTCTTCTTCAGAAATAGATACTTCCTTGACTCTGGAAAGTACTACCTTTTTAAAGCGATTCTCCTTTATGGCCAAAATTCCTTTCTCAACCAACTGGAGATGTTTGGTTCTAGCACTATCTTCAACACCATCCTTTTCAGTATTGACGGTGGGTTTATTTTCTAACGTTGTTTCTAAAAAATCATCTGAAGTGATTGTTGCTGAAATTTCAGAAGGAATCAAGACATTTTGCTTTTCAGAATCAAAAGGAGCGCAAATAAAACCACTTTCAGAAAAATTAATGGCCTGATGCAATGCATCTGTAGATTGTAAAAGGGCTTTTAAATGAGATTCCTCCGGTTTTCTATAAGCTACAAAAGGGAAGTCTTTATCAAACTGATCTTCTAAAAACTCAAAAAACTCAAGGTGGGACATTTTTACTTCTTTTTAGGCAAGGAAATCGTAGATAAGCGACAAATGGAAATAAGATTATCATCGCCATCAGTTACCCTAATATCTAACAACTGAGTCGTTCTTCCCTTATGTAAAAAGGTGGCTTTTGCATAAACATATCCTTCTGTTACACTTTTTAAATGGTTGGCCGTGATTTCTAGGCCTCGCACAAACTTGTTCTCGATATCTAAAAAAATATGTGATGCAAAACTCCCAACGCTTTCTGCTAAAGCCGCTGTGGCTCCACCATGCAAAACACCATCTGGTTGATGTACTTTAGGCGTTACAGGCATTCTTGCAACTAAAAAATCTGCACCGTAATCAACCATCTCGATATCCAATGTTTCCATTAAGGTGTTTTTACTTGCTGCGTTGGCTTTTGCCAAGACCTCTTCTTTAGATAATTGCATAGATTCCTTTACTTTTGGGTTTAGAATAGTATTTAATAGTTACAAAAGTACGAAAAGCCCTTACGAAATGAATTCCGAAGAAAAAGAAATCTCCTATAAAAGTACCAACTCCTACTCCACTTTAAATGTATTAACAGCAAAAACCAAATACGTTTGGTTTGTATGCCATGGTTTGGGTTATTTGAGCCGTTATTTTCTAAAGTATTTTAAAGAACTCAACCCTGAAGAGCACTATATTATTGCACCACAAGCACAAAGCAAATATTATCTATCCTCAAATTTTAAGCATGTTGGAGCTAGCTGGCTTACTAAAGAAAATACCGAGAAAGAAACCGAAAATATCCTACGTTTTTTTGATGCCATTTTAGAAAAAGAAACGAATTATAAGGATAAAAAAATGATTGTATTAGGTTACTCTCAAGGCGTTAGTGTTGCTTTACGTTATATTGCCAAACGACAATTACAATGTGACCATTTGGTCATTCATTCTGGAAGTATCCCCAAAGAGTTGAAGCCTATCGATTTTGAGTTTTTCAAAGGAAACACCTCCCTTCTTTATGGCAATAAAGACGCCTATCTTACCGAAGAACGCATCAAAAGTGAAACTGAAAGAGCGAAGTCTTTATTTGGGAACTCTGTAAATATCGTTGAATTTGAAGGCGTTCACGAAGTCAACAAATCCTTCATAAACAAGTTATTATAAATAGATTTTTAAATCTATAATCATTTTTGGTATTGTTTTTGAAGTTCTTAAAAAAATCTTAAAAACGCTTTCTCATGAAAAATTTACGTCGCGATTCCCCCCAAGTAAATGCCGGTTCTATGGCCGACATTGCATTTTTACTTCTCATCTTCTTTTTAGTAACCGCCATGATTCCGAAAGATAAGGGCATCAGCCGTAAGCTACCGGGAATTTGTCCGCCAAATCAAAATTGCGATGCTACCATAGCACAACGCAACATTCTGGAAATCTATATCAATGGGAAAAATGAACTGTTAGTGTCTAACGAACGTATTTCTATAGATGAGCTAAAAGATATTACCAAAAACTTTATAGACAACAACGGTGATCAGTCTTGTGATTACTGTTTTGGAGATCAAAATAAAACAGCTTCAGACCATCCCAAAAAAGCGGTAATCTCATTAAAAAATGATCTAGAAACCTCTTATGATTTCTACATTAAAGTCCAAGATGAAATTACAAAAGCCTATTATGAGCTCAGATCGGTTTATGCATTAAAGACGTTTGATAAAAGTTCAAATGATTTGAACAAAGAGGAACTACAGGAGGTGAGAACTGCTTATCCGCTCATACTTTCTGAAGCATCATTAAGGTAAGTCTATTTTAAGGAATCTTGCTCAATCTCCACTCTATAACTGATGTTGACCCTGCGTCTTCCCCATTGCCGTGCGGCTTCAACATCAGTTCCCATGTAGATATCGATTTTATTTTTAAAACGCTGATTCATTTTATCTTTGACGAGATAAGTGCCTTCCAGGCCTTCGATCTCTACCAAGGTATTATGCCCAAGTCCTTCTTTTAGCAAATTTCTGGAGACCGCAATATACCTGAGTCCTGGTTTTAAGCTATCCCCAAAAGCGGTAATGTGCGGATTAGAGCTGGTTTGATACTCTAAGGAATTAAAGGCACTAGATGTGACTTGTAATGATTTCCATTCATAGATATCCCGTTCTTTCTCTTTACAATTGGAAAAGAGCACTGCAAACATCACGAAAATGGAAAAGCATCTCATCAATAGTCTAATAATTCTAGAAGTGTTTTTTCTAATTTTCCTTTAGCGAGATATTGCTCTTCCAAATCATTAATAAAAGGAATTGGTGTATCCATACTTGCCACTCGTTTTACGGGAGCATCTAGAAACTCAAAACAATGCTCCATGATGGTTGCAGAAATATCGCTTGCAATACCGCCAAAAAGCGAGTCTTCCTGGAGCACAATCACTTTTCCTGTTTTCTTTACAGAAGCAAAAATGGCATCTAGATCCAAAGGTTGTAAGGTTCTTAAATCTAATACATCTGCAGCGATAGTTGGATGTTTATCCAATATCTCCAATGCCCAATGTACGCCTGCACCGTAGGTAATAATAGAAACTTGATGACCTTCGGAAAGTAGCGATGCCTTACCAAATGGTAAGGTATAATAATCAACCGGAACGTCTTGACGAATACTTCTATACAAAGCCTTATGCTCAAAAAACAATACAGGATTAGGATCTTCGATAGCTGTGGCTAATAATCCTTTAGCGTCATATGGAAATGCGGGATACACCACTTTTAGACCGGGTGTTTTCGTAAACCAAGCTTCATTGGTTTGAGAATGAAACGGTCCCGCAGCTACACCAGCACCGCAAGGCATCCTGATCACAACGTCTGCATTTTGATTCCATCGGTAATGTGACTTTGCAAGATAATTGACAATAGGATTAAATCCTGAACTCGCAAAATCTGCAAATTGCATTTCAACCACAGACTTTATTCCCACTATTGACAATCCCATCGCAGCCTCAACAATGGCCGATTCACAAATTGGTGTGTTCCTTACGCGCTCTGAACCAAATTGTTCAAGAAAACCTTCCGTAATTTTAAAAACACCACCATAATCTGCAATATCCTGTCCCATAATAACGAGATCATCATGACGTTCCATGGACTGTCTTAATCCTTGAGATATCGCATCAATCAATCGAATGTTTTCATTATTTGAATTTGACACAGTTTCCTGATATACAAAATCTTTGTAGACATCATTTAACTCTATAGTTTCATCAGGAACTATTTTAGATTCCTCATTTGCTTTTTGTAAATGTACGCTGATCTCTTCGGAAATTTTAGCTTCCATAGAAGCCTCAAGAGCGTCTGACAATACGCCCGTTTCCTTTAAAAATATTTTATAATTGAGCAATGGATCCTTCTTGGCCCATTCATCCATTAACGCATCAGGAACATATTTTGTACCACTCGCTTCCTCGTGACCACGCATTCTAAACGTCTTGAATTCTAATAAAATCGGTCTTGGTTCTTGACGAATACTTTCGGTAAGTTCGCTTAACTTGGTAAATACTTCTAGAATGTTATTTCCATCTAAAATATGAGATTCCATGCCGTAACCTTTGGCTCTATCTGCAATATGCTCACATCTATATTGTTCATTGGTTGGCGTTGAAAGTGCATAGCCATTGTTCTCCACACAAAACAATACTGGTAATTGCCAAACCGACGCTACGTTAAGCGCCTCATGAAAATCACCTTCACTTGTACCGCCTTCACCACTAAAAACAGCAGTGGCCTGATGATTTCCTTTTAAAAGATTAGCTAAGGCAATACCATCTGCAACCCCTAATTGAGGACCAAGATGTGATATCATTCCCACCAAATGAAATTCTTGTGTACCAAAATGAAAAGAACGATCCCTCCCTTTGGTAAAGCCATTCGATTTGCCTTGCCATTGTGAAAATAAACGATATAATGGAATATTTCTACTTGTAAATACACCCAAATTACGATGCATTGGCAAAATGTATTCTTCTGGTTTCATGGCCATGGTTAACCCAACCGATATTGCCTCTTGACCAATCCCAGAAAACCACTTTGAAATCTTACCTTGGCGTAGCAAAATAAGCATTTTTTCCTCTATCATTCTGGGCTTGAGCATGCCTTCATAAAGATTTAAAAGCACACTATTATCAAGGTTTTTTCGGTCAAATTCTATCGCACTTTTAGCGGATGTCAGCATGTGTATTTCATTACATTAGTTAATCAAATGTAATTAAAAAATGAAGTATTCAAACCCTATTATCCATTTTTTTGGAGGGATAGCAACTATGAATTAATGAGTATTTTCGCTACTTTTGTTAAGATCGATTTAATTAATCCCATTTTTAGAGATGAACAGAATACCTAGTGTCAACCTTCAGGATTTTTTATCTGAAGACCCAGATAAAAAACAAAAATTCATCAATGACATCGGCAAAGCTTATGAGGATATTGGCTTTGTTGCGCTTAAAGGTCATTTTCTTAATGACGCCTTGGTAGATCATCTTTACAAAGAAGTCAAACACTTTTTTGAACTTCCGGTGGAGACTAAGCGCAACTATGAAATTGACGGCATTGGAGGTCAAAGAGGTTATGTGTCCTTCGGAAAAGAGAGCGCCAAAGGCAAAAAGGAAGGGGATTTAAAAGAGTTTTGGCATTTTGGCCAATACGTTGAAGACGATCCTGAGCGCGCGAAAGAATACCCAGAAAATGTTCAAGTCAAAGAAGTTCCTGAATTTAACGCTGTTGGTAAGGAAACCTATCAAATGCTAGAGAAAACGGCAAAATATGTACTAAGATCCTTAGCGTTATTTCTCGATTTGGAAGAAACCTATTTTGATAATTATATTCATAATGGAAATTCCATTTTAAGACCTATCCACTACCCGCCAATTCTTCAAGAACCAGATAATGCGGTTCGTGCTGCAGCGCACGGAGATATTAATTTGATCACCTTATTAATGGGCGCTCAAGGTAGAGGGTTACAAGTTCAAAACAACAATGGCGACTGGATTGATGCCATTGCAGAACCAGATGAACTGATGATAAACGTAGGAGATATGCTCTCAAGACATACCAATAACAAACTAAAATCAACGATACATCGTGTGGTGAACCCTCCAAGAGAACTCTGGGGCACATCACGCTACTCCATTCCCTTTTTTATGCATCCTATTAGCGAGATGAAATTGGATGTGCTTGAAAGCTGCATCGATGCCGATCACCCAAAATTATACGAAGATATTACCGCGGGAGAATTTTTAAATGAAAGACTCATTGAATTGGGACTTAAAAAGTGATTTTAAAAATTGAAATCGTTCCTATAGGAAATAGAATTAATACCCACTTCTCGTTAACCAACAATATAATTTTTAAATGAAGAGCTAATGGATTTAAAAGACCAACTTAAAAACCTTTTCCCCGAACATGAAACGGAGGATATTTCCGAAGAAAAAAATGAGGAGGGAACTGATCTTTGGCTTCAAGATGATCCCATTATTTGTAAATACGAAAAAAGAAAAGGCAAGCCCATCACAATATTAGAAGGTTATACCGGAGCGGATGAGGATTTTAAGCTTCTTGCGAAAGAGCTGAAACAAAAACTAAGTGTTGGCGGCAGTTATAAAAACGAAAAAATAATCATTCAAGGCGATTATCGCACTCAAATTATGGAGATATTGAAAGATAAGGGGTTTAATGTTAAACGCGTAGGTGGTTAATGAGTAAGACTTTACACGTTACCAACGGACAAGTTTTAACAGACTATCTATCGGAATTAGAAATTGAAGGTGACATACTTACTTGGCATGAGATGCTGTGTGAAGGTCCTACCGTAGCAGGAATAGATTCTGAAGAATTTATAGCCGCACGTACAAAATTCTTAAATCACTATTACGATATTGAGTTAGACGTTGTTCAGTTTAAGGCAGAACTTAAAAAACTGAATGCTGTAGAAAAATATAGTGAAATTGTACTTTGGTTTGAATATGATCTGTTCTGCCATATCAATCTTATTGCAGTTATGAGCCTGATACATCAAAGAGAAATCAACTTGCCTCTTTACCTGGTGTGCAGCGGCAGAATTGAAGGCGAAAAGGAATTGAAAGGTTTGGCCGAATTAAATAAAAGTCAACTTTTAAAACATTACAAGGAAAAAATAAAAATGACCCTCGAAGATCGGGATTTAGCCATCTCGCTGTGGCGCACGTACTGCGGAAAAGATCATAACTTGTTTAAGCCCTACATCGTAAAAAATTCTTCCTTCAAATACTTGAGCAACTGTCTTAAAGCACATTTACAACGGTTTCCAGACTCCAAGTCTGGACTTAATCTCATTCAGCGCAATATTTTAGAGATCATTAAATCTAAAGACATTAAATCAAGACACCATTTACTGGGCTATATCTTAAACTACCAAGGCTATTATGGCTACGGTGATCTTCAACTTAAACGAAAAATCAATAATTTGAGTCTCTTTTTTGATGAGTCTGAAGATAAAATCGTTCTCAATAGGCTTGGCCATGAGGCCCTTTTGGGTTCGAAAAACTTTGCATCGAAAATAAATGATGATATTGCTTACGGAGGCATTAAACGCTCAGACTTCCAATTTAATGTCGACATGAATAAACTCATTAAATCATCAACGAATGCCAATTAAAGACAGCGAACTGATCTTGAACCCTGATGGTAGCATTTACCATCTCAATATTAGACCAGAACATATTGCTCAAACCATTATTACCGTTGGTGATCCAGATCGCGTAGACGCAGTTACACGTCATTTTGATACCATTGATTTCAAAACCAGGAAGCGAGAATTTCATACGCAGACAGGAACCTACAAAGGCAAACGACTTACAGTAATCTCAACGGGTATTGGAACTGATAATATCGATATTGTTTTAAATGAGCTAGATGCTTTGGTCAATATCGATTTAGAACGTCGTGAAATCAAATCAAACCATACCAGTTTAACGATTGTTAGAGTAGGAACCTCTGGGTCTATCCAAAAGCACATCCCCATAGACGCTGTTCTCATTAGCGAATTTGCCGCTGGGTTTGATAGCTTATTGCATTTTTATGACAGCCAAAATATTCAAGATCATCCCATTTCCGAAGCCTTAAAAGTGCACACCAATTGGTCTACTCACAAATCAGATCCTTATGTTGTTAAGGCCAACGCAGAACTTTTAGATCATTTTAAAGGAGATCACACACACATAGGCTTTACTGGAACTAACGTTGGTTTTTATGGGCCACAGGGTCGTACCCTAAGACTTAAACTTGAAGACGAACATCTTAATGACACACTGGCCAGTTTTAATTATGATGGTAAACCCATTACCAATTTAGAAATGGAAACAGCAGGCATCTACGGACTCGCACTTTTATTGGGTCACCGTGCCCTTTCCATGAACGCCATTATAGCCAACAGAGCCACTGGGCAGTTTAGCTCTAGACCAAAAGAAGTGGTCGACGATTTGATTTTATATACATTGAATAAAATCGTAACTTTAACTTAGTTGAATTAATAAAGACAGTTTGAAAAAAATAAATATAGGAGGTGTCCCAGAACACTTCAATCTTGCGTGGTATTTAGGCCTTAAAAATGGCGATTTTAAAGATGTAGGCATCAACTTAAGATGGAAAGATTACTTTGGTGGCACAGGCCAAATGAACCAAGCACTTAGAGAAGGAGAGATTGATATGGCCGTTATTTTGACAGAGGGCATTACAAAAGATATTATTGATGGCAACCCAAGTAAAATTGTGCAAATTTTTGTGTCATCCCCTTTAATATGGGGCATTCATGTGGCCGAAAATTCTAAATATCAGGAAATTTCGGATTTAAAAGGAACAAAAGCCGCAATTAGTCGTTTTGGTTCTGGTTCCCACTTGATGGCTTATATCAATGCTCAAAACCATAACTGGGACCTAGATAAAGATCTTGACTTTGAAGTGATTCAAGATTTAGACGGTGCCGTAAAAGGATTGACAGATGGAAGTGCCGATTATTTTATGTGGGAAAAATTCACAACGAAACCGCTTGTTGATAGTGATGTTTTTAGACGTATAGGAAATTGTCCTACACCATGGCCTTGCTTTGTGATTGCCGTTAGAGACGAAATTCTTGAAAACCACTCCGAAGACATCCTTAAAATCCTGAAGATCATAAACAAAACAACTTCTGAGTTTAAACAAATCCCTGATATCGATCAGACCATTGCCTCAAGATATGATCAAAAATTGGAAGATGTTCAAGCTTGGTTAGATTTAACAGAATGGTCTCAAGAGGTCATTTCAGAGGAGGTTATGGAAACCGTTCAAAATAAACTGCACGGCCTAAATATTATTGATCATAAAGTAGATTATAACAAATTGGTATTCAAGCTGTAATTACAAACATTAGATATATTGAAAATTCCACAATTTATAAGCTGAATGACACTGCTATAATGTTAATTTTTTAACAGATGTAGGTCATAACTTTCTAATGTTCAAAAATTTATTTACTTTTGAATAACCGAATCGATGGCGTGATTATTAGAATTGTTAAAATATGATTATAACTATAACCCTTATTATCTCTGCTCTAGTTGCTCTCAACTTTTTACTTTTAATATTTAGTTGTAATAAAAACACAAAATCGAAAACAGTTCTCTCAAAGCCTACCTTAAGCAAAGTTGAAAAACCAAAAGTGACTACTAAGCAATTGGCTTCCTCTCAATTAGCTGCAACTGGAAGTTAATTTCTGTTTTTTTAGACAACTACCACGCTATAACTTGTTTTCCAGATTGCCTTAGCAACTCATTAGTCTTACTAAAATTTTTATTACCAAACCAATACCCTCTATTTGCGCTCAACGGAGATGGATGCCCTGATGTTAACACATGATGCTTTGAAGCGTCTATCAAGCTTGCTTTTTTCTTAGCAAAACCACCCCAAAGTAAAAATACCACCTCCTTTTTATGGTCACTAACCGATTTTATCACAGCATCTGTAAATTGCTCCCAACCCTTTTTTTGATGGCTTCCTGCTTCATGTGCCCTTACGGTCAACGTCGCATTCAATAACAGCACACCTTGTTTTGCCCAAGCTTCTAAATTTCCAGATTTTGGGTAAGGTTTATGGATATCGGTCTCGATTTCCTTAAAAATATTGATTAGAGACGGTGGATGCGAAACCCCATCTTTTACAGAAAAACATAAACCGTTGGCCTGCCCTTCTCCATGATAAGGATCTTGACCTATGATCACCACCTTGACATCATTAAAAGGACAATGGTCAAAAGCCGCAAAAATATCGGAACCAGGCGGAAAGCACTGGTGGAGACGATATTCCTCTTTAACAAAATCTATTAAATTCTTAAAATATGGTTTTTCAAATTCTGTACTTAACTCTGCTTTCCAGCTGTCTTCTATATTAACGTTCATTTTTGCCTAAGTATACATTCTATTATTTCTGTTTGAAAACTAATAAAAGAAAAGAAGAGCTCTAGTACTTCTCTACATTTTATTTCTATTGCATTAATAAGTACCTTTGCATTCCTATCAAATTTTAGGGGAAAGAGTACATGATCCATATCCATCAAAAAACCTTAAAGGATTTAGAATTTAACGCGGTCCTTGAGCAGGTTTCAAATTTAGCAATTACAAATTTAGGACGGGCCGAAGTGCTTAACATTTCGCCTTACAATAATCATGACGCCATTGTAAAGTCGTTGAATTTTACTAATGAGTACCTGTCCTCCTTTTATAACGATAACCGCATACCCAATCATGGGTTTGATGACATTTCTAAAGAGCTACAATTACTTAAAATTGAAAACTCATTTTTAGACACAAGTCATTTTAAGAATTTAGCTTCCATCTCATTGACCACAAATGAGATTTTAAAATTTCTAAAAAAATTCAAAGAATATTATCCTAGCCTCTATCAAAAATCTTCCTTTATAGAGATTACCACATCAGTTATTGAAGAAATTGATAGTATCATTGATCGCTTTGGTGAAGTAAAGGACAACGCTTCTGACACCCTTTACCAACTTAGAAAAGCTATAAACTCGGTTAGAGGCAAAATCAATCAAAGTTTTACTTCGGCACTTAATACCTATCATAATCTTGATTATTTAGATGATATTAGAGAATCTGTTGTAGAAAACAAACGTGTTTTAGCCGTTAAAGCCATGTATCGTCGCAAGGTCAAGGGGAGTATCATGGGCAATAGCAAGACAGGAAGTATTGTTTATATTCAACCCGAAACCACCTTTCAATATGCGCGAGAACTCAATAATTTAGAGTATGATGAAAAAGAGGAAGTAGATCATATTTTACGCCGTCTTACGGAGTTTGTGAGACCTTACAAATCTTTATTTGAAAATTACCAGACCTTTCTTACCCACATAGATCTTATTTTCGCTAAGGCAAAATACGCGCAATCTATGGAAGCGATTTTACCAAACATCAATACAGATCGCCAGTTTGAGGTTAGAGATGCCTACCACCCTTTACTTTATCTAACCAATAAAAAAGAAGGCAAGAAAACCTATCCCCAATCTGTTGATCTTTTTCAAGACAATAGAATCATTGTGATTTCTGGACCAAATGCCGGCGGAAAGAGCATCACTTTAAAAACGATGGGCTTATTACAGGTCATGCTACAGAGCGGACTTTTGATTCCTGTTCATGAAAAGAGCAATGTCTGCTTTTTTGATAGGATCATGACAGATATTGGTGATAATCAATCTATAGAAAATCATTTGAGCACCTATAGTTACAGACTCAAACAGATGAATTATTTTCTTCGGAAATGTAACAAAAACACGCTTTTTCTTATCGATGAGTTTGGTACGGGAAGTGACCCTGAACTTGGTGGTGCTTTAGCCGAAACTTTCTTAGAAGAATTTTACCATCGTGAAGCCTTCGGAATTATCACCACCCACTACTCCAACTTAAAAGTTTTGGCCAACGAAATGCCTTTTATGCAAAATGCCAATATGCTTTTTGATGAAAAGAGTTTAGAACCACTTTTCAAACTAGCACTAGGGCAAGCCGGAAGCTCGTTTACTTTTGAAGTTGCACAAAAAAATGGCATTCCCTTCAGTCTCATCAATCGTGCAAAAAAGAAAATTGAGCGTGGCAAAGTTCGATTTGATGCTACTATTGCCAAACTTCAGAAAGAGCGAAGTAAGCTGGAGAAAACCGAACGGTCATTAAAAGAAAACGAGAAAAAGAAACAAAGTGAAGCTGATAAGCTAGAAGAAGTTAATGCCAAAGTTCAAAAGAAATTAGAGAATTTTCAAGAATTGTATGACAGCAATCAGCGCTTGATCTATTTAGGACAGAAAGTGAATGATGTGGCTGAAAAATATTTTGACGATAAGAAGAAACGCCCACTGATGAACGAGTTGTTCCGATTGGTTCAAATTGAAAATTCAAAACGACAGAAAGTATCTGCAAAACAAAAAAAGGCAGAGAAGGCAAAGGAAACACAGATCAAACAAGAGGCAGAGAAAAAGGTAGAGGTCATTCGTAAAAAGAAAAAAGAGGCGAAAGCGAAAGCAAAACCTATTGAAAAACCGAAACCTATCATAAGGTTGGGCGATCGTGTGCGAATGTTTGACGGTAAGGCTGTGGGTACTGTAGATACCATAGAAAAAGGAAAGGCTATTGTTAATTATGGCATGTTTACCACCAATGTAAACTTAGATTTACTAGAGTTGGTAGAAGCTGTTAAGAAGTAAGTATTTTCAATTTAGACCTACTAAACATAAACTTGATGTAGTCATGTTACCAATGTGTGATATATCTTTAACAAATGAATGAAACGGTACCAAATAACAAAAAACTGATTCTATTTGACGGTGTTTGCAATCTCTGCAATGCGGCCATTCAATATATTATTAAGCACGATACTCAAAATCAATTTTTATTTGCGCCTTTACAAGGCGAAACTGCCAAAACCATTATTGATGAGTTTGATGTGGATACCGAAAAGATAGATTCTATTCTACTTTACTCAAAAGACAAAGGCCTCTCCATGAAATCGACTGCTGCGCTTCAGATTTCTAAACATTTAGGATTTCCCAGAAACGTCATGTCTATATTCTTAATTGTGCCAGCGTTTATTAGAAATTGGGTGTATGACTATATCGCTAAGAACAGATACCAATGGTTTGGAAAAAAAGAAAACTGCATGATCCCAACACCTGAACTGAAGGCTAAATTTTTGGATTAGTGGTGAAATACATTCATATAAATACAAAAGTCCAATCTTTCGAAAGGACTTTTATACTTAACAACTAATTAAACTTTAAAATAATTTAATCAAAAAAAAATGCTTTTATAGCACTGATTAATAGCACATTATTAATTCAAAGATAATAGAGGTTACAAAATCATCACAACATTTTCGACCAATGACCTCAAAATTTTGTTTAAGGTTCTTAAAATGCAAAAATCATCTTTGAGGTGCACGTTTCAGGGATAGATAAAAGTTAGAAATCTGTATCCCAATCAGAATAATTTTAAGAATCTAAATCGAATGTTTCAGCAGGGTCCTTTTCTTTATAGTTTAGCATATTTTCGCCATCAGCAATAATTGAACATACTGTCGCATCACCTGTGACATTTACTACAGTTCTAAACATATCAAGAATGCGATCTACTGGAAAAATGATGGCAATCCATGCAGGGTTTAAACCTACTGAACTTAAGACGATAATTAGCATCACCAAACCTGCACTAGGTACAGCTGCAGAACCAATAGACGCCAATGTTGCTGTGAGCACCACGGTGAGTTGTTGACCAATAGTTAAATCAATCATGTGGATTTGCGCTAAGAAAATAACCGCAACAGCTTGATAAAGACTAGTACCGTCCATATTAACGGTCGCACCGATTGGTAAAACAAAACTGCTGATTTTTTTATCGACTCCTAAATTTTGCTCCACACATTCCATAGTTACAGGCAATGTTGCCGCACTACTAGATGTAGAAAATGCCAAGGTTTGCGCCGGACTCATGGATTTGAAAAATCCGGTATACGGAATTTGCTTCACAAATAATTTTAGAATTAAAGGATAGATGACGAAAATCATCATCAACAAGCCCACAAGAACGGTTAATGAATACCAACTCAAACTTTTAAATATTTCGAGTACTTTTCCAATATCATTTCCAGCCATTTTAGACACTACACCTGCCAATAATGCAAACACAAAAAATGGTGCCGCTTGCATCACAATATCCACCATTTTGAGAAACACCTCATTAATACCATCTACTAATTTTAGAACAGGTTTTGACTTATCAGAAGGAATAAACAATAAACACACCCCAAAAAATATGGCGAAAAATATAATTTGAAGCATTCTTCCGTTATCTGCTAAGGATGAGAAAAAATTGTCTGGTACAATATCAACTAAAGGCTGTAATGGCGTGGACTCTTTACTTTTTTCAGCAGTTTGCATTTTATCGGCAACAGAGGCTTCTTTAAGCTCACTTTTGGATAATTCTGAAATTTCTTGGGCACGCTCCAAAAAGGCTGGATCCTTTAAATAATTAATTCCATCTTTAATTTGATAGCCTTCAGCATCTGCCCAAATTTCGTAGCTGATACGGTTATCTATACGGCTTTGCTCGTCCATCAATTTACCGGGCTTAAAGGTGTTTACCAATAGTAAGCCTAAAGATATGGCCATGATTGTTGTCAAAAGATAGATCCCTAAAGTCTTCCCTCCCATTCGTCCTAAACTTGAAGGATCTCCAATATTAGCAACACCACTTATAATCGAAAATAAAACCAGCGGTACCGCAATTAGTTTTAGCAGATTGATGAAAATCGTCCCAAATGGATCAATCCAATTTATAGTAAAAGCACTCCATCCCATGGAGCTTGAAATTAAAGCCCAAATGATGCCGAGCACCATACCAATGATAATTTTCCAATGTAATGCTAGTTTCTTCATGAAATTTATTTTCGTCCTGTTGAAAGAATATTATAGTTTTATGTTAGAAGGTCAATCTAATATCGAATCCGAACCAATTGTCTAAGCCTCTTGCTTTCTTAGTAATGTGTAATCGGCCAAAACCAATGCTGCCATAGCTTCCACGATGGGGATTGCTCTAGGCACTACACAGGGATCATGCCTACCTTTACCCTGCATTTCAACAATATTGCCGTCACTATCTAGAGTGTCTTGTTTTTGAATAACTGTAGCAACTGGCTTAAAAGCGACTCTAAAATAAATGTCCATCCCGTTAGAAATACCACCTTGCACCCCTCCAGAATGGTTGGTTTTAGTAGAGCCGTCTTGGTTAAATAGGTCATTATGCTCAGAACCTTTTAAGCTTGCCCCTTCAAAACCACTACCATATTCAAACCCTTTTACAGCATTGATTGATAGCATGGCCTTCCCTAACTCTGCATGTAATTTATCAAATACAGGCTCCCCAAGACCTACCGGTACATTTTGAATGACACAAGTAATAATACCCCCAACAGTATCACCATCTTTCTTAATCGCTTTTATTTTAGAAATCATTTGTTCTGCAACCATCGCATCTGGACAACGAACCGTGTTACTTTCTATTTGAGAAAAGTCTAAGTCCTGATAGGGTTTTTCTAGATGAATGTCACCAACTGAAGAGGTAAAGGCGTTAATTTTTATCTTTGAAATCATTTGCTTGGCAATAGCGCCTGCGACAACGCGACATGCCGTTTCTCTGGCAGAACTGCGCCCGCCTCCTCGATAATCTCTAACACCGTATTTTTTCTCGTAAGTATAATCGGCATGGCTGGGACGGTAAACCTCTTTGATATGCGAATAATCCCTAGATTTTTGATTGGTATTTTCAATCGTAAAACCAATGGGAGTTCCTGTTGTTACGCCTTCAAAAACCCCAGATAGAAATACCACGCTATCTGGCTCTTTACGTTGAGTTACAATATCAGACTGACCTGGTTTTCTGCGATTCATTTCATTTTGAATGGCCTCAAAGTCCAACTTTAACCCAGCTGGGCAACCATCTATAATACCGCCAATTGCTGCGCCATGAGACTCTCCAAAGGTGGTGAGCTTAAATAATTTTCCGAAGGAATTTCCTGCCATACCTGCTATTTTTAGCTAAAATAACCTTAAAAACACAGAATTAAAAACCGAAATCCATAAACGAACAATCTCGGCTTATAAATCGAGTAACATTAGCTTAACAATTTGCTCATTGTTTGTTAATTAGGAAAATATCTCTAAGTCAAATTGAATCAATTTATTTGTAGTTATAAAACCAGAAGTTCTTGAAAAACAGGAGAAAAGTTGAAATAGCAGTCATATCAGACGTTCACCTTGGTACATACGGGTGTCACGCCAAACAACTATTAACTTATCTCAACAGCATACAGCCTAAAAAAATGATTCTTAACGGTGATATTATCGACATTTGGCAGTTCAATAAGCGCTACTTTCCAAAATCCCATTTAAGAGTCATCAAAAAAATCATGGACATGTCTGCTGACGGTGTAGAAATTATTTACATCACAGGAAACCACGATGAAATGTTACGGAAATTTAGCGACATGACTATTGGCAACATCTCCATTGTAGATAAAATTGTACTAGAACTTGATGGTAAAAAAGCGTGGTTCTTTCACGGTGATGTGTTTGACGTCTCTATTCAAAATGCCAAGTGGCTTGCAAAACTCGGCGGCTATGGCTATGACTTCCTTATCCTACTTAATCGTCTTGTTAACTGGTGCCTAGATAAAATGGGCAAAGAAAAGTATTCACTTTCAAAGAAGATTAAAAACGGTGTAAAAGGCGCTATAAAATACATCAATGACTTTGAAAAAGTAGCCTCTGACCTCGCTATTGAAAACGGTTATGATTATGTAATTTGCGGACATATCCATCAGCCCAAAATGGTGACCATGCAAAACAAATGGGGCAAGACCACCTATTTAAACTCTGGAGATTGGATCGAAAATTTCACTGCTTTAGAATATCAATTTAAGCGTTGGAAAATCTACAATTATAACAATGATAAGTTAAGAGCCTTTTACGCAGACGAAGACATTAAGGATATGAACGTCAAAGATCTTATTGCTGCCATTACCGTGGTTCAACCTGAACAAAAGAAAAAGAAAAAAAAGAAAGCAAAGCTAGATTAAGGCTTTTCGTAAAATACTTATAGGGTGCAGCGCCTCTCTTCCTGTGCCATCTTTAATTTGATGCCTACAACTCGTCCCATTGGCAGCTATGAGAACCTCCTCTTCTGCCTTTCTTATTGCAGGAAACAGCGTTTGCTCACCGATCTGCATACTCACTTCATAATGCTCCTTTTCATAACCAAAACTACCTGCCATTCCGCAACAACCACTCGGGATGATGGTAACACTGTAGTTTGAAGGAAGACTTAACATCGCAAAACTTGACTTTTGGTTGACCATCGCTTTTTGATGACAATGGCCGTGAAATTTTATCTTTTTTGTTTCTGAAGAAAATTGTTCAGGCTGAATGTGACCTAATTTTATTTCAGATTGAATGAATTCTTCAATTAAGAACGTGTGCTTTGCAATGTGCACCGCAGAAGTCTTATCATCAGCGAGACGTAAATATTCATCCTTAAAGGTTAAAATAGCTGAAGGCTCAATACCAATTAGCGGCGCATTTTCTGAAATCAATCCTTTAAAAATAGACACATTCGCATTAGCTACTTTTTTAGCTTGTTCTAATAATCCTTTTGACAAAAAGGACCGACCTGATTCGTTGTGCTTCACCAACCTCACGTCATAATTTAAACGGGCTAATAGCTCAATGGCATCAATGCCAATATTTGTGTCTAAATGGTTGGTAAATTCATCAACAAAAAGATAAACTGTTTTTACGTACTCGTCTCTATATATTTGATTAATATGCTTTTTATGCCATTTATATAAACTTTCAGTTGAAACTAAAGGCAAGGTCCGTTGAGAAGCAATGTCAAACGATTTTTTTAAAGAATTACTAGTAATCGAATTAGAAAAAACGAAATTTGTGAGTGCCGGGATCAGACTCCCTAACGCATTTAATCTATTATTATAAGCAAAGAGTTTTGTACGCCAACTCATGCCGTTTGATTTTTGGTATTGATATTGAAACTCAGCCTTCAAACTCGCCACGTCCACACTACTAGGACACTCTGTTGCACAGGCCTTACAGCTCAAACAAAGGTCAAATACGTCTTTTAATTCTTCATGATCAAACTTATTGGCTTTATCAGACCTCGTCAAGAACTCCCGTAAGGCATTGGCTCTCGCTCTTGTAGTATCTTTTTCATTTCTTGTGGCTCTGTAACTAGGGCACATCGTACCCCCAAATTCAGGTAATTTCCTGCAATCTCCTGAACCGTTGCATTTCTCCGCCTCTCTTAAAATACCTTTAGAAGAAGAAAAATCCATTAGCGTTTCTATATCAGGCTCAACGCGATCTGGAGTATAGCGAAAAGCAGCATCCATAGGGAAAGCATCTACTATTTTACCGGGATTAAAAATGTTCTCAGGATCAAAAGCCGCTTTTATTCTCTTTAAAATGGCATAATTAGCATCTCCAATCATCATTGGTATAAACTCAGCTCTCACAATACCGTCGCCATGCTCACCACTCATAGAGCCGCCATATTGCTTCACCAAATGCGCAACATCTGTGGTTATTTTCCTGAATTTGACCACGTCGGCTCCTTTTTTAAGATTGAGTATGGGTCTTAAATGCAACTCACCAGCACCAGCGTGGGCATAATAAACGGGCCTTTGCTTATAAGTAGTCATCAATTTTGAAAAATCGGCAATATAATTTGATAAATCTGGCAATGCTACAGCCGTATCCTCAATGCAAGCCACAGCTTTCTCATCTCCAATCATATTACCTAAAAGACCAAGCCCCGCTTTTCGAAGATCCATTGCTTTATCAATATCCGCCCCTTCAAGCACTGGAGCGGCATAACTCAATTGCGACTCGTGCAGACTTGTCAATAATTCAGCAGAGCGCTTAGCTGTATCCGTTTTAGATGTTCCTCGGATTTCGCATAGTAAAATAGCCTGCGGATCTCCCTCCACAAACTCACGATTGACTTGCTGGGCCTTATTGTGTTTTGTGAGATCAAGAATGGTTTTATCCATCATCTCACAACCGTATAAATCATGCTGCATTACCAATGCTACCGACGTTAAACAATCTTCAATACTTCGGAAATGAGCTGCCACAATTAAGGTTTCCGAAGGTGGTAACTCATCAAGCTTCAACGTGATCTGAGTAGTAAATGCAAGTGTTCCTTCACTTCCAGCAAGCAATGCACACATGTTAAAAGGGCTTTCTTCAGTTGAGAATGCACTAGTTTTGATAAGCTCATCAATAGCATACCCTGTATTTCTTCTATGAATCTCTGATTTGGGAAATTGAGACCGAATTTGATTTTGGACCGTTTCCGAAGACAACTCTGTTTTTAAAACCTTGTAGACATGACCCTCCATGGTTTTGAGTTCTGTTTTTGCTTCAAACTCTACAGCAGATAAGTCAGAAAAAACAACCTCAGTTCCGTCCGCCATTAAGGTGTGTAATTTCAAAACTTTATCCCGCGTCACCCCGAATTTAATTGAAGTGGTGCCAGAGGAATTATTTCCAACCATACCTCCTATCATACAACGATTGGACGTCGAGGTATTGGGCCCGAAAAACAAACCGAATGGCTTTAAATAACTGTTTAGCTCGTCACGAACAACACCAGGCTGTACCGTTACAGTTTTTTCTTTCTCATTGATATCTAGAATCCTGTTGAAGTATTTAGAGGTGTCCACTATAATCCCCCTACCCACACACTGCCCTGCTAGTGAAGTGCCAGCAGTTCTTGGAATTAGGGAGACACGGTGTTGCGTCGCAAAATCGATAAGCTGCTTCAAATCAGACGTACTCTTCGGAACAGCCACCGCCAAGGGCATCATTCGATAAACCGATGCGTCTGTGGCATATAACGACCTCATTAAATCATCTACAAACAATTCTCCTGACAGGTTAGCCTCAAGCTCTTGTAGCGCAACGTTGATTTCCTTTGACATTTGAGTTAATACTTACTTGAAAATTGTTATAAAATTGTCTTAAAAACAATCAACCTCATTAATTTTAACATAGTTTTGATCCGTTAAAAATGACGACGACCATTCGTTGTCAATATAAGTTAAATATAAATTCAACAATATGAAAAAAGTAATTTTATTAACCATGACCGTTCTTGGTTTTACATTAATGTCTAACGCTCAAGAGATCTCTGAAAACGCGATAGGACTACGTTTAGGTGATAGTGATGGTTTTGGAGCAGAAGTATCTTACCAAAGAGGTTTAGGCGATAATAATCGTTTAGAATTTGATTTAGGATTAAGAAGCGGTAAAAATTATGACGGCTTTAAATTAGCAGGTTTATACCAATGGGTATGGAACATTGATGGCGGATTTAACTGGTATGCTGGAGCCGGCGCAGGTTTAGCATCATACAGCTTTGACAAAGATGATCGTTTTGATAGAAATGATGATAGCCAAACATTTGTATTTGCTGCTGGTGACGTTGGTATTGAATACAATTTTGATATCCCATTACTATTGTCTCTTGACTTTAGACCTGAGATAGGCTTTGGTGACGGCAATTACGGTAACGATGATCTTGACTTCGATATCGCTTTAGGGATTAGATATCAATTCTAGTCACAAAAGACATAAAGCAAATAAAAAAGCCACCCCTATCGGGTGACTTTTTTTATTTAAAGATATTTTTCTTTTATAATTTGGCAATGATGCATCTCATGACCAATAATGATAAAACCACAAGCCCTTACCGACAAACTGTTGTTACTTGCTGTCCCCATCTTTAATAACATATCTGCACTAAAGCTGTTAAACAGCATTAGCGTCGATAAACGCACCGCCTTATACTCGTTAACGAGATCATGCATAGAACGATCATTAGCGTCACAATTTACTACATAAGCCTCATGATCAAAGCCAGGAAAGAGCGTTTGATCACCTCTCGAAATGCATAATGCTCGATACCCAAAAACACGTTCGGTATCTATAAGATGCTGCAAGATTTCTTTAATTGTCCATTTACCTTCAGCATAACTAAAGTTAAGTTTATCCTCGGGAACACCCTCAAAAAATTTAATTGTATCGTTGCCTTTTACCTTTAAGCCTTCATACAGATCAAGGCTTCCAGTTCTTTGAATATAAGATTGGTAAAATAAATTATATTCGTCATTGTTTAAATCATCTTTTGTCATCATCAACTCAATTTATTAAAAAACAAAAAACCCTTTAACACGAATGAAAAAGGGTTTTAATACGTTATATATTCTCAATGCTATAGGTCATTAAAAATGGTATGCATCAAACGTTTTTTATCGTTGATACTTTCCTCCATAGAGATCATTGTTTCGGTTCTGTAGATACCTTCAATATCATCTAACATAAAGATGATATCCTTAGCATGAGACGTGTTTTTAGCTCTCACTTTACAAAAGATATTGAATTTCCCTGTAGTGATATGCGCAACAGTAACATGAGGAATTTCAGCAATACGTTCTAAAACGAATTTGGTCTGAGACGTATTATTTAAAAACACGCCAACATATGCAATAAAAGCATAGCCAAGTTTTTTATAATCCAAAGTTAAAGACGACCCCTTAATGATGCCCGCTTCTTCCATTTTCTTAACTCTCACGTGAACCGTCCCTGCTGAAATCACCAATTTTTTTGCAATATCAGTAAAAGGAATCCTGGTATTGTCAATTAACATATCTAAAATCTGATGATCAACGTCATCCAATTTAAATTTTGCCATTTTTTAGTTTTATTAGATTTTCTACAAAAATAGAGCATTTTCACTAAAGATATACAACAATAATTCAGATATTTTTTGGTTTTAGTGCGAATTTCTCATTATTCATCATTACGAAATCGATTTCGGAATCCACTTTTAAAGGCTCTCCAATTCCTGACAAGACCTCTAAACCATTGGCATCGATTTCCATATGACCATAAAAATTACTTAAATCATCAATACGTACCACTTTAGGGCAAAAATCAACATTGTCAGCCTCCAATCGCTCTTCATATTGTATGGCAATATCTCCAAGTGCCGAATTCCGAATCACAATATCATAAAAACATTTTTCATTATTAGGAATATCAAAATACCCTTGAACATCACCTTTAAGCGTTTTAGCAATAGCGATATGCCTCACAACTACTAAAAGAGAGTGACAGATAAGCTCACGGGTGTTTTCTCGAGAATAATCGTTATCCATATGTCCTGCCTCAAACAACACTGTAGGAACATGTAGCGATTGAAAGGTATCACCAACGCAGTTCGCGTTAAATGAATCATCATAAATACCTACAGAGGCAGGAATCTGCTGTTGAAGCTGAGCATTCATTACAGCTATGAGCTCCATTGCGATTTTTCTTGTTTGCGTGATACTCCGTAATTCATCCTGTGCGGGAGACAAAAAGGACACGGTTGCAGACTGACCAGTAAGACCTGCACCAAAAATGGTTCGCTGCCCATGCAGATTGAAGCAGAAATCAGGACTAAAATCATTAAACACCCCTCTAAGAACCTTGCTTTCTGGCTGTGAGAGTTGTTGTGCATCTCGATTTAAGTCTACGCTATTTGCATTTTCTCGAGTATAAGCTTTTGCTCCATCTGGATTTAAAATAGGAATGATCTTGATTTCACACTGGTCCAGAATTAAATCAGAAACCGCATTATCGCCCTCAAGAATGTTCAGCAGATCAAATACCGCCTTAGTGGTAGTACTTTCATTACCGTGCATCTGAGACCACATCAATATTTTTTTCGAACCTTTTCCTATGGTTATGGAAATAATATCTCGACCCTGAACCGATTTTCCTATAACATCAATCTTGCTTTTTTGGATTGCACCGCTAAGCCATTTTTCAATGGAACCGTTATGAATATAACGCCCAAAAAGAGAAGGCTCTTTATAGCGCTTGAATAGATTTTTTAATTGCTCTGCGTTCATGTATTTCAATTGAGGTTACAAAGGTAAACAATTGGAATATTACAATTGTAAACATTAAGAAGTGATGCTTCATAGATTAATTAGTTACATTTGTAATCATTTTATAGAGGCGTGTTGCACGTAAAACACTAGTGATTTAAAATTAACTTATAAAATATTTAAAATCAATATTATATAATACATATTATAAAGTATTAGTTTATTAAAATATAATAGTTTGCAAAGTAAATTTCTTTTATAATTTAGATATGTTTACTTTTGTAAAGGGCTTACCACCAAAAACAGAGTTTACAATGATCAACAACGAAGAATTTATAATTAGGCTTCAAAAAGTGATTGATTTTTACGGCGAATCTGCATCCTCTTTTGCTGAAAAAATTGGTGTGCAACGTTCAAGTATTTCACATATTCTTTCGGGCAGAAATAAGCCAAGTTTAGATTTTGTACTGAAGGTACTTTCCTCCTTTCCTGATGTAGAATTGTATTGGCTGCTAAATGGCAAAGGCACTTTTCCTTCCTCATCAGAAAAGCAAACGACCGTAACTCCAGATGCTCCTATTTCCGAAGCACCAAAACCGGTAAAAGAAATGATACCACAAGTTTCAAATTCTGGCGATAGATCTATTGAGCGTATTGTGATTTTTTACAAAGACGGAACATTTAAAAATTTTGAACAATTTTGATTTGCGTTAGTAATTGAACGCTTTTGATATCTGTGAGTGTATTGTGTTTCGTAATTTTGCAAAAATGTTTTTATGGAACGAATTGCAACGGGATTAGCGTTACTGCTTTGTTTAAGCTGTTATCAAGTAGAACGCGATTGTTCTGACTTTAAAACGGGTACGTTTGAATTTACGTATCAAGTAGACGGCGTTGACAAAAAAGGAGAATTTGTACGAACTGAGGAGCTAAATATCGATTATTACGAGAATAAAGTAGATTCTGCTTCCGTACGATGGATCAACGACTGTGAGTTTGTATTAACGAAGCTTAACCCCAAAAATAAGTCTGAAGAAAAGGCCATTCACTTCAAAATTCTAACCACCAATAAAGATTCATATACCTTTGAATATCAGTTAGCCATGAAAGATCCGTATAAGAAAAAAAGGATAGAAAAGGGTACAGCAACAAAAATCAAATAATATGTGGGAATTTCTTTTAAGTAGTGACGCTGTTTTTGCGCTTCTAACTTTAACTTTTTTAGAGATTATCTTAGGAATAGACAATATTGTTTTTATATCTATTGCCGCTAATAAATTACCTGAAAATCAACGCTCTAAAGCAACAAATATTGGTTTGCTATTAGCGATGGTACAGCGTATTTTACTCTTGTTTTTTGTATCCTTCTTAATTGGATTATCTGAGCCTTTCTTTTCCTTTGATAGTAGTTGGCTAACCATTAACGTGAGTTGGCAGGCCATTATCTTATTTGGCGGTGGATTATTTTTAATTTATAAAAGCACTTCTGAAATAAGAGAAAAGGCCTCGAGGCCAGACGAGGATGAAGAAGAGTTAAAATCGAAAAAAATCACCTCTTTAACTCAAGCCGTCATTCAAATACTGCTTATTGATTTTATTTTCTCGATAGATTCTATTTTAACAGCGGTTGGGATGACCAATGGCTTGCACCCTAATCACAATTACACCCTGATTTTAATGATTGTTGCGGTAATGATCTCGATTGGCATCATGATTGGATTTGCCAACGGTATTCGAAGATTTATCGATAAAAACCCAAGTATTCAAATGTTAGGTTTGGCGTTTCTAATATTGATTGGTTTTATGTTGATCACAGAGGCAGCTCATCTTTCGGATACGAAACTCTTTGGAAACAAAGTGGGCGCAATTCCTAAAGGATATCTCTATTTTGCCATCGCCTTTTCACTTTTTGTTGAGTTTTTGAATTTCAAAATCACATCGAACAAGAACAAATTGAAAGAGTAAATGATCAAATTCTTATTTCCTGATCTAAATCGGAAAGACCGACACACGTTTTGTAAATTTATCAGTAAAAATCAATAGCATGCGCTTTAAAGTCAAATCCGAATTCGAACCTACTGGAGACCAACCTCAAGCTATAAAAAAGCTTTCAGAAGGCATCAACGCTCAAGAAAAATTTCAGACCCTTCTTGGTGTGACAGGTTCGGGAAAAACATTTACTGTAGCCAACGTTATAGAGAGCGTACAAAAACCAACCTTAGTTTTGGCTCACAATAAAACGTTAGCGGCACAGCTATACTCTGAATTTAAGCAGTTTTTTCCTGATAACGCTGTAGAGTATTTTGTATCTTATTATGATTACTACCAGCCAGAAGCTTACATTCCTGTCTCTGGTGTTTATATTGAAAAGGATCTTTCTATTAATGAGGAAATCGAAAAAATGCGACTCAGTACCACGTCTTCTTTATTGTCAGGTCGAAGAGACGTAATCGTTGTAGCATCGGTATCTTGTCTTTATGGTATAGGAAACCCCGTAGAGTTTCAGAAAAATGTAATTTCCTTAGAAGTCGATCAGCAAATTTCTAGAACCGATTTACTGCACCGCTTGGTCCAGAGTTTGTATTCTAGAACCGAAGCTGAGTTTAACCACGGTAATTTCAGGATTAAGGGAGATACTGTTGACGTTTTTCCTAGCTACGCCGATGATGCCTTTCGGATTCATTTCTTTGGCGATGAAATAGAAGATATTGAGCAATTTAATATACAGACCAACGAGGTCATCGAACATTATGACCGTTTGAATCTGTATCCTGCCAATATGTTTGTGACCTCTCCTGATGTACTTCAGGGTGCCATTAGAGAGATCCAAGATGATTTGGTCAAACAGCACGATTACTTCAAGGACATTGGTAAACACTTAGAGGCCAAAAGACTCAAGGAGCGTACGGAGTTTGATCTCGAAATGATTAGAGAATTGGGCTACTGCTCTGGTATTGAAAATTATTCTCGCTATTTAGACGGCCGTCAACCTGGAACACGACCGTTCTGCCTTTTGGATTATTTTCCCGAAGATTTCTTAATGGTGATTGATGAGAGTCACGTGACCGTGTCTCAAGTACATGCCATGTACGGTGGTGACCGTAGCCGAAAGGAAAATTTGGTAGAATACGGTTTTAGGCTTCCCGCTGCGATGGATAATAGACCTTTAAAATTTGAAGAATTTGAGGCACTTCAAAACCAAGTGATTTATGTAAGTGCCACTCCTGCGGATTATGAGTTACAAAAAACTGACGGTGTGTTTGTAGAACAACTCATACGTCCCACAGGTTTATTGGATCCCGTCATAGAGGTGAGACCGAGTTTGAATCAGATTGATGATTTAATAGAAGAAATGCAGCAACGTATTGAGAAAGATGAGCGCACCTTGGTGACGACACTTACCAAACGTATGGCCGAGGAATTGACCAAATACTTAGACCGTATTCAAATTAGATGCAGATATATACATAGCGATGTGGACACATTGGAACGCGTAGAAATCATGCAAGATCTTAGAAAGGGTCTGTTTGATGTCTTGGTAGGCGTCAACTTATTGCGCGAAGGCTTAGATCTTCCTGAGGTATCTTTAGTGGCGATTTTAGATGCAGATAAGGAAGGTTTTCTTAGAAGTAATCGCTCATTGACTCAAACTGTTGGTAGAGCCGCTAGAAATCTTAACGGTAAAGCCATTATGTATGCCGATACCATTACCAAGAGTATGCAAAAAACGATTGATGAAACCAATTATCGTAGAGAAAAACAGATCGCCTACAATACAAAACACAACATTACACCAACAGCTCTTAAAAAGAGTTTAGACAGCGTTTTGGCGAGAAACTCGGTAAGTACCTATAGCTATGAATTAGAGGCAGCAAAGGCTGCTGAACCAGAGAGTGAATATCTAACCAAAGGTGAACTCGAAAAGAAAATTCGAGAAAAACGTAAAATGATGGAACAGGCTGCAAAAGCGTTAGACTTTATCATTGCGGCACAGTTACGTGATGAAATTAAAGGTTATCAAGGTAAATTGGAAACGCTCAAATCTTAAATTTCTAGAGATGGTATAAATGTGGCTCTACCCTCCTATTTCTGAAATTGAAACAATTAGGATGGTGCTATTTTAATTATACTGCACTTTAAAAATATCAATTAAGAAATCTGGCGGAACCATTTTATTAGGAAAACTTTCCATGAGGTCTAATACTCTATTTATAGATTCGTGACCTAACCCCATTCTTAAGCCAAAGTTATGAACCTTCACGAGTTCTTTATTTGAGATCTCATGGTCTAAATTCATTAATAACACCAATCTGTGAAATTGCACAATACGCTCACTATGCGATTTTAGATGAATATAGGTTACGGGATGATCAAACAAATAGTCAAAATCGTCTTTAGATATATCCAATTGCTTGGCAATACTATAGAGAAACTTATACTCTATAGATCTTATTTGATCATCACTCTGCGCAAAAGCAATCATTTCGGAGAGGAGACTTAATTTTTCGACGCGGTTTATCATTATAGGGATATCAATTATGTTCATTATAAATTTAAAATGTTTTTTCTTTTGATAAACGTTGATTATCCGTCACTTATCGAAAAACAAATCGCAATTCGTCGCAATTTCCCTACGTTCATGCGATTTTTAAATATAAATCACTATTTTTCAATCACTTATAATTATTTTGTGTTTCATCGATTTTTCGGTTTTCAAATATCATTATCGATGAAATGCACGTGGTTATATTCTGTCCTTTTTATTAATTTCGTGGCTACGATTATTTATTATGAAAATACTTTTAATCAGTCTCCTTTTAATAGCGCTTACCGCTGGATTTGTTCATGCACAAAGCACTGCTTCAAAGCAAATCTCAACATTTAATATTGCTTCACCTGATTTAGGAATCAAAAAGAAAATTTGGGTGTACACACCTAAATCCTACAAAAATTCCAATAAGTCTTATCCCGTGATCTATATGTTTGATGCACAAAATCTGTTTGATGCTAAAACCTCCTATGCGGGCGAATGGGAGATTGATGAATATTTAGATTCTTTAACCACGAAGGACAAGGAAGCCATCATCGTCGGGATTGAGCATGGTAATGATAAACGTATTGATGAACTTACGCCTTATTCGCACGAAAAACATGGTGGCGGAAACGGAGACCTCTTTCTACAATTCATCATCAAGAATGTAAAACCTGAAATTGATAAAACTTACAGAACTAAAAGTAGTGCCAAGTTTACCACTATTTTCGGGTCTTCTCTTGGGGGATTAATGGCACTATACGCTGTTATTAAATATCCCGAAACCTTTACCAAAGCAGGTGTATTCTCTCCTGCATTTTGGATTAATCCAGAAATAAACGATTTTATTAAGACTTCGGAAATTTTAAAATCCACAAAATTTTATTTCATGGCAGGAAGTGCGGAAAGTGATACTATGATAGCAGACATGAAGAAGGTAATCACCCTTTTGAAGGTGAAGGGTATTAAGGACAAGCAGATCAAATCTACTGTGATTGAAGGTGGTGAACATAATGAAAAGCTTTGGCGCGATAATTTCCCAGACGCCTTTCAATGGCTAATGAACTAAGCTTAAAATCTAAATTTCAGAATTATCGTTTCTGAAGTTTCAAAAAACGATTTGCTAAACACAATTAAAGTTTCACAATGTTTACAAAAGAAGAATCAAGACAACTGAGACAAGATTTTTGGACTAGCTTCGGAAAATCATTCCCTAGAAAATGGATTTTGTACGATACAAAGATCAAAGGTTTGTCATTTAAATTTCATTTTGACACGAAAACTGCTTTAGTGGCCTTAGACTTGGAAGATGATCTGGAAAATAGAATTAACTATTGGGAAAAATTAAGTGCGCTAAAATCTATTTTAATTTCAGAATATCTACCTGAAGCCATTTTTGACGAATCTTACATTCTTGAAAACGGAAAGGAAATCTCTAGAATTTATATTCTTTTAGATAAAAAGGTCTCCATCCACAACAAGAACAGCTGGCAAGAGGTCATGACCTTCTTTAACGAGACCATGAACCAATTCGAATTATTCTTCTCAGAATATAAAGACATTTTAGAGTCCTAAAGCATTCTTAAAACAACACAAAAAAACCTGTGCTCACATTTCCGAAGAAAAATAAGCACAGGCTTAAATGTTTGAATCTTTTATTGTCGTTTTTTAAAACTAGATAGAAATCGCTCTATTTTACAGCCATTAACTCGACATCAAAAACCAAAGTCGCGTTTGGAGGAATCACTCCTCCTGCTCCTGCTGAGCCATAGCCAAGATCACTTGGGATTACTAAACGGGCTTTATCACCAACGTTTAACAAACAAATACCTTCATCCCAACCAGAAATCACTTGACCTACACCTACTTGAAAATCTAACGGTTTGTTGCGTTTGTAAGAAGAATCGAAAACAGTGCCGTCAGCAAGTTGACCTTTATAATGTACAGAAACCATATCGCCTTTTTTAGCTGGTTTTCCATCGCCTTTTTGAATCACTTTATAACGTAAACCACTTTTGGTTTCTTCAAACCCAGCTCCCAATTGCTCTAGTTCTGCTTTCGCAGCTTCACGTGCTTCTTGGATCTTTTTTTCTCTTGAACCTTCAAATACTCGAAACGCCTCAATGGCATTAAATTTTTCTGCAGCATCGCCTTTTCTCACGATTTCCAAGGTTTCAATCTTATCGCCTTGTACAATAGCATCTACAACATCTTGACCTTCTACTACTTTACCAAAAACGGTGTGGGCATTATCTAACCATGGCGTTTCAACGTGCGTAATAAAAAATTGGCTCCCATTGGTGCCAGGACCAGAATTTGCCATAGATAAAACGCCAGGACCATCATGTTTTAAGTCTGGATGAAACTCATCATCAAACTTATACCCTGGATTTCCTGTACCGGTGCCTTGTGGGCATCCGCCTTGAATCATGAAATCTGGTATCACACGATGAAATTTTAGTCCGTCATAAAATGGCTGACCTTGAGGCTTTACAGAATTCTCTAAATTACCTTCGGCTAAGGCAACAAAATTACCTACGGTACCTGGAGCTTTCTCAAATTCTAGAGCGACTAGAATGTCTCCTTTATTTGTATGGAAGTTTGCGAATAATCCGTCTTGCATAATATTTATTTAAATTCGTATATTTTTTCAGATTGCAAAGATAGTGAACTTCAACGAGGTAAAATATGTATTATCTTCACTTAGTTTTGAGTGATAATCCATTTATTTGAAGTCATATTTCCGAAGTGTAACAACATAAAAAAACCATCCTTATGAAAGATGGTTTGTATTTTAAAGTATTACTCTTCTAGATGCACCTGCTCGGTCTCGCAACCAAATAGGCTTTTCTCTTTGATTAACTTTGAAACTCCCGGTGGCAACATTTCTTCCCAACCTTCTTTTCCGTCTGAAATTGCCTTTAAGACAGTTCTAGAGAAAATAGTCAAAATGGTGTCATCAAAATCGGTAATATCGACGACTTTACCATTGTATTTAAAGAACTTATAAAGCTCCTTCATACGCGGGTGGACTTTTAAGTTTTCGCTATTGGTAATGGTACCATCATCGTTTTTCATTGGATATAAATATACCCTAAGATCCTTGAAGAATAATTTTCCGAAGGCTTCTAGAATACCACCACTTAGATGTCTGTAGTATTTCTCATCAAAGATATCCACCAGGTTGTTGACACCCATGGCCAGACCCATTCTATTCTTGGTATATTGAGAGAAGTACTCCACAAGTTTATAATACTCCTGAAAGTTTGAAATAAGCACCGTTTGGCCTAGAGAACAGAGTAATTTGGCGCGATCCATAAAATCCTGTTCATCGATTTCGCCCTCAGCTCTTAAATTAGAAAGGGTGATTTCAAAAATGACTTGTGTGTTATCTAAATCGACCTTATTTTCCTTAATGAACATATCGTACGATTTCTTGTACATGTCCATATTCACCTTAGTTACAGGTCTAAAACTACCTCTTAAGGTTAAGATATTCTTTTTATAAAGTACTCTAGCTGGCAACACGTTATTACCATCTGGCGCAAACATTACCGCATCTGTCATTCCGTTTTTGACCAACTGTAAGCTCATCAAACGGTTATCTACATCTTCAAAAATGGGTCCTGCAAAATTGATGGTATCTATTTCTACTTGATCTTTATCTAAATGATCGTAGAGATAGCGCAGTAATTTTTTGGGTTCGTTATATTTATAAAAGGCGCCATAAATAAGATTAGTCCCTAAAATTCCCAATGTTTCTTGTTGTAATCTGGCATCATTTTCCTTGAAACGTAAGTGTAACACAATTTCGTTATACTCTTGCTTAGGATCCACTTGGTATTTAAGCCCTACCCAACCGTGACCTTTAAATTTCTTTGCGAAATCTATAGTTGCCACAGTATTAGCATAAGCAAAAAACATCTTATTTGGATGTTCATCTCTAATCAAGCGTTTTTCAACCAGACCAATTTCGTGATCTAACATCTTACGCAATCTTGCCTCTGTGACATAGCGCTTGTCATCTTCAATTCCATAAATGGCATCGCTAAAAGCCTTGTCATAAGCAGACATTGCTTTTGCTATTGTGCCAGAACCTCCCCCAGCCCTAAAGAACTGTCTTACTGTTTCTTGGCCTGCACCAATTTCAGCAAAGGTTCCGTAGATATTTTCGTTAAGATTAATGCGAAGACACTTCGTTTTTAATGAAGGAATCTCATCAAACTCCTTATCTCCTTTTAAGGTTATTTCCATCTTTAGCTTGGGTTTTTCTTCCTACAAAGGTATTAAATTAGCCCCTTAAACTAAAAAAATAAACCCTATTTTTGCGTTAAACAATCTAGCGATGAAAGTCACATTTTTAGGAACTGGAACGTCACAAGGTATCCCGATAATTGGCAGTGATCACCCCGTTTGTTTAAGCGACAATCATAAGGATAAACGCTTACGCGTTTCGGTATTGATTGAATGGGAGCATTACTCTTATGTCATTGATTGTGGCCCAGACTTTAGACAACAAATGCTAAGGGCCAATTGTTCTAAAATTGACGGTATTGTTTTTACTCATGAACATGCCGACCATACTGCAGGTCTTGATGATATTAGACCCTTTTATTTTAGACAAGGTGATATCCCTTTTTATGCCCACGAACGTGTTTTGGATCAATTACATCAGCGTTTTGCTTATATTTTTACTACAAAAGACAAATATCCAGGAGTTCCAAGCGTTATTGAAAACGAAATTAAGAACACCCCTTTTCTTTTAGGAAATTTAGAAGTGATGCCCATAAATGGATACCACCATAAACTTCAGGTCTTTGGTTTTCGATTTAGAGATTTTGCATATTTAACCGATATGAAGACCCTTGCCCAAGAGGAAATAGATAAACTAAAAGGCGTCAAAGTATTAGTGGTAAATGCGCTAAGGGAAACCGAACACATCTCACATTTTAATCTTGAACAAGCCTTAGAATTAATAGAAGAAGTGAAACCCGAACGTGCTTATCTTACCCATATTAGTCATCATTTAGGTTTTCATGATGTGGTGCAACAAAAATTGCCTGAGAACGTTTTTTTAGCTTACGATACTTTACAAATCCATATTTAGATTATGAAGAATAGATTATTCATGTACCTGTTTATCTTCACCCTTTTACTGGTGATTTTTCAATTTGTTAACTCAAAAAGCATCATAGAAAACTATGATGAAAAGTTAACCAATTACATGGAAAAAAATACGGTTTACAAAGACTCCATTCAATTACTTAAAGATAGAGAAGCGTCAAACATCTATAGTTTCAATTTTGAAACCAATGATGATGCCATGACCTACATTGAGAATGAAGGATTTAAGATTTCTGAGTTTATTCCTTTTATAAAAGACGAGTTGTACGAGCTTAACGTTTACGACACTGAAGATCACCCTTTGGTGCCTTACGCCTCAATGACAGAGAATAAAATGCTTATTGACCAAGTGCGTATGCTTAACCACAAGTGGATCATTGCGAGTTTTACAGATGGAACGTATTGGGGAGAAATGCTATTGTCTTATGAAGTCATCGATAAAAAAGAACTGCGCTTTAAGGTGTTGGCCTCAACCATGTATATGCCTTAAATAAAACGAGGAGGTCATTATTTTTTTATCTTTAACAACTCGATTTTAGATTCAAACACATGTCAAGACATCTTAAGGATTATATAGTCATTGCCCTAAAAGGCATCGGTATGGGCGCTGCTGACGTAGTTCCTGGAGTTTCTGGGGGAACCATTGCGTTCATTTCCGGGATTTATGAAGAACTTATTGAAAGCATTGATCAAATCAATATTGATGTCTTCAAAGTTTGGAAAAAAGAAGGGATTAAATCCGCATGGGAATCTATAAACGGCTCCTTTTTATTAGCCTTGTTCTCAGGAATTATCATTAGCATTTTATCATTGGCCAAACTGATAAAATGGCTGTTACTCAACGAACCTATTCTACTATGGTCGTTTTTCTTTGGTCTTGTTTTGGCGAGTATATTATATGTTGGCAAACAAATTACAAGTTGGTCTCCAAAAGTAATTTTGGCTATTGTGGCCAGCACCGTTTTGTCTTACTTTATCACAATGGCAGAGCCGTTTGCCTCACCTGATAGTTCCTTATATCTTTTGTTTTGCGGATTCATCGCCATAATTGCCATGATTTTACCTGGAGTTTCTGGGGCGTTTATCTTGCTAATTTTAGGTGCTTATGAAACTGCCATAAACACTATAAATAAGCTTATTGAAGGTCTGTCTACTGGTAATTTTGAAATGTTTAAAGATGCTTTTCTAAAAGTAGTTTTACTCGGGATTGGAGCTATTATTGGCTTAAAAGTATTCTCCAAAGCTTTAAACTGGATGTTTAAGCATCAAAAAAACTTAATCTTGGCCATTTTAACAGGGTTTATGATTGGATCTCTCAATAAAATATGGCCTTGGAAAGAAACGCTTAAAACAAGGATCAATTCAGAGGACATCGAAGTCACTGTGCTAGATAGAAGTATTTTACCTCAAAATTTTGACGGAGATAGTCGTTTCTGGATGGCCCTTTTGTTTGTAATTATTGGTTTCGCTCTTATTCTTATTTTAGAACGTTTAGGCAATAAAAAACCTCAGGCCTAATGGAAAGCACCCGTACGTTTGCAGATCGTTTTTTTCTGGTCATTAAAGGTCTGGGAATGGGGGCTGCAAATAAGGTGCCTGGTGTTTCTGGTGGCGTTGTGGCATTTGTTGCAGGGTTTTACGAAGAGTTTATTTATTCTCTTAGACACGTTAACAAGAATGCTTTTAAACTGATACTTAATGGTAGATTCAAGAGTTTCTATAGGTATATCAACGGAAAATTTCTAAGTCTGTTATTCTTGGGAATGATTGTGAGCTACTTTAGCATCTCAAAGATTCTTGACTATTTTTTACATCATTACGAACTTTTTGTGTGGAGCTTGTTTTTCGGGATGATATTAGGCTCCATCTACTCTATTAATAAAGATTTTAACGATTGGAACTATAAAAGCATTTCATCTCTAGCCATAGGCATTTCTTTGGGTATTGGAATTAGTTTTTTAAATCCTGCCACCGAAAATGACAATCTTTTCTTTGTGTTTTTCTGCGGAATCATCAGTGTTTCCGGGATGACCTTACCTGGTTTTTCTGGTTCATTCATATTGATTTTATTAGGCAATTATGTATTGCTTTTGGTGGATTCGGTAAATTCGCTTTATGATACTTTTGCCGAAGTCATTTCAGGTGATTTTAGCTTTTTTCAAAATGCACCACGTATTCGTTTGCTAAAAGTTTTGGCTGTATTTACACTAGGCTCGGTTACAGGATTAGTCACCTTCTCTCACATGTTGAGCTACGTCCTCAAAAACTACAGAAGCATTACTACGGCCTCTATTATTGGATTTATCGTCGGGTCACTAGGCGTTGTCTGGCCTTGGAAAAAAACCATTTTTAAATCTACAGATGAAGACCAATTTTTATATGATTCTACAGGAAAAAAAATTATCGAAAATTACGAACGTTATATCCCAGACTTCAACTCTGAAACGCTCCTAGCAATAGGATTTGTTTTAATAGGGATCATTGCTGTGCTAGCTTTAGAATGGTACGGCGAAAAAACAAAAACTGCTTATGTCTAGATTAGGTCTTTTAGGTAAACATATTGATTACTCCTTTTCGCGAGGTTATTTTACTAAAAAGTTTACTGCTGAAAATTTACCCCATACCTATGAGAATTTTGATTTAGATTCTATTTCAGAATTACCAAAATTACTTGAAAACAATCCTGATATTGTTGGTATGAGCGTGACCATCCCTTACAAACAACAGGTGATGTCTTTTTTGGACAGTCTTGATGAAACTGCCAAAGAAATTGGAGCTGTCAATACCATTACCGTTTCAAAAAAAGGTGTATTAACAGGTTTTAATACCGACTATTATGGCTTTAAAAAATCAATTACGCCACTTCTCAAACCCAGCCACAAAAAGGCTTTAATTCTTGGTACAGGTGGTGCATCTAAAGCCGTGGCTTATGCGCTAAAGCAGATGGAAATTGATTTTGACTACGTCTCAAGAACAATGCGGGATGGCATTACATATACGTATGATTTACTTTCAGAAGAAATTATAGCGCAATATCAAATTATTATTAATTGCACCCCTTTGGGCACTTTCCCTAAGGTGGAGTTGTATCCTGAGATTCCGTATCAAGGCATTTCAAAAGCACACGTGCTATTCGATTTAATTTATAATCCTGAAGAAACACAGTTTTTGAAATTCGGAAAAGAACAAGGTGCAACCACCTGTAACGGTCATGATATGCTGCGATTTCAGGCAGAAAAGGCATGGCAAATCTGGAATTTAGAATCTTAAAAGCACCTCTTATCATTAAAGGTTAATTCTGAAATTAAAATTTCAGCTTCAAAATTCATGGGCTGCTTATATGATACGATCTATTTATGCTGTGCCCTATTACCATAAACACACGTCTCGTTTTTGACTATCAGTTGCCTATTTAGTATCTTAGCCATCTAACAAATATAATGACACCATGTCTGAGCAAGATAACCTGCCAAAAGCAGATGGAATACTAGAGCAAAATACTAAGCAACAAGAGGGTAGCAAAACGGAAGCTTCTGAAAACACGACTTCTGAAAATTCTTCAGATCAAACCGAAGTAAAAGACACAGAAAATAAAGCCGTCGCTATACCTTCTAATGTTTCTGATCAATTGATTGAGAGACCTTCAGAAAGCCACACTGAAATTCCTGCAGTAGAAGCAAAACAAGATGAGACTGTCTCAAAAGAGGCATCAGCAGCTGTAGCTACTGAGACTTCTTCCGAAGAGAAAAAGAAAGAGGCCCACGTTGAGGAGATTGAAGCCGCTAATGCCGAGGATGCCGAGGATGAGAGCAATAGCGAACGTCATGAATTGGAAAGTAAAGATTATGATAAAATGAGTATGGATGCTTTGGTCGAAGAACTAGAGCAACTTAATGCACAAAAAAAGGTGCAGACCATAAAATCACAAGTCGATGAAATAAAGGCAGAATTCAATTCTAAATTTGAAGAACTGCTTGAAGAGAAAAAAGAGGAGTTTTTAAGTGAGGGTGGTAATGAAATTGATTTTTATTTCTCAACTCCTGCAAAAAAACGATTTAATACAGCATATAAAGCTTACAGAAATGCGATTAAGACGTATTACAAAGCAAGAGAAAATGATTTAAAGTCTAACCTTGACAAGCGTCTCGAAATCATTGAAGAGATTAAAGGACTTATCAATGTTGAGGAAAATATAAACACCACTTACAAGCACTTTAAAGATCTCCAAGAACAATGGAGAACTGCTGGACCAATTCCTAGAGATGTCTATAACAATGCTTGGAATTCTTACCATCACCACGTTGAGATTTTCTATGATTTTCTGCACCTCAATAGAGATTTGCGTGACATGGATTTTAAACACAATCTCGACCAGAAACTTAAAATCATAGAGCGCGCAGAAGAACTTGCAAAAGATGACAACATCAACCGTGCATTTAGAGAATTGCAAGTATTACATAAGCTTTGGAAAGAAGATCTTGGGCCAGTAGCTAAAGAGCATCGCGATGAGATCTGGGATCGTTTTAGCAATGCCACGAAAGCTATACATGACAAACGCCAAGCGTATTACGAAGATGTAGACAAGGCGAAGGAAAAAAACCTTGAGCGTAAAGAAGACATTATTTCCAAAATTGAGGAGGTTGCTTTAGATGCTTCTAATTCTCATCAAGCATGGCAGAAAAAAATAAAGGTTATTGAAGCTTTAAGAGAAGAATTCTTTAACGCAGGACGCGTTCCTAAAAGTGCCAACGATGCTACATGGAGTAAATTTAAAAGTGCTGTAAGAAACTTTAACCGCAAGAAAAACACATTCTATAAAGATCTCAAAAAAGATCAATACGAAAATCTTGAGAAGAAAAAGGCACTTATTAAAATTGCTCAAGACAACAAGGATAATGAAGACTTTGAGTCTACAACGCCTTTAATGAAAAAAATCCAGAGCGATTGGAAAAAAATAGGTCATGTCCCAAGAAAGGACAGTGATAAAATTTGGAAACAGTTTAAAGCTGCTTGTAATCATTATTTTGAGCGCATTAACGCAGAACGCAACGAGGCCAACAAAGAATTAATGGTTGCTTTTGAGAAGAAACAAGACCTCTTAGAAGAGGTAAAAGCTTTAAAACTTTCTGGAGAACGTAAAGAAGATTTAAAAACCATCAAAGACCTCATTGAACAATGGAAGACCATTGGTCATGTACCATCAAACAAAAGAAGCATAGACGGTAAATTTAATAAGGTCTTAGACGGATTATTTGGCCAATTGGATATGGACAAATCTAAGGTTGAAATGATCAAGTTTGAAAATAAATTGGAAAGCTTGGCACAGCCAAACGATACACGATTATTGGATAATGAGCAGAACTTCATTAAGAAACGTATTGACGAGCTTAAAGGGGAAATCAATCAATTAGAAAACAACCTTCAATTTTTCTCTAATGTTGATGAGAGCAATCCATTGGTAAAAGACGTATTGAAAAATATCGATAAGCAGAAAGCTGACCTTTCCACTTGGGAAGATAAATTGAGAAAAGTTAGAAGTATGTATTAAGAATCCCAGAATTCTAACCAATACTGTAGTAATTAAAAAAAAGAAAGGCCATCAATAATTGATGGCCTTTTCTCCTCTTCATAGCAATTAACGATTAACTTACGTTAATTTGAAAGGTTGACTAATAGCATTTTGTGATTCCCTTCAATATACATACGAAGTAAATTGAAGTAGGGTTTTATAAAAGACGAAAAAAAATAAACAAAAAAAAGGCCATCAATAATTGATGACCTCTTTTCAAATCTAATCCCAAATTTTTATACTACTCCTTCGTTAAATATACTGAAGATGCAGCCGCTAAATTATTGTTAACTGCAGGTGTTAAATTGCCGCCATTACCAATATTGTTAAACGCTAAAATTCTACCACCGCCGTTTCCAGCTTCGGCTATATAAACAATACCTGTAACAGAATCATAAGCTACATCCACTGGGTTACCCAATAATGTAGATGCACCTGAAACTCGAGTTTGTTCTCCTACTGCTAAGATTTCTCCATTTGCAGTAGCATTAAATTTGCTTGTGAAATCATCAATGATATGAAACCCACCATCATCTTGAGTATTGGTAGCATCACCAATATCTGTAAGAATCATTGTATTAGAATTAGAATCATAAGTGATTCCGTGAGTTCTAACAATTCCTTCGACTATAATTGTTTTTGTAGCAGCAATAGTCACATCATCCATGTTTGATAAAAAGTCGCTAAATACCGCCAATTTATTTGTTCCATCAACAACTGCATATAAATTGTTACCGTTAAATGTCATTCCCCAAACTTTAAAATTTACTGTAATTGTATTTCTTAAAGCAAAGGCATTTTCGTTTTTAGAATACACAAAAAATCGACCTTCAGCTGTCTCTGGATTATTATCTAAATCGGTATTATCTGCAACAACGTAAAAATCGCCATTAACGGCTACTTCTCTCGGGCTCTCCATATCTGTAGTTCCTAAAAGATTAACTTCAATTGTAGTTCCTGAAACCACATCAGAAACATTATTGTAGCCTTCTAGACCGTTAGATGAGCGAGAGGCTTGCACTACAGCATCAGCTGAAGAATCGTAATAAATTCCGTCTGCAGCAGTTGAAGTGGTTACAAGTGTTTTGGTAGTAATATTTGCAACATCTGTTACATCGTAAGATGTGATGTTACCGTTTGAATTATTTGAAGCATAAAGCGTTGTCATACTTGCAGGCGCGGGATTTGATCCACTGTCATCATCATCACTACAAGAGAATGCTACTATTGAACTTGCAAAAAGCAAGGTTAAAAATTTAAATGATTGTACTCTTTTCATAAATTAAAATTTAATTGTTATAATTCTATATACGACGCATACGGACTATTAGTTCTTATAGTGTCTGTAAATACTGATGGTTTAACATGACTTTAAGAATCGCATTTGTTATGTGGTTCTAAAACAGACCTCTGAAATTATCGTAACTTTATAAAAATTTGAATTTTAATGACATCGATAATAGAATCATTTTATAAAGGTTTTCAAAATCTAGATGCAGAGCAAATGGTAGCCTGTTACCATGAGGACATTGTGTTTGAAGATCCCGCTTTTGGAACTTTAAAAGGCAATCACGCTTGTAATATGTGGCGAATGCTCTGTAAATCTCAAAAAAATAAAGATTTTAAAGTGGTTTTTTCTAACATTACAGTTCATGAAGATTCTGGCAGTGCACATTGGGAAGCGTTTTACACGTTTACTAAAACAGGAAGAAAAGTACATAATACCGTAGAAGCTCAATTTGAGTTCAAAGACGGAAAAATCATCAAACATGTTGATCGTTTTGATCTTTACAAATGGTCTAAACAGGCTTTTGGCTTCAAAGGAACGGTTTTGGGCAAGACCTTATTTTTTAAGAATAAATTGAGACATACTACAAAAAACCTTCTGACTAAATTTGAGGAAAAACAAAAATCATCTGCATAATTTCAAAATATGCAATGAAAAAGCCATTCTAGAAATTTCTAAAATGGCCTCATTATAAACATACTTAAGAACTGTTTCTTTTTAGGGACGGGACGTTTACTTTATATTTCAGTCTCTTAGTATACTTTTAAATAATCAAAAACGATGCCAAAAACATCTGTTAATGCGACAATGGCTTTAGGAGTATTCGGGCTTTTTACCTACTACCCCATCAAAAAAAGACTTCATAAATTTAAAATCTGCCTCCATATTATCAGTTGGATAAAATGGTTGTGAAATGTGATTTTTTTTATTCTGAAAATCAAGCGTAAACATGATAATAGGTAAGTTGGCTGCTTTAGCAATGTAATAGAACCCTGTTTTCCAATCTTGTACTTTTTTACGAGTTCCCTCTGGAGCAAGTGTCAACCTAAATTCTGATGTATTCTCAAACAACTGAGCAATGGCAGTTACTTTGTTCTGACCTGGAGTACGATCTAAAGGAGAACCACCTATAGCTCTAAAGTAATAGCCAAAAGGCCATTTAAACAGTTCTTTTTTACCTACAAAATTGGTTTTGAGTTGAGTGATTTTTCTAAGAAGAAGACCAATATAGAAGTCATGCCAACTTGTATGAGGCAACGCTATGATCACCACTTTTTTTATGGTATCTTTTGAAAAATTAGTGTTTCCAGTAATTTGCCAACCTAAAAGCTTAAAATAAATAAATTTAGCTAGCCAAGACATACTACATCTGTTGGTATAGCGCTTTTAGCTTACTACGAGTTATTATATTTTTCCAGTTTTTACCAAGAGCGTTTTCCCATAGAGGCTCTAAACCTAAAGCCACATCAATCATGATATCAAATTCTTCATCAGACAAATGCTTACAAATCCCTTGAGGAAGACTGATGTCGTGTTTTTCTTTCATCTTTCGAAACAGTTGCACGCCTTCTGGATAAAACTCATCAAGATGATCAAAAACAATACAATTACCAATGCCATGCTTTGTTCCCAATAAATAAGAAAGTCCGTAACTCATAGCATGTGCCACTCCCACTTGGGAGTACGCAATACTCATACCGCCATGCCAAGAGGCCATCATCAATTCGTCTTGTGCCTCTTCTTTTGACAAGTCCCCTTCCATAAAAATGGATTTACATAACTCAAATGCTTTTTCGCCGTAGCTCTTACTAAAGGCATTAAGATAGGTTCCATTTAAAGACTCTATACAATGAATATAGCAATCCATACCTGTATAAAACCATTGATCTTTGGGCACGCCTTTGGTGAGCTCCGGATCTAACACCACTTGATCAAAGGGTGTATAATCTGAATTAATTCCTAATTTTTTATCAGGTCCCGTTAATACGGTAGTTCTTGAAACTTCTGAACCTGTACCAGAAATTGTAGGTACACCTACATGATAAATGGCAGGGTTTTTAACCAAATCCCAACCTTGATAATTTTTGGTTTGGCCTTCGTTAGTGATCATGATAGATACCGCTTTTGCTAAATCTAAAATGGTTCCACCTCCAATGCCAATAATACCAGATGGTCGGTCTTTATAAGAAAGTATGATATTTTCTACCAATTCATCTACTTGAGATGTTTTTGGTTCCTCGTCTGCAGAGATGTAGAACACTTGGTCATCGTATGCCAAAGGTATCCGGGAGGTCAACCAAGAGTTGCCCTTGAATACGGCATCTACCAAAAAAATAAATGGTGCCTTGACATTTAATCGTTTAGGCTGTAAAATATCGCCTAATTGATTAAAACATCCACGTCCAAAAACGACTCTGGACACCATTGGGTAATTTTTATAAATCATTTAATAATCTTCTTTGACAAAAATAAAAACATAGTTGGATATATGTCCTTAACTGTTGAGATAATATTGAAATTTCTCTGAAAACAATCCGAGGTGATACCCGTCTACCAAAGCATGATTTACGCTTATGGCAACGTTCATTTTTATAGTGTCGTTTTTTTTATGTTCTATTTTACTAAAAGCAATTTTTGGTACAGATTCTATTTGTTCTGAAACTGGTTCTTTATGTCCTGAAAATTGAAGCCAAGGCACCGCAGAGCAATGAATACAATCTAAACCATTTTGCGGCGGAAATAAATCGTTCGATGCTTCAATGCGTCTTTTTTCCGAAGCTAAATTATCTAAAAAAACATTCAAATCGTTATCAAATTCGATGAAAGAAAAACCAAAAGTTTTATTCGGCCTCATAATTGTTGCAGAGGCATGAATGGTATTATAACGCACCACCTCGTCATTTATGATCCTTAACTTTAGTTCGTCTACATCATTAATAGCCTGCATGCAATTGTGCATATATTTTCCGAAGAAAGATACGGATTTCGTTTTTGAAAAGTGGTAAGCTTGAGTCACATCAAATGGAATGGTCATCCCAAAATAAGGATCTTTAAGCTTTATAAAATGCTCATAATGTTGCTTTCGCTCCCAAGTTTGGATATCAACTTTTGTCATTGATTTAATAGGGCTTTTAAATCTGTTAAACGATCTAAAGTGGCATATTTTTGATTTTTTGGAGATTGATTCTCCACCTGTTCATGTAACCAAGTGGTATGAAAAGGGATATGTACCGCTCCTGCCTTTAGATGCACTAATGGCAACACATCTGATTTAAGGGAATTGCCAACCATTAAAAATTCTGAGGGTTTAATCTCTAAGCGATTGAGAAGTTTGGAGTAATTGCTTTCTTGCTTATCACTCATGATCTCGATATGATGAAAATAATCCATCAAACCAGATTTTTCCAGTTTACGCTCTTGATCTAACAGATCTCCCTTGGTGAGTACAATGAGTTTATAATTTTGTGATAAGCTTTTCAAGGTATCTTCTACGCCTTCCAGCAGCTCTACAGGCTTATTGAGCATGTCTTTGCCGATATTCAGTATTTTAGAAATAGTCTCATTAGATATGCTATAATTAGACATTTCTAAAGCCATTTCAACCATAGATAATGTAAACCCTTTGATGCCATAACCATATAAAGGGAGATTTTTAATTTCCATTTTAAAAAGCTCCTGGTCTATTTTATTTGCGGTTTCATATGGAGATAAGAGTTTAGCCACTTCAGTCTCGGCATCTCTGAAATAGGTCTCATTGACCCACAGTGTATCATCGGCGTCAAAACCGATTACTTTTACGTTTTTGTAGTTAATTTTCAATGTTTATTTTGATTATTAGACCAGTAACCGTCATTTATCGCCAAAGTTTTTTTGCGCGTTCTAAATCTTCGGGCGTATCAATCTCTACACCTTGTACGTTGGTTTCTACCATTTTAATACGTTTACCGTATTCTAAATATCTGATGCATTCAATTTTTTCTGTGGCTTCCAAAAATTGCATCGGAAGCTTATAAAAATCTAACAACGCTTCTTTTCTGAACGCATAAATGCCTTTATGTTTGAAATATCTTGTGTCAACTTCCTTATCTCTAGGAAAAGGTATCGGGCTTCTTGAAAAATAGAGTGCAAAGTCATTTTGGTCTACAATAACCTTCACGGTATTGGAATTATTAATCTCTTCCCAATCCTTGATTTCTACCATCAGAGAGGCTAAATCAATGGATTTTTTATCATCGTTTTTAAAAACCTCCAATACTTTTCTAAGACTTTCTACCTCTGTAAAAGGCTCATCGCCTTGAACATTGACCACAATATCCACATCTAAATGTGCGACAGCTTCGGCAATACGATCACTACCAGATTGATGCTCTTTAATACTCATGATGGCCTTACCGCCATGATTTACAATTTCATCATAGATAATCTCACTATCAGTCACTACATAAACGTCATCAAAAAGATGGGTAGCAACCGTGGCTTCGTAGGTTCTTAAAATGACCGACTTACCTCCTAAATCCTGCATAAGTTTACCAGGAAAGCGTGAGGCAGCGTATCGTGCTGGGATCATTGAAATGATTTTCATCGGGCAGTATTACATATTAATTATAGAATATCAAAAATAGAAATTTCAGATTGAATTCTGGATTGTTCAAAAATTTCTTTTCTCTTGATCTGTCTTTAAATATTTTGCGTTCTGATCATTTCAATAGAGTCAAACGGTTTATTCCTCAAAAAATTCATCTTTAAAACCTATGAGATACAACTTTTCTTTAGCTCTGGTAATGGCTGTATAGAGCCATCTTACGTAGTCTCTATCTATACCATTTGGCAAATAGGGTTGCTCCACAAAAATAGTCGTCCATTGGCCACCCTGTGATTTATGACAAGTAATGGCATAAGAGAACTTAACCTGGAGCGCATTAAAAAAGGAGTTGTTCTTTGTCTTTAAAAATTTCTTATAGTTTGAAGATTCTTCTTCGTAGTCTTTTTGCACTTCCAAATATAGCTTATTACTATCTTCATAAGTAAGGGATGGGGTTTCGGCTTCTATGGTATCCAATAAAAGGACTGTTTCAAGAGGTTGCATTTTAGGATAATCTACCATTTTGATTTTTACTTCGGCAAATCTAAATCCATACAGCTCCTTAATTGCAAATATTTCTAATACTTGAATGATATCTCCATTGGCAATAAAACCAGCTTCAGTTGTGGGTTTGATCCAAAAATAATTATTCTTAACCACCATCAGGAAATCGCCTACTGTTAGCTCATTCTCATTAAATAATATACGTTGTCTTATATTTTGATTATAAAGATTAGCGCGTTTATTACTTCTTACGATTACGGCAGTTTCTTCATGGCCGTTTTCAGAATACGAATCATTGATAGCGTCCATGATTTCGTAACCATCAATGAGTCTAATAATATCTTTAAATCCTCTAATGTCAAATTTAAAAGATTCAAAAAACTCATCATGAAGCACTTCTCTCAAACGGGTAGCATTAACAAGAATACCTGAATCCTGCTCTTGTCTGACCACTTCATCAAGCTCAATGCTTGTCACCCGCTTATTGTAATTAAGCTCTAATAATTGACTATCTAAGGCAGGAGAGACATCGGCCTTAACCGGTGGTAACTGCGCCTTATCTCCTATTAATAACAATTTGCATTTAACACCAGAATAGACGTATTGCATTAAATCATCTAATAAAGACGTACTTTCAAAACTGCGAGAATCGGTAGAAACATCTGGAATCATGGATGCCTCATCTACTATAAATATGGTGTTTTTATGCTTATTGGGCTGTAAGGTGAATTTAACGCCACCTCCTTTATCTTTTTTAGGAAAATAGATCTTTTTGTGGATGGTGAAAGCTTCTTTCTTTGAATAATTAGAAATCACTTTTGCTGCACGTCCTGTAGGCGCCATTAATACTGCACTTTTTTTGACCTCCCATAAATTAGAAACTAAGGTTCCTACAATACTTGTTTTTCCTGTACCTGCATACCCTTTTAAAAGGTAGATGGATTTTTCGTCGTCATTAAGAACAAATTTTGATAAATGCTCTAAAACGACATTTTGTTTTGAGGTGGGTTCAAATGGAAATTTACGCTTGAGAAGTTTATAAAAATCTGAGGGAGTCATTAATAGCAAAATTTTGTAAAGCGCTTGCAAGATAAGGTTAAATGCTTAGACCAATAAATGCAAGGGGAAGAACAAATTTCTTGTTTAAATATGGAAGTATTTTTATATCTTTCCCCTTTATTTGAATTTTCGCTACAATGTTTTTAGCATTGGAAAAAAATTGTAGATTTGTCAAACTCCTAAATTAAAAAATAAAAACACTAACTATGTTAAACGTTATTCTTGTTGTTGTAGGCCTTATTTTCCTTACAATATTAATCGTTTGGTTAATAGATAAGTTCGTACCAAAAGGACTTAAACCAGTACTAAATTTAGCCTTATGGGCTTTAATCATCTTTTTAGGCTACCTCACATTCAACTCAGTTTATGGAGAAATTAAGTTTAATAAATTAAAAGAAGATCGCTATAAAAAGGTAATTACCAAACTTCAAGACATTAGAGACGCGGAGTTAGCCCATAGAACAGTGACTGGAACTTTTGCTGGAAACTTTGATGATTTGATTAAATTTATTGATACTGCTCAATTTACCATTACACAACGTCGTGACTCTACCATTATTGATGAAGAATTAACCCGTCGTTTTGGAGGTGTAGAAACCACTAGAGATATCGTTATTACGGATACTTTAGGAACTGTATCTGTTAGAGATTCACTCTTTGGCGCAGATAAAAGATACCAAACGATGATGAACTTACCAAAAAACATTGGTCCGGCATCAGGCGAAAAATTTGAATTAAAGGCAGGTAAATTACCAGATGGCAACATTCCTGTTTTTGAGGCCTCAGTTAAAAAGTCTATTATATTACAAGATCAAGCGCCTAATCTCATATCTAAAGAAGAAGAGGTCATGTCTGTTGATGGCGTTAGAGGACCAACCCTTAAAGTAGGTTCTATGGATGAAGCTGACACCACCGGTAACTGGCCTAAGAATTTAGCCAATAACTAGACATATAATTTTAGGTTTTGGTTGTTACAATTGACCAAAACGGAGTGATCAATATAACATTCATTTAATAGGCCTCAATACAAGGTCACCAAAGAAAGTATACAATTTGGAATTAAATTTGACATAGATTGAAAACACAACCAGTAAAAGACCTGTCCATTCAAATTCATTTGAATGGACTTTCTTTTTGCATATTAAATAAAGAAAACGCTACTGTTGAATTTTTAAAACACGTTCCTTTTGAAAAAAAAGAAACGCCGCATGAGCTCCTGCATCGCTTAAAAACAGCCATTGATACCCATTCGGTTTTTGAGCAATCATTTCAAAATGTAATTTGTATTTTTCAGAATGATTTATCCTGTTTAGTCCCCAAAACCTTATTTGATGAAGCTTTTTTGGCCGATTATTTAAAATTTAATGCCAAGATTCTCAAGACTGACTACATTACTTTTGACGAGATTTCTAATGTAAATGCGGTTAATGTGTATGTGCCATTGGTCAATATCAATAATTATCTATTTGATCTCTTTGGAAGCTTTGTTTTTAAACACAGCTCGACAGTGTTGTTGGAAAACCTCATTTATCAAGCTCAATCCAATCAAGATACTCAATTCTATGTGCATGTTAACGCCCAATCGTTTGAGCTCATTATCATAAAAAATAAAGAATTACAATTTTATAATACCTTTCAATATCACACCAAAGAAGATTTTATTTATTACCTCCTATTTACAATTGAACAACTCGATTTAGATGTGGAAACTTTAAAGCTTTGGTTCTTAGGTGAAATTAGAAGAGAAGACGATCTTTTTAAGTTAACTTACAAATACGTTCGATTTGTAGACCTTTTAGATTTTAAAACCGAATTTAAATGTGACGACACTATCGAACAATCAAATTTACTCCAGCACTATATGCTTTTAAACAGTTTTAACTAATGCGAATTATTTCAGGAGAATTTAAAGGAAGACGAATTACTGCACCAAAAAAGTTACCAGTACGTCCAACCACCGATATGGCGAAAGAATCGCTTTTCAATATTTTGAACAATCATTATTATTTTGATGATATCTCTGTATTGGATTTATGTGCTGGCACGGGAAATATCAGTTATGAATTTGCATCTAGAGGTGCTAAAGACATCACCTCAGTAGATGAAAATTACGGCTGTATTAAATTTATCAATGAAACTGCAGAAGCCTTCGGAATGACCATCAATACCATTAAAAGTGATATTATGAAGTATTTGGAACAAACCCAACAACAGCATAATGTTATTTTTGCTGATCCTCCTTACGACTGGTCTACTGAAGAGTTTTCTAAAATCGCCAAATTAGTCTTTGAAAATAAACTCTTAAAAGATGAAGGCATGCTTGTGATTGAACATTCTAAGCATACAGACTTATCGACTGCAGATCATTATTCTCATTCTAAGCTTTACGGAAGTAATGCCTTTAGTTTTTTTATTGCTGAAGATTAAGCAATCACAAAAAAATAAATCATTAGAAAGTGACAGATGGCACCAGCTAAAACAAAAAAATGCCAGATCACGTGATTAAAAGGTATTTTTTCTATAGCATAAAAAATAATGCCAACGGTATAGAAGGCTCCTCCTGCAAACAGCAGAGATAGCCCCTCATTTGGCATACGCTCTGATAAAGTGGAAAAGTCAAAGACAATTAACCAACCCATAATTAGATACAATAAGGTAGAAAATGTCTCAAATCTGCCCGTAAAAAATAGCTTTAAAATCAAACCAAAGGCAGCAATGCCCCAAACCACATAAAATAAAATCCAACCTAAACTATCGGGAAGGGTCAACAAAAGAACGGGCGTATACGTTCCAGCTATTAGCAAGTATATGCTAATGTGGTCTACAATTCTAAAATAGTGTTTTCTTTGTTCTCCTTTAACGGCGTGGTAAAAGGTGGATGCTAAAAAAAGAATGATGATAGAAACGCCATAAATCACAACACTAAATAAAGCGAATGGGGATTCTTTCCGAAGAAATATAACGAGTAATATTAAACCAATAATTCCTAGTACCGCACCAGCACCGTGGCTCCAAGCATTTAATTTTTCTTCAAAAGCCGTTTGTACTCGCATTATTTTTTTGATTCTGTAGAGGCCTTGTTACTCAGCCATTTATCTGTGAGGTCGTAAAAATCAAAGACTATGGCAGGTTCTTGACGCTCCAATAGACGTTGTTGAAAGGCTCGCTCCAAAATATCCTCAATTAAGAAATCTTCTTCAACAAGCATGGGATTAAATTCCTCTTTTAGAGAAATATCAAATAGACTCGCCGTGGTATTAAACCAAAAGGCCCGCCAGCCGCTACGAAGTTCTTTAATTAAATCAAACGTTGTTGTACCTGTTTGACGATGAATCAATTTTACCAAAATTTGACCTTCTGTTTTAGTGAGTTTCTTTAATTCGGTAGAGAATTCATCTTCTATATAACTCTGAATTTTTTTAGCATATCGTTTTTGATCGCGCTTACGATCTAAGGTGGCCAGACGTTCATTTAGAGTGGTCAGTCTATCTGCTGCCAATTTAGCATAAGGATAAACTTTTAATGTTTTTCTTCTAAGAATCAAATACCTGATGCGCTCCTCCTTATTTTTGAATTTAAGTTTGTGCAGCAACAATATTTCGTGAAGGTCAATGGTCGTTTTTGGTATAGAATCGCCTTTAATATAAATATATTGAATATCGGTAGAGTCTGTTTCTACAGGTTCTATTTGAGCAGAGAGCATCACTGGAAACATGAGTAAGATGTAAACTAATTGTTTCATGTTTATAGGTGTATCCAAAATCATTCCAATACTAAAATGAAACGCAAATCTAATTATTTGTCTTCGTTCCATCCTTAAAACGGTCTTAATATTATGTTATTTGAACCATTTTAGTAAATAAGGAAAGGGTTCTCACCATTTCAGAAACGAATTCATAGTTCTGAAATGATGAAAACCCATCCCTTTTATAATTTTTGTCTGTTATCGTCAGACCTTGTATCAATCAATTTATTATAAGGGTCAACTCCAACCTCAGTAGGCTTTTCATCAACGATTATAGAAATATTATTATCGATACTCGTGATTTTATGTTTCTTTAAATACAACTCTTTTTCCTTCATCACGCCATCCACTTCATGCTCTGTAAAAATCCCAATATCAATATAGTCTTTTAATGGTAAGGACACTATAGGCTTGGTTTTTCCTTCAGGAATAAAAGAAATACTATCTCTCCCTTCTTCAGAGTAAAAACGTTTTCCTTTTTCGTCATTTCGATATTTGCTCACGTTAAATTCAATATCCACCTTGTACTTACCATTCTCCATTTCCGAAGAAGACACATCCACTACTCTATTATCATAAAGGGTTATGGTTTCAAACATATCCTTAATTACATATTGCAAGCTGTCTGGAGTGACTTCTCTAATATGATTGACCATATCTATAGAAGTGGTATACGGTGGGTCTTGAAATTTGACTTTCTCTACATATTTTTTAAGAGCATTATTTAATTTATCCTCACCAATATAATCACTCATCGCATAAAATACGAGAGATCCTTTTTGATATCGAATATAACCTTGCCCGTCGTTATACATCAGTGCATTTTCACGTTTACGTTCAAAAGTGCGCTGGGTGAGATAATCATCTAAAGACTTTTTAAGAAACTTTCGCATTTGAGGTTTCCCAAGTTCCTTTTCCAACACTTTTAGCGCTACATATTCTGATAAACTTTCAGACAGCATAGTCGCTCCCAAAACATCGGCTCCAATAACCTGGTGTGCCCACCATTGGTGCGCCACTTCATGAACCGTGATGGCATAGGTATAATCGATCCCTCCTTCTTCACTATCATCTACATTGGCAATAAAACCGGCATCACCTGCAAATGGAATGGTATTAGGAAAGGACTGCGCAAAACTTCCGCTAGGAAACTCCACAATACGCAGTTGACGGTGTTGATACGGACTAAAATTCTCAGTGTTATAAGCCAATGAAGCTTTCATCCCTTCCATCATTCGATCTAAGTTGTATTCATGACCTTTATGGTAATAAATTTCTAAATCAACATCGTTCCATTTGTCTTTTTTTACTTCATATGCTGCAGAATTAAACGCGTAAAAATTTAAGATTTTACTGTCCATTTTATAATTAAAATAGCGACGCCCGTCCTCTTTCCATTCTTTTTGAAGATATCCTGGAGCAATGGCAATTTGATCTTCGGAAGTACTAACCGTGGCCTCAAAATCGATCCAATCACTATCTTTTGAAATGTAAGTATTCCCTAATGCCGTAGAATCTGAAGGATTTGGCTTAAGATCATTTGGCGGTAAATCATACTTTTCACGAGTTTTGTCGTCTGTTAACTCTCCACCGCTATATCCTAAGTTTGGAAAAAGTTCCATGTTATTTACAAACGTCCCGTTACTTACAATGGGTGAATACGTTTTAAATAAGGTATTGGGCTTATTCTTAATCTCAAAATGCAAGGTCATGCTATCACCGGGCATTAACGGACTCTTAAGTTCATATATATCAAAATTGAAAATAGTATCTTCTAAGACCAAGCTATTTTCCTTATCAAATGTAAAGGTACTTGGATAGTCATTATGGTTAAGAAAAATACTATCGATAGGCGTTTCTGTTTTATTCACCATCATATAATCTCCAGCGGCCTTGAAATCTCTTTGCTTCGGAAAAAGATCCAAATCCAACTTAACCGAAATGATTCTGGGTTGATTGTAATCTTCGTATTTTTTATAGGTTTTTTCCCATTTCACTTGTAATTCTTCACGTTCCTTTGAAGAATAGCTCTCATTTTCCTGATTGGTTTCTTTATAAATGGTGAACCCCAATGATAAAAAGGCAATTAATAATACAGCGGCAGATATAGCTATGGGCAATTGAAATCTCGATTTAGCTATTTTGAGTCGCTCCCTAAATGAATTTGGCAAACCACGTACCCAAAATAAAGCAGTAACGATCAACAATAATAAGCCTGCTAAAAACCAATAGCCTTTGTAGAGCAAGTATCTGCTTAAAGAATCTCCGTAACCATTCATATCATTATAATCAAATCCTGGTCCTTCATTATATTTAAAAACAGGCTGTTCTACTCCTGCTAATGATAATAATGGGATACCAATAGACAACACAATAAGCACAAACAGTCCCAAATAAGGGTTTCTAATCAGGGTTTGCACCATAAGTGCCAAAAAGGCCCATATCATATAATTGATAAACTTTAAACCAAAAAGTTCTTTGATGTAGAGACCAATTTCAAAGTCATAATAGCCTTGATACATTTGGAACAATATTCCTGCAACCATAACTACAGATAACAAGAGTAATTGCATCTTTATTATGGCAATAAATTTGGACATAAACAGCGTCCAGTTTGGCACTGGAGTTACATCTACAATACCGTTCATGTTCGCAGTTTTGCTCCGGTTTACCAACATTCCTGCATATAAAAATGCACAAATGTTTATAGCAATTACAAAGGCACCACCACCTTGTAGCATACGCCAAGTTTTGGGATAGGTAGGCGTAGCAAAAGGATTACTGAAATCTGAAAGTGCAATTAAAACAATAATAAGTCCAACCAGCACAATACTTATAAATGGCCAACTTTTTACGATATATTTAAAATCAATAGTTGATAGTTTCCACGTCGTTTTTAAATTTTGAACCCACGAGTAATTAAAATTAACCTTAGGAAGATTGATTCTGGTAATGCCACCAAAATTACGCTTGGTGGAGCGTTCTCCTTTTTCTTTTTTGAAGAGTGAAATAGTCATCGCATTTTGACTAAAGCTGAAAAACTTATAGACCAAGCCAAAAACAATACTGGCCACACCTAACCAAATCAATCGATTATAGAGAATCACCTCTTTAATAGGAATGTGAAGTTCATTTTGTTCGGCAACCGTCCAATATCTCGTGTAATACGCAGAAGCTGCACCTCCAAAAGGATCTAATAAAGCAGACAAGTATCGATTATCTGGATCAGACAATAAACTTTCTGTAAATCCCTGAACGAATAGTAAGAGAATAACAGTGATAAAACCTGCAGCGACATTTCTTGTAAACGTCACTACAGCAAAAATTATAGCTCCAAAGAGCAAAATATTTGGTAAAATAAATAGCCAATAGGCGTCAAAATAAGACTTGATGTCAAAAGCGCCTACGATGTCTGCATTGGTTCCTGGCAATCTAAAACCAATAAACATACCCACGCCAATAGTTAGCACAATACACGTGACAATGGTGATGCCACTAAAAAATTTAGCAAATAGATAATTGGCTTTTGTAAATGGGTAGGAATACAAAATGGTATGCATATCGCTTTTAAAATCACGATAAATGGTAACACCAATGATGGATGGAAATAGAAAGAAAATAAAAACAGTCAATCCGTTAAACATATTGGTAACGCCTAAAGGTGCATTAACAATTCTCGAAGATCCTGTTGTTGCGGTAATACTATCAAAAATTCCTGCGGAAGTAGCCGCCAAGAAAAGCGCGAGCAGAAAGAAGATGGCCATGTAAATATAAAAGGCTGGCTTCTTTAGCCAATATTTAATTTCGTGAAAAAATATGGTAGAAAACATAAGTTGGTTTTAAATTGAAGAAAAAAATTAGCTTAATACAGGCTCGTCTTGTTTTAAAGCAATAAAATACACATCGTCTAATTGCGGTTCAGCGGCCTTAAACGCCACATCAGGTTGTTCAGGAGCGTGTACTCTTATATTTAGTGAATTGTCTTCATTATAATTTGAAGACAGTACATTAAACTGGGCTTCATGAGCCTCAAGATCGTCTCGGTCTATAATTTTAGTCCAAATTTGACCAATCAGCTCCTTTCTTGCTTGACTTGGTGTTGCTTGTTTTAAGATGCGTCCGCCATTTAATATGGCCATGTCATTACATAATTCTTTAACATCTTCAACAATATGGGTTGAGAAAATCACGGTACAGTTGGTGCCTACTTCTCTTAACACATTTAAAAATCGATGACGCTCTGCGGGGTCCAACCCTGCAGTAGGCTCATCTACAATAATTAATTTTGGATTGTTAAGCAACAATTGCGCAATACCAAAACGTTGTTTCATACCTCCAGAGTAACCGGCCACATGTTTTTTTCGTACATCGTAAAGATTTGTAATATCCAAAACCTCTTTAACCAGAGCTTGTCTTTCCGTTTTAGAACTGATGCCCTTAAGCGTTGCAAAATAATCCAGCAAATCTTCCGCAGACATCTTAGGATACACTCCAAAGGATTGAGGTAAATATCCTAGCACTTTTCGTAGTGCCATTTTATCTTCTAAAACGTTGATCTCTCCAAAAGTGACGGTTCCAGAGTCTGGACTTTGTAAAGTAGCAATAGTTCGCATCAATGAAGATTTACCAGCACCATTAGGGCCTAGCAAGCCAAACATGCCTGTTCCTATAGTTAAGTTAAGGTCATCAATGGCTTTAACTCCATTTTTGTAAGTTTTTGTGAGATTTGTAATGACTAGCTTCATGATTTTCGTTTTAATGTAAAATGTGTTTGGGTATTGGTGTAAAAATAACCGATTTTGTTACAGAAATAGTTTCGAAGTCTTCAAAATCCCATTATTTTTACGGAAAAGCAAACACAATACATTTATGGCTACAAAAAGCATACTCAATAAAAAATCATTAGAATTCTTAGAAAACTACCTCAATAATGCTGCTCCAACAGGTTATGAATGGACTGGTCAAAAATTGTGGATGGACTATCTCAAACCTTATGTGGACGAGTTTATTACTGATACCTATGGAACTGCGGTAGGCATCATCAACCCAAAGGCCAAATACAAGGTCGTTATTGAAGGACATGCCGATGAAATTTCTTGGTATGTAAATTATATTTCTGACAATGGAATGATTTACGTCATTCGTAACGGTGGTAGTGATCATCAAATTGCACCAAGTAAGATTGTAAATATTCACACAAAAAATGGCATTGTTAAGGGTGTTTTTGGCTGGCCAGCTATCCATACAAGGGACAAATCGAAAGAAGAAGCTCCAAAACCAGAAAACATATTTATAGATTGTGGTTGTAATACTAAAGAAGAAGTGGAAGCATTAGGCGTTCACGTAGGTTGTGTGATTACGTATCCAGACACTTTTCATATTCTTAATAAGGATAAATTTGTATGCCGTGCTTTAGATAATAGAATGGGCGGATTCATGATTGCAGAAGTAGCCAGACTCTTAAAAGAAAACAAAAAAGAATTGCCGTTTGGATTGTATATCACCAATTCGGTACAAGAAGAAATAGGATTACGAGGCGCACAAATGATTACCGAGCGCATCAAGCCAAATGTTGCTATAGTCACAGATGTGACCCATGACACCACCACACCAATGATCGAAAGAAAAAAAGAAGGTGAATTGCAAATGGGTAAAGGACCTGTAGTTGCTTATGCGCCTGCTGTACAGCAAAAATTACGTGATTTGATTACAGATACTGCTGAAAAGAACAAGATTCCTTTTCAACGTTCTGCTTTGTCAAGAGCTACAGGAACTGATACAGATGCCTTTGCATATAGTAACGGTGGTGTGGCTTCTGCCTTAATCTCTTTACCATTACGTTATATGCATACCACTGTTGAAATGGTGCATCGTGATGATGTCGAAAACGTGATTAAAATGATTTATGAGACGTTGTTGAACATCAAGGATGGCGATACGTTCAGCTATTTTGATTAATACTTCTGTTAATCTGTCAAATAGAATAGATTAAGTATTCTACAACAGAAATCATGATAAATTTATAAAATAAAAAAGCCTTGAAATAGTTCAAGGCTTTTTCATATCACATATTTGGAGAACTTCTAATGCATAACATTTATTTTCACAGATTCACTTCCATTGCTGTTTGAAATCTTAAAAATATATGTGCCGTTAGACAAATCTTTTACAGATATCTTATTCACCATTTTTAAAGTCTTATTGAAAACAGTTCTACCAGACATATCAAAAACATATAATTCTGATTCGATATCTTTTTCCAAATTAATATTCAGATAATCTTTTACAGGATTTGGAAAGACATCAATTGCAAAATTCTCGAAATTAAGAACACTTAGAGAAGTTGTCGGTAACTCCACAAGTGCGCCGCCAGCTGCGGTAGCCGCCCATAATCCAAATGCAGGTCCGTCACTATTGGCACTTGGATCTAAAAAACCACTGGCCAATACCGTAATTGCAGCATCGTCCAACATCAAGGTACTCAATGGAGCGCTGTACTCCTCAACCACTGTTGCCCCATCTGCTGTGCTCACGTTGATGATATAATCTGCCGTTGGAAGTTCAAGATAATCCATTGCAAATTCAGGAAAGGAGATATCATCTACCAATACCGATGGTCCTGTAACCTCGTTGATATCGACCGTTGGAGCATCTGTGGCCCCATGATGAACCAAAATATCGGTGTTGCCAGTTTGTGAGGCAGCTTCTCTACCCATTGCATAAACCTCTATACTGAAATTCGCGTTCGCAATATAGCCTTCTGTACTTACGTTGCCGTCTGCCACCAAGATATAGGTCTCTCCATCTGCCAAGGTAGGATTGATCTCATAAATGAAGTCAGCACTTGAAGTACTTGTTCCCGGGGCAACCTTAATGTTTATTGGTGTTGCCGCAGGTGCATCTATAAATGGTGTTGCCGTTCTAAACTCAAAATCATCAAGTAATATCTCGTCATTTAAATAGACGTCAACTGTTTGAGCCGCTAAATCGGCAGAATTGTGAATGACCTGTACTCTGGCCATTTCATCTTCTTCTGTTACGGGTAACTCCACAAGTGCGCCACCAGCTGCGGTAGCCGCCCATAGCCCAAATGCAGGTCCGTCACTATTAGCACTAGGATCTAAAAAACCACTGGCCAAGACCGTGATGGCAGCATCGTCCAACATCAAGGTACTCAATGGAGCGCTGTACTCCTCAACCACTGTAGACCCATCTGCTGTGCTCACGTTGATGGTATAATCTGCCGTTGGAAGTTCAAGATAATCCATTGCAAATTCAGGAAAGGAGATATCATCTACCAATACCGATGGTCCTGTAACCTCGTTGATATCGACCGTTGGAGCATCTGTGGCCCCATGATGGACCAAAATATCGGTGTTGCCAGTTTGCGAGGCAGCTTCTCTACCCATGGCATAAACCTCTATACTGAAATTCGCGTTCGCAACATAGCCTTCTGTACTTACGTTACCGTCTGCCACCAAGATATAGGTCTCACCATCTGCCAAGGTAGGATTGATCTCATAAATGAAGTCAGCACTTGAAGTACTTGTTCCCGGGGCAACCTTAATGTTTATTGGTGTTCCCGCAGGTGCATCTATAAATGGTGTTGCCGTTCTAAACTCAAAATCATCAAGTAATATCTCGTCATTTAAATAGACGTCAACTGTTTGAGCCGCTAAATCGGCAGAATTATGAATGACCTGTACTCTGGCCGTTTCATCTTCTTCTGTTACTGGTAACTCCACAAGTGCGCCACCAGCTGCGGTAGCCGCCCATAGCCCAAATGCAGGTCCGTCACTATTAGCACTTGGATCTAAAAAACCACTGGCCAAGACCGTGATGGCAGCATCGTCCAACATCAAGGTACTCAATGGAGCGCTGTACTCCTCAACCACTGTTGCCCCATCTGCTGTGCTCACGTTGATGATATAATCTGCCGTTGGAAGTTCAAGATAATCCATTGCAAATTCAGGAAAGGAGATATCATCTACCAATACCGATGGTCCTGTAACCTCATTGATATCGACCGTTGGAGCATCTGTGACCCCATGATGAACCAAAATATCGGTGTTGCCGGTTTGTGAGGCAGCTTCTCTACCCGTTGCATAAACCTCTATACTGAAATTGGCGTTCTCAACGTAGCCTTCTGTACTTACATTACCATCTGCCACCATAATATAGGTCTCACCATCTACCAAGGTAGGATTGATCTCATAAATAAAGTCAGCACTGGAAGTACTGTTTCCTGGAGCAATCTTGATGTTGATGGGGATCCCCGCAGGCGCATCTGTAAATGGTGTTGCCGTTCTAAACTCAAAATCATTAAGGAATATCTCATCATTTAAATAGACGTCGACTGTTTGAGCCGCTAGATCTGCAGAATTATGAATAGCTTGTACTCTGGCGGTTTGACCAAAACTACATAACGCTATAAAAATTACGAAAATTGTTAAAAAAAAGTCTTTTTGTTTCATAATAATCTGTTTTTTAATGGTTTTCTATAAAATTAATTGATAAATCATAAACTCATATTTAAAATTTTGTTAAACTTTTTTGTTAAAACATTAAACAATAGAGAGTAAACAAATCTCAAATTTTATACTAAGAACTGATTTTAATACTGATATTTGTGTATCTAATAGGATACACTAAAAGCGACATTCTGAAATTTCAACATGGAGGATTTAATTGACGTTCTCACCAAAACAGGGCAGCCCACGGGTGACATAGCTCCAAAATTACAGGTACACCAAAAAGGCTTATACCATAACACGGCTCATATTTGGTTTTATACGGCCGATGGTGATATTCTGCTTCAACAGCGTTCTGCAACTAAAACTATTTGTCCTTTGCTTTGGGATGTTTCGGTAGCTGGACATGTAGATGCAGGAGAGACTGTAAGGCAAGCTGCAGTAAGAGAAATTAGAGAGGAAATTGGAGCCCATATTTCAGAAACCGAGTTACAAAAAATCGGCGTATTTCAATGTTTCAATAGTTATCCCAACGGTTTGTTGGATAATGAATTTCATCATACTTTTATTGCCAAAACCAAAGTGAAGTTAGAAGATTTTGTGCCTCAAGAAACAGAGGTTGAAGCCTTAAAATACGTTAGTATTGCTCAATTTCATGACATTCTAAAATCCATAGGGAAAAACAATCATTTTGTACCAACCAATAAAACCTATTATCAATTTGTCATAGACCGCATCGTCCAGGCGATTGAATCAAACTTATAGATGATCAATTTACTACTGCTAGCCATCGCCCCTGTCTTTATAGTCATCACCTACATTTACTATAAAGATCTGTATGAGAAAGAACCTATTGGTCTAATGTTGGTAAGTTTCCTTTTGGGAGCCATCGTAAGCATTATCATTACTACTTTAATCTATTCTGCGACCGATATTGTAGTTCCGCTGACAGATGAATTTAGTGTCCCTCAGCAATTTTTCAAAGCCTTCCTCATTGTGGGGCTTACTGAAGAATTTAGCAAATACATTATCGTTCGATTTTTTAACCAACCTAAGAAAGACTTTAATGAGCCGTTTGACGGTATCGTGTATGCCGTCATGGTATCTATGGGCTTCGCCGCAACAGAAAACTTATTTTACGTTATGCAAGGCGGCGTTTCAACAGCTATTTTAAGAGCTTTTACGGCAGTGCCCGCTCATGCTACTTTTGGGATTTTGATGGGCTACTTTATGGGGAAAGCAAAATTTTCAAAAAATAGAATGGTCTTAAATCTCTGCGGATTAGCATTAGCAATGGTCTTTCATGGGTTTTATGATTTCTTCTTATTCATTAACTTTATTCCAGGTATATGGATTGGAGCCTTCATTTCTCTTTTTATCGGTATTATATTGTCTTGGAAGGCCATTAAAAGGCATCAGGAAGCATCACATTTTAAAATTGAGGATTAATTTACGTCGTCTTTTGTAACTTGTAATCATGAAAAACACCATTGCAGAACGGGTTGCGGATTTCTTAAAACGCTATCCTCCTTTTGAATTGTTGAACAAATCACAATTACTTGAAATTTCCTCAGCAGTAAAAATTAAGTATTTTGATAAGGATGATCCCGTTTATAAAATTAATGATGCCCTTAAAAATGAATTTTACATCGTTCATAAAGGCGCAGTGTCTTTAAGAGAAGATGACCATAACGCCTTATTGGTAGTTGATAAATTTGATGAAGGCGATGTTTTTGGACTTAGACCCTTGTTTGCAAAAGAAAATTATGCCCATAATGCTATTGCAGACGAGAGTACCATTCTCTACATCATACCTATTGAATTATTTAAACCTATGGCCGAGAGCAACTCGGTAATTGGTAAGTATCTCATTGAAAGCTTTGCCTCAAACACAGAGAATCCTTATACACAAAAGCACCATGCGGCGTTTTTTTCTGATGCATCCATCATTAAAAATCCTACAGATAATCTTTTCGAACTCCAACCCGTAACGTACATCACTAAAATTATTACGGCTAAACTGGACTCTAAAATTTCCGCAGTGGCGCAGAAAATGCACAAACATCAAATAGGCTCTATAGTTATCGTTGAAAATGACATTCCAATGGGCATTATTACAGATAAAGACTTACGAAACAAAGTTGCCACAGGCCTTCATAATATCGATGATACTGCCGCAAGTATTATGAGTTCTCCCGTTTTATGTTATAAGAGCAACATGACGATTGCACAGGCCCGTATTACAATGATGAAACATCATATTGGGCACATCTGTATTACTGAGGATGGCACACCAAACACAAAGTTAATAGGACTGGTCTCTGAGCACGATATGACAGTGATGGAAGGTAACAATCCGTCGGTATTGATGAAAGCCATACAGCGGTCTGACAGTACTAAAGATCTAAAACGCATTCGCGAGAAAATGATGGTACTGCTTAAGGGGTACATTATGCAAAATATCCCACTAACGCACATCAGCAAGATTATTTTTGAACTTAATGACGCCACTATAAAACGTATTGTAGAGCGCTGTTTGGTGAAAATGAAAAAGGAACCACCGGTTAAATTTGCTTGGATGTCTATTGGAAGCCAAGGGCGCAAGGAACAGTTGTTACATACCGATCAGGATAATGCTCTTGTGTTTGAAAATGTCCCTGAAGAAGATCTAGAGTCTGTTAGAAGCTACTTTTTGACCTTAGCTAAAAAAGTGAACAAACGCCTCAACACAATTGGGTTTGTATTTTGTGATGCAGATATGATGGCGAAGAATCCGCGCTGGTGTTTGAGTTTAGATGAATGGAAATCACAGTTTACCGATTGGACGATATATACCGGAAACGATGAAATTTTACTCAGCTCCATCTTTTTTGATTTTGACATCAGCTATGGAGATGCCACCTTGACCAACGCCTTAGGTGATCATTTGCTCGAGATTACGAAAGGCAATAAAATCTTTTTATCCAAATTGGCCGCTAATGCTTTAAGAAGTGCCTCGCCCTTGGGGTTTTTCAGACAGTTTCTTTTAGAGAGCGATGGCAAACACAAAGATTTTTTCGATATAAAGAAACGAGCCATTATGCCTGTTGTAGATGCTGGTAGAGTATTAGCTTTAAATTATCAAATCAAGACACTCAACAATACAGCCGAACGTTTTGAGCGTCTTGCCGATCTAGCCCCAGAAAACAGAGAGCTTTACCTCTCCTGCTCTTATGCGCATAAAGCATTGCTTAAATTTAGAACTAAACATGGTCTTATTAATAATGACAACGGACGCTTTATTAAATTAGAAACCATGACCAAGGAAGAAAAGATGAAGCTCAAGCGTTGTTTTAAAACCATTAGTAACATTCAAGAAGTGGTTAAAATTAAGTTTAATGTTAGCGGCATACTCTAATGAAAGATTGGCTATCTATTTTCAAAACCAAAGAGCTGCCCGAATTTTGGCAAGATTACGAGTCGAAATTCTCAAAGCACAAATATCCCAAATCCATTAAAGCGAATCGGTATATCGTTTTTGATACAGAAACGACCGGTTTTGATTATGATAATGATAGAGTATTGAGTATTGGTGCTGTGGAAATTCTAGACCATGAAATCCATATCTCCAACAGTTTAGAAATTTATGTGGAACAAGAGCGTTTTAATGAAGATACGGTTGAAATTCATGGAATCATTAGAAACGAGCGGTTAAAAACCTTAACTGAAGATGAAGCCATAAAACAATTTTTGGAGTATATCGGTAACGCTATTTTAATAGCACATCATGCCGATTTTGACATCACCATGCTCAACAAAATTTTAAACCGAAAAGGCCTGCCCGTTTTAAAGAACAAGGTACTTGATACGGTAAATATCTACCGAGCTACCAGAATTAAATCTAACTTTATAAATAATAGTAATTACACCCTAGACGACATTGCAGATAATTTTGCTCTAGATGTTACAGATAGGCATACTGCTGCAGGAGATGCTCTACTTACAGCCGTTATTTTTTTAAGAACAACAACCCTATTGATAAAGCGGCGCGATCTCACTTTAAAACAACTATTTAGACTTTGAGTTGATGGCTTTTGCCATTTCTATTTTAGAACTTGCAAAGACTTACGTATATTTATATCAGAAAATAAAACAAATGAATCCAAGCAAAGCCGTTGTTAACGATACCCACGAATTTGAATTTGATGACAAAGCGCTGTCTCAATTTGATAGCATTGAAACTTCCAATAATCATTTTCATGTACTAGACCATCATAAATCATTTTCTGCGGAAATCGCCTCTTCAAATTTAAATAAGGGCTCCTATGAAGTAAAGGTGAATAATAACCGTTATAAGGTTCAAATAAACAACGCTTTAGATGAACTCATTAAAGATATGGGTTTTGAAATTGGTAGTGCCAAAATGATTAGCGACATTAAAGCCCCAATGCCTGGTCTAGTTTTGGAAATCAACATTAAAAATGGCCAAGAGGTTAAAGAAAATGATACCCTCCTTATTTTAGAGGCCATGAAAATGGAGAATGTGCTGACCTCACCAAGGGATGGCATTATCAAATCTGTTGCCATTAAAAAAGGCGACGCTGTAGACAAAAACCAGTTGTTGGTGGAGTTTGAGTAGGTCTTTTATAGTTTAATTTTTGAGAATCCTAATTACTTCCAAATGAAGTCCTGTATTCAGTTGCAAGAGATAACAACCCGCTGAAAATCCTGAAACATCAATTTTATTATCATCTTGATTTAGTATACCTGTTTTCAACAAGGCTCCGGTAATATCATATAATCTAAACTGGGTTTCTCGCAAAACCTTCACAGTAAAAACACCTTTACTTGGATTCGGAAACACATCGATCCTATTGTTTTCTTTACTATTGATATTAAGCGCAGAGCAGGCCTCAGTGGCATATTTGGCGATAAAGAAGTCGGTCTGCGGGCCCTGGTTCTGGATGATGTTCCCATTGACATCAAAGAGCTGGCTGCCAAAGCCGCCGCCCACCAAGTAGTCCCCAGAGGCATCCACAGCTATGGCCGTACCGTTTTCCCCTGAGCCAACATCACTATCAATCTTGTCCAATGCCGTACATGCTCCCGTTGCCGCATCAAACCTTGCCAAGAGAACATCCTGCCCTTCGTTGACATCTGGCCCCACCAAACTTTGGTCGCCCCAAGAAAAGTCTGTACCTGTAATTCGACCTGTATAAGCCACCTCTTCATTGCTATATACCATAGCACCATCACCACTTGTACCTTGATCGCTATAGTGCGTCGCCCAGATATATCCATTGGCGTCAGCATCGGTCTTTAATAAAAATGTTGGCACACCAGAAAACGTCATACTATAACCAAGAAAACTGTCCAGTTCAAAACCGGGCATGACGGCGGAAATATAGATATTGTTATCTGGATCAAAATCAATATTGAAAAATTTTAGCGAGTTATTAATATCATAGGTATTACCGCGCTGCCATAGATACTGTCCTTCGGTATCAAATGCCACAAGGCTTGAAGGCGCGTTTAGCTCTGTACCGTTGATCATGATACTGCTCTGGCTATCCTGTTTCATCATGGTGGCATAGTGCCTACCGTTGTTTGGGTTACGGTAGTATTTAATCCTATTTCCGCTGACGCTTTCGATAGTACCCATCTGGATCGCCTCGATAAACGTACCATCTGGCTGGTATTTTAAAATGTAGGGGGTTGAGTCCTCCGGGTTATCGTTGACCAAAGCACCATCAATATGATTGCCCTGATTGAGCCATACATGCCAGTAGATGATATCATCCTGCACATCGAAACCCAATGAAGTTGCCTTAATCTCAATCGACAGAGCAGTGGGCTCTTGAGGGCGCACAATGTATTGAAAAACACCTTCACTATCGAACTTGGCATAAAAAAGACTGGCGCAGCCGGAACTTGAGTTTGGAAACACGTAGTCTTCCCCAATTTGTGCAGGATAGGGGTCGCTGGGATCACTACCGTTGCAATTCCCTACCCTACCAGCAACATAGACGTTATCATCACTATCAATTGCCAAATCCTCAATCACTTCGATACCACCGCCCCCAATGACCTTACTCCATCTATAGGTACCGTCGCAAGAAAAACTCGAGATCATATGGTCTGTAATTGTAGTAGGACTTGCATAGGTTTCGATCTCATTACCCTCTACATCCGTATCAGTATAACCCACTTGCGACATGACGTAAACATTCTTTTGACTGTCAGTAACAATATTATAAACCTCTTCCTGTCTTGTAGTACCACTAGTATTGAGCGTATTGTTACTACCGCCTCGCTTGATCCATTGCCAATCTTGGGCGCTCGCAAAGAGCGATAGTAAAAAGACAATTATAAACAATGATTTCTTTTTCATAAAAACAAAAATTAATTAACGATCAACTTGACCCTACCTACCACCTTACCGTTCTGGAACAGAACAATTGGGTAGTACCCAGAGGCGTAATCTTGGGTATCAATGGTGATCTGCCCCTTTTGAAAAGGCTCGGTCTTTTGCCATAGGGCGCGACCAGTGGGATCTGACAATAATATGGTGACCTCCCCTTTGTTCACAAGATTGTAAAATAAAGCCGTTTTTCCTTGAGAAGGATTAGGACTTAGCAATACCTGATCTTTGGGTGTAATTCATAAAGTATTGATTTTTTATAATTTCATTTTACTCAAAATATCCAAGACCTTATCATGCATTTGATCTGTATAATCCAAGTGGGTAACAATACGTAGTTTACCGTGGCCCATGCCACTTAATCTTATCTGGTGTTTTGATAAAGCCTCCAAAAATTTTGCTTCATCAGCCTTTTGGTGCAATTCAAAAATGATGATATTGGTTTCTACATGTTGTACATGCTTTACAATGGAAAGCTTTTTTAAAACTGATTCAATGTCTTTAGCCTTTTTATGGTCTTCAGCTAAACGCTCCACATGATGATCAAGGGCGTATAGTCCTGCAGCTGCCAGATAGCCCACTTGGCGCATTCCTCCACCTAAAATTTTTCTTATCCTTACGGCATTATCCATCAACTTAGAATTTCCGACGAGAACACTACCAACAGGGCAACCTAAACCTTTACTCAAGCATACAGAAATGGTATCAAACACGCTCCCATAATCTTTTGCGGTTTCATTAGTGGCCACAAGGGCATTCCAAAATCGTGCGCCATCTAAATGCAAGCCTAAATTATGCTGCAGACAAACGGTTTTAATTTTTTTAATTTCATTAAAATCCCAGCAAGAGCCACCGCCGCGGTTTGCTGTATTCTCAATTTCGACCAATGAGGTCAACGGACTATGATAAAAATCAGGCGGATTAATAGCCTCTTCTACTTGTTCTGCTTTAAACATGCCGCCTTGGCCTTGGATGAGTTTACAGGAAATTCCGCTATTAAAGGAAGCGCCACCGCCCTCGTAATGATATATATGAGCATTACTATCACAGATCACTTGATCCCCAGGATTGGTGTGCAATTTTAAAGCAGTTTGATTCGCCATAGTTCCCGTGGGGAAAAACAAGGCCTTATCCATGCCAAATAGTTCTGCGATGCGCGCTTCCAAAGCATTAACCGTAGGATCTTCTTTATACACATCATCTCCCGTTTTAGCGCTCATCATGGCATCTAACATGCCCTTTGTGGGTTGCGTAACGGTATCGCTTCTTAAATCTATAATCATGGTCACTAAATATTTAAAATCTTTAATTTTGATAAAGCTATATAAATATACCGAGCTATAAATGTGAAATACCGAAAATACAATATTGTGCTAAAGGAGAATGATATAAAATAATGTCCTGAGGTTTCACATCAACAATAAATAGCTCTAATTTTGTGCTGTGCCGAAAAGGCAAATTTAAAAATATATTGACATGATTACATCAGATCAAATTAAAGATCTCAATACCCGCCTAGGCAAGCTTAGGCACTATCTTTGACATAGATGCCAAGCTGATAGAAATTTCTAACGAAGAAGAACAAACTTTTGACCCCAATTTTTGGAACGACTCTAAAAAAGCAGAGCTCGTTATGAAATCTTTACGGGAGAAAAAAAGTTGGGTTCAAGACTATGACGCCTCCAAAACACTTGTAGAAGACCTTGAGGTCATTTATGAATTTTACAAAGAGGAAGAAGCTACTCAAGAAGACGTTCAAAACCGTTACGAAAAAGCAATTAACCTAATTGAGAAGTTAGAGTTTAAAAACATGCTTTCTGAAGAAGGAGATGCGCTTAGTGCCGTACTTCAAATCACGGCAGGTGCAGGAGGCACAGAGTCTTGCGATTGGGCAAGTATGCTTATGCGTATGTACCTCATGTATGCTGAAAAGAGCGGTTTCAAGGTTAAAGAATTGAACTTTCAAGAAGGTGATGTTGCAGGGATTAAGACCGTTACTCTAGAAATTGAGGGCGATTTTGCTTTTGGCTGGCTTAAGGGGGAAAATGGCGTACATCGTTTGGTACGTATTTCTCCATTTGACAGTAATGCTAAGCGTCACACAAGTTTTGCTTCGGTTTACGTTTACCCGCTTGTTGATGACACCATAGAAATTGACATCAATCCAGCCGATATAGAGATCACTACGGCACGCTCTAGTGGTGCCGGGGGTCAAAATGTGAATAAAGTTGAAACCAAGGTACAATTAACCCATAAACCTACTGGGATTCAAATTTCTTGTTCCGAAACACGTTCACAGCACGATAACCGGAACAGAGCTATGCAGATGCTGAAATCTCAATTGTATGAAATTGAACTTCAGAAACAATTAGCACAGCGCGAGAACATTGAGGCCGAAAAAATGAAAATTGAATGGGGAAGTCAAATTCGAAATTATGTCTTACATCCCTATAAACTGATAAAGGACGTTCGCTCGGCTCATGAAACAGGTAACGTAGATGCCGTTTTAGATGGTGATATTGAGCCATTTCTAAAAGCCTATCTCATGATGATGGGACAAAAAGAAGAAGACTCTAATCAATTGTAAACCAGTATGATTTAAATCGCCAAATGGATTTGTATTGCTTTTGGCCTTTTCATCATTGGTGCTGGATTCTTGATGTTATGTAATCCTAGAGATGCGAAAGCGCTATTAAGAAAAGCAGGAAGCAATGCTTTAATCAACTATGGGCAAATCACTTTACGATTGCTCCCGGCAATAGCTTTGGTCATTTATGCTATATACGCTAAACTTCCTAAACTGTTTTTTGTTTTTGGATGGTTCATGATTCTAACTTCTTTTGTACTATATCTCGTCCCTATGAAATGGCATCATGATTTTGCAGTAAAATCAAGCCATAAAATAAGTTGCACACAAGTAAGATGGTTTCCTCCTTTTGCTTTTTGTTTTGGAGCCTTAATGATCTATGCTGTGATATTATAACATAATAACTTTCAAAATTTAATATTATGAAAACTATCCATACTATCATTTTTGATCTTGGAGGCGTGCTCATCGATTGGAATCCTGAATATGTTTATCTAGAAGTTTTTAATGGTGATCGAGATAAAATGACATGGTTTTTTGACACGATCTGCACCCATGATTGGAATGAGAATCAGGATGCTGGGTATCCTTTAGAAAAAGCTACAGAAGACCGTGTGGCCATGTTTCCTGAACATGAAGAACTCATTCGTATGTTTTATGGACGCTGGGAAGAAATGTTAGGAGGAGCTATTGAAGGAACGGTAGAGATTCTTAAATCGCTTATCAATAATCCAAATTATAAAGTCGTAGCACTTACCAATTGGAGCCACGAGACCTTCCCCATTGCCTTACAACGTTTTGAGTTTTTACATTGGTTTGAAGGGATTATTGTTTCTGGAGAAGAACAAACACGCAAGCCTTTTAAAGAAATTTACGAACTCACTTTAAAACGTTTTAATATTGCTGCGGAAGACGCCGTATTTATAGATGATAACCTACGAAATATCAAAGCTGCGGAAACCATGGGCATCACAGGCATCCATTTTAAATCTCCTGAACAACTTACCAAAGCATTACAAGAACTACATATTACACTTTAATTTATGATTAAGATATACCACAATGCACGTTGCAGAAAGTCCCGCGAAGGGCTTGAACTCTTAAAAGATTCTAAAAAAGATTTCAAAGTCGTTGAATATTTGAAAGATCCCATTTCCGAAGAAGACCTAAAATCAATTCTTACCAAACTTAAAATGTCACCTATAGATTTGGTTCGCAAAAACGAATCGATTTGGAAATCAAATTTTCAAGATAAACAACTATCCGATCAAGATATTATTGAAGCCATGCTAAGTCATCCTAAACTGATCGAGAGGCCTATTGTTGTTAACGACAATAAAGCAGTGATCGGTAGACCTTCGGAAAACATACTGGAAATTATCTAATTTTTGTTTAACGAATAATTAACGGAGTTAAACTAAACCATCGTTTATTTTTGCCGTCATATCCTTTTAATATTCTAAAATGATACGAATTTTCACCATTTTACTTTGCTTTTTCTCATTACATACAACGTTGAATGCTCAAAATGCAACTGACGAGAAAGAAAAAGAACGTTACGAAGAACAGGTTGAGGAGAACAAACAAAAATTTCTCAATGAATTTATAAAAACTTTGGATGTTGATGATTTCCAAAAGGAAATCATTAGACAAACCATGGATAGCTATTTTGATGAAGTCGTTAAGATATCAAAGTTAGGTTTGAAAAGCTTTGAAGCAAAAGACGAAGTGGTTAAAATGAGAGCTCGTCATTTTACAGATGTCAGAGCCATTGTTAACGAAGACGTTATGATGAAAATCGAAGACGCGCTTACAGGGAAATGGAATCCTAAGGACGAAAAAAAGAAAAGAAAAAAACGAAAGAAAAACAACGATTAATTATTTATGAGATATCTTCTAATAGTATTCTGCCTAATTACCATTTTTAACGCCGATAAGCTACACGCTCAAAAAGAAATAACTGTTACTGGTAAGGTGGTAGATGCCGACGAAGGTTATCCTTTAGAATATGCTACAGTCTCTTTTATAAATCCTTCTGATAATACCGTTGCTAACGGAGGCATTACAGACCTTCAAGGGGGCTTTGAAATTAAGGTCGCTCCAGGAACCTACAATGTTAAAATTGAATATCTTTCTTACAAAAACAAAACTTACGAAAATAAAAGTATAGATACCGATATTGATTTAGGTACTGTAGCTCTTAAAATCAATTTAGAAGCACTTGATGCTGTTGAAGTTGTTGCAGAACGTACAACCGTAGAGATAAAGCTAGATAAAAAAATATACAATATAGGTAAAGATCTGACTACTGCAGGCGGTACTGTAAGTGATGCTCTTAATAATGTACCCTCCGTTTCCGTTGATGTTGAAGGCTCGATTAGTCTGAGAGGAAATGAAAACGTTCGTATTTTGATTAATGGAAAGCCATCTGCACTCGCTGGTTTTGGAGATTCAAACGTATTGAGTCAACTACCAGCAGAGGCCATAGAACGAGTAGAAGTGATTACCTCTCCATCTGCAAGATATGATGCAGAAGGTACTGCTGGGATCTTAAATATCATTTTAAGACAAAAAGAAACCCTTGGTTTTAATGGTTCATTAAGTTTGAATTTAGGAAATCCTGATTTAGCCGGTGTTGCTGCTAATCTTAATTATAGAACCGAAAAATTTAATCTCTTTTCCAATGTTGGGTTTCGATATTTTGACGCGCCAAGAAACAGTTTTAGTGATGCTACATATTTTGATAGAATTGATGACGGTGAGCTCATTGAGCCAGAATATGAAAGAATTAGAGAAGATCAAAAGGTAACAAGGCTTAACCGCAACTACAATGGGAATATTGGAATGGAATATTTCTTGTCTGATAAAACCTCGGTTACAGGGAGCTTATTTTATAGATATGGAGAAGATGCCGATGAATCCCGCAATAACAGTGATCGTTTTAATGAGGGTGCTATCATTGAGCGCACCTTAAGAACCGAGCGTCAAAATGAAGAAGATAATAGTTATCAGGTGGCGCTAAACTACATTACCAAGTTCAATGACGATGGTCATCAACTCACAGCAGATTTTCAATATGTAAATGATGATGAGTATCAAACCACTTTTATAGATGAAAATTACCTTGTTAGCCAAGAGGATAATCCAGAGGCTTTTCAAATGGAACGTATTTTTCAAGATGAGGTTCAAAATGAATATTTACTTCAAGCAGATTATGTATTACCTATAGGCGAAAATGCACGATTTGAAGCGGGATACAGAGGTAGTTTTGAAAATGAAGTGACTGATTATCGCCTAGAACAAGAAAATATTACCAACGGAAACTTTTTTATAAATGACACCATAAGCAATGTGTTTGACTATGACGAAAATGTCAATGCCATCTATTCTCAATATGGTACTAAATTTGGTGAGTTTTCTTTTTTATTGGGGCTTCGTTTAGAAAACACACAGCTTAAAGGTAAAATAGACTCTCAGCTAAGTGACGAAGATTTGAATAATGCCTTCAATTTTCCTATAGATACCGATTTCAATAAAAATTATTTAGGCCTCTTCCCTACTGTCAATCTCATTTATAATTTGGGCGCAGGTCAAGAGGATATAGAAGAAAGTATTACTGTTGGTTACAATAGACGTATCAATAGACCTAGAGGTTGGTACATCAATCCGTTTCCTACGCGTTCTAGTAGAACTCGAGTTTTTCAGGGAAATCCCAATCTTAATCCGGCTTTTTCAAGTGCTTTTGACTTAGGATACTTAAAACGTTGGAAAGAATTAACGTTGACCTCTTCTGTATATTATCAATACGAAACTGATTCTTTTGAGCGTGTTGAAGAGAACACAGGACAACAAACTTCAGATGGTATTGATATTATACGAACTATCCCAGTCAATTTATCAACAAATACTAGAATTGGTGCCGAATTAGGTATTCTTTACAACCCAGCTAAATGGTTAAGATTAAATACAAGTTTTAACTTTTTTCAGTTTGAAACCGAAGGTGATTTTAATGGTGTAGATTACAGTGCTAAAAATAACAGTTGGTTTGCGCGTTTTAGCGGTAAAGTGACATTACCCGGAAAAATTGATTGGCAAACAAATGCATTTTATAGAGGTCAACAACAAGGCGCACAAACTAAAACCAATGGGTTATTCTCAATGGACCTAGCATTTAGTAAAGAAGTTTTCAAGGACAAGGCAACTGTATCCCTCAACATTAGAGATGTATTCAACTCTAGAATTAGAAGACAATTGACTACTACAGAATTCTTCTCAAGAGAATCTGAATCACAATGGAGACAACGCCAAGTAACTTTAGCGCTTATCTATAGATTTAATATGAAAAAGGAAAGAAAGGCAGAGGGCCGAGGTGATGGCGGTGATGAATTTGACTTTGAGGGCTAATCACAACCTCTTAAAATGATGGCCTTGGAAGCACATAAAAAAAGGGAAATTCTATAAGAATTTCCCTTTTTTTATGTGCTATATTTAGCTAAATTGAATTAGCTTTTTAATGCTTTTTTTCTTTTGCGTTCTTCTTTTATCTCATTTAAACGCTCAATAAGTGATCCTCCAATCCAGTAAGGAACAACAAAAGTAATGAGGAAAATCATTAGCCAAAACCCTATGGTTAAAATAGTTAAAAACGCTAAAAATCCTAAATATTGGTCAAATTCAAACATGAGATTAATTTTTATTACGGCAAAGATAAAATAAAGCACTTTGTTTTGCAATAGTTTATTGAGGATTTGTTTAAAACCTCATTAAAATACACCTATATCCATCTCAAACTTTAAGATTGAACCAATTATTTCCTATTAAAAAACATTGAAAACCCTAACTTTGTGGAACAACTAAAATTTCAACCCATATGGATTTCAGAATAGAAAAAGATACTATGGGCGAGGTTAAAGTACCCGCAGATAAACTTTGGGGTGCCCAAACTGAACGCTCTAGAAACAACTTTAAAATTGGCCCAACGGCATCTATGCCCTTGGAAATAGTTTATGGCTTTGCATACCTCAAAAAAGCAGCAGCTTACACCAATCATGAACTTGGCGTACTGGCCGAAGAAAAACGAGATTTAATAGCAAAAGTCTGTGATGAAATTCTTGATGGAAAACATGATGATCAATTTCCTTTGGTTATTTGGCAAACAGGTTCTGGTACACAAAGTAACATGAATGTTAATGAGGTAGTTGCTAATAGGGCACACCAAATTGCAGGGAAAACAATTGGCGAAGGCGAAAAAACCATTCAGCCAAATGATGATGTTAATAAATCGCAGTCCTCCAACGATACCTTTCCTACAGGAATGCACATTGCGATCTATAAAAAAGTCGTAGACACAACCATATCAGGAGTCATAAAACTTAGAAATACACTTCACGAAAAATCTCAAGAATTCAAGCATGTTGTCAAAATAGGTCGAACACACCTCATGGATGCAACACCATTAACTTTGGGTCAGGAATTCTCAGGATACGTATCTCAGTTAGATCACGGTATTAAAGCTTTAGAAAACACCTTACCTCATTTATCAGAATTAGCCCTTGGTGGAACAGCCGTAGGTACAGGGCTTAACACGCCAAAAGGTTATAGCAAACTCGTTGCAGAATATATTGCTGACTTTACGAAGCTGCCATTTGTTTCAGCAGATAATAAATTTGAAGCGCTAGCCGCCCACGATGCTTTAGTTGAAACTCACGGTGCACTCAAACAATTAGCGGTGTCTCTAAACAAAATAGCCAATGATATTAGAATGATGGCCTCAGGACCTCGAAGTGGAATTGGAGAAATAATTATCCCAGCAAATGAGCCGGGTAGTTCCATCATGCCAGGCAAAGTCAATCCAACACAATGTGAAGCCTTGACCATGGTTTGTGCTCAAGTTATGGGTAATGATGTTGCTGTAACCGTTGGAGGCACACAGGGCCATTACGAACTTAATGTATTTAAACCAATGATGGCTGCTAATTTATTGGAGTCTGCGCAACTCATTGGAGATGCCTGTGTCAGTTTTGATGAACATTGTGCCTCAGGAATAGAGCCTAATCATGAAGTTATTAAACAATTATTGAACAATAGTTTAATGCTAGTAACAGCCTTAAATACAAAAATAGGCTATTATAAAGCCGCTGAAATTGCAAATACAGCCCATAAAAATGGTACAACGCTCAAAGAAGAAGCTATTAATCTAGGTTATGTAACTGCAGAAGACTATGATGACTGGGTTAAGCCAGAAGACATGGTAGGTACGCTGAAATAGGGACAAAAGCATCAATTAACCGATAAAATTAGTTTTTTATCGGTTAATTGATTTATATTAGCATTTAAACATTTTTTTATGAAAAAAATTCTACTCAACGTCTTATTCTTAATCGGTATTATTCAATTAAATCACGCACAACCTTTTAATGGCCCCATAAATATTGATCCTAATACAGGGAACGAACCCTATGAGCTAGAGAGTGGTGATCTTGATGGTGACGGAGATTTAGACTTAGTTATGGCCACCCTTTTGTCATCACCAGAACAGGATTTTATTAAATGGTATAAAAATGACGGTTTAGGTAATTTTACTATCGAAGCTACTATATCCTCTGCTATTACCTTTATTGATGGTTTAGCTGTAGCCAATATTGATAACCAATTTGGAGATGACATTATTGTTAGTTCTGGAAATCAAAGTAAACTGGTTTACTTTCTCAGTGATGGTAATGGCGGTTTTAGTGAAGAAATCACTATTGATGCTGCCTTAATTGAACCAGGCGAAGTCGTTACTGGTGATATCAATAATGATGGTCATATTGATATCGTATCTATGTCTTATGTAGACAATAAAACCGTATGGTATTCTGGAGATGGCACCGGTAATTTTACTAGTGAACCTGATATTGAAACTGGAGCGTCTGATGGTCCATTTTATATAGATGTAGGTGATTTTGACAATGATAATGATCTTGATGTGTTAGTAGGATCTTACAATACCCAGTCAATAGAAATTTTTTACAATCAATTAACAGAAAGTGGTACAGATACCGTGAGCTGGATTCAAGATGCTGTAACTGTCTATTCTGGTAACTTAACTGACAATACTATTTTGGAGGTGAGATTTGCCGATGTTAATAACGATGGTGTTATGGATATTGTTAAATTAGATAACAAATCGGGTGATGTCGCTTGGTACAATAAAATTAAAGACGGACCTTCTACAGAAAATATAATTTCCGACGAAAGCATTATTGACCGTCCAGGTAAAGTTCTTGTAGCAGATTTAGACGGTGATAATTTAAATGATGTGATATTAAGTGGTGCATTGCCAGCAGATGACACCATCATCTATTTTACAGGTGTAGCTAACGCTTCTCCCGAAGCAATTCCAACACTTATAGATAATCAACCTTTTATAGTTTTTGACATGTCTGCAGCAGATTTTAACGGTGATGGCGATTTAGACATTGCTTCATTGGCAAATCTCAATGATCGATTAGATCTATATGAAAATGAAAGACTTACATTAAGTACCAACACGCTAGAAAATCATCTCATTTCTATATTTCCAAATCCAGCCAATCATACTCTAAATTTTAAAGGTATTTCAGCAGACATCAATACCGTTCAAGTTTATGATGTTATTGGTCAATTAGTTTTGAACTCAAAATTAGACGGACAAACATCAATAAATGTTTCTGAATTGCAAAGTGGTTTGTACACCATCAAATTATACAACAGTTCTGAGACTTTAAAATTTATCAAAAAGTAAAATAGCTTAACATATTTCAAAAAACAAAGCGCCAAGATCAAATCTTGGCGCTTGTTTTGTAAGTAAATCTATAAGCCGAATTCTGTTCATCTCAAATTGAATCTAAGATTACCCTATCATTTATCTGAGTTTACTGTTACCAGCAAACTTTAGCTGTCTACCCTCTAACAATCGCGCGTGTACGCTCAAACGTTAGTATACATGACATTGCACCACATAGAGTTTACCTGGTTTCACTACAGCATAACCTGTACTTGCTTTCTGTTGCACTTTTCCTGATCTCACGACCGGTGGCTGTTAACCACTATGATTGCACTATGGTGTTCGGACTTTCCTCCATCCCAAAACTGGAACAGCGATAGGGCGATTTACTAGCCTCAAAATTACAAATAAAATTAAGTTAAATCTTTTATCAAAAATGTATTTGTCTATATTGCACGAAAAATAAAACAGTCTACATATTATGAAAAAACTATCCTTAATTTTTTTGTTTACATTATTGTTCATTTCTAACTCCAACGCTCAAATGGGATTTGGTAAGCTAGAAGACGTTATGGAAGTTCAAGAAAAAACGCTATTGGTGATAACGGATGCTCAAAGTAGTAGCCTTTTGAAAAAAATTGAAAAAGATCCAGAAAAATATACAGAATATTCAGACGAAATCGATCAATATAATTTGGCATTGAAAGAAGCATTCAATAAAACTTGGACTTTTTCAAATAAAATTGAATATATAACTCAAGAAGAATTGGCATCAATTGAAAAGGACAAATCTAAAAAAGGTAACTATGCTTATTTTGATAACCAAATCAATAGATCACCTAGTAGATTTACATCTTCGTCTTCAAAGGCTGGTGACCCAGACACCTATTCTTTGGTTTTAGGACTTACAGATCAAAAAAAACCAGTGTATCAAATGATGTATGCTACTTTGCACCCTACAGAGGCTGATTTAACATTTATTATTCAACAATTCCAAAACTATCTTAATACAAGGATTGCACTTAAAACTGATAAAAAAAGCAAAAAAGACATTAGAGAAGAACTTAAAGAAAATGCCAATCTACTCAAAACTAAAACCTTACTTTTAGACGAGAATTTTGTAGATGACGATCTTAAAAAAAATATTAATGAGATTTATAAATTCAAATATAAATTAACCAGTAAGGAGGAAATAGACAAAGCAATACTTAGCAGAAATGCTGAAATTGCCTATATAAGAGCTGTTCCAGTAACGCAACAATCTGGCGGAAAAAATTCAGTAGTCAAATTGTCAAAACTTATTTTTGTACAATATGTGGTAAGTGCCGAGGATGGTAAAATTTTGGGCTATGCTGCACCTTCCGCTATGGGGTTAGGAGGAAATCTAGGAGCCCTAACTAGCTCCAGCAATCGTAATACTACCGAAAAGGATTTAGAAAAAATAATAAAGAATATCGATTGATTATAGAACCAAATTCATAAGAGGCTTTTAAAAGCCTCTTTTTTTTGTTGATAACTAATATTAAAATCAGTTAGTGCAATCCTATGTTTAAGCCTGAATTTTTAACTTTGTTATGTTTTGATTTAGGTACTAAAAAGTCCTATCAAAATTGACTTGAGTATGGAACATTTCGTAGTATCGGCCAGAAAATATAGACCTCAAACCTTTAAAGACGTTGTGGGGCAACAGGCTATTACAAACACATTACTCAACGCAATTGAACATAACCACCTTGCGCAAGCACTACTATTTACAGGACCTAGAGGTGTAGGAAAAACAACTTGTGCCAGAATTCTGGCAAAAATGATCAATAGCGATGGTAACGCTACAGGAGATGAAGATTTTGCCTTTAATATTTTTGAACTGGATGCCGCATCTAATAACTCTGTGGATGATATCAGGAATTTAACCGATCAGGTTCGTATTCCACCACAAGTTGGCAAGTACAAAGTCTATATCATTGACGAGGTGCATATGTTGTCTCAAGCGGCCTTCAATGCCTTTTTAAAAACCTTAGAGGAACCTCCAAAACATTGTATTTTTATTTTAGCAACTACTGAAAAACATAAGATCATTCCCACCATCTTATCGCGATGTCAAATTTTCGATTTCAAGAGAATTACAGTAAAAGACGCTAAAGATTATCTTAAATATATTGCAGAAGAACAGGGTATTACTGCAGAAGATGATGCCTTACACATTATTGCTCAAAAAGCAGATGGCGCCATGCGAGATGCCCTTTCTATTTTTGATAGGGTGGTAAGTTTTTCGGGTAAAAATCTCACTAGACAAGCGGTTACAGAGAACTTAAATGTTTTAGATTATGAAACCTATTTTGAAAGCACTGATTTCATTTTAGAAAATAAGATTCCCGAATTATTAGTTCACTTTAACCATACCCTTTCTAAAGGATTTGATGGTCATCATTTTATTGCTGGATTAGCTTCCCATTTTAGAGACTTGATGGTGTGCCAAAATGAAATGACGCTAGAATTATTAGAGGTTGGAGAAGACACCAAAGCAAAATATCTAGAACAATCTAGAAAAGCACCATATCCTTTTTTAATAAAAGGTATCGAACTCGCTAATGAATGCGACCTCAAGTATAAAAGCAGTAAGAACCAGCGACTGCTGGTCGAACTTTGTTTAATGCAACTTGCCTCTATCACTTTTGATGGAGAAAAAAAAAAATAGCAAACATTACATAATACCACCCTCCTATTTTAAAGCAAAAGGCATCAAACCTATTGCTGTGACTGTTCCTAATGAGAAAAAAGCGGTAGCTTCACCTTCGGAAACATTAAGTCAAAAAGATACCCCAAAAGTGGAAGTACCAGCGACACAAACCACCGAGGAAAAAGAAAATGTTCTCGACATTAAAAAGGATCAACGCACTTCAGGACTTTCCTTAAAAAGCATAAGAGCAAAAAAAGAGCATCAGATCAAACAAATGGATGTGGTGGTTGATCAAGAAGATTTACCAAAAAACGCTTTTACTGAAGAGGCTTTTAAAAATGCTTGGAATGCTTACATCGACCAACTCCATAAAAAAGGAGAAAAAATAATGGCGTCCATTTTAGAAATGGATACTCCTAAATTAAATGGCACCGATATCAAATTAGCATTTCCCAATGACACCCTAAAAGTCGAATTAGAACGTGCCCAATATCCGTTAATGGATTATCTACGAAAGCGATTGCTCAATTATGATCTCAACTTAGATATTAGTGTTAATGAGGAAATTTCTAAAAAATATGTCTTTACAGCATTAGATAAATACGAAAAACTTAAGGAAAAAAATCCCAATATTGAACTGCTCCGGAAGACTTTTGGTTTAGATGTTTAATATTAAGGTTCCCTTTTAAAAAATCTTCTAAACACATCTCATTGATAAAATGCTTACTTTAGTTATTCTATTTTAGGATAGTTTCGAAATAAAGTGACACTACAAAACATCTATTTAACAACCAATTACAGATGAAAAAACGTTTTCTACTTCTGCCTTTTATTTTACTCATTGTTTTTGCAAGTTGTGATCACAGAACGAGCAAGAAAGATCATCTCAAAACTGCTGTTTCAAATTTCAATAAGAATGTCACACTAGATCCTCTTAATGTTTACGAGCCTAAGGAACAAGTGGTCATCCAAACCGACTCTATAATTTCAGATACATTTCAGGTGAGCATCAAGAATTACTCTAATTCTTCTTCGGCAATATTATTGAGTGAGAAGATTTCAGATACAGGTCTTCAAAGCCTATTTCACCGCACATTTGAAAGTGATATTTTGGTCACTGTAAAAGATGACATTATCTTTAAAAAGCACATTTCCGCAGCACATTTTAGTTTAAATCCAAAAACAGGATTTTGGAAAGATGCCACATTAGAGCATGTCTGGGTAAATCAAGAGTACTCTAATTCAACTTCTTTATCTTTGGGCATCTCTATTTTAAATCCCAAACTCAAAACCTTTAAGCTATATGAAATGCTTATAGACCGTGAAGGAAACGAAACATTGAATTTAATAGAAGAAACCACATCATAATGCTAGGACTCAAACTTCCCACAGACCCTCGTTGGGTAAATATCGTTGAAAAGAACATAGAAGACATTTTAACAGATCATGCGTATTGCGAGCAAAAAGCTGCTAGTACTGCAATTTCACTCATTGTTAGCTTTCCTGAATATACCGAATTGGTTACTGAAATGACTGCTCTCGTGAAGGAGGAAATGAGCCATTTTAAATTGGTTCATGACCGAATCATACAAAACGGATGGACTCTTGGTAGAGATCGAAAAGACGCATACGTCATTGCGTTGATTCAGTTTTTTCCCAAAGGAGGAAGTCGAACAACTCAACTAATTCATCGATTGCTCTATGCTGCTTTAATAGAGGCTAGAAGTTGCGAAAGATTTAGATTACTTTCAGAAGAATTGAAAGATCAGGAACTCGCAGAATTTTATAGGAAACTTATGGTAAGCGAAGCCAATCACTATACCATGTTTTTAGGTTTTGCAAGACAATATGGTGAACGTGATGAAGTGGACCAAAAATGGCAAGCACTTTTAGAGTATGAAGCAAAAATCATGAAAGATTTAAGCAAACATGAATCTATTCACGGCTAATTGGTGGCAATAATATTTATTAAAAGTAATTTGAGACTTATTACAGATTTATGCTAGATACGGTGTTAAAGTAAACGCTTTTGATAATACCATCAGACAGCCCAATTTTTGGTACATAGATATCTTTGGCACCGCTCCATTTCATTGCAGAAAGATAAATTCTGGTGGCGTGGATGATCACATCTGCCCTATCTTGATTAAGGTCCAGTTCGGTAATGCGCTCCTCGTAATTATAGGTCTGTAACTTGTTATAGTAACTGGTGAGGTAAAAATACGTTAATGGTTTCCCTAAAGCTTTGCCTGAAATTTTAAATATTTTATTAATATTTCCTCCAGACCCTATAAGGTCTACCTTGTCATAACTTTCGGTCACACGTTTTATCCATCGCTCGACTTCATGCCAAGTTTCATTTTTGACCATATCATTGAGCAATCTTACCGTCCCAATTTTAAATGATTTAGAAGTTACGGTATTTCCATTATGAAACACTGAAAACTCGGTACTACCGCCACCTACATCAACATATAAATAGGTTTTATCTTCCTTGATGTACGAGTGAAGATCGGTTGCGGCAATGATTGCCGCCTCTTCTTCTCCATCAATGATATCGATAGAAATGTTCGCTTTTTTTGAAATTAGCTTTGCAAGTTCTGCACCATTATCTGCCTCTCGCATTGCCGACGTTGCACAAGCTTTGTAAGTAACTACTTTATGCGATTTCATAAGTAATTTAAATGCTGTCATGGTATCTAGCATTCTTACTTTATTATCTTCTGAAATCTCACCGTTAACAAAAACATCAGATCCAAGACGAATAGGCACCCTCACCAAACTGCTTTTTTTAAATTGAGCTGGTTTTCCTTTTTGCTCAATAATATTTGAAATTAATAAACGCACAGCATTAGACCCTATATCTATTGCGGCGTACTTTTTTATATTGAGCATTTCTTAATTCAATTTATTTTTATAATAATCGTACAATGCAAACTGTGCACGAACTTTAGGTTCTAAATCGGGTTTGTGTTTGTTTTTTTGACTGCCATCAATAATGCGTGATTTCACATTGTCTCTCCAACACATATCAAAAACTTCCAGGAGCTCTTGTTTTATATCTTCTTGGTAAATAGGACAGCTCACTTCTACTCTATTTTCAATATTTCTTGTCATCCAATCTGCAGATGAAATATACACCTTAGGATCATCATTGTTACAAAATACATAAAGTCTGGTATGTTCCAAAAATTTATCGATAATACTAATGACTTCTATATTATCACTCATCCCTTTAACTCCAGGAATTAAACAACAAATCCCTCTAACAATCATTTGAACTTTCACACCGGCTCTGCTGGCTTCGTACAATTTATCAATCATCTTATAACTTGAGATGCTGTTCAATTTCAGTTTAATAAAAGCCGGTTTTCCATTTTGAACATTCTCTATCTCCTTATCAATAAGCATAAAGAGCTTTGATTTTGTATAATGTGGAGATGTTATAATATGTTTATATCTATAAACTAGATAATTGGTTTCAAAGAAGTTGAATACCTTGTTGACATCTTTCAATATCTTTTGATTTGCAGTAAACATCGTGAAATCGGTATAGATTTTAGCAGTAGACTCATTAAAGTTTCCTGTACTTATAAATCCATAACGTTTGGTTAACCCGTCTTCCTCTCGCTCAACCACGCACATTTTACAGTGTACTTTGAGTCCAGTTACTCCAAACAATAAGTTGATGCCCTCGCCTTGCATTTGTTCGGCATAATCGATGTTCGCTTGTTCATCAAATCGCGCTCTAAGTTCTATAGATACAGTGACTCTTTTTCCGTTTTTAGCTGCATTTATTAATGAACTAGCAACATGACTGATTTCTGCCAGACGATAAATAGTGATTTTAATGCTACTTACTTTTGGATCAAGCGCTGCTTCTCTTAAAAATTTTACCACATAAGAAAACGTTTGATATGGGGTATGCAGCATGAAGTCCTTTTGGGACACTGATTTAAAAATACTATGCTCTAAGCTTAGGCCCTTAACTTTTAAAGGTACAATCTTATTATATAAAAGATCGGTTCTTCCCAAACTAGGGAACCCCATATAATCTCGTCTGTTGTGATAGCGACCTCCCGGGATCACACTATCCTTAGAATCAATCCCCATTTTAGACATCAAATATTCTAGAGTTTCATCATCGATGGTTTTATCGTACACAAACCTTACAGGCTCACCAATTTGTCTGTCCTTGACGCTGGCAGAAATTTTTTCAATAAAACTCTTACTCAAATCACTATCAAAATCCAACTCACCATCACGGGTAATTTTGATCATATGAGCCGAAATCTTGGTATAACTAAAGATATTGAAAATGTCATTGAGACAATATCTCAAAACATCATCTAAAATAATAATGTAATCCTTGCCATCTTTGCGTGGCAGTACAACAAAACGATCCATTGACTTTGGAATCTCAATCAATCCATATTGACGGGAGTTATCCTTAAGTTCCATTTTAACTGCCAAATATGCTGAAATATCCTCGAGTAAAGGTAATTTCACAGAATCGTTGAGCACTATAGTTACCAAAGCCGGACTTATATGCTCAATAAAATAGCGCTTAATAAAGTCGTGTTGATCTGATGATATTTCCGTTTCCTTAATTACGAAAATGTTCTTTTTTTCTAATTTCTTCTGAATATTACTCAAAATATCCAAACTCTTGGTTTGTTGCTTTATTACAATATCTGTAATGATATTTAGAAGATCACTGGCCTTGATTCCTAGTTCGCTTTTACCACCTTTACCAGCTTCATCAATACGTTTAACGGTAGCATATCGTACCTTAAAAAATTCATCTAGATTATTTGAGAAAATCCCCAAAAATCGAAGTCGTTCGATAAGCGGTACATTTTCATCTGAAGCTTCTTGCAGCACTCTACCGTTAAACTGCAACCAGCTTAACTCTCTATTTATATATTCGTTTTTTTCTTTAACCATTTATTTTAAATCCTTGGGATATATTGTAGCAATTGTTTGTCCGTTTTTAATGTCTTGCCAAGATTTACAATCAAATTGAATAATCGCTAAACCGGTTGTTGGCAAATTTTCAATAAATCTGTTCCCAAATATATTGCAAATTGATGTGAAAGCATGATTGTGTCCAAAAATCATAACATTATCATAATTATTGTCAAGATTTTTAATGACTTTGATGAGCTTTTCACCCTGAAAGTCATATAAATCTTCATTGACTTTAACACTTTCATCTGAAATTTCTAAATTTTTAAGAAAAATTTCGCAAGTCGAAAAAGCACGAACGGCCGGGCTCGAGAGCACTAAATCCAGACGTATTAGCTTAGTTTTAAATTCGTTGGAAACCAAGTGCGCATCATTGATTCCGCGTGTTTTCAGTGGTCTTTTTTTATTAGGAAGATCATGCTCCCAAGAGGATTTTCCGTGTCTAGTAAGAATAAGTGTTTTCATAATTCATATCGATTAAACGCAAATATTTCCGATAAAATGTTGCATAATTCCTTTTTAACGATTATTTTCGTCCCTTCAACATTTAAATTTGCGTGAGCTTTTAGTAATGAGTTCATTTGTTCATATTATTAAATATTAAAATGACCCCAAATCAAAGATATATTAATAAATCCATTTCCCTTGCATTGCTCGTCAATGCACTTCCCTCAACATTTTTTATTGATGACTTTATTTATACTCGCTTGAATTGTTTAATCAGGAATTCAAACGTCGTCATGGAATAAAGTGCATACATCCGATTAACAATTATTTTGTTCTAAGATGTATCAAAGGTTAAAAAAATAATTTTTTTCAACAAACTAAATTTTAAGTGTATGGTAAACATTACTTACATGAAAACGCTGAATAGTTGCATTATTATGCTTCTATTATTATTGAACTTAGAGGGCTTTGCACAGGGTCCCGCTGTTTTTACTTGTGATGGCACTGCTTTATATCAGACTATCAGTATTGAAGAGAATATACCAGGAGTTGGTAGCCAAGGAGATTTCATTTTCTACAGCGTAAATCCATCGACAGGAGAATTTACTTTTGTAAATAACTTATCTGTTGACGATGATGGTGGAGCCGATGGAGATACAGCGATCTCTGGAAATATAAATTCGATTGGTTTTAATCCTATTGACGGATTTATTTATGGCATCAGTACAAACTTGACACCTATATTGTATAAAATCTCTCCTAATGGATACGTACAGAATCTTGGAAATATTTCTGGACCATTAGCAAATGTCAGTGGAAAGCAAGCCGGTGTTATTGATCAAAATGGAATATATTACGTTACAGGCAGTTCTCAAAAGCTTTACAGCATAGATTTATCGTCGTCACCTTCGCCAGGAGACATTATCACATCGACATTTTTATTCAATACAGGAAAAGCAACTTCTGATATCGCAATCAACCCAATCAATAATTTAATATACGGTTGGGATGAAGGAACAAAGCGACAATTATTTACAATAAACACAAATAATGGTGATATTAGTGTCATCGGTCCAGCTGAAGCAACAAGCCAATATAGGGTTTTTGGTGCCTTATATTTTACAGCAGGAGGACAACTAATTGGGTATGGTGATGACGCCAATATTAATGGTTTTAACACTCAAGAAACCTTAGTACAAATAAATGTTGATACAGGTATTCCATCATTTATTGCTACTGGAGAAAGTGTTAACTCTAACGATGGAACATCTTGCCCTTATGGTTTAGAACTTTTTAAAGCTGCTCCCGAAAATGTTAGTTTAGGTGAAGAGTTTACTTATACTTTTACAATTTATAATGCCTCTGGAGTTCCATTAACTAATTTAGAATTTATTGATAACTTGATTGATGGCATTATTTTTACAACAGATCCTTTCAATATAACAAATAACTTGCAGATTATAGGAAGCACGGAGGGTCTAACTTCGGCTAACCTGACAATCAATGAAGTACCTATAGGTTTTAGCTCATTCCAGATTAATGTAACTACGGACTGTTCTACAGAGAATATGGTTATAAGTAATCAGGCGACTTTATCCTCTGATGTCCTTACAGTAACCTCGGATGACCCACAAATGGCAGGTGTAACAAATACCACCATTACAGACATTCAAGATCCAACGATCAATGTTCCAGATCCTTTAGTTATAGAGGGATGTGATCTCAATGTAATTAATGAGGATAATGCCTTATTTCCATTTACAACAACCCAGTCTAACGATATAAAAGACATTTTTAATACGGTTTCAGATTATACAACTACAGCTCCACAAAACATTGAGAGCATCACTTATATAGATGAGATTATTGATGAAAATAGTTGTCCTAAAGTGGTCAATAGAAACTTTAGCTTAACAAGTACATGTGGTGCCGTAACAGTAATCACTCAAGTCATTAATGTTACAGATACTGTACTACCAATTATTTTAGAGTCTCTTCCAGAAGATGTCACCGTAGAGTGTGATAGCATTCCTGAAGCTCCTGTTTTAACAGCGGAAGATAATTGTAGTATTATTGAAGTGATTTTTTCAGAAAACGTAATCGCTGGAGAATGTGAATTTCAACAAACTATTGAAAGAACGTGGTCTGCGACTGACGACTGCAATAATACAACGTCCCATACGCAAATAATTACAGTACAAGACACTACAGCGCCTGAGGCTCCCGTTGCACCAGAAGACATCACTTATGAGAACGTTGATCCAAACACTATTGATCCTGTAACTTTAACAGCGATTGATAATTGTTCTGGAGATATTGAAGCAGTGTCTGTGGACACCATAGATGACTCAGACCCTAGTAATATTATTATTATTAGAACATGGACTTTCGTTGACGACTGTGGTAACAGTTCTTCCGTATCTCAGACCATAACAGTAATTGATGATCTATCATTTGCATGTGATGGCACGGTATTTTACCAAACCATTCAGATTAATCAGGATATAGAAAACGTTGGATCAGCAGGTGATTTTGTACTTTACCTGGTAAACCCTAGTGGCGATTTTTCATTTTTTGCTAATTTATCCGTAGATGATGATGGTGCTGGTACAGAAGATGAAGCCATAGTGAATACTATTAACGGTATCGGGTTCAATACTGTCGATGGTTTGATTTATGGTGTTGATTCTACAGCTGATTACCTTTATAGAATAAAACCAAATGGATATGTAGAAAATCTGGGCATTGTTTCTGGCCCTATTTCCAATTCAAGCAATTATTCTGGTACATTTGACAATGATGGGACTTACTACGTTTTTGGAAGTAACGGAAATTTGGTAAGTATTGATTTATCCGGTGAAGTCAATCCTGGAGATCCTATTACGTCAACGTTTCTTTATGATTTAAATATTGATTCTCCGGACGTTGCAATAAATCCTTCAGATTTTAAAATGTATGGCTGGAACAGTTCTACAAGACAGTTGTTTAGAGTTGATCTCACCAATGGCAATGTAGAAATCATAGGCCCTGCTGCTAATACCAGTAATTACTTTTCTTTTGGTGGTATGTATTTTACCGCGAGTGGTCAATTATTTGGCTACGGAAATGATACCACAGTTGGTACTCCAGGAAACTCTCAAGAAAGCGTAGTTCAGTTTAATTTAACTACAGGTGAGCCAACAACTATTGGAATTGGCATTGAAGTTACAGCAAATGACGGTGCGTCTTGTGCCTTTGGTTTTGAGCTTTTAAAAGATGCTCCTAACACTGTTGATTTAGGACAAATATTTACCTATACCTTTACAATTGCAAACGCCACAAATGATAGTCTAAATGATTTAGAATTTATTGATGACCTGATGTCTGGCCTCACCTTTACTTCTGATCCTTATAATATCACAAATGGGATGTCTATTGAAGGGACAACAGATGGTCTTACATCTGCCAACCTAACAATTGGCAATATCCCTACAGGTTCTAGCACATTTCAAATTGATGTGGTTACAGATTGTTCTATTGAAGGCGTAATTAGTAATCAGGCCACTTTGTCCTCAGAGTTTTTGACGGTGACTTCAGATGATCCTCAAACCTCAGGAGTAACCAATACAACAGTTACACAAATTACAGATCCTACCATTAACGTTCCTAATCCTTTAGTTATTGAGGGTTGTGATATTAGTGTAATCAACATTGAAAGTGCTGTCTTTCCTATTAGCACAACAATGTCTGATGATGTCAAAGACGTTTTCAATACTGTGACCGATTACACAACTAACGCTCCTCAAAATATCGAAAGCATTACCTACATAGATACCATCGTTGATGAAAATAGCTGTCCTATAGTATTGAACAGAAATTTCACATTAACAAATACTTGTGGAGCTGTAAGCGTTATCACTCAAGTTATAAATGTAACCGATTCAGTTTTACCTTCCTTTATCGAAAGTCTACCGGCCGATGTGACCCTAGAATGTGGAAATATCCCAGAGGCTCCTGTATTAACTGCTGAAGATAACTGTAGCGATGCAAACGTTGTTTTTTCTGAAAATATCGTCTTACAAGATTGCGGACAAATTGTAGAAAGAACTTGGACAGCAACTGATGCTTGTGGAAATACTAGAATTCATACACAAACTATAACAGTTGAAGATACCACTGCTCCCGTAGCACCTGATGCTCCAGAAGATATCACTATTGAAGGTACGGATATTGAAGATGTACCTTCTGAAAATTTAACAGCTCTTGATAACTGTTCTGGTGAAATTGAAGCTACTCCAGTTGATACTGTAGATGAATCAGATCCTAATATGATTGTTATCATTAGAACGTGGACGTTTGTAGACAATTGCGGAAATAGCTCTTCTGTATCGCAAACTATAACCTTGGTAGATGATCCATCCTTTGCTTGTGATGGTACAGTATTCTATCAAACTATCCGAATCAATAACAATATTGAAGGTGTAGGTTCTGCTGGTGACTTTATTTTATACTTAGTAAATCCTAGTGGAGAATTCTCTTTCTTTGCTAACCTATCTGTAGATGATGATGGAGCAGGAACTGAAGATGAAGCGCTTGTAGATTCAATTAATGGGATCGGTTTTAACACTGTAGATGGATTATTGTATGGTGTAGATTCTACTGATGATTACCTATATCGTATCATGCCAAATGGCTATGTACAAAACTTAGGTGTGGTTACTGGACCTATATCCAACTCTAGTAATTACTCTGGAACGTTTGACAATGATGGAACCTATTATGTTCTAGGTAATAATGGAAGTCTGGTGAGCATTGATTTATCTGGTGAAGTTAATCCGGGTGACCCTATTACATCAACCTTCCTTTATAATTTAAATGTAAACTCTCCTGACGTTGCGATCAATCCTTCAGATTTTAAAATGTACGGATGGAACAGTAATACAAGACAATTATTTAGAGTAGACTTATCAACAGGTGATCTTGAAATTATAGGCCCTGATGCTAATACCAGTAACTACTTTTCTTTTGGAGGTTTGTATTTCACGGCTAGTGGTCAATTATTCGGCTACGGAAATGACACAAATGTTGGAAGTCCAGGGAATTCTCAAGAAAGTGTTGTACAGTTTGACTTAGCAACGGGTATACCTACCACTATTGGTATTGGCCCTGAAGTAACAGCAAATGACGGTGCGTCTTGTGCTTTTGGCTTTGAATTGTTAAAAGATGCTCCAGCAACTGTAGATTTAGGCCAAGTGTTTACTTATACCTTTACTATAGCTAATGCAACTAACGGCATCTTGAATGATCTTGAATTTATTGATGATTTAATGTCTGGTCTAGTGTTTACTTCAGATCCTTATAACATCACTAACGGCATGTCTATAACAGGTACTACAAATGGTCTTACCTCTGCAAACCTTACCATCGGTAATATTGCTACAGGATCAAGTACCTTCCAAATTGATGTCGTTACCGATTGTTCTATTATTGATGGAATAATTAGTAATCAAGCTACGCTATCTTCAGAATTTTTGACAGTCACATCAGATGATCCTCAAACTGCTGGAGTTACAAATACAACGGTTACTCAAATTACAGATCCTACAATAGAGATCCCTAATCCTTTAGTTATTGAAGGTTGCGATACTAGTGTTATTACTGTTGAAAATGCAGTGTTCCCACTTAGCGAAACAATGTCAGAAGATATTAAAGATGTATTCAACACGGTAGACGGCTATACAGCTACTGCGCCTCAAAATATTGAGAGCATTACGTATATAGATACTATTGTTGACGATAATAGCTGTCCTATTATAGTTAATAGAGTGTTCACCTTGATTAATACATGTGGCGTTTCTACTGAAATCACACAAGAAATAAACGTTCAAGATACTGAAGCACCAACATTCACGGTTCCAGATGATATTACGATCGAATGTGACGATGATGCAACATTCTTAAGTTTAACTGGAGATGTAACCGATGAAGCAGACAACTGTACAACAGATTTGGAAGCAACCTATGTTGACGCCTTCCAGGAAACAGATTGTGCAGGTGCAATGACCATTTTAAGAAGTTGGACCTTAACAGATGACTGCGGAAATGAAACCACTTTGGTGCAAACCATTACTATGCAAGATAGTGTTGCCCCTATGTTTACCGTTCCTGCAGATGTAACTCTTGATTGCGATGTTGACGTTACCGACCTTTCCATAACAGGAGATGTTACCGACGAAGCAGACAATTGTGCTACTACAGGCCTTGACGCTGTATTTACAGATGAAATAGAACAAGGTGAATGTGCAGGAGGTTCTGTTATTACAAGAACTTGGACCTTAAGTGATGGTTGTAACGAAACCACTATGGTTCAAACCATCACCCTTATAGATGAAACCGCGCCTACATTTACAGTTCCAGAAAGTATTACTGTTGAGTGTGACGTAGATATCACAGACCTTTCGGTAACTGGCGATGTTACAGATGAAGCTGATAACTGCGCTGCAGATATTGAAGCAACATATTCCGATGAAGTTGTAAATGGAGATTGTATTGGTGAGTCTATCATTACAAGAACTTGGACCTTAAGCGACGGTTGTAATGAAACCTCTCTTGATCAAACTATTACTGTTCAAGATACCACTGCGCCAGATCTAACTTCAGAATATGAATCTGAAGTCACCGTGAACTGTGCAGAAGTTCCTGAAGTTCCAGAATTGACATTTCAAGATAATTGTACTAACGACGTTTCTGTAACCTTTACTGAAAACTCTACAGATGATGGTACCGGTGGTGATTATATAATTATTAGAGAATGGTTAGTTAGCGATGATTGTGGTAATGAAACTTTATTTACTCAAACCATTACTGTCAATACAGATGGTGATTCCATCACTGTTGTTGAAGGAGAATCTATTTGTATTGGAGACGACTTTAGTTATGATCTCTTCAATTTACTCGAAGGAGACGTTGATCAAGGAGGAACCTGGACTACCACTAATACCGATATTATAATTGATGGTAATTTCTTTAATCCTTCACAACTGTTAAACTTAGACGGTAGCGCAAATACTGAAGATGTAGGAGATTATACATTTACCTATACCTACGATGGTGCTTGTTCTGGTAGTGTTACAGCAACGCTTAACATAAATGATGACTGTATTGTTTTACCATGTGGTAGAGATGATGTTGTTATTTCAAGAGCTGTAACTGTTAATAACGATGGTGTTAATGAAACCTTCACTATTACAGGAGTTGAAACTTGTGGATTCGCTTTTGAGGTACAAATCTTCAATAGATGGGGTGCCAAAATCTATGAGAACAATAACTATGAGAATGATTGGGGTGGCCAAGTATCTGATGGATCTATTGGAAGCTCTGGTCTTGTACCAACAGGAACATACTATTATGTTTTAAATATAAAGAATAGTGGATTTGAGCCTATTGCAGGACCAATTTACGTATCAACTAAATAAATCTTAGCCTATTATGAAATTAATAAAGTTTAGTATCATAGCCGTCATGCTCCTTAGTGGGATGACGAGCATTGCGCAACAACTTCCGCAGTTTACGCAATATATGTACAATACCATTTCTATAAATCCGGCTTATGCAGGTAGTAGAGAAACATTAAGTGTTGTAGGATTACATAGAAGCCAGTGGGTTGGTCTAGACGGAGGTCCAACCACCCAAACGTTATCTGTACACGCTCCTCTGCGAAATGAAAAGGTAGGGTTGGGAGTCTCTTTCATCAACGATGAACTTGGATATCAAAATTTTCAATACCTCTATGCTGATTTCTCTTATACCTTAAATTTAGGAGAGGAAGTTAAATTGGCATTCGGTTTAAAAGCCGGGTTTACAGGATACAGCCTTGATGGTGATTTTCAGTCTTCAGAAGGCCAAGTAGATCAAGTGATTTTTGGCTTTGAAGATCGTTGGAAACCCAACATAGGTACGGGACTATATCTTCATACAAATAAGTGGTATTTAGGATTATCTGCTCCAAGAATTTTAAATACAGATTATACAGGTAATGATGATTTTCAGTCTTTAGAGCGTATTAGTTATTACGCAACTGCTGGTTATGTGTTTGATATTGGTAATGACGTTAAATTTAAACCTGCCACATTACTCAAACTTACCAATGGAGCACCACTCTCTTGGGATGTTACCGCAAACTTTTTGTTCTTTGAAAAATTATGGATTGGTCCAGCTTATAGAATGAATGAAAATGCTGGGGCTTTTGGAGGCATCATTGACTTTCAAATTTCAAAACAACTGCGTGTAGGTTATGCTTATGAAAATCCTACATCAGACCTTAGACCTTATACAACAGGTACACACGAAATATTGCTAATGTTTGAATTATTCAAAAGCAAACGTATTAAATCACCTAGATACTTCTAAAAAACAGCTCATATGAAATCAAAGTTTTTACTCTTAATAATATTTGCGCTTAGTAGCACATTTATGATTGCCCAAGAAAAACTAGCAGATAAGTTTTTTAGCAATTATGGTTACGCAAAGGCGACCGAACTCTACGAAGAAGTCCTTAAAAAAGGAGATACCTCGATAAATGTCTTAACGCATTTGGGAGATTGTTACTACAATAATTCTAAATCTGAAAAAGCAGCATTTTGGTACGGTAAAGCCTTTAAAAAATACGGGAAGAATAAAATCAATCCTGAGTACATGTACAAGTACGTACAGTCCTTAAGAAGCCAAAACGATTATGAAGAGGCTGAAAAATGGATGAAAGAATTCATGATAATCCAGAACGATGATACTCGTGTAGAAGATTACAATACCGAAAATATTTCTAAATATGAAGAACTTGAAGATCCTGAAAAAAATCGCGTGGTAAAATTAAAAAACCTTCCGTTCAATTCTAAATATTCAGACTTTGGCGCTTTTATTCATGACGGACAGTTCTATTTTGCTTCTGCTAGAAATACAGATAGCAAAAAACTGTATGGCTGGAACGAAGAGCCTTTTTTAGATATCTATCAAGTAGAAGTTAGTAAAGGTATTGATTCTACAACTTACGGAGCTCCAGATTTTATACCTGCCGAACAAATAAATAGTAAATACCATGAAGCTTCTGTTGCCATAACAAATGATGGAAAAACAATGTATTTTACTAGAGACAACGTTTCTGGAAGAAATAAATTAGATTATGATAAAAAAGGAACCACACACCTTAAAATTTACCAAGCTTCTCTTGTTGATGGACAATGGACTTATTTAATGGAGTTACCCTTCAATGATGACGTGTTTTCAACAGGTCATCCTGCATTAAGTCCAGATAATAAACAATTATATTTTGTTTCTGATAGAGATGGTGGCTTAGGCAATACAGATATTTATGTAGTTGATATTGCTGAAAACGGAAAATTCTCTAAACCGAGAAATTTAGGCGATAAAATCAATACCGAAGGCAGAGAAATGTTTCCTTTTGTTAGTAAGGACAGTACCTTATACTTCTCATCTGACGGTCATTTGAATTTAGGATTATTGGATATTTTTAAATCTAACATCCTCAAAGATGAAAATGCCATGCCAGAAAACATGGGTGCACCTTACAATAGTGGCTATGATGATTTTGCCTATTTCAATGATGCAGAAGTTGTAGAAAGCGAAAATGGATATACCGGTTATTTTTCTTCAGATAGACCTAACGGAAAAGGAAGCGACGATATTTACGGTTTTGACACTAGGTATTGTACCAAAGTGATCAAAGGATTTTCACGCTTAAGTGTAGACAATACTATTTTAGGTGGCGTTAAGGTTCAATTGATCAATGAGGTTGGAAAAGTCATCTCAGAAGTCGTTACTGGAGATGATGGCGCGTATGAGTTTGATGCAGAATGTGAATCGAAGTACACTCTAATTGGCACGCTTAAAGATCATAAAAAAGACCAAAAAGAAATCACTACAGATGGCTCAAATGATCCAAATGTTGCGGCAGATCTCTTTTTAGAGCCTCTAATTAATGATAATCAAATTGTAATCAATCCTATCTTTTTTGATTATGATAAAGCTGAAATTAGAACAGATGCTCAATATGAATTAGAAAACATCGTAGATGTGTTAAGAGCGCACCCAGAAATGGTAATTAGAATCGAATCTCATACGGATAGCCGCGGACGTGATCTGTACAATATGAAGCTTTCAGATGAACGCGCTGTTGCAACCAGAGACTATATTTTATCTAGAGGCATTGCTCCAGAACGCATAGAAAGCGCCATAGGTTTTGGTGAATCACAATTATTAAATGAATGTTCTAATGGCGTAAAATGTACTGAGGAACAACACCAAATGAATAGACGATCTTACTTCTATATTTTAAAGGAATAAGATACAACCTAATAATAACTGAATATCAAAGAAGCAGGCTTAAGAGCCTGCTTCTTTGTTTTTGAACATATCCAAAAGAAGGAATAACATCATATAGTAACGATACCTATTGCTGTTATGTTATAGCAGTAACAATACTCTGAGATTGCAATTCTCTAATCAACAAGCTGTCCCCTAGTATTTGACAACATAATTCCTAAAGTCTAAACAACTCAACCATCACTTCATTTAGTATACTTGATTAATTTAAATTCAGCAACGTAATTTTCGGCGATCATAATCCAGAATAAAAGACCTAGACTCTCAATTAATTAGCATCCAATCTACTACGACATACAGGTCTTAATAGAGGATTACATCTTTAAAATTGAATAAAGATACTAAGCATTAGTTTCTAAACAGAAATCCCTCTCCTATTAACTGAATAAAGGACGTCTGTCCTACTTATCTTTCAGAATTACACCAACTAACAAGTACTACAATATCAACATGAATACCATTTTCCGAAGTTGATTGGAATACTTAGAAATTTGTAGCCTAACTTATTTTAAATATCCCATAACCACCAATATTGATTTCAACTTAAAAAGGGTCAAGGGTACAATAAAAAAAAGAGCCACAACTTAATGTTGTGGCTCCTTAACGATAGGGATTAGGTTGATTAAATTTTCATTTCATGAAGATATTTGTAAAATACCATTTGCCATCGGCATCAAGTTCTGCTGAAACATCACAATAGGTAAAATCACCTTCAATATTAAGTCGGTGACCTTCACTTCTAAGCCATGCATTAACAACGCTTTCTGCTGAACTAAAAGCGTAAGCCACATTTTCTGAAACTACGGTAGCAGAAGCATTTTGAACAAGACTATTTTTACGTAAAAAGAAATTATCGTGAGATACATGATTAGACTCAATCATATAATCTGTATGGGTAAAAGCCACGGCTTTTATTGTATTATGACTATTTAAGGCATTTAATCCTAGAGCTAAACGGTGTTCGTTAATCCGCTCTATAATCTCTATCTCAATTTCTTTAGCTGTAGGTGCAGCTGGAAGATCGATAGTATTAACTTCATTCTCAGATAAAGGTTCATGTGAACATGAAAACGAGAGCATAGCCAGTAAGGCCATGGTTAATAGCGCTTTAGTAGGTTTCATAAGTAGGTTATTTCAATTTGGTGATACTAAAGTAGTACGCCAATCTTCAATAACCTGTTAACAAAGTGTTAAAATCGATAAACAACATGTATTTCGTCGATTTTTTATGTCAAACATCGATGAAATACAATTTCGTGATCCTATTTTAGGTAATTAAACCTCAAAACATTACTCTTTATCGGTTTTTTTGTCTCATGGTGACAAACGATCAATTTTCCAATCTAAATTGGATTGTTTCAAAAACCTTAGGCGATCGTGCAAACGGTTAGGCCGTCCCTGCCAAAATTCAACTTCTATAGGTTCTACTATAAAACCGCCCCAAAAGTCTGGTCTAGGTACCTCTTTACTATCATAATCCTTCTCTAAGGCCATCAATTTTTTCTCTAACACTTCCCTACTCTCTATAACCTCGCTTTGTTGAGATGCTAATGCTCCTAATTGGCTGCCCTTAGGTCTCGAATGAAAATACTGATCACTTTCCTCTGCCTTCACTTTTTGTGCCTTTCCTTTAATAATGACTTGTCGTTCTGCCTCAGGCCAGAAAAAAGATAAACAGACATTTGGATTTGCTGCAATAGCCTTTCCTTTTTCACTTTCATAGTTAGTGTAGAATACAAAACCTTCCGCAGAAAACGATTTGAGAAGCACTACCCTACTTTTAGGGTAGCCATCAATACCAACTGTATTTAAAGTCATTGCGTTGGGCTCTCCCACTTCAAAATGATGATCTACTTCATGAAACCATCTCTCAAAGAGCGCAAACGGGTTATCACCCACATTATCTTCTAAAAGCTCTTGTTTTTCATAAGATTTACGGTAATTACTTAAATCTGTTTTCATAGCTATTTGATTTTTATATTTTAATGCTCTAGCCTGTTTAATTTCAGTGTCAAAGTGAAGGAGAGCATTCAATAGTGGTCACTAATGGTTATTCTATTAAAAATTCCCTCCCATCTAGCGCCAGTTCCACTTTATTAAAAATAGTTTCAGCTTCTTCCTTAAACGGCTCAAAACCATTATATCGAGTTGAGTAATGCCCTAAGATAAGCAGGCCTACCTCGGCTTGTTTGGCAATTTCAGCTGCTTGCTTGGCAGTACTATGCTTCGTTGTTTCTGCTAATTCCTTATTTATATCGAGAAAAGTAGATTCGTGATAAAGCGCATTGACGTTCTTTATAATTGGCACTACCCGCTCGTTATAAACCGTATCGCTACAAAACGCGTAACTTTTTGGAGGCTTTGCAGACTTGGTTACAGTGTTGTTCTTAATGAGTTCTCCTTGATTATTCTCAACATCATAACCTTGCTGAAGCTTTCGGTAATAAGCAACATCAATATCATTCGCCTCAACGGCATTGATATCTAATCTTCTTGGCCCTATTTTTTCTTTAAACAAAAATCCATTGGTGTAAACACGATGCTCTAAGGGAATGGTGTGTACCTCTACCTGGTCATCTTCATAGATCATTTCCGAAGTATGAGAAGAAAGTTCATGAAAAACGAGGTTATAATTGGTCCACGACTTAGCCAATTTCATTTGAAGCGTGATGACTTCTTTGAGTCCTTTAGGAGCATATATATGTAAATCTGCATCTCTGCTCAATAAGTTAAAAGTTGAGACCAATCCTGAAAGACCAAAAACATGATCTCCATGTAAATGCGAAATGAAGATGTGCTTGATACGCCCAAATTTAATTTTTCGTCGCCGCAACTCTACCTGGGTACCTTCTCCACAATCTATTAAAAACGTATGCTTTTTAATTTCCAATACTTGCGAAGTGGTTATAGAGCCTACTTTTGGTGTTGCGCTGTGACAACCAAGTATGGTAAGTTTCATCTTGTAATTCGTTTTAATTTATTCTGAAACGTGAGCAAATCCTCATGCTTATTAAGACATAGGTTTAAATATAGCCTGCTAAAATTAAAAGCCTAAATCACGCTCCATATCTTCCATTTCAATCACATCATAAGCTTCCTTTACTGTTGGAACTACAATGATCTCATCTGGCATTTTGTCTAAATCTGCAGAATCAGAAACGACTACAAAGCTATGATTTGCACCTCTATGATTATTACTCAATTGCAAAAACTCTACTATAGAAGCAACATCTGCTTGTTTTAGCGTATTTATATTTACAATAATATTGTTGTTTTTAAACGTGTCATAAGAACTTTCAATACGTTTAACAAAGTCAATAAGACCCAACTTTTCTTGAGTTATAATTACGGTATTTTCATTTTTGTCTATAATCATGATATTATCGTTTTATTTTTGATGCCAAAAGGTAGATAACAGCCATCCTAATGGCCACACCATTTTGAACTTGATCTAAAATAATGGCCTGATCTGAATCGGCAACATCACTTGTAATCTCTACCCCTCTATTGATGGGACCGGGATGCATGATGGTTATTTTTTTATCTAATGAATTCAGGAGATTTTTATTAAGTCCGTATTGTTGTGCGTATTCTCTCGTAGAAGGAAAATAACTAATATCCATGCGTTCATTCTGAACCCTTAGCATATTTGCAACATCACACCAATTTAATGCTTTTCTTAAATTAGTTTCTACTTTTACACCTAATGTACCAATGTATTTTGGCAATAAGGTTTTAGGGCCACATACCATAACATTGGCACCTTGGAGTTTAAGTGCATAAATATTGGATAGTGCTACACGGCTGTGCAATACGTCTCCAACTATCACGACGTTCTTACCCTCTACAGACCCCAAACGTTCTCTAATCGAGAAACTGTCTAATAAAGCTTGTGTAGGATGCTCGTGTGCTCCATCTCCAGCATTAATGATACTAGCTCCTATATGATTAGAAAGAAATACTCCCGCTCCAGGATTAGGATGCCGCATTACCACCATATCTACCTTCATAGATAAGATGTTATTAACGGTGTCTATTAAAGTCTCTCCTTTTTTTACTGAGGATTGTGATGCCGAAAAATTAATGACATCGGCAGAAAGCCGTTTTTCTGCAAGCTCAAAAGATAGTTTTGTACGTGTAGAATTCTCAAAGAATAAATTGGCAATAGTAATATCCCTAAGTGAAGGTACTTTCTTAATGGGTCTATTGATCACTTCTTTAAAATGATCGGCCGTTTCAAAAATCAACTTGATATCAGCCTTGTTTAGATATTTTATCCCCAGTAAGTGGTCAACACTTAATTCGCTCATTGTTTATGCTTTAAATGTGTGTCTAAATTGGTATTACTCAACTATGAATCAAATAAACTGCATCCTCTCCTTCGTTCTCCATCCAATTCACCTTTACTTTCTCCTCGTTTATGGCGTCTACTTGACGTCCTCTATAGTTGGGTTGAATAGGTAAATGTCTGCTAAATCGTCTATCGATCAAGGTCAACAACTCAATTTCATTGGGTCTTCCAAAAGATTGTATGGCAGTTAGCGCTGCTCTTATGCTTCTTCCTGTATACAGTACGTCGTCAATAAAAACAATGTTTTTATCTTCTACAACAAAATTGATTTCTGTGGTATTGGCTTCTAATATTTTTTCTCCTCTTCGGAAATCGTCCCTAAAAAAAGTAATGTCTAAATGACCAAATTGAATGTTCTTAATCTTGTAGTCTGTTTTTAGGATTTGAGCCAAACGCTCGGCCAAAAATTTCCCTCTAGGCTGAAGACCTATCAGTACAGTATCAGAAAAATCGCCGTGATTCTCGATAAGCTGACACGCCAATCGGTGAAGAATGATATTTATTTCCTTAGCATTAAGCAGTACTCTTTGACTCATATGTAACAGCAACCTATTTGCATAACAAAGTTAGTTTAAAATTATGTGTTTGCAATGGTTTTTCTAAGACCACATGTCAAGAACTCTAAATTTGTAAACGTTGTTATCGGTAATTCAATATTTTAAATTGCTGTAAAAAAAAGGTTAGTAATTCATTATAAACCAAAAAAGAGCCTCATGTTTCCATAAGGCTCTTAAATATTTAAAATTTCCGAAGCTTATTTTCCGTCCATTTTATCTTTAAGCGCTTGTAAAGCATCATTGGCATCACCTAAGGTTGGCTTAGATTCTGCTGCTTGAGACTCTTGTTTCTTAACAGCCGCTTTAACATTTGCTATTTCTTCTTCTTTAAAGATTGCAGTATGAGAAGCTACAACACGCTTGAATTCTTTATTGAACTCAATGATCTTGAACTCTGCAGTATCTCCTTTTTTCAATTTGCTACCATCTTCTTTCTCTAAATGACGAGATGGAACAAATGCTACGATATCTTCATTAAAGTCGATTGTTGCACCTTTATCAACGATTTCACCTATTTCAGCTTTATGCGTTGTTCCTAATGCAAATTCAGTTTCGTATTTATCCCATGGGTTAGACTCAGTTTGTTTGTGACCTAAAGATAATTTACGTCCTTCAACATCTAATTCTAATACCACAACCTCTAACGTATCACCTACGTTACAGAACTCACTTGGATGCTTGATTTTCTTAGTCCAAGATAAATCTGAGATGTAAATCAACCCATCAATACCTTCTTCTAATTCAACAAATACACCAAAGTTTGTAAAGTTTCTAACGATACCTTTATGTCTAGATCCTACAGGATACTTAGTTGTAATATCTGTCCATGGATCTGGCGTTAATTGCTTAATACCAAGAGACATCTTACGATCTTCTCTATCTAAAGTAAGAATCACCGCTTCAATCTCATCACCAACGTTTACAAAATCTTGAGCAGAACGTAAATGTGTAGACCAAGACATTTCACTTACGTGAACTAGACCTTCAACACCTTCTTCTACTTCAACAAAAGCACCGTAATCTGCAATAACTACAACTTTACCTTTAACCTTGTCTCCAATCTTAACAGAATCGCCAAGCGCTTCCCAAGGATGCTTAGTTAATTGCTTAAGACCTAATTGAATTCTTGATTTGTTCTCATCAAAATCCAAGATTACAACGTTAAGTTTTTGATCTAATTCAACAATCTCATTTGGATGGTTGATTCTTGACCAAGATAAATCTGTAATATGCACCAATCCGTCAACGCCACCAAGATCAATAAACACCCCGTAAGACGTAATGTTTTTAACTGTACCTTCAAGTACTTGACCTTTTTCAAGTTGGCTGATGATTTCTTTTTTCTGTTCTTCAATATCCGCTTCAATAAGCGCTTTATGAGAAACAACAATGTTCTTAAATTCGTGGTTGATTTTCACCACCTTGAATTCCATTGTTTTGTTTACATACTGATCGTAATCACGAATAGGCTTCACGTCAATTTGAGAACCTGGCAAGAATGCTTCAATACCAAATACATCAACAATCATCCCACCTTTAGTTCTGCATTTTACAAAACCATTTACAATCTCACCATTGTCATGCGCATTATTAACACGTTCCCAAGCTTTGATTACTCTAGCTTTTCTGTGCGATAATATCAATTGACCAGTAGCATCTTCACGAACATCAATAAGAACTTCTACTTTATCTCCAACCTTAAGGTCTGGATTGTAGCGAAATTCATTAAGTGAAATAACACCTTCAGATTTTGCATTGATATCAATAATGGCATCACGATCAGAAATGTGGATCACTTCTCCTTCAACAACTTCATCATCTAAAGTGTCTACAAAGTTTTCTGATACTAATTTCTCAAACTCTTCTAATTGTTTGTCATCTACAGGATCAATTCCTTCTTCGTAGTTGTGCCAATTAAAATCTTCAAGAAATTTCTCTGGATTAGCTTGAGCTTCTGAAACTTTAGGAGCCTCTGCTGTTTTCGTTTCTGTAGTTTCTACAGTAGTTGCTTCGGTAGCAGTAGTGTTCTCTACCTCAGCTTGTTTTGTTTCTTTTTCAGACATCTGCTGAATAATAATTTGTATTCCGTGGGCTTAGAAAGAATGAAGCGAATCACTCACAGAAGTGTTATTGTTTATATTTTTATAATCCCTTTTATCTTTCGACTCCGCTAAAAAGGAGTGCAAAAGTAATGAATATCATTCATTTTTCAAAATTATTTCAATAGCTAATAAACTGAATTTCAGAAATAAAAAATACGTCATAAATATATGAAGCAAGAACAAACGCTTTGAAATTAAAATCGATATATTTATTGCTAAGAAACAAAAACTAAAAACACATATTATGGTTAAATCAAAATACCAAAGCGTCTTAGATTTGGGTGAAAAATTAAACATTCAAAACGGAGATGTTAAAGAAGAAAATGGCGTTCTAAAAGTATATGGCACCGCCAAAACACAATACGAAAAAAACCTATTATGGGATGAAATAAAAGCTATTGGCGGTGAAGAGCCTAAAGATATTATGGCAGACATTAAAGTTGCTGATACTTCTGTATATCATAGACACACCGTAAAGAGTGGCGAAACTTTAGGTAAGATTGCAAAGCATTATTACGGTGATCCTTCAAAATATCAAAAGATCTTTGCTGCAAATTCAGATATCTTGAAGAATCCTGATCTTATCTATCCTGATCAAGAATTGATTATTCCTAATAAATAGATTTAAACTTATCAAAGCGACTCTCGAGTCGCTTTTTTTTTTGCCCTTCGGTGATGACATTTCTTTAATTCAACGATGGTCAATACAAGCAAGTCATCTTATCTAGCAACACATTGAAGTTTAATAAATGGAAATACCCTCATGAAAAGATGATAAACAACATGCTGAGTTAGTCTGAAAAAGAGATAGAATTCCGTCTGGAAAACCATCTCTTTTTTTATTCGGAAATTTTAGCTTTTGCCAAGCCTAGGATGTAATCAAACTGCTCATCCAAAGACATATGGGAGTTATCAACCCTGACAGCATCGTCGGCCATAACTAAAGGTGAATCTTTTCGAGTAGAATCAATTAAATCACGGGATTCCACATTTTCCAGCACCTCTTGGTAACTCACATCATCCCCACGCTCTATAAGTTCATCATAGCGCCTTTGTGCTCTTTTTTCAGCAGAAGCAGTCATAAATAATTTTAGCTCAGCATCAGGAAACACTACGGTTCCTATATCTCTTCCATCCATAACAACACCTTTATCCTTCCCTAGATTGTGTTGCTGCTTTACCAGTTGTTTTCTCACTTCTGGGACTGTAGCCACCTGACTCACGTAGTTTGAAACCTGCAGCGTTCTAATCTGTTTTTCTACATTATCACCATTAAGAAACACTTCTGCAAAACCCAAATCAGGATTGAACTTAAAACTTACAGTGATGTCTGTTAATTTTGAAATAAGTTTGCCCCTATCAAAATGTCCTTCTCTAATAAAGCTCTCTCTCATTGCAAACAACGTGATCGCACGGTACATGGCTCCAGAATCTACGTACACATAGCCCAAGGCCTTGGCCAAACGTTTGGCAACTGTACTTTTTCCTGTTGATGAAAAGCCGTCAATAGCAATAGTTATTTGTTTCATGAACGATTTGTTTCGATATCCTTTATTACGGACATTCAATTTTAATTATTTATTTAAATCTATTTGTAAACCAAAAAAGTTTGCATTTGATGCTCCAGTAAATCTTGCGTGGGTATAACTAAAACGCATCTTATTCAATTTAATACCAACCCCAAAGGATAATCCTGAAAAATTACGCTGGTCTATGATTCTTAGCTCCTCTGCTCTTCTAAAATTATAACCCAACCTAATATTAAAACCGCGGTCTGGAAATAACTCTGCCCCTACAATGGTGTGACGTAATACTTCGTTAAAAAAACTCTTTTCCTCTGGTGTTTGATTGCCATCAAGATCTGTGGTTGTTCGTGACGGGTTAGAAAAACCAATAGGCCATTGCTGTAAGTTTTCAAAAGTTAAATGCCAACGCAACGGCATATTTTCTAAGGTTTGAGACAACCCTAAATTTACTTCTAAAGGTAAGGATTCTTGAAGACCCGCATAGGTCTTTATTTGTGTACCCAAATTACGTACGGTTAAAGCCATATGAAAATCTAACCGCTCATTGATATACATTGCGCCAAAATCTGCCGCTAAACCAATAGAATTATAGATTTCTAATTTAGAGGTTATTACCTTAAGATTGGCTCCCAAATAAAAATCGGTATAAGGAACTTGATAGGCATATCCTGCAGAAACAGCTGCTTCATTTCCTGTAAAGGTTCCTGTAGAAGCACCATTTAAATCATAACCGTCAAAAGTCCCATAATTGATATAAGTCACACCAAAATGAAACGTCTGTACGTGCCTGTCCCAAGTATAGGCATAGGCTGCCGTTCCATAATTAATACCACCTAAATAGCTTGAGTAATTTAAGGCAAGTTGATTATCCATCTCGGTATTGATACTGGCAGGATTAAAGAGACCGCCTGTAACATCATAATCATAGTTGGTAATGACTTTACCTCCCAAAGCCGCTTGTCTGGGCGATGCAATTAAGTTAAGAAATTGATAGGTAGACTCTCCACCCAATTGCGCGAAGCAAAAGCCTGAGAATAACAAACAGCAAAACGTGGCAAAACCCTTTAGCATAAACGTGTGCAAAGTAAATAAATCTATCTTAAAACGGCTGTATGGACGTTTTATTTTTAGCACAAAAGAAATGGCAACAAATTGTTGCCATTTCTACTATAAAGTTTTTGCCTTTTCGACCTTTTCTTCGGTGAGTGCCAACTTAAGTACGTCACTCATATCGGTAACATAATGAAATGTAAGTCCTTTTAAATATTCTGGCTTGATCTCTTCAATATCGCGTTTATTTTCTTCACACAATAAGATTTCTTTAATCCTAGCGCGTTTTGCTGCAAGAATTTTTTCTTTAATCCCACCAACAGGCAATACCTTACCTCTCAACGTAATTTCTCCCGTCATAGCCAAACTCTTCTTCACTTTTCTTTGAGTGAATAAAGACACCAATGACGTAAGCATTGTAACCCCTGCACTTGGCCCGTCTTTAGGAGTAGCACCTTCTGGCACGTGGATATGAACGTTGTATTTTTCAAAAATCTCAGGATTGATCCCAAACTCATCTGCATTAGACTTTATATATTCCATAGCAATGGTTGCAGATTCCTTCATGACCTTACCGAGATTACCGGTAATGGTCATATTACCTTTCCCTTTAGAGAGAATAGACTCTATAAATAAGATGTCTCCGCCTACTTGCGTCCAAGCCAAGCCTGTAACCACACCCGCAACGTTATTGTTCTCATATTTATCGCGCTGTAATTTTGGAGACCCTAGCACATCAATAATATCATCATTGGTGACCTTAAGGTTATACTCCTCTTCCATGGCTATATTTTTTGCCGCGTGTCTTACCATCTTAGCAATCTGCTTTTCTAGAGCACGAACACCAGATTCTCGGGTATATCCTTCTACAATTTTCTCTAACTGCGGTTTGGCAATTTTTAAATGTTTTGTATTAAGACCATGCTCTTTTAATTGCTTAGGAAGCAAATGCTGTTTTGCAATTTCTACTTTTTCTTCAATAGTATACCCTGTAACATTAATGATCTCCATTCGGTCTCTCAATGCCGGCTGGATGGTATTTAATGTATTGGAGGTAGCAATGAACATCACTTTTGACAAGTCAAATCCCATTTCCAAGAAATTGTCATGAAATTCACTATTCTGCTCAGGATCCAAGACCTCTAGTAAGGCAGAGGATGGGTCGCCTTGATTAGAATTAGAAAGTTTATCTATTTCGTCCAAAACAAAAACAGGGTTTGATGTTCCTGCCTTTTTAAGGTTCTGAATAATTCGTCCCGGCATTGCGCCGATGTAGGTTTTACGGTGTCCGCGTATTTCGGCCTCATCCCTTAAACCACCTAGAGACATGCGTACATATTCTCTACCTAAAGCTTCAGCAATAGACTTCCCTAAAGAGGTTTTACCAACACCTGGAGGACCGTATAAACAGAGAATAGGCGATTTCATATCATTTCTTAACTTCAAAACAGCTAAGTATTCTATGATTCGTTTTTTAACGTCATCTAGACCGTAGTGATCACGATTTAAAATGCGCATGGCACGTTTTAAATCAAATTTATCTTTGCTAAATTCATCCCAAGGTAAATCTAAAAAGAGATCGAGATAGTTTCGCTGTATAGAGAATTCAGCTACTTGCGGATTCATACGTTGCATTTTAGAGAGCTCTTTGTTAAAATGCTCTGCAACGCTATCACTCCATTTCTTCTTTTTAGCACGAGCTCGCATTTCTTCTATTTCCTCTCCAGAAGATACGCCACCACCAAGTTCTTCTTGGATGGTTTTCATTTGCTGGTGCAAGAAATACTCACGCTGTTGTTGGTTCATATCGCTTTGAACCTTAGATTGAATATCATTTTTTAATTCCAATTTCTGAAATTCGATATTCATGAACTTTAACGTCTGTAGCGCACGCTCTTTTAAATCATTTATTTCTAATAACTTTTGCTTTTCTTCAACAGAAAGATTCATATTAGAAGATACAAAATTCACCAAAAAAGAATTGCTCTCAATATTCTTAATGGCAAATGATGCCTCTGTAGGAATGTTTGGGCTGTCTTTAATGATCATGAGCGCCAAATCCTTAATAGAATCTATAATTGCCGAAAACTCTTGGTTATCTACAGCAGGCTTAGCCTCTGCCACATCTTTTACCTTAGCGGTAATATAAGGTGTTTCAGAGATAACCTCTTCTATTTCAAAGCGCTTTTTACCTTGTATAATAATTGTGGTGTTGCCATCAGGCATTTTTAATACCTTCAAGATACGAGCTACGGTCCCTTTGTAAAAAATGTCCTTAGCTGTTGGATCCTCAACATTTTCATCCTTTTGAGAAACAACGCCAATCACTTTACCTCCTTTGTTGGCATCATTGATTAACTTGATCGATTTATCTCGACCTGCGGTGATTGGAATAACCACTCCAGGAAACAGAACAGTGTTGCGCAACGGTAAAATGGGCAAACTTTCTGGTAATAATTCGTTGTTTATTTCTGCCTCGTCTTCAGGCGTCATTAGAGGAATTAATTCTGAATTTTCATCAAAATCCTGAAATGACAAACTGTCAAGACTTAAAAAATTAGATTTCGCCATAGTATATTTTTGGTCATTCTGTCATTATCATAACAGAAGATTATTTTACATTCAATTCTATAAATTCAATTGATATCTGATTATCAGTAAATTAAATTGAATTCATTCGGTTTTATTCTTATCAAGTTTCAATAGTTATGCCATTGCACCAAACATACTAAAAAACTTTTTTGTCCAAAGTGTAACAATATGGTTAAAATTTCATCTCTATATCAAAGCATTTGTTTTTTGACACTAACCCATCAAAACATAGCACAACTCTTACAGAAATGTGAGCAAGGCCATCAACAGGCCCAATTGGAAATCTATAACAGATACTACCAAGCCATGTTCAATACATCGCTTCGTATTGTTAAAGATCGATTTGAAGCTGAGGATATTATGCAGGATTCGTTTTTAACTGCATTTACAAAATTAGGCAAACTAAAAGACCATAACATGTTTGGGGCTTGGTTAAAACGTATTGTCATAAACAATAGCATTAGCCATTATAAAAAAAATATGGTACATCCAGATGTACCTTTAGAAGAGGTGCTGTATAAAATTGAACACGAGCACCAAGGCATAGATGAGACGGAGGTATTTTCAAACCTTAAGGCAAAACAAGTACTTGAGGTCATGAAAAGTTTGAAGGATAATTATAAAATTAGTTTGACCCTACATTTAATTGAAGGTTATGACTATCAGGAAATTTGTGAGATTATGGAAATATCACATGCCAATTGCCGCACCATGATTTCTAGAGCAAAAGCTAGTTTGAGACAGAAAATGGAATTAATGCTCAATTAAGTTGAGCACCCTAAAAAAAATTACAATTGTGGTTTTAAGAATGAATAGCATATGAAGAAAGATAATTTAGACACACTATTTGAGAGGTTAGCAAATGATTTTGATTTGGAATCTCCAGATCTTGGACACCAACAACGATTTTTAAATAAATTACAAGATAAAAGCGTCACTACAACTATTCCTAAAAAAACAGTGGCGTGGAAACCTTTATTGGCCATTGCAGCATCAATCATTCTGTGCTTTGCTCTTTTTATAACCATTAACCAAGAGCGAAAATTAGGTGGATTAGCAAGCGTTTCTCCAGAGTTATCAGAAACACAATCCTTTTTCTCCTCTGCCATAGAACAAGAATTAAAATCCCTTAAAGAAAAACGGTCACCAAAAACCAATGCGCTTATAGATGATGCTCTCGAACAATTAGATCTCTTAGAGAAAGACTATGAAAAGCTCAAAGTAGATCTTGCCGAAAGTGGCAACGACAAGCGTGTTGTTTACGCCATGATCGCCAATTTCCAAAGTCGTATCGATGTCCTTGAGCACGTCATGGATAATATAGAAACCTTAAAAGGGCTTAATAACGAATCTAATAACATCCTATAATTCAAAACATATGAGCACAAAACTAATATATCAGTTCCTTTTCATTTTAGGTTTTGCTCCGGCAATGCTGTTTGCTAATAATAATCCTAATTGGATCGGAGTTCACACTAAAGAAAAAACAATCAAAAAGGAGTTTTCAGTATCTAAAGATGCGACCTTGAGAGTAGATAACAGCTACGGAAACATCAACGTGACCACCTACGAAGGCGCCACCATAAGCATTGAAGTACACATTAAAACAAATGGTAACGACGAAGACAATGTGAGAGAAAAGCTGAATGACATTACCGTTGAGTTTAGCGGTACAAATGCAATGGTCTCAGCAAAGACCCTTTTCAATAAGAATAAATCCAAATCTTGGTGGAATTGGGGCAATAATAGCAACGTCAATATGGAGGTTAACTATATTATTAAATTACCAATTACTAACAATGTCGATTTAAATAATGATTATGGCAGTATCAATTTAGACCGTCTTGAAGGCCGAGCAACAATCAATTGTGACTATGGAAAAATCAACACTAAGGAACTGTTAGCAGATAACAATGCCATTAGTTTTGACTACACCAACAATTGTTATTTTGAATATATCAAAAGTGGAAAAATCAATGCAGATTACAGCAGCTTCACCGTAGGTAAAGCTAAAAACCTAGATATTTCAGCAGATTATACAAAATCTGAGGTAGAAGTGGCCGAAAACGTCAACTACAATTGCGATTATGGTTCTGTTGAAATCAACAATGCTAATAATGTCAATGGCAATGGTGATTATCTTACTGTGCGCTTAGGAACCATCTATAAAAACGTAAGCATTAGGGCAGATTATGGTTCTATCAAAATTGATAACATGGCCGCTAATGCCGGCAATATTGAGATTGAATCTGATTATAACGGCATTACCATTGGTTTTGATCCCGCCTATCATTTTAGTTTCGATATTGATCTTGAATACGCCTCATTACGAGAAGATAGTGCGTTTCAGTTCAACAAGAAACGTATTGAATCTTCAGATAAATATTATCAAGGATTTTATGGAAGTGGCAATAGCGGAAATCAAATAAAGATCAAATCAGATTACGGAAGCGTAACCTTTAAGAAAAACTAAATATTTCAACCAGTAAATATTATATACAATCAACTCTCATCAACATTAAACGAACATCAATTATGAAAACAATTCTATTAGCATTAGCAGCACTATTAAGCTTTTCTTGTACTCAGGCACAATGGGGAAATGGAAAAAAAATTAAAGGTAATGGATCAACCACCATCATTACCAGAAGCACTTCTGATTATGATGCCATCCATTGTTCAGGGTCCTTCGATTACATTTTAGTAGCAGGAACCGAAGGAAAAATCACTATAGAGGGCGAAGGCAACTTGCTAGAATATATTGTAACAGAAGTGAGCGGGAATAAGCTTATCATCAAAACCAATAACAATGTCAACTTACAGCCCAGCAGAAACAAAACCATTAAAATCACCATCCCCTTTAAGGATATTGACGATGTTTCTTTATCTGGATCCGGAGATCTCTGGAATGAAGACTTAATTAATGCAGACAGTTTCTCTACCGCAATAACAGGATCTGGAGATATTATCTTGAATGTTAAAACAAAGTCAATAAAAGCGCGTGTAACAGGCTCTGGAGATCTTACATTAAAAGGAACTACTGAAAATTTAGATGCTGGTGTTACAGGATCGGGCGATTTTCATGGTTTTGATTTAAACTCAGAAAACACCGAAGTATCGGTTACAGGTTCAGGGGATGCTCAAGTGGTTTCTACCGAAAATTTAAAGGCTCGCGTTAGTGGATCGGGAGATATAAAATACAAAGGAAACCCGAAGAAAGAAGACACTAAAGTGGCTGGGTCTGGGAGTATTGAGAATTAGATTTTATAATTTAAACAAAAAAAGCCACTCAGTTGAGTGGCTTTTTTTTATTAGGATCACTTATTAATTTAAAGTATAGCCTAGCAATGTTCCTGAACTTTGATCTCCTACAAACTCAATGATACCAATGTCCTTGGCAAAATAATAATTTACAGTTGACTGAACTTGTCCAGCTACTAAAAGTTTGAGTTCGACATTTAATACATTTTCGTAATCCACGCCCTCTACAGTTCTTACACCATCTCTCTCAATCATTTTAAAAGCATAGGTAGCGCTAAAATCAATATTAGGAATATCTGGAAAATTAGCATCATTGGATGTATACGTAATTGTATAACTAACATCGCTAGACCATTCTTCGCCAACCAAAGCACTGTCTTTAAGTATTTTTGTAATTATAGGTGTTGTAGACACATCATATCCTGGAATTGGCAAACCAGTAGCTATTGATCTTGTATAGTAGCTATCTCCAGATTTTCTAAGCCATGACTCACCTCCAAACAAATCGTCAAATTTGTAATAAGTATCTCCGTCAATCGTTTCTGTAGAAACCATATTATAGGTTACATTACCGTAATAAGTGTCTTCAAAATTCCACACGTTACCAATAGCTCTAGGCCAATAATCCCCAGTAGATTCACCTTCAACTTCTGCCGGATCCACAGAGTCATCAGAAGAATCGCAAGATTGTAAAAAGGTTGCTACTAAAAAAAAGACGAAAATAAATTTAAAATGTTTCATTATATGGTTTTATAGTTTCGTCAAAAATATTAAAAAAATGTTAATTTTATAAGAACATTCCTTCTTTTGCGAATATTTTAATTTTCATAAGGCTTATCAAGGAATTGATAAAATTTCATCATAAAAACAGAATATTCTTACAAAAAATAAATCTAAGTAAATCTCTTATGCTCTGAGTTGCTTAAATCTGAAACAATTTAAACGGTTAAAATGAGTTGATAAAATCTCCTTGCAATCAAATCAAGTGATTTAAGAAATCTAAACTTATCCTTATTTGAAAATTATAGTTAGTCTTTTTTTAAATCAAATTCTTATCTAAACTGAGTCTTAGGTTTCTAATAGATTAAGAAGATGTGTTAAAGAAAATAATAGTCTTTCAAACATTACAAAATCTCAATTTAAGTTAAATAAAAATAAAACCAGCAGGATGAAAATTTCATTTAAAGCTGTTGCCGAAGAATTTTCAAATCAAAAATAGCTGCTAAAGATTTAAATGCCGGAGTTATTGGGTTTGACAGTCATGATCGTTTTAATTGAAGCTGAAAGCTATAGACTATTTTTAGATTTTTCGAGTGATGACCAATTATTTTTTCCAAAAAATGAAAGGCTCTAGTCACTAGATATGGGATTATTAAACTAAAGGGGAACCTTATGAAGAAGACACATTTCGGAGTAATTAGAATTAACTATTTATTATAAAAAAAAAAAAAGAGACCATCTGTAATTATCAGATGGTCTCTTTTTTTTATTATTAAAATACATACATCGAAACAGCCTGTTATCTTAAAAAGACTATCGCTTGCTCAATAGTATTTGGCTTTATATTTACTCATGTTCTTGATTAAAAACCTACTGCTTTTCAAAAGTGTAAATATCAGTAAAATCTTCACCCATTTCAGAATAAACATCTTGATAGATTAATGTAGTTTCTGTCAATTGTAATATTTCTACAGAATCGTCCCCATTTGCAAAAGAAATTATATCCATATCAATAGTATAATCTATTGGTGCACCCGCATCCTCAACATCACAATTATCTCCTGAAAAATCAATTTCTACTAAAGTTGATTCCGTATAAACTTCATGCCAATAACAAATTCCAGAATTATCTAACTCTTCTTCTAATTCTTCAACACCGTTAGATGTCAATGAGGTTATTCTCCAAGTACCGATAATGCCGGCATTAGTTTGATTGGAGCTACAGTCGAGACCGTCTATAGTATCTTGAATACTTCCATCCTCATCACCACAAGCATCAATAACATTTTCCAACGCAGCCTTATAGGCATTGCACAATGGTGTATAATTATCTGCGCCTGCCTCTTCCAATGCTATTTCAGCAGCATCTGCAGCCGTGGTTGCCAATTGACAAGGATCTGGGGTAGATTCAGAACAGTCCCCTACTTGGTTCACTAAAGCTAAAAGATCACCATTAGGATCGCCACAAGTCTGTATTTGAGCTTGTAAGGCCGCTTTATAAGCAGTACATACCTGTACATAATTATCCACATTTGCACCAACAAAATTTAATATAGCTTCTTGCGTGTTTTGTGAAGCTATCAAACAATTGTTTTCCTGATTTCCTGAAAAACCACCTTCGTAAGGCTCATTGTCACAGCTTAACATTAAGGTTAAAATTAAAAAAGCTAAAATTTTAAAAGTGTGTTTTATTAAATTCATAGGTATGGAGTTTTAAATAATCAAAGATTGTGAAACAAATGAGTTCTCATGCGTTATATTATGCCAAATAATTAACTAATGATGATATTCTATTCTATTTTTTGCCAAACTGAACTACTAGATCCACTAATGGTGAAATTTAACCCTTGCTGGTTTTGTGACTCTTCAAAATTTTGTAGAAAAGTTAAAGTCTGTCCATCTGCGCTTAATATAAATTCTGCGGTTTGTTCTTGTTCTGAATCTAGAAGCTGAATATCATCAAAGCCTTCAATCTCTACTTCAACAAAAGAACCATTGATTGTCATTTCGTTTCCATTGGTTGTATAAGTTCCGTTTCCTTGTATATCGGTATAAGAATAAGTAACTGTCTCAGATTCCATACCAGACATCTGTATTGTAGTCAATAAATCATAAGATCCTGAAACGGTATAGTTGGTTTCAGAAAACAATAAATTATAGTCCATATTTATACCTTCCGCAGAAAATTCGGAAGTTGTACTTTGACCCTGAAACTCTGATTCGTTTAAGAATTCGGTATCAAATAAAATAAGTTCCCATGTACCTACTAGTGAAGCATTATTTTCATTTTGTGCATCAAACTCCCCCTCTAAAGGTTCGTCTTCACAAGTAAAGGCTGATAACAAAACAAAAAGGCATAGTAAAAAGCTAAATTTTTTCATTAGAGGGATTTTTTTAGATGTTTCAACAAACATAGCAAAATTTTTTAAACGTTTTCCTTTGGAACACGGAACAGTAGTATAATTCCGAAGAGAAAGAAAACAAATAAGAATAGGATTGCATTTCGCATACTTCCAGTGATTTGATCAATGGTTGCAAAAATGACCATGCCGATGACTATTCCAATTTTTTCAGCTACATCAAAAAAGCTAAAATAAGACGTGGTATCTTTAGTCTCTGGTAAAAATTTTGAATAGGTTGATCTCGCCAAAGCCTGAACTCCTCCCATTACAAAACCCACGATGGAGGCTGCAACATAAAACTGGAAAGGTGTCTCCATAAAATAGGCATAAAAACATAAGCCCATCCAAATAAAATTAACTACAATGAGCGTTTTGATATTTCCGAATTTGGCAGAAGCACGCGATGTTAGAAATGCTCCTAAAATGGCTACAACTTGAATGACCAATATACTTACAATCAATCCAAAGGTCTTTGCCTCATCATCTCCCCAAGCAATTTCTTCCTCACCAAAATAAACCGCTACCAGCATGATGGTTTGAACAGCCATACTAAACACAAAAAATGCAGTGAGATAACGCTTTAGCCTAAAGTTCTGTTTGAGTTGTTTCCAAACTTGTCTGAGTTCTCTTAAACCATTAAACAGCACGTCCTTGGTTACTTTGTGACCCTTAGAAACCCCTTTTGGCAGCACATAAAATGTATACTGACTAAAAAGTATCCACCAGATTCCAACGGTAATAAAAGCAACTCTCATCGCTCTGAGAGCAGCGTTGTCCTTGGCTTCTTTTAAGGCTTCTGCTATTTGAATTTCGGAACCTGTTTCGCTTAAACTACTTGAAATACTGGTATCAAAACCAAACCAATGAGGATACATGACCATGCCTAGGTTTAATAAAAGTAAAAGTACACTTCCAATATAACCAAGACTAAAACCTTTGGCACTCACGGCATCTTGTTGATTTGGAAACGCAATGTCTGGCAAATATGAGTTATAAAACACCAAACTCCCCCAATAGCCTATTAACCCCATAAAGTAAAAAAGTAAGCTCAAATGGATCTGATCTAAGCTGAACCAATATAAACCAATACATCCTGCTCCTCCTAGGTAGCAGAAGAATTTCATAAAGTTCTTTTTATTTCCAACATAATCGGCAACACCCGAAAGAATTGGAGATGTAAAAGTGACCACCAAAAAGGTAAATGCTGTTACATAGGTGATAAGCGCCGTGCTTTTAAAAACAAACCCAAAGGCCTCTACATTTTTTTCGACTTGAGAAACGAACAAAGCGGAATAAAAAATAGGAAATATGGACGAGGCAATGGTTAGGGTATATACCGAATTTGCCCAATCATAAAAAGCCCATGCATTTAATAGTTTTTTACTTCCCTTTTCTGGTTGGTTCATCTAAAACGCTTTTTAATAAGGTCTAAAAATAGCTTAAATAAAAAAGCCGTTCATCTTGAACGGCTTTAAATTATTTTTTATTTCAAATGATCTTATTAAAACTTACCTAAAGGTCTAAAAGAATCAACACCAAATTTCTTAGCTTCTGCTTTAGCTTTATCTGCCCAGCTCTGAAGATTATTGATTCTGGTATCGTTAGACGGGTGTGTACTTAAGAATTCTGGTGGTGCTTGACCTCCACTATTGGCTTTCATGCGTTTCCAAAGCTCAGCAGCTTCATCAGGATTGTATCCTGCTATCGCCATAAGATAAAGTCCAATTTCATCAGCCTCCGTTTCATGACTTCTACTAAATGGTAACATCCCTCCCACATTAGAAGCTATACCAAAAGCTTGGTTGTATATTCCCAAATTTTCACTATCAGCCAAGGCTATATTTCCAGCAACAGAGATGCCTTGTTGAATATATGTAGCACTCATACGTTGTTGACCATGATTTGCAAGCGCGTGGGCTACCTCGTGACCCATTATCGCGGCAATTGCCGTTTCATTATGAGCTATAGGTAAAATACCTGTGTAGAATACAATCTTTCCGCCAGGCATACACCAGGCATTTACAGCTTCATCATTTACCAAGTTATATTCCCACTTATAGTCCTTCAAGTAACCCTGAAATCCCCTAGCATCTAAATAGCGTTCTGCAGCGACAGCAATACGTTGCCCAACACGCTTAATCATCTCTGCTTGAGCTGTTCCTGTAACCACCTTGTTTTCTGTTAAAAATTGGTCGTACTGTGCAAAAGCCGACGGGAAAAGAGAATCATTAGAAACAAATGCTAAAGTCTTATTCCCAGTAAATGGATTTGTCGCACAAGACAAAAACAAGCCAATAGTACCTATCGCAATAATATGATTTTTATAATTCATTTTTAGTGTTTTTAAAATTGCATATAAATGTAGTGAATGATTCTGCTGAGATTGCCTCAAATCCATACAATTTTAACATTATTAAAGCATTGACTAGCATATCACTCTTTCCCGATAAGATGTAATTCTGTAAACTCTTTATCTATGGTCATTGTAGCGACGCCATTAACGTTGACATGCTCTAATGGCTTGATAACATTATCAATTTGTATCTCAGAAATTTCAAAAGGCAACCCGTGAATTTTTATTTCAAAGGAATGGTATTCTGCATCAAATTTACCTTCTTTATGTTGCTGGATGATCAATTGATTTTGTTTTCCTGTAAGCTTAAAGGTTCTTAGACTGTATCTTCCTTTGGTATAATCATAACCGTCATGAGCATCATCAAACATCATGGAAGTTTCCTTTCCTTCCTTATAATAGACGTCTAACACTACCTCATCCAAAGTTTTCTCTCCAACGTATTGTTGTACAGGATACTTTGGTATCACAGCACCTTCCAATACAAATATTGGCATGCTATCAATATCCGCATCTACCCATATTTCTCTACCGCCTTTGATGTGCTCGTCTGACCAGAAGTTATACCAATTTCCTCGGGGTATGTACATTCGTCGTCCTTTTGCATTAGGCTCTTGTACAGGACATGCCAAAATGTGATTTCCGAAGATAAACTCATCTGTTCTGTAATGCGTTTGAACATCCTCTTGATCAAACAGCACCAAAGACTTTAATATTGGTGTACCTTCTTCAACATATTTCCAAAAAGAAGTATACAAATATGGTAGTAATTGGTAGCGGATCTCAATAAATTTTCTAACAATATCCGTCGCTTCTTTTCCAAAAGCCCAAGGTTCTTGATCGCCATGATCTCCCGAAGAATGCACTCTAAAAAATGGATGGAAAACCCCCAACTGCACCCATCTTACAAAAAGTTCTCCTTGAGGTTGCTCAGCAAAACCTCCAATATCACTGCCCGCAAAACTAAAGCCTGACATTGCCAGCCTTTGTGCTTGGGTATTAGCAATCATTAAGTGCTCCCATGTTGCTACATTATCTCCCGTCCAAGTAGAAGTATAACGCTGGGTACCTGAATAAGCAGAGCGCGTAATGACGAAAGGACGCTTTGGATATGTTGATTTTTTAAGCCCTTGATAAGTAGCTCTTGCCATCTGCATGCCATAAATATTATGTGCTTTTCTATGACTGCATCTGTTGCCGTCATATTCATGGCGCACATCATCTGGAAATGTTTTATTTGGAACTTCCATTACGGCGGGCTCGTTCATATCGTTCCAAACGCCTTTCACTCCAATTTCTTCTATCAATTCTTTAAATAGACCAGACCACCATTCTCTTACTTCTGGATTTGTAAAGTCTGGAAAATAACATTCACCGGGCCATACTTTCCCTTTCATATAAGGACCGTCTGCACGTTTACAGAAATAATCTTTTTCAAGCGCTTCTCTAAAAACGAAGTAATCCTTATCTATTTTAATACCCGGATCTATAATGGCAACCGTTTTAAAACCGTCATCAGCCAATTCCTTCACCATTCGTTTCGGATCTGGAAAGTAGTCTTTATTCCAAGTAAAACATCTAAAACCGTCCATGTAGTCAATATCCAAATAAATGGCGTCACAGGGAATGTTCAATTTTCTAAACGTCGCCGTTACATCTTTGACCTTTTTTTCTGGATAGTAGCTCCATTTACATTGGTGAAATCCTAGTGCCCACAATGGCGGGAGAAGATGTGGTTTCCCCGTCAAATCGGTATAACTTTCTACAACTTCGGTCATTTTAGGGCCGTAGATAAAATAATAATTCATCTCCCCGCCCATGGCCCAAAAACTGGTTACATTTCTACGTTCGTGAGCAAAATCAAAAAATGAGCGAAACGAGTTATCAAAGAAAACGCCGTAAGCTTTATTATGGTGCAAGCCTGTATAAAAAGGAATGGCCTTATAGATAGGATCTGACTCTTTTCCATAGGCATAAGAATCGGTCACCCAATTCTCAAAACGACGGCCTTTTAAATTTAAATGGCTAGGTTTATCTCCTAGTCCATAATAGCTTTCGCCGTCGTTAGACACTTTACTCATCTTAACGATATTACCGCCATATTGGTAACTTTCTTCCCAATGAAACCCTATTTCATCTTGATTGATGAGTTGATTATCTAAAGCATCATAGATCTGGACGCCTAAATTATCCTTTGAAATATGACAAATGAGCTTAGAGGTTGTGATTTTATAAAAGGTTTTTAAGTCTTCTATTTCTAGATGATTATAACCTGTACTTGCATATTTGGTAATGGCATAGGAAAAATCATTTTCAAATGTACCAGTAGTAGTATATCTGAATCGTAAAACACTATCTCTTAGTACGGTTAATTGAAGTATAACATCATTATCTGTAGTAAAATATAAGGTATCAACATCTTTGTTAAAGTCAATCACCTTTGAAGGGACTAGATTTCCTTTAAATTCCAGTTCTGTATTTGTAATCATAATGTGGCATTTAGCTAAAAAGTATGTAAAAAAAAGCAAAAAAGGTCAAGTTATAAAACTATTTAAATGCTATTTGCTACTTGTTATCAACGCAAAGGTTTGCGACATAACAAACTGAGACTTCTACGAAGTCAAAATAGAGTTATGACCTATGATTCTAGACTGGAAAAGATTAAAAGATCTATTTCGTATATTTAAAAGCGACCATTCCCAACGGTGGAATATTAATTTCTACTGAATCATCCCTAAAATGCCAAGCCTCTTTATCTGATGATATTGTTTTATTAACATAAGCACCGCTGCCGTAGTATTTTTTAAGATCACTGTTAAAAATCTCTTTCAACTTTCCTTTCTTCGGAAGTCCGATGCGATAATTTTCGCGAGGAATAGGCGTCATGTTGCATACCACAATCACATCATCCTTGACATTATTTCCTTTTCTAATATAGGCAAATACTGAATTCTTATGATCTGAATAGTCTATCCATTCGAAACCTTCCGCAGAAAATTGTTTTTCATAGAGTGCTGGTTGACCTTTATAAAGCGTATTTAAATCTTTTAGCAATTCTTGCACTCCTTTGTGAGGATCGTATTGTAATAAATGCCAATCTAAACTTTGCTGAAAGTTCCATTCACCACTTTGGCCAAATTCACATCCTTGAAATAATAAGTTGGTTCCTGGATGGGTGAACATATAGCTGTACAAAAGTCTCAAATTGGCAAATCGCTGCCATTCATCACCAGGCATCCTTCCCAGAATCGACTTTTTACCATATACCACCTCATCGTGACTTAAGGGCAACATAAAATTCTCAGTAAATGCATACGTCATTGAAAACGTGAGATCATTTTGATGAAAGGGTCTATACACAGGCTCTTTAGCAAAATACTGTAGCGTATCATGCATCCACCCCATCATCCATTTCATGCCAAATCCCAAACCTCCTAAAAAGGTTGGTTTTGACACCATTGGGAAGGCTGTAGATTCTTCTGCAATAGTTTGTACATCTGGATAGGCACCATAAACGGCTTCATTCATCTCTCGAAGAAAAGCCATGGCCTCAAGATTTTCTCTGCCTCCAAAGATATTGGGTTCCCACTCGCCTTCTTTTCTAGAATAATCTAAAAATAACATTGATGCCACAGCATCTACGCGAAGTCCATCAGCATGGTATTGATCTAACCAAAATATCGCATTACTAATTAGAAATGACTTGACCTCATTTCTTCCGTAGTTAAAAATCAAACTTTTCCAGTCTTGATGATAACCTTTTCTTTTATCTGGATGCTCATAAAGCGCAGATCCATCAAAAAAGCCTAGACCGTGAGGATCCTCAGGAAAATGTGAGGGAACCCAATCTAGGATAATCCCGATGTCATTTTGATGTAGCTTATCGACCAGCAACTTAAATTCGTCTGGATAGCCAAATCTTGATGTTGGAGCAAAATATCCTGTAATTTGATAGCCCCAACTCGGGTCATAAGGAAATTCCATAATAGGCATTAATTCTACGTGTGTAAAATTCATTTCCTTAACATAGGAGACCAAATCATCTGCGAGCTCTGTGTAGCTCAAAAACCGATTTCCCTCTAATTTGCGCTGCCAAGAACCCAAATGCACTTCGTAAACAGAATACGGCGCATCTATGGCATTATTCTTTTTACGTTTTTTCATCCATTTAGCATCCTTCCAACGATAATCGTCCTCCCAAATAATAGAGGCTGTTTTTGGGTTATGTTCACTTCGCCTTGCGTAAGGATCGGCTTTTTCGGTTTTAATATCGTTATTATTGCTTTGTATCTTGTATTTATAGGCTTGTCCTTTTTGAGCACCAGGTATAAATCCTTCCCAGATGCCACTGGAATCCCAACGTACATTTAAACGATGCTCCCCTTCCACCCAAAAATTAAAATCTCCAATGACAGATACCATTTTAGCTGTTGGTGCCCAAACGGCAAAATAAACGCCTTTAACACCATCTATGGTGGTGATATGTGAACCAAATTTCTCGTATAAGCGATAATGCTTACCAGATTTAAAAAGATTGATATCAAAATCGGTGAAAAGACTATAAGTAGTGACTTCTGCCATAAATCAGTTATTAATAATATTTGAAATGCCCTTTAAAGGAATTACAGCCCATCTCGGTCTAGAATTAAGCTCATAGCCTAGTTCATAAACGGCTTTTTCGAGCATGGCATATTTCAGTAAAAAAATGCGTTCTTGTTCATATCCAATGTTAAGATTGGCTTCTTGTATTTTAATGGTATAAACTCCTAAAAAGACACCTTTTAGGTATTGATACAGAATTTCCCCAGCTTCAAATAATTCTTCTTGAGTATGTTTATAAGATTCTGTATTATTAAAGATGGTAGCATAAATGGCATAATGAAACGATCTAAACATTCCAGCAACATCCTTTAATGGAGGTTGTTTCACTTTACGATCCCGAATAGTACTTTCTGGTTCTCCTTCAAAATCCAAAATGTAAAAATCATCACCTTTAACCAAAACTTGCCCCAAGTGATAATCACCATGAACACGAATGCGTTCACCTTTTAATTTTGTCCAATCAAAATCTACAAATCGCTTCCTAATGGTATTCTTCTTTTCAAGAAACTCATTCGCCAATTCTAGAGCTAAGCCATCTAATTTATGAAGACTATTTTCTATGGTATTTAACCGGTTTTGAAACTGGTAGAGCAATCTGTTCTTTAACCAAACGGTATAATCCCCATTAAAATGAGTGGGTGTAAACGCTGTATCTTCAAACTCACTCCCTAATGCAATGTGCATTTCTGCCGTACGAAGCGCCAACTTTTGAATTTTTGTAAACACATTTAAGCCGACCCAATCAATAATTTGTGGAGGTACATTAATAATATCTAATTTTCCAAAATCTTCTGTTTTGGGAAGACTGGAAATATCGATGTCTTTATATTCTAGATTACAAAACACTTTGTGAAACTCAGTTAACATGTATTCCCAAGCGTCACCGTCATTCTCGACCATTTCCTGCATTAGGCCAATGGTGATGTTTACATTTTCTAAATCCTTAATTTGAATGCTCCCAAGGTAGGCAGGGGTATTTTTAAAATCTTTTTTATCTGATAAAAACCGACTCATCTCATAATCTGGATTTCTATCGGCATAAATACGTCTGAAGAATTTGAGCACATATTTTTCGTTATAGACAATAGAGGTATTGCTCTGCTCCATCCCCATATATCTTGACGATTCATACTGGCAATCTTTAAAAACATCGCTCTTATGATATCTTACGCGCGTCTTATCTTTTGGGACTGCGGTAAGAATACGTTCAAAAACCACACGTCTAAAAGCTTCTAGGTTAATGGCATCAATAATATAACCCTCTTGATCTTGAATACTGATTGGTAAAATCCTATCGTCCTGTGCAAAGTTTTCATCTGAAACAAAAGCAATAGGTAAAAAGTAATGTTGATAAAAGGCTTCTGTAAAATTGACCTCCAGTATCAAACCATAATACATTTCATCATGCTGTTGGATCCTGAAATATTCAGACAATTCAATGTATTTTAGCTTACTGGCTTTGCCTCCATACCAACGTTGCTTAATGATATAATTTTCTAAAATATCGGAAAGAAACACCTTAATAAACTCCTTATTTTCTAGAAGGTCTTCCCACCTATCGCTAAAATTATAAGGTGGCTGTAAAGCGGTATTTATTTTTTCCTTCTTTGTCATCTTATTTCGTAATCTTAAATATATGAAATGGCAAAGTTGGGTGTAATTCTATGTAATTCCATTCATTGTACCAGTTATAGCTGCTTCCTGTTATCAAGTCAAACACTTGTACTTTATGACCTGCGTGAAAGTCTAATTCTTGCAATGGCAATTGCACATGTCCTTGCTGCGCATAGTATTGGTCTAAACTTATGATAATTAACAGCTCATTGGTTTTGTCTTCATTCCATTTGTAAAAAGCAAGTAATTGGTCATTATTGATGTTACAAAATCGAATGTTATTGGTTTGCTGTAATGCTTCATTCTCATGCCTGATAGCATTAATCTTTGAAATCAACAAGGTGAGTTTATTTTCCTTAAACCAATCGTAATTACAGATTTGGAATTTTTCAGACATGTAATATTCCTCTTTTCCAGGAATGGCCTGATCAATCTGTTGCTCAAACACTGGCCCATAAATACCAATACTAGAGCTCATGGTTGCTGCCAAGGCATAACGCTGCAGGTATTTAGATTCTGAAGCACCTTGTAGATGATAAGGATTGATATCCGGAGTATTAGGCCAAAAATTAGGTTGCATGTATTCTTTTTGGTCTGTTTGGGTCAACTCGGTAAGGTATTCTATAAATTCTTGTTTGCCAGTTCTCCAAGTAAAATAAGTGTAAGACTGTGTATAGCCTTCTTTGGCCAAACGTTGCATCACTTTAGGACGCGTAAATGCTTCTGCCAAAAAGAGGACATTAGGATGTTTTTTCTTTACTTCGGAAATGAGCCAGTTCCAGAAATAATAAGGCTTGGTGTGCGGATTATCTACCCTAAAAACCTCAACACCGCACTTGATCCAATACAACATGGTATCTAAACATTCCTTCCAAAGATTTTTATAATCATCTGTTTCCCAATAAATAGGTAGAATGTCTTGGTATTTTTTTGGAGGATTTTCTGCGTATTGAACCGTTCCATCAGGTCTCCATTTAAACCAATCTGGATGAGATTTTACCCAAGGATGATCTGGTGCTGCCTGCAACGCATAGTCCATGGCGATTTCTATACCATGTTCTTTTGCCTTTTTGATTAAGCTTTTAAAATCTGAAACCGATCCCAGTTCTGGATGTAAGTCCTTATGACCACCATCCTTAGAACCAATACCCCAAGCAGAACCAACATCGCCTTCTTTAGCTTCGGTAGTATTATTTTTACCTTTTCGATTGACTTCTCCAATAGGATGAACCGGCGGGAAATAAAGGGTATCAAACCCCATTTGAGCAATTCTTGGCAACAAGCGCTCACAATCTTTAAAGGTGCCATGTTTATCTTTTTCTTCGGAAGCAGAACGAGGAAAAAACTCATACCAAGTACTGAAACGGGCTTTTTTTCGATCTACATAAACCTGTAATTCTTTAGACTCATTTGCCAAATGTTTGGCCGGATAGTTTAGAAAAAAATTATTGAGTCTTTCGCTTTTAACTTCATTAATCGCTTCCTCATATCTATCGGCATCTGAAAACGCCTCAATACAATTTTTTAAATACGCTTTTGCGTCTTTCGAAATTTTATTGAGCAGTGGCTCGATGTAGGTCACTCCTTCTAATAACTCTGACTTCACATTTTGATTGTCGTCTATTTTCCGGATGGTACCGTGTTGCCAGTTTAAGGCATAATCTACCCAAGCTTGAACTTTATAGGTATAAAATCCTTGTTTTTCAACAGTAAAAGCAGATTTCCACTCATCATTAACTATATGTTGTAACCGTGTTTCACTCCAAGTTTTAGATTTCTCGTGTTTATATAAAACGGAGGCTGCAATGATGTCATGGCCGTCTCCAAATACATTGGCTCTAATTTGAACGATTTCATTAACAACACGTTTAATATAATGTTCCCCACAATTGATTTGAGGAAATACTGCATCAATGACAACTCGTTTTTGGTTTTGCATAGTGTTGGTTACTTGAAATTTTAGATTGTGAATTTAATAAAATTCAGGGCATTTAATAACTATACTATTAAAATATCTTTCCTGAATTATAGATTTGTGATTTATATAGCTTGAAAGCGACTGTCCAATTAAATGACGGTTCCAGATGGTATTTTTGCGCCCTTCTTCACCACAACAATTCCATCTTTAATCACATAATTCTCGGTTTCGGAGTCTTCGTTATGTTTACTGCCGTCAATGATCACATCATCACCAACACGACAGTTTTTATCTATAATTGCATTATTGATGGCACAGCGCTCTCCAACACCCATAAACGTATCAATGTTATTTTCCTCTATAAACTGAAGTGATTCATAACTGTCATTACCCATCATATAACAATTAGAGATTTTAGTGCCCTTTCCTATTCTAGAACGAATGCCAATTACAGAACGTTCAATTCTTTCGGCATGAATAATACAGCCATCAGCGATGACGGTCTGGTTCAAAAGCGTTCCTGAAATTTTTGAAGTCGGCAAAATCCTTGCGTGGGTATAAATACGTTGATGATCATCATAAAGGTTGAACTGCGGAATAGCGTCAGTAAGCCCTAAGTTCGCCTCAAAGAATGAGTCGATATTACCAATATCTGTCCAGTAGCCTTCATACTGATAACTAAAGGTTTTGTATTTATGGATGGATTGTGGAATAATCTCTTTTCCGAAGTCAACCGTATCGGGCTCATCCATAAGTTTTACCAGTAAATCTTTATTAAAGATGTAAATGCCCATAGAAGCTAAATAATGTCTCCCGCTGCGTTGCATGTCTTCACTTACATCAGACTCCCAACCTCTCAGGGCTTCAGTATTTGGTTTTTCTATAAATGACGTAATTAAGTTGTCTTCATTTGTTTTTAAAATACCAAATGATGTTGCATCCTTTGCAGTTACAGGTAAGGTCGCGATTGAAATCTGGGCACCATTACGTTCATGTCTGGCAATCATATCATTAAAATCCATTTGATAGAGTTGATCTCCAGATAAAATAAGTGCATATTCAAAATCATGCTCCAAAAAGTGATGCATGCTTTGGCGCACAGCATCTGCAGTACCTTGAAACCACTCACCGCTTTTAATGGTCTGCTCTGCCGCTAAGACGTCTACAAAAGCTGAGCTAAAAAAGCTAAAGTTATAGGTGTTCTTGATGTGCTTGTTTAATGATGCAGAATTGAACTGAGTTAAAACAAACATGCGCTTAATGTCTGAGTTGATGCAGTTAGAAATAGGAATATCTACCAAACGATATTTTCCTGCAATTGGCACCGCTGGCTTTGAGCGTTTCTCTGTTAAGGGATATAATCTTGAACCTTGTCCGCCTCCTAAAATTATGGAGAGCACTTTATTATTTATCATCATGAGTATGTATTAAAGTTTGATATAATTCTTGTACTTGTTTCGCAATGGCAGACCAATCAAAAATAGCTTCAACTCGAGCTCTACCGGCTTTACCCATTGCAGCCTGTAAATCTTTATCATTTACCACTTTATTGATGGCACTGGCCAAATCTTTTGAGAATTCTTCTGGATCCATGGGTTCAAAAGGCGCCTCTTTTTGTTGCGCTACTGGCACGAGATATCCAGTTTCATCTTGCACAACCACTTCCTTAATGCCACCAACGGCGCTTGCTACAACCGCTGTTTCACAAGCCATCGCTTCTAGATTAATGATTCCGAATGGTTCATAAATAGAAGGACAGCAAAATACGGCGGCATGAGAATACAACTCAATGACTTGTGGTTTTGGCAGCATGTCTGCAATCCAAATCACATTATCACGCTCTTGTTTTACAGCATCTACACTGGCTTTCATTTCTGCAGCAATTTCTTTAGTATCTGGGGCGCCAGCACACAGTACAATTTGAGTATCCTTATCAATATGCTGTATGGCGTTTACCAAATGAATAATTCCTTTTTGCCTGGTTATGCGTCCAACAAATAAGACATAGGGTTTTTCTAAATTAACCCCATATTGTGTTAGCGTGTTTGTTTGACTGGTGACCGCATATTCCTTTAGATTGATCCCATTGTAAATCACCTTGATCTTTTCAGGATCCACATTAAAATGATGCAGCAAATCTGTCTTGGTCTCCTCGGAAACAGCAATCACGGCATCTGCCATTTCAATTGCCGTTTTCTCTATCCAAGAGGAGGCTTCATAGCCTCTGCCCAATTGCTCCCTTTTCCATGGTCTTAAAGGCTCTAAGGAATGTGTAGTAATGACCAAAGGCGTACCGTAGCAAAGTTTAGCTACAATCCCTGCGAAATGGGCATACCAAGTGTGGCAATGTACAATATCAGCATCAACGGGATCAATATTCATGTTCACGCAAGTTCTTAAGGTTTGCAATACCGCCTTCAATTTGCCATCTGCAGAATCAAAATCTGCATTCTCAAATTCAAAACCTTTTACCTTTAAATTTTTTGAAATATCATTTTGGTCTCCAAAACTGCGCACCTCCATAGGCATCAACTTCGCCAACTCCGCAGCTAAATACTCAACATGAACACCTGCACCACCATAAACATAAGGTGGAAACTCTCTTGTATAAAATAATGCCTTCATAAATGTAATTGGAACTAATAATTATAACGTTATAGCCTTTGTAATGCGCTAAAAGTCTTACAATTTAACGAAATCTTACAAGTTAACATAGCTTTGAACATTAATTATTCTTTATTTTTCATGTAAGTACGAAAGAACAGAAACGACTTAAAGATCATTCAACAGAAAACAAAAATCCATGAAAAAAATCATTGCTATTTGCGCCATAAGTTTATTTGTTAGCTGTAATTCATCAGCCCAGAAAAAAAAGACAGAAAACTACGAGGTTCAAAAAACCGAAGCGGAGTGGAAACAAGAACTCACTGCCGAAGAATTTTATGTGCTTTGGGAAGAAGGCACAGAACGCGCCTTTACGAGTCCGCTGAATAATGAAAAACGTACAGGCACGTATCATTGTGCAGCTTGTGATACCCCTGTGTTTGAAAGTGAACATAAATTTGACTCTGGTACAGGATGGCCAAGTTTTGACAGAGCTATTGAGGGCAATGTCGCTTATAAAGCTGATGGTAATAGAACTGAAGAGCACTGCGCCACTTGCGGTGGCCATTTGGGACATGTCTTTAATGATGGCCCAAGAGCAACTACAGGAAAACGCCATTGCATCAATGGTGTGGCTTTAGATTTTGAACCTGAAAAATAAATTTGTAAAATATTCCGATTAGCATCCAATGATCATTATCATTGGATGCTTTGTTTTCTGATATTCTAAAATTAGCTTTTCATAGTGCTTAAACAGATATCTCTAATTTTATTTTTAGTGCATTTGAGTTTTGGAGTTTGGTTTCGTAACTTCGTGACCTCGAAATAATATAACAAAATCATAATGAGTAAATACGATATCATAGTACTTGGAAGTGGCCCTGGAGGTTACGTTACGGCCATTAGAGCATCACAGCTAGGCTTTAAAACAGCCATTGTTGAAAAAGAAAGCCTTGGAGGTGTTTGTTTGAATTGGGGATGTATCCCAACTAAAGCGCTTTTAAAATCTGCTCAAGTATTTGAATATCTGAAACATGCCGAAGATTATGGTTTATCTGTTACAGATGCCAAACACGATTTTGATGCCGTTGTTAAGCGTAGTCGTGGTGTTGCAGACGGGATGAGTAAGGGTGTTCAATTCCTTATGAAAAAAAACAAAATTGATGTTATAGAAGGCTTTGGAAAATTAAAAACCGGTAAAAAAATTGATGTTGACGGTACAGAATACAGTGCCGACCATATCATAATTGCCACAGGTGCACGTTCTAGAGAGTTGCCAAGTTTACCGCAAGATGGTAAAAAAGTGATTGGCTATAGAAAAGCGATGACTCTAGAGAAGCAACCTAAGAAGATGATTGTTGTTGGATCTGGTGCTATTGGTGTTGAGTTTGCTTACTTCTATAATTCTATGGGAACTGAAGTTACCATAGTAGAATACTTACCAAACATTGTTCCTGTTGAAGACGAAGAGGTATCTAAACAATTAGAGCGTAGCTTTAAGAAAAGCGGGATTAAAATAATGACTTCTTCTGAAGTTACTAAAGTAGACACCTCTGGAGATGGTGTTAAAGCCACTATTAAGACGAAAAAAGGCGAAGAAACACTTGAAGCTGATATCGTTTTATCAGCAGTAGGGATCAAATCAAATATAGAGAACATTGGTTTAGAAGATGTTGGGATTGCAGTTGATAGGGATAAAATTTTAGTCAACGATTACTACCAAACCAACATTCCTGGATATTATGCTATTGGCGATGTTACGCCTGGTCAAGCTTTAGCTCACGTGGCTTCTGCCGAAGGTATTTTATGTGTTGAAAAAATTGCTGGACAGCATGTTGAAAAATTAGACTACGGAAATATTCCTGGGTGTACGTATTGTTCTCCTGAAATTGCCTCGGTTGGATTGACCGAAAAACAAGCGAAAGATCAAGGTCTCGATGTAAAAATTGGTAAGTTTCCATTCTCTGCGTCTGGTAAAGCAAGTGCTTCTGGAGCCAAAGACGGTTTTGTAAAAGTGATCTTTGATGCTAAATACGGCGAATGGTTAGGCTGCCATATGATTGGCGCAGGCGTTACAGACATGATTGCAGAAGCGGTTTTAGGCCGTAAATTAGAAACTACAGGTCATGAAGTGCTAAAAGCAGTTCACCCACACCCTACGATGAGTGAGGCTGTGATGGAAGCTGTTGCAGCAGCTTACGATGAAGTCATACATCTATAAGTAGAAAGATAGAACTTCGAGAAAATTTATAAATCCCAAATCGATTATAATTGATTTGGGATTTTTAAGTTTAATGGATTATTTAACCTTAACTTTATTCAAAAGCAAATATGAAATACCATATCATTATCAATAGCGTAAAAACAGTTGAATCATTAAAAGACGCTTGGAGCAAAGAAGACTATTTAGCCTTATTGGAAAAATTTGAATTGGAAAGCGAAAGCCATTTAAGTATCAAGGAATTGGAGGAACTGTTGTTCTTAGCCATTTCAGAATACGAACCTAATGAAGCTGCGGCCATTGTTTTAGATTATAGACTTTCTGAACATCTCAATGAAAATCAAATTGACCAGATGTCCTATGACATGTTGCAGGATAAAATCTCTGAGGAGTACCCAGAAATTTCATTGCACCATGAACTTTTCAATAGCAACCAATTACTATATAAAGCGTACAATGGTACGTTTCCAAATGCGAAAGCCACAATTATTGAATTTGAAATTTCTCCAAGCAACCCTATTTCCAAGGAAATTATATTAAAAGCTTTAGACAAAACACTGGCACAAGGTAATGTTATAAAGCGCCTTTTCGGAAATCAACTTGCAGGAAAAGAAGCATTTGATGAGGCTGAGTCCATCGTTTGGGATTTGACAGCCACTGGCAAATCGTCATTTATTATGACCACTTCAGAATACTGGATGAGCCGCGACGAATTTAAAGACGCTGAGTTTGATGTGACAGTTGTTGAATTTGAAGATGAGGACAACGAAGATTGATTAGAAAAAAGCGCTCGATACTATGAAGCATTAGACTAAACCATTTTAACTAATTTTGAAATTTAGTCCAGAGATTTCGGTTTTGTGTTTTCATTCCCTTTTAACTCAATCGTACTTGGCTTCAAAATTGCCATCCCATTTGTCCTGAACTTTCATAACCTGCTCAATAACGTCTCTTACTGCTCCTTTGCCCCCTAGTTTATGAGACACATATTTACTGATTCCTTTGACCTCTATGGCGGCATCTTGCGGACAGGTTGGCAGCGCTACTAACTTCATAACGGGAACGTCTGGGATATCATCCCCCATATACAAAACATGCTCTGCTTTTATATTTTTACTTTTAAGATACTCCCTAAACTGATTCACTTTTTGATGCGCTCCCAAATAGATATCAGTAATACCTAAACCCTCTAATCGTTTTTGAACGCCAAGATTACTCCCTCCAGAAATGATACAGACGTTAAAGCCGGCATCTATAGCTGTTTTTAAAGCATAACCGTCTTTTATATTCATACTCCTAAGCATGTCTCCATTGGTCATTATGGTCACAGTACCATCTGTAAGCACTCCATCAACATCTAAAATAAAGGTGGTGATTTGCTCTAAATATTCTTTATAACTTTTATCTTCCATGGGTTTTTTTAATCGATTTGGTCAATAGTTCATAGATCTCTTTGTGGCTAGACTTTTCTATGAGTTCTAAATGGTTCTTGATTGTTTTTTTGTCATTTCTAAGTGCTGGTCCTGTTTGCGCTTGATATGGTGATAAGTTTTGCACCTTCTTAGCCGTTTCTGTAATTAAAGGCTTTAATAAATCGAATTCCGCACCCTGAGACTCTGTAATCTCATGCGCCACTCGGTACAGTTGGTTGGTAAAGTTATTGACAAACACAGCCCCTAAATGCAAGGCAGCTCTTTGATCACTATTAATACGCTTTACATTATTACTAATGGCTCGGGCCAATGTCTTGATTAAAGGATAGTCCTTCTTATCTAAGACCTCTAAACAAATTGGAACGTCTAAAAAATCAATGTCAGCAGATTTTGAAAAAGTTTGAAGCGGATAAAACACGCCTCGCCTATGCTTTTTATCAAGATCATGCATGATAACACTTCCCGAAGTATGCACTACCAATCGGTTTTTAAAAGGTAGTTTTCGGGAAACTTTAGAAATGGCATCATCACTAACAGCGATAATATAGACGTCTGCCTCTTTAATATTTGAAAAATCGTCGATAATCTCAACTTCATTTTTATAAGACTCCAACGTTTCTCGATGTCTATTAAACCATTGTGTGACGCTTACCTTTTCCGAAGCAGAAAACGCTTTATATAAATGAGTGGCAACATTACCTGCGCCAATAAGTACAACTGTAATCATGCCGTAAAAGTACAATAGATTTTAGACATAAGGCTGGTTTCAGTAAAGATCAAGCAACAACAAATTTAACCAATTACTCTGCTAACAATTGCTCTATAAAACCGGTGAAATCTTCTTTAAATTCCCTGAACTTCTCTCCAGTTGCAGGACCATTAAAACCTGTGTGAATCTTACGAACTTTACCTTTTTTATCGATAATGATTGAGGTTGGATAAGATAAAATATGGTTGAGCATTGGTAACTTCTCTTGAGCCTCTTTCTTATCAGAAGAGCCATATTGCGCTAAAAGAATGGGATACCCTATTGCCAGATTTTCCTTTAGGCGGTTGATGTTCTCGAAAGCCGCCTCAGGACTCTTTGCATATTCAAAGGCTAAGGCTACAAATTCTAGATCTTTATCAGAATTTGTGTTGTAATATTCAGAATAATATCGGCTCTCATCCAAACAATTAGGACACCAAGATCCCATAATTTGAACCACGACTACCTTATCTTTAAATTGCTTATCGGTTAAAGATACTGGACGTCCATTGGTATCTGGAAATGTAAACTCTAATTGCTCATAACCTTCTTTTAAAAACGTAAGTTCGTTAGCATCTGCTAATTCAAAATCAGCATTTCGTTTTGCTGTAAAAGGCTCTTGCCAATGGCTGCCAGAATAAAACATGCCTGTCATGCTACTATCGGTCACTTTTGCTGTAAATAAAAAGGCGTGCGATCCATCAAAAGCAGAAAGCTTCACGTCATCGCCATCAATTACGCCTTCCAAATACCTATAGTCTCCTGTTGTGGTTAAAAAAGTACCGGTAACCTCTTTGCCCTTTTGTTCAAAAACACCTTTACCCAAATACCTATCTTCTTCGGAATCTGGACTAAATACCGTTTCCCAACTGCCACTAACATCTGTGGTTGGCGCTGCTTCTGAAACCAGAAAACGTTGGTCATTATCAAGATCTGCCGAAAAAGGTACGGTTCTATCCAAACTTTCTATAAAAAAATGACCTTTCAACTTACCTTGGCTATGTTTAGCCTTGATAAATCCTTCAAAAACGGGCATTTGGATGCGTACACTATCGTTAGTGTAAGTCATTTCATTTACTTGTATGACCTCTTCTGCATTAAAAATCTTTAAAGAAGATTTAGCAGTCACTTCAAAATTAAAAGGAAGCACTTCGGTATCGGTTAACTGTAATTCAGCTCGCCAAGTCCCTTGCTCTAAAGGATCTGGAGCATTCAAATTACAAGAAAACAGGGTAACAGATAAAGTAATGAATACAATAAAACCACTAAAATATTTAAACATGGGAGCGCTTTAAGAGATTGTAAGTCTCGACAAAGATAAACTTCTTACAAAGAAAACCTTTGTGGCATTTATAAAACTAAGCAGTTTATTATCTTTGCCCCTCATTTAGAAAAAACTCATGAAAATTTCATATAACTGGCTCAAGCAGTTCTTAAAAACCGATTGGACGGCAGAAAAAACTGGCGAACTCTTAACCGATTTAGGATTAGAGATTGAAGGCATTGACACCTATCAATCTGTAAAAGGCGGATTAGAAGGAATTGTTGTTGGAGAGGTCTTGACCTGTAACCAACATAGCAATGCCGACCGTTTAAAAGTAACCACTGTAGACATTGGTCAAGACACCCCATTACAAATTGTATGTGGCGCGCCCAATGTTGCCAAAGGACAGAAGGTACCGGTTGCCACTATTGGCACGACTTTATATACTGCGGAAGGTGAAGCTTGGACCATTAAAAAAGGTAAGATTAGAGGAGAGGAAAGTCACGGAATGATTTGCGCTGAAGATGAACTTGGATTGGGCAAATCCCATGACGGGATTATGGTTTTAGATGCAAATATTAAAGTAGGTACTCCAGCTGCAGAACTCTTCGAGATAGAAAATGACAAGATTTTTGAAATCGGACTTACGCCTAATCGGGCTGATGCCATGAGTCATTTTGGAGTCGCACGTGATCTTAGAGCGGGTCTAATACAAGAAGATATTAAAACCGAATTCATAACCCCTTCGGTAAGTGCATTTCACGTCGAAAACAGAACGCTAAAAATTGACATCGATGTTAAAAATAACACTTTGGCCCCGAGGTATTGTGGCCTTACCATTTCTGGCATTAAAGTAACAGACTCCCCAAAATGGTTACAAAACCGATTGAAGGCCATTGGCTTGACACCAAAAAATAATGTTGTAGACGTTACTAATTATGTGTTGCATGAATTAGGGCAACCATTGCACGCTTTTGATGCTAATAAAATTTCAGGTAATAAAGTCATTGTAAAAACTCTTCCAGAAGGAACAGTTTTTGAAACTCTAGATGGTGTTGAACGAAAGTTGAGTGCAGAAGATCTCATGATCTGTGATGCAGAAAAACCAATGTGCATAGCAGGTGTTTTTGGAGGTGCTTATTCTGGCGTGACCGAACATACCACGAGTATCTTTTTAGAGAGTGCTTTCTTTAATCCCGTGAGCATTAGAAAAACAGCTAAAAGACATGCCCTTAATACAGATGCGTCATTTAGATTTGAGCGCGGTATTGATCCAAATATTACTGAATATGCTTTAAAAAGAGCAGCATTACTCATTCAGGAAATAGCCGGAGGTGATGTTACCAGTGATTTAATGGATTTCTACCCTAAGAAAATTGAAGATTTCCAAGTTCGTGTAAGTTTTGAGAATGCTAAAAAGTTAATTGGCGAAGATCTTCCGAAGGAAACCATTAAGAGCATTTTGACCTCCCTAGAAATCAAAATCAACAACGTTACCGAAACCGGATTAGGCCTTACCGTCCCTGCCTATAGAAACGATGTGCAACGTGAAGCCGATGTTATAGAGGAAATCCTTAGAGTTTATGGTTACAATAATATCAAGACCACTGAAAAACTCAATGCTTCCATATCTAATACCTCAAGATTTGAGGATTTTAAATTGCAGAATATTATAGGAAATCAATTGGCCTCTCAAGGTTTTTTTGAAATTCTTTCCAACTCGTTGACGACTCCTAAGTACATAGCGCTAACCGAAGATCTTAAGGATGACCATAGCGTAGAGATGCTAAATCCTTTGAGTAACGATCTTAGCGTGATGCGACAAAGTTTATTATTCTCAGGATTAGAAGCTGTGAGACATAATTTAAACCGTAAACGACAAGATCTCAAATTATTTGAGTTTGGTAAAACATACCATAATTACAGTGAAAGCCGAGAAGAATTTAAGCATCTTTCTCTGTTTTTAACCGGTAACAAAACCCAAAGACGTTGGAACAGTTCTGAAACAAAGAGTGATTTCTTTTATATGAAAGGCGTCGTAAATGCGATATTGAGCCGTTTGGGAATCACTGGTCACAGGGTCTCTGCTATTGATAAGGATTTCTTTTCAGAAGGTATTTGCTTGTCTTTAGGCAAAGAACGTTTAGTAGAATTTGGCCTTGTGAGCAAGCGTGTTTTAAAACATTTTGATATTGATCAAGAGGTTTTATTTGCCGATTTTAATTGGGATAATATCATAAAGTTAGTTAGACATCACAATGTGATGTTTAAGGATATCCCTAAATATCCAGAAGTAAGACGTGATTTTGCATTATTAATTAATGACGCGGTTTCTTTTGGAGATATTGATCACATTGCGTCTCAAACTGAAAAAAGATTATTGATTGACGTCGATCTTTTTGATGTATACCAAGGCAAAAATCTTCCTAAAGGCAAGAAAAGTTATGCTGTAAGTTTTGTGTTTCAAGATGAACAAAAGACAATGACGGATAAGCAGGTCGATAAAATAATGAACAAGTTGCAAGCTAATTTTGAGAAAGAACTTGGTGCTGAATTACGCTAAGCATTTGAAACTAGCATTTCTGCTTTTTGGGATCGCTCTTTTGTTTGGTCATCTACACATAACAGCGCAAAATTTAGATCCATCTAAGCCTAGTGATACGTCTTCATATTGGCAATTAATAAAATATGATGCCCAATACACCTTAAAAAGTGTTGGGCATGGATTTTCACGCCCTCTATATTGGAAAGGAAAAGATTATGCCAAAATGGGAATTTTATTTGCAGGTACCGCAGCTATGACCTTAGCAGATGATCCTGTTAGGGATTTTGTATCTAATGGTAAAAAAAATGTTCCTGAGGTATTACGAGACTTCGGATGGTATTTTGGGAGCCCGCAAAATTACTTTTTGGCCAATGCTGGTCTTTATGGTTTTGGTGTGCTTACAAAAAACGAAAAAATCAGAAAAACCAGTGTGCTCATTATTAGTTCATCTATAACTACAGGCCTAATGCAAACCTTCTTGAAAAATGCTGTGGGGAGACAACGACCAAATGCCAATGACGATAACTTAAATTTCTCGCCTTTTTCCAAGTCGGGTGCTTTCCATTCCTTTCCATCCGGACACACCGTACTCTCCATCACTATGGCACACGCTATTGCGAAACAGTTTGACAATATATGGATCAAAGCTGGGGTGTATGCCATTGGAGCCATACCACCAGCATCAAGATTGATCGATGACGCTCATTGGATCTCAGACGTCGCCTTTAGCGCTGCCTTGAGCATTATAGTCGTGGATAGTATGGATAAGTTTCTATTCAATGAAAACGCTTATAGCTATCCCCAAAAAAAGAAATCCGTTTCATGGAATTTTTGTTTCGGAGCAAATACAATTGGTATCGTGGGAACATTTTAAGGATGATCTGCTATCAATCTAAAGCTTCTCACAAGTTCTTCATCTTATAATCTCTTTTCAATTCTGAATCCAGCTGTTAAACAATTGTAAAAATACAGCGATGAAGCAGGTTTAGAGATTAAATATATGTAATTTTAAACATCAACTAAAAACTAAAATTATGGCAACAATAACTCTAAAAGGTTCTGAAATTCACACGTCTGGTCAACTTCCTAAAAAAGGAACAAAAGCTCCAGATTTCAAATTAACTTCAACTGATTTACAGGAAAAATCACTTTCAGATTTTTCTGGTCACAATCTCGTTTTAAACATTTTTCCTAGTGTAGATACTGGTGTTTGCGCAACATCTGTTAGGGAATTTAATGAAAAAGCTAGTGGATTGGATAATACGAAAGTACTATGCATTTCTAGAGATTTACCCTTTGCACTAGATCGTTTTTGTGCTGCAGAGGGATTGGAAAATGTTGTAAATCTTTCCGATTTTAAAGATGGAAATTTCGGCAAATCTTATGGCGCGGCAATTACAGACAGTGCGTTTGAGGGGCTTCTCTCTAGGGCTGTAGTAGTTGTGAACCCTGATGGTGAAGTCATTTACACAGAGCAAGTTAGTGAAATTGCTGATGAACCAAATTATAAAGCTGCTTTGGATGCCTTAAACTAATGGACAAGAAAAAAGAATCATTTCTTGTTAATAGATTAAAAAGTGTAGGCTATGCTTATAAAGGTGCGGTATACTTAATAAGAACAGAGGCAAGCGCTAAAATTCAATTGGCTTTGGGCCTATTGGTTACGCTTGCTGGTTTCTATTTTAATATTTCTAGAACAGAATGGATTCTACAGGTAATTTGCATCGGCATGGTCATTAGTCTAGAAGGCGTCAATACTGCTATTGAATATATAGCAGATTTTGTTCATCCCGATCTACATTCTAGCATAGGACGCATCAAGGATATTGCCGCGGGAGCTGTCTTTATTGGAGCGGTTTCTGCATTTATTGTGGCGCTTATTATTTATATTCCGAAGCTACTATAAATACGATTTGAGTTAGGATAACCGTTAACAATTTGTACTTTTGCTTCATTGTGAACGTTGGTAAATTTGAAAAACAGTCTTACCTTTTCGTTCTCTAATTAGCATCTTAAATTGATTATAAAGAGTTCCGTTTTTGCGGAAGGTTAGCATGGCGAAACGAAAAACCAAATCCAAAAGCAAGTCAAAACCGTCTCCAAAGCTTAATAAATCATTTCGAAAAATCGAAATGAAGTTGACAAGCCAGCAAAAGCTCATTTTTGGGAGCTTGTTGATTATCTTGGGTGTTTTGATGTTTATTGCTTTTTTATCTTACTTATTTACGGGAGATGCAGACCAAAGCACCTTATCCCAATTAACTCAGCGTGAGGTTGAAGCCGAAAATTGGCTTAATAAATTGGGCGCTTGGGTAAGTGACATCTTTATCAATCAAGGATTTGGTGTATCCTCCTTTATATTCTCTGGCCTTTTATTTTTATCAGGAATTTATATCACTCTAGACATTCCTAAAACCCGTTTGACCCGTCATTGGATATGGGGAACACTCATTGCTATTTGGCTTTCTATTTTCTTCGGATTTTTTTCACACCGTTATGATATCCTAGGCGGAATCATCGGTTTTGAAATGAACACTTTTTTAAAGGATTATATTGGTAAAATTGGAACGGTACTTTTACTGCTCTTTGTATTCATCATCTATTTGGCCATTCGATTTAAAGTTACGGGTCCTGCCATCGTACAATTTTTCAAAACTGCGAAATCAGATATAAAATCAGACCTTAATAACGACCGAGATGAAGATTCCGTTGTAGCTTTAGATAACGACCTTACTGCCGAAGCTGAAGATATTAAATCTGCCTTCGATCTTAATGCAGACGATTCTAAAAAACAACCTGAAAAGAAAATCGCTTCGGAAAAACCTTCAGAATCAAAAGTCACATTTGATGTTCCCGTTAAAGTTTCCGAAGTAAAAGAAGACGATACCGAATTGGATATTGAGATTGAAACTACCGAAGAGGAAGTTTCCGAAGAAGATAATCTTTCAAATAAACTGGTTGAAGATTTCGGACAGTTTGACCCTACCTTAGAGTTAAGCAAATTTCAGTTTCCGCCGTTGAACCTTTTGAAAAAATACGATACTGAGGGGATCACAATCAACCAAGAAGAACTTGAGGAAAATAAAAATAAAATTGTTGAGACCTTAAACAATTATAAAATTGGAATCTCTAGCATTAAAGCTACCATTGGCCCTACAGTAACCTTGTATGAAATTGTACCAGAGGCTGGAGTTCGTATTTCTAAAATTAAAAATCTTGAAGATGATATTGCGTTGTCGCTCTCAGCTTTAGGGATTAGAATTATTGCTCCTATTCCTGGTAAGGGCACCATTGGTATTGAAGTTCCCAATAAGAGTTCTACCATTGTATCCATGCGCTCTGTGATTGCCTCACAGAAATTTCAAAAAACCGATATGGAACTGCCTATTGCTTTTGGTAAAACCATTAGTAACGAAACCTTTGTGGTAGATCTCGCCAAAATGCCACATATGCTTATGGCAGGTGCTACAGGTCAAGGAAAATCCGTCGGTTTAAATGCTGTGTTGACGTCCTTACTTTACAAAAAACATCCTGCGGAAGTTAAATTTGTTTTGGTAGATCCTAAAAAGGTGGAGCTTACGCTTTTTAATAAAATAGAACGCCATTATTTAGCAAAACTTCCAGACAGTGAGGAAGCCATTATTACAGATAATACTAAGGTTATCAATACCTTGAACTCCTTGTGTATTGAAATGGACAATCGCTATGAGATGCTCAAAAATGCACTCTGTAGAAACATTAAGGAATATAATGTCAAATTTAAGGCACGGAAACTCAACCCTAACGACGGGCATCATTTTTTACCATATATTGTTTTGGTGGTTGATGAGTTTGCCGATTTAATTATGACCGCTGGTAAGGAGGTAGAAACGCCTATTGCTAGGTTAGCGCAGTTGGCACGTGCTATCGGAATACATTTGATTATTGCGACACAGCGCCCTTCTGTTAACGTGATCACAGGGATTATTAAAGCGAATTTCCCTGCGCGTATTGCATTTAGGGTGACTTCTAAAATAGATTCGCGTACCATTTTAGACGGTTCTGGAGCCGATCAATTGATTGGTCGTGGAGACATGCTGTATACGCAAGGTAATGACATTACCAGGATTCAGTGTGCTTTTGTAGATACCCCTGAGGTTGAAAAAATCACGGAATTTATTGGTGGACAAAAAGCCTACCCAGATGCTTATCTTCTGCCAGAGTATGTAGGGGAAGAAGGTGGCACAACTCTTGATAATAACATTGATGACCGTGATAAATTGTTTAGAGAAGCTGCTGAAATCATTGTTACCGCACAACAGGGATCTGCCTCTTTACTACAACGAAAATTAAAACTGGGCTACAACAGAGCCGGACGACTGATAGATCAGTTGGAAGCTGCTGGTATTGTCGGTGGATTTGAGGGCAGTAAAGCACGTCAGGTGTTGATTACAGATCTTGTTGCTCTAGATGAACTCTTATCTAATGAAGGTTAAAAAAAATAAAACAACATAAAATTTCCGCGAAAGCGAAACACAAAATAATCATGAAAAAACTAAGTATACTTTTTACTCTTTTAGTAGGCACATTATCATTTGCACAAAATTCTGATAAAGCAGAAGCTTTATTAAATGACGTTTATAAAAAAGCAAAGTCTTATGACAATATTGCCATAGATTTTAAATATGTGCTCAATAATGCCAGTGAAAATATTAATCAAGAAACTCGTGGTGATGTCGCTATGCAAGGTGATAAATACCGTTTAAACATCTTAGGTGTGACCCGTATTTTTGATGGAAAAACCATGTATACCATTAGCCCAGAAGACGAGGAAGTTACCATTTCATCAGATAATACTGAAGATGAAAACACCATTACCCCTAGTAAAATGTTGTCTTTTTACAAAGAAGGTTATTCTTATAAAATGGATATTGTTCAGGATGTAAGAGGTCGTAAAATACAGTATGTAAAATTGATTCCTATGGATAGCAACTCTGAAATCAAACACATTCTTTTAGGTATTGATGCCAATACAAAGCATATCTACAATCTTATCGAAACTGGCAAAAATGGTACACAGACCACGCTTACTGTTAATTCTTTTAAAACGAACGAGCCTGTTTCAAAATCCTTATTTACTTTTGACCAGAGTAAGTACAAGAATTATTACATCAACAAATTAGATTAATACCTAATAAATCCCATTAATTAGTTGTTTGTAATGGCCTTAAATTTAAGCCAATAACTTAAAATAAAAATTCTCTCTTTTGCAGGGATTATAATGAAAATACTAGATAGGTACATACTAACGACCTACCTAAAAACTTTTGTGAGCGTGTTTTTAATACTCATGTTCATTTTTGTTTTACAGGCCATTTGGTTATATATCGGCGATTTGGCAGGTAAGGATTTAGACAGCTTTGTGATTGTAAAATTATTGCTTTACATTACTCCCACCCTTATTCCATTAATTTTACCACTCACTATTTTATTGGTTTCTATCATGGTTTTTGGCTCATTTGCCGAGAATTATGAGTTCGCCGCCATGAAATCTACGGGCATCTCTTTACAGCGTGCCATGCGTAGTTTGAGTTTCTTTATTGTGTTTTTGGGTGTGGTGACCTTTATTTTTGCAAATAACGTGATCCCTTGGGCCAATTATAATGTCTATAATCTTAGAAAGAATATTGCTAAAGTAAAACCCGCTTTGGCCATTTCTGAAGGTCAATTTAATGATATTGGCAGTTACAATATTAAAGTTGAAAAGAAATCTGGCGAGAATGACGAGTTTTTAGAAACAGTGGTTATTCACGAAAAATCTGTTACCTCACCTACCAACAGAAAAATAATAATTGCAAAACGTGGCGAACTAAAAAGTAGCGAAGATTCTAATATTTTACAATTGGTTCTCTACGAAGGCAACAGATACGAAGAGATTTTTAACCGTAAAAACCCAAAGCAAAACAGAAAAAAACCTCACGCCAAAAGTTATTTTGAAACCTATACCATCAACGTAGATATAGAAGGGCTTAATGAGGTTGATATTGATGACAAGAGCTATGATAACCGGTTTAACATGTTGGATGTTTCTGCTTTAAATTACACAATAGATAGTCTTTATCAGAAGAAAAGGGAACATGAGCAAAACTTCTCAAACACCCTTTACCAGAGAACCTCTATCAATACACTAAAAACCAATATCTCACCTAAGAAAGACTCTTTGTATAAGGGAGAGATCATTGAACTCTTTAATGATAGAACAAAAATTCAGCTCTTAAGTTTGGCCTCAAATACGGTGACAAGCACCAAGCAAATTATTTCGAGTAATAAATCTGGTTTTACCTTATCTACCAAATGGCTCAGTAAACACGTGATTTCACTTCATGAGAAATATGTGTTGGGGATAGCCTGTATTATTCTATTCTTTGTAGGTGCACCATTAGGAGCATTAATTAGAAAAGGGGGAATTGGATTGCCATTGGTCATTGCCATTTTACTGTTTTTAACCTATCACTTCATTGGGATTTTTTCCAAAAATAGCTCGCAAGACGGTTCTTTTAGCCCTATACTCGCGACATGGCTCTCCACGGCCATAATGCTTCCTTTAAGTGTCTTTTTAACAACGCGAGCCACAAAAGACAGAGGCCTTTTTGAATTTGACCACATTATTGAACCTATTAAAAAATTGTTCAATATCCGTTCTAAGAAGAAGCAAAAAAACAGGAGCGCTCTTGAATTGAAGCTTGATGAAGCCATTCTCAGCGATTTAGATATTATAGAAGATGATGCCGTAACGATTTCAAACACGGCGGCTTTTGAGAGCAAACATCAAGATTATAAATTCTATGCTAAAATGGCGTTGGTGTTTTACTATATCGCGATTCCGCTTCTTGTACTACATTTTGTATTCAAGAATAATAAATTTCCAGAGTTTGCAAGCTCATCGCTTCAACTTTGCATTATAGCCGCTCTTATTTTTATCATTTACTATGTAAAATCTACTTTTGATTTACATAAAATCTATACGTATATCGAAGATAAAAAAGTGTCCAAAAGTCCGTTTTTGATCTTTTTAGGCATTCTTTTCTATCCGTTAGCCTTTTACTTAAGACGCAATAAAATCGCAGAGGACTTTTCTCTAGACCTCAAATAAGCCATATCTTTGCAATCTAAAATTTCTATTTTATGATGACCGAAACATCAAAACGAACAAACCATATTCAGTTGGACTCTATACAAGATGCTATTGCAGATATAAAGCAAGGCAAGGTAATTATTGTAGTTGACGATGAAAACCGAGAAAATGAAGGTGATTTTATCGCGGCTTCAGAAGCGGTTACACCTGAGATGATCAACTTTATGGCGAAGTACGGGAGAGGCTTAATTTGTGCCCCATTAACCGAAGATCGTTGTGATGAATTAGATTTGACCATGATGGTACAGAACAATACAGTGCTACATCATACCCAATTTACAGTTTCGGTAGATTTGATAGGTCATGGTTGTACCACAGGTATTTCGGTGCATGATAGGGCCAAAACCATAAAAGCATTGGTTGATAAGGATACAAAACCTGGAGATTTAGGTCGACCTGGTCATATCTTTCCGCTCAAAGCTAAAAACGGTGGGGTTTTAAGACGTACAGGGCATACTGAGGCAGCTGTAGACTTGGCTCGTTTGGCTGGTTTTCAACCTGCAGGAATCTTAGTTGAAATTCTTAACGAAGATGGTACAATGGCCCGCTTACCAGAACTCACCAAGGTTGCTAAAAAATTCGATTTAAAGATCATTTCTATAGAAGATCTTGTGGCTTACCGTATGGAGCACGATAGCTTAATTGTTAAAAAGGAGGATTTCAATATTGAAACACGCTTCGGAAACTTTAGATTAAGAGCTTACGAGCAAACTACAAATGACCAAATTCATATTGCACTTACCAAAGGAACATGGTCTAAAAATGAATCGATATTAACCCGTGTCAACAGCACATTGGTTAACGATGACATCTTAGGTACGCTCACCAATAATGCTGACGAAAAGTTAGACGATATGTTTAGAGTCGTTAATACTGAAGGTAAAGGAGCCATCTTGTTTATCAATCAACAAGCAGAATCCATGAATCTTTTAAAACGACTATCCGTACTGAAAAAGAATCAAGTGGAAGGCGAGATTGTAAAAGCCCCGAGAATTGAAATGGACTCCAAAGATTTTGGAATTGGCGCACAAATACTACATGATATCAATATTCACAAACTAAAATTAATCTCTAATAGCCAACAGACCAAACGTGTTGGGATTATTGGCTACGGTCTAGAGATTGTAGAATATGTAGGTTATTAAACTGAGTATTTTCTGTTTGAAATCCATACTTTAAAATCCAAATACGGATCATGTTATAATTATACCACCAGTTTTTTTTAACTGTTTGGCCTTAATACAACCTTAATTTAATCTTTAAATTATAGGCTATATGCCCGATCGTTGTATTGGTTCTACACCTCATTAGATCAATTAAATGAACACTTATATCTATTTTAAATTGATCTTAAAAATCAGTCTACAATATTGCCATTCTTATTTTGATAAATTCTTACATAATCAATGGCCATTGTACTTTGCGTATAATCAGAACTGAGTTCACCCGCGATACCCCCTAGAGCTATGTTGAGTAACAGATATTGATCCTTATCATAAGGCCATGTCTTGTCATTCTTTACTGCTGGCTGATAGCTGTAAAATGCCTCTCCATCAATTAGGAATGTAATTTGGTTAGGCGACCAATTCACACTATACACATGAAACTCATTAGCAACATCATTTAAAACTTGGGCCTTAAAATGTATAGTCTCCCCAAAACAACCTTTACATGGCATGTGCAATGCACTATTTACTTGATTTGTTTTCCTAATACCGTGTTCCATAATATCAATTTCACCACAGTACGGCCAATTGTGGGTGCCGTAGTTTTCGTCCCAATAACCACCATCTTCATTTACATTTTTGCCTAAGGTCCAAATAGCTGGCCAAGTCCCCTCACCAAAGGGCAGCTTTGCTTTGACATCTACCCTGCCATAAGTAAATGCAAATTTAGAATTAAGACGCGCAGAGGTGTATTGCTTGCTGACGCCTTGATCTGTAAACGGTTCTGCAATAGCGGTAATATTTAAAAAACCGTTCTGTACAAATGAATTTTCAATACGGTCTGTATAGTGCTGTTGCTCCCCATTAAACCAACTGCCTCCAGCCGGTAACTGCGTTTGATGAAACCATTTATTTGGATCAATTGCACCGTCTGTATCAAACTCGTCAGACCATACTAAATCTGCGTAAGTGACGTCTATGCTGCTCGTATTATTTGTTGTGATCTTATTATTACGGTCTGGATTATTATGAAGTGAAAAGCTTCCATCCTCAAGTCCCGAAGCGTGGTTTTGGCTATCAGAAACATCAAGGGCCTTTTGCTGAGCAAGAGATACCTTAAAAATTAAGATGATTAGTGAAAGAGAATAGTATTGAAATCGCATGACAATTTGTTTAGCATAAAATTATAAATCTCTTTTAATGATTTCTAATTTATGACCTATACAAAACCCCTACAATGCAGTTTTTATTGCTGAAATGCTATAAACAGCTTTTAATGCATGACACCATTTTACGAGCACGCTCCTGAACTTGTTCTTCCGTCCAAGATAATTTTATAAGACAAGAGATGTTTCGACCTATGTAGTGATCAGACTGGTCAAAAGTTTTATTTTGAAGTTCTTGTAAACCTTGTTTGACTTCCGAAGCTAAAGGATACAGCGATTTTTGCTCTGATAAATGTTGCCATTTTCTAAAGTAATGCCAATTGTTATCATAATAATGAAAGCAAACGTCCAGACCGTTTTGTTTAAATGCTGCGGAAACTTTACGAGCAGACTCTAGATCTGGCAAGAAAAAATTAAGAAAGGCATAACTTTCTACACCGCCTTTTGGCACCTTTCTAAATGTGACACCAGGCACTCTGGCAATGGCATCACGAAGTAGTGTGTAGTTCTTTTTTTGAACGGTCAAAAACTCTGGTAAGCGTTTGATTTGTGCCAAGCCAACAGCCGCATGCAGCTCTGAAATTCTAAAGTTATAGCCTAAAAATGGATGCGTCTCTGCTCCCCTATCGGTCCCCTCATGATCATGACCATGATCACTATAATAATCGGCATGGGTATAGTATTTGGGATTATTGGTAATTACAGCGCCACCTTCTCCACAGGTAATGGTTTTAACAAAGTCGAATGAAAAGCAACCTAAGTCAGCAATACTTCCCAAAGGCTTTTTATTGTAAGTGCCACCAATAGCTTGGCAAGCATCTTCTACAAAAATAAGATTATGATGATCACATAAGCTCCTTAAGGCGTCCATGTGCCCCATACTCCCACACATTTGCACTACCATAACCGCTTTGGTCTTTGGTGTTATGGCCTGTTCTACAGCCTGAGGATCTAAGGTTAAGGTATCATCTATATCTACTAATACTGGGATGGCACCTAACATTAAAATAGCCTCAAAACTAGCAACAAATGTAAAGGTGGGCATAATCACTTCATCACCTGCTCCCACTCCTGCAGAGGCTAAAGCAACTGAAACCGCAGCAGTACCACTTGATACCAATTGCGCATGATTTACCTCAAAGGTACATTGAAGTTCTACCTCTAGTTCTTTCGCTTTCCAATGACCGTTACGCATCCCGTCAAAACCGTAGCGCATTAATACACCACTGTCTAAAACGTCATGAACTTCCTTTCGCTCTAAATCTCCAAATAATTCAAATCCTGGCATAAGCTAGCCTTATAATGTTTCGTTTAAAAACTCGATAAAAGTTTTAATATTTTGTGGGGTAATTTTATTTAATGGCGTTCCTATCACAGATTGATCATTTGAAGCCAATGCTAAAGCAGGTGTCGTTTTACTCTTGGTTAAGTGAATGGCCATACGTTTTGCGTACAGGTCACTATCGATATCGAGCTTTAAGAAAATGACTTCGTCTGCCATTGACTTTAGGCCTTCCCACTGAAAAAATTCTTGCTCCAACAAGCGCAACGCCTCCGAATCTGAACCATCAACAGCAAATACTAATAAAGGTTTGTCTTGAGTTTTAGCAGCCGTTATTGCAGCTTTGTAATCTGTTAACCAATCTTGCTTATCGGACTGCGCGGAAACGCTTAAAGCGAATACCATCAAAAACATACATACTAGATTTTTCATAAGACTTAAGGGTTTGTGTATTATTAATAATACCATTAATGTAACAAATATAAGCTATTGCTCAGCGTATGCAAAGTCTAAATTATATTTCTATGATGGTGCTTTGGAGGTCTTTTCTAACCTTTTTAAAATCGGCAAACATATCATCCTTGGCCCTAAAGCCTACTGGCAATAACAATACCGATTGTAATTTGTGTTCCTTTAAGTTTAGAATTTCGTCAAATTGTTGTGGCCTAAATCCTTCCATAGGGCAAGCGTCAATTCCTTCAATAGCACAAACAGTCATTAGATTTCCTAAAACAATATAGGCTTGATTTACTGACCAATTACGACGCTCTTGAACCGTTTTATCGGCCATCATTTTTTTAAGATCTGCTCTAAAAGGCTTTAATATGGTTTCGGGAGTGTTTCTAATAGATGCTACGTTTTCAAAATGCTTTTCAACGTCTTGTCCTTCTACATCGTCTTGAATACAGATTACTAATAGATGAGATGCCTCCAATACTTGTTTTTGAAAAAATGCTTGTTCCACCAATTTTTCACGAATGGCCTTATCCTCTACCACCACTAATTTTATGGTTTGAAGTCCAAAAGAGGTTGCCGTTAGATTAAATGCCTCCTTAAGCACATGTAATTGCTCTTTGGAGAGTGTTTTGTTGGGATCGAATTTTTTGGTGGCATAGCGCCAACGAAGACGTTCAATAATGTTCATTACCTACATTTTTTGCAAAAATAAGGTATGAAATTGGGTTCGCAATCACTTGAATCATAAATAAAAACAATGCTGCGATAAGGATAGTTTCAAAAAACTTTAAATTTATTTGAAAGAAATAAAAAAGCGTTCTATATTTGCACCCGCCTAAGGAAATGCATTTTGTTCAATTAGGTTGGTTAGTCTTCCATAAAAAGGCAAACGCAATAGACACTTGGAGAATTGGCAGAGTGGTCGAATGCGGCAGTCTTGAAAACTGTTGAGGGTCACACCTCCGGGGGTTCGAATCCCTCATTCTCCGCAGAAATTTAATTAATTTCCACTAAAGTCCCGTAAACTAAATGTTTACGGGACTTTTTATTTTTTGTCTAAATCAAATAAAAACATAAAATATCAAATAAAAGGTGCGGCATTAGGTGCGTAAAATTTTGACAAAAAATACGCACCGAATTACCCCTTGAATACTACTTGCCAGATGTTTACAATCTTTTCCGAAAAAAATATTTTGTACTTTTAATGCGTATAAAACTACGCACCTATGAATACAAGATTCTCGGTCCTCTTCTATCCTAGAGGAAATGACGTCGATGCAAATGGAAATGCTCCTATTTATCTAAGGATTACTGTAAATGGAAAACGCAGTGAATTAAGTATAAAGAGGAAGGTATTATTAAAGAAATGGAACTCTGAAGCTGGAAAAATTCGTGGTACAACATCAGATGTTCGAGAACTTAATAATTACATGGACTCAATTAAAGTAAAAATCAATAAGATTCAACAGACTCTATTCGACAATAATGATTTAATCACTTCACAAATAATTAAAAATGCCTATTTAGGCAAGAACGCTAAGCACAAAATGGTTTTAGAAATTTTTCAGTCCCATAATAACAAGGTTGAAAAACTCGTTGGCAAAGAATTTGCTGCTGGAACTCTCGAAAGGTATAAAACCGCAAAAAATCATGTTGCTGATTATATAAAACTCGAATATAATTTAAAAGACATCCCTGTTAAGGATGTTAATCATGAATTTATTTCGGGTTTAGAATATTATCTAAAAACAGTTAGGCATTGTGCTCATAACTCTGCTGTTAAATATATTACCAATTTTAAGAAAATAATCCGCATTGCTTACGCCAACGATTGGATCCATAAAGATCCTTTCCTGAACTGGAAAGGAAAACTCAAAATTGTGGAACGTGAATTTCTTATTGAAGAAGAAATACAGAAAATCATAGATCTTGATTTAAAAATGGAGCGTTTGGATCAAGTAAGAGATATTTTTATTTTCTGTTGCTTTACTGGTTTGGCGTACGCAGATGTCAAAAAATTAAATAAAGGGGATATTAGCTTAGGTATGGATGGTGAGCAATGGGTCAAGACAAAACGTTCAAAAACAGATACCAGAAGTAATATTCCAATTTTGCCTATAGCCAAATCGATTATTGAAAAATATAAAGATAATAGAGTATTAAACGAGAAAGATTTGGTTTTACCTGTTTTAAGCAATCAAAAGATGAATGCTTACATTAAAGAGATCGCGACTTTGGCTGGTATTACTAAAAACCTAACCTTTCATTTGGCCAGACATACTTTCGCAACTACGGTTACGCTTACAAACGGTGTGCCTATTGAATCTGTAAGCAAGATGCTTGGTCACACCAATTTAAAGACGACCCAACATTATGCTAAAATTTTGGATATGAAAGTGAGCAAGGATATGGCCATTTTAAGATCAAAATTCAAATAAAGCTTTTAAGGGCTTTGCATATATAGCAACATATTATGAATTTTAAGTTGAACATTTCACCTACTGCTTATAGTGCAAAACACTTCTTATTGAAGATTGGCTTTAAACATATCTATTTCAAAATCTAATATATGATTTTAGCTTCTACTTAACGGTTAGACATTGAATCATTAAGGAAACCCTTTTTTTCAATTATCTTTCGGAAATTTCTCGGAAGCTTGAAGTGTTTAATTTTTAGTCAACGTATTTTAGAATGAAAGTTAGTTAATCGCATGTAGGCAGTTACGTTTGTAAGCAACTAAATTAATAAAAGAAAACAAACTAAAGGGAAGAGCCTAGATGTTCTTTTCAATTTTATTAATTGTAAATATAATATACTAATAAAATCGTTGACATATTATAAATGCCATGTGCTACTATTGAAGCGGTCAATCTTTTTGTTTTTAAGAATAGTAACGTATACATTATAGTGGGAACTAAAATATCAAACCAGGCCAAACTATCATTTGGCATATGACCTAAAGAAAAAATGATAATTGATAAAATTGAGGAAATCCAAATACCAGTTTTAGGGTTTTTAAAAACATCTTTTAGAATTTTAATGAAATAACCTCTGTTAAATAATTCTTCCGATATTCCCCCACCAATTACACCTAAAGCTATAAAGGAGATTGTACCAACCAAACTTCCGTCGTACATATCTAACATTCCTGCGATATCAGCTCGGTTTGCACCACCTGTGTTAGGGATGATCAAAACAAATTGAAGTATAGCCCACAGGGCTCCGAATAAAAGTCCTAAATAGATATCACTTTTAAAGTTGGAACACTCAAGCCCAATATATTTAAAGTCTTTTCTTAATACTTTGAGTGAAGTGAAAAGTAAAATCAAGATTGATACAAATTGAAACAAAGCTATAAGCAGTAAGTTAATTCCAATCTTCCCACCGTTTATTTTAGTTACTCCGAAAAATATATCTGGTAATATAAACAAACCGTATCCCATTATAATAGTTAGGATAAAGACAGCCAAAATTTTTACTCTACCTGGTTTTTTTTGGACGGTTTCTGTCATCATTTTTTTGATTTCTATAATTATGACGACTCAACTTGGCTATTGTTACTCACTAGGAATAGGTGGCATATTAATTATATCTCATGCCATTTAATAGTTTACACCTAAAAATTACGAGATACACCAACATCCAAAAATCAAAAAAACAAACCTCACTCCCCTATCCGGCTCAAATATTTCCCAAAGTAGATCAAGAGTATTTGCAACTATTTAAATCGTACTTGGCATGATGTGCTGACGCCTCTGGGGATAATAAAATATAAACTCATAGAACGAAGGTTGCATAGGTATCAATCGGTTTGATATTTTGGTTTAAAGCTCTTTATTGGGGTTTATTAGTAGGAAACAACTAATTGCTTGATGTATTACTAATAGTTGTTGGCATATATTGTAAATAAGAGATAATCCATGATTTTCAAAAATCTTAAATATTTGCATTAACAACTACCGCTGTCTTTTAGAAACTTTATAATGGCACCTTTTATCCCGTTAGCATTTGGATTAATTTAGGTAATCCATTGTTTAAGCTATGTAAGCATATGGCTAAAACAATTCCTGAACTTAATCTCGCTTAACTGTAAATAAATCCAGCGACAAGCTTTGGTAATATGACTATTAATGAGAAGATTAATAATTCTACCGTTATTTCAAAATCGACCAAATGCATTAGTCCAAATATTAGGAGTAACCCATAGAACACTTTAGGTCTGTTATTTTTCCAAAATTCGGAAAGCTTGACCACAGTGCTTTGATTTAAGCTTAAAAAAAAATCACCCCTAAGGCCAATGACAGCATTATACAATAAATTCTATCTAATTCTGTAAAATTCTTAAATGCAAAATAAGATATGCCAGTAATAGTTAGAGTTAAATTTCTTTTAGAAAAAATTAGACCAAGTCTGTATGCTAATTCTTCAACAATTGGTGCCACAATAGCAATTAAGGTAATTTGGAATAGTGGATGGTATGTTCTTAAGAGTTGAAAACTAACATGGGTTGGTATTTTGAAGATATTATAATAATCCAAAAAATACGATATGCCGAAACATATTGCTTTCAGAAGCCATAGAATCAGATATAATTTAAGACCTAAAACAACCGTGTCTTTTACTTTTCTTTGCTTTTTAGGTAAATAACCAAATTTGGCTAAATCTCGAAGACTTCTCAACATATTCAAATGACTGTTTTTATAAACGGAGATAAATCGTTATTGTACAAATTAGTTTCATTATTTATTAACTCATTTAACGAACTTGTCTGCTGGGTAATTGTGTATAAAGAAAATACGCTAAGATGATTGTAAGTAGGCGATAACTAGCAATAAATCATATACTTCTTAAACTGATGTTGACCGCATTACTGTAAACACTGTCTTACCAAAATATTTTACAATTAGGTAGTTCCTTTACAAGTCTTTCTTTTTCACTTTGGTCGATTGTATTCCCTGATATGATCAAGGTTTTTAGATTTTTTAACCCTGAAAGGTCATTCGGAAATGTGGTAATGCTATTGTTGGATAGTAATAATAACTCCAACTGAGGTAGTTTGGCTATTCCTTCTGGTAGACTCTCGAGCTGATTATCATTTAAAACTAGGGTTTTGAGTTTTTTTAGGTTTTTTATTTCTGTGGGTAGTTTTATGAGATGATTGTGTTCTAGGTTGAGCGTTTCCAGATTTTTTATAATTAACCAAGCTGGATCAAACTCATAAAACTGATTGTAACCCAAGTTGAGTGTTTTTAGGCCATTTAGCTTGGCAATATTTTGAGGCAAAAACCGTAATTGATTGTTATCTAGCTCCAATACTTCCAATTGCTTACAGTTGGTAATGGTTTCTGGTAATTCTGTAATATCATTAAATGACAAATGTAGAAATTGTAAATCTTTTAATTGCCCCAGAGTTTCTGGGATGTCTGTGAGTTTGTTTTTTGCCAAATTCAAGAGTATCAAATGATCTAGCTTCGCGATATCCTTGGGAATGTAATTGAGATCATTCTGTTTTAAAATCAAGACTTCCAATGTATTTAACCCTAATAGATTTGGATTCCAGGATTCCAGATTGTTTCCCATGGCATTCAAAAAAAGTAATGATTGTAAATCCCCAATATTATCAGGCAAATAAAACAAGTGCTGATCCCTTAAACTTAACTGTTTGACATCTTCTGGTATTTTTAACGCTGTTGTAAGATTACTGTACACTTGAGCCTCGTTTGGATTGGCATTCTGTGCCTCCATTGTGAGACCACAAAAGATCCATAATACAAAAATAACATAACGCATAGGTAGTTTTGTTAATATGAAAAGAAGCCGACACTGCTGTCGGCTTCTAAACATGAATTAAAAATCATTTTATTAAATGTGAAGTACTTATTTCATAAGTACTTTAAAATGATAACTTTGCTGATTCAATTTGACACTCAATAACAGGATTTGGCTTTCCGCTTTCAGGGTGCTTAGGTCCAATGTTACTGTGTTTCCTTCCAATGGAAGGTTTTGATAGGTCATCAATTGTCTCGCCAAGATATCACGCACTTCGATGGTTATGTCCTGACCTACTATTGCTGTTCCAAAATCCAAGGTCACCAATCCATTTGTTGGATTTGGATATAATTTTGGTCCTGATACAGCTTGTGGCAATTCTACATTCAACGCGCTTTCTCCTAAATGGTCTTCCAACGCAAATACAATTGTGGTTGATGCGTTAAAAGTGATGTCCTCTCCTGTAGCATCTTCTTGTGGTGCATTACTTCCGCTAGGATGTTGCACAGAGAAGAATCCATACTTGTAGTCTGGTGTAAAGGTCAATCCTGTTGGTTCTGAACCTGCTGGCATAGAGGCAAACAATTCCACATTTGGTGTTCCTTGTTTGTGATCTGGTCTCACTACCCATATGTAGTTTTTACCACCATCCTGTAGTACCCAAAGATTCCCTTGGTCATCAAAGGTCAGGTTGTCATTTCCACCTGCCCAAGGTTCGGATTGTTGTCCATTGCCTGTAGTGATTTCATAGTTCATACCCCCTACAAAGGTTTCAAAATTACTTAGGGTGTTACCGTTATCCGTAAATCGGTACACACGGCTTAAGCCTTTCGCTGCGAAATAGACTTGACCTGTTATAGGATTGATTTCCACGTCTTCCACACCATTAAACGCTGTACCGCCAAGGTTGGCTGCAATGGTATTGATGTTGTTTCTATCGGACTGTGTATCGTTAGGCACTTCGATCCAGGTTCCTGTTGCAGAACTTGGGTCATTGCCAGACAATGGTAAGTCCATATGCAAGACATACACGGTTCCTTCGGTAAGGTTGCCCGGTGTATCCATAACGTATTTGTAAACGCAATTGGTACCACCATCTTCCCCATAATATGCTGTTGTCGCATCTGGACTAATGACCACATTCTCATGATTCATTCGTCCCATTGCCCAAAGCTTATCTTTTTGTCCGTCATTTTCATAATCCATAACAGATGCTGTTGCAGGATCGATTTCTACCAACCAACCTACATCTTGGTAACCGTCTCCATTGACATCACCAGAATTTGTGCTTTCCTCAGCTGTTACCACAGTACCCCAAGGCGTAATCCCTCCAGAGCAATTACGTGTGGTTGTCACCAAATCTTCATCATACAAATCGACCGCTTGGCTATTATCTACTTCCCAAAGTTGGGTCTCGGTATTAAAATGAATATCCAACATAGACACCCCACCAGGTGTGTTTTCCTGATTGACGAACAAATACCCTAATTCGCTACTGCCCTCGATGGCCACATAGGCCGTGAAGTCATTGTTTCCTGGCATGTTACCACCACCTATGGAATATTGATCACCCTCTTTCATAATCACTTGAAAAGCGTGTTCTGGAGAGATGATCAAATTATTGGTTTGTGAGGTTGGCGCAATAGAAGTTAAACACCCTATATGGTCTTCGGTACAATCCACTGTTAAATCTTGTGTATTCTTGATATACAAGTCAAAACGTGTATCAGAACTTGTAGCATTCGCTTGGTGTATTTCTACAGCAATACGGTTAACCCCCTCTACAAATAGTGTTTTCGAAACATTTTCTATAAAGTAAATGTTTTCATTGATACCATCGACTGCAGCGTTTGCTGTTGTTTGATAATCTACTGTGCCGTCTGTTATATTACTTCGGAAGGCTTCGATACCATTGATATATACAATAGCACCATCATCCCTACGCAATCCAAATTCTACAAGCTCTGTCAAATCATTCAATGTGACCTCAACATCTTTTGTATAATAGGTCGTAATATATTTATTACCTGCATCTGGACCGTAGGATACTTCTGTATTTACAGGATCTCCATAACCGAACGGTGCGTCTCCTCTGTTCCAAGGAATGACATCATAATCTGGAGCTAGCCAAGCTGTTCCTAAATCGGTGCCTTCATCCATATAGTACCATTCTTCATCTTTAATTACCGGATAGCTAGTAACTTCCAAGGCTGGTAATTGAAAATTCACTTCCATATCAAAACGCACATCAGAGCTGCTTGCACCTCTTTGATGCAATTCAACCGCAATGACATTTTCACCATCCTGTAACAAATTAGATGTCAAAGTTTCTGTCCATTCCGATTCTGCACTTCCATCTATAGTGGAGGCTGCATACATGTCATAGGAAATATCACCTTCTGGCATGTTCAACCTAAAGGCCTCGCTACCATTTACATAGACCACCAAACCATCATCAAATGTAGTATTAAATACTAAATTGCCGAGTGCAGAAGCATCTTCTACATTAAAAATATGACGGAAATAATAGGTTGGATATTTGTTACTGGAATCTGGACCAAAATCCAACGTTGTGGATTCGACACCGTCTCCGTAGCCTAAGATGGCATTTCCGAATACCCATTCGCTATCGTCATAAGTATTTGTTCTCCAGTCGGTACCCAAATCAGCCCCTGTGTCGTTATACTTCCATAAACCACCAGATGCTATTGGGAAAGTCCCTATTGGATACTCGTCGATATTTATCCATGCCAAGTATAGCGGCACTTCGTCAAAGGCCAGTCCCTCAAAGGTTATGATGTTGTTCTCTTTGATTCCAGACGCTACTATTTCTACTGCTACACTTGGATCGCCTGACAACAAGTAATACTCATTGGCAATCAATTCCACTTGGTTTAAGTTATCAAACACTTGAGATACATCCACTTTTACAGTGCCTGATGCGATAAACAACGGATCGATTTTAAATCTGCTGTTCAAGTATAAGATATCGGTCGTAGCAGCATCTACTGTTGGTAGCACGTCTTCACCCTCTTCTTTTCCAACTACGATGTTCGTGCTATAGTCAGTGATTACGTCACCATAATACAAGCCATTACCATTGTCATTCTTGATGCTCCAACTACCCGTCACTTCAGTATTGAATGGTGCTTCCATCACTCGGATTGGTGCGGTTGCTGGAATGATTGTGGCATTGGTATAGGCTACTTCCACATTGGTTGTGCCTGTATTGATCAAGAATCCGTTGTCTTCTTGGTTGAAGGTATAGTTATAGGATAAATCGGCGTCAGTACCAATTATTGTTTGATACATATCTGCTTTGATTTCTGCCTGAGTCTTCGCTTTGGTCCAGATTCTGAATTCATCGATAGATGCATTGGTTTCTCCATTGTTGAAGATATTTTTCCCTAAAGCCAAGTCATATATATTATCTACGAAGGTCCCTGCATTCTCTACACTAGAGGCCAATTCGCCATTCACATAAAATTTAAAACTTCCGTTGGGCACAAAAGTAACAGCCACATGATTCCATTCTCCTACATTCCAGACGTGATCAGAATTCAAGTGCTGCCAACCTGCATTGACACCTTTACCCCGAGTTGTGACCAATTTTTGGTTGCTTTCGAATTCCATCTCAATTCCAAATTCTCCACCACCATAGTAGGTAAAGCCCCAAAGTTTGTCGTTACTTCCTGCAGGCGCATTTAATCTTCCCCACATTTCTATAGTAAACTCATCAGACAGTGCTGCGTTTACCCCTTCTTTAGGAATATACACTTCATGATTTCCTGCTAAATTTATAGCACCACCTTGTTCATCAATTGCAGCTGTAACATCTACTTCATAAGCTAAAAAGTAATTACCATTAGTAATGGTTACTTCATCAAATATTACGACACCATCAGTTGCCGTAGCGCCTGAGGATACTATCTCATAAGCCGCCTGTGGATCGCCTTTGATCAATAGATAGTCTGCCACTGTAGCATCTACCATACTTACGTTTTCAAATACTGTTGAGAGGTCGATAGCAAGATCTGCTGTAGTGATGTTCATAGCATTCAGATTCCAACCCCCAGTAATATAGTAAGTATCTTCTTCTGCAGCATCTGGTAACGTATTGATGGTATTATTTTGGTCTCTACCAAAGATGATATTCTCGTTAAAATCGGCAATGGTATTATCTACATACATACCGCCTGCAGCTTCACTAATATAACTCCAGCTCGCATTAACGCTATCTTCAAAACCTTCGGTTGCTTCTGCGACAGGGCTTGTAGCATCCAAAATAGACGCATTGGTATACAGGATATCCACAGCGGTATTGTTGCCATTATTGACAAGTGTGCCATTATCTTCTTGGTCAAAGGCAAAATAATATTTTAAAGTTTCCCCTTGGTTATCCAATACTTTGTGAATATCTGTTATAATTTGATCTTGACTACGTGCTTCAGACCATATTCGAAAGTCATCCATCATATAATTAAAGTCGCCACCATAATTTTGGCTTGTACCAAACTTAAACTCCCAAGTATTATTAGGTGCATAGGCTGTGATAGGCGTTGATCCCTTCAATTCGCCATTTAAGTACATTTGTAATTGACCGTTTGGTGTTGCTGTCACTGCAATGTGATTCCATTCACCCAATTGCAATCCTTCTCCTGAATTAACCGTAGTCCAATTACTGGTATTATTGCCATATACAGCGTTTACCACATTATTGGAACCCACTTCTAGCGTTAGACCCGTAGTCAAATTATTGATGCGTCCATGGTTTGAGATGATGGTCTTATCATTTCCACTAGGGGCCTCTGTTAAGTTGATCCAAAATTCGATGGTATGTGCGCCACCAAAGGCAATCTCAACTGGCGTATAATGAATTTCTATATCATGCCCATCAGATAAAGCCAAAGCTCCACCTCTTCCAGGTACAAACTCACCTTCTTCCCATGCCAGATAGTACACAGACTCTTCCAAATTAGCATTATAAAACGTCACATTAGTACCGTCAAAAGTACCTTCCTCAACCATGGTTAAACCTTCAGCATTCTCATCTTGCTTTAGAAGATAGTAATGACCAGCTGTTGTCGCTACACTATTTGCAGCATCCCCTAAGGTTTCAGTCAAATTAAATTTGACTGTGGCGAACGGACGGTTTAATGGATCTATTTTCCACCCTCCTTGTAAGTAAAACACCTCTGGCATTAAAGGCACTTCTGCTATAGTAGCATCTTCATGTTTCCCTACCACGATGTTACTTGTAAATAAATTAATGTCTTCAGGAAAACTTAAGCCATGATTCATTATGCTATTGTTTTTACTCCATTTGCCGGACACTTCATCGCGATATTCGACTGCTATGTTTCCTACTGGAGATGTAGCTGTTGCTAATTCTGCAGTAGTAATATCCATATCATAGTCAATAGATCCTTGACTTATGACGCTTGTTTCAGTTTCTGAAGACGGTGCAAAATCATAATATAACGCCAGCTCTGTTTCATCTCCTTGCAATGGATGGTGCATTGCAGACTTAATTTCTTCAGCAGACAATGCCTTGTCCCATAAACGAAACTCATCCATTTCTGTGTTGATGGAGTTATTGTTATAATTGAAACTATAACCAAGCCCCATACCAAAGGTGTTTGGTACATAACCACCATATGGCATATCAGCAACAAAGTTGCCATTTAAATAATAGGCCACCGTACCACCAGCAGTAGCAGTGATTGCCACGTGGTTCCATTCTCCTACGGACCAAGTATCGCCTTGATTAGAGATGGTGCTCCATCCAGAAGTATTATTGCCATAGACCACGTTTAGTTGATTGCTATCTGGAAATTCCAAGGAAATTCCAGTGGTATTATTGTTGATACGCCCATGTGTTGAAAAAATGGTAGCGTTGGTTCCAGGGTCGGTATTCAGTTTTGCCCAGAATTCGATGGTATGGCTACCGTCTAAAATAGGATTCACTAAATCGGTTGGGATTAATGTTTGTTGGCCACCGTTCAGCTTAAGAACTTCACCTCTGTTGGTTTCCACATTGGCTTCACCTAAAATATCCGTATCAGAAATCAGACGACCATACAACATGACCGAATCCAGACGTCCTGCAAATTGTTTCCCTTCAAAATTGTTACCAATGGTCAATGCTGCAGGAGAAGCTTCAGGTGACAAGACATTGCTCCAGTTTTGAATTAAAAAGCCATTATAATACAAAGATAACTTACGACGCACATTGTCATATTTCCAAGTGATGAAAGACCAAGAGTCTTCCAATACGCTATAGTTACTTTCATAAGTTGTTGCGGTTGCATGGTCAGTATAGGTTAAGTTACCATTGTCCGATAGTCCGAAAGTCATTCCTGCACTAGCCTCCCCGTTGGATAGAATGCTCGACCCATTGTCATTTAAGCTGCTTGGATTCACCCAAAAGCTCACACTATATGCTTTGTTTTGGAATGCTAATTCATTGGCAGCAGGCACAGTTAAGGCGCTATTTTCCAACACCAAGGCACTGTTGGCGTTGCCATCTCTGTCGGCACCGAAGGTATAGTTAGTCCCTTCTACGGCATGCGCATAGGTAGAGGCATCTGTCACGTCATTGGAAAATGCCAATGACAGGTTTAATGCATCCGAATTTTGACTGGTCAACATATCTTCATGAAGCGTTTCTTCAAAGAAGGTCTCACCATCAAAACCTACATATTCCAGTTTCATACGTCTATCCCCTTCGTCACCATAGACGTTGGTTCTCATATAACCATGTTTTACACCAGACATAATATCATTACCAGCACTGTAATTGATAGCGTAGCTACCCGCTTCACCATTACCACCGATATCTGAATTGATATTACCCGACATGATATCATATAAAGGATACTTTCCATCTTCTCGCACCATAAACCGTTGGTTATGGATATCTGCACAAAAGGACAGGACGCCATTGATGTTATTGTTTTGAATGAACTGTAACAATTCATCAGCCTGATTGCTCACGCTGAAATTACGCCCTCCAATTGGTCTGAAGGTTGGTGTACCGTTGATGATTACTTTAAAGGTTGCTGTAGAATTTAGCAATCCTTGTTTTAGCCACTCCAACTGCTCATCACCAAAATGATCGGCAGTACCATCTCTATAACTTCTATTATCGGTCATAAAAAATTCTACATCCTTATATACGTAAGATGAGTGTAAGCCTTGGCCTTCTGTTGTACTTAAGTACTCTGGGTTTGGCCACCAATCCATAAAAATCTCACGCATCTCTGGTAAGGTAGGCATGGTTTTATCAAATTCATTAGGCCCCGTATCGTGATTATCGGTAATTGCCAATTGTGGCATCGCCATAGTTAACTCATCGTGAAATTGTCTGTAAAACATATAGCGATCAAAGGCCATATCTTTATTGGCCCAGTCATCAATACCATCAGGGCATTGGCCCATAGCATGTTGTAACCCCAATAAATAAGTAGCATCTCCTAGCCATACCATAAGGTCACTTTCTTCTTCAGCCATGTGGTTGAACATTTCAGGATTACCATTAATATGTGTCAAGGATTCCGGCACATCGATACATCTGGAGGTATCGTAAATACGCCCGCAACCACCTGCCAAGAATTCAAAATCGTCAATTAGGTTCTGGCCGTTAGTAATCATTGAAGATCTGGCTGTTGATAAGCCATTTACTTGTAAGCCCGCCGTAAAAGTTTCCCCTACGATCAAATTTTCAAATTCATAAGACCGGAGGTGATACCCTAAACGGTCATCGGAATTAAATACAGTTCCTGCAATCTCGATTGTAGGGTTTTCAGAAGCAGTCATGGATAAGGAAATTTCATCTCCAGATCCTGTGTTTTCTTTGGTGAGCACCCAAACCCTGACTTTGTTTTCATAGACAGGGCTGAACATGGGACCGAATACTAAAGAATCTCCGGGAATGACCGTTTGGGCTTCTAGACCAAAACTCATACATAGAGAAAACAATAGACTAAGGCATAGTACAGTTTTTTTCATTTTAGTTGTTTAGTTTTTATGGATTGAATAATTAATACACCAAAATTAGGTTGCAATTCCTGCGTGCGCTTTAACTAAAAATCAACTGATTGTTAAGTTCTTTGAGATTCTTAACCTTTCGGTAATAAGTGAGTCTTGTTTAAGAATTATGAAAGGGCTATACTACAAGTAGAATACTCACTAACAACAATAACCTGCTTAAAAACAATATTTTAAATTGGTAAAGAAGAGATGTAATTGTAGGCTTTGTTAAAAAATTGATGTTTTTGGTTAACACTAGGTTTACATCAAAATTCCCTTAATGAGATGTGTCAGGAACATCATTTAAAGACACAATAAAGGCTTTGATATCCTGGATATCCTTATCAGACAAACCTAAAGGCTCTGGCGATAAGGTTTGGTTGGGAACTTCGTAAGATAGCCCTATTCCTGCGGCCCCTCCAGAATTATAAAATGAGATGACGTCTTCTAACAAATCATAAGCACCGTTATGAAAATAAGGCGCTGTTAACCCTGCATTACGTACGGTAGTAGTTTTGAAGGACCGGTTATAAATGTTCTGATGGTCTTTTTTGATTCCATTTTCCATACGCCCTAAATCTTGATCCACCTGAAATGATCCTGGCTCTTTCAAGACACCAAGCACTTCACTTTCATTTTCTCTATATAAAGGTGGTGTGAGTCCGCTAAAAGTAGGTGCATAATGACAGGTAGCACAATTGGCTTTCCCCATAAAAAGGTTAAAGCCTCGCTTGGCACTAGGATCTAAATGATCCTTTTCACCACGAATGTACTTATCAAAATCACTATTAAACGAGTTTAGGGAAATCACGTATGAAGCGAGTGCTCCGGAAAATTGATACCTATTAATTTTATCGGTTCCATAGACAGCATTAAAACCTTGAGCATAGGATTTATCTTGGTTGAGTTTTTCTATTATTTCTTCGTGGCTGGTATTAAACTCCATATGACTTGCGATCACATGCTCTGCTTGGTCTTCCAAATCAAGGGCTCTTAAATCATAAAAATAACGGTCTGAGAACACGGCATTAATAAGTGTGGGGGCATTCCGAGCGAGACGTTTGCCCTGAACACTGGAAAGCGAGGTGGCTTCGCCATCGGCATAGGCACGTTGTGGATCATGACAGCTTGCACAGCTGATGGTATTACCATGACTTAATTGAGTATCAAAAAATAAGCGCTCTCCCAACTGCTGTAACTGTGGACCATCCTCTGATGCCTTGAGCATACTATAATAATAAGGATTCAAAAACTCTGCGTCGAAGAGGTTACTGCTGTTGGCGTTCCATGAGGGAGTGGTATTGAATTTATCTGCCGACGACGGAATTTGCAATTCCATTTGCAACTCTAATAAACCTTTGTACAGGGGGTTTAGATACGACTTGATAAACACCAATCTATCAAACTTATTAAAGTTATCATGCCGTTTTAGATATTGTTTGCCTTTTTGGAAACGGATCTGAAGTGAATTCTGGGTATCTATACTGCTTTTTTGAATTAAAGGCTGCAGTAAGTCTGCTATTCCAGAAAGGGATGCCGCTGCTTCTTGCATGGCATTTAACGAACCCGGGGTATCAAAACCAGTGATTCCTCGTCCTAGAATTCGGACGATTTGCAATCTTGAAGCTTCTATCACTTCATAATCGTAATAGTATTTCCGAAGAATTAAAGTTTCTTTAAGCACATTAAAGGATGTATGGAGTTGGTCTGTCAAGGTCACAAGTTCTGCCATTTTCGTTGGTGCTTCATCAGAAAAAGCCAATTCGTCCAAACGTTGCAAGCCTACCGGTGGTAATATATCATATGTGTTTCCGCTATAGTGACCTGCTTCTAGCATATCTAAGGGTAAAGAGTTTTTATAATTTTCTACAGATCCTAAATAATAATTTAGATCCTTTGAATCTTTACTAGTGGGTCTTGGCGTTACATGATCTAAGGGCGCTCCATTGATATAAGCATCTATATGTTCTGGAAAATAATAGGTCAACATTCCCTCAATGCGTTTATAAGCCATTCTCGTATTCGCCACCCGCATCTGTAATTCTTCCAAATTTTGGCCACCGGTTTTGTATGCTTTGGCTACATCTTGTAAACGCTCTATGTTTAAGGAAATGGCAGCTAACTCCTTATCTAAAAAGACCTTATAAGCAATCGTGGTATCGTCCTGTCGATTCACATATTCTGAGGTATGAGCGCTCAATAAGGTCCAAATCACAATTGTACCCAATGCCATGACACTCCCTATCCACCCTTTTCTCGCCCAAGAACTGATAGTATAATGTTTCAAGGTTAGTTATTTTTATTGATTTTCGCCGGATTATCACTTAGGGCTTTCATAAATGCTATCAAATCCTTCTTTTCTTGATCTGTCAAATTCAATGGATCTGAAGGTAAGGTTTGATTCACAACCTCTGCCCCTATCCCAGCGCCTCCACCCAAATTGTAAAAATCCACAACAGACTCTAAGGTCTTGTAGGCACCGTTATGAAAATAAGGTGCAGTATAGATTACATTTCTCACTGTAGTTGTTTTAAAGGATTTATCGTAAATCCAGACTTCTTCCTTATAAATACCATTTTCTATTCTACCCCTATCATTATCCACATCGGTAACGGAACCATTTTCATTATCAAGAACGCCAAGTATTTCAGTTTCATTCTCATTATAAAACGGCGGAACCAGTCCGGAAAAAGTAGGTGCAAAATGACAGGTTGCGCAATTTGCCTTACCCATAAAAAGATTGAACCCATCTTTAACATCCTCAGGTAATATATTGATTTCTCCTCTTATGTATTTATCAAAATCACTATCAAAAGACTGTAGGGACAGCACATATGATGCCAAAGCTTTAGATATGTTTTTTCGATCTATACCGTTATCCCCAAATAGTTTTTTGAAAGCACCTTTATACTCTTGATCATTATTTAATTTGTCAATAATGTCAGTATAAACTGTGTTAAACTCGGCTGGATTAAATATGACATGTTCTGCCTGCTGCTCTAAAGAATAAGCTCTTAAATCATAAAAAAATCGATCGGCATATACGGCATTCAGTAAGGTGGGCGCATTTCTTAAAACAGTCTGGCCATTAATTGAGCTCATTGATTTTGGAAGACCATCGGCAAACCCTTTATCTGGTTGATGGCAAGTGGCGCAACTCATGCTTTTATCTTCGCTAATGTTGGTGTCGTAAAAAAGCTTTTCTCCTAAATGCTTGAGCACATCACTATCTTCTTTCTCCGTTAGTTCAGTAAATGCGTAAGGATTCAGAAAATCTTTAGAAAAGAGAGACTCGCTATTGCTATTCCAAGATGGATATTTAGAAGCTGTCTCTTTGTTTTTTTTGATTTGAAATGACCTTAAGTTTTTATACAAAGGGTCCAAATACTTTTTCAAAAATTCCAATCGATCAAAAGTTTCAAAATCTGTATTAGTTTCTAAATATTCTATTGCTGCATCAAAAAATGAAATAGAGTTATGATAAGCCTTAGTGTTGCGCTCTTCAAAGATGCTATTGACAATATATGATTTTAGACCTTCTAAAGCATATTGCGATTCCTTAATCCCATTTAACGATCCCGGTGTATCAAAGCCAGTAAGTCCTAATGTATAAATGCGCACTAATTGCAGACGCATGGCTTCCAATAGGTCATCATCCTCTACATTTTTATTACTGATGCGATCAAATAACATAAAATAACTACTCTGCATCTTCTTAGCTAAACCAAAAATGACATATCGATTCTCAAGAGCTTCTTCAGAAAACACCAATTCGTCCAGAACCTGAAGTCCTTCTGGTTCTACTACCGATTTAGAATTTCCAAACTCAAAACGCAAAAGAGGCGCCCCATTGAAATGTTTTTTGGTGTATTCTGGGAAATAAAACGCTACATAAAACTCTATTCGCTTAAATTGAAGTCTCGCTTTTTCAGTGGCACTTCTTAAATCTTCAATTTCAGCATTATTATTTTGATACATTTCAGCAATGGCGTCCAGCTCCATAAAAACCTTATGAGATTTCAGCAATTCATTTTTTATGAAAGCTTTTCCTTGGTTTTCTTTATCTATAGAACAAAAAGATATTAAGATTATGCTAATGGCACAAGCAGCTAAGCTGTAAATGATTTGATAGTAAATTTTAGGAGTATGCATGTGGTTTTTTCAAGACCACTAATGTATAATTGGTATCTATAACAGGTGTCATGGTTAGGTTAAGAAATGTTTATCAAACTAAAATGTGGAATAGAATTGTTATTAAGGCGATATAGCAGCTTGAATGAGTTATCCTCTACAAAATTAAAAGTCTGGCTAGTACAGAAGTACACTAGAGGGATTCTAAACTATTGCTCATTTACAGAATTACTAGAAATTTATAAATAAGTTATAAAAAACCTCTAAAGCTAACTTTAGAGGTTGTTTTCATTATTGTTGTTCGGGTTTTTTGATTTATTTTTTTATAAATTTCTTGATTGCTTTACCCGAAGCACTCTCAATTATTAAAATATACAAACCTGAAGATAAATCACTTACATCAATTGAAATATTAGTTGTTTTAATTCCTTTGTTTTCATTCATCAATACTTTTCCAGAATAATCAATAATACTATAATTTTTAATCTGCACATCATTACGTATATCTAAATTAAGTTTGCCGATTACAGGATTCGGATATAAATCAATACTGTTTTCAAATTCTTCATTATTAACATTTAAACTGCAACTGGTATCTAATTCAACAATCATAGGTATACCTTGATTGTTACTTGAACTATTTGGACAAAAACTAGGAGCCGCCTCTACATAATAACTTCCTGGTTCTGTAATAGCATAAGAAATACTTGTGGCACCAGAAATAGCGGTACCATCTTTATACCATTGTATATTGGTGTCATAAGGGCTATTTAGTGTATTGTTAAAACTACCTCCTGGGCACAATAAAAAATTACCATTAGTATTATCAACAGAAACACTTGGGTTCAAATCGTTTATAATGGTTAAACTAGCCCAAGCGTAACTATCAATTTGGATTTCGTTAGATTCATAGGTATCGTTTCCTAAGGTAACTACTACTTTAAAAAGCGATTGATCATACGTAAACCAATCATAAGTAAAAGAGGCAGATGTAGCGTCAGGAATGGCTACAAATGGCTCTGAATCAAACCAATATTTAGAATACCATTGGTAGGTGTCATAAGTTTGATTTGTGGTTACCGCTGCCGTACCATCCGTCCACGGACAAAGCATTACGTCACCTTCAATTTGTGGGCTTTGAGCAATTACGTTTACCAATCCACTAATAAAAACAAGAATTTGTAAAATTTTTTTCATAATATAAATTTTAATTAATTGTTTCGAAATTAGTGAACCCAACGTTATTAGGGCCTTACTGAATTGTGACAAATTGTGACATGCATATATACAAACTGTGACAAGTTTAGAAAGAGGGACATTTCTTATATTTTTTAAACCAAATCTACCCTATCGCTTTTTGATTTATATACTTAATAAATAGGAGTAGAATGAAACACCAGCAGGAAGTTCTAATCGTTTTTCAATTCTTTCTTTTCTTTTTCTACATGCTGCAGGAGTTATATTAAGCATGGTGGCAATTTCTTTGGTATCCAAATTCATGTACACATATGAAATATATCTTATATCAGTAACGGTTAAGTCGGCATGTTTTTCGGTTAATCTTTTGATGAAGCCTTGATTTACTTCATCAAAATGACGGACATAATTTTCCCAACTATCATCTGTTTTTATATGTTCTTTTAAAGCTTGAATATCTTTTTTGAAAGTACTGTTTTCTTTTATGGTAGAATGCGTTGCAAAAGATTTTATGATATCCTGAAGCAATTGATTTCTCCCCGAAATGTATAAAACTTTAGATAGGATTTTTTGATTTTTGAGTTGAATATCATTTTGCAAGCTTTCTCGTTCTAAAATTGCTGTTTTTTCTTTTTCAATTAGTAACTGATTTTCGGCTTTTTCTTTTTCAAGTTTAACTGCTGTGATTTGCTGTTCTCTTTTTGCAAGCACTTGCTTTTGCTTCATTTTTACAGTATAATTTCTAAAAATCAACACTAAAATAATTAGGGCAAATATTATTGCAATTAAAATAAAATAAAAGAGCTTTCGTTCATTCTTGTTTCTAGTGTCCTTCTCTATAATCTTTTCTTTGTAATTCTGAATTTGAAATTTGATTTCACTGCTTTCGTATAACTTACCATTTTTAATGGTGTTGAACTTTATATTTGAAAGCGCAACAGAATCTTTATATTGAAAAGCTAAATTATAGGATTTTAGTCTAAAGTAAATATGAGAGAGTAAATCATATAAATCGATTTTCTTTTCTAAATCAGGACTTTCAAGAAACGTGGCATTAGTCCATTTTAAAGCTTCGGATAAATCATTTTCCGTTAAATAGGCTCTGGCAATTAGCACTGATAAATCAATTCTGTTGTCATTATTTTGCTCCTCTTTTAAATTTGAGAGCAACTTTTCAGCATTTAAACGAGCTTCTAGAGTATTCCCCTGAAGCAGCTCATTAGTGTAAAGCCCTACCAATGTAGCCACTCTTATTTCAGGTGTTTCGGTAAATTGCAATGATTTTTTAAAAAAATTTCGAGCTTTAGTTAGTTTATTCTCTTCATTGGCTAGAAGACCTAAATTCATTGAATAAAGCCCCATTTTTAAAGAGTCATTGTGTTTTTTAGCTAGAACAAAAGCTTTGTTGAAATGGGTATTGGCTTGGTCATATTTTTTTTCTTTGCTGTACAAAATAGCTATATTATTAAGCACAATCATTGTTTCTGTACCGTCTAAATAAGTCGTAGCTGTTTTGTAACTTTCAAGATACTGTTTTAAGGCTTCCCCATAATCGAGAAGCATGAAGTAGTTGTTCCCTATATTATTTTGGGCTAAAAACAACTGTTTGTACCATTTGTTCTTTTCTGCAATTTCTTTTACTTCAGCCAGTAACCCCAAAGAAGCTACATGTTTTTTGCTGTGCATTAAGTCAACACTTACTTTAATAATAGAATCACAATAGGCAGTTGTATTGCCAAACATAGTAGTTTGCCATAGACCTATAAAAAACAAGATTAGCAGACTTTTTTTAATGATAATTGTTTTTAAATAAGTTCAAAAATAAGCCTAAATTCCAAAAAAGGAGGTTAATTACAGTAAATTAAAATTGTGATTTTAATCTTCTAGAATCCTCAGGAAATTCCTATTTCTTTTAATCGATTAACATATAAAAAAATGAATATATTCATGAAATTTGCGAGTCGTTTCAGGGATACAGCATGATAGCGAATTGCGATATCAAAAGCGCACGTTGACAGAGGGAAAAAGATAAGATGTTTGTAAGTAGGCGAGAACTAGCAATAAATTATATACGGCTTTGTTAGCAACAGTATTTTATTCAACAAATATGATGTCTTCTCCTCTTGATATAAAAACCAAAGCATCATAATGCTTGAACCAGTTTGTTTTTATTTTGTTATCGTCGACAACAAACATTCCTTCGAATTCTTTTTGTTGATAAACAGGATTTTCAACAATGATTTCTTTTGAGTCAATGAAATAATTCTTTTGTGTTGTAGGTAAAAAGTGTAATAAGTTTGCATCGTCATTACTGTATTTTTTAATCAGTTTAGGTTTTCTGTACGGCATATTTATTGACGAAAATGCGATATGATATGATATATGAGGATTTTCTTCTATAAATTGAAAACCCATAGTTTGACCGCTTTGAGTTCCATACTCGTCCTTTATCATATGAGAATTATGTAACCATACTATGAATTTTTTATCGGGCATTGAATTAACTATAAAATCCAAGTTTTTCGCCATTTGACTATCTCTGATCGGTATTGCTTGTTGTGTACTATTATTAGTCAAACTAATGAGAACATCGCTTTTGTAACTTTTTAAAAATTGAACCCATAGTTTATTCTTAGCGATTTTTTCATTTTTTAATATTCGTTCAATTTCATTAACTAATATTTGCAGATTTGATTTACCAACCACATTGTATGCGTCGCTTCTGTTCTTAATGAAAGTCTCGGTTAATTCAATAAAGTCCTTGTCAAGATCAATAGAATTTTCATTTAAAATATGAGATAATTGGTTCGCAAAATTATGATATGTGTAACCAGATGTCATCTGATTGTCAAAACCCCATATGGTTACATTATGTTCGCTCAAAAATTCAAATAATTCTTTACCTTGAATAGAACGAGACCAAAAAGGATATAGGTTCGTTTTAATGTTATTATTATGGTCAAAATAAAGTCCGAAAAAGTCGCTTTCAAACGCGATATCTTTATATCCTTTTTCTAGAACCAAAAACTTTACAAATTCAGTTTTGGCTAAAAGGTCAGAACCAAAGTAATGATTTGATTCTCCTAAAAAGACTACGTTTTTATCGTTTAAATTTGAGTCTAAAACCTGTTTAACATCGTCTGTCAAGAGATTCTCTACTGAATTTAATTGGTAAGTATTTTTTTCTATCTGAGCAAAGGTTAAATTTATACCAATGAGTATAAAAAGTATGATTTTTATTTTATTCATAATCCTTTTTAATATTGTTGCCAACTCGTTATATCCAATCAAATATAAGCGTTTAGGCCATACTTTTATGACCTGAAACAGCATTCTTCTATAAACAGATCTGCTCATAAGACTGCTTAGGGCCATATAAAGATCATTTTAGAAGACTACCAAGATCTTACGTGGATGCGACATAAGGCTGATATGGGCATGAAATGGGGTTTGTACGGGTCACCTATGGATTACCTACGGGTGAACCCTGTATTAAGCATTAAGCATATGGGCATGACCAACGGTTTATAGCAGAGGGCTGGGGCTTTTTATTAAGGGACAAAGGAGGCTTCCACTTTTAAAGTAGCATTAATTAACTATAGCCCTATGTGAATATTCACCTTTCTTATGCTTATACGACTTTAAAAATGGTGTGTTTTTTATTTCCATTTTACAAATCTAGAAGATTAAATTTGTTGCGTTAAGTTATTGAATTCTGGTTGTTTGGTCTTAATTATGGCTAACGTTAATATGTAAGGAGAGTTGCGCGTTTGAGCAACTAACTTATTAAAAATGGAACGAATCAGTTAAAAATCTTTAGGATTTTACAAGTAGGCGAGAACAAAACAATTATTTTACACGGTGTTAGGCTACGTTATTTTTCCGTAACAAATTTGTATATTTCTTTCACGTGTTTCTCTCTTTGATACCAATCATTATAAACAAGTTCAAATTCATTTACTTTGAAAGTTCCAAAATCGTAATTAATATTTTTATCCAAAAATTCTAATAATTTTCTCTTTTGACTTAATTCCGTTCTAAATCGAACAATTGTTGAGTGAGCAGTTTGTATGGAATATCTTTTGTCTAAACTTTGTTCCAAATTAGAGTTTTTAAATTCTGTTCTCAACCTGTCTCTAATAGCATTTAGTTCGTTATTATCAATAAATCCTTGAATCATAATGCCAGAAGGTGAGGCCGTAATTCCTCTAAAAGTGATATTTATATCTTTCTTTTCTACAATACATTTTTCAATCAATTCAATATAGTTTGCTAAATCAATCTTTTTTATGTCAAATCCATCTTAACAAGAAATGATTGACATTACAGTAATATGAATATCAGAGTTTGGATAATAATATTGATTCGGTTCAATCTTCTTAATTTCTTTTATAAAATTTTGAATTTTTTCTTTTATCTCAATTGAAGGTCTTATCAAAAGTGTTATTCCAAACCTATTGTCTTTTTTAGAATCTATTAATTCGTCAATTTCGTAACTGTCGGAAGATATTTTACTTATTGATTCATTGTAAAGTTTTTTATAGTGACTTTCCAAATTCATTAATCACAAATTTTTAAATATTACGGATGTTTTTTTAATTTAAACTAACTCGTTATACCCCCTCAAATATAAGCCTTTACACCTTAAGCTTACAAGATAAACCAACATCAAACCATCAAAAGCTAAAACCTAATCCCCTATCTTGATCAAATAGTATCCAAAACAGATAATGAGCATTTACAGCTATTATAAGTACTCTCATTTATTGTTAAATCAGGTTTGATCTACGATGCAACCTATCCAAGTGTTTTATTTAAAAGTTAATGGGTTTTTACTTGTTTTTTACCACAGTACTTTGTTGTGCACAGTATTTTTTTTAGTTCTAATTTTGTAGTTTTTCTAAAAACCTCATCTTAATTCATCTTTCTAAAATCTTTTTTAAAAGTACTAAAGTTTCTCAAAAATTTTCTTGCAAAATGTTTCTGTTACAATGTAATGGAATACTCTTTTTTACGTTGGCTCAAGTAGATGGTGTAAAAACGTATGGAATGGCAATAAAAGCACAAATTTTTCTAACTTACCAAATGTTAAATAAAATCAATGCTTAAAACAATCCAAACAATCGCTTTACTTCAAGGCCTTTTTGTCCTTTCAGTTTTGTTTGTCAATCGCAAAGACTACAAAAAGACTACTTTTTGGTTGTTATTCGGTAGTTTATTATCTGTTTTGTTTTACATTTTGTGTGATGATAAAAATAATCTGTTTGTAGAAAATACAGATTGGTTTCTTTTCGATAATACACTTTTTGTAACATTTCTTTTCTTGTTTTTTAGGTATTACAAAAGTGGAAAGGAAAAATTCTCTTCTTTCGATTATCTGTTTTTTCTGCCCAATATTTTTTATTTAATCCTTGAAGTAATTGAAATACAATTGGTCAAAGAGAATTTGTTTGTTGAAATTTTTGAAGTGTTTGCTGAATTAACTTTTGTGGCTTACTTATTATTAATATTAAATTCAGTTGTTACAGATAAAAGGAAAATTTGGTTTACTTATTTTGCCATTCCGATTGTTATTTTATTTGTGTTTTCATTTATAAATGACATTCTTAAAATAATAGGATTGTCAGAATTACCGTTTTATAACGACCAAAATTTCAATTCTTATCTCTTATTGGTTGTTGCCTTTCTGTTTTATTTTGTTGCTTTTAAATTATTTAATAATGACAAGGAAATATTGCCTAAAAACGAAATACGTAAGTACAAAAACTCTAATCTCAACATAAAACAAATTGAACAATATAAATCCGATTTAATCAATGCAATGGAAACCGATAAATTATATCTCAATGGAAAATTATCTATTCACGATGTTTCGGAAAAACTCAATATACAGCGTCAATATATTTCGGAAGTTTTAAATGAGCATATGGATATCAATTTTCAGGATTTTATAAATCAGTACAGAGTTGAAGAATTTGTAAAGAGGTTAAAAAACGACCGGAATAATCATTTTACACTATTGGCAATTGCAACAGATGTAGGTTTCAATTCTAAATCTTCTTTCAATGCTATATTCAAGAAATTTAAAGGTTTAACACCTACTCAATTTAAGAAAACGCTTACGTGAATTGGCCAATTTGTATAGATAGATTGTTTTGGACTCTTCTTTTTTAATACTTAATTCAATACTTCCTTTCTTTGCTGGAAAAGATCAAAAAATGGAGTTCCAGAAAATATCAAAAAAATTATTTATTTGTTTGATTTTAACTATTTCAAATTATGCAGTTAATGCGCAAGTAAAAGATTCGCTATCGTTTATTAAATCAAGAAAAATGTCCGATGAAGACCTTTCTAAAAAAAGAGAAGGGACATTTATAACAGGAATTCCAGATTTTTCTTCAGACCCAATTACAGGTTTCGGTTTTGGAGTTAGAAGTAATGTCTATTGGAATGGAGGACGAACAAATCCATTATTTGCATACACACCGTATTTGGCAAAATTAAAAGCAAATGCAGCCTATTATACTTCAAATGCGAGAGAATTAATATTGTCGTTAGATGTCCCATATTATAAAGGAACACGTTGGAGATTTAAAATTGATTTTAAAGCACAACAAAATCCAGCCAACTTATATTTTGGTTTAACAGAAGCTACACTTGGTAATTTAAGTCTACCATCAGACCCGAATACAACATTTGCTACTTATGATGAATACGATAACGCAAGAAAAACTTTGCGACCAGGAGAAGGTGGAGAAGCAGATTTTGTGACAGATGCTTTGTCAAATAGATTTAGAGAAACCGAATTTATGTTAAATCTGAAAGCAGATTATGCAATAGGAAACGGAAAATGGCGAATAATGGGTGGTTATGAAATTCAAAATTTACAATATAAAACTTTTGAAGGAGAAGAGGCCGAAGCAGTTAATCCAGTTACTGGAGAAGAAACAAATGCACCTAACGGATTTTCATTATTGCAAAGAGACTTTGACCAAGGAAATATTTCAGGTTTAGACGGTGGTTGGGTTTCCATTTTTCAAACAGCTTTAATCTATGATACAAGAGATTTTGAACCAGACCCAACAAAAGGTTATTATTTTGAAATTGCAAACGAATATTCAAGTAAATACATAGGTTCGGAATTTGATTTCAATAAACTTTTTGTTCAAGGACGTGCTTATAAAAAGTTACCTTTTGGAAAAAGGACGGTTTTAGCAGGTCGGGTTGGAATAGGACATATTTTTGGTTCAAACGCACCATTTTTTGAGTTTCAAGACCAATGGAGTCCGGAAGGAAGTATCAATGCACTTGGTGGTAAACAATCTTTACGTGGTTATAGAGCAAACAGATTTTTATCTCGTTCACTTTGGTTTACAAATGTAGAATTACGATACAGAATCGTCGAAACTAAATTTCTAAAACAAAATTTTGCTTTTGGAGTAGCACCATTTATTGATGCAGGAACAGTTAGAAATCGTTGGCAAGATTTAAGTTTTGATAAAATAAGATATTCTTATGGTTTGGGTGCAAGAATTGCTTGGAATCAATCCACTATCATTTCTTTTGATTATGGTATTTCAAAAGAGGATAAATTGTTTTACATAGGAATTGGACAAGCATTTTAGGCTAACTGCTAAAGAATGTTCAATTGAAAGTGAAAATCTGCAAGTGTATATAATTTTTAAGTAGAGCAAATGCAGTTGGAAAATTTTATACTCTTGCGGTATGTTATTTCTGACTTTTCTTAAAACTTTTATTGCAGAATATTTCTTAAAAAGGTCAATTCCGGTGAATTTTGATGTTTAGATTGCGGTCGGTTTGGATATTGTGTACAACTCGTTGTATCTAACCAAATATTACAGTTTACAAGTAAAAATCTCAGGTAAACCAACATCCAACCATTAATAAACAAAACGATACTCCCCGATCTCTTGATAAAACAGTATACAAAATAGATCATTGGTATTTGCAGCTGTTATAAGTGCTTTGGTTTCTTACTAATTCAAGTTTGATTTACTATGAAAAATATAGAAGTGTTTTAGTAAAAAACTAATATTTTTTTTTCTGTTTTTACAACAGTACTTTGTTGTGGTGTTTTTTTTTATTTTTTCAGTTCAGCAGTCAATTCGATAATTCCTTTCTCTGTAAGTTTACCACTTTTAAAAATTGTTTCTGTTTTTTCAGTTCCCTTTATTTCGTTGTAATCTTCATCACAATCGTAGTATTTTAATTTATTAGCAGTATAAATATTTAATTCTTTATCAATTTCCATAAGTTCCTCGCATTCAAAACAAGGTCCTTGTCCGCAACCACCTACTGCAATAGTTTTTGAGTCAATTCTTTCTCCGTTTAATTTATAGGTTGTCAATATTGGCAAAAAACAATCTGTTGCTCCAAGAGTAATTGTCGCAACATAAGTTCCATTTGTTGGAATCTTTCAAAAAACATAATAAGCCTCCTTTTCATAAGGCGAGCTTATTTCTTTTTTCAGTTCAGTTAATGGTTGAAAATCATCTTCGTAACCTTTAATTTTTATTGGTAATTTAATTTCAGGAAATTGGTCAATAAAAGTCTGGAATTGGTCATTCACTTGAGGTATTTCGGATGTGAATTTTTCAAGTTTCTTATTTTCAGTTTTGCAACTTGAAAATAGAATTATTCAAATTAATATTATCGTTTTTATCATAGTTTCGCAAATGCACCACAACTTAATTGTATAAGATTAGTTGCGTGTTTTAAGCACTTAATTTAGCAAATACAGACCAAACCTACCTAGCGGCAGACAGGTAGAAAATCCGCGAGTATTTTCGTAAGTAAGCTTGCACTATCAATTGATTTTATACGGTGTTATTTTCCGTCATAATCATTTATCAGCTTATGCAATTTGTCCTGTTTCGGAATATTCTCGAGCCAAGTTCCTGCATTAATTCCGTGTTTATTCTTTTTATTCAATTCCGCTCCACGATTCAACAATTCATCTATAATCTCAAACCGCAATTGGTTTACTTCTTTTTGTTCTTCCCTTAATGTTAATCCATATTCACGTATGGCTGTGAAAATCGGACTATTTCCATGTTTTCGTTCCACATCATTGACGTTGGGATTTCCTTTTTTTAATAAAAGCAAAGCTACTTTTGAGAGATTGTGATTAGCAAGAGCTATATGCAAAGCATTAAATCCATTATCGTTTATATAATTGACGTTGACCTTATGATCAAGCAAATAATGGATTAGTTCTAACTGATCGTTGTTGCCTTGAAATTCTGATCCACAATTTACCGCATTGATTAGAATAGTGTTGGAATAATTGTCTCTGTATGCATTAAGGTTAATTTTCCCCTTTTTTATCATATCAATTACTTTCTGTTTATTTGGTTCAAATAGTGCTCTAAAAAGCTGAACCTCTAAATTGATTTCTGATTTATTTGAAGAAAACAGACCTTTGAACATACTCATGGCTTCATAACTAATCGAATTATTACATTTTATATATTGTAGAATAAAAAACTTCAAATTATAAAAAAACTGTTCAAAAACATCCAGCTTTTAAAAACTAAAAAACCACACTAATTTACGAAAATATTGCCCAGAAAGGATCAAGAGTATTCGTGATTTTTTTAATGAATTTAGTAATGTTAAACTTTGATAGCCCTTCTATTAAAATCAAAATTTGGCTTAGTAATAAACTATTAAACAAGTATTTACAGTTACTAAATCAGGCTTGATCTACAATGCCACCTATCGAAGTGTTATAGCGAAAAGTTAACGGGTTTTTACTTGTTTTTTACAGCAGTACTTTGTTGTAAACAGTTATTTTCTCAATGCTTTTTCAATCAATTCCATATTTTGTCTTGGGTCTTTTCCGCATTTAAATCCACCTAATCCAAATTCTAAATCCAATTCGTTTCCTTTAACATTTTTATCTGGATATGAGAATATTCTATCACAACCAAAAGATGAAAACATATTCCAAAACCAACCGCCGTAAATATTATTTCCATTTAATTTAATAACAAATGGTAATCCACGTAATGGTATTTCTTGGTTCTTTAATTTTTCAATTCCGCTTTTTGAAAGATGAATTTTACTTGACTTCCAGTCAAATCTCTCAATATCATTATTGTTTAAAAGTGGTTCATTTTTAGTTTTACAATTCTCTAAATCGATATAATATGCACATTTTTCTATCGGTATATTTTCAGTCTGTTCGTATTTATCTGAAAATGTTTTTTGTTCGGTCTCCGTTTTGTATTCGTTATATGAGTTTTCGTTCCAACATTCCGATTGGAATAAGTAAATTTCTACACCTTTAATATTCGACAAATCTTGTTCGGTTTGACAGCTAAAATTAGTCAAATTCACGATTATTAAAATTAGCAGAAAAGTTCGTCTCATAATTGTTTACAACGGTGTTATATATAGCTCTTAGCAGCAAATTAGCGTTAACTATTCGGTTAAGCACAAGCCGAATTTTTTAATTTTCTTATTTTACCTTTCTTTTCAATAAGCCAAATGAAAGAATTTGGCGAACTTCGCAAATATGCCTAAAATTCCATTAAACAACTTCTTATCTATGAGATGTATACGGTATTATGTGCTGGCTTTTTTCACGTTTTATTGAATATGACATTTTCAATTCGACCATTTTTAACATTCAATCCACTTACATTTCCTTTTGCGTCTCGTATGATATTAATTTCATAAGAGTTCATTCTTAAATAGTCTTTTAAAATCAGTTCGGCTTTTCGTTCTCGACCGTTTTTAGTGATTAAAAAAGTGTTATTATCCAAAAACTTTATCAAGATTTCTGTATCAGTTTCATCATTGAAGTATCGCCCATTTATAATTCTTTTATCACTTTTATCTAAATCGTTAAAAGGTAGTTTATAATAAGTATTTGGTTCTTGAGATGAAAGATAAATTGTTAGTTTTTGTTGACCTTTTTTAATATTTGTAAAGTTCATTTTAAGCTCCTCGTTCGTTTCATAATGAAATAAGCCATTCTTTTCGTTTATTAGTTTTATTGGGTCACGTTGGTAAATTTCTCTAAAAATTGAACCATCTTTTTCAGTAATTTTAATGATTTTTCCATCATCGTTTTTATAATTACCAACAATGTTTCCCAAGTCCTTTAGTCTTTCAATTTTTACTGGAACAGCCGGATATATAGTGTTATCAGTTTCTAGATTTAAAGTGATATCTGATAATTGTTTTGCTAAATAATTAGTGGGTACATTTCCGTTATTAGAAATTACAAGTATAGAAATATTTTGAGGAGGAAATCTTAAAAAAGTTGCATTGTAAGCACCTGTACTACCATCGTGATAAGAATAATCTAAACCTCGATAAGTTCCAAACATTAGTCCATATCCATAATTCTTGAAATTAATTTTTTCTATTGGAGATTGACTTTGGTTAATAAGCTTTTTTGATAAGATATTATCATCAACACGTTGTATTCTTTTTTCCCAATTTAATTGGTCATTTAATGTTGTAAATAATGCACCATCACCGTTGACTTCAGTTATTACTGGATATTCTTTCCAACCTTCCCAATTTCCATATGGTCTTGCCTTATTTGGAATAACTTCCATATAATTTGTGAGAAAAGACGTGTTTGGCATTTTTAGTTCTAGAAATAATGCTTTTGAAAACTCACTAAATGTTTTATCAGTTATATTTTCAATTATTTCTGTGAGCAAAATATAATTTGAATTACTATACAAATACTTTGTTCCTGGTTTAAAATTCAAATCAGTTTGAGTTTGCAGAAGTTCAATTGCATCGCTATTATCAATAAAAAGTTGCCACCAAGTTTGCCCTTTTAGTGCCCATAAATCATAAACATCCCGAATACCGCTTGTATGTGTTAATAGATTTGATATGGTGATTTTGTCCTCAATGTTAGTGTATAAATCTGGCAAAAACTTTCTAAAATCATCTTCCAAGTTAATTTTGCCTTGTTCAATAAGTCTTAATACACACAGAGCTGTGAACTGTTTTGCATTGGACGCGATGTTGAAGCTAGTTGTTTCGTTTATCTCTATTTGATTTTCGAGATTTGAATAGCCTATATATTTTTGATAAACTATTTCGCCGTCTTTCACAATACCAACAGCCATTCCGGGTGAAATACCCTCAACATATTGCTCAATTTGCAAGTCAAGTTTATTGACCAATTCTTGATCAAAATTTTGTGAGTTAGCTAGAAAGGATAAAAGAAGGATCGTAAAAATTAAGCTTTGTTTCATAGATTTTGTTTTTGCTTTATATGAATTTATTTCTGCACAAATAAATGACAATGAAATAAGCAAATCGCTCCAAAAGATCATTTGATACCCTTTTAGTATTTATTTTTCAAAATGAATTGCTTTGGTGTTAGTGAAGTGTGTTTTTTAAAAGCCCTATTAAAAGTGGTTTTTGAATTAAACCCCGAATCAAGTGCAATTCCCAAAAGCGTATTATCTATGTGATCGCCATTTTTTATTTTTTCTATAACTGCATCAATCCGTTTTAAATTTATGAAATCATTAAAATTCATATTGAAACCTTGATTAATAATTTTTGAAATTAAATTGCGATTGGTATTTAAATGTAATGCAATGTCGGACAAAGTTAGATTAGAATTAGTATAGATTTTTTTTTCTTCGAGTAGCAATTGTATTTTTATTTTCCAATCTTCAATATTGGAAACTTCAATCTCATCGCTTTCAAAAATCGAAAGGTGAATTTCATCTTCCATCTTTAATTTTTGAGGCAAGCCAGCGTTGAAAGCAACTGTTGCTCTTATCGTGTTGGAATAACCAGTTATAGCTATGTAGAAAAATAAAATTGAAAAACAGAGATAATACCAGTATTTACTACCGAATTCTCCCCATTCAGGGTTTAGAATAAAAAAGCAAACTCGCAAAACAAGTAAAAGACTAAAAATTATCATAAAATGGCTTATCCACTTCAACAAAACTTCATCTGCATAACTAACCTCTTGGACTATCAGTTTTCTGTAATTTTTGTAAAACTTAAGGCTTAGGATAAGGTAAAATAACATTGAGACTAAACCAGTCATTTGATACCAAAATGCTAAATCCTTATCTCTGCCATCTGCATAAAAATAAAATTCACTCAATATCCATTTGTCTGTAATAAATATTATTATGCTGTATAACATATATAACATTGCTGGCAAAAAATGAATGTAATGTTTTTTTAAAAGTTTAAAATCTTTATTCAAAAGACTTTGCGTGTAGAAGAAGATTATGGGACCAATTAGAAATAGTTGTTGAAATGGTGTAAAAAAAAGAAATTCTCTATAATTCTTTATGGAGTACCAACCAGCATAACCCAGCATAAATGGGCAAATATACATTCCACATAACAGAATAAACAAACCTAACCAATAACTGTCTCGACGATTTTCTCTAAAGCCTTTTTTTAACAATAAAAAAGAAAATACAATAGCGTTAAAAAAGAAAATAAGTAATATCGAACTTTTTTGGTTAAAGTTAAAAATTATTAATTCACCCAATGTTTTTAAGTGTTATTGAATTGGGAAATTGTTTCTTCAGCTTGCACATAACGTTGAGGTGTATGATTAGTGGCGTGTTTAGGCACCTAATTTAGCAAATAAAAACCGAAGAGAAAATCTGCAAGGATTTTCGTAAGTAGGCGAGAACCAGCCATTAATTATACACTGCTTAAGTTTACAATTCACTAAATTTAAGTATAAAACAGAAAAGACAAAAGAGAGGAATAAGGTTAATATACACGCAGAGACCTAGATCTCGTCAACATTGAAAACCCCCTCTCTTTTCTACACAGATTTCGTACAGTTCTATGAGGCTTTTAGACCTCGCTTTCAAGTCGTTGAAACTCGCGTAGATTGTCCTTTCAAAAAACATTTTCTTATGAATAAAGATATTAAATATTTTGGTATTGACATTAGTGCGTTAGTATTCGATGTTACAGATTCTGATGGTAATTATTATCAGTTTAGAAACAATGGATTGGGCTTTGAGAAGTTTACAAAACTCTTAAATAACACTAGTCATTGTGTAATGGAAGCTACGGGTTATTATCATTATCAGTTAGCGTACCATTTATTAGAATCAGGTATAAAAGTATCTGTAGAGAATCCATTATCTGTTAAACGTTTTATTCAGATGGGCTTATCAAAAATTAAGACCGACAAGAGCGATTCAAAACTTATTTGTTCTTATGCAGAGCAGGTGGACTTAAAGCTTTGGAAAGGCAACTCTAAGAATGAAATAGAATGTCTTCAAATCACTAGAGCTCTTTCTGTTTATACAAAACAGAGCACTATGCTTAAAAACAAATTACATGGTGAGTCTGTATTGGGCAATCCTAGTAAGGTCGTGTTGACGTCTTTAAAACGTAGTTTAAGACAGCTCCAGAGAGAGATAAAACTATTAGAGGACAAGTTATTAGTTTTGGTAAAAGAGGTTCATCAAGATTTGTTAACGCGATTAAAAACCATACCTGGTATAGGTCCTAAAACAGCCATTACGCTAGTGGTTTTAACAGGTGGATTTGATCGTTTTACAAGTGCAGGTGAGTTATGCAGTTACGCAGGTTTAACGCCAGTGATACGGCAAAGTGGAAGCAGTGTAAAAGGGAGGCCACGAATAAGTAAAATAGGAAACCAGAAACTTAGAAATTTATTATTTATGTGCAGTTTTAACGCTTGTCAATACAATAAAGCTTGTCGTGATTTATATGAGCGAATCGTCGCTAAGGGAAAGAGCAAAAAACTTGCGCTAATAGCGGTATGCAATAAGCTGTTGAAACAAGCATTTGCTATAGCTAAATCAGGTTTGATATTTGATCAAGAATATAAGAGTAAGCTAGTGAGAAATTAATGGAATTTTACTTGTTTTTTACCACAGTACTTTGTTGTGTGCTGGCGTTTTTTAACAGTTTATAATTTTCTTGTTCTTTATCAGTGAATATTATCGTCAAATGGTCAGCCCAATAATAATTATCCTTTTCATTTTCTTTAATCTCAAGTGCTGAAATCCATATTTTTTCATTTCCGAATTCGATTTGCCAAGTTTGAGGAAGTTTGATTGGTTTTTTTTCACCTTTGGCCACAAATTTATTATTCACTTTCTCAACTTCTTGACTGTAACTTTCGTCCCAAAGAACAACTATTTCAGTTATTTTTTTTTGCGTCAACTTTTTCCAGTTCAGATTGTCAGTCAGCGAAATTGTTTTAAATCCTTCCTTTTTCTTTAATTCGGTCAATTTATCAAATCCGATTCCGTAACAATAGAACTCATTGTCCCATTTAATTTGAATCAATTCATTATTGTCGAGTCTGAAAATTACATTCATATCGACAGAGTGAAGGTCAGACGAATGTTCCCAACATTCAGAATCCGTTTCATAGTCCAACTCTTGGTAAAAAACTTCAATTATTTTTCGTCCGATAAAAGTCGAGTTGATTCTGTCGTAATATTTTAATTCTTTATCGGTCATTTTTTTCGCTTGCACACAACTCGTTATATCTCATCAAATATAGTTTTTATAACTTTAAATTCACGGGATAAACCAACATTCAAATCCAATTAGAGGCAATTATCACCGCCAATATTGCTCTCTTTTAGATGATTAGCAAATTTTCTTGCTGAAAACGTATCAAACCATGCCCAAAACAAAACTCCCCAGATGGATAAGGATCATTCGCTATTATTTTAATTGCTTATGGTACTATGTACTGTTCCCTTTAGGGATTGAAGAAGATGACTTTACAAAACAATATCGGAAAGATAAATAGTGATGCTTATGTCTATAATTTGCTCCTATTGCATCGCATCAAAACAATAATTTCGAAAATTCTAAATTCGAATAGATTCAAATTGTTTTTTGAAAATCCACTATTTCACTCTGGTATGTTTATACCGTACTTATCTTCGAATTCGGCAAAGAATTTCTTCAAAGAGTATTTTTCATGTCTACAAATATTATAAATCGTAGTCATGGGAGTATCATAACCCTCTGTGTTCTTTAATTTAGTGAGAGTTGATGAGGATAAACCACACAGCGCAGCATACTTATTTTGAGATATTAAATTTCCATTTTGGTCATTATAAGTTTGCAAAAATTTTTGATTAATGAAATTACACAAATACTTATTTAATAAAGTGTTTGCTTTATTTAATTCATTAGTTTTATCCTTTTCTACTCGTCTTCCCATTGTATGATATCACTTCAAAGCAAACGAACAATCGAAAAAAAACTGTTCGCTAAAGCGAACGATTCAAAAAAAATTATTACCTTTGTTAGTGAATACATATATTTGCGATCCTTCGTATAGAACATATTTGAAGTCTTCGCTTTGAATCTCTTGATAGAAAACTGGTAATTTTTGCAAGGAGATGATAAGTAGAAAGGCTCACGTCCCGGGCGTGAGCTCTCTTATCCTTGCACGGTATACCAGTACCCCTATCATGATAAGTTGAGTTTCACGCACATTTTTTTAGTCTTTTCTCAGGTCTAAAAACATTGGGTAGTTTTAAGCAAAAACGCTTGAAACTCATAATTTACAGGGAACTGGTCAATAAATTCCCTCTAATACCAATGGCAAATGTCCCATGGCAAACCACATTCCAAAAGTCTCACAGGGTTTCAATCGCTTTTTGATACCCTCTACCCCAACTTATGCCTATTTGCCAATAGCTACCTTAGAGATATAGATACCTCTAAAGATTTAGTGCAAGAGGTGTTTATAAGCCTTTGGCAAAAGCAAAAGGCCTTTGCTAGCGCTCAAGCTGCAAAGCCCTACCTCTATACCGCAGTAAAAAACAAATGTCTCAATCATTTAAAGAGCAAACATTATAAAATTCAGCTAGAAGCCATAAGAGCTGATTTTGAGGTCATGGACACTGAAGATTATTTTCAAGCGCAACTACTTGCGGTGGAGACCTATGCCCAATTGCACCAAGCCATTGCCAGCCTACCCGATAAAACAGCCAAGGTGATGCAACTGGCCATGAACAATTATTCCAATACCGAAATTGCCGAAGAACTCGCGGTCACCACCAGCACCGTAAGAACTCAAAAAAGCATGGCGTACCAAAAACTGAAAGGGCTACTCAGCCACTTGAATCAATTGTTTTTAAATTTCTAAACGGTTTTTATAGACACTTTTAAACTTTTGTGGTTATAGAGGTATATACTGTACTTTATGACACCTTATCGTGACCTCTTTGCGCTTGCCAAACACCTAGCCCGTTCTCTTAAAAAGGGACACCCCCCTGTGGACCTCAACAATACAACGCTTTTAAGTGATGCTGCCAAGCGCCATGCCATAGAAAGCTTATCTGAAACCAACCAAAAAGCCTATGCTAAACAACTTGAGCAGATAGATACCGAAAAGGATTGGAATAAGGTGCTTGCCCAACTGCAACCCCATAAAACAGCCTCGCGTAAGCCAATTTACAAGTTGGTGGCCCTGATCCTGATATTGATGTCGGTAGGTGGTTTTCTTGTTTTTAATGCTACCAACACCACGCCGTTAGACCAATGCGTTAGTCCCATTGCCGCAGGTACCGATAAGGCCATTTTAAGTCTTGATAATGGGGTGGATGTTGCGCTTGATACCCAACAACCCTATAACAACAGCGTGGCCTCCAGTAATGGACAGCGCCTCACCTACACTAAAAGCACTACGAGTTCTGAGGTTGCCTTTAATTACTTGACCGTACCTAGAGGCGGGCAGTTTCAAATAGAACTATCTGATGGCACGCTGGTGTGGTTAAATGCCGATAGCAAACTCAAATACCCAGTGGCATTTAAAAGTGGCGAACCCAGAAAAGTAGAACTCTTATACGGGGAAGTGTATTTTGAGGTCTCCCCTAGCAGTTCCCACAATGGCGACCGTTTTAAGGTAGTCTCCAATGCCCAAGAGATCACCGTGGTTGGTACGGCCTTTAATATTAAGGCCTACCCAGAGGAACGCTACAGCTATACCACCTTGGTGGAAGGCAATATTCATCTTCTTACCAATGGTGAGACCATTTCCTTAAAGCCTTCGGAACAATTGGCCATCGAGCTTGAGACCAAACAGGTGAGCAAAACGACAGTGAATGTGGATTACCATATTGCTTGGACCCAAGGGTATTTTCATTTTAAGGACACCCCATTAAAAGAGATCATGCGGGTTTTATCCCGATGGTATGATGTGGAGATTATTTTTGAATCCCCATCTTTAGAACAGGTCACCTTTAGCGGGTTGCTTAACAAAACACAAGCTATTGAAGACATTTTGAACGGCATACAAACCACAACCTTTATAAATAGCTATGAGATAGACCACAAGACCATCACCATTCAGTAAAAAAAAGAAAGGGAATAAAGCTTCTACCTGGACAGTTTACAGCTAAATCCCCTTATACACTAATCGGTTTAAAAACCAACTAATATGCAAATCTATGCAAATTAAACGAACACCCGTGCTTTTCTTTCGATGGAAGGCCCTCTCAACACTCCTTGTAAAAACCTTGTTATTGCTCTGCTGTACCACTGTTTTTAGTTTTTCTTCAAAGACGCTGTATTCTCAAAATGAGAACGTTATTATTGACACTGACAGCGTTATGACCATTTACGAGGTTTTAGAGCTGATAGGCAAACAGACCAAATGCACCTTTATTTATCAGTCTGATATTTTTAAAGATGTGCCTGATGTTACGATCAAAAAAGGAAAAATTAAGGTGAAAGCACTATTGCAGCAATGTCTCCCTAAAGACAGTTTCAATATTAGCATTACCAAGGCTCATTACATCACTATTAGTAAGAAGGAACCTCAGCCCGTTCAACAAGACAAGGCGGCCATCAACGGTATTATTACCGATGAGAACGGCATGCCCATTCCCGGGGTTCTGGTTTCGGTTGAAGGCAGCACTACCGCAACCACCTCAGATTTTGATGGATCTTACACTATAATGGCACCTGAAGATGCCACACTTAAATTTTCATTATTAGGTTATCAAACCCAAACCATCGCCATCAGTGGCCAAACCCAAATGAACGTGATACTGCTTGAGGATGTCACACAGTTGGATGCCGTGACTTTGAATGCGGGATATTACTCGGTGAAAGAGCGCGAAAGTACAGGCAATATTGTGAAGATAGGAGAACACGAGATTGAGCAGCAGCCCATCTCCAATCCCTTAGCAGCACTACAGGGCAGGGTCTCAGGCGTAGAGATTGTACAGACCTCAGGAGTTTCTGGTGCTGGTTTTGATATTAAGATCAGAGGGCAAAACAGTATCCGCACCAATGGTAATGATCCCCTATATGTGATTGATGGCGTCCCCTATGCCTCTTCAAGTCTGGGAGAACAACAGGCCTCAATAAGCATTCCTGGGAGCGGGATTAGTCCCTTAAACAACATCAACCCACTAGACATTGAGCGTATCGAAATTTTAAAAGATGCCGATGCCACGGCCATCTACGGCTCTCGGGGTGCCAATGGCGTGGTGTTGATCACCACAAAAAAAGGGGAATATGGCGCTACCAAAGTACGGTTGAATTTGCAATCAGGTTTAGGGGCCGTTTCCAATTCGCTTGATGTGCTAAGCACCCCACAGTATTTAGCCATGCGACGTGAGGCCTATGCCAATGACGGCATAGACCCAATCCCCTTTAATGCCTATGACATTAATGGCACTTGGGATGCTACAAGAGAAACCGATTGGCAAAAGGTATTGTTTGGTAAAACGGCAACCCTTAGCAATTTTCAAGGTTCTATTTCTGGAGGCAATCAGCAAACCCGGTTTTTAATAAGTGCCAATACCCATAAGCAGACTAGCGTATTTCCCGGAGACTATAGTAATCAGAAGCTCTCTGGTTTGGCCAGTTTAAACCATAGATCTGAAAACGACAAATTATCGCTTCAATTCTCTACCAATTACACCTCTAACCAAAACAACTTGCCCGGTGACGGCCTTATCGTCTTTAACGCCCTCACCCTTGCACCCAATGCTCCTAACTTGTATAACGATGACGGCAGTCTTAATTGGGAAAACTCAACCTGGAGCAATCCGTTAAGTCGTTTTGAAGGCGGTTATAATGCCAATGGCTCGACCTTGATTAGCAACCTCAATTTGAGTTACCAACTGATAGGTCAATTCAAACTGGTCACCAACTTGGGGTATACCGAAGATCACCTTACCGAACTCAACACCACCCCCTCAACCATCTATGATCCTGCCTTTGGGGTAGGCTCTGAATCGTCCTTGGCTGTACATAATACCTCCCAAAGAACCTCATGGATCGTAGAGCCGCAATTGCATTGGAGCAAGGCTTGGGACGTTTTAAACATCGAGGCACTGGCAGGGGCGACATTTCAGGAGCGCAATACCAGTCGTATCTCTCAATTTGCCTTGGGCTTTTCTAACAATAACTTTATTGAAAACCTCTCTGCTGCCTCCACCCTTTTTCCCATTGCTGATATTGATGAACGCTACCGTTATCAAGCTGTATTTGGACGTCTTAATCTTAATTATAAAAGCAGATACATCCTTAATTTTACAGGCAGGCGTGACGGCTCAAGTCGTTTTGGCACCAATAGACGCTTTTCTAATTTTGGTGCTGTTGGTGCCGCATGGATTTTTTCCGAAGAAGCATTGGTAAAAAAGGCTTTACCCTTTATCAGTTTTGGAAAATTTAAAGCCAGTTATGGTACATCAGGCAATGATCAAATTGGCGATTACCAATACTTGGACACCTACTCTTTTGGGTCTTCTCAGTACCAAAATACTGTTGGTCTCTTCCCTACCCGATTATTCAATCCCGATTACAGTTGGGAATCCAATAAAAAATTGGAATTTTCATTAGATCTTGGATTTTTAAAGGATCGCATTGTGGTGGGCACTAATTTTTATCGCAACCGTTCGTCCAATCAACTTGTCGGCATTCCGCTTCCTGCCACTACAGGCTTTAATTCGATTAATGCCAATCTTAATGCTACAGTAGAAAACACGGGTTGGGAATTTTCACTTAACAGCGTCAATATAGATACAGCGCATTTTAAATGGTCTACCTCCATTAATCTTACCCTACCAAAAAACAAATTAGTGGCCTTCCCTAACCTAGAGGGCTCTACCTATGCCAATCAATTGGTTATTGGAGCGCCCATAAATATTAGAAAAGTGTATCAACTTAAAGGGGTCAATCCTGAAACGGGGATCTATGAGTTTGAAGATTTTGATGGGGACGGCGTCATATCCAGCCCTAACGATAGACAGGCGGTGCGAGATCTGAATCCAAAATACTTTGGGGGTGTCAGTAATAACATCACTTATAAAAATTTAAGTCTTGATATTTTATTTCAATTCACCAAACAATTGGGCGCCAATTTCTGGTCCAGTGGTGGGGTGCTTCCTGGGGGTATGGCCAACCAACCCATAGAGGTATTGGATAGATGGCAAACCGCAGGTGATCAAAGCGCTACTCAAGGCTTTTCATCAGGGTTCGATCCAGAAGCTTTACAGGCCTTTAGAACTTACACCCAAAGTGATGCTGCCATTACAGATGCTTCTTATTTAAGGCTTAAAACCGTTTCGCTGTCTTACCAAATCCCACAACTCAGTAAAAATTTTGGTTGCGAACTATTCTTAAGAGGTCAAAACCTATGGACCATTACCAACTACATTGGCTTAGATCCAGAAACAAGAAACAATCAAACGGTGCCTCCATTGCGAGTGATATCCGTAGGCACCAATCTCACTTTTTAAAATGTATTACTATGAAAATCATATCTAAAACAACAGCTTCCAAAAGCTTAATATGGATCTCCTTAACCATTGTGATCTCATTTATAACATGGTCTTGCGAAGACTTCGTGGAAGTAGACCCGCCCAACAACCAATTAATTGGCGCCGAAGTATTTGAAGATGCCAATACCATCGATGCGGCTTTTGCCCATATTTATAGCCAATTAAGAGACAATGCCCTTACCGATGGTTCTATTTCAGGAACTTCTTATTTACTGGGCCATTATGCTGATGAATTGGAGCTCTATAGTTTGTCATTTACAAATGCCGAAGCGTTTTCAAACCATACCGTTCTATCCACTGACAGTGCCGTAAAAAATTGGTGGGACACCAGTTATAATTTGATCTATGCCATTAATAGCATCAATGAAGGTGTTGCCAATTCTACGAGCATTTCAGAAGAAGATCGGTCCCGTTTTTTGGGAGAGTGCTATTTTTTAAGAGGTTACATCCATTTCTATTTAGTGAATCTCTTCGGGGAAATTCCTTATATCAATTCCACCGATTACCGCGTTAATCAATCGGTTTCTAGACAAAGCGAGGCCATCGTCTACCAGCATATTATTGATGATTTTTCAAGCGCCAAGGCTTTGTTTGACAATATCCCAGATGGTAGCGAGAATTTTCGGGCCAATTTTTGGTCGGCTTCTGCCATGCTTGCAAGAGCGTATCTGTATAATCAAAATTGGGAGTTGGCACGTGATGAAGCCGAAGCCGTTATTTTAAGTGGAAACTATGCCTTAGAATTAGATTTAAATGCGGTGTTCTTAAAAAATAGCACCGAAACCTTATTGCAGCTCGATGCAGGCATGCCCGGAGATAACACAGCCGAAGGAAGAACGTTTATCTTTGTTACTGCACCACCTCCAAATTCTGCTATTAGCAGCTATCTTAAAAATGATTTTGAACCTAATGACGCTCGGTTTTCAAATTGGCTAGGTTCTATTTCTGAGGGCTCAGACATTTATTATTTTCCTTTTAAATACAAGCTTAATCTCCCTACAGGAAACACACAGGAGTGTTCTATTCTCTTAAGATTGGCAGAACTCTATTTGATAACCGCTGAAGCCAACGCTCAGCTCAACAACATCCCTGAGGCTATGAATTATTTAAACGCAATAAGGGAGAGGGCAGCTTTAGCACCAATAAATTCTGATAGCCAAACTGCCGTTTTAGAAGCCATTTTAAAAGAAAGACGTGTAGAACTCTTTAGTGAGTTGGGACACCGCTTTTTTGATTTGAAGCGCACTGGAAAAGCTTCTGAAGTACTATCACCTATTAAACCCAATTGGGATGACACCCATTTATATTTTCCGTTGCCTGAATCTGAGCTTATTCTCAACACTAATTTACAGCCCCAAAACAGTGGCTATTAAAATATATGCATCATGTATAATTTTTATACGTACTCCCTAATGTTATTAAGACTCAAATCTAGACTTTTTTTTAATTTGATTATTTTGTTAGTCTCCTGCCTCTCTTGGGGGCAGGCTAACAAAAATATGCAGGCTTATTTAGAAGATGACAGACTTCTCTTAAACATCAGCCCAGATAACCTTAATGTGCCCATGCTTTTTGTACGGCATGACGTAGGATATCATCAGGTCATTTGGACAACACACGAGGATCATTTAATCCTGACGATTCCTCAAATAGAATCCTCTTCAGGGGTCACCATACCCTTGCACCACAATTACCGTCACAAAGCTAGCATCATTGGTAGATTCCCCATAATTGATTCTCAAAACAATACAGATCATTTTAAAATTGACATCACAGATTTTATCTTAAACACTAATTTACAATGGCCTACTGGTTCACCTCCATCCGTCATTGCCAATTTATCTTATGTTGATGGGGTACAGCATTTAAATAATGAGACCATTATCATCACCCAAATGACTTCAATGCTAGACCATAAACCCATTACAAATGAGGTGAGTTTCAGTTTTTATCTGTTACCCGAGCCGATGGAACCGCGTCTATTTGATCATAGGATGGGATTTTCAAGTGAAGACCCCTACGATATCATGAATAGTATCGCCCGAACACCTAAAGCCAATATTTCAAGATGGCGATTGGAGAAGACCCATAAAGAAAAGGAGATGAGCACACCAAAACAGCCCATTGTCTTTTATTTTGACTCCATTACACCTCATAAATGGAAACCCTATATAAAGGCTGGTATTATGGAATGGCTTCCCGCGTTTGAGGCTGCAGGATTTAAAAACGCTATAGTGGTAAAGGACGCTCCAGTTGATGATCCTAATTGGAATCCAAATAGTATGAACTACTCTATGATACGTTGGAAAAATTACTCTGGAATAAGAGGTAGTGCGGCTAAAAGTGGTTCCACCGTCACGAAAATAGTCGATTTTAGATCTGGAGAGATTTTAAAGTCTGATATTATATTTGCCAGTTCCTTTCAAAGTCTTTCAGATGAGTATTTGGTGAGATGCGCCCCTCTAGATTCACGGGCGCAGCAATATCCCTTTCCCGATGATCTCATGGGAGAACTGATTCAATTTATAATTGCACATGAGGCTGGTCATGCCTTTGGGATAAAGGATGCTCATTATGGTGAGTATGCCTACCCCTTTAAAAAAATGCGAGATATAGAATGGTTAGATCAAATGGGACATACACCAAGCATTATGAGCTATGCTAGACATAATTATATAGTGCAACCTGAAGACCACATTCCGCCAGATTTGCTCATCCAAAAAGCAGGCCCTGCAGATCGTTACCAGATTCAATGGGGCTATCAAACCTATGACCATATCCCCATGACTGAAGTTCCATCAAAATTAGAACAATTAGTACGCTTACAGGAAGAGGTACCTTGGTACGCTTATCATAATGCTGAGTTTGGCACAATTGGTCCAGCAAGTACTGACGAGGTGGTAGACAATGACAATCCCATAGAGAGTACTGCACTGGGTTTGAAAAACATAAAAAGAGTTATTGAACTTTTACCAAAAATCAATTACAAACAAAAAGACAATAGCAATTTAAAAAGGCTTTATAAAAAGACTCTAGAATTATGGCATTTTGAGATGGAACATGTGTTGTCTTTAATTGGCGGCTATACCATCCACTATAAATCTGGATCGCAAAAAGGTGCAGTCTATGCGCCTGTGCCTGCCCATCTTCAACTTGAGGCGATGGACTTTTTAATTGCCAATGCCTTTGAAGTTCCCGATTGGTTGTCACATCCAGAGTTCACTGCCAGATTTCAATATTCAACAGACACGGATATATTAATGGATTACCAATTGATGGTATTAGCTGAGTTAGTTAGTCCCTACAGAATGAAAAGACTTGAAAACATGGAAGATAAAAGTGAGTATAAAGACCTTAACACATTATTGATGTCAAGATTGACAAAAGGGATTTTTAATAAAATGCTTGGAGAGAAAGCGCCTTTAAATAGACATCGACAAGAACTTCAAATTGGCTATTTAAATTTAATTATAGATGCTGTTGAACAAGACAGAACCTATTCTCAAATAAGAGTTGGAGAAAATAATGGATTTTATACAGCCCAATCCAAACGGATTTTAAATTCTGAATTATATTCCCTCAAGCAAGCATTATCCCAGAAATTAGATGAGGCAAAGACTAGAGAATTAAAATATTATCTTGAATTATGTTTAGATCAAATTGTCCCTAAAACATAAAGGCTGTTATAAAACAGCCTTTACTTTTTAAACATCTAATTTTAGTTTCTTTTTAAAGGACTAAAACACGATGTGCCGTTTAGAAATTGGTACACTTGTTTTCCTTCAACAGTACAAATTTCACTTCCAGTAACAGAACAGTTAAGATTCTGCCGCTTCTCACATGGCTGTCCTGGGATGTCATTCGCCGTATACCCTGTGATCATGACAGCATCGCTATCTGCACTTACTTTGTCGCTTGCCGTGAAAGCACTTGTAGTCATAGCAAAAGCGATTGCCAATACTGGAATCAAGGCTTTAATTTTTTGAATTTTCATAATAATAAAATTTAAATTAATAATACGATCTACTCTATTGCTCGGGTTTTCAATCTTACCCCCGCTACTGGCCAGTAGAAATTTTTAGTTGATATTCACTTGAAATTTTCATTCCAAGGATGCCCTTTTGAATTGATTTTGATCCATTTCATAAACTGATAATGTATTTCCAATAAGCCCTACAACGTAATTATCAATGACGGTGAAGTTTTTTAGACGGTCTCTGTTGATATTATAGATGTAGAAACTGAATTCATAGGTTGCTTTCTTCCAATTGTACACATCAATAATAGCAGCTTCTTTGAGCATATGCGCTTCTTCATACTTCCCTATTCTAGTAGAGTTTATAAAGATTAAGTCTTGATTAATTGCAGCCATCTTATTGACTGTTAGCGTTGGTGCAGCAATTTGCTTTGAGTTATTACCCAATATCGCTACATCCAATTGAGCATTTTGAACGGTATCTATCGTACGTTGCCGGTGGACTATTGCTAATTGGGAGTCCATAATTATGAATTGATTGCGATAGAAATAGACATAGCTCAGCGTTTTACCATTTGGAGTTGCCGTCATGATACCATCCACATCAAAAACCCCATCAATTTGTTTTTCAAGAATGCTATCACGGAGCGTTACCCTCATCTCCCCTGTATTCTTTTGGAAAATTCTCCCTAGAGTTGTTGTTTGAGATTTACTATCTATGGTACTGATCACCATCGTATTACTATCCAATGGAATGGACTTATCAAAGTAAGCGAGGTCTTCCGTCCAAAGCTTCGCTTTCCAATCTTCCATGAGTCCACGAAATATACAGGGCGTTGTCCCGTCTGAAACAAAAAAGTAAGGGTACTGCAATTGCACTTGAAGATTGTGAAACCTCAAATGCTTAGGCTCCAAAGTTATGCTAATATGCTGTGTATCTTTAGTTTTGAGATTGACCTCTAAAAGATGTAAGGGCGCTGTACTGTTTCCCAAATACAGCTTGTGATGATGACGCCCCGATATGTAATAGGAATTATATGTAATGGGGAGATCATAAACCTTGTTGACTGGATGGTGGGGATATCTCCTTACGAATGCATTATTGCGATGTATCTCTTTCTCAGAAAGCAGAAATAAGATAACAACGATACCTGTACTAACAAGCGCCAGAACCAACAACGTAAGGCTATTTTTTGATGTCATAACGTTTCAGATTTTACCTGGTTTTGCGCGTTATAAGCGTATATCCCTAATATTGCTATAACAATGAAGGCCGAATTAAAAATAATATGATCTGTCCAGCTTAAATTTTCCAAGACACCACCGCAAGAACAGGGAATAAAATCACTGAAATTCAGAATCAGAATGATGTAAACCGTAAACATGGTCATTAGAGAAAAACTAGCATAAAATGCCAAAGGAACATATTTAGGCACCAAGAAAAGGCTGGCAATTATCAATTCCGTCAACGGAATACTCCAAGATACAACATCAGCAAATGCCGTAAATATTGGGGACTGACCTAGCTGTACTTGAAAGGTATGAAAGTCAAAAAACTTACTCATCGCCGCATACACAAATAACACTATGAATAGGTTTTTTGATATAGACAGTATATAAGACGGTAAAGATTTGGACAATTTCATATCATTTGTTTTGATATGATAAAGTTCGGTACTTATAATGTATTTAGAACCTTAAACTATTGACCAATAAGGATTAAATGGAGCTTAATCCTATGAAGCATACGATTTCCTATTCATCGGATAATGCATTTTTGCGCAATTGGCTGGGAGAATAGCCATATCGTTTTTTAAAGGCTCTAGAGAAATGCGGCATGCTCTTAAAACCATTCATCAACGCAATGGATTTTATGGGCAAGTCTGTGTACTGAATCATCATTTGCGACTTACGCATGCGCTCTTGCATTAAAAAACGATGTACACTAGTACCATATAGTTCCTTGAATCCGTATTTCAATTTAAACTCATTGGTTCCCAATTGATGCGCAAACTCTCTCAGTGGCGGAAAATCCTTATCAAGGTTATTGACCATAATGTCGTGACCTTCCCGAATCTTACGAATATCCTCAAAGCTCAATCGGATTTTTGTTTTTGGAGAGGTTACCTCTGAGTCTGAATCTTCTGCCGTTATCACTTTCAACTTTAGGGTATCATCCAATTCTTTCTGGGAGTTTGAATGATGGATTACCGTGATCAATACTTTTCCTTTTCCGTTTTTTCCTTGATGAAATTTAGAAATATAAGCTGTCTTTGGAATGATCAGGTCGTGGCTTGATTTAAATTTTAAATCCAAGGAAAAATCCTGAAGCTGCTTTTTACCTTTCTTACGCATAGCCGATATCCAATCTGAAGCGGAGTCACTAGAGAGAAATGAATGAAACGGTTTCCCGATCGTGTCGTCATATAATCTTGACAAAATGGTGCAGGTTTGCTGATTACACATTTCTACAAGTCCATTATGATCCAGCAAAAAACTCATTTGGACCAGATCAACCACCACTCCGTTCGTATTGGCATAGCCCTGATGTATCATTGCTTCTTGAATTTCCTCGGCCAACATATTCAATGTAACGATCAGCGCCTCCAAATTATCATTACGTTCAGAACGTTCAATACGGAAATGAAAATTGCCCGATGCCATTTCCAACAACATCGTATTGATAATTTTCATTCTACGGGCCACATCCACTTCCATTACATAAATTTATTTTTTTTCAAATGACTAACGTTTATAGATATGATCTTATTTATAAGTATCCAAAAACAACAAGGCTTTCTTAATATTTGTAAATGATTCTGTTGGAATTGGAGGCCTACTGGTTTTTAGATAAAATTCCGATAACATTTTAGATACAGGGGATTCCGCAATAAACGCTACCGCCTTTACCAACGTTGAGCCCTCAATCGAGAGGTAATCTCGAGCAGCTTTATTAATGGATTTTATTCGCCTGATGTCACATAACACAGGCATCAACCTTCCCTGTTGTATGTTAAGACGGTCTTTAACGATTTGAACAGCTGCAGGCAGATCAAGAATGACATCATCGGCATAGGTGATGTGCAATACCCCTTCCAAAACGTCATAGGTAGCATACTCATTATGTTCAGTTTTTTGCATATGAATTGAAAACTGGTTATAAGATTAAAATTACTAAATAATCAATATAAAAATTACCTCTAACAGCTTTAAGCTTTGTAAATATGGATTAATACTTGTCCGCTAAGGATTAAGACTTGACTAAAAAGGATTATGGTTTATCAAATGAACTCATTATCATTCAAAACCCATTAAATTATATCACCAAAATTTTTAAGACATGGCAAAGATCAAACCCAACAACTTTTTAGACTCTGTAAATGATATATTTACCGATGCAATTAATCAAGGCGTATTGCATTTATATGCCGATGGCGATAGCTTTTCTGGAAGAAAAATAGGCATTAACAAAAGAAGCTTATTCCATTTTGGAACCACTGGATATTTAGGCCTAGAACAAGACCCCAGGCTAAAGAAAGCGGCGATACATGCCATAGAGCATTATGGCACTCAATTTCCCCTGTCAAAGTCTTATATATCCAATCCCTTGTATCAAAAACTAGAAGAACGCGTATCAGCCATCTTTAACCATCCAGTGGTCATTACCAAAAATAGTACCCTTGGTCATATTGGCGTTATCCCAAGCGCGGTGAAGGATCAGGATGCCATCATTTTGGACCACCAAGTACATTGGAGCGTGCAGAGCGCCGCAAAGATGTTAAAGTCCAGGAGCGTGCCCATTGATATGATCAGGCATAACGATTTGAACATGCTTGAGGATAAAATCAAATCTTACTCCAACAGTAGAAAAAGAATCTGGTACATGGCAGATGGGATCTATTCCATGTATGGTGATTATGCTCCCATTAAAGCATTAAAAACACTTAGCTTAAAATACCCCCAACTGCACCTGTATTTTGATGACGTACACGGGATGAGTTGGATTGGAAAAAATGACGCTGGGTATGTAATGAGTGAGCTCGAAGAGCTATCTGAAAACATGCTTTTGTTTGGAACCTTGAGCAAGACATTTGGGGCGAGTGGTTCTGTGCTGGTCTGCTCCAATAAAAAAATGTATCGTGAGATCAAGACCTTTGGTGGCCCACTCACCTTTTCCGCACAATTAGAGCCCGCTTCTGTAGCTGCCGCAACTGCCTCTGCTGAAATTCATTTGACACCAGAGATCTATCAATTACAAGAGGACTTGAAAAAGCGGATCCAGTATTTCAAAACGGTCATTAACCAAACCGACCTTCCATTAATTGATCATAACGACTCCCCAGTGTTCTTTATAGGTACTGGTATGCCCCAAACAGGCTATAGTTTTGTCAATCGGTTGATGAAAGAGGGCTATTATACCAACCTCGGACTATTTCCTGCAGTGCCCGTTAAAAATACAGGCGTTAGAATTACCATTTCTAGACATAATCAGCTTGAAGACATCAAGGGATTGGTTGAAGCGATGGCATACCATTTACCTAAAGCACTAGAGGAGACCAATTCCGACCTATCCCGAGTGCGTCATGCCTTTAGGATGGGCAACGCAAAACCTAAAGAAACGACAGCCTCAGACGCACTTTCCATTCAGATTGAAAACTCCATCGAAAATATTGATCAGGATTTGTGGAACACGACCATTGGTGGGCAAGGACTTCATGATTGGGAAGGTCTACGGTTTTTAGAACAAACATTCCGCAATAACCCGCTAAAAGAACATAACTGGCGTTTTTGGTACATTGTAATTACCGATAAGAAGGATCACCCGGTTTTAGCGACATTCTTATCTGCAAGTCTTTGGAAAGATGATATGTTAGCCAATGTCACAGCTTCTAAGGCTGTTGAAGCAGAGCGCGTCAACGACCCTTATTATATGACCAGCATGGTGTTAAGTACGGGATGCCTGTTTACAGAAGGACAGCATTTATATATCGATGCACAGCATGATTTCCATAAAGAAGCACTGCACATTCTTCTAAAAAACCTGGAACATATTGAGAGTAACATCAAAACAGAAATGTCGGTTCTTCGTGATTTCCCCAAGGATCACTTTCTGGAAGCCTTTTTTCACGGTCAGGGCTTTGTAAAAATACGAATGCCAGAGGCCTGCATGGTCGAATTAAAACCTAATGAGAGTCTTGAAGACTACTGTAATCAACTTTCCTCGAGAAATAGAAGACATTTACGAAAGGATATCTTGGCCCATACCGATTTGATACAAGTTGACATCGTAGACCATTTATCAGTCAATGCATTGCAACGGGTGCATGAACTTTATGATCACGTTAGAAACAATAATTTAGGATTAAACACTTTTCCCTATCCCATACAACTGTTTAAAAACATGTCTGAACACAAGGACTGGGAATTCATCCTGATAAAGTCCCCAAAAGATGACAAGATCATAGGCGTTATGTTTTGTTACAGAAACGTGAATCAAACCTACATTCCGTCTTTAGTTGGACTGGATTACGAGTACTTAGAAATTTATGGTACCTATCGACAATTATTATATCAAACCATTAAACGAGCTAAAGCATTAGAGTGCAAGCAAATCAATTTTGGAATCACGGCATCCTTTGAAAAAAAGAAGCTAGGAGCAACCGTTGAAGAGAAGTTTGCCTTTATTCAAACCTCAGACAATTTTGCCTTGGAATTGCTGGGAATTCTAGAGGGACAGTAAATATGACTAGAATACACCGCCCCAACAGGTATGAAGTACCAAAAATTAATATCGCGATTTGAAAGCAACTTAGACGTTATAGAGTCTAGGAATGATGATATTTTAAAAAAAGCTGAAAATGGCATTTCAAAAACAGAAGTCTTCATCAAGAAGCTAAGAAAAAAGGTGATTAGACAAGGATTCAACTCCAGACTTGAGGAAATCCGGTTTTTTAAGCATACGAAGCCCCAGCTCCTTTGCAGACTGATCTATTACATTAAAATTTTCAATATTGAAAGTAGAAGGCCTCGCAATACAGCTAAGCACCAGATCAAATACTTTAACACCCATATTACCAGACTTCAAATGTATTTTAATGATAATCTGGAGTTTTACCATTATTATCGACGGGGATCTACTCTTTTAGACGATGTGTATTTTACACGTGGGCAATCTAACTTGCGCCTACCTATAGCGTCTATTAATGCCTTTGTTGACGATCAATTCTCTACCTGCCAAGACACCTCTGTAGCCACAATAATGGCCCACGATATGGTCATTAGCTATTTGCAAAAGGAAATCAAAAAATTGAAGATCAAAAAAAAAGCAGACCAAGACTACCCATTGAAAGCCATTTCTTCTAACCTAAAATGGACCTCAAGTAAAACAGATTTAATTGAATTGATCTATGCGCTTCATAGCGCTGGTGTTTTTAATAATAGTGTTGTGGAGCTAAAGAAAATAGCATCCCTTTTTGAACAGGTCTTTCATATCAAACTCGGTAATTTCTATCATACCTTCGTTGAAATTAGGGCCCGAAAATCAAATCCAACTAAATTTCTGGACGAGCTCAAACAACAACTTCAAAATCGACTTGAGGACTCTGATGTCTAAGCCCACCTCTGGATGCTATTGGGAATCCGTTTATTTGTGTTTTATCGACCAAAAACAGCTTCAATTCCTGAATAAATTCAGCGTATTACCATCATTCTTAAGTCCGTTCCAAAATTCAAAAAATTCCCCCACCTCTAGAGGCACTATTGAAGCTTTACCACCAAATCGCAGCAATTTTGTAGAACGAAAGTCAAATCATGTCAGGGGCTATCAAAATAGTTGACAGCTACAAGATGGTCCCTTACTATTAAAACCATTTTATTATGCCAACAAGTATTATTACTACAGACGATCTTCGGGAATTCAAAATGGAATTACTCGATGACATTAAGAAACTTTTAGCCCAACAAGCAAGCGGAACGATTAAAAAATACCTGAAATCTTCAGAGGTCATGGATATGCTTCAAGTAAGTCCCGGCACCTTACAAAACCTTCGGATCAATGGTACATTGCCTTACACCAAAGTGGGTGGCATTATTTACTATGACACCCAAGAAATTCAAAATGTGATGGAAGCCAATCGTGTACAGCACGTCCAAAACCCCTAATCCATGAATTATATAAAGCTACTTAATGCGGCTTTTGAAAAGTTCTATTTTGATGACCGTTTGAATCCCACACATATCAGTTTGTATATGGCACTATTCCAAGAATGGAACAGCAGCCGCTTTGCAGATGAATTTAATGTAAATCGAAGGGATTTGATGTTGGCCTCAAAAATTGGTTCGAAATCTAACTACCATAGATGTGTGACCGATCTTCATTCTTGGGGCTATCTTTCCTATTTTCCATCCAATAGCCCTTATAAAGGAAGTAAGATCAAAATGGCTGTACTTTTTACAACAGCTGAGCCCGATACGGGACAGTACAGTCCCACATTAGAACAGCTAGCGGAACGGTACCGTCCCAAAAATGACCCAGTAAAGGGACAGTACCGTCCCATATTAGAACAAGTCGAGGGACAGTACCATCCCACCACAGGACTTACTTTGGGATCTACTATAAACAATCACAAACAAGTAAACTCTATAAAAAAGCCAAAGGGCTGGCAGGCTGTTTTTATTTTTTTTGAAGAAAAAGGTTTTAATGCCGATGAAGCCAAAAAATTCTTTGAGCATTACCAAACTCGTAACTGGCAGACAAGCGATGGAAAAGAGATTCGAGATTGGCGCTCAGTTGCCATAAACTGGATGGACAGAACGGAACTTTTTAATGAGGAAAATAAATCAAATAAAAAACAAGCGTCCCAAATCAAGGACAACTTGCGAACCACTAAAAACAAAGACTATGGACAACCCCTCTAAAATCACCGAAGGTGGTGTGGCGTATTCGCTTGGAGAATTTGATGGCAAAAACGTTCTCTATGATTTTTCGAAAATCTTGATCTATCTAAATGCCAAGGGGAAGTTACTCTTCGGAAAAAAATTCAGGATTCACGATGAAGACAGAGAGATTCTATTAATGCTGTGTTCCTATTTCATCAAGGACAGAGATACCTGTAAATCCTATGGAATTGATATTGACAAAGGCATTTTACTTTCTGGTCCTGTAGGCTGTGGCAAAACCAGTATGATGAAATTGCTTCGCCACATCGTACCGCTTCAAAGGCCATACGAGATCATACCGTGTCGAAATGTAACCTTCAGTTTTAATCATCTGGGATTTAAAACTGTTGAAGCATATGGCAATACCAAATTCTACTGTTTTGACGATTTGGGCGTAGAGCCTGCCGGCAGATTTTACGGAAAGGATTTAAACGTGATGGGCGAAGTACTTTTATCAAGATACGAGTTGTACCAACAAACAAAGCACAAAATTAAAACACACGTCACAACAAACTTAATTGCTGAAGAATTAGAGGAACGCTATGGCAATCGTGTCCGTAGTCGAATGCGGGAGCTGTTTAATTTGATTGCTTTTGATAAGGGGGCTGGGGATAAGCGGAAGTAGCATGGATTCAGACTTATTTCAATTTATGAAAAGTTCCAATTCATAGATTTCATTTCCTGAAGAATGCAACCATCAAATCTTCCCCAAATGCATAATAATTAAGATAAGTTATAAAGGATCCGCTAGCCCTTTTTAATCTCCGTCGCAAAGATTTCTAATAATGAGTTTTATACCTGTCATATATAGTATTTCAGCAAACAAGAAAATACGCCATTGTAAACTATAATTTATATTTATGTGAAATAGCCTCCAAATTTTCGTTTGTTTTATAAAATCGAATTACCGTGGTAATTTATTTTATACACGATTATCAGCGCTTTCCAACAACAGAATAAAAGCGAACATTTTACTCCTATTTAAAATGGCATTAGAAATAAAATGTGCACAATAAAAATTTTTAACAGATTCTCACTGATTGCCAAAAGACTATAAATTTTAAGAAAAATTCAATGTACCTAGTAATTACAGAACTCTAATTTTTCACTTTTGTGTGTTTCATTTTCTTTTGTCTTGAAATAAAAGAAACAAAAGTTCAATACCTCGTAAATTTTAGAAATAATTAACGGCTAATCCTCTATATCAGAAAATATTGTAGCTCGTTAAGATTACTTTGAAATACTTTCTATAATCAAAACTCTGAAGAAATCAAATTACTAACCCTCATAAAATATGGACGCTCATTTCCCTATTGTGTTGCCAAAACTTTAAGAAACCAAGGAAAACATCATGATTCTTCTTAAGATTTAGGTATGACTAAAAAGTAATCATCGACCACCCTTCTTTTAATAAGTGTTTATAAAAACTAGATATTTAAATTAAACCATAAACTAAATAAAGTTTACTGAACATATTTACATCAAGCTCGCACTATTACCACTTATCTGAGCTGCACATGCCGACCAATACAATTTTAATTTTTCACCGTTGGGCAGTTGCCTCAGATCTTCTTTAATTTTTGGATCATCCTTAATTAATTGAGACAAAAATGTCGGTCTATTTACGGTTACAACATTCTTTTTTCTTCCAATAGTAGTTCGTCCCCATTCCGATAGACTTCCTAAATCATAGAGCTTCAAATCAGGCGCATTACTTCCACCTTGGTATACTGCCATAGGAGTATCTATAATAGTATTATCTCCATCTCTATGATGCAACTCTAACTTATTTATTAGCCTTTGTTCAATTAACGCTTCCGCTACATCCGTTTTCAATGTATAGCCGACAGGTGGCAAAATATAAAGGTCAATGTTTTTTGGAAGTTCTGTGTTTTGCAGACCTCCTGAATAGCTACCGTGTCCCAAAAGGACAATATCTTTATCTGTAACTCTTACACTCATAATTTTTAGATTATTTTTTAAAATTCAATTGTATTTGAGTAATTAATTAAAAATATATTTGAGCGTAGAAAAATAAAGCAACACTGGATTGAGTTCGCAATAGAAAAACCATCCAGTGTTTAAGACTATTTAAAATACACTCATAGACTTGACTAACCTCCTAATGGTGCATTATGAATACTTTTTTTAATGTCCGGTGATAATTGCTTCATGATTTCCGGACCAAACTTTTTCCAGTCGTCGTTAGAGTACTGAAATGTTAACCCAACAGTAAATATATCAACATCTTCATTAACTGATTCAATAAATAGAGCTCTCCAATCATCAACAGATTCTGTTACGGAGTAAAATATAGCCGTAAACTCTACGGCATCACCTCCGTCAACTGGAATTGCTGGACCAAATTTAACACCTGTGTTTGTTTTCGTTTTCTTAACATGTGACCACCAGAAATTCATGAAATTAGTAACATCAACGCTTGGATTGCCCAACAGATCGTTCATGGTTTCATAAGTTGCTAAAGCCTCTACACCGAAATAAATTTTAATTGCCGCATCTAGTAATTCTCCAATTTTTACAGAACCTTTACTAGAATGTTTAGATGATGAAGCATTTTGGTCACTTTTTATAGTAACAAACTTGGTATAGTTTACTACACCATTAACCCATGCATCAAACCACCCTTGAGATTTCATTTCAGCTTCCCAATTTGATGGATCTCCCCATGTTTCTGGATCTTGCTTTACAATACCTTCTGCCACATCTTGCACCCAAGCAATTAAATGTCCGTGCGCATCTACTTGATCTTTTGTCAAATTTGGCGACCCAATAGCTAAAGAGCCATTACCTGTAATACCGTAAACTTTTGGTTTTAATTTTTCCATTTTATAATTGTTTAATTGTTAATATTGACTCTTATGTTGTTATTACTTTAGGAAGATTTATTTTCGATTTCATTAATTGACTAACGATATCTGACTTGTTGGTTTCAAATTCTGAAATGAGATAGTTACAAGTGAGAAATAATGTAGAAATCTCTATGGATTTTTTAAAATCTAAAGGATTGAAAAAATCAAAACCACTTGATATATGCTGGTTTATTTTGGCTGTAAGAATTGAGAATTTAATTCCCCCATCACTGGTTAGGTTTGCGATTCCTAAATTTATTATAAGCGCATTATTTTGCCTCTCAAGAGAGTTCCACCAGTCTAAAATAAAGCTAGAGTTATTATTAGCACCTTCTTTCAAGACATCAAATAAAGACTGAAAAATTAGTTTGAAGTTATTATCAATATTAGCAAACATTTCATCTTTTAAATAGTCAGAGATATTTATCTTTCCTTTATGACTATTTACAGAAGATGTTGCTTCATTGTTATTTTCTATAGTAATAAATTTACTATAATCAGAAATTGCAGATAATAATGCATCATTGGATTTTGTTGTAGAATTCTGTTTCATTATACCTTTTGCTACGTCTGAAATCCATGTTACAACAATTAAATGATCTTCAATTTGCGCTTTAGATAATGATATTGGAGCTCCTTGTAAATAGCCATTGGAATTAAACATGTAGATTGAATTAGGCATAACTCTTTATTTAAATTTCGTTTCTCAAATTTGATAAAACAAAATCTTTAAAAGAAAATAGATGAGTGAATGGGCAGATTATTTTAGTAAACAACTAAAATTGATGAGTAAGTACTTAATTATGAAATGTAGAAATAAAGTGGTGTATATTTATATAGTTCTAAAAAGTTTAAAGACTTCCTCTTTGCGTGATTTACTAACTGGTATTTTATTATCCAAAATGTAAAGCATATTACCTTCAAAACCACTCACCGAATTAATGTTAACGACATAACTTCTGTGCACACGCATAAAAGCAGTTACTGGAAGCTGCTCTTCAATTTTATTTAGTCCGACTGAATAGATAAAATGATCTGTTTTGGTGTAAATTGTGCAATAATTACTGTCAGCTTTTAAAAAAAGGATTTCTTGTAGATGTACACGCTCGAAATGATTGTTCTTTTTAAGAAATAAGCTTTCCTTTATACTTAGTACATGATTTTCTGATGTATTAAACTGTTTTTTAGCTAGAATCTCATTTTCTGTAACTTTATTAGAAAAATTCTTCAAAGCAAGTTCTATTGCTAAATAGACCTGACGTTTGTTAAATGGTTTAAGTAAGTATGCATGAGGCTTCACACTTTTTGCTCTTTCAAAAATATAGTTGTCTGCATGAGATGTTAAAAAAAGAAAGGGAATACTATACTTATCGTTTATAAATCGTGCGAGCTCTATACCATCAAACTCTCCTTTTAGCATAATATCAATTAATACCATATCAGTATCTTTGTTGCGAGCCAAAATTTCTAATGCTTTTTTTGCAGTATCTGCTATACCTACAATGTCATAGTTATTGTCACCAAGGTTATAAGCAATATCGGTTGCCAATAAAATTTCATCTTCTACAATTAGTATTTTCACCTTAGTGGTACTATGATACATCTTATCTTTTTTTATAAAATCTAAGCATTTTTTACTATTATTTTCCAATGTGTACTTTGAGAATGCAGTTTAATAATACTACCATCTAATTGATTAACTAAAGAGGTTATAAGTTTAATACCAAATGAATTTTTCTTTCCCCCTTCTTTTTCTGTGAAACCAATACCATTATCACTAATATCTATTTCCAACTTATCGTTTACTTCTTTGATCTGTATTTTTAAATTAGGATTTTTTATATCCTTATAGGCATGTTTTAGAGAATTAACTACAAGTTCATTAATAATCAATGCAAGTGGTACTGCTTTATCTATGGAAATACTGGTATTATCCATGTTAATTTCTGGGTTAAAAGATATATCATAACCATAGAAAAGACCAAGTACAAGTTCTTCTAAATAGTCTCTCAAAAAAACTTTTGTTTCTGCGCCTTCTTTATAAAGCTTTTTATGTACTAGGGATAGTACTTCTATTCTATTTTTTCCTGTTAATAAGGCTTCTTGTGCTGGGTGACCCGTAAGCTCGCGGCTCTGAAGATTTAATAAACTTGACATCATTTGGAGATTATTCTTAACACGATGATTTAGCTCACTTAACAATAGTGCTTTTTCTTTTTCCCTTAAACTGATTATTGCCTTTTGCTCTTTTAAATTCTTATTAGCTCTTGATAATAGATTGAGAAACAGCCCTAAAAGCAAAATACCAATAACGAGTCCTATCGTTAGTGTTTTTCTGTTTTCACTAATTTCATTAAGTTTATAAATCTCAGTTTCACGTAATCCAATTTCATAACTCGCTTTAATCTGTTCAATTTTCTGAATATTAGCTTTATTGATAAGACTATCCTGGTATTTTTGATATACATTCTTATAGTCTAAGGCTTTTTTATAGTTTTCCTGATCTTCATAAAATGTAGATAATATTGCACTAATATCTTTTATTTGCTCTTTCAAGCCATTACTTTTGGCCAATTCCAGAGCCTCTATAAAATTCCTTTCTGCATTAATTAATTGGCCTTCTCTTTTATATATTTTGCCCATTTCCGCCAAAAAAATTGATAGAGAATAAGGGTCACCCAAAACCATTAAAATTTCTATAGCAGATTTCAATCTTTGTTTAGCTTCGAGAGTCTTGCCTTTCGTCGCATAAACCATACCCAAATTCCCTAAGGCATATGCTAGAATCATATCATTATTTAGAGTAGAATTGATATTGAGAACTTCGTTAAAGCTTACCGTAGCCGATTCCAAAGCGCCAGATAACCTATAAGCTTCACCCAAGTTAACTAAAGTTATTGCGTAATTAGTTATGTTGCCATTAGCCTTATAGATATCGCAGGCCTTACTCAAATTAATGATTGCAGATGCATAATCCTTATCATTAACATAGTTAACTCCGAGCTGCACATAAGACGCCGCCTGTCTTTTTTTCAAATTGAGTTTTTGATATATGCGCAATGCCTTAAACGTTGCTTCAAACGATTTTGGATTATTCCCCAATAATCGTTCAACATGGCTTAACTCTTCCCATGCCTCTGCTTGTAGTTCTACATCGTCTAAATCCAAGGCAATTTCTAAAGATGCGTTCGCATACTCAAGTGACTTTGCTGGTTTAGGATGATTATAGGCAACTTTGCTTAAAAGTCTAGCTTTTTCCTTTTGTGTAATAGTTTTAGTTTCTAAAATAGATATGAGACTATCTACCTTTTGCTGTGATTGTGCAATTGCACCAAAAACACAACCTAGATATATAACAAAAACCCACATACACTTTTTATACAAACACGGATTTAATGCACGCCAATGAATTGCTATATACACATTACTTGCTTTGATTAGAGCTAACTTTCATTAACGGATCTAGAATAAAATACAAGCGTTTTTTTCGTCCATCTTCTGCTATTTCCATACTTAGAGATAATATAGCACTGTAACCTATATAGCGCTCAAACCAAGGTGCTTCTGATTTCAATTCGATAGTACAGTTTTTATTAGTTTCGTCTGATTTTAAATACAAAAACCCATCTGGTGAAATAGTAATTTTGTCATCAGGCTCAGATCCCTTATTAGCGAGTTTGAAGATATCACTCCAATTTATTAATTGTTCTGAAGCTTTAGTCAAATCAGATCCTTTACAATAATGTAATATGGGCTCATAATTCTTTTCCTCATTATTGCTGCACTCCAGTGTTAATGTAATGTACTTGTCAGTACCAATTATGATTTCTGGAATGGCATCAGCGGTATTAACCACAAATTTATCAAGTGCAATTGGATAAGACAAAGTACCTTCTCCCAAATCCATGTGTTTTACTGCTTTATCTAAATAGATTCCTAGTACCTCTAAATATAAACTAGACATATTGGTAGCGATTTTAATTTTCATAATCTTATAATTGTTTAATTAGTTGTCTTATACAATATTTCAAACTTGCAATCCTCAAAGTTTTAGTAGGTTTACATTAGAGTTTTATTAGTTCTAATCGAATATGGTTATATTTTAATGATATTTAATTGAGTCCGAATAGATTTTTTATATCATTTGGTTATCCAGAAACAAATTGAGAATCACTTTTTACTTGACTCTAGTTTTCTGCGAATATTACTTAAGTATACTCAATATTTCAATTTCATCAAACAAAGATATCCGAGTACTAATGGATTTAGTAATATATATTTTAGAATGTGGGGGAGTATAAATATATGCTTTTTAAACTAGTAATCAATTACATAAACACTTTAGAAAACAGAATTTTTAGTAAAATATAATTCCAAATATATTTTACTTCCATTCTATCTTCAGTTCGAAAAATAAGTGTTTCACCAACTTTTGAAAAGAAATATTTTAGAAAGAAAAAAACGATAAAAATGGCAGCAACTTAATCTAGCGGATCAACTCGCTCAAAAACGAAAAAATTCTCAATACTTTATTTTTATGCCCTAACCTAAATTCAAGTTAAATAGCACGGTACATTATTTTTTAAATTGGTGTAACTAAATTTGAAACCAACAGTATTTCTGTAGGCTATTACTCTATTATGTAAAAAAACAAAACCTATGAGAATCGATTGAAACTTAAAACAAGATCCTTAAACTTTATTAAACGGATTCCGTGACTTTGCCAAAACATCAATTCCCTCTTAAATTTCTTTATCGCCTTATTTATGAAATAATTAGCAATGATGTCAAACAGCTCTTGGGACTGGCAAATTTAAAAGATATGAATTCGATAGTTATGTTGTCACATAAGCTTTCCCAGATAACATGATTCATCAATTTAGCAGAGCTTTATAAGTTATTACTGTCAACTATTAATGTTTTTTATACATTTTACTTCCTTATAAAATCCCTCTATTCATATAAATAGGATGCTATGAGTCACATCCATAACTTCAGTTCCCAAATCTTTCACTTCCTATTATTTCATTTATACATTCGAATACTATCAAAGCTAAAGAATGAAAGCTATTTGGGCTATTGTAATAAGTACTTTCATCCTCATTACTTAAGAACCCCAGTTCCAAAAGCACCGAGGGACAATAATTAACCGTTGACCGCAACACCTGAAAATTCGCAAACTTCACACCCCTAATTTCAAACCCTAATTTCTTTTTAAACTGGTTCTGTAATTGATATGCAATCCAAACAGACTTCTTTGAATATTCAGAGTGAGTTTCGCCAACGTACATCTCAATCCCTCTTGCATTCGGATTATGAGAATGATTACAGTGCAAGGAAATGAATAAATCAGCATTCAGAATCTTGGCCAATTTAGTCCTATCCGATAATGAAATAAGCGTGTCGCTATAACGGGTCAAGTAAATATCAAACGGAGCTTCCGACTTTTCATTACGCCTTAAAATTTCCATGGCAATATTCAATACCACATCCTTTTCTTGAATGCCGTTTACACCTATTGCACCGGCATCTTTTCCACCGTGACCAACGTCAATTACAATTCTTTTTTCAGTATTCATTTCTTGACCAAAAAAGACGCACATTTTTAAAAGTAAAATCACAAAACTGACGTCTTTGAGTACTTTTTTCATTTTTAGTTTTCAGGTTATTAACAACTTCCTTTTTAAAATTCATAGTATTTGATATCAAATAATGGCAACAGTATTCAATTAATTTTAAATAATATTTTATTCACAATTATTTGATTTTAAATTATTTATAATCAAATATATGTAAATTTAAAATAACGAAAACAACACAAAATCTTAAACTGTTCCGTTATGAAAAAATCAATTTATTCCACAACGCTCCTATTATTTGCTTCAAGCTCTTTATTCGCTCAAATTGGAGGTATTGAAGATTCCGTTAACGATGTCTCTGATACCATAAGAAGCATCTTCCCCATCATTTTGGGTGTCATCTTTTTAATTGGCTTTCTCTTTAATGCCGGACATTTCTTTGGAGAGAATGCAGATCTCAAAAAGGGAATTACCAGGGTACTGGTCTTTGTACTCATTGCAGGCGCCGTTGTTGGGATATTCACGTACCTCATTGGAATTGTAGTCTAATGATGAAAACATTTGAAGTCTATAAAAACATCAGGAAAAAGGCGGTCATTTTTGGACTGCCTATTTCCCTATTTGCCATCATGATGGTGGCCATACTCGCATCCTTATTGATTATCATTTTCTCGTTCAGTTTTGGAACAGTCATCGGTGTATTTATTTGCAATGCCATCCTTTATATCGTATTGACTCGAATTACGAATAACCCGCAACTATTTCAAATAGCAACTCCTTTTCCAAAAATTATCAGTAATAAACAAAACTCTGGACTTCACTATGAAGAAGATTAACCTTTCGGTCTCCACACCCATTGCAGATATTCAAGATCATACGGTCTTTGCCAATAATGGCAATGTCGTGCTCTGTTACAAAGGGCATCTACCAGAGATCTACTCCTTGTCCGAAAAAGACTTTGAGGATATGCACAGCGCTTGGTTTCAAGCTTTAAAATCATTACCCGTAGGCACGGTCGTTCATAAACAGGACATTTATCGCAAAACATCCTATTCCTCTGAAGCACTGCCCAATCATACTTTTTTGGAAAAGGCTACCCACGACCATTTTAAGGGACGCAAACATCTTGAGCATAGTAGTTATCTGTTCTTTATTTTAACCAAGAACAAAGCACTTAACAATGCCAAATACATCAATCCCTTTCGTAACATCTCAAAAGGGATGGTCCAAGAGTTGGATGACACGATCAAGATCTTTGTAAACGCTGTTAGCGATTCTGTATCCTTTATCAACAACAGTAGAAAGATGGCTTTTATTCCGATGGCGCCAGAGGAGATCCGTCAACTTACCAGTAGCTATTTCAATGGATTCAACGAAGGGTTTGATACCGATATATTATTGGAAAAGAAAGACATTACCATTGGCGAAAATCATTTTGATGCCCTAGCCATCAATAGCGAACTGTGCTTTGGCGAGAGTGTACAGAGTAGCAAAACCAACGAGAAATTCACATCTGACGATTTTGTATTTCATCAAGGGTTTATTGATGGATTAGGGCTTACGCTAAACGAGAACCATATTGTCAATCAAATCCTTTATTTGGATGACAAGCAAAAGTGGCGCAAGCTACTGGATAAGAAGGTCGAGGAACTGAACAAAAGCTCCAATTTTGGTTCTCAAAACAAAGTGGTACTTGCAAAAATTGAGCACATCCTCAACCAAATCAATGCAGATGACAATGCCCGTATTGTGCGAGGGCACTTGAATATCATCTATTGGACAAAGGAAGCCAAGGACTTGGACAAGATCACCTCAAAAATCAAGACTGAATTTAAGGAACTGGATATCATCCCTTACTATCCAAGAGGTGAGGAACGGAAAAATTATATTCTAAACAGTTATTGCTGCTTCGCTTCAAATTTCTCAAATACAGATCTCTATGTCACCGATTTAAAACATGCCCTTTGCCTATTCATCAATAATGGTAATTATAAATCGGACCCTAGTGGCATCATTTTCAATGACAGGGTCTATAACATCCCGGTTATAAAAGATGTATGGGATGAAGGCAAGAAACGCATCAAGGCCAGGAACTTTGCCATTTTTGCTCCCACTGGCGAAGGAAAGTCCTTTTTGGCCAATAACATTTTACGCCAATATTTTGAAAATGGTGTTCGACTGGTCATCATCGACCTTGGTGGATCCTATACCAAGTTTGCCAAGCTTTATCCAGAAAAGTACACCGTACTCCGATATGAAAGCGGAAAAAATTTGGGGATCAATCCATTCTTCATTAGTAACGTAACCGATTTGACCCCTGAGCGTCTAGAGGATTTATCTGTATTTCTTTTTGAATTGTTTGCCTCTGACCTAAAAGTAACAAAAGCCCAGTCGGTTTCCGTCAAAAAAATATTGCGCCATTATTATGATAGCGCTTCAGAAAACTACTCATTAGCGGGGTTCTATACCTTTATTGAAAAGCATCAGGATACGCTACTTGACATCCTTAAAATCCATCCCGACTATTTCGATGTCACGAATTTTCTGCACGTGATGTCTGAATATGTCGGCGATGGTCTATATAGCTTTCTTTTTGAAGTCAATGAAGACCAAACCTATAAAATTGAGGACAAGCGCTTGATTGTCTTTGAACTCGATGAAGTCAAGGACAATAAGGAAATCTTATCTGTTATGTTGAAGCTGATTAAGTCAGCTATCCAAAGAACCATTTGGAAAAATCGTGCTGAAAGGGGCATCATTCTATTTGATGAGTTTGCCAAACAATTGAAGTTTGATAACGTTTTGGAAAGCGTTGAGTTTTATTATCAGGCCATTCGAAAACAAAATGGCGCTATTGGCATTATTCTGCAATCCATTAATCAACTCCCAAATAATTCAACTTCTGCCAGTATTCTTGAAAATACTCAGGTCATTTATAGCCTCAACAATGAAAAGGGCTATGATGAACTGGTGAAACGACTCCATCTATCCAGTCACGACTTGAATCAACTAAAATCCATAAAAAACAATCTTTCCGGGCCTAGAAAGTATACTGAAATGTTCATCAAGATTGGCAAGGACAGTAACATTTTTAGGCTCGAAGTCCCCAAGGAAGTCTATGCGGCCTATTTGACCGATGGAAAAGAAAACGAGAACATTATGAAGCTTTACGAGCAGCATCAAGATATGCAAAAAGCAATTATTGAATTCACATCAAAAACCTAATACTATGACATTATCAAAACAAACCAAAGGAGCGTTCACGAAGAGAATGAACGTCGCTAAAACAAAAATTGTGATGCTTGCAATAGCATTACTGTTTAGCTTAAACATGAAGGCACAAGGAATGCCCGTCTACGACAACACTAATTTTATAAGTTTGGCAAAGTCCCTTATCGAATCTGCCAAACAGACCTCCCAACTGTTAAAGACCGTAGAATTCTTAAAACAGCAAAAGGAAAACCTAGAAAAAGTAACGGGTGCGGTACAACAATTAAGGGCTGTTCAAGAAATAGCCCAAAACAATCAGCAACTCTTTAATCTTGTTCAAAATGAACTCGCCAGTATTCTCAACTCCCCTTACATCAAGGTCAACGAAATAGAGAATATTACGGCATCCTTTACAAATCTTTTGGACAGCTCATTGGATACTGCAGATTTTATTCAGGAAATCCTATCCAATGATTATCTAAAAATGACCGACTCCGAACGTGCTGAGATTTTAAAAGAAAAAGAGCGCGAGTCTAAGGAAATGGTTTCACAAATTAATATCAAGACCAAACGCTATCGTGACATCATCTCTTTTAGAAAAATGCAGGATAAAATCAATAATCGCCAAACCGACTATTAAAAATGACTGTCACCATCATTTTAGGCATTGGATTGGAATACATCGACACCATATTCCAGACCATACAGGATAGTAGTTTCTCACAGTATACCATCGCGGGAATGAAAACTCTTGCCGTCCTGTTCTTTCTTGTAAATATCCTTAAGAAATACAACGAAGGCGTTGCAGACAAGGATGGCTACACTTGGGGGTTAAGCCCAACAGAGCTCGCCAAGAATTTCGCAATAGTCCTGTTGGTCATCTTTTCGACCCAATTCTTAGGCTTTTTTGATGGTATTCTGGTCTCGATAGAATCCCAATACCGTGACACAGCACCAGCGTTACTGCCTTTACAGATGCAGGATATCCCCATAGAGGAAGACGTGAACCTTATTGATGCTGCTAAAAATGCAATGACCCTGCTTTACGAAGCCTTACTCACACCGTTATATGGCTTTAAAATATTGGCCTTTATTATTGGCATTATACTATGGATTCTGGATCTCTTCATTTACCCATTGTTCTTAGCTGAACGCTTTTTTCTATTGGGGCTCATGCAGGCCTTTTTTCCATTGGTCATCAGTTTGGCCGTATTTGAGAAATTCAGATCATTGGCCTATACCTTTTTTAAACTTTATGCTGCGGTCTACATGTTAGTTCCCGCGTTCTTTCTTGTGAATGTATTTGTGAACGCGATTTACACAGAATTAAATACCAATTTCTGGAGTAACCTCTTCGGTACTGATTTTGGTCAAGGGTTTTTCGCCCCTGTGGTCCAGTTAGGCTCCGTTGGTTTTATTGTGTTTCTCAAATTTAAGCTTTACAGGAGAGCGACGTCTTTTACCCTGAGATTATTCACCAATTAATCAAACCTAGAATGAAAACACCTTATAAAACCATTTACAATATTTTAAAACTAAATCGTTTCATCGTACTGGCTGTGATTGTTTTCGCGTTTTTATGCAGTACCATCTCCGTTTGGATGGCATTTAGCACCCATAGGAATGCTCTTAATAGCGCCTTTGCCATTAATACAGATGGCAGTATCATTCCACTAAAGCTGGTTACCCAAAAAGAGAATTTTAAGGTTGAAGCCTTGGCACATTTGGAACTCTTCCACAATTACTTCTATAATATCGACGCCAGTAATTACGAACGGAATCTAAAAAAGGCCTTATGGCTGGGGAATAGCTCTGTAGACAATCTGTATCGTCAGAAAAAAGCGGACGGTGTTTATAATCGCCTGTTGCAATATTCCTTAGTGCAAAAAGTCATACGTATTGATTCACGGATCATAGAAAACGAGGGCTCCTATAGCTTTAGCACAACGACCGTTTTTGAAATTAATAGAGGTACGATCATAGATACCTACGAACTTGTTTCCACTGGAAACCTGATTATGGTGGACCGAAACTTTCCTAACAATCCACATGGCTTGTTGATTACCGATTATTTCGAAAACACCTTAAAAAAGCTGAGTGAGGATTTATAACCCTTCATCCTACAAAATATCAGCAGTTTATAAAAACAACACCGAACCATTGTAATAACATTAAACCATAAATAGATGAAAATAGAAAAAAACAAAATTGTATTTGGCTCAGTACTCGCGGTCATTTTCATATTTCTAATTTCCTATTCCATAATGATCATGGGGGATGATGACACTGAAAATGAAAGTCTTCAACAGACCTTGGTGCCAGAACTGGAGGACAACCAAAAGGAGTACACCTCTAAATTGGATGCCATCAATGATTTGAAAAAAGTAAAGGAAAACAATGCTCCCAGTATTTATGACGAGAGCCTGATTGACTCTATGGGTGTTTATGATCCCAATTTACCAGAGCGCGAAAAAGAGCGGATTGTGGACAGCATTTATAATGCGGGTCGAATTCAGTATTCAGATAAAGGACGTCAACATTTCAATCAGAAAAAAATCGTTCAAAAGCACCTCGAACCCATAGATTCCATCAAATTAAAGAAGGAACAAAACATCCAATCGAAAGAACTGGGCTTGGAGCATCAGCTCTTCTTTGCCGCTTCCCCCCAACCTAACAAAATTTCAATCATTGGAACCACAGATCACACCATTTATGCGGTAGTTGATGGCGACCAAGTTGTCAAGGCCAATTCCAGATTAAAAATGCGCATAACCAAAGCGGCCGTTATCAATGGAAAACATATGCCAAAGAACACAGCTGTTTTCGGCTTTATAAGCTTTCAGCCCAATCGCGCCCTAATTGAAATTGAAAACGTGGAACACCGCCCTACCCAACTTAAGGCCTTTGACCTACAAGATGGTAGCGAAGGCATCTATGTTGAAAATAACTTTCGAGCAGAAGCTACCAATGAAGTCCTTGATGATGTTATTGGTGACATCAACATTCCAACTGTACCTCAAGTAGGAGGCATCACAAAGGTACTCAAACGAAATAACCGGAACGTCAAAGTAACTGTATTGAACAATTACAAACTTCTATTAAAACCTCAATTATGAGCCCATAATGGGCCTTTAAAATTTCACTCTAATGAAAAATTCAATTATAATAATAGTATTAGTGTTTACTTCAACTTTCGCAAAAGTTAACGCACAAACCGCTCAATTACTCGATACCATTTACGCTAACGACACTAAAAACGTGGCTTTATTTTTTCATGAGCCTATCCGTCAAGGCATATCAGGTTCCGAAAATTTTATATTTACCTATAACCGAGACAAAGAACAGTACTTTGGGCTACTTCAGGCAAAACCTGGCAAAGAAAGCAATCTTTTGGTAGTGAGCAGAGACGGCTCCATCTTCAGCTTCATCTTAAAATATAGAAAAGCGCTTTCAAAGCTCAATTATTTTATTCCGATCTCAAGTCGCATTGGGAACGAAAAACCTTTAGTCAAAGACATTAAAAACGAAAGTCGTATTGAAGACTCTATTGACCCTGACACTTATTATTACAACAAATTTTCATCTTATCTCTTAAGAAAGGAGCAGCGCATAGGAAGTCTACAAAAAAGACGCGAACGCATCATCTTATCTGTTGAGAATATCGTTTTTGATAAGGATGAGCTTTACTTTGTTATCCGAATCGAAAACAAATCCAGCTTGGATTACGATGTGAATTTTTTGAACCTGTATTTAGAGACCCGACGAAAAGGGAAAAAGAAATCCCTACAATCCTTACAACAAGAGCCCATTTTCAAATATAAGTTACCCTCTAGAATTGGAGAAGATGACGTGGCAAGATTTGTTTACGTCATGCCTAAGTTTTCAATAGATAAGGATCGTAGATTGGTTTTAGAGCTTAATGAAAAACGTGGTGAACGGAATATAGAATTGAAGTTGTCCCACCATTACATTAACCATCCCAATTAATACTGTCATGAAAAATGTTGTCATTTTCTCAGTCGTGCTTTTATTGATTTCCTGCTCAGAACACAAGCATGGGTCCCCTTCTGAAACCGCCAAAGTTGTTGCTGAAAGTTTTTACCACGGCGACGAAGCAACTCTAAAAAAATATACTACTGCAGAAGGCTTCTCAAACCTTCATGGCATACAGGCTCTATTTATTGAAAATGAACATTCAGAATCCAATTTCAGTATTATCAGTGAGGCTATGGATGGTGAGTTTGCTTGGGTAAAATACACCACGTCTTACGACCCGAAGCCTGGTGTTTTTAAATTGGTTAAAGAAGATGGCCTGTGGAAGGTCACGCATAATATCCCGAGTGATAAAGGACCTTTTTGATTATTTTATAATGGCTTGTTGTATAATTGCCACCTGAATGCACCAGTCATCAATTCTATTTCACTTCTTTTTATTCCTATTTCTTCTGCAATATGTTTCCAGTTTTTAACCACCATCAGGACTTCAGAAAGTATGTTTTCCATCTCACTTTCACTTAAGCGAAAATACATCCCTACACTTTTCGCCAAATCAAAACTTAAAGCATTATCATCCATATCTATATTTAGGGATAGACCATCTTTTTCTATTGAAGGGTTTAAATCATAAGCTGGCGATAAGATCCAACCTTTTTCGGTTAGAATAAACCCGTGATTTCTAAGGTGGTCATCCGTATTTGAAATAGCAATATTAAATACAATTCTTCGCCACAGTTGGTGTAAATTAGTTTCCACATCGACTCCATAATTCTCAATAAACTCGACAATTTCCAAATAACTAGGTGTTGTATCCCTGATCATATCTTCTGTATTCCCGGTCATTGTCATTGCTGAGGCAAAGTGAATGCGTTTTCCATTATCCCTATCAAATCGTTTGGTCAGAAATGTATGGTATTGACCACTTATCTTTTCTATTTTAGATGTTACCATTTCAACTCCAGAAGCGATAGCTAATTTATAAGCTAAAAACTCCCAAGCTGCCTTATCGACGACATCTGTTTTAGAAGGAAATTTTGCTATCCATAAGTTCTTTTGAGCATCAAGCACATTAGCCTTTGGTCTTGCACCTCCTAGAGACGAACCAGGTGCAATTAAAACAGCTATCCATTTTCTAGCGGCATCACTTTGTTCATCATTTTCTAACTGATTTACTGCTTCTTGAAGCTCGCCCAATGAAGACCAAGGTGGTGTTGGATTTTGTGCATCATTATCTAAAAAAGGACCTTCCAAGTCCGTTTTAAAACGCAAAGCTCCCATTCTACTCTCGTCAAAAACACCGAGCAGATAATCTATTTCATACAGTGTATCTGCTTTTACATTCTTAGCTCTGGCATCCTGTGCAGCTCTACGTTTCATTAATGTTTTACCCCAAGTATCTGGCATACTATCAAGGAAGATTCCAAAGTTCTCTTTGTTGGTAGGATATTGTGGCCCTGAATAAAATTCCATATCTGGATCTAACAATCGTTGCGCATCGGTCTTTAACCAATACTTGTCATACTCAAAACTGAATGCTTTTTTACCTTTGGCGAAGTGTGCTGAAAGTACGCCTATCAAAGTTGGCTTTTTTAAAGCTTCCCAATCTGCAAATACGTATATATCAAATTTACCTGTTGCCATAGTATTTATAATAAATCAAGGTCTTGCAGTTTCCTGCCGAATTCATCATCCACCGCCAATTTTAGAAAATCATCCTGAAGATTTAGTACCCTAAACACATTAAAGTATAAGCCAATCGCCACAGCAGGGTCACCCTTTTCAATGCGATACAGTGTTGCTCTATGAATACCCGCACGTTCAGAAACTTGCTCTGTAGTAAGCTTTCTTCGCTTACGGGCAAGCTTTACGTTTTCCCCAATTTGCTCAAAAATCTTAAGATACTTTGGAAGCACTATTGCTTTTTTAGAATTCATTTTGTTGCTTATTTACAACAAATATATTGTTTTAGATACAAATAAGCGACAAACAGAGAACTATCTCTATGTGTTATTTAAATATTGATTTGGCTTCATCATAGATGCGCTCAAAATTTGCTGCTAAATCAACCTTGGAAAATTTCCGCAATTTCATTGGTAATTCTCTTTCAATGTTCTGTAATCTAAACTGTAACTTTTGATCTTTCCCATCCGCATACGTAATAAACTCCCCCTGCTTTAATCTAAAGAAAACATCTGCCCTGATTTTCGGAATTTCCTTTTCGCCAGTAGTAACTCTCGTATCAAAGTCGAGATTATGGCCACGGCTCACGCTCTTCGTTGGATCTTTTATGATTTCGAAAAAGCGCTCGTAATATTTGGCGGTGTCTGGGTCATTGACCTTGCCGAAAAATTGGTAGGACAAATTGCTTAAAATCGCTTTGCTGGCCTTGTCTCCATACATCATATCGTTTTGGATCTTATCCTGCATCACATAAATTGTAGCAATATTATAGCTTCTCAAGGTCGCTGGAATGCGATGCATGTTCAATAATCGAATGGTTGGTGCTTCTTCCATTAAAAGGAATGACGGTTCGGAATTTCGAACGCTCATTTGTTTGGTAATGGTATGGATAATCGTGGCGATTACTGGTGAATACGACGTTTCGTATTTTGGGTTATTCACTATGGAAATCACGCAGGGGTTTTTAGGATCATTGATGTTCAACGGCACTTCATCTGCTGATAAGGCCATAAAAATGCGTTGTGTACTGATGCGCTTAAGTGCATTGGCCAAGGTACTTTTTACACCGGCGGTTTGACGTTCCGAATCTTTGCCACTTATAAAAGCATCTGCCATTGCTCTTGATGTGGTATTGGTTTCCAAAAACTGGATCAGACTATCCGTGTCCAAATATTGATAAATGGCAATTAAATGTGGCAGCGTACAGAATTGGGGATATGTGGTTTTCAGTTTCCAGATCAATCCACCTATCAAACCTTCCGCTGCATCATTAAAGAATTTAGTTGTTCCCGTCGTTCCAGATTCCCGTTGCTCCAAAAGGTTTTCTATTAGCACCCGAGACACCTCATTGATGCTCTCCTCGTTCTCTAAATACTGAGGCGCAATAGGATTTACCCTATGGATAATGTTATCGAAGGAAATGATCTTAAACGGAATATCCCGATCCTTAAAAAGTGGATACGCCATTTCCGTCAATTCAAAATCCTTATAATCGTGAACGATACCACAAAATCCTTCTTTCTGGAAATGCTTTAAGAATCCGTATACGACACTTTCAGTCTTGCCACTTCCTGCGGAGCCGATGACCGATGCCCCTCGTTTAATATTTTCAACCTTAAAAATTCCTTTAGTAGTACGAAAAAGAACTTGATATCTTTGATCTGCATTTTTTGATCTTTCCGTTTTATGCAAGAAAACGTACATCATCGTATTGATCAATAAAAGTGGGCAAACCACCTTTAACAAAACTAAAATCAAACTATTCCATTGTAATAAAAAATAAGCAATTGCAAACAACATAAGGCTGCTTAGAGCAAATGCATATCTTGATATCCGATACCATCCATAAAATAACATACTGGTGACGCCTAAGGTAAAAAACATCGTAAAAAAACTGTCCATGTGCATCGGTCTTGATTTAGATTCCTATAGAACTTGATTTGACCGCTACTTCGATACCACGGCGCAATCTGTTGAATAGTTTCATTGCCAGCTGTGCCTGAGAGACCGGAATACTCGGTAGTATTGGGACATGGCTTTCCCTTAGGACCTTTAAGGCAATCGCCTTTTCATTGGTGGGCAATTTCATTAGCGATTCAAAATAAATTTTCGGATTCTTGATAAACTCCTTTTTGGCCTTATAGGTTTCGGCAAAGTTTCTTTGGTAACCAAAAGTTTTATCGAAGGTCTTTTCCGCTGAATTAAAAAATTGGTCCCTGTCAAAGCCCCGTCTGACGGTTTTGCCATGCATCATGACTTCTGAAGCTTTGTGCTTGCTCCCCGGGGAAAGACTATAAGTATTGGAGGCGTCCTTTCGACTGATGATGATATGGATATGATTTTGGTTACCCGCTTTGGTCATGCCTTGAAAGATACGTTTTCCATTTTGTTGATGTGGTGCTTGGCGTTCCAGTTTGGCAATTTCCTTTTTCATCTTTTTAATATCGCCTTCGCCCCGTCCCTCTTGAATATTTCTGATTTCGGTTTTTAGATGCAGTATTTTTGTGGCATAAGCTTGGTTTTCTTTTATTTGAAAATCTGTTCCCTTGAATGTTCTTTGATGTTCGATTTTTGCATAGTATTTTATATCATCTATAGTTATGGGCCGTCCCTGTATTTCTCGATTGAAGCTCGCCACATAATCTTTCATCAGCTCGCGAGTGTAGGTTTTTAAATCTTGACTACTGTTCTGAAGTTTTCGTAATTCATACTTTGAAGGATTGACCGTAATCGAATAAAACTTGGGTTCTTTCTTTTTCAATTTTGCGGTGTTTCCGTCAATTTCCTTTACCACTTCTTCAGCGGAAATTTCATCGCCATATTGATTGAAAAAATGTTCCATTTCATGTTGTTCCAAACCTTGATTTTCTTTCTCTAAATAGCCTACAAAATCAACTGAACTTTGCGAGTAATTGTTTCCCAATTTTTGAGGTGTTATTGTAATGTACATAGCGCAAAAATATTAGAGTTCGTTATTATCATTTTGCTTTTCATCAAAGCCTGTCTTGATGTCAGGAAGTCGTCCCTCCCTCCTCTCTTCGATGATTTTTTTTTCCAAAATCAAGGGTTTCCTTTTAGGCTCCTCGGTTTGGAAAAGAGATGCCATCATGGCGGCGGTAGGTTTGGTCTGGGTCTTTTCCATATCGCGCATTATGGCAATGACCGCATTAATACGCTTCTTTATAGAAGCCTCGATTGTTCTGCCTGTAGGACCCAATTTTTCCTTTGGGGATATTTCATTGTAGAAGAAAAAATCCAGCATTGCTGTCAATGCCTCTGTATGGGATTTGAAGTGCGTTCTTGAAAATTTCTGGAAACGCTTTGCCGTTTCCCGTTTAAATCTAATTCCTGTAAATGAGTCCATAATTCGCCGATTTGTCACAAATTCTGTCCGTAAAATGGGCGTTTCATTGCCATTTGTCGCAAATGGCTGATAAACAAGAATTTATTTGAAATCATAAACTACTGAACGTTAGTGGTTTAAAACAAAAAAGGAGTGTATTAACATTGCGCAGCGTGTTACCCTCTTGCTACTCCTTTTCGGTGCGCTATGGCGTACCAAAAATTCCTTACAATCTGGCTAAAAAGCCAATTGCCATTTTAGGGAAATGAATTTCCAATATGTTAATTTTAGATGCGTATGGTTATCGGCGAAAGTCGAGAATAGGATAACCCTACATAAGTATCAAAGCTGAAGTTCAGCTAAAATAAAGATACGTTTTTTTATTGAAATTGTAATGTTCAAATAAAAAAACACCTCTAAATTTTAGAGGTGTTCCCATTGGATTTTAAGAACTCATATCTTGAACACGAAGGAATAGGAATATAAATTTCTTATAGCTTCCTCTTCGATCATAGTTTCAAAGCAAGAATAATTTTGTTTTACATATTTGCCGATAGCATCGCCAAATTTTCGTTCCACATCACATTTGGATTTTTCCAAAAGTCGCTTTTGAGGGTCCTCACTCAAGTCGGTAAAATTGAGATATATCATAGCTCCCATATTCACAAGATCCCGTTATCTGCAAAACTATAATAATCCCCATTCGGAATTAGGATCAAATGGTCAATAAGCTTTACATCGAACAGTTCAGATGCGTTCCTAATTTTAGTGGTCAACCGCTTATCTGCATCACTCGGGATCAATTTTCCACTCGGATGATTATGCGCAAGTATGATACCTACCGATAAGGATTTTAAAATGACTGCAAATAAGATTCTTACATCTACTAAAGTTCCCGTTATTCCACCCTGTGACACTTGAAATATAGCTTTTACTTTATTGCTGTTATTCAACAACACGACCTTAAAGGTTTCTTGTAGGGCGATTGTATCCTTGTTCCAATTATCGAAGACCAATTGGGCTGCATCTTTTGAATTTGTTATTTTATGCCACATGGAAGACCTTAAGCCCTCTTTATAGCTAATCCTGACTTCATTAACTTGTGCTTTTTTCATCGTTTATATTTTTATGGAAATCGTGACTCTTCGATTTCATTATTATCTAATTTTAATGTGTGAATAATAAAAAAGAGGGCGCATCTTTAAACACTTACGCCCTCCTTAATGTTCAAATCTTACTTGTCATTTTTGCTTCCAAGTAAAAGGATTTCATCAGCTACAACTTCCGTTACATAGCGTTGGCTCCCATCATCGGACGTGTAGGTTCGGGTCTTTAGTTTACCCGTTATCCCTACCTCTTTGCCCTTTTCGACATAGTTCTGCACAATTTCGGCGGTCTTGCCCCAGGCAACAACGGTATGCCAATTCGTGTCGGTTTGTTTTTCTCCTTTGCCATCCTTGTAATACTCATTCGTGGCTAATGAAAAGCGGGCGACTTTCTTACCGCTCTCAAGGTTCGTAATCGTTGGTTCCACACCAACATTTCCAATTAACTGTACATGATTTCTAATAGTACTCATAATAAAAGATTTTAGTGCCCACCTATTCGGCAGACAAGGTTCATATTTCCCCTATGGATTCAAAACAGATTAAATTTTAAGGGGTGTTTGTTCTTTTCTTTCGTGCACCGCACAATGGATAGTGTGGGTTTTGTCAAGACTTTTAGGGAACAAATCAGGAGTGTCTGCGACGTAGTAAAACCCGCCTATCGATAGATAGGTCTTCAGGTTTTCAAGGAAGTAGAAGCCTTATTTTTCAATAAAACTTGTACAGTCTTGACAAGTTCCATAAGGGCATTAGCAATTCTTTTTGGGCGCAGCTGTGTTTGAGCGTACAGAGAGTTAAGCGAAAAAAGCAGTTGTGAGTAAATTAGAATTAGTTATGCCCTGCCTGTTTTTCGATGACCCGAAAAACAACAAAGGCACCCTCCATTATAAACCCCTTAAAATGTGCAGGACAGCGGTTCGGTTTTTAAGGATTTTCGAGGAAACACCAAAGAAGGGTTTACCGTAAATCCTGTTAAGAAAATTGAAGGGATGGCTTTCAGCTCTGGAAAAGCGGACGTAATTCACGATTTCTGCTCAGGAATGTAGTGTTGCTTACCTGTCTAGATAGCCATCGGGACGGGAAGGATAATCGAAATGGAAAGCTAAAATCGGGGATTGTGTCCAAGACCTTTAGGGAAGCGCTTTTCGCGAAATGAAGTTTTTTCTGATTGTAAAGCAGAAAAAGTGGAATGTAGGGAATGGGCTGAGTGGAACATGATACTAAATATCGATTTTAGCTACTTATTTAAAATTAAAAAAAGTAATGTAAGCGTCTATATCTATAACAACCGAATAACCCATTTTCAGTCTAGACCTAAAAAAACCCAATGAGTTACTTTTAAATCCAATCTAATAAGTTATGAAGGTTTACCTGAACTCACCATTTAATAACAGACCTCGTTTAAACTATTTTTTAGCCGTCGAAATAGCTAAAAAACTTCAGAACATCTATTTATTAACCAAAAAAAGACAACCTATTTAGTATAATCCATATCTAAAATTCCCGCGATAGTAATCCAACACCTTGGTTCTCAACAAATAATCATACTTAGCATTGGTCAAATTAATTTTTGCGTTGTCTAGATTGTTTTTACTGGTTACATAGTTTAAAAAATTTGAGATGCCGTTATTGAACCTTATTTCATTAATGCGATACGATTCTTCAAAGGCTGTGACTTGTTTTAGTAAGCTTTCGTAGCGCAGGTAGGTAGTCTCCATATCAAAATGTACTTGTGCAATGGCATTTTTGATTTCCAATTGGGTCTGTTCTAATGCCACCATTGACTCTTCTACCCTAATTTTCTCTAGCGCTACATTATTTTTTGCTTGAAAGCCATTGAAAATCGGTACCCTCATCGAAACACCAAAATTCGTACTCAGGTTATTATCGAATTGTTCTGAAAAGCCAATATCGTTTGAATCAAAACTGCTACTTTCAGTAAGCACGGGAACATTCTCGCCATCAATAGTGATAAAATCTCCCGTCTCTACAAAGCTGGTACCGGTCTCTGTAAATAGTTGCGCTGCGCTTGAATAATTGGTATTTAGGCCGGCAAAGAACGAAATTTCAGGTGTAAACTGCGCCTTTGCAACATTGACGCCTTTTTTTGAAGCGTCCACTCGCAATTCCCTAGCTTTAAAAGTCGCTAGGTTTTGAGTGGCATCTTGATAAACTTCCTCTGCCGAACGCTCATACTGCTCAAAATCCAGCAGCAAATTTTTGGCATTGAGCTCAATATCATTATCGGTAAGATTAAGCAATTGTAACAATTCCAATTTTGAACTGTTGAAACCGCTCTGTGCCGATAAAATACTGGTTTCATCTAGGGTAAGTTGACCTTTGATATCGGCATAATCGGCAGGGTTGCCCGATTCGTTTTCGTAGAACTCTTTTTGCAGCTCCAACTGCTCTTCGGTAGTTTGCAATCGGTTTTTGGCCAAGGTTAAAATATCACGATTGTTCAAAACTTGCAGATACGCCAAAGTGACGCGCAGTATAAGGTCTTGTTTGGCTTCCTCAATTTCCATTTCGGCAGCCAATATATTGAGTTTATTCTGTTTCGCCTGATTGATTAATCTGAAACCATTAAAAATAGTCATGTCCAAATTTAAGTTCGCGCTTGAAAAGGTCAACCGTTGATTGATAAAATCGTTGGTAAACGGGTCAATACTCCTCCCATTGTTAACACCTACATTGATGTTTCCGTTTAGGTTAGGCAAGAAATTAGCTTTAGATTGTTTAAAATTAACTTCAGCAGTATTTGAGCTTAGTTTTGCCGACTTTAACTCCAGATTATTTTCAATAGCAATCGATATACAATCTTCTAAGGTATAGCTTTCCTGTAATTCATTTTGAGCAGATATAAAGTTGCAAAACAAACTGAGGCATAAAATTATTCTAATATTGAGGTACATGAATTTTGGTTTAGTCTTGAACAATTTTTCCGTCCAAAAGATTAATGGTTCTTGAGCCATAGGCCGCATTACTTTCTGAATGTGTGGCCTGTATAATGGTGACACCTTCCTTATTGAGTTCGGTAAACAGCTCCATGATTTCTGTGCTTTGCTTAGAGTTGAGATTCCCGGTCGGTTCATCGGCGAGAATCAATTTTGGCTTTGAAATCAAGGCTCTTGCAACACCTACGAGCTGTTGCTGGCCGCCACTTAATTGAATGGGGAACAAATCCTTTTTCCCAACGATGTTAAAACGGTCTAACATATCGGCAACCAAGGCTTTTCGTTCAGAAGATTTTACGTTTTTATAAAGCAACGGTGTTTCTATATTTTCAAAAACCGTGAGTTCATCAATGAGATGATAGGCTTGAAAGACGAAACCAATATAATCCTTATAGAGTTTGGACTTTTGCTTGTCCTTCATGCTGTGTACCACTTCATTTAGAAAAATATAACCGCCATCGGTAAAATTATCAAGCATACCTATACAGTTTAGTAACGTAGATTTCCCAGAGCCAGATGGCCCCATGAGTGAGATAAATTCGCCTTCTTGAACCTCGAGGTTGATATTGTCTAAAAGGGTTACTTCTTTACTTCCGTTCTTGACCTCCCTTGAAGCTTGGGTTAATTTTAATAATGTGTTTTTCATGGTTTCTCTTTTTAAATGGTCTTACGACTATTTATTATTTATAATGTCTTGTAGAGACTAGTTTTTATTCCTAATTAGATTCTAAAGCGATAATCTCTGAATCTCCAAAACTCAGTCCCGTTGTCACCTTGGCGCCTCCTTTGTATCTCAAAACGGCCTCACCGTAAGATGTAAATTTTATAGCTTCGGAAACATTGACGTCAAATTGCGCTGCGCCGAAGGCCTTCAGCTTGGATTCTTTATTTTCCACACCTAACAGATTCATTTTGCTTTCGCCATAAGCGGTAATTTTCTGAAAACCGATGCTACCTTTTAAAATGGTTAAATTACTTTCACCATACACATCGACATCAATTTCAGATACATTAACTTCATTAAAGGTGACTTGGGATTCTCCGTAAATCTTAAGCGTAAATTTTTCAATATTGATTGGACTTTCGCACAGCGTGACTTGTTCGCCTCTTAATGACAATTCATTAATATTTTTGTACATCACCAAAATGGAAAGCACTTTCCCTTTATAAATTGGGACTTTCATGCTGATGCCATTCTTGACAATGTTCTCTTGCTTCGTCGTTTCTTTGGCATCGTCTAGATAGACTCGAAGCGTCTTGCCCTTGAGCTCAATATTGATTTTATCTTCTGGCTCCGTACTGCTTAGTATGGTTACTGAATTCTCATCGCCTTGCACAAATTTGCTCTCAATATGTGGACTTATAATTACTTTGTCAAAGTCTTTGACCGGAGTCTTGGTTTGAGATGAAGCGATTTGAACAGCAAAAGCGCAAATAACAATTGATATATATAAAATGGTTCTCATGGTTTTTGTTGATTTATAGTATTGATTGAATTTAATTCTGTTTAAAAATTATTTAATAAGACCTCACAGGTTTCAAAAACCCTTAAGGTCTATGAAATTATTCAGCTTTTAATGATTTAACAGGATTCGCAATTGCCGCTTTAATAGCCTGAAAGCTTACTGTTAATATGGCGATAACCAAGGCACAAAATCCTGTAAATACGAATGGCTGCCAACCAATATCAATTCGGAATGCAAAATCCTTGAGCCAATTATCCATCACGACATATGCCAATGGAAATGCAATGAGCAATGCCACTAAGACCAGCTTCACAAAATCGATTGATAATAATCTTACGACTCCTGCGACGGAAGCCCCTAAAACTTTGCGAATCCCAATTTCCTTTTGACGCTGCTCTGCCGTAAACGCTGCTAACCCAAACAGCCCTAAGCACGCCACAAAAATTGCCAGAGTTGAAAAGATAACCGCAATGGAAGCCGTACGTTTTTCTTCGAGATATAGCTTTTCAATATTTTTATCTAAAAAGCTATAGTCAAATGGAACATTGGGAGCAACCGTTTTAAAATTGCTTTCCATGGCAGAAATACTTTGGGCCAAATCTGAAACTTTCATTTTTACCAAAAGAAATTCCTTAGACTCACTTGTATGGTTATGAAAAGCATAAGCTCCTATTGGCTCTCTTAAGGACGCAAAATTAAAATTGTCCACTACCCCAACAATAGTAGCATCTTTAGGAAGCATATAAATAGTTTTTCCTATGGCTTCCTCTGGCGTATGACCTAAATAATCGGATATTTTTTTATTGACCACGACTTCAACCAAGGTATCGCCTTCTGTCTTGACTTTTGGTAAATTTTTTCCGGCGAGAAATTTTAAGCCCATAACATCCAATGCCTCTGCATCTGCACGATTGGTCTGTACGGAAAATCCGCCGTCGTTTGCCAAAGGGTTATGCACCAAACGACCACTTACCGTTTTTCCAGGGTAGCCTTGCGCTGCGCCAACTGAAGATACAATGGGCAATGCCTCTAATTTCTGCTTGAGTAAACTTACAGTATTGGATTCCTTAATGCCAGTAGTTGTAATGGCCATGACTTGATTTGAATTGAATCCCAAGTCTTTGTTTTGAATAAAATGCAGCTGACTATATATGACGAAAACACCGATAATCAAAACGATAGATGCCGCAAACTGCAGAACCACCAATCCTTTTCTTACGTTGACCGACCAATTAGAACCCGTATTACCACCACTCAGTATTTTTTTTGCTGAAAGATTGGATAAGTAAATCGCAGGATAAGACCCTGCTAAAAGGGTTGTAACCGCCCAAATAGCAAGCATTGCAGCGATAAAAGTTCCAGACAATAATAATGAGGCAGGAATAGACTTTCCAGAAATCTGATTAAAATAAGGCAAGAAAATCAATGCGACAACAATGCCCAAAATGATGGAAATGAAGGTCATCAATCCGGTTTCGGCATAAAATCGTGCTATCAAATTTGAAACTGAGGCCCCGAGGGTTTTACTCACGCCTACCTCTAGCGCCCGTTTTTGTGAACGCGCTGTTGTTAAATTCATGTAGTTAATACAGGCGATAACCAGAATCAACAAGGCCAACCAGGTTAAACTATTCACTTGGTCAATTGAACCTTTTCTAGAGCTGTAGCCGTTATCCAAATGAGTTGAATATAAATGAACCTCGTCAAACGGCTGCACATTTAATGAATACCATTGTTGGTCCTTTTCAACATTTTCATCAAGCATCTCTTTCATTTTTGATTTGAGTATGCTCGGTTTTGCACCTTCTGCTGTCAATAGATACGTTTCTAAACTTGAATTTGACCACGTTGGTCTTCTAGCAAAAAAACTGGTGGCGAAGGATACGTAAATATTGCCATCAAGAGTTGAATTTGTTGGAAGGTCTTCATACACCCCTGTAATCTCTATCCCAGTCTTATCGTCAATCTTAAATGTTTTACCAACAACTTGGTCGGTGCCAAAAAACCGTTTTGCTGTGCTTATAGAAATAATTGCTGTGTTAGGATTGTTCAGTGCTCCCGCAACTAGGCCTTTTTCAAGGGTAATATCAAAAACGTCAAAAATATTGGGGTCTGCATAATACAAGGAGTTTTCGATAAATTCGGAATCATCGGTATTAATGTATGCCGCATCGCCAAATCCATGTTTGTAAAACCGCACGGCATCGATGACTTCTGGAATTTCAGCAATAGCAGTTGGCGCGACCATGGCTGGCGCATTTGCATAGGTTTTGCTGTTGAAACTTTCTGAAGTCTCCACCAATACACGATAGATGTTATCTTTTTTCGCATACATGTTATTAAAACTATTTTCGTGATAGATGAACATAAACAGTAAAGCGGTAACGGCCAGACTAAGGGTGAGTCCCAAAATATTGATGGTAGAAAAAAGCGGACTGCCCTTTAAATTTCGCCAAGCGATTTTGATATGATTTTTGAACATGAGATTCTATTTTTGATAAACTGGCCTCAAACAGTTATTCCCTCAAATTTTTCCACTTCGAATTGAACAACTAATAACACTTATTATATAGTGAAGATGATGCCAATTATTTAAAAATCTAATATATAGGGTTTTACAATAATTCATAAAACAGAAAGTGTTCGATTTTGATACATATTTTGTACGTAATCGAACACTTTATAAACTAGCAAAATTTGAGTTATTTAACAGAGTAACCCAAAGAAGCACTAAGACATTTCCTGATTAACTATGTTATCAGTTTGAACGCGTTCAGTGCTTAAAAGTCGAATAATCATCGAAGCTGAAAACTGTGAGGTCTAAAGAGGTGCCGTATCAATTTTAATCAATCCTATTACCCTTTGTTGATTAGGGCTTTATTCAGACCTCAACGAATCCACCGGATTTGCATTTGCCGCTTGTAAGGTTTTGGCGCTAATCACCAATAAGGCGAAGCCAATCATTGCAATACCACCTGCCAGAAATATCCAGACACTGATGCTAGTTTTATAAGCAAAATCCTGCAACCAATTATGAATTCCATACCAAGCTATCGGGGTTGCGACAATAAAAGCAACGGCAACCAATATCAAAAACTCCTTACAAAGCAGCGCATTAATTTGAAGTAGCGATGCACCCAAAACTTTACGCACACCTATTTCTTTTACGCGTCGATTGGTGGTGTAAATGACCAGACCCAAAAGTCCAAGGCAACTTATTAAGATGGAAAGACCTGTTGCCCAATTGAGAAGTTTTGATACTTTTTGCTCTCGGTTGTAGAAACGTGCTACCGTCTCATCCAAAAATTCAATACGGTAATCATCAGTTTCAGAATACACCGTTTTATAGGCTTCCTCTATTTTAGATAGCGTACTGCTTAAATTTTCCGAAGACGTATTTTTAAAAGCTATATGAACAGCCTGAAATTGACTCCAATCTGGTCTGTACCAATCGCCTCTTAATGCCATTGGCTTAATATCTGATTTTAGAGAACGCTGATGAAAATCTGCCATGACGCCAACAATTGTGACTTGTTCTTCATCGATTTCAACTGTTTTATCAATGGCAACTTCTGGCGTTTTGAAACCTAAGACTTTTCTATAAGTGTCGTTGATTACCATTTCTTTTATGGTATCATTCCTGTAATTGCGGCCAGCTAACAACTTCAATTCAAAAACATCTAGGTATCTTCTGTCTCCAAATATAAACTGCAACTCTGCATTAATTTCCTTTTTACCGTCGCGATAATTCGCCATACTTGTATTTGTATTCATTGATGCTGGAGGAACGCCACCAATACTGATGTTCTCAATTTCAGGGATTGTACTTAAGGCTTCAGCATAACGTTCCTTTTTCGATAATTCCTGCTCAGAGCGTGGTTGAAACACAGAAACAACCTCTTCAGTTTTAAATCCCATATCCTTGTTTAACAAATAATTGATTTGTTTACCAACGAGCAACGTGGCGATAATAAACACTTGGGCGACTGTAAATTGAAACACCGTTAAAAACTTTCGAAGTTTCGTTTTATTCTCGCCAATCGCTAAATGGTTTTTTAAGACGGAAACTGTATTGAAACGCGATAAAACCAAGGCTGGGTAAAACCCTGAAAGAAACGTGACCAACACCAACAGTAAAACAATTCCGAAGATAATTAGCGGTGACTTAAATAATTCAAACTCTAAACCGTCTGGTACAAAATCTGAAAATATGGTTATTAGCCATTTTGAAAGTCCTAGAGACAACAGTGACGCTATTAAAACCAATAAAAACGTCTCGCCCATAAATTGACCTATCAACTGTTTGCGACTACTTCCCAGCGTTTTTCTAATCCCGATTTCCTTGGCGCGTTGTGTGGCCTGAGCGGTATTCAAATTGATAAAATTGATACAGCCCAATACCAATAAAAACAACGCAATCAAGGCCAAATAGGTCAAAAGCGATTTACTGGCTTGACCTTTAGACCAATCATAAATGCCGTAATCTTCATTAAAATGGATATCTGCCAATGGCTGAAGTTGAAAAATCTGCTCATCACCATATTTTATTGACTCTTCACTTCGGTGCTCTTTTGACAACCCATCAAAACGAGATTGAATAGCCGTTAAATTGGCATTATTGGCGACTTTTACAAAAAGCTGTGCATTAGAGTTAGTATTATCCCAGTTTTTATTTAGAAAATTTTGTCGAAGTCTGGTCTGTAAAATCGTAGGGCTTGAGATAAATTCTTGAAAAATAATATCGGTTCGCTCTTTATAATCTTCAACAATTCCAGTGACGGTAACATTTAAGGAATCATTATAAACCAAGGTTCTGCCAATAATTTCTGATGAGGGTATCTTCGGAAAGTATTCTGAAGCTCGCGCTTTGGTCAAAATAACAGTATTTGGCTCTGAAAGCACATTCGTTTCCTCTCCAGCCAAGAATTTGTATTTGAAAATATCGAAATAATTTCCATCGGCAAACACCACAAAATTAGGCCATTTGAACTCTAATTCCTGTTCTCTGTTCTCCACTATCGCTGGGCGCTCAATGTAAAACCCGGCAACGGTTTCAAAATTTGAATTATCTTTAATAGCATCTTCCAAAGCCAATGTTACTCCTGGGATTTTCCACACATCGTCAGGACTCTTTAAATCAGTCACCACACGATAAATCCTATCGCCATCTTTATGAAACTTATCAAACGTGGCATCATAATAAATCATCAGTCCAATCACAAAAGCTGCACTTAAACCAATGGTAAGACCGATGATGTTGATTAGCGAGAACACCTTGTTTTTTAAGATATTTCGCAAAGCGATTTTTAGATAGTTTTTAATCATGATGCCATATTTTATAGATTCGTTTTTTTCTCAATGCGGAAAAACTCCAAAATTTTACTATACTCATTCTTTATACTTTTTCATTTTCGACTTCGATTTCGATTTCGATTTCGTCTTCATTCCCCCTTAGGGTGATTAAAGGGGAATTATTCTGTTCTTAAATATTTTATCGGTTTGACCAAGGCCATTTTTATAGACTGAAAACTGCAAGCCACAAAGGCTATTATAAATGTAAACAGACCTCCAGTTACGAACATCCAGACCGAAAGTTCAATTTGATATGTAAAATCCTTGAGCCAAGAAAACATTAAGTAATACGTTATTGGTGCTGCTATGACAAAGGCAACTAAAATAAGTGTTGTGTACTCTTTCGAAAGGAGCATTACAATTTGCGAAGTTGAAGAACCTAAAACGTTTCTTATAGCTATTTCCTTCGATTTTGATAACAATACAAAGGTCATTAAACCTAATAAACCTAGACCGCCAATACAGATTGAGAGTAAGGACAGTATTTTGAACCCAAGATAAATCATACTTTGAACAGCATATTCTCTTTCTATGGCCTCGGAAAGAAAACCGTACTCAAAAAAGGATTTTTTAAAACTGGATTTCCAAGCGTTTTCAATATCTACTATAACACCTGGGTTGGCGCTGGAGAGTTTCATAAAAGCATTCATTTGAAAACTATTCCAATTAATGATGATACTAGGTGTGATTTCATACTGTAAGGCGTTGTTGTGATAATCTGAAACTACGCCAACAATTGTTCCCTCGCCCTCATTGATAGTGAGTTGTTTCCCAATAGCTTCTTGGGGCGTCCAATTATAGGTTTTTATTAAAGCCTCATTAACCACAAATTGATCAAACGTCTTTTTAGTCGTCTTAAAATTTCTGCCCGCTAAAAGTTTTAAATCGTAAAGGTTTAAATAATTCTCATCGCCGATTTTCATTTCAGAATACATTCCATTTTCTTGATTTTCTGATGCTAGACGAAACGATGTTCCTAAGGATAATCCGTCTATTCCCATGGGAGGACCCGAACCGAAAGAGACGCTTTCAATGTCAGCTATTGCATTCAACTTATTTTTAAAAACATCAATTTTATCAAATTCTGGAACTGGCGTAATAACAATTGAATCCTTTTCAAAACCAACATCCTTAGTATTGAAATAATTCATTTGCAACCCAACAACAATAACCGCAATTACAAAAACCTGTACAATAATAAACTGAAAGGTTATCAAAGCTTTTCGAGTATTGACTCCTTTTAAACTATTCAGTTCTTTACTTTTCAGGGCCTGTATTGGATTAATTTTTGAAAGCACCAGCGCAGGATAAACGGTTGCAATTAAAGCGGTAAGTAGGCCTGCAATTATAAGCATGTAGACAAAATTGCTTCCCAAAACCAAATCTAAACTTATGATGCTAAAGAATGCGTTTAGTTCAAGCAGACTTAGGTGAACCAAAACAAAAGAAAGCCCGAGTGAAAGTAAGACCAACATGGTATTCTCGATGACGAAACGTATTACCAATTTAAAACGGCTGCTGCCCAGTGCCTTTAAAACTCCGACTTCTTTAGACCTTAAAACAGATTGAGCGGTAACTAAATTTATAAAATTGGCAATAGCAATTAGTAAAATGAATATTGCAACGGTTGCTGAAATCATTAAAATTTTCTTAGGCATTATGTAGCCTCCAGGGCCGCTCCCGTAAAGTGAATCGGTATGTATTTCAATTAGAGCTTGAAGTTTATAGCTAACCCGTTTTGCATGAATCTCATCCAAATAATTCTTGCTCATTTTGTTAATTGCAAGTTCAGTTTTTGAGATTTTAGACGGTTCGCCAAGAACTACGAAAGTCGTGCCTATATGAGTGGCAGACCAATTGCCTGCAAATCCTTCATTTCGTTTTTTGAACAACCTATAAGGTAATACCATACCGAATTTATAGCTACTATTTCCCGCTGGATTTTCTACAATTCCTTTGACCGATAGTAATTCTTCGTTATTTAATAGTATGGTACTGTTTATAATCGATTCATAGTTTAACGCTCCTTGATTAAAATATTTCTTTGCCAACCTTTCGGTAAGAACAACAGAATTTAAATCTTGAGTAGCGTCGGCCTTATTTCCAGCGAGCCATTTTACGCCGTCAAAAACCTTGAAAAAATCAGCATCGGCATAAAGCACATCAGATTCTTCGTAAACTGACTTTATTCCTGAGATGTTTTCAACACTCAAAGTTTCCGAAGTCAAACCAGCAATCTGCGTGACACGTTCTACCTTTGGAATTTCAGTTCTAATGGCATCTGCAAGTGGAAATGGTGTTGTATTGAAATAATAAGTGTCCTCTGGAAAGTCTTGTTGCTGAACCACCCGATAAGTTTGATTTGAATATGAATGCTGCTCGTCGAAACTCAATTCATAATCCACAAAAACCAAAATAATCAAGCAGGAGGTCAAGCCTAAGGCTAAGCCCAAAATATTAATGATAGCAGTCAATTTGTACTTAAAGATATTTCGCCAAGCGATTTTAAGATAGTTTTTAATCATGATGCCATATTTTATAGATTCCTTTTTTTCTCAATGCGGAAAGACTTCAACATTTCACGATGCAGATCTTTTATAATTTTTCATTTTCGAATTCGAATTCGACTCCATTCCCTCTTAGGGGATTAAAGGGGGATTATTCTGTTCTCAAACTCTTAACCGGATTTGCTGCCGCAGCTCCAATGGTTTTTCCGCTTATGGTTATTAAGGCTATGATCAGGGCCAATCCGCCAGCAGCAAGAAATATCCAAATATTCAAATCGATACGATAAACGTAGTCTTGCAACCATGCGTTGGTTGCCCACCAAGCAATTGGTGTCGCAATCACAAAGGCAATAGCTACCAATTTTAGAAAATCCTTGGTTAATAAATAGGTAATGGCCCCTATGCTCGCTCCCACCACTTTGCGAATGCCAATTTCCTTTCGGCGCTGTGCAACAATCAATAAAGACATGGCAAACAATCCAATGCAACTTAACACGATAGCGAGAACAGAACCGCTGCCAATCATTGTGGTCATGGTACGCTCGTTGCTGAGAGTTCTTTCAATATTTTCGTCTAAAAATGAGCCTTGAAATTCGGCGTTGGGTTCAATAATTTTCCAAGCGGCTTTAACATCAGAATAGGATTGTTCTAAATTTTGCGAAGCAACTTTTACGTAAGCGTTGCTTAAGTTCGAATTGGGAAATGCAAAAAGGGTCATCGGTGCGATGTTTCTATCCATTTCCTGAAAATTAAAATCCTTGATTACCCCTACCACAGCATACACAGTAGAATCATCCAAGACTATTCTGGAATTTAATATGTCATCCTCATTCATTTGTTTCGCCATAGATTCATTGATGATAATCGAGAGACTATCGCTCGCCAGATTTTTTCGGAACGAACGCCCTTCAATCAATTTCAAATCCAATGTCTCCACATAATTCGCATCTACCACTAACATGTGGGTATCAATGCCTCGACCTTTGTATTCAAATCCCAAAACGCTTGTAGAACGTGTACCGTCTTTACCCAGACCCAAAATATTATTAGATGCGGTAATGTTAATTATATTAGGCCTATTCTGTAATTTATCTCTTAATAGCTGAAGTGCTTGCTGGTCGTTACGTTTTCCATTGAGCGGAAAGGCGATGACCTGCTCCTTGTTAAAGCCTAAATCCTTGGTACGCATAAACTCCACCTGACTCCAAAGTACAAGTGTGCCACTAATCAATAAAATGGCAATCCCAAATTGTAAGACCATTAAACTATTACGTAAGCGATTTTTTCCACTAGTCTCAATTTTTCCTTTTAGACTCTGCAATGTTCCCAAACGACTCATCAACAATGCAGGATAACCTCCCGCAATAATTAAAATTAGGAGCACACTAAAAACAAGTCCTATCATTACTGATGGCGACATTAGAACCTCAAAATTAGCTCTGGTTTTAAATAGTGTCTGGAAAGGCTTTAAGACTAAAAACGACATTAAAATTCCGCTACTTATAGAAATCAGGAACACGATAATACTTTCTCCCCAAAATTGAAAGAACAGTTGTGCCTTTCCTGCACCCAAGGTTTTCCTCATACCGATTTCACGCAAGCGTTGAGCACTTTTGGCAATACTCATATTGATGAAATTGACACAAGCAATACATAAAATCAAAATGGCAATACCCATAACCAAATAAGGCATCGTTCGGTTTACAACTACTGCACCCTGATTAAAATTGGCAAATCTAGTATCGGCGAAAGCCAGTAATTTTAACTGTCGATAATTTCCACTGGCATCGGGTTGGGCACCGTCGCGTTTGGCATTTTCGATTTCATCTTTATAGTGAAGTTCTGTAAATGCCGTTGTACCGTTTTCAAATTGTTCTGGCGTCATACCCTTTGCTAACTGCAGGTAAACTTCATGGTTTTCCTTATCCCATCGTCCAATGGTTTCCGCATAGGCTGATTTGGACTGGTTCTTAAAATTAAGAAGGACGTCAAAACCATGGGAACTTGTTTCCGGAAAATCTTCAATAATCGCATTTATAGTAAAGGGTACATCTTGACCGTCCCTAAGAATAGTGACCGTTTGCCCGATGGCATTTTCCCCATCGAATAAAATTTTTGCAGTTCTTTCGGTTATGGCAATGGTTGTTTCTGCAGTAATCGGATTTTGTTTATCACCTCTAATGACAGGAAAACTGAACATCTTCAAATATTCAGGGTCAACGTAAGAGGCATTCATTTGAAACTGTTCACCTCTATGTGTCAACAAAATATTCTTGCCATTACGTCGTGTAATTTTCTCAATTCCTGCCACTTCCTCTTTTAATGCTGCTGCAAAAGGCTCTGATTTTGAGGTATTGGCATCAAGACCATCTGGAGTACTATCTTGAGTATAAACCAGATAGAGCTGTTCTATGTTTTCATGGAATTTATCAAAAGACAGTTGATAGATGGCAAACATGGCCAATAATATAGCCACACCGAAAGCAGCAGAAAGCCCAATAATATTCAATGCTGTAAACGTTCTGTGTTTCCAGAGGTTTCGGATTGCGATTTTGAAATAATTTTTAAACATGATTTTGAGTTTTGCTTTATTCTGTTTTTAAACTTTTTATAGGGTTCATGGTAGCGGCTTTAATGCTTTTAAAACTGATGGTTAAAAATGCAACTAGTGTGGTTATAAGTGCGGCCAAGAGAATAGATTCAACTGAAATGTCAATACGGTAAGCAAAATCCTGTAACCATTTATTCATTAAATAGATTCCTAAAGGGAAGGCTATTAAAAATGAAATTATAATAAGCTTTATAAAATCTTTTGTGAGCAGACCTACAATTTGTGCCACACTTGAGCCCAATACTTTTCGAATACCGATTTCTTTGATTCGTTGTTCAGCAGTAAAAGTGACCAATCCAAATAAGCCCAAACAAGCCACGAAAATCGTCAGTAAGGCGAAAATCTTCAAAATAGTACCCAACCTTTGCTCCTTTACATAGGTGAGATTATAGGAATCATCCATCACGGTGTAATTAAAAGCTTGCTCCACATTAAAACTGTTCCACATAGCAGACATGCTTTTGACGAGGTCGGACATATCGGCAACATTTGCTCTTATGATAAAGCCACCGTAAGGGTCGTTTAACATAATTAAGGGATCAATTTTTTCGTGAAGTGATCGGTAATGAAAATCTTTTACAACTCCGATTACTTTTAAGGTTTGTCTTCCTCCTTGATTATTTGTGCCACGAGTTATTGATTTGCCTATTGCATCATCTCCAAAGCCCAAAATTCTTGCGGATGTTTCGTTAATGATGGCATTTAAAGAATCTACACCAAACTCTTTCGAAAAATTTCTACCTTTTAGTAATTCCATCTTCATCGTTGGAATATAATTTTCGTCAATATTATATACGAACATTCTTCTGTTGAACTGTTGGTCAATGTAAAATGAGGACATATTGTTATCTGAATCACCTACAGGAACAAAAGCAGATGTCGTCACATTAATGACTCTTGGGTCGCTCAAGATTTTATTTTTAAAAGCTTCTTGATTATTTTCAAGAAAATAGGATTCTCTTATGACCAAGAGTTGGTCTTTATCATACCCTAATTCTTTATTTTGAATAAAAGACATTTGTTGACTGACCACGATTGTTGCGAGTATTAGTCCAGTAGAAATCACAAATTGAAAAACAACCAATCCACTTCGAATGCCTTTGGTATTTCCAGTACCCGAAAATTTACTTTTGAGAGCTAAAATTGGTTTAAAAGAAGAAATATAAAAAGCAGGATACGTTCCAGCCAATAAGCTAATTAAAAGTATTGATAGGATTACTGTTGCGAAAATTTTAGGCGTCAATAAATAACTGACTTGAAGTTCTTTGCCAGAAATTTCATTAAAAAAAGGAAGCATAATAATCACAAAAATCAATGCGATAAGAGTAGCGATTAACGTTGAAATAAATGATTCTGTTAGAAATTGCTTAATGATTTGTTTCTTTTTTGAACCTAAAACTTTTCTAATACCTACTTCTTTAGACCTTTTTGTGGCTGAAGCTGTAGAAAGGTTCATGAAATTAATACAGGCTATCATTAACATAAATAAAGCAGTAGCAGCAAAAATGTAGAGTGATGTTAAGCTTCCACTAGATTCAGATTCACCTCGTGAAGAAAACTCTGAACTTAAATAGATATCAGTTAAAGGTTGAAGAAATAGACCAAGTTTATTTTCTTTAGTAAATTCAGTATAGGTTAACCCAAATGCTTCCTTCAATGGTTCGCTTACATTTCTTTGAAAAATTGCAGATAATTTTGACTCCAGATTTTTGTAGTCAGTTCCTTTTTTAAGGAGTAAGTACGTGTAAAAATTAGAGTTCATCCATGTATTTTGTTTGGCATCATTATGCCCTTCCATGGAGGCCATCATATCAAAATGAAAATGTGAATTATCAGGTACTTTATCTATGATAGCCGTCACCTTAAATTGTTCTCCTTCTGCATCAATTTTAAGTATTTTTCCGATGGGATTCTCATTCCCAAAATATTTTATGGCTTCGTCCTCTGTTAAGATTATTGTATTGGGTTCTTTTAAAGGCGAAGCCTTATCTCCTTTTAGAATTGGAAGGGTAAATACATCAAAAAAATTAGGGTCTACATAGGCGAATCGGCCATTACGGTATGATACATCATTATAAACAACTTTTGGAGTACCCATTATCCTGAAACGTGTTGCATCTAACACTTCTGGAAACTCTTCTTTAAGAGCTTGCCCAACAGGTGCCATTACAACGGCTTCATTTATCTTTTCTCCATTTATCTTTGCTTTAAAAACTACCCGGACAATGTCATCTGCTTTTTCATTGTATCTGTCATAACTGAATTCGTCTGTAACAAACAACATAATAATCAAACAGCTGGCAATACCTACTGCTAGACCTAGTATATTAATTCCGAACATGACTTTGTTCTTCACTATATTTCTCCAAGCTATTTTGATATAGTTTTTAAACATGGTTCTTTATTTTTATACGGGTTTTCTCGCAAAGTTGCGGTGTCTTAACGGACGTTGATATTTTAATATTTGGAGGCTGGCTGTAACTAGTATTTGTTTTTTTAGACTTCAACTTAGATTCTATTCCATTTCATTTTACCACAATCAGTCCCCCCTTAGGGGGCTAAGGGGCTTTATTCCGTTCGCAACGACTTGGTAGGATTCGCCATTGCCGCTCTTATCGCCTGAAAACTTACGGTAATCAAGGTTATTGCCAATGCACCCAGACAGGCAATCGCCAAAACATCCCAAGTGACCGTTGTTCTATAATTAAATTTTTGTAGCCATTGCCCCATAATATAATACGCTAATGGCGATGCGATTAATAGTGCGATGACCACGAGCGTTATAAAATCCTTGGATAATAATAACCACAACTGGTTCATGGAGGCACCCAAAACTTTACGAACACCTATTTCCTTGGTGCGCTGTTCGGCGACGAAGGAGGCCAATCCAAACAATCCAAGACAACTGATAAAAATGGCCAGAATCGTAAATATTCTTGCTAAGCTGGCGATGCGCTCTTCGGAAGCAAACTTCTTACCATATTCTTCATCTACAAATTGATAGTCAAAGGGAATATTCGGGAAATTGGATTTATACACCTTTTCAATCGTGGCCAGATTATCGCTAAGGCTGTTATCTGGATTTAAACGCAAATTGTAATAACTCGCATTACCGTAATAATCAAAAACATACATAGATTGCTTGACGGGGCTGTAGGGCGACTGCATCACAATATCATCAATTACCCCAATTATTTTCAAAGGCGTATTTGGGTCTTCTACATCAGAATCCCTAATATATTTACCAATTGGGTCTTTGATACCCATATATTTTACAGCGGTCTCATTCAAAATGACGGCATTGGAATCTGTAGCGAACTCGCGCGAAAAACCGCGACCGTCAATAATTTTTGCACCAATGGTTTCCACAAATTCCCAAGACACATCAGTATATGCCAAATCTTCTTGAAATCCTTCTGGTTTTCCGTCCCAAGTATAACCAGACCTATTTGACCAAACTTCGGTGGTTGGACTGCTGGTGGTGGCCATTTCTAAAACCGCTCCACTTTCTATAAACTGGTTACGCATGAGGTCGGTTTTCCCTGAGAAAGCGCCGCTCATGGTCGGGATTTGAATCAAACCCTCCTTGTTGTAACCCGTTGGTCTATCTTTACTGAACTGAATTTGATTCATTACCACCAGCGTTCCAATTATCAATGCTGCGGAAATCGTAAATTGAGCCACAACGAGTATTTTCCGCGGAAGCGAAGAATTTTTTCCAGATTTAAAGGTGCCTTTTAAAACCGCAACCGGATTAAAAGACGAAAGATACAAGGCTGGGTAACTTCCCGCCAAGATTGCAGTGAATAAAATAAACACGATAGAAATAATCCAAAATTGAGCGCTCGCCCATGGAAATTCAATCATTTTGCTCGCTAAATTATTGAAACCATTCAAGAACAATAAAACAACGCCCAAGGCCACAATAAATGACAGGACGACGATGACGAAGGATTCGCATAAAAACTGAAATATCAATTGACTGCGTTGCGAACCGATGGATTTTCTTATTCCCACTTCAGTAGCTCGCTTTTCAGAACGTGCCGTGCTTAGATTGATAAAGTTGATACAGGCCAAAAGCAGAATAAACCCTCCAATGATACCAAACAACCATACATTCTCTATTCTTCCACCAGATTGGACACCATTTTCAAAATCAGACCGTAAGTGCCAATTTTTCATGGGATGCAAAAACATTCTAGCATCAAACTGAACCATTTCTGGGTCTTCAATTTGTTTAACTTTTGAAATTTTATCGGTTACCGCTTCCATGGTGGTATTATCGTTTATCTGGACAAACATTTGAAAGCTGTTGTTGTCCCAATAATCCTTGGATATCTTGAGCCACTCTTGGGTCGTGATATAGTGTTTCCAAGGCATGATATATTCTGTGTCGCTAAACGAATTATTTTTAGGAATATCCTCGTACACGGCGGTCACGGTCATATCATCCTTATTATTTGTTTTTATAATTTCACCCAATGGATTTTTAGAACCGAAAAGAGTTAGTGCAGTTGACTGGGAAATCATAATGGAATTTTTTTCCTTGAGCCCATTTTTCTCTCCTTTTAAAATTTCAAGGTTAAGCATATCTGGAGCCCCCTCCTGCATAAAATTACCTTGAATAGAGATGTTCTTTTCGCCATAGCCTAAATACTGGGGAAAGGTCCAAGACGACATAATGATATGCTTGAAGTTATCATTATGTTTTTCACGTAGGGCAAATTCCAAAGGCATGGGAATGGCAGAACCTGTTTCGGTTTTATTATTAATTGTTTGGTGCTGCCAAACTTGGGCAATAGTCTCCCTATTCTGAAAATAATTGTTGTGGCTCAGTTCATCTGCTACCCAAAGCCCAATCATAATGGTCGCCGCCATACCAATGGCCAACCCAAAAATATTGATGAACGAATAAACCTTATTTTTAAATAGGTTTCTAAAGGCGATTTTGATATAGTTTTTAAACATTGATTTTTCGATTTTGATTGATTAGTATTTACTCCGTTCGCAAAGATTCTACAGGGTTTGATGTTGCCGCTTTTACGGATTGAAAACTTACAGTAACCAAAGCAATAACAATCGTAGCAACCCCAGATAGTGCGAATATCCACCAACTCAATTCCGTTCTATAGGCAAATTCTTGGAGCCATTGCCCCATGATATACCATGCCACCGGAATTGCAATAACAAGCGCCAAAATGATGAGTGCAATAAAATCCTTGTTCAATAATTTTAATATCTGAAAAACACTCGCTCCAGTTACTTTTCTAATTCCTATTTCCTTGCGTCTTTGTAAGGCCATGTAAGAGGTCAGACCAAATAATCCCAAGGCTGCTATAAGAATTGCCAGAACAGTAAAAATCTGAAAAGCGATACCGAATTTTCGGTCTTCGTCGTATTGGGATTCAAACTTTTTATCTAAAAATGTATAGTTTAATGTGCTGTTGGGGAAAATGGATTTGTAAAGGGTCTCAATCTTATCCAAACTTGATTGCATTCCTGCAACTGAACCCGAAGAGGCATTAAGTTTTATGAGAACATTATCGTCGGGTTGGTTCTGATAAATTAGGAGTGGTTGGACTTCATTCTTTAATCCAAAATGATGATAATCTTCAATAACTCCAGTAATTGTGCAGGTCTCTCCCCACAATTTAACTTGCTTGTTGATGATTTTATCCGCATCTGGGTATCCCATTTGTTCAGCAAACTTTTTGTTAATCACTATACTTTCAAGATTGTTATCTTTTTTACTTGCTTTAAAGGCTTGACCCGCTACAAATTGAATATCAACGACATTAAAATAATTAGGTCTTGCCCCGTAAGCATAAAATATTTGGCGCTCATCAACAGTCCCATCGGGATATTCAATCCCAACCGAAGAAGATAAATTATCGTAGCCATCGCCTGGATAGGTTGATGCTCTGGCCACCTCATCCACGAAGGCTAAGTTGCTTAGTTCATTTTCAAATACTTCTATCTTCTTTATTAATACTGAATCTGGCACAGCTTCAAGGACCAATCCCTTGAATGCCAAAACTTGGGAAAGTTCTACACCAATGGGCTGTTCTTTTAAAAAATTGATTTGTTTCGCAACCACTAATGTCCCGATAATAAGGATTATTGTTGCGAAAAACTGAACTGTAATGAGTCCCTTACGAATGTTCAGCCGTTTTGAGGAGTTGACTATTTTGCCTTTTAAAGCTTTTACAGGCGAAAAATTACTCAAAATCAGCGCTGGGTAAAAACCTGCCAAAAGACTTCCCAATATCATCAATCCAACAAAGGGCAATAGTGATTTTAAATTTGAAATTCCCAGTACTAGAGATTTACCTACAAATCCATTAAAGACTGGCAATAATGTAATTACAAGGAGTACCGCAACTAGAAGCGCTATAAAAAATAAACAGAAAGATTCTATTAACGATTGAAAAATGAGTTGCGACCGCTGGGCACCAGCTACTTTTCTGATACCGACTTCGCGGGAGCGCTCTAAAGACTTTACGGTTGATAAATTAATGTAATTAAGCCAAGACAGTATTAAAATTATAATTGCAATAACCGATAAAAATTTTACGCGGCTACTGCTTCCGTTTGCTTCGGCCTCATAAGGTTTGTCTGAATGCAAATGAATATCTGAAAGGCGCTCAATATTATGTCGTTCATCTGGGTCATTTTCAATATCCTTACTCTTGATTTTTTCTTGGAGCGCTTCAAAATTGGTGGTTTCTTTTACTTTTAGATAGGTGAAAAAATTATTTTGATTCCAATTCAATTCCGCCTGCCCACTTAATGTATCCCAATTTTCTAAAGTCTCAAAGGATATTAAATAGTTGAGCTTCATGTGCGTCGTTTCAGGCGCATCCTCCATAATACCAGTAACTTCCAATACAATTTCTGAAACGTAGAAAACGGATATTGTTTTTGATAGCGGGTTTTCATCACCAAAGATTTTTTTAGCCAAACTTTGGGACAAAACGATGGTATTCGGTTTTTTAAAGGCGTTAATATCCCCCTCTAATAACTCTGTATTGAAAATATTAAAATATGAGAAATCCACTAACGCTCCATTGGGTTGCTCAATAATTTTTTCCTGATTTACGAAGGTTACTTTATCTAGTCTGTAAAGTCTAACATTATCAATAACCTCTGGAAATTCTTTTTGAAGCGTTGGGCCGGATAGATTATAAGTCTGCGCGTCGCCACCTTCATAAGTATCACCTTTTATATAATCCATATAGGCACGGTAAACCGTATCTGACCCCTCAAAAGAATCATAACTCTTTTCGTAACCTACATAAAGCGAAATGATTATAAATGCCGCAATACCTAGTGAAAGTCCAAAAATATTGATAAAAGAATACATCTTATTTTTAAACAAGTACCTAAATGCGATTTTAAAATAGAGAAAGTTCATGGTCTGATTATTTCCTGTTCGTTTTCTTTTTCACCCGAATTCGTGGTAAGCGAAGACAGAGGTTTGATTGATTGTGGCCTTAACACTTCAGTATATTTCTATGGGTTGATTACTCCCTATACTGAAGTGCTTTCAGCCTATTTGATTGTTGATTAAACTGTACGATTTTGATTGATGATGATGCTTCACATTAAAACTTTATTTCAAACTCAATTTCCCACGTTAGTTTCACTTCGTGGCGGGTGGATGATGTCGCCCTCTATAGCGCCAAAATATTCTCGGTCACTTTTTGACCATCCAACATTCTAATAATTCTATGGCTGTACTTTGCATCGTGCTCGCTGTGTGTTACCATGATAATGGTCGTTCCCGCTTCGTTAAGGTCAATCAATAAATCCATGACCTCATTACCGTTGGTGCTATCTAAATTACCGGTCGGCTCATCGGCCAAAATCAGTTTAGGATTGTTGACCACGGCTCTTGCCACGGCAACCCTTTGTTGTTGACCTCCAGATAATTGCTGCGGAAAGTGATTGCGGCGATGCATAATCCCCATCTTTTCTAAAACAGCATCCACCTTAATCTTGCGGTCCGCAGGTTTAACACCGGTATAGATTAACGGAAGCTCTACATTTTCAAATACCGTAAGCTCGTCTATAAGATTAAAACTTTGGAAAACAAACCCAACGTTATGTTTTCTTAATTGTGAACGTTTGCGCTCGTTATATCCCGCCACTTCTTCACCGTTGAATTTGAAACTACCCCCATCTGGGTCGTCCAACAACCCGAGAATATTCAGTAAAGTAGATTTACCACAGCCCGAAGGCCCCATGATGGCAACAAACTCACCCTCTTTCACATTAAAGGATAATTTGTTGAGCGCTATGGTCTGCACTTCCTCGGTGCGGTAATATTTTTCTAAATCGGTAATTTGTATCATAACGTAGTATTTAGCTTTGAGCCGTGAGCTAAGAGCCTTTGGCGTTTTATTGATTGTTTTGGTTTTATTTTTAAAAATCCAATTGCGTTGGAATCTAATTTATAGCGACCCGTTGGGACTTTTTTCTATTCGGTTTTTGTTTCGTTTGCAAATTTATCTTCATATTCCCGCTTTCATTTTCTTCTTCAATTTCAATATCGCTCTCCTATTTCAAAACTAGCTCCTCAGTTTCCCCAAATGAATCATAACTCGAGGTCACCACTTTATCATCGGGATTCAGCCCGTCAAGGACTTCGTAATACTCTGTATTTTGACTGCCTAATCTGATGTCGACCTTATATGCGGTGCTGCCATCTTCGCTCACCTTAAAAATCCAGTTGCCTCCTGTTTTTTGGAAAAATCCGCCTTTAGGTATCAATAATGCTTGCTTTTCCGCGCTAAGCGCTACCCTGATCTGTAAATTCTGCCCGCGTCTAATGCCCTCTGGGACGTCACCTTCAAATTGCATATCTACTTGAAACCTTCCGTTTGTGACCTGGGTAAACACCTTTTTTATAGCTAAAACATAAGTAGTATCATTAAATTTAAATGTCCCTTTTTGACCGTTGTAAATTCTAGAAATGTAATGTTCATCAATATCAACTCTTACTTTAAATCCGCTGAGAACATCGACTTGTCCCAAGCGTTCCCCTTTGTTTTTTGACTGGCCAATTTCAGCATCCAGTGAAGTTAACTGCCCATCAACTGGAGCTTTTACCACAAGATCGCCTACTTTTTTACGCATCAACTCCAAAGCGCTTTGAGTTCTGGCATACGAATTCTGCGCTTGATTGACTTCTAGCTTTGTGGCCACAGAATCTTCTGCTAAAACCTGTTCAGCTAAATCCATCCTGTTTTTTTGATATTCATATAAATTCTGGGAAGATTCGTAATCTTGGCGTCCTATTGCGCCTTTCTCATACAATCGGCTATTCAAATCATAAATGCGTTTTGCTTCAATCAAATTATTTTCGACATCTGTAAATTGATTTTGGCGGTTAATGGTATTTTGTCTCGCCGCATTCTGGGAAATCTGCATCTGCGTCAACAAGTTATAAACTGAAGTTTCTTGATTAATAAGGCTGAGCTCTAAATCTGTGTTTGACAGTCTTAAAATAGGCTCACCTTTTTTCAAGATGGCCCCATCCTCAACAAATTTCTCTTCAACGCGACCACCTTCCAAAGCATCCAAATAAATAGTGGTTATGGGTAAGACGATTCCATTTACAGGAATATTCTCTTGAAACACATCATTGGTTACTGTACTTATGGAAATTCGTTCTTTTTCTATATTCAATTTAGAACCACCCGACGTTTGCAATATGACATATATGATTAAAGCGATGAGCATCAGTATACCGCCGATGGTCAATATCTTCTGGGTTGTAAATTTTTTCTTCTGAATTGGAACGTCCATATAATTTATTCTGATTTTGATATATCTATAGTGAAGATAATGCCAAAATCATAATCCTTTAAAAGCAAGTGTTTTATATAATTTACCAAAATTGGAAGTGTCCGCTTTTGATACAGTTTATGTTCATTAATGTACAGTTTTCAGAAGCTAAAATTTTCATTTTGAAGTTTGTATTATTTTTGAAGTGGTTTAAACCTTTTCATTGTATTATTGTAATGATGCTTATAAAAAACGCCAACATATTAATTATAGACGACGACCAGGACGTACTAACCGCTTTGCGTTTGCTGTTAAAGCCACTCGTTAAGGAAGTAGTGATAGAGAAAAATCCTGGTAATATAGATGCCCTAATTAACCGAAACCTGTTTGATATCGTTATCTTAGATATGAATTTTAGCGGATTGGTAAACTCTGGTAATGAAGGTATTTTTTGGCTCAACCATATCAAAGACGAGAAACCCGGAATCGAAGTCATTTTAATGACGGCTTATGCCGATATCGATTTGGCCATTAGAGGCTTGAAGGAGGGTGCTTCAGATTTTTTGGTCAAGCCTTGGAAGAATGAGAAAATCATTCAAACCATAAAGGATATTCTAGAGTCAAAAAAATCCCTACAACCAAAAAAAGACCATCTCATTTCTGGAGGTGTTGATATTATTGGGAGTAGCGATGAAATGAATGACGTCTTTACCAAACTAAAAAAAGTGGCCCCCACCGAAGCCAATATTTTGATTTTAGGCGAGAACGGAACGGGTAAAGATTTGGTTGCAAAAGCGCTCCATGACCAATCCAATCGACGACATCATCCATTTGTAAAGGTAGATGTTGGTGCATTGACGTCTTCACTTTTTGAAAGTGAATTGTTCGGATATAAAAAAGGAGCATTTACTGATGCTCGTGAAGATAGAAAAGGGCGGTTTGAAGCCGCTCACGGCGGGACTTTGTTCCTCGATGAAATAGGAAACATTAGTCTTGATCAACAAGCGCGATTGTTAACTGTTTTGCAAAACAGACAAGTAACACCTCTAGGCTCTAATGAGCCAATCCCCATCGATATTAGATTGATTTGCGCCACTAATATTGACCCAAAAATCCTGGCCGATGAGAAAAAATTCAGAAAAGATTTAATTTATCGTATTAATACCGTTGATATCATTGTACCACCATTAAGAGAGCGAGGGACAGACATTACAGAATTAGCTAAACATTTTGTAACGATTTATGCCGAAAAATATAACAAGAGTCCGTTTAACTTTGATTCTGGGTTTATTACAAAATTAAAAAAACACGATTTTCCGGGTAATGTAAGAGAGCTTCAATATGTGTTGGAACGTGCAGTCATTATGACCGATGGCAACGTTTTAAATCCAGAAGACTTGGTGTTTTCAACCATTGAAAGGGCCTCCACTCCAAATCCCGGCATATCTACAACCAATTTAGATGACATTGAAAAAAATGCCATCGTAAAAGTATTGGAAAAAAATAAGGGCAATGTTTCTAAATCTGCAAAAGACTTAGGTATTACAAGGGCTGCACTTTATAGACGTCTCGACAAGTATGAACTATAGAAGTTACATTTTCAAACTTTTTTTTAGGATTCTTCTATTGGTGGCTGCACTTTTCGGGCTAGCCTATTTTATATATAAAGGTCAAACGGTCTATATTAGCATTGTTAGTTTGGCGGTCTTATATCTTATTTCAAACCTGTATTCGTTTATAAAACGCCGTTTTTTAGCGATGGATGATTTTTTTGAAGCGGTAAAATATCGAGATTTCTCACGCTGGTTTCCAGAAGATAGAGGTCCAAGCGATATTCGGTTTCTTTACACAGGTTTTAACGAAATCAACAGAACCATAAAGGAAATTAACTCCCAAAATGAAGCCCAATATGTCTATTTACAGAAGATATTGGAGATGGTAGATATCGGTATCATCGCTTTTAATATTGAAAGTGGTGATGTGCTTTGGAGCAACGATACGTTTGGCGAAATTCTGGACATGCCTTCTTTTAAAAACATTCGTTTTGTTGAAAATCGAAAACCAGATTTGTTCAATATTGTTTTTGAAACCTATCATCGGGAGCCGAATTCTATGTCTATCGCACTTCAAAATGAAACCATAAAAATATTGATTTCCGATACAGTGTTTCAGGTGGAAGCTGATGCTTTTAAACTTATCGTGATTCAGAATATAGACGATACCTTAAATAAAAATGAATCGGAATCATGGAAAAAATTGCTGAGCGTGATGACCCATGAAATTATGAACAGCATTGCCCCTATTTCATCTTTAGCCGATACACTTCAACGCAATGTTCAAATCAATATCTCAGATCCCCAATCAAAATTAGAATTGGAAGATTTGAATGCCGGCATTAAAACCATCAAAAACCGAAGCGAGGGCTTATTACAATTCGCCAAAACGTATAGAAGTTTAAGTAAGGTCACACAACTTAAATTACAAAGAACCAGCGCTTCAGCACTATTTGAAAACATCCAGTTATTGATGCAACCCTCAATAGAATCAAAATCCATTGCAATTGAATTTGATATCACCCCTCCAAAACTAGAGTTGGATATTGACGTGCATTTGATAGAGCAGGTTTTGATAAACCTTGTTCTAAACGCGGTTGATGCTTGTAAAGACCAAGAGGGCGCACAAATTAAAGTTATTGCATCCCAAAGTCCAACTCGCGATATCATGATTAAGGTTTATGATAATGGTTCAGGCATTCCGCAAGACTTGTTAGAAAATATATTTGTACCATTTTTCACGAGTAAAGCAGCTGGAAGTGGCATTGGGTTAAGCCTTTGCAAGCAAATCATGATGCTACACAAAGGAAAAATCTTAGTGAAAAGTATTGATGGTGAAGGGTCGGTTTTTAGCCTTATATTTTAAAAATAAAATTAATAAATTTTATAGACTCTAATCAAATTTTAGTTGATTGAAATAATTTGCAACTAAAACACGTCATTTTTAATTTGCTAAAGAAAACAAGCAAAATGTTGTTCCTATGTTGTACCTGAAAAAAAAAAGCCTCATAGAACTGTACGGAATCTGTGTAGAAAAGAGAGGGGGTTTCCAATGTTGACGAAGTCTTAAACTTCTGCGTATATAACCTTGATCCTCTTTTTTGTTCTTTCTGATTTATAACCTAATTTGATAAAATGCTAACTTAAGCAGTGTATAATTAATTGCTATGGCTATTGCTTATATTAAAAATTCCTTCGGAATTTTCTCTGGCAAGTTTTTGTTTACTAAATTAGTTGCTTAACCACGCTACTAATCATACACAAAACGTTGAATCCAGCTTTCTAAGTTGAGTACTGATTTAACTATTGCACCATCATCAGATTTTATATCAATTGATGAATAAAATTCTTTTTTTATTATCATCATTTTTTCTTATTTAGTTATTTTGGTTTACGGTAGAAACTTTAGATCTAAAGTCGTTTTTGAGTAATCATTCAAAGACACCCTTAACTTGAATAACGAAAATTATATGCGATTCTTATTAAGACTTTGTTTCTGAAAGCAATATTATTAATTAATTATTGCACTCAATTTTAAAAAAATTTGCGAGCTATAAAATTTATATTCCTGAGAATTTATTTTTTTTTAATATTCTATTTTATTGGGAAAAAGTATGTGATTTTGCTTTTCAGAACCTTTCGCCAAATGTATAAAACAGATAAATAACTGTATTCTAATCAGTTAAAATTGAGGTACGTAATTCGGTGCGTTTATTAAATATTTTATTTATAAAACACTGTAATATAGATATTTACAGGATATTAGATAGTTCCTCATTCTCCGCTAAAAGTCCTTTGAAAGGCATCAAAAAATCCTTTAAATCTTTGATTTAAAGGATTTTTAGTTTTGAAATTTTAATTGCTATCAAATGATAATAGTCTAAAAGGGGCTCATTCAGTATAACTCTTAAAGTTTCAGAAAGCTCCACCAGATTGATATAAATAAATGTAATCAAGTTGGTAAACTTTATTTTGAAGTCAGTATTTTTTTAGTGCATCGGTGGAAATCGAAGCACAAAAATTATGTCACTCTCACTTTATCATTTATTTTATATTAAAAAAAGTAAGTCTAACGGACTCTACATAGCCTATATTTACTTAAATATAATTTTTGATGGAAGATGAGCTAAATTCAGTTTTAGAAGAAAAGTTCGGTTTAAAAATTGCAATACTAAAGTACAACGTGTTTTTAGCTAATTGGCTTTGTGTCATATTTTTTCTAAACGATATGACTGTACTTTATTTTTCATTTCTTAATTTTTTTACGTTAGTGCCGCTAATGATTTGTCAACTTTTTATTTGTGGTTTCATGGCGTATCTTAAAAAAACATAGAACTTTAGGCCAAACCTGCTTATACTATTACTAGCCGATATAGAAGTAAAATAATTTGTTATCAAGAAAAACTTCTTGTAACAGACTCATTCTATTCATTTGTACTGTCAAGTTCAAGTAAACGCCTCATATGTTCTATTGCATAGGACAGTACATCGATTTCTTTATCAACATAGACATCTGGCGCAATACCGTAGGGATCAATAGGGTTTGTCGCTATGTCTGGTGCTCTGTAAGACGTGGGAAATACCGCTGTAAGACAACCAAGATCTTGAGGGAAGCCATTAAATCCGTCCACTACGCCAGCAGTGTTTTGACCATATACTACTACCCTATCACTTTGATTAGCCCGATATACAAAGGTTTCACCAGAGCTACCTACCCCTTCATCAATTAATATAATAACCTTTTTAGGCCCCTTGTAAATAGTATCTGTTGTAAATGTCCATGTCCCTTCACCTTTAAAATAAGATGTGCCTTTGTTATTTATAAAAGACTCGTATTCCTTTTTATCTTTCTGTTTATATTCATCAAGTGTGAGCTCCTTGCTGGCAGCCATGGCGTTTATAAGATACTCTGTGTTATCCTCACTGAGCCAAAAGCCATTGAAGGGAAGTTCTATTGGACCATTTAAAACATAGGGTAGTACTGGAAAGTACGTTCCGTCGCTACCACCACCGTTACCCCTAATATCCACTATAAATACATCTGAAGCTATAATTCTATCGTGATGTGCTTGCATTAGACTATCAACATAACTTGGTTCTACCGAATAGAAGTCTGGTAATCTTAGATATGGGACTTTATCAACATAAGCGATATGAAATTGATCGTATTTAAGCTCAATCTCACTCTGTTTTTTAATATTTTCAACTTCTGGCCATAGCTTCGTCCATTCGCTGAGATCATCAATTTCAAGCACACCACGATCTGTTTGTTTCCCAAAGGTCTTTTTGATTGAGTGATCTCCCATCATATAGTTGATATCATACGAGGTGCCAAAAACAGTATTGAATTCTAGTTTCACTTCGCCCTTTTTCCAAGCTGGATTACTACTTTCCAACACAACACCAACATAATCCCTTTCTTTAGTATTATTTTGCGGACTTGGTATTATCGCTACAGTATAACCACCATTTTTCCAAATGCCTAAAAGAGGGTTGGAATCGTAAGATTTCTTTTGATAATTTGATTTAAATTCATTCTCTGTGAGATCTATGTGTTCACTATAGATTTCACCATTTTGGTCATTAGACATCATAATGTAGGCGTGTCCGTCCCTAAAAAAAGACAGCCAGCGTTCCAACACTACTTTACAGTCATTCAAATTTGTTGTTTTCTTAGCTTTTTCGAACATGATATCCGAATGCGCCTCATACAAATCCCTATTCTCATCGGTAACTTTATATTTGAAGAGAGAATAATTTTTCTCGTAAGCATTTCGAGCTATTTCAAAGGAATTGGTGCAGTTGCATTCTTGTGCCCATGCACTCAGCAAAGGCAACACCAATAGGATGGTGTAGATTGATACTTTAAAAAGATTTGTCATTAATTGATTGGTTATATGAATAATGTTTCATAATTATAGGACACTCTATAATCTGTTTTGTTACAAGTTAGTTGGCTCGGTTACTTTTTAACTGATGAAAATAAGACTTCACATTGGATATAACAACTTAAAAAGCCTTCCTCTAGCAACTTATGAACGCTTTAATCTGCCCCAATCCTTGATAATAGCATTTTAAAATAAAATTATAGAGATCTTACATGGATGCGCCATGATGTTAATACAAGTACGACATGAGGTTTATATGGCTTTGACATGGCTTACCTACGGGTGAACCTCTGTTTAGGCTTTAGGTTCATGGGCGTGACCAACCCTTTGCAGCCAACAGAGGTGGCTTTGTTATGTGAACTCAACAAAATCACTTCTTGAAAGAATAACAAAATATACTATACTAGATAATTTGTCATAAGACCTAAACAATGTTTATGATAATGGAACAAGTGATTGTCTTAAATTATAAATAATTATCACGCTCCTTACAAACACATATTTACGGTATGATCCCCAACTCTTTAAATGGAAGCCAAACTAAAATCATTATAGAATCTATAAAAGTCGTAAATTAAAGGTAATTGTTGTTATCATATATTTATTCTTTCAGTTTCAAGAACTGAACAGCATTGTCAAAAAATATATTTCTCATTTTCATCTAAAATCATAATAGATGCGTAAATATGTTTCCATTCCTAAAGTCCTTTTGTTAGAATTCTATATTTCTTTCCGTTTAAAAATATGTCAATATTTTTCCAAATTAGAATTGGGTGATTTCTGTTACTCGATTAAATTTCCTCATTCCATTTCCCATAGTCGTCATACATTACTTTGAGTGTGTAATGCAGAATAAACGCATTCAAATATGATTTCATCAATGGCAGCTGTATCATTATTGTTAACAGTAATATATTTTTCATTCAAAATTTCTTTGAACTTATTTTTTTAATTTTTTGACACTTTGTTACTTTAACAACTTTTTGAGATGATTCTTAGCTTATAAAAAAACATAATATGATTGTAATATAAATACCTTTCATAGTTGGTTTATAATGTTTTCTACGTGTTTTTCTAAAGGCTATTGAGTTGTTTTGGCAAATAAAAACCGAATAGAAAATTCGAGAGGATTTTCTTAAGTTGACTTGCACTGGCAATAAATTATACACGGTGTTTTTCTCTTTAAGACCTCATTTATTATTAAAAGAAGAAAAAGAAAGTAGTTCCAATTTTAATTTTGTCCTCATTCTTTTTTCCAATAATTTTCATAATGGGCTGTCCGTATAAATTTATTACCTCATCATTGTCGACTTTTCCAATAACTTCTTCTTGAAGATTAATAATTTCTTGTCCTTTATAGGAACCTAATTTCTGATCACTCATATTGTAGAGGAAGTTTTCTTTAAAATAGCCAAGTGGTTGTCCTAAATTATTACTAATTCTATCTTCTTTTAAAAATAGCAATTCTTGACCAATAGAATTTATTAGAATTGCATCATTTTTGATTTTTAATGTATTCATCTTTAATGGGTTTTAAGTTATTATAATTCAATTACTACTTTAAACACATTTGTATTAATTGAATCGAAAATGTTACAATTGGGCCTTTCTAAAGATGTGCTACAATGTAATTGTGTGTAGTTAGTTGCGTGGTTAAGCAACTAATTTAGCAACTAAATCACAGATAGAAAGTCTGCGAGGACTTTCGTAAGTAGGTAATAACTTGCAATGAATTACACACATTGTTGTAGTGAATAACTTATTTATTTTCAAATTTTTTATTTAATCTTTCTAGGTAGTTCAAATACAATTCCGCTGTAATATCGTTCTCTTTATTAAATGAATCTAAAAGATCCTTTTCTTGACTCAATAGTTCTTTAAGTCTATTCTTTGTCAAAACTTTTGTTTTATATCCTTTAGATGTATCTAAATAATAAATTTTATTCTTACCGTTCGCACCTAAAATAATCTCTCCTATAAGTCCATCTGTATTGAATCCTGCCTGTCCTTGAATATTTTCCGGATATGATTCGTCTACCATGAATGCGCAATACTTCCCTTTAACTTGAAGTTTGGAAAATTTATTCTTTGTTAAAAACTCAACATTAAAACGCATATTATAATAAATCTCATTATCAAATGATATAGCGATAATTTTATTTACTTTTTTAAATTTACAATCAGATTCAATATTGTTTACTGATAAGAACAACTCACTTCGTTCTTTTAAATCTATAGATTCCAATGGACAAGGCTCATTTGACTTAAATTGTTCAAAGTTTATAAATACTCCGTTACTTTCTTTGAACTCTTGAGCATTTAGGTTAGAAATCATTATACCTATCATAAATATTTTCGCAATCACTATCTTCATTTTCTAGATTTAGGTTTTATTCACTAAAACGTTGATGTATATAATTAGTGGCGTGTCTAAGCCACTAATTTAACAAATAAAAACGGAATAGAAAATCCGTAAGGATTTTCGTAAGCAAGCTAAAACTAGCCATTAATTATACACGTCTTAAGTTTACAATTCACTAAATTTAAGTATAAAACAGAAAAGACAAAAGAGAGGAATAAGGTTAATATACACGCAGAGACCTAGATCTCGTCAACATTGAAAACCCCCTCTCTTTTCTACACAGATTTCGTACAGTTCTATGAGGCTTTTAGACCTCGCTTTCAAGTCGTTGAAACTCGCGTAGATTGTCCTTTCAAAAAACATTTTCTTATGAATAAAGATATTAAATATTTTGGTATTGACATTAGTGCGTTAGTATTCGATGTTACAGATTCTGATGGTAATTATTATCAGTTTAAAAACAATGGATTGGGCTTTGAGAAGTTTACAAAACTCTTAAATAACACTAGTCATTGTGTAATGGAAGCTACGGGTTATTATCATTATCAGTTAGCGTACCATTTATTAGAATCAGGTATAAAAGTATCTGTAGAGAATCCATTATCTGTTAAACGTTTTATTCAGATGGGCTTATCAAAAATTAAGACCGACAAGAGCGATTCAAAACTTATTTGTTCTTATGCAGAGCAGGTGGACTTAAAGCTTTGGAAAGGCAACTCTAAGAATGAAATAGAATGTCTTCAAATCAATAGAGCTCTTTCTGTTTATACAAAACAGAGCACTATGCTTAAAAACAAATTACATGGTGAGTCTGTATTGGGCAATCCTAGTAAGGTCGTGTTGACGTCTTTAAAACGTAGTTTAAGACAGCTCCAGAGAGAGATAAAACTATTAGAGGACAAGTTATTAGTTTTGGTAAAAGAGGTTCATCAAGATTTGTTAACGCGATTAAAAACCATACCTGGTATAGGTCCTAAAACAGCCATTACGCTAGTGGTTTTAACAGGTGGATTTGATCGTTTTACAAGTGCAGGTGAGTTATGCAGTTACGCAGGTTTAACGCCAGTGATACGGCAAAGTGGAAGCAGTGTAAAAGGGAGGCCACGAATAAGTAAAATAGGAAACCAGAAACTTAGAAATTTATTATTTATGTGCAGTTTTAACGCTTGTCAATACAATAAAGATTGTCGTGATTTATATGAGCGAATCGTCGCTAAGGGAAAGAGCAAAAAACTTGCGCTAATAGCGGTATGCAATAAGCTGTTGAAACAAGCATTTGCTATAGCTAAATCAGGTTTGATATTTGATCAAGAATATAAGAGTAAGCTAGTGAGAAATTAATGGAATTTTACTTGTTTTTTACCACAGTACTTTGTTACCAATAGTGTTTTTATTTTAATTGATATAAATTATTATAAAAATCCTCCAAAATATAAACTCTATTAAAGTTTGTTTTAAGTTCCATTTCAAAATCTTTGTTCATATCATATGAGCTTTCTCCTGTACTTCCAATAACAAGTAGAAGCCATTGTTCCAGAATTCCAGTTTTTCGATAGTTCACTAATTTTTTTTCTTTTTTTCCTACTGCTTTTTCAACTATTTTAGCTGAAATATCTTTTCTCCACCAAGCTCCTAAATTTGATGAAACACTTTTTTGAGAGTGTGGTGTATGAGTAATTCTATCGATAATTGGGTTGTCCGGTAAATTATTGTTTAGTACATATTCTTTAATGATAACCCTAACTGTTTCAATTAATTCTTCTTTTTGATTGATTTTAAAATTAACATAAGGTTTGATGTAGCAATTAGCTAAAAAGTTTGGTAGAGTATTGTCTGCTTTCAAAAGTTCTTCTGCTCGGTCAAATATGTTTTTAAAGAACCCTTCACGTTCTTTTGGTTTGAAATCAACAATAATTTGGTGTTCCAATCCAATTTTTATTTTTCCATCATTTAGAATAAAATCTGGTTTTTCAGATATTTGGGAAATATTTAAGTCTCCGTTAAAAAAAATCAAAAACTTACCTAAATGACAAATTTCTAAAATTTTCTGTTGATTTTTTATCCGGTCTTTTAAAAGCTCGGAAATATGGGAGTCAATAATATCTTCGAGGAAATTGTAATTTTCCTCAATTGAATTGTTGTTCGTTATTTTTCTCACGTTATTGGCAACGGTCTCGGTTATCGCCAGTTGGCGGAGTAAGGGACACGGATATGTCGGCTTAGTATTGGTTCGCTGGTCAAATTAATTATTTTCTTTCTAACGGTGCCGCTTATTAGCGATTAACCGTTGTTGCCTAAAGTAGTGAATGTTATAATCTAATTTTCATCTAATTTCCACAAGTCGCTACCGCCTTTACTGTCACTATTATTTCTCACATAATTAAAAACAGCCCAGAAATTTTTTCTAACAGTTCCGTTTTCAATTTCTTTATTTATAAGTGGTATAAAATGATTCCATATAAAATTGTTTTCGTCATAACTATCTATATGTCGATATAGTAAAATCCACGCTTGATTCTGCCAACCTGATTCCTGAGTAATTTCAATGAGTCTTCTAATATTTAGGGAATCAACTCTACGGGTTAGATCTGAAATAGTTTCTCTATGCTTTTCTTCCGGAGGGGCTAGAATTGTATTTTTTAGTTTTAATCCTGTTATAGTATCATTATTTGACATTGCAATATTGAATTGCTGAATTGCATCCTGGTATTGAGATTCACTATAGCCATTTAAATATTTACCAGAACTTCTTGCAAAATGATCTCTACAAATTAATTCTTTGATTTTCAAATAGAGGCTAAGATTAGGTATTGATGAATAGTATTCTTGAATCAATTCATCATAATCATCAAATACATCTTGAAAGAATTCTTCTGTTTTTATTTCACTAAAATTTTCAAAATTTAATATATATTCCTTAGATGCTCCACCAATTTTAATTGATTCTCTAATCCAGGTAATTGCATTGGAATAATTGTGATTTTGATATTCACAAAATGCTAAGTTTAAATATGGAGAACCATATTTAGGTTTACTAATTTTAAATGCTTCTTTATATAATAATGTTGATTTTTCACAATCACCACTTTTCCATTCTCTAAATGCTTGGTTTAGCAATTTATCCCTTTTGTCTATATCATTCTGACTGTAGGTTAAATTAATAGCAGCAATAAATAGAATTAATATCGCAGTCTTCTTAGATAGTATTTTTGAAAAATGAATCATTCTTGAACTATTTTTGGCAACTTTGTTGTATATGGTTAATTGCGTGGTTAAGCAACTAATTTAGCAAATAAATCACAGATAGAATATTCCGTAGGAATGTTCCTAAGTAGTATAAAACCAAGCAATTAATTATACACTGTGTTGCCAGTAGTTTTTATTCTATTTTCTCAAAAAGCAATAATAAACCATCCGCCGAAAAACCTATCTCATCTTCTATTATTAATTGTGTACCTGTATTACTCGTTAAATAATAGTAAGTTATACCATCAATTATTATTTCATCCCTGTCTTCATTTTCATTGATATTGTATGTGTAATTCCCACTAGAATTAAAAGGCATATTTGAGCTTACATTGGTTCCTGAATCTATTGCGATATCAATTGTATTATCGGGATTAAAAATCCAAGTAATTTCATCAGTATACTCATAAGATTCGAATAAACAACATCTATAAGTGATTAAATGCCATTCTCCAATGGTTTCATACTGGTTTTGTTCTGTTGTGTTATCATCGTCATTATTATTACATGACGTAAAAACTAAAATACCGAAAAGAAAGATTAATATTTTCATGTGATTAAAATTTAACAAAATTAGCAAGGATAAATTTACCATTGCTCTTTATATTTTTATGTGTTTCTATCAGTTTTCGTTTAGTTTAAATTACTGGCAACTTTTATTCAAACAAATATATGTTATTTAGAGAACTTTTTATATTTAGCTTTTGGTTATCAACACCTTGTGTTTTTAAAATTAGTGTTTGAATAACTGTTCCTTTCAGGAGTTGTAAGAATTGGGGTTGTAGTTTTAAAAGTTGTCTTTTGTAATGAGTGTAAGTGAATCCCAATCGGTATACAGATTTCTTGTTAAAATTCCTTTTTAAGAACGGTGTTTACCTCCTCAAAAATCTTAGGCCTGTCTGCAAGAACAATCAAGGTATCTTGTGCCTTGATTGTGGTTAGTCCATTTGGAATGATAGAGGCATTTTCCCTTTTAATCATTGCTATAATTGCATTTTTAGGAAAGCCTAATTCTACAATATTTTTATCTACAGCAGCGCAGTTTGGAGTAATGAGAAGCTCTTTCATTTCGGCTCTGGGATTTTCTGCCAAAAGTAAATCTGTTGCGCTTAATTTCTTTTGTGTCTCTGGCAGTCCAACATTAAGCCATTTTGCAATAATGGAAAGCGTTGTGCCTTGAATTAATATGGACGTGACAGAGATAAAAAATACTACGTTAAAAATCATATTGGCCTTGTCTATTCCTGCCAAAAGCGGATATGTGGCAAATACAATTGGTACAGCGCCACGCAAACCGACCCAAGAAATGTAGAACCGCCTTTTTAGTTTCATTTTAAAAAACATGAGGCTCATAAATACGCCGATGGGACGGGCCACGACAATTAAAAACATGGAAATGAGTAAACCAATGCCCATATACGGAATGATTTGTGAAGGAAATACAAGCAGACCTAAGATAAGGAACAAGACAATTTGCATGAGCCACGCTAAGCCATCAAACATCTTTAGGATGGTTTTTTTATGAATAAGGTCTTGGTTACCTAAATAAACGGCACAAATGTAAATAGCCAAAAACCCATTGCCGCCAACAAAATCTGTAGCTGAAAATGTAATGAACATGAGGGTAATGACCAATACAGGGTAAAGACCTTCAAAGTCTAATTTGATTTTATTAATGATATACTTACTAGACACCCCAAAAGCGATACCTCCTATTCCCCCTAAAATCATTTGCTGCAAGAACAACGGAATGATGGATAAGAAGCTTTGGTCTTGATTGATCACCAAAGTCAAAAATGCGATGGTGAGCACGTAGGCCATTGGATCGTTACTACCGCTCTCTAGCTCTAAAGTTGGTCTTAAATTGGTTTTGAGCGCTAAACTTTTTGAACGTAAAATTGAAAATACCGCAGCGGCATCTGTAGAAGATACGATGGAGCCCAAGAGTAAACTTTCGTAAATGGTAAAGTCTGTAACACACCATACAAAGGTGCCCAACGAAACGGCCGTTATCAATACGCCTAATGTAGATAGCATAATCCCTTCGCGCAGAATGGGCTTTACAGCGGCCCAGTTGGTATCTAAACCACCAGAAAACAATATAAAGTTTAGGGATACGATGCCTATAAATTGTGCCAACTGTGGATCATCAAAGCGAATGCCCCCAATCCCATCAGAACCAGCCAACATTCCTATGCCTAAAAAGAGCAATAACGTGGGAACGCCAAACTTATAAGAGGTCTTACCCGCCAATATACTCACGAGAAGCAGTAAGGATCCTACTAAAAGTATGTTTTCAATGGTTAAATTCATGCTATTTCCTTTAAGGACTTTGGTTACAAATGTACTCTTCCTCCTTTAAAAAAATAGCCAAGATGTTGTAGTTATTTTGTTTTTTGAGAGCCGAAAACATGACATACAAACTGAATCTGATAAGCGATAGAATTTTTGTAAACAAACCAGATCTAGAAGTGTGTTTTGAGGGCTCTTCTTTGAGGAAACAGTTAGCATTCGCTTTAGAACTCAATACTCTTGAAAAAGATCAACACTACGCCTACTAGCACCATATATCATGCAATACGATGACATTTTATCAATTAACTACAATTAAATTATTAGTGACAGTTAAATAATAAAGGGAATGAATTTATCCCTATAGACGAATCACCTTTTAGTATATGGCATATCATTATTAACTGTCAAGCAAATAAAAAGTTGCGTGTTGATGTGGGCTTTTTATAGAACGATTAGAAGCTAGCAAAATGGGCTCCTAACTTTGGTTTAGGAAAGGTATAGGCTTATTTACTCTGTTGAAAGTCGTTTTTGATTATCTCTTTTCAGCATATTTAAATTTGTCGAATCTCTTTGGTAATTCATCGGTGACTCTTAATCGGTTAGATGTTATGTTTGGCTTAATTTCAATGACTTTCGTTTTTTCGTCAATTTTAACATCGTGCTCACTTCTCATATTTACGACGTCAATATGTAGGGCTTTAAAGAGATGCTTTCCATTTTTAAGATTAATAATAACATATTCACTAGGTCTAATTTGTCCTAACGGTTTACCGTCAATCCAAATATTTAACCTAGCTGTATTATCAATTTTATGCAAGATGTCAGCTCCGTTATATATTAGTATTGTTCCGTTTCCTAATTGATCAAGATCAACCTTATCCAATGTCGTTTTGATAAAAGCAAAATCAGAAGAAATTGGTTTTAAGGCACAAGATGTCAGTAATATCATAATTGAAAAGAGAATTATATTTTTAAGCTTCATATCATTTGATTTAGTCATGACACTATCCGTTTTTGTTTTTCAACTTATTGAAATAATTTATAATTCTGGTCCCAAAGTTTATTATCTCAAATTTATTCAACTATCGTTACGTTATTGAATACCTCAATGATCATGTTTTGTTCAACGGTGTTTAGATTATTTGTATACAGCGTTAGTGAATTATAACCATCAGGGCTTTCAATTGAATCACTGATTTTAAACAAATGAATTCGGGTATAATTTGATTCAGAATCTATAGGCTCAACAATTTGTCTGTAGTGTCCATTAATCTCATCTTCTGTGACTATGTATTCATCCGTCGGTAAATTTGATACAGGCCTTGTATACCATCCATAATCAAAAGATATGGTGATTCCAGATCCATTTACATTGCCAACATAGGAATCAATCCCCTGTAATTCTTCAAGCGTAAATTTTGTTTCAAATTGAAATCTATAGTTTCCAATCTCAATTGCGCTTGGCTCGTCATTTAGAACACTATTATTATCGTCGCTATTACAACTCAAAAAAAAGAATACGGCGATAATCAGAGTGAAAGGCTTTAGATATTTCATAGTTTCGGGCTTTGTTTTAAGGGTTATTTAGAACGTAATTGTGTATGGTTTGTTTTGTATTTTAAGCATCTAATTTACCAAATACAAACCGAATAGAAGATACGTTGGGAATTTAGTTAGTAGGCTAGAACTTGCAATTACTTAAAGCCATTGTGGCAAACAAATAGTTTTTATTTCGAAATCCATTTTTCTTATAATTTAAATTTCTTTCCTTCTTTATAGTCACAAGGTAGTATTGGGCTTTTCACTCCAAAAGGTCCCGAACCGTTGTGATTATAATAAAATTTCTCTTTGTCATCGGAATATCTACCGGCACATAATAAATTGAAAGTTGTACTTTTTCTACTTGATTTTAGAACATTAATGTCAATCCAAATTGGAACTTTACCTTTTCTATACAAAAGCTCAGTAACCTCGTTCTCATTCAAATCCAATTTCATTTTCCCACAATCCTTTTCGTAAATATCAAATTCTGAATGATTTGTGTCATTTGAAGATTCTGCATAAATGACATTATATCGGAAGTTAGTTTTCAATTCAGTTTTCACATAGTTTTCAGCAAATTTAAGTGCTTGGAAACTTGCTCCCTGTAAATGAAATAGAAATTCGATTTTAGTCATTTATCAAATGTTGCACAACTCGTACTATCCAAACAAATATATATTATTTAAAAAACTTCACTTCGAATTCTTTAAAATTCACCTTTTGGCTCTTAATACTCTAGCGTTTAAAAGTGCGAAACAATAATAATTAGCTTGGAATTGTAAAATGGAAGGTGCTTCCTTCTCCATATTTAGATGTTACCCAGAGCTTACCATTATGTAATTCAACTATTTTCTTGCAATGCGCAAGTCCAATGCCCGATCCTTCAAATTCGCTTTTAGAATGTAAACGTCGAAAGGCAATAAAAATCTTATCCATGTGTTCATCTGAAATGCCAATACCATTGTCTTGTATGCTAAACGTCCAACCATCCTGTTCTTTTGCAGATATTTTGATTTTAGGAGCTATCCCAGGTTTACTAAATTTAATACTGTTGCTAATTAAATTCTGAAAAAGTAAGCGCAGCTCCGTTTGATACCCTCTAATTTTGGGTAATTCGGCAACATCAATAGTCGCATTCGTGTCTTTAATTATGGCTTGCAAATCTTGCTGGACGACTTCAATTAGTTTTTTGCAATCTACCGTCATCATTTCTTTTACTTGCCCTATGCTACCATAATCCAATAGATCATTAATCAAAATTCTCATTCGGTCTGTTGCCTTGGATATGAAATCTAATAATTTGTGCGCTTGTTCGTCTAATTTGTTTTGATGCTTATTTTCAATTAATTTCACAAAACCAGAAATGGTACGCAGCGGTTCCTTTAAATCATGAGATACCATGTGGGCAAATTGAGTGAGTTCCTTGTTCTTTAGCTCCAACTCATTCTTTGTTCGTTCTAATTCTGTTACGTTTCTAAGCATCACGTATATAAAACCATCTTGAATATGATGAACAGAGCATTCGTATGTGCCTGCGACCATATGGTTTGAATATTCAACCAAGCCCAAATTAATAGGTTCGTGATCTTCGGCTACTTTTCTGTAAGCGTTAATCACTTGTAACCCTCCTTCATGAGCGTATGCTTCTGGAGCTACCTCAATAATCTTCTTCCCTATAACCTCCTCCCGTGTTTTTCTCATCTCCTGTAATATGACCTTATTCATAAAGACGTATCTAATGTTTTTGATATCACTTAAACCAACAACTTGAAAAATACCTACGCCATGAGGCAAGTCGTCAAATGTTTTGGTAAGAATTTCTATGTTTAAGCCCTTTTTCATGTCCTAAAAACCTTTCTTTTGAATAATGTTATCTATAGCAACAGCCATTTATTATTGAAGCCTATTAAAGGTTCTTGACTTTGTCTGTTTATGTGTCACTAAAGCCTTTGGTCGTGGTCAGTACGTTGACTAACATCTAAAATAGTAAAAGAACACAAAGTAGATGAAGATCCCTTAGTTTTTTCATGAGTACATACAAACCAAGCCATTCATTACTATCGGTGCTGTATGTTGCGTGCCGTTTTTTTATTGTTCAAAATTGCATTTTGGAATATAAAATTGCTGAATACCCTCCCCTTTCTCAAACAAAATTTAAATATTGTTTATTTGATCTTCATATGAAGACAAACGAGAAAAAAGCAAATTAAAATGCTTATTGAAACACGACTATGAAGCTCTATTCAAAGAGAACGATTTAAAAACCTAAGACAAGTGTTTATTAAAAACGCTTATGCATTTGATTTTTCTGATTAAGAAAAGAGATGATACTAATTTTTAATCACTTTTTACTTTGAATACAAGGTATAGGATTGGGATAATGATGATCGCGGCTGAAATGACAAGTGAGGTTATCAATACAAATTTAAATACGTAGAACAATACAATAAAGAAAATGATTGCTACTACAATGCCTATGACGATACCTTTCATTTATTTTTTTGATTTTAGTTATTGTATCTAAGGTAGTAATCCTTTTTGGATAAAGGAAGATCAATTTAGAAATGTTTTTTTGTCAGTTGAATAATGTTAAATAAATATCTGCTACATTTCTAGTGGATCTTACTGAAAAGATTTCTATTTGAACATAAGGTCTTGTTCTCTTTAACCGTTTATGATTTCATACTGACCAATATTACTGATAATACAACAATCCCTATAGTTTTAAATTGTTTATTTTAATTCTAATTTTCCGTTTTATCATAATATGTACTCATTGATGCTAAAGCCTATTATTAAAAATGATTTGGACCTAGTATAGACTTTAAACTCGATTAAAGATGTTTTCGAAAGTTCGATTTTTAAATAAACGCTATTCAGCATCTGGCTTATACATTCTCGGAAGCTGTATTTTTATCTTTTTTATTGGTTGCCTAATTCATAAATAATTTCATAATGTAACCATAGCCTAGTCCTGCTATGGACCAAAGGATCACCCCTAACAACAGTGTTTTCCATGATATTTCTTGTTCATTATAATACGGAAAACCAATTGACATGATCAAAAACATCAAACCACCCCAAGTTAAACCTATTTTTATCCAACCCTTTTTATTAAATGGGTTTGGAATATGATCGAGGTTGATGTTCTCATATTTAATTTTAATTTATTTCTATTGAAATTTAGTCAAACGACTCCATCTATAATTGGATAAGATTTGTGATGACTTTAATATAGAAAAACAGTTAATTTATCAAAATGTGACCAGTATTGTAAACACCAATAATCTGTTTACCGTAATCAGTTTTTTTTATCAAAAAAAAGTATTAATACTATCCGATTATTCATGAATAGCGTCCTCTTTCCAATTATTCTTGTTAGAAATATTTCAAGCGATTTTAATATTTACACATTCTTTCATCCCCTCTATTTCTATAAGATTAATAATAGTAAAGAGAGTTAGTAACGTAGTAATTATGAATAAGACGAAAAAAAAAATGACCAATTAAGTAGGTTTTATCTTTATAAATAGCCATTATTAAAATTAAATAACGAGGATTTTTCAAAATAGCACGAAACTAGATTGACATATAGACATCAGCTATCATCTATGTTCTAAATGAAGCTAATAAAAGACCTAAGAATCAATAGCTTGTTCTTGGTCACTCTTGTTATATTTTTTATGACTTATTTTCTTTTGCTCTAAAAGTGCATAAAATTTTCTAGGTGAGATTTTCAAGTCTTTAGTGATGTCTCTCACTTTTTTCTGTCCCTTTTTGTAAAGCTTCAAATTCTCGTTTACTTTTTTCTTGAAGTAGTGATTTTGTAATTTTTCCAAAATCTGCATTTCGGTTAAATTGGAATCACCGGCATAATTTTCGATTTCAGTTTTTATAATTGATAAGTTACTCATAAGTCTCATTTTTAAGTTCAATCCCAATTAAAGGTAACCTTTTTATAGGATACGTTGTGTGCTATATGCATCAAATTTAGCAAACTTGACTAATTTTTACAAATGGAACCGTTCTGCGGATAGACAAGTGGTAAGCCCTTTAAACATTTAAAAGTATGTTTGTAAAAGAAGATGACCTTTAGAATATCTATCTAATATTAAAAAACCACGCTACTTATATCCAGTTATAGATCCATCAATCGTTCATATAATGAAATTTAACGTAACGTTTTTAACATTAGCCACAGAACGTTTGTTTTTCAAAGCCTAATGTTTACGGAAGTGATTTTCCGAAGATAAATCATAAGCTCTTTTTTTTATTGACAAAACAAATTATAATCTTCAACCAGTTCTTCGATATTATTTAACTCATATACTTCACCATCTAAATAATCCACTATTTTACGGCAATCCGAAAAATATTTCTTCGCTTTTAAAATCAGTCCTTCAAAACTATTTGGATCAACTAACAATGTTGCTTTTTCTTCTTCGTTTCTCATGACATAAAATTCAATGCCATCATAATAACGAGTTTCAAAATTAGAATTTGGATTGTCAGGAAAATTTGGATTAACAGAAAGAATATTTGCGGTAGTAGCAAATATACTAGTACTACTTAAAACTGTTCTAGCAAACAAGCTGGCATTTCCCTGAACAAGGAGTTCCATCAGTACAAATTTTTCCTTCTGGATTGGTACATATTTATAATGCACTGTAGCAAATTTTTCATCTCCAAAAACTACTTCATCCACAGTATCACTTCCATATTTTTCAGTTTTATCTTTTCTATTTTTTCTGAATTTAAATTTTGTAGTTCCAATTGACATTAAGACGCCAGAATGCTTTGGAAACTTTACCCATCCCCTTAAAGACGTACTATTTTTCAAAATAACTACTGCAGGAGTCCATTCGTATTGCGCATAGGTTAAAGAAAAAGAAAGAATTGAAAACAATAGCAGTACCTGTTTTTTCATAGCTTAGGTCAAGTATTTACAACCCTTAATTTGGGTTTGTGGTGTGTTTAAAGATTGAAATTTACAAATAAAATCCAGATAGAAAATCCGATAGGATTTCACTGCAAGCCTTTTGATCCATGATATGGCCTAATACTCTATTTTATAATTTCTTATTTAATTAATCCTTGACTATTTTTTTAACATCATAGGTGCCGTCTTTCAAATTAATTTTAACCAAATAAAACCCCTTACTAAGTTTTGAAATATTTACTGTTTTGGCATGTCCTTTATAAACAAGTCTAGATTTTGTGTCATAGATTTCTACAGAGCTAAAATGTGATGATTCAATAAATATAACATCTTGAGCAGGATTTGGATATAGACTATTTGTTGCCATGTCAGGATTGGTATGAGACAAGACATTATCATTTGTGGTAAATGAAATTAATTTCCCGTTACTAGATAGCGGAGCGAAACTAAAAGATTCGGAAATCACAAAATAACGATTCGCCTCAATATATGTTATGGCCTCTACTTGTTCAAAGCCTAGACTCGTTAGTAAAGTTTGAATGTTAGTCCCTGAAAAAATATCATTATTTGTAAATATCTGACTAACCCAAACTAAGGGTTGTAATATTGAATTATAGCCAATTAAATATACTTTTCCTGAAAACGGATTGTAGGTAGCTCCTGTAATCAGGCCACCGCTATCCAACGTTGTCGCTAAGGGCTGTACAGTATATGATCCCGTGCTTTTTGGGATGGCGTAGGCCTTTGTTACACCATCGATCCAATTCTTGGTAAATAAAATCAAGTCATCTTCATCAAAAGAAATTAATGCCTCAGCATCCCATTTTGTAGCATTAGGATGAGGCGTAAAATCAATTTGATCTAAATAGTTGAAATGTATTATTTCTGCAGTTACATTAATGGCGTTGAGATAGTCATTCTTACCGATTTTATAAATTTTTAAATCAGTTCTATCCCCGCTATTATTACCGATGTCGCCAATGTAAATTGAGGTCTCATCATGAGTGATATCTTCCCAGTCTATATTAGTGGCGTTGGTGACTGTTACCATTCTTGTAACAGTTCCTGAAATGGTATCTAACTCATGAAGTGTGTTAGCATTGCCCGAGTCGTTGTGGGTTATTAGCTTATCATTAAAAAAAATAATACCTGATGATTCTTCTAGAGAAGCTGGCAAATCAAATTTCTCTTGAATATTTGTTATTTGCGCTATTGCATGGAACGTCCCTAAAACAAAAGCAGATATTAAAATTATTTTTTTCATTTAGTTTATTTAGAGCTTCGTTTCGGTTTTTTAATAACAATCCAATATAGCTTTATAAGTTGAATTACCCATAATCTTATATACAGCTTATGGATTATATTATTGCTAACTTTATTGTATAAGATAAGTTGAAGAGGCTAAGCAAATAATTTTAAACCTGCCTGCTAAAAAGAAGATGGAACCGGAATGGAACATCTGCGAGTCCCGATAGTGATCGGGGTCCGCAAAAAAGGCTTGAGCCAGCAATAAATTATATACTGTGCTGTGTGCTAGCTTTTATTATTTTTCTAAATATTAATTCCTCCAAAAGCGCAATTGTAATGGTTCGTGATAATTCAAATTGTTTAAGTTCTGTGGGGTGATATTTAGATTCCATAAGAACCACTTTTTGTCCGAACTTAATGTTTGGGTTTTGATACCTGTTAAAACTCTCGATTGAGATTTCCAAATCCGTCAGGGTTTTCATTAAATTCTCAATGTCGGCTAAGGGAAGTAAGCCTTTAACTTCCATTCTATGAGCATTAATATTGATATTTGTTTTTCGTTTGATCCATCTATTCCAAAGCGAGTTTCTTCTCATTTTCAATCCCACATTTTGGGTGAGCTCAACTGGAACAACAATCATCATTTGATGACCTAAATTGAAAGACGAGCCATAATCTGCGGATTTGTTGAATTTATATTCATAGAAAATCTCAAAATCATTGAATTTCTCTTTTGCTTGGCAAATGTTTTGTTTTCCATAAAAATAATTTCTCTCGTTCTTTTCTACGATAAGATGATTCATATCAGTGAACTTTTGCCAATTTTCAGATATGTTTTTCCAGTTCACAGTCTTTTTTGCTTGTAAGAAACTTTATTATGTATGCCTTCTTGAGAGTTTCAAGAATCCAATTTACCAAAAACAATTTGAATAGATAATTCGCGAGTCGCGTTAGGTCTCGGGATTTACAAGTGGACTAGAACTAAAAATTAATCATATACTGTGTTGGCTGAAGTTTTTTATATTCAGTAAATTTGTATTTTAGGCAGGTGGAAGAACAAGGCTACATAGAGTTAAGAGTAACTAATAAGGACAATACTTTAAGTCCTAGAGACATTGATATAAATGAGGTTAAAGATTTTATATCAGATATAGAGTCTTTCTTATATCCAAACCGAAAGTAAAAACAAAATCGACCACAAATTTCATATGATATTGAGGAAGGCTCTGCTAAACATAAATTCTTTTTATCAATTACAGCGGTTATTTTGTTCAATGGATTAACAAATGAGATTAAAAACAGAAATAACCTTGATTTTTTAGATTATAAAAGACAGTCAATTATTGACAAATTTCAAAAGAAAGCAGTAAAGGAAGGCTACGTAATTGAGTTTAATAATTCAATTTCCAACGAACTCTCATTAATTATTGATTATAATACTGATTTTGAAATGATTGCACCAGATTTTTATCAAAGTGAATTTTATCTATATGGTGAAATTTATCAGGAAGGTGGAAAAAACCCTAATCTTCATATAAGTACCAAGAAGTATGGAAATCTAACAATTTCTGCCACTAAAGAGCAGATAATGGATGGTGAGAAAAAAACATATAAACCTTATGGAATTAAAGTTCTAGGTAAAAAAAGTTTTGAAGATGATTCCTTAACGGATTTAGAATTAATAGAATTCATTCAATATAAGCCTGTTTTTAACAAATCACTTTTAGATAAAGTAATTGAAAAAGCTTCTACTAATTTAAGCAAAATAACAAACGTAGACACTTGGTTAGATGATATTAAAGCTGAAGGACTATGAAAGGAATGAATAGTGTTCTTTTAGATAGTTCCTTTTGTATTCGTTTATTAAAGTCAGATGCGGATTTTCACCAAAATACAGTAGATTATTTTGAGTATTTTTTAGAAAATCGAATTGAAATGTATCTTTCTACTATTGTTGTTAGTGAATATGCAGTCGGTGACAATCCAGATAATTTGCTTTCTTTAAATTCATTCCGCTTATTAGAATTTGATTATGCAGATGCTAAATTTGCTGGTCAATTTTTAGCAACTTGGAAAATTCGGTGATTTCGGTGATAGAAAAGTAGTAATAAATGATATTAAATTATTTTCTCAAATTCACAATAGAAATATTGATGCATTTGTAACGAAAGACAGAAAATCATTAACGAAAATGATTAAACCTCTATCTGATTCTCATAATTTAAGTTTTGAGTTTATTGACTTATCTATTACGTTAAATGATAAATTAGGAAGGTTGTTTTAAATTACAGTCAATGTAATAGTATATGTTTAGTTGCAATCTTAAGAAACTAAATTAGTAAAAGAAAAGGAACTTAAGGGAAATTCGTAGTATTTTTAGAGTATACAAGCTACAGACAACTAACATAAACCAAGTCGTAAAACATTTTCTATTTTAATATTTGCTCGATTAAACCGTTGTTAATCTCCTCGGTGTTTAATTTTATATATCGATAAGATTTGACTTTAGAGTTGTCAAGTTCCAAAATCAATAATTTATTTTTATTCGAGTAAGTAATTCCATTATCGAAAGTCAGAAAGTCATTCCCGAATTTCGATTCCAATTCTATTTTTGAAAATCCGATGAGATTAGCTTCTCCTAAATCAGCATCTTTATTAAAAATTCTTAATTCAATTAGAATTTCAGTTTGGTCTTCGTATTTATGTTTATTTTCTCTGTGTTTATAAACTATGATTTGGTCTATTTTTTTTGGGTCATCAAATTTTTCGGCTGGATAATAATAAACATAAAAAATAGAGTCTTCTATTTTTGGTTTAAAGTAGAATTCAGTCCCACTTGTAATGCTCGTTGTAAATCGCATCTCTTTCTTTTTCTTATAAGCTAAAATATCAATCGGATTTTTCGAGAAATTCAATCAGATGGATGTTATTTATAGGTTCTGCTTGCTGATTTTTGAAAATTTCAGTTTCATTTTTAAATTGTTCAGGTTCGTATTTGTCTTGGATTGCGGTTATTCCCAAAAGCAAAAATCCAATTAAGAATATTGCACCAATCGAAACTATAATTAATAATATTTTTAGGACTTTTCTCAAATGTTGTACAACTCCTTTTACCCAATCAAATATAGGTCCTTTAAAACCTAAAACCCTCTCAAAAATACATCTCATTAAAATGCCCGATAGTATTTTAAAACTATCGGGCATTTAGATAACATGATGTAGGTTGAGTTATTCGTCTTTTACATCGTAACGGTCATGCATCATCACTTTATCCCAAGCGGCCACAAAATCATGCACAAAACGTTCTTGAGCATCATCTGCTGCATATACTTCGGCAATGTTGCGCAGTTGCGCATTAGATCCAAAAATAAGGTCGCAACGTGTTGCGGTATATTTAGTTTCTCCATTAGCTCTATGGTTCAGGTCAAAAAGCATTTCGTCAGAACTTTTAGGAACCCACTCATAGTCCATACTGGTCAATACTTGGAAAAAATCTGTGGTCAATTGTCCTGGTCTATCGGTAAACACCCCATGTTTAGAATGATCAAAATTTTGATCTAATACACGAAGTCCGCCTACTAAAACCGTCCACTCTGGAGCAGAAAGTGCTAACAGTTGCGCTCGGTCCAAAAATATACGCTCTGGAGGAACGTTGTATCCAATACTACTATCGTGGTAATTTTTAAATCCGTCAGATACTGGTTTTAGCCAATCAAAACTTTCTACATCTGTTTGTTCTGGCAAGGCATCTGTACGCCCAGCAGTAAACGGTACGTTGACATTAAAACCAGCATCTTTTGCTGCTTTCTCTACCCCTACACAACCACCGAGTACAATTAAATCTGCAAGAGAGACGTCTTTGTTTCCAGATTGATTAGATTTAAAATTAGCTTTAATCTCTTTGAGTTTACTGAGTACTGTATTAAGTTCTTGAGGTCTGTTTAAATCCCAGTTATTTTGAGGTTCTAAAGCAATACGTGCACCATTGGCTCCACCACGCTTGTCTGAATGGCGGTAAACAGAGGCAGCAGACCATGCGGCATTTACCAAAGCAGAAACACCTAAACCACTATGTAAAAGCTCTTGCTTTAAATTAGCAATATCACTCGCCTCAATGAGATCATAATCTCTCGCCGGCACTGGATCTTGCCATAACATATCTTGAGCAGGCACTTCTGGACCTAAATAACGGTCCTTAGGCCCCATATCACGGTGCGTTAATTTGTACCAAGCTTTTGAAAATGCATCTGTAAAATAATCAAAATCATTGAGAAATTTTTCGCATATGGCTTTATAGGCTGGATCTACTTTTAAAGCCAAGTCAGAGGTCATCATCATCAAATCTTCCATCTTGCCATCAACGTGTGCATCTGGCGTTTTAGGCGCACTAGGATCTACTGGGGTCCACTGTATGGCTCCCGCAGGACTTTCTTTCTTTTTCCAATCAAACTTAAAGAGATTAATTAGGTAATTGTTATCCCATTGTGTTGGATCTGGCGTCCAAGAACCTTCAATACCGTTGGTCATGGTGTACTTTCCAAATCCGGTTCCTTCAGGATTTTGCCATCCCATACCCATCGCTTGTATAGGTGCTGCCTCTGGCGCTGGACCTATTTTATCGGCACTTACTTTACCGTGACTTTTTCCGAAGGCATGTCCTCCCGCAATCAAGGCTACGGTCTCTTCATCATCCATTGCCATACGTTTAAAGGATTCTCTTATGGCTCGGGCAGAATCCATAGGGTCTCCATTACCGCCTGGTCCTTCAGGATTGACATAAATTAATGCTTGGTGTGTTGCTGCTAATGGGTTTTCGAGATCTCGATTATCGTCAGAAGGTGCTCCTTTCCATCGTAATGTTTGGGTTACCATTTCTTCTGGATGGCCATCATAGTACTCTCCTACTTTAGATTCCTTAAACGGTTTACCATTCCAAAATTCTGGTCCCCAATAGGTACTGCGGTCTGGTTCCCATGCATCGCGACGTCCTCCTCCATAACCAAAGGTAGGAAAGCCCATAATTTCTAAAGCGCAATTACCAGTTAAGACAATAAGGTCTGCCCAAGATAATGCTGCTCCATATTTTTTCTTAATGGGCCAAATGAGTCGGCGTGACTTATCAATATTACCATTATCCCACCAAGAATTGATTGGTGCAAAACGTTGCATGGCTTGCCCTGCACCACCTCGACCATCTTCAATACGGTAAGTACCGGCAGAGTGCCAAGCCATACGTATCATTTGAGGACCGTAATTATCATAATCTGCAGGCCACCATTCTTTAGAGTCTACCAAAAGCGCTTTAATGTCTTGTTTGAGCTGCTGATAATCGATATTGTTGAATGCTGCTTTATAGTCTTCATCACTTAAAGGGTTGGCAACAGGTTGTTCTTGATGTAATAATTCTACTTGCAAACGATTGGGCCACCAATCATCTGCTTGTGGAGAGGTTCCTAATGCTCCGCCTACGCGGGTTCCTCTAAATGGGCATTTTCCCATACCATCTCCATGATCCATATCTTTCATAATATTTTAATTTGATTTATTATTTATAATCATTAAAAAAACCATTGCCGTTTAAATGATATCATTTGACTAGAAAATAAGACTTTCCGTAGAAAATTTAATAGGTCAGGTTTTAATCTTCCCTAAAATTAAGGGAAATGTTTAAGACTATTTTTATTAAGCCGTTAATTTTTTTCTAAATACGGAAACTTAAAGGACCTGAAACCTCGGCTACATAAAAGACACCTTGGGTTCTCGAAAAAGACTTGCGCCTTTATGACAGAAATATCATTAATTTGATACTTGCTTTTACTTAAAATTTTCGTGCTAGATAACGACTGCAATCCCACATGCCGTATTACAATCTATAAATCACTGAATCATAAATCGAAAGACATTTTTTGCACTTTTAAAACAAGTGTAAACCATCGCAATCATGTCATTTTAAGTACCCATGACACACTATTTTGAAATTAGGAATATCAAAGCATAAAGGTGATGTCATCAGATTTTTATAGCTTAACACCATATAAAATTAATTGTTATTTTAGCGCTCGATTTATAACTCTGCTCTTCTGTACAATTCACTTAGGAGTAAGTATCGTGCGAATTTAAAATTCACTTTTAGTGATTACCCTAAAACAATGTTAGTATGTGTTGATTTTACCATCAATCAAAGTCTTTAATGATAGTCGCAATTTGGCTCTAGACTGAAATAAAATATAAACTATGAAGCTACAGCTCTTATTGGCAGATGATGATATTGATGATTGTGACTTTTTTAGGGATGCCCTAGACGAAATTAAAGATAACGTAAACCTTACCGTAGTGAATAACGGTGTAGAATTGATGGATTTTCTAACAGCCCAAGAAGACACCTATCCCGACCTCTTATTTCTTGATCTCAACATGCCTAAAAAGTCGGGTATGGAATGTATTGCAGAGATTAAAGCGTCAAATCACTTAAGCGCCATCCCTATCATTGTATTCTCTACTTCCTTAGACAAAAGCGTTGTTGACAAAATATTTGATCTAGGTGCACACCATTACATCCAAAAACCCGGACAGTTCTCAAGCTTAAAAACAGTCATTAAAAAAGCTTTGCTGTTGTTTAATCATAGTACTGTAGCGCGACCTTCTTTTGACCAATTTATCATTCAACCTTGACCCCAAATATGACTTCTGAGAGTAAAGCTTATCATTTTTTAGAAAATGCAGGTGAAATGGGCAAACTCATTAAAGCCAAAGATTGGAGCCAGACACCAATAGGCAACCCAGAGACTTGGCCCCAACCTTTACAGCATATGGTAAGAGTCATGCTTGATAATCCTTTTGGCATGTGCATCTCGTGGGGAACAGATTTTACACAAATTTATAATGATGCATTTATTCCTGTTTTAGGTCATGGCAAGCATCCGCAGGCTTTGGGAGCGAACTCAAAAGTCGCCTTTTCTGAAATATGGCAGACCGTAGGCCCCATGTTTGAACGTGTTTTGTATGGAGAAGCTGTAAGGCTTACCGATTTGATGGTCCCCATTTATAGAAATGGCTCAATAGAAGAGTGTTATTTTGATTTTTCCTATAGTCCCATAAGATTAGATACCGGAGACATAGGCGGGGTTTTAGCTACCGTTATAGAAACCACGACCAAGCAGAAAGCCCAGTCAAATTTAGAAGAAAGTGAAGAAGAGTTAAAATACGTTATTGAGGCGGCACAACTCGGCACTTTTGATTACAACCCGATCACAGATAAGTTCTCGGGAAATAAAAGGTTGAAAGACTGGTTTGGCTTGCCAAATCATAAAACCCTCAAAATCAATGATGCTATCAATTCAATTGTTCAAGAAGATAGAGAGCGTATCATACATGCTATAAAAAAAACATTAAATTACGAGTCTAGCGGAGCTTATAATGAAACCTATACTATTATCAATGCCATTACAAATAAAAGAACAACTGTACAAGCTTGGGGTAGAGCTTGGTTTAATGATGATAAGATAGCTTACCGTTTTAATGGTGCACTTAAGGACGTGACCGAGCAAACCATTGCTCAAATAAAGACTAAAGAAGCAGAAAGTCATATTCAAACCATGATATTAGAATCTCCAGTAGGCATTTGCGTATTGGATGCACACACTTTGATTTGCGAAACTGTTAATGACAGTTTTATTAAAATAGCTGATAAATCTCGAAATGAGGTTATTGGTCAGTATTACTGGGATACGTTTTCAGAAGTTAAGGAAATGTACATAAAAGCACTCCATACCGTGATCAAGACAGGAGTAGCATTTAGTGCAGACGAGGTAGAATTAGAGCTTGTGCGTCAAGGTAATGAGGAAAAGGTATTCATTTCGTTTGTGTATGCTCCGTTAAAAGACGAGCATGATAATGTGATAAAGGTTGCTGTATGGGTACAAAATAATACAGCAAAGGTAGAAGCTCGTAACAAAATCACAATCAACGAAAGAAACCTGAGACTCATGATTTTGCAGGCACCTGTTGCCATTGCTATTTTTAGAGGTACGGATTATATCGTTGAGATTGCTAATAAATTTGCATTAGAACTTTGGGGAAGAACAGAACAAGATGTCTTAAACAAACCCATTCTTGAAGCCATTCCCGAATTATTAAACCAAGGGATCAAAGGCTTTCTTGATGATGTATCAGCCTCTGGAGAGCCCTTCTCTACTCCAGAAATGCCGTTGAAATTTTTGAGAAACGGGATTCTAGAAAAAATATACATCAATTTTTCTTTTGAACCTCTCTCTGATATTGATGGAAAAATCAATGGCATTATGGCCATAGGTCATGATGTATCACCCCAGGTAAAATCTAGAAAAATCGTAGAAGAAAGCGAACAGAGCATTCGAGCATTGGTTGAAAGTGCTCCATTTCCCATAGGGGTCTACCAAGGAGAAGAGTTGCGCATTTCACTGGCCAACCAATCCATTATTGAGATTTGGGGAAAAGGAGATGATGTTGTGGGTAAGCTATATACTGATATTTTACCAGAATTACGAAACCAACAAATCTTTGAACAACTGCGTAGCGTATTACAAACAGGAATCCCATATCATGCCAAAAATCAACGGGTGGATCTTCTTCATGATGGCGAGTTAAAATCTCACGCTTTTAATTACAGTTTTACGCCATTAATAGATGAAAAGGGTAAGGTTTTTGCCGTAATGAACACTGCTGCAGAAGTTACCGAACTTCATGAAGCCAAACAAAAAGTTGAAGAGAGTGAAAAACGATTCCGTGAGTCGGTAAAACAAGCTCCTGTAGGGATTGCTATTTTTAGAGGCCCAGAATATAGAGCCGAAATGGCGAACGAACACTATTTACAGCTCATCAATCAAACAGAAGATGACTTCTTAGGAAGGCCTATGTTTGAGTCTGTTCCTGAAGTTGAAAAGACCTTAGCACCTATAGTCGCCGAAATTTATAAAACTGGAAAAGACTATCACGGCTACGAGTTGCCGGTACAGTTTAATCACGATGGTGAAAACGTGATTAAATATTTTAACTTCTTTTATCATCCTTTAAAGGAACATGACACGATCTCCGGTTTTATAGTTGTTGCCACAGATGTGACATTAACAGTGCGGGCCAAACAATTGATCGAGGAAAATGAAGAGAAATTAGAACTTGTAATTGATGGCAGTGAGCTGGGAATTTTTGATGTTAATCTTAAAACTTCAGATGTTGTTGCATCAGATCGTTGCTATGAAATCATTGGGTTTAAAGATAAGAGAGGTCTCACAAACGAAGAGATGCTGACCAACTTTCATCCTGATGATCTGGATGTAAGACAGGACGCCTTTCAAAAAGCCTATATTGATGGGAAGCTTCACTATCAGGCCAGGATTATTTGGGATGATAAATCGGTACACTGGATGGATGCAAAAGGCAAAGTATTTTTTGACTCAGACGATAAACCCGAACGCATTTTAGGCACGATAAGAGATATCACGGAAGAGCGACGATTTCAGCAAGAATTGTTAGAAAGAGAAGAAAAGTTCCGCTTGTTGGCAGATTCTATGCCCCAATACATTTGGACGGCCGATCCCAGAGGTAATATTACCTATTTTAATCAATCTGCCTACGACTTTTCGGGCATAAAAGAAGGCCAACTCAATAACAGGGGATGGTTAAATATGGTGCATCCAGATGATAGAATCGAAAACTATAAAAGATGGGTACACTCTATACAAACAGGAGAGAACTATCTGTTTGAGCAGCGATTTCGTAAGCATAACGGTGAGTATCGCTGGCAATTAAGTCGTGCCATTCCACAACGTGATGTTGATGGCACTATAAAGCGATGGGTAGGTACCAGTACTGACATTCAAGAGCAAAAGATGTTTACCTCCAAATTGGAAACACAGGTACGCTTGCGAACCAAAGAGCTGGAACAAAAGAATATCGATCTTGAAAAAATGAATAAGGAGTTGCAGTCTTTTGTGTACATTTCTAGTCATGATTTGCAAGAACCCCTACGTAAAATTCAAACCTTTTCTTCTCGAATTATAGAAACCGAATACGAGACTCTGACTGAGAATGCCAAAAAGTATTTTGAGCGGATGCAAAATTCGGCCTTTCGCATGCAACATCTCATCCAAGATTTAATCGCTTACTCTAGGACCAATGTTAAAGACAATAACTATGAGGTTGTTGACTTACATGCTATTATTGACGATGTTAAAGAAACATTGAGTGAAGAACTGGAGCAACAGGTCGTAAACTTTAAATTTCATGACATTTGCGAGCTTAAAATTATAACGGTTCAGTTTAAACAAGTGATTCTTAATTTAATGAGCAATGCTATAAAATTTGCAAAAGAAGCTCAATCTTTAGATATAACGATAACGCGTAAGATGGTCAATGGAGCAGAAACTGGTATCAAGACCTTATCAAAAAATAAAGCCTACAGTCATATTCGGTTTAGCGATAATGGTATTGGCTTTGAACAAGAATATAGTAAAAAGATATTTGAAGTCTTTCAACGTCTTCACAGTAAAGACGCTTATACAGGTACGGGCATAGGGCTTGCTATTGTAAAAAGAATTATAGAAAACCATGAAGGCGCTATTTTAGCAAATGGCATATTAAATGAGGGCGCCACCTTTGATATCTATATTCCTGCGCCATGATAGAAATACAACTAGGTTAGTATGTTTCTGTTTGATAGAAGGCTAAAGCTTTTAGATATTGCTTCACCCTCTCCTATTATATAAACCTGAAGAGTATTAAAAGATTTCTCTAGAAGCACCATCTATATTTAAGATGACACTTTACATTTAAATGATTGGCATTACTGCACTTCGGTACCATTTATTCAAGGATTAAAATAGCAGTTTTATATGATTAATTCTTTTATTGATTTTTGTTTTCAAAACTGTTTTGAATGGCCTTTCTCTGGTTTGAATGAGGTATAAACCACCATACAACAAGCACTTAAAATTTGTCTCCCTTCATAGATATTGCTAATTATGCTCAAGTTTTCTCTCATCAAAAATGAATTAATTGTATATTTGAGTTCACCAGTCGTTAATCATTGAAACGATGCATCAAAAATTTCCCGTAGAGCGATACCTTCTGTTTTGGTTGTTTATGATAAGCCAACCTGTGTTTTGTCAACTGAATGATTTTAATTTTTCGGTATCAACAACAGATGAAACATGCTCTGGAAACGGATCCATCTCGATGACGGTTTCCAATACCACGCCTGATGCCACCCTCACTTACACCCTATATTTATATCCAGATACCAATACTCCCATTGCGCAAACTACGGCAACCGTATTTAGCAATTTAAGCAGCGGTGCTTATTTGGTGGTGGCTACACAAACCCTAGGCAATTTACAAAATACCCAAAGTGCCGATGCCACTATAAACGACGAGACCTCTGCTCTAGATTTTGAAGTTGCTCAATCTTTCATGGGCGATTGCGACTCCGCTACTTTAACAGTAACCATGCTGAGCGGAAACGCAGAGTCTTATGAAATTATATCAGGACCTGTTATAGTGCCACCACAAACAGAGAATACATTTGACAATCTCCCAGAAGGTTCATATGTCATACGTGTATATGATACTTGTGGCAATGCACTTACCAAGACTTTTACCGTCTTGCTTACTAATGATCCTTTTGAGATCGATCCTGTGGAGCTGCCAAATGTTCTTGAAAATTGCGAGGAAACCACAATTACCAACCCCATTATTGCCGAAAATGAAGGCGTATTGGCCTACCCAATAACCGTAACTTATACTATTTTTCCACCTGATGGTTCTGCTCCTGTAAACTATTCAACTACCTATAATTCTGGGCCTGAGATGGAACTCGAAGTTTCTGAAACCATTTCAATTTTTGACGAGCAGCTCTTTGACATCAACATTATAGCCGAGGATCTGTGCGGCAACGTCGTTTCAATTACCGAAGAAATTGATCCTAACCCTAACGTTGATATTATTACCACGGAAGGTTTCTGCGGGAAAAGTTTTAACGTGACTGTTAAACATTTTTTACCGCCTTATACCTTGCTATTTACGGAAGCTCCTAGTGATTTTGAACCTTCTGCATTTAATGAAGATGTTGACGGTACTTATAATACCGGTGTGGTGGCTTTTGGGCAAGAAGATGCCAGCGTGCCTTATGGGGTTTATTCGGTTATCGTTATTGATGCTTGCGGAAGAATTGGCACAGATACTATTGAAATTGAAGAGGAGCCTATAGAGCCTTTTGTAAACCCATCAAACGTGGGCTGTAATCCTGATTTTGGAGCGGTCACCATTAATATTCCAGACAGAGAAGCGGTTTCTGCCACATTTACTGAAGTTCCCGAAAACTATACAGCTACTGTCCCCGTTGACGTTTCAAACTTTATTACCGGCAGTGGCATTTTTATGGGAGAAGATTTACCTGAAGGCGATTACATTCTCGAATTGATAGATAATTGTGGCAGTATTTACGTCATAGAATTTACCATTCCCCCTTATACCCAACTGCCTCTTAGTATTTTTAGTTCACCCAATTGCGTAACCGAAACTGGCACGCTACGCATCTCGAGTCCATATGGAGATATAGAATCAATGCTAATTACTGCTGCACCTGATACCTTTGAGCAGACTTTACCGTTTGATTACAGCTCACAAATATCTGCAATTGGTATTTTTTATGTTGGTGATTTCCCTGAAGGCAACTATACACTTGAATTTACTGACAGTTGCGGAAATGAATTTGTTCTCGATCAACTTATTGAGGCCTATAGCACTGATCCTTTCATCTATACCCTGCAAAGAAACTGTGGTTCCTTTGACGTTGGTATATCCGATTCTAACCAAAATGTCTACGACAAAAGCTATTGGTTTCAAAAATATTATCCAGCAAGTGATTCTTGGGGTCATCCTAATACTGGAGTGCTTTATACCGAAGGTGACATGCCCAACACTACAAATTCCAGAGAAATTCAAAATGAAGAAACGCTTTTCAATATTTTTGTTACCGGAGAGTTTCGATTGATCAAAGCTTTTCAGCCCTATAACAATCCCAATCCTGGGCAACGGTGTTATGATGTTTTTGCAGAATTTGAAGTCACTTCAGAATTAGAAGTCAAAGGCGTGTATAATCTCAATTGTGATGGTGGCTCCGGACCTTCAGATGTCTTGGTAGATGTGATCGGGGTACCACCTTATGATTTTTCGATTGTTTCTCCAATAACTATAGAGAATGGCAGCGACAATATTTTTACCAATTTAAGCCCTGGTACATATGAAATTAAAGTAGAAGACGTCTGCGGGAGCATTGAGAACATTAGTGTTAATCTGCAGGATTTACTTCCCGTCGTCAGTGTCTTAACGCCTCCAGACTTAGTGATGTGTAGCGAAGTGGGAAATACTGAAGCTATTTTTGATTTATCTCAACAAAACCCAATCATTATAGGCAACCAAAACCCAGATAATTTAACTGTAAGCTACCACTTAAGTCAAAATGATGCTGACACTGGAGCTAATCCTCTTCCAGATACTTATGAATTGACATCCAGCATGAAGACCATTTACGTTAGAGTGATTCACAATACGTTAAATATCTGCTACGAAACGACATCTTTCAAGTTGATTTTGGGATCCCCTCCTCAATTGGGACCAGATGAAACACTTCTGGTTTGTGATGGCGACGCTATAATGCTCTCAGTCAATCCCAGTTTTGCCAATTACCTCTGGTCTACAGGCGAAACGACGCCATCGATATCGGTAGACGAATCTGGAGCATACACAGTAACCGTTTCAAAAGAATACAATGGCTTTTATTGTGATGCTACTAAAACTTTTACGGTCGATATTTCTGGAACAGCCACTATAGAAAATATCGTTCTTGAAGATTTTTCTTCAATCAATAATTCCATTACTGTAGAGGTTTCAGGATTTGGAGACTACGTATATTCTATTGATGGTATCTATTATCAGCCAGACGGTTATTTTGATAACTTACAAACGGGTGAGTATACCATTTACGTTAAAGATGAAAAAGGTTGTGGGATAGTGACCGAGGATGTTTACCTCTTAAATTACAGAAAATATTTTACACCTAACGGAGATGACCAACATGAATATTGGCAAATTTCTGGATCGCAATTTGAACCCGATCTAAAGATCTTTATTTTTGATAGATACGGAAAAATCTTAACCTCTTTTAGAGGAGATGATAGAGGTTGGGATGGCGTTTATAATGGTCATAACATGCCCACAAATGATTATTGGTTTGTTGTAGAGCGTGGTAACGGCGCAACTTACAAAGGTCATTTCACACTTAAAAGATAAAAGTTACATCCCTTTAGAGGCGGCATTTTGATTGCCTATTTGTCTTTGGTTTAAGATGAGAAATCCAACTTACTTACTGCAGAAACTTTCAAGTAGCCTTCGCTATCCATTTTTTGAGGACTACTGAAATCACATACACCATAAACCCTACACCAAAAAACAACACCGTCATTAATGAAATATCTATCCCATTTTGTAATAAACTTGGATCAAGTTCATTGAGATCTAAGAAAAATCCAAAAATAGATAAACCGAAAGCTATCCCTAATATTTTTTTCAGGTTACGCTTATGTTTCTTTTGATTTTCCATTGTCCAATATTTTATTTTAAAACGATTTAAGATTAGAATAATTGTTGTCATTATTAACTTCCTTGGAAATTTTCAGAAGCCGTCATTCTTAATCAAGATAGTATTGCTATCAAATTGTAATTTTAAAAAAAGCCATATTTGACATCACAACTAAAATAACCGATCGGGGTCATATGCCGGCTTCAATTATCCTAACTTTGCAATTAAAATTCAAAACAGTTGAAAGAGAAGCTCAAACAGCTAGAATTGTTTTTAAAAAGTTCAAACTTTGACCGCGGCATTAGACTGGGCGTAGCCATTGTTGTGCCCTTTGGTCTGCTTTATCTTTTAGGCTATTTACAATATGCACCGGCTGTTGTTGTGGGTGCTTTTTTAAATGCACCCGGAGATATTCCTGGCAGTGTAAAGCGCAAAGTCAACGCGATCTTAATTAGTATTGGACTAACGATGGTAATTACAACCATCATCTTGTTTTCAAAACCATTTTTACCACTTCTATTGGTGGCTATTGCGGTCATTTCGTTCTTTGTGTCGCTCATTTCAGTATATGGCTTTAGAGCATCATTGGTTTCCTTTTCTGGATTATTGGCTATGGTATTGGCTTTTGCCATTCAAAAAGAAACCACTCAAGATATCTTTGTTCAAGTGGGATTAATGGGGATTGGCGGACTTTGGTACTTGGTTATTTCCTATGTATTCCAAAAACTTGCACCCGAAAAAGATGAGAATCAACTCTTATCTGATACGCTTCATCTTATTGGCGACTATCTTAAATTAAGAGCAAAATTATTAACCAAAAAAACAAAGCGCGACGAGCTTTTAAAAAAAGCTTTTACGCTGCAGCATCAAATTAACGAAAAGCACGAAACGCTAAGAGAAGCATTACTTACCGAGCGAAAACGATCGGGACGCTCTCGTTATGAAGAAAAACAACTGCTCATTTTTCTTTCCACCATCAATATCTTCGAGTTAATTGAAGCCAAGCATTTAGATTACAAAATGATTGACGGCATTTTTGGCAAGCAAAAACAGTTTTTAAAGGCTTCTAAGAAATTGAATAAAATTATGGGAAACCATCTTATTCGGTTGTCTGAACTACTGATTCAAAATGATGACATTCCTAATAAGAACCTGCTTTTAGAGGCCTTATCAAAAGCCAACGATTCTATCACAGATTATATTGAAGCTGTTCAATTACCAGAAGCCCGAGAAGGCGCCTTAGTATTAAAAAATCTATATGATTATCAAGAACAGTTACTTCAAGAAATTAGAGCCATAAGACGGGTCATGGCCAATGTAAAAGACGCTTCCAAAGTATCCTTTAAAAGACAAGATTCCAGTCACTTTTTAACCCTCCAGGAATACAGACTAAATGTACTTGTTCAAAATTTTAGTTTCAATTCAAATATGTTTAGGCATGCATTGAGGCTTACCATCGCCATTGTATTTGCGTATCTATTGGGCTATTTGTTCAACATTCAAAACACCTATTGGATTCTGCTTACTGTGATCGTAATCATGAGACCTAGCTACGGCCTTACAAGAGAACGCTCAAAAGATCGTATCATAGGCACACTTATTGGTGCCGCCATTGCTGCTGGTATTGTATTAATCACACAAAATGTCGTGGTCTATTCTATTTTAGCCGTGGTCTCTTTAATATTTGCTTTTGCATTGATTCAACAAAACTATAAGTCTGCTGCAGCGCTAATCACCATTAGTATTGTTTTTGTGTATTGCTTAATTAATCCCGATGCCTTTGAAGTGATTCAGTACCGAGTGATTGATACTGTAATTGGATCAGTAATTGCGGTTATTGCCAACTATATTATTTTACCTAGTTGGGAAGCCGATAATTTAAAACAAGTGCTCTTAAATGCTTTAAAAATGAACAAAGCATATCTTTTAGCAACCCAAAAGTTATATCAAGAAACGGCAACCCAAAAACTCCCTTATAACATCGCAAGAAAAGAGGCCTTTCTTGCCATTGGCAATTTAAATGCAGCCTTTCAAAGATTGACCCAAGATCCAAAGTCTAAACAGAAAGAGTTTCAGCTTATTTATGAAATTGTAACGCTTAACCAAACGATGATTTCTGCCATTGCCTCTATCGGAAACTTTATCATCAATCACAAAACCACACCTGCTTCTGAAGATTTTAATGTGCTTGTTAAAAAAATCGCCAATACGCTTCAAAGGGCTTACGATCGCCTAGACCATACGGAAATCCATAAAAAACTAGATGAAGATACGGTAGATGATGCTCAAGAAAAATTAATGGGTAAATACCATAAATTATCAAATCTACGGGATGAAAACATCAAAAAAGGACATACGGAAATAGATACAGAAACCTTACACGGCTTACAGGAAGCCTATTTAATAGCCAATCATATGAATTGGCTAAAATCACTTTCAGAAAGTCTCAAAAAAGCTACGGAGCGTTATCAGGCTTCATTAGTCATTGAGCAATAATTGTTTGTCTGTCACAATTTCCTTGTATCAAAAACATGAACTACAACTTCGTAGCAGAGCGCTTTTAGTCTCTAGTAAAATCGACAAGTGCTTCACTATAATCTCTTCAACAGTAAATAGAAAAGCAATTCTTTTTCTTCCTTTCCGAAGCAATCCATACCGATAACCCGCTCAAAATTATCTACTTAAAATTTAGAACTCAAAAAGTAGAAAATGGCAATTTCAAAAAATAACAATCGTAAACATCTGATAAATAGCACCTTATTTACAATATTATTTAGACCTAATCTTAATAGACCAGAAATAAATTAGCAATTGTTATTTAGAACAAATAAAAATAATTAGTTTTGCCGACGTTAATTAATTTCAAAACTATGAAGCAGCTCTCCCTTTTTTTATTCTTCCTGATTTCAATCGCTGTACAGTCACAACAAGAAAACAGCTTACTTGAGCGATCATTCTGGCAAACCCAGCCTGATCTTGACACTGTAAAGCAAAAAATTGAAAACGGGAACGATGCCACGGCTTTTAATTCTAATGCCTTTGACGCTACGGTTTATGCAATTCTGGCAAAAACAGATGCTCCCGTTGTAAAATATCTGTTATCGTTAGAAGGGAATTCTGTTGATAAAAAAACCCATGATAGTCGTATTTATCTGCACTGGGCAGCATACGCCGGTCAAATAGATATTGTTAAGTATTTGCTAGATAAAGGCGCATCCACTGCGGCATTAGACAGTCACGGTAATACACCTTTGATGTTTGCTGCCAATGCAGGTCAAACCAATCCTGAATTATATAACGCCTTTGAAAAACATGGTGTTCAACTTACCAATGAAACTAACGTGCATGGAGCTAACCTTTTATTGTTAGTGGCCCCTTCTCTTTCTAATCAAGAAGAATTAGACTTTTTCTTAAAGAAAGGATTTACGCTAGACGCTAAAGATCATCATGGAAACGGCATCTTTAATTATGCGACCAAAAAAGGCAATATTGATTTTCTCAAACTACTCGTCTCTAAAGAAGCAGATTACAAAACCTTAAATTCAAAAGGGGGTAACGCCTTTTTATTTGCTGTGCAAGGAGGTCGTGGGCATAGTAATCCCATAGCAGTTTATGAGTATTTAAAAAGTTTAGGGCTTGATCCTAATAATGTCACCATTGAGGGAAGCACTCCTTTACATCGGCTAGCATTCAACACCACTGATCCAGCAATTTTAAAACTGTTCTTAGATGCCGGCGCAGATGTCAATCAAAAAGATGCTGAAGGCCAGACGCCTTTTCTTAATGCCGCTTCTCGAAATGAACTTAAGATGGTGCAACTGCTTGCTCAAGATGTCAATGATTTTAATGCTACAAACAACAAGAGACAAAATGCTTTAATGCTTGCCGTAAAACGAAATAGTCCAGATGTGGTCAAATTTCTACTCGATACTCAAATAAATACATTTGCTAAAGATGCAGAAGGCAACACGCTTGCTTTTTATCTGGTAGAATCCTTTAACAAAAGGCAGCCCGAAGTGTTTGATGCCAAACTCCAACTTTTACAAGATCAGGGTATCAAATGGAATACCATCCAAGCCAATGGAGAAACGGTGTATCATTTGGCCGTCAAAAATGACGCTATTGAAGTTCTAAAAAAACTTGGGGATGCCACTATAGATATTAATGCTAAAAACGACGAAGGTTTAACAGCACTGCATCTTGCCGCTATGAAAGCTGAAAATGATGAGCTAATGAAATACCTAATCTCTCAAGGTGCTGACACAAAAATCAAAACCGATTTTGAAGAAAGCGCTTTTGATCTCGCAAGTGAAAACGAACTGCTACAGCAACACCATACTCCATTGAATTTTTTAAGATAATATGAGAAAGTTTATTAAAATTATTCCTGCATTATTACTTGCGGGTGCCCTATTTACAGCATTTACTGCGGAAACGAAAGCTGTAAAATGTTTGATACAAATGACCAATTATTCTGGAGAGGGTGCCTATGTTGTGGTGTCTCTTTTAAATCCGTCGGGTGACTATGAAGAAACGCTTTACGTACAAGGCAAAGATAATGAGTGGTACAGTGAAATCACTGAATGGTGGAAATTCTATGGCAAATACCGGCCTAATATAGATGCCATTTCTGGTGCAACCATAAGTGGTGGCGAGCGTACCATGACCGTCTTAAATATACCAGAAGATAAAATTGACAAGGGCTACCGTCTGCGATTTGAAACTTCAGTTGAAGATAAAGGCTATTATGCTAATGATATCGAATTTGAACTTACCGCAGAAAATATTAAAACCAAAAAAGAAGGTAAAGGCTTTATTCGTTATGTGCGAATGCTTCCGCAGTAAAAATAGCTTATGACCATTTCCATTTGGCGGTACAGTCACCTCGTACTCGCTATCGCCTCTTCCCTATTTCTACTTATAGCTTCTATTACAGGAGTTATTCTCGCTGTAGAACCCATCTCGCATCAAGCAAAAGGCTATGCGGTTCAAGATTTGGAGAACGTCTCTTTAGGCACTGCCATTGCCACTCTAAGATCTCAATATGATGAGATTTTTGAGCTCGAGGTCGAATCGTCTGGCTTTGTAAAGGCGTCTGTACTTACTGCGGAAATGGAAACACTAGAGATCTACGTCAACCCCAGTACAGGAGAACAATTGGGTGACGTACAAGAACGTGCTGAAATTTATAGCTTCGCCACCAATTTACACCGTTCGCTCTTTTTGAAAAGTGTCGGACGTTTTTTTGTGGGTCTTATCGCTCTACTCCTATTTCTAATCACCGTTACAGGACTCCTCTTGCTTGCTAAAAGACAAGGTGGCTTTAAGCGTTTGTTTTCCAAAGTACAGAAGGATTATTTTGAATTGCGTTACCATGTCATTTTGAGCAGATGGCTCTTTATCCCCTTAATGATACTCGCCTTAACTGGCGTTTATCTTTCTGCGGAAAAGTTTGATCTACTTCCCGACACTTCTATTCATCATGAGCACACTGGAGCAACAGATCGTGCAGAACGATTTCACAGTGTTTTGGAGATTCCGTTTTTTAAAAGCACCATGCTCGACCAGGTTAGAAGCATAGAATTTCCATTTTCTGAAGATCCCGAAGAGTATTATCAAATCGCGCTTCAAGATCGAGAGATAAAGGTTAATCAAGAGACGGGAACTATAGTAAGCAGTGCATCATATCCCTTTGTGGCATTGGCATCTCGCTGGAGCTTGTTGCTCCACACTGGAGAGGGTAATGTATTATGGTCGGTGATTCTAATGTTGGCCAGCGCCTCAATCCTATTCTTTATGTATTCTGGTGTTGTGATGACTTTAAAACGACTAAAAAAAGTGAAGACCTCATCTAAAATGCCAGATAAAGACCATTGTGAAATCATCTTGTTAGTAGGATCTGAGACGGGAACGGCTTTTGACTTTTCTAAACGTCTGTATGAAAATTTAAGTGCTTTGGGCAAAAGCGTGTACCTCACCGAACTCAATAACTACACGACTTTCGCAACAGCAAAACACATCATCATTCTCACGTCTACTTATGGCGATGGTGAACCACCTACAAATGCCAGAAAGTTTGAGGCCGTATTTCCAAAAATAGAGCAGCCGCACCAGATTCAATATGCGGTTGTGGGCTTTGGTTCTCTAGACTACCCAGACTTTTGCAAGTTTGCTTTAAAGCTAGATGCACTTTTACAAATTAATGACGGTTTTCAACCTTTACTCCCACTCTGCAAAATCAACAATGCAGACGTTAATGTATTCAAAGACTGGAGTCAAACTTTAGGTCAAATGTTACAGCTCTCCTTACACCTAGAACTATCAACAATACAGACCAAGACACGTAAACGCATGCCTTTTGAAGTTTTAGAACGTACCGAGTTGAATGTTGATAATACATTTCTACTGCTCTTAAAACCGGAGAAGGACGTTGATTTTGAATCCGGAGATTTATTGGCCATTTTTCCAGATGACACAGAGACCTTCAGGCAATATTCAATCGCAAAAATGGGCAGTGCCCTCTTGTTGAGCATCAAAAAACATGAGTTTGGTCGCGGTTCTTCGTATTTATATCACTTAAAGGCTGGTGATCTTCTAAATGCAGCTATTGATCTAAATCCCGATTTTCATTTTCCTACAGCTGCAACTTCCGCAGTGCTAATAGCCAATGGTACAGGTATTGCTCCATTTTTAGGAATGATAGAACAACACCATCCCACAGAAATACATTTATTTTGGGGTGGTAAAACGGCGTCTTCATCAAAAATTTACGATGCCATCCTTAAAGACACTTTAGAGCATACCCAAACGGTGACTGTTCATAAAAGCTATTCCAGAGAAGGTGAAACGCAGTATGTGCAACATATGGTCGCTAAACAAAAAGAGCTTCTGTTGCATACCGTCATAGAGGGCGGTGTCATAATGATTTGCGGTTCGCTGGCTATGCAACACGATGTTCTTGATGTTTTAGAACATCTGCTCTTGGAACATCCACATTTTAGTCTTGAGGCACTTGAAGAGAATGGACAGCTTATGATGGATTGTTATTAATTATATAACCTATCGTTGAATTTAAAAGATCTCTAGCATATTTTATGTAGCTCTTGATCATTCCGATTGAACCAACCGTAGTTTATACAATATCAGCCCTCGACTTGAATTTAAGTGCCACACAAAAACTATTTAAGTAATCTTTCTTTTTGCTTTTAAAAAGTGACCGAATAATAAAAAAGTATTTGATATAATATGTCTCAGGATTGTTATTTGTAGAATATTGCACGAACATTATTTTCCTAAAGTTTCAAGTTGTATTAGCATTAATAATTGAAACGTCGAAAAAATATCTAAATTTTTAACCAACATCCTTTAAAGATGATGACCTCTTATTCTTTCGGTCATTTTAGTTGCTATTACATTGTACTTTCATCAAAAAACAAGATAGAGAGCACGAAGAAAATTACTGATATAATTATTCCGTACATAAAAATATTATAAGCTTTTCTAAGATAATTGTACTTTTTTGCCAGTACTATGCCGAGGAAGAATATATCATCAATCAAATTAGAATAGAGAAATGAAGCGTTTTCCATGAGTCTATTCATTCCCCAGTGGTAATCTTCTCTTTTCATTTTATGAAAATTACCAAAAAAAAGCAGGTTCGTGTCTTGATTTGCAATATCCTCTTTCTTGAATTTTCCCGTGGTAATGTTGGGCCTTAGGGATAGTACTGAATAGACTATTGAAGTTAGAGTAACAATTAGCAGTATAATTGTGGGTGGAATGAGGTGTGGATTATTATCCAATTTTTGCATCAAAGACCCTAAAAGTACAGAAATGATAATCGTGTTAATGGAAATCATAATATTCGCTTTACTATCTGCCATTCCACTGATGTCTATATGATTTTTTGAGGTTAATCGAAACATGGTTTCAATACCCTTTTCAGGTTTACCCTCTGCTTTTATAAGTTTTTTCTTTAGTGCCTTTAGCTCTGCCGCAGTTACCCCTAATTCTTGGGTCAATCTGGAGTCAATTTCCTGCTCTAACTTCTTGATTGTTTTTCTAATCTTCTTTTTAATATTTTCTTTACTTTCAAAGAATGATTCCTTTGCATATCTAGTGTAATATTGGTGATTGGCCAAAAACGTGAGGTTTGAATGCTGCCATTCTAAATCAGTATAGTTCTTATCATAAAGCAAAGCCATTTCTGCTCTTAAGTTTTCCGCAAAATGTTTATACTCCTGTTTAGATAGATGGAACATATCTGCGTCCCGAATGATTTTGTGTAACATTTCTTTTGGAACCGCACCCTCTTTAGTGGCCATTATACAGCGACTTACTTTTAATATGAAGTCATCGCTTGCATTGGCTTGTTTCAAAAATTCAGTAGCAATACGTGCACTTTCATCTTCATGATCGAGTTTTGTATGAACATATCCTGTGTCATGAAACCATGCGGCAATTAGCAGAATTTCCATCTCTTCATCTGTAACATTTTCGCCCTTACCAATGGCCATTGCGCCTTCAACAACAATGGCAGTATGGTTTAGATTGTGATACTTAAAATCTTGAGAAAGTTTTGTCGTTAAGAGATTAGTCACGTAGTATTGTGCTTTTAAAATCAACTCGTTGTTCATAGCTATTATTTATTCGTAATACTGACCAATTTCAAAACTTCTTTTTTCCCTGTCAAGGGTATCGAGCCTTTAAATTCAATGCTATAAAAATCTTCTATATCTTTTGAGTAATCATACAAACTTTCTGAAATTAAAAGTTTACTGTCAAGCTCATTGCAAAGTCCCTGTATGCGAGCAGACGTATTGAGAATATCCCCAGAATAGGTGATGTCCCGTTTGATGACGCCGATTTCCCCAACGGTCACTTCGCCCAAATGGGCACCAGCTTTGAATATGGGAAATACACCAAAATCGTTCAGATAATTTTGTTTTTTACTTTCTAAAAAAGATTGAATGTTAAAAAAGCACTTCGCAAATCCTAAAGTATTTTTGAATTTGTTAATTGGCCAAGAAATCACGATTTCGTCTCCTACATATTGATAAATCTCCCCTCCAGAATTTAAAATAGGATTGGTAACATCTGAAAACACCTTTTTCAGAAACAGATGGTATTTAATGTTTCCTAATTCCTCTGCGATTGTGGTGGAAGACTTTAGGTCTAGCAACATGAAAATACGTTGCTCCTCACTTGGTTTATCATATTTACCCAAAAACAACTCTACCAATTTGCCCGGACCAAATTTGTTGCTCATCTGAAGTAAAAAATGTGTCAAGATTACAATAATCATCCAGAACAAAATGTTCTTGACGTCTTCCGAATTAAACATCCATTTGAACGTCATGTCATTGGTTTCTGAAATAGCGATGCCTTCCATTATGTTCCTGATGACCCACATTGACATGAACACCAAAATGATAATTGAAAGGCTTTGAACATAAGGCTTATCGCGAAACTTGGCGTCGATATAATTAAGTGCAAGCCCAACTGAAATACCGCCAAGCAAACCTGAAATGATATTGAGTAAGAGCGCAGCCGTCAAACTATAGTCGTCAGATGTTCCAAGCCCAAAGTGACTGGTTAAAACCAAATGGTCATAAAATACCTGAATAATTGCGATAGCTATAGACAATATCGTAATCTTAATAACTCTGCGAAATCTTATTTTTTTCATTTTTTAGTTTAAAAATCGAAGCCCAGACCAAAGGACAACCGTATGCCATCATCTGAATTAAAAACACCGAAACGTGCGGATAGCAATTCAACAGCGTCTATCCAAAAACCGCCACCATACGACGTATTCCATTGGTTTTCGTTGAATGAACTATCAGAAACCAAATCATCGTCAACCCAAATTCTACCGTAATCGAAACCTACGTAAATACCAATACTTATTGGTAACAAAGACGTTTTAATACTGTTGAAATTATACCGCACATCTGTATTTTGATAGATGTAATGCTTCCCCGTAAAGCGTTCGTTTCTATACCCTCGCAACCCATTATTGGCGCCGATGGATGCGGCTTGATAAAATTCGAAGTCATTGCCAAATGTGACCCGGCCTTTGAATTTTGTTGCTAAAACCAATTTGTCGTTGGCTGAAATTTTATGTTGAAATGCCAGTAGTGGCTCAATTGTTCCATAATTGTTTGAATTGTTGATATTGTCCTTAAAAGTAGCCGTCAAACCTACTTCCATTCCTAATGTAGGATATGTTTTGTTGTTTTGATTTTTATAATGATAGTTGGCCGAATACACCAAAAATTCTTGGTCTGTAAAAACAGAATTAGCTGCTGCGAAATACGTTTCCAAAAAGCGATTTGCAGTTCTTGTAACCTTTACATTTTCATAGCCTGCGCCGATTTTAAATTGAGCACCATTGTAGCCTTTCCAAATAAATGATGGGATAACGTGCGCATATTGTTGTTTGACTCGATTGAAATCTAAATCGGCATCAATTCCATCTTCCTCATCACTTTCAAAATTTGGGGTGGAGTTACCATAGCCGAAAAAGTTCTGGGTAAAATTATCGCTTGTTATTCTTGTGTCAATGTTCAGATTCCAATTTTTGATGACGTTGGCAAATTCTCCACTGTAGGAGGCATCAAACCCTTGCGTTGCGAAAAAGTATTCAGCCTTTAGAGCGTGTTTTGAAGTAAATGGATTGCGTTCAAAACCATAGGTTGTAAAGACATTTGAAACCCCTAATTTAAAACCATCATCAGGATTGACGCCCAATGTTGGTATCAATTGGTTCGTGTTGGTCTTTAGTTTTTTGTAATCGTAGACGTTTGTTTCGTAATCATCGGTTAATTTGATTTTTGCTTCTGAAGCGTTTTCTAGCGAATTCTTTTTCGATTTATAGTCGTAGATAACAATGTTTTTGCCAAAATCAGTTGTGTAATCGTCGTTATTTTGGCCACCAATCAATCTGATTTTAATACGCTTACTTTTGCCTTTTACAACAAATGTATCTTCGTCATCCAATCCATATATCCAAAGTTCTTTTGTCAATTCTGGACTGTAAGTTTTACTGTGGAATTCATCTGTTAATCCACCATCCTTTTTACGGAAAGCTTCCACCAAAATACTACCATCATCGTTTGCGGTTATGATGAACGCATCATCTTTATTTGTTCCTGTGACCACACCAAATTTATTGACGAACTTAAAATATCTATCCGAAATTTGCGGAAGATTTTTCAAGCGTTCCCTTAAAATAGTTTTAATGGTTTCGACCTTGTCATTCCTTACTTCGTTGGGAATATTTAAAAATGCGGTTTCAATTATCTGTTCCGTTATGCCTTTTTGAATAATTGCGACTTGTTTGTCCCAATCAGCTTTCGTGGCGTTTTTTATAAAGGCCATATCCAAGGGATACGGTTCTATATTAAAGCCTTTAACGTCCTTCAGGTCGTCTTTATATGCTCGCAGCAATCTTGCGGTTGGAATAAGTGCAACAGCTGCAGAAAGTACAAATCCGTCAGACATTTTTGAAAAGGCTTGGTCTCTATCCCTTGGCATCGGTCTATAGATGGTTTTTCCATTTTCCTTAAATTCAATCCAGCGCCATTGGTCTTGATGCCTATCCCAATCGCCAATCAACATATCGAATAATCTGGCTTTGATATATGAGTCTTCGTCAATCACGATGGATTCATCCTTTTGTATTTTCTCAAAAAGGTCATTGGTACTTATGAATGTATTTGAAAAACCGAAGCTGGCTTTATCGTTATGGCCTTCCGATGTATGTTCTTCAATCATATACAGTTCATCTCCAAAGTCCGAATTGAAATCGCCTAACGCATTTTGCTTGGGAACATAAAATAGTTTGGGATTGGTATGATAAACGCCAATGGCATCTGCCAAATCGCCAATCACAAAGGGTGCGTAGGGATGTGACCCTGTAAATACGTCCAACAGTAACCCTTCTGTAGCGGTGTCTTCAAATTGACCCTCGACAAATTGGTCCTTAAAAATGGTTGCCTGAAGATATTGGATGGCCTGTTTTCTCAAGGCACGCATCACATATTGAGTGCCATTCCCATCTTCAAGACGTAAGGATTTGGATTGATGTCCGCCACCTTTTTTTACAGGTTTTAGACCTCCATAAAGCGTGTCTAAATTGACTGTAGCTGCTTCTATGTCTGTGCTATAATCGTCGCGGTAGCGTTCGCCCCATAAGAATTGATAGAACTTACTTTTATCGGTTTCGTCATTGGTGTAAATGGATGCCATCGTCGTATCAGGAAAAGAATTTGGGAAACTAAAAGATGGATTTGGGTCATTTGCCTCAAAAACGACCGATTTATAAACGACCTTCTTATCTTCGGAAGACGTAAAAATCACTTCGGAACTTTCATCTTTATAAACGACCAATTTCGCATATCCAAGACTGCCGTAAGAAAAAAGACTTCCATTTTTATTTTTTGTAGCCGTCGTATTTGACCCTGAACCAGAAATGATTTGAGGCACACTATCTTGAACAAGATATTGAAGACTGTTGTCGTGCCCAGAAACAAAAATGGTTTTATCATTTTGTTGTGCGAGCGTTACCAACCGTTTTCGTAACTCATTATAATGCGTATTTTGAATATCGGTCAAGGATGTCCCACCTGTTTTTCTGACCAGATTTTTTATCGAACCTACAATTGGTAACGGTTTTAAATGGCTTGAAAAACTGTATGCGCCACCGTGTGGTCCATTTGAAAAAATGGGATGATGGATGGCTATCAAGGTCGTTTTTCCAATCGCTTTTTTGATTTCATCTTCCACTTCTTCAAAAAAGCGGGTACGTGTTTTTATGTCACAATCATCATTTATAGTTGGTTGATTATCCCAATTTGTCAAATACCATTCAGAATCTATGATAATTAAAACAATGTTATTTCCTATTTTAACAGTTTCAATCGGACACCCTTTTTCAGGTTGGAATGTGTTTTTTCCTAGTTTATCTTCAATGTACTTTTCTTGTCTTTTTAGACCTTTCACACCATCATTATACCAATCATAGTTACCAGGAATAAAAATTGTTTTTCCTTTAAAATTTGATAGTGTCGCGATTTGATTGTTGAGTATATTTTCTGCTTTCTTTCTATCAATATCCTCTTGCTTAGGTAAGCCAGAAGGATAGATATTATTTCCCAAAAAGATGGCGGTACTGTTATTATGGGCTTTACTCAATTCAGCTTTAAAACGACGTAAATTACTTGATAATGAATCTTTCTTGACTCCAGCATCGCCAATAAGATAAAAGGTATGCGCTATTGGCCGGTCTAAAACCGGACTTTCTTTATTTATAGCTTCTTTGATTTGAAGTTGATGAGTTGCACAACTATATAGTATCAATTGAAACAGGAATAAAAGTTTTAATTTATTCATAAAAAATATATGCTTTTTATATAACCTTATTTTTTATAATAGTTCTTCGCAATCATACCCCAATAGCTTCATACGTTCTATCAAATCTTCTAACTGAATTTCTTTTGTGGCTTTTAGCTTTAATATATTTTCCCGGTCTTCTAAATCAAAATTCCAAGAAAAAATTGCCTCATGGATATTTAAATATTCAGATACCTTTTTAATATCCTTTTCATTTTTTATTGATGTTCTTAAAACAATTATAATTGTCTTTTTGATGTCCATTGATGTCAAACTAGAATAACTTAATTATTGATTTTCACCTTTTTATATGTAAACAAACGGTAAAAGATGTAGATATGACTTATCACATTAACTACTCCAATGGTTGAGAATGCCCACCACATGGTACCTAAATAATAATTGTAAAATTCAATTTCAAACACTTGAGGAAAAGCAACAATCAAATCTGTAAAACCAAAAATATTGAATACCCAAGCTAAGGGGATTGCATATTTCCAATGGTTTCTCAAAGCAATGGCAGTCATTATTGCTAAAATAGCGGTACTATAATCCCATACGCCAACGGTAAAAGCCAAGTCATCAGGAAAGGCATCATATACTTGGGTATCCACCATAAATACCATACCCAAATACCTGAGACCATGAATGAGCACCATGGGTACCAGTGCATCGTAAATATTGCGTTTAGCAAGTTTTGGGAAGACAAACCATTTAATGGCAAGATAAAACGTAATCAAGCCAGCTGTGGTTTGCATGTTGAAAATTAGAAAATTGTCCATAATTATTTATGTCTAGGAATAAACTCTTTATTAAGTTGTTTGAAGATAAATTTTGGCGCCAATCTGCTCATGAATTTAAGTTGCTTTGATATTCCAGGAGTTATTTCTTCCTTGCCGCTTGTAAAGTCTTTCCAGAAAATATCCGCCAACTTTTTGGGCGGCATCGGTTTTAATTTATCATCAGATAAATCGGCATCTTTTGCCAACTTGGTATCTACAACAGGTGGCAACAGTTCTACAACTTTTATATTGTGCAATGCCAATTGAGGTCTAATTGATTTTGTCCAAAAATGAAGTCCCGCTTTTGTACCCGAATAGACCGGAGCTTGAGCAAACGGGACATAAGCCAAACCAGATGATGTATTGATAAGGACAGCGTTATGACTCTTCTTTAATTGTGGTAAGAAATAGTGAAACATCCGAATTGGAGCACTAAAGTTGATTTCAATCTCGTTTATCTGCTGATCCAGATTGCTATCGTCATGACCAGCATCTAACAAGTTCATTATTCCCGCATTATTTATTAAAATATCAATACCTCCAAAATCTGTCTGCATTCTGTCTGCCAATGCTGCCACATCATTTTCTTTTGTAACATCACTTTTAATCGTATTGATTTTTGGAAATTCAGCTTGCACATCGAGCAATTTGGACAGATTTCTGCCAGTAATAATGACAGTATTATCGTGTTCCATAAATTTTTTAGCCAATGCCAATCCAATTCCTGAACCTCCACCAGTAATGAGTACCGTATTGTTTGATTGCTTCATGTCTTTTTTTTATTAATGACCATAGAGTTTACCATGTATTGGTTAGACATCAAAGTATCAAATGTGTAAAGACTTTAAAAAAAAAGCCGAACAACGTGTCCAGCCTTAATTGCTATTCATCACAAATTTTTTATACGCTTATTAACTTAAAATTTAATTTCATTACATCTATTTTGGCCAAACTGCACCAGTAACTTCATCACAATAGTCCCACATTTTCTGTCTTAAAATCGGGTCGAGCGCTAACTTGGGATTGTAAACGTTTCGCACTTCAGGATTTCCAGTCATCCCTGTAATACCTCCAGGTCCAATAAAACTGCCATCAGGAAGTGTTTCATCAACCGCTGCTCTCAAAGTCGACAAGGCGCCTTGTTCTACATCCATCATAAAAAGGCCTCTGATACTTCTGAAGACCGAGGCGAAAACACCTTTGGAAGCATCAAATAACGGTGTGGCAGTTAAACCTGGATGTGTGGAATGGACATGAATCTTATGGTCAAGTTTGTCTTCTTTAATAAAATCACGCAATCCATCCCTGAATTGAATCGCAGCTATTTTTGATAGTCCGTACACTTCCCAAGGGTCATACTTTTTTTCAGCGTTTAAATCATCCCAAAGATTTTTATCTTTTGCCGTACTGCTGGCGGATGAACTTGTGGATACAATCACAGCCTTGTTTGCCAGTTTAATTTTTGGCATGAGTAAGGATGTGAGTAAATGATGGCCCAACACATTCGTCGCCATTTGCAATTCCAATCCATCCACAGATTCCTTTCTTTCGGGCAATGCCATAATCCCAGCATTTAAAAGCAAACCATCAATTTGCGAAATATCAGAAGTGGTGTTAACTTCTTTAGCAAATTCCCTTACCGATTGTAATGAAGAGATGTCTAATGGTAAGATTTTGAGGCGACTCAAATCATCAGATGGTTTTTTGATAGTTGCAATTGCTTTATGCGCCTTCTCCAGATTTCTGTTGCCTGCGATGACTTGTGCCCCTCTTTTTGCCAACTCATAAGCAATGACGGTTCCTATACCAGAACTGGTTCCTGTGATGACATAGGTTTTATCGCTTAAATCTGAAGGTATATTTGTTCTAGTCCAGTTTTTCATAACAATGATTTTTTTAAATTAGGTTAACGTCTACTATTTATTTGAAGAAATGTTGGATTGCAAATACCACAGAATCGGAGGAACGACTACTTCTAAAAAAATGCCGAAAATAATAAAAGGTGTCAAATGATATAAAAATGCTGATGAAGCTCTTACAATACCACCTATGACCAGACTTATTATTAAAAAACGAAAAAGTGCGGTCTCATTAAGATTAAAAGCGCAATAAACGAAACCGATGGCCGTAGCTGCCCAAATGGCCGCAACAAAACGATGAGAGTTATCTGCCATCACATTTATTGATGGGTCATATTTAGCCGTAATGCCCATAAATCCTGTTATTAAAGCTATGATTCCGTATAAGACCAGAAATACTTGTATGATGATTGCATTCATATATGTTATGTTTTTAGTTCCTATTGATTGGAATTATATATGGTATTTAGAAATGAAATTATTTCATCCTTAATAATTTGTGGATGCCGCCAAGCAAGTTCATGGCCAGCATTTGGGAATATTTTAGTCTCTACTTTCGTGAAAACACTATCGGTATATTTTAAGTTTTCAACAGGTACAATATCGTCTGCATCGCCGTGAAGATGATAGACAGGCACATTGACTTGCGACCAATCGTTTTCTATTTTTTTCAGTTCTGCGGCATGAACTGATTTTTCATCGCCTGCAACCCTATACCCCGTTGGTACTATCCATCTCGTCAGGTTCCATCTTGTAAAACGGGACGCCCAAATATCATTTTCAATAGCTGGGTCAATGGCTGCGGAAATCATCATCACACCATCCACATTTGTATTGAGAACAGCTATTCTCGCTGCAATGGGACCTCCGTAAGATGACCCTATAAGAATGATATTTCTAATTTTGATTTCCTTTAGAAATTCGCTTATAAGGAACGATTGTAATTGTATTGAAGCCATGGACTTTCCAAAGTCTGAATAGCCATATCCTGGTCTATCTACTGCATAAAGATTTGCTGCTTTAATTAGAGTAGAATCTGGCATAAAATCCATCCAAACAAGAGATGAACTTGGCGAACCGTGAATAAAAACAATACTTATAGTGTTTCCCTCCTTCTCTACTTTTTGAATACGTAAGGTTCTATCGAGACTATCAACTTTGAAGTAAGCAAAATCTGTTGCGATGCCCCATTTCTGATATTGCGTTTTAATCGTCTTGTCTGATGCTCTATATTGTAATATTGTGCAGGATGACAAGGAGGCCGTTGCAATAAGAATTATAGCTATCCATCTAAAAAATTTCAACTTCATTAGTTGCAACTTTTATAAATCATTAGTTAAGGTTAAGTATGGATTTCCAGCTTTCATTATCCAAAATGTCCTCGATAAAACCTTTTTTATCAAAATCTTTTTTAAACGAAAGGTTTTGCTGTAATTCTGCATACTTCAAATCGGCATTGGCGGTTAAGAAATCGGCATCATCGCCCAAATACGATTGAAAGGTGTCATATTCTGCTTTATTGTGAAGCAAATCTTTTGCATTGATAAACTTCATATCCACCGCCGTTTTTACTTTTTTATGGCATCTGCAAGGATTGCTCTTATCGACCAAACCGCATTGCTTATTCATAAAATTATAAAGGTCCTTTCTAGCTTTGCTCAATTTCATTCTGAAATTCGCCTTGCTCATATCCATGATTTCCGAGCCTATGGTATGGTCTGCACCAAATATTTCACCTATAATATAAACGAGCCGTTGTTCTTTATTCAAACAAAGAATCATACCCGAAAGGCAATTAAGTCTGACTTCTCGAATCAGTTCTCTTTTCTCTTCTTTTTCGTCTTCAGTCATGTCATGATCAGGCGCTGCATTTAGGTGCGCACCCATTTCCTCAAAGTTTGTTGGAATCACGAAATTCATTTTTTTCTTATCATTCATAAAATGATTGAAAACAATACGATAGGCCCAAGTTCGGAAGGAGCTCTTAAACTGGAATTTTCCTAAATTGGTAATGATTTTAATAAAAACTTCCTGACTTAAATCTTTGGCATCATCAATATTTCCAGTCATCTTCCAAGCCACGTTATAAATATAGGCTTGGTGATTTTTTATCAATAAACTCAAGGCCTTTTTGTCGCCATTCAAGGTAAGTCCTATTAATTCTTTGTCCAGTTCGTCTGATGGATATGCTGCTGAAAATGGGTTCATATTGTTGAGATTTTGCTTATTTTTATTAGTTGTCGGTTTTCTTATGACCGTTGATAAACTCTTTAATTTTTAAGATGCTCTGTTAAACATCGATTTCAATTTGACAGTTACTTTTTGACTGCTACAAATGGGTAGCTTCCATAGAGTGTTTCGTCTACTACCGTTTTCACATTAAACACTCCCAAATCCTCAAATGAAATAGCATCAAAACTTGGTTTACTGCTAGCCACAAGCGAAACACTTCCTTTCTTATCTACAAGCTTTCCTGGTCGTGTGATGATATAATCAAAGGAATCTTTCTTATTGGATGCCATAAATTTGGTAACAGTTGTATTGTCTTTCAACATCTCTGTGGCACCAGTAAAAAAAGCAGCAGTCGGTGCTAACAATTTTAAGAGCATTGGATTTGACCCATCCGGTTTTGGTGCAAAAAAGACAGATTGATATAAGAATGCCTTTAGCGATAGTTCATTATCGAGAATAGGCCACAGGCATTCAATAAAACGTGTCATCATCCCCTTGTCGTAGTCCTTACCGTAGGTTCCACCTGCACAGCAGATGACATAGTTTGCTCCATGAACAGTCTCTTTCAAAGCATCTACATTTTCAAAATCCCCTTTAACGATTTTAAGCTTATCATTTTTAATTTTTATTTTACTGGGGTTTCTTACCAAAGCTTGAACATTATAGCCTTGTTCTAGCGCATAGTTTACAACATGACGACCTGTGAGGCCAGTTGCTCCAAGAACTCCAATTGTTATGCTATTCATTTGTTGTTGTTTATAAAGTTCCGAATTAAATAGTTACTTCTATTTTTTATTGAAATTAAATCCTTTTCTTATAAATAATTCCGTTTAGATTAAATAGCTCAAGAAATAAGAAATTAAGACGATTTATCAACGGTTATAAGATTTGATTTTTGAAAACCAAGTATCAAAAATACAGCTGCCATAATTGCAACGCCAATCCGTACCCAATGAAAAAACACCCAACCTTGCAATTTGCTGGTCGCTTCAGCAGCGCTATACTTTAATTCCATAAAATCAAAATTCATAGGCAAGTGATATACAGCGGTTTGAATTATCGTCAAAAGCAAACCTAAAAAGGCATAAAGGTAATAGCGTTTGGCCTCCTTATTGTCTTTGGTCAAAATAACGAGCGATAAAGTTGCCAAAAATCCTGGCATTAGTGTTACAGCAGTTGGACCCAATAATAGCGGAAAATCAACCTTGAAGGTTTCCATAAACGTAATCGGATCTAATGATTGCCAATGGACACAGTGACTCAATCCAATAGTTATCATATTTCCTACGAAAGCAGCTGATGCTATGATGGCTATAAAAGGCAGAATTTTTTTCATTCCTATATTAGAGATTTTCGTACCATTTGTTAAATTCTTCGCCCATCTGTTTGGGATGACTCTCGGTCAAAAAGTGTTTGCCTTTTCCTAAATAGACTTCGGTGTAATTTTTAAAGTTTTCTCGTGCATATTCAACAGCTTCTTTTTGGTTGATAAGGCCTCTTTTCGCATAAAAATATAAGATAGGCGTTTCGGTTTTTTTCATCCCTTCAGCGATTGTATTTAGAAGTTGTTCAAAATCACTATCGCCTTTTCCCTTATTCTTTGGTAATGAGCCTGGGTCTGGGCCGTTAACCATCGCGTATCGGCGTTCTTTCTCATCCCAAGGTTTGGTGTAATTGTCTTTTATTTCTTTAGATAACTTGCGACCTGTAAAGAAATTAACTGCTAAATTTTTCCCAGCAAAATTCTTTTTGACCATCCATCTTTCAGCACGTTGTGGTCTGCTGATGAGTTTTGTGAATAATTTCATAGTAAGTGGAAACTGATTATAAAAATAATCAGCCGGCATAAATGGCGCTTCAAAGAGCGCAATTGCCTTCACGTTATCAGGCTGTCGCATCACATAGAGCATCCCCACTAATGAGCCAATATCCTGAACAAATAGCGTCACGTTTTTGAGTTGCTTGGCTTCAATAAAATCAGTCAGCATTTTGTACTGCGCTTCAACAGACACATTTCTGTCTTTTGGAAAACTCGATTTTCCAAAACCTAAAAAATCTAATGCAATCACTTGTTTATTGCTATCAATTTCTGGAATTACGTTACGCCATAAATAAGACCAGGAAGGCAGTCCGTGAAGCAACAAGACTGGGTCTCCCTCTCCAGATTCGACATAATGAATTTTTTCAGCTCCTATGTCGATGTATTTCGATTCAAAAGAAAATTCATCTGAAATATTGGCTTCAACCTTTTTTGCTTTACCAGGATAGACTTCTTGACCATTCATTAGAGAAAATCCTAAACACACTAAAAGAGTGATTCTCCATTTTTTAATTTGACATATCATTATTATCAAGGTTTTTTTAGACGTTTTTTAGAAAACACATGTAACTTTTTTCATCAAAACTGTGTCGTCTTTTTTTTACTTAGACAGATGAGTTAGTCATGTGTAAAAGGATTATGGTCTTTTTTTATTTTTATTTCGTTTTCGTTTGCCATATTTCAATCAGCATTAAATATTTTAATAGGATGAATTATAAAACGCGCATTGGTTTTTAAATGTTAAATCATTACTATTTAATAGTTTAAGACTTAATCACTTTAGAGTTAACAATGGTTTTAATGCGATTAAGTATAAACTCTTCATTAGCTTATCTTTATTTTATTCGGAAAAATCATTTTTGTTTAAATATAACACTGTCATAAAATGGTTTTCATTATTAAAGAAATCAATAAAACTCTAGGGTCTATATGAAGCAAACATGAATTAGTGTTTGTTTTTTTTGCCATGTTGTTTTAAAGATTTTTTTTATTACTCCATATTATTCTTAGGTCCTAGAACACTTAGCAACAACACTAAGTATCCTCTCCGTCTAAAAGCTTAATACACTATTAATAGTTACTAAATCCAAACCAATACTTATGAACAATAAGAACTTTTCAAAGAAGTCACTGCCAGACGATTTTAAGGATTTACAAGAAGACTTTTTGTCATCCGTAGAAGACATCGATGATGTTAAGCGCAACCAACTTAAAGCAGAACTGTCTGCCGCCTTGCTTGGAATTTCCTTGGAAAATGAAGAAAAAGCAAAACGAGTAGCCCAATTGATTATTGCCAACCTCGAATTAAAGTTTCTTAATGAAGAAAAAGCCAATCGTGCTGCAGAGTTAGTTACAGCTAACATAGAATTGGTCTATCAAAATAAGGAAAAAGGGAAAAGGGCTGCTGAATTGGTAATTGCCAATAAAGAACTTGTTTTCCAAAATCAAGAAAAAGCGAGACGTACAATAGAATTAGCAATTGCAAATGCAGAACTTGTAGTTCAAAGTAAGGCAAAAGAGAAACTAGCACTAGAATTGCTCAAAGCGAAAGATCGCGCCGAAGAAAGCGATCGCCTGAAGTCTGCTTTTTTAGCCAATATGAGCCATGAAATAAGAACGCCTATGAATGGTATTTTAGGTTTTTCTGAATTACTCAAGGAACCTAAACTTTCTGGAAAAAGACAACAAGAGTACATTGATATCATAAAAAAAAGCGGCGCACGAATGCTCAACATCATTAATGATATCATTAGCATTTCAAAGATAGAAGCGGGCTTGATGGAAGCCAATATTCATAAATTGAATGTCAATAATAAAATTGAATTCATCCATCAATTTTTTCTTCCTGAAACCACTAAAAAGGGACTTCTTTTTTCAACTAAAAAACCGCTAAAAGGAGATCATGCCTTTATCAACTCTGACGCTGAAAAAATTTACGCCATACTCACCAATTTGGTTAAAAATGCCATTAAACATACTGAGACAGGCGCTATAGAATTGGGATATACATTAAAAACAGACCAGCAGATACCCGAGTTGGTGTTTTACGTTAAAGATACTGGTATCGGCATAGCAAAATCGAGACAAAAGTTAATATTTGAACGGTTTACCCAAGCTGATATTTCTAATAAAATGGCGTTTCAAGGTGCCGGTTTAGGTTTGTCTATCTCTAAAGCATATGTAGAACTGCTTGGTGGAAAAATTTGGATAGATAGTGCCAAGGGTAAAGGCACCACATTTTATTTCACGCTGCCTTACAATACCAAACTACAACAACCTGAAAGCTCTAAAATCAAAGACAATCCTGAACAGCTTGTTGAAATAATTAATAAGAAACCACTAAAGCTAAAAATATTAATTGTAGAAGATGATGATGTTTCTCGAATGCTCCTCAGGTTTGTAGTAAAGACCTATAGTTCTCAACTGTTTGAAGCAAGAACAGGAGTTGAGGCTGTGGATATTATGAGAGAGCATCCAGACGTTGACTTGGTACTTATGGACATTCAGATGCCTGTTTTAAATGGATTTGAAGCTACCCGACAAATTCGTGAATTTAATAAAGATGTTATTATTATCGCGCAAACCGCATCTGGATTATCTGAAGACAAGTCTAAGATCATAGGCGTAGGATGTAACAACTTTATGCTTAAACCAATTAACAAGAATAAATTAATGCTTACTATTCAAGAATATTTCAAATCTTAATATTGAAATTTAAGTTCTAATTAGGTTGCATGGAAACTATTAAGAGATAAATAGGAACAATTCATATTCTACGCCGTAATTGTAATATCAGAAGCAATCCCAATTCAATAATTAACGCATGCAAGACCGCCTTTGATATGGGTTTTATGATAAAACCGGTTACATTGTGATAAGAAATATAAGTAACTCGCAAAATTTTTAGATGTTAATGGTATTTGATTTATCCTTTCAACTACAGATTATTTTGATTCCTGAGACATTTTTAATAATCTGAATTTTCACGTAACTTATCTGTATACTTAAAATCTAATTACTGTACAATTAGGTTATCTACTGTAAGTAAGTCTTTTATATTTTGATTTTTTGCTCGACATACCAATACTAAGTTGTTTAGAGATGTAATTTTGCTGATTTTATTTTTTCGAGGAGATGTTCTCCATAAAGGGAAATACTTCAAAATACTTTCATACAGATCTCAATTTGCTTTTTTACTATTAAATAAATATTTACTAAATTAGATTCTCAACCAATAAGCAAACCAACTACCAACCTACGTGAATACTCCACTGTCACGTAATTGAGTAACTCAATTATGGATACGAAACATCTAACTTTTAAAAACTTACCTCATCAGCCAAGCTGTTGTCAAGATTCTTGTTGTTATAGTACCACTGTCCTTTTCCATATTTTATTAGTTAAGCTAGTCCCCAAAAATCAATTCTAACATGACCTCATCTCAACTAAACTGTTTGTATAATGATAAAAGCAAAGACTCTCTTTGGATGGTCGATCTTGACTTTAAATTGCTTTATGCCAATAAAACTTATCTGAGTATTATGCATACAATTACAGGAAAGGAGCAAAAGCTTTACGATTCTGTATTTCGTGAAGAGCTTAGTAAAGAAGAATATGAAAAATGGAGAACGAATTATAACAAGGCATTTAAAGGAGAGTATGTTGAGATAGCAGATCATTATTATGATTCAGAGTTAAAAGAAACTCAATACGGTCAAACTACTTTTGAACCTTTAACAAATGATGATAACGTGATTTTTGCTGTTGCTTGCCGATGGAAAAACGTTACAAAGATTATAAAACATAGAAATGAAGAGAATCAATTAATGGATTCTTCTTTAGATGTTTTTTGTACACTTAATGCAGATGGTGAATTTGTGTACGTAAGTAAAGCTTCTGAAAGACAATGGGGCTACACCCCTGAAGAGCTGATTGGGAAGCGATATATAGAGTTCACCTTAGAGGAAGATGTATCCAAATCAGAGAAGATAACTGCTGCTATTGAAAGTGGTCAAAACATTAAAACCTTTTATAATAGGTATAGAAAAAAAGATGGAGGGGTTGCCTATAATTTATGGTCATCAAGATGGGATGATACTACCAAATTATTTTATTCGGTAGCAAGAGATAACCAGGAACAAGTTGAGCAAGAAGAGAAATTATTACGAAGTGAACAACGTTTTAAAGCCTTAGTTCAAGGAGGCAATGACCTCTACGCTATTATCGATTTAGAAGGCCGCTATATTTATATGAGTCCTTCGAGTACGGCTATTATAGGCATTCCACCAGAAGCTTTTATCGGTAGAGATGCCTTTGAATTTATTCATCCTGATGATATTGAGCAAACCCGATCCAGTCTTAAAAAAATAGCGACCGAAGGTAAAGTGGTCATGGAGCTCTATCGAGCCAAAAATCAACATAATGAATGGCGATGGGTTGAGACCGTACTCACTAATATGTTAGATCATCCAGCGGTAAATGGCATTGTTATTAATTCTAGGGATATTACAAAAGAGGTTGAAGAAAAACATCAACTTAAGTTGCTTGAAAGTGTCATTACAAATACTCAAGAAGCCGTCTTAATTACCGAAGCAGAACCTTTTGATGAACCAGGACCTAAGATCATTTATGTTAATGATGCTTTTGTTAAAATGACAGGTTATACCGCTGAAGAAGTTATAGGTAAAACACCACGGATACTCCAGGGTCCTAATTCCAATAAAGAAGATTTAGAAAAACTGGGCCGCGCGCTTAGAAATTGGGAATCTCATGAAATAACCACCATCAACTATAAAAAGAACGGAGAAGAGTTTTGGATCAACTTTGAAGTATCACCTATTGCTAATGAAACTGGAAGATATACGCATTGGATTGCGATTGAGCGCGATGTAACCGAGCAAAAGAATAGAGAATTAGAAAAAGATCTCATCAGTAACATAAATTCCATTTTTAACCAAGATATTGACAACGACCTGTCTATCTGTTTAACCGATCTTTTACGAGAACTTACAGCGTTTGGCGATTTTGAATTTTCAGAAATATGGCTCACCGCTATTGATGAAAAGCGCATCAATCGTGTTGCTAATTATGCGGAAAATGAAGCTGGACATGCATTTCATAAAGCAACAAAGTCGATTAACTCTTTAGAATTAGGAGAAGGATTACCTGGTTATGTTTGGAAAACCAAAACCATCGAGATCTGGGAAGAATTTGACGGTAATTGGATCTCTAAAAGAAAGAATGCAGCAATAAACGTTGGTCTCCAATGTATGATGGGCATACCTTTGATACATAAAGAGGCCGTTTTGGGCGTATTACTTATAGCAACACCTAAAACGAAATCCTTTATCAATAAATATAAATCGATTTTTAAAAGAATAGAATTAACCATTAGTGCTGAACTAAATCGTAAAAAAGTAGAAATTGAATTAGCCCAAATTTTTGACTTTACTCCAGATATGATCTGTGTGGCAGGTTTTGACGGATTTATCAAACGTATAAATCACGCTGGATTAGAAATGCTTGGTTATTCTTTAGACGAAATACGTTCTAAACCAATTGTGTCCTTTATGCACCAAGATGATAGAGTAATCACTAACAAAAAACAAAAAAAACTCTATAAAGGCAAGAAACTTCAAAGCTTTGAGAATCGATACATTACAAAAACAGGACATACAATATGGTTGAGTTGGACAGCAACCTCTGCTCCGGAATATGGTATTGTATATGCCGCTGCTAAGAACATCACTGAAGAAAAGAAGCTTCGAGAATTGAATCGTCAAGTTGGAAAACTTGCCAAAATTGGAAGTTGGGAAGTAGATGTAGTGAATCAAACTGTCTTTTGGTCAGACGAGGTTCATCAAATCTACGGAACAGACCCCCGCTCATTTGTGCCGAACATTGATGCCGCTATTAACTTTTACAGAGAAGATTATCGGGAACTAGCAGGATCAAGCTTTGAGAAATGTATTCTAAACCAAGAACCATATACTATTGAAGCCGTTATCGTCAACTCTAATAATAAAGAATTGTGGGTACGTACCACTGCGAAAGCAGAGTTCATCAATGGTGTGTGCACACGAGTTTATGGAAGTTTTCAAGATATTAGCGCTATTAAGGAAACAGAAAATAGATTGCTATCGCTTTCAGAAAACTTACCGGGCGTGGTCTACCAATATCTTATAAATCCTAATGGAACAGACGAGCTTAGATATGTTTCAAAAGGAGCGGAAAGAACATCGGGCTTTACGGCCAATGAGTGGACCAATAACATAAACCTTTTATTCAATCAAATTGAAGCGGGTGGTAATATGGAAGAGTTTAAGTCCAGTATTCGCAAATCCATCGAAACAAAATCAAAGTGGACATGTCGGTATAAATATGTTTTACCAACTGGAGAAGTTCGTACCCATATGGGATTTGGAATGCCCAACTTTTTAGCAGATGGTACAGTCTTATTTAATAATATCGCTTTAGATATTACACAAGAAGCGAAAAACGAAGAGTTATTAGAACTCGCTACAAAGGTCTCGAGAATAGGGAGTTGGGAACTCAACTTAATCAATCAAGAAGGCGATGAGATGTATTGGTCTCCCATGTTATTTGAGATACTTGAGCTAGACCATAACTTTAAACCAACTTTAAAAGCTGGTATAGAATTTCATACTGATGATAGTCAGGATATTATAAAAAAAGCACTTCATCGTTTAATTGAAGAAGGCATTGAATTTGATGAAGAAATTTTGGTAATTACTGCCAAAGGAAATAAACGATGGAATAGAGCCATTGGTAAATGTGAAATAGTCAATCATAAGGTGACCAGAATTTATGGTAGCTATCAGGATATTCATGAACAAAAAGTAGCCGCTCTAGCATTAGAGAAAAGTTTGAAGGCGCTAAAAGATTACACATTTGCTTTAGATCAGTCGGCCATCATCGCTACTACGGATCATAAAGGAGTGATTACGTCTGTAAATGACAACTTTTGTAAAATTTCACAGTACAATGAAAAGGAACTTATTGGAAAAACGCACAGACTTATTAATTCTAACCATCACCCTAAAGGATATTTTAAAAATTTATGGGAAACTATAAGTTCCGGTAAAGTGTGGCGAGGAGAATTAAAAAACAAAGCGAAAGATGGCTCCTATTATTGGGTAGATACTACTATTGTGCCCTTCTTAGATGAAAGCAATCAACCCTTTCAATATTTAGCCATTCGTTTTGATATCACTGAGCGAAAAAGAGTAGAAGAAAGTTTAATTACCACATCAGAACAATTACGTTTGGCAACAACATCTGCAAAATTGGGAATATGGGATTGGGATGTAGTAAACGATAATTTGACTTGGGATGATAGGATGTATACCTTATATGGCGTTAAAGAGGAAGATTTTGAAGGGACAATAAGTGCTTGGACAAATGGTATTCATTCTGATGATGTTGAAAGAGCAACTAAAGATTTATATGATGCTGTTACTGGGGTAAGAGATTTTAAATCAGTTTTCAGGGTAGTTTGGCCAGATGAATCAGTTCACTATATAGAAGGAACTGCAATTGTTTCAAGAGATATAAAGGGAAATGCTTTAAGAATGATAGGGAGTAATATAGATATTACAGATCTGAAGATAGCAGAACAAGAAATTTTAGAAGCCAAAGAAAAAATAGAAGTTAGTGAAGCGAAATTTAAATCGTATACAGAACAATCACCAATAGCCATTTATACCACAGATATCAAAGGTGACTGTATTTACGCTAATGAAACATGGCTCAAAATGGCAGGCATGCAGTTAAAAGATGCCTTAGGAAAGGGATGGGTTAAGGCCTTACATCCAGAGGATTTGGAATATGTTCAAAAAAATTGGTACAAATCGGTTAAGTCAAATGGCAAATGGAGCTATGAATACCGATTTACAGATGAAAAACAGAATATTACTTGGGTTAACGGTACCGCAAAAGAATTATTTAATGAAAATGATGAGCTTATTGGTTATTTGGGCTCCAACGTTGATATTACCGAACGTAAAAAAGCAGAACAAGAGAAAAACAATCTTCAAGTCACTATAGAAAACAGCTTAAATGAAATCTATATTTTCGATGCCAAAACATTTCTATTTACTTATGTCAATAAAGGTGCTTATCGTAACCTGGGGTATTCTGAGGATGAAATGAAGACCTTGACCCCAATAGATATTAAACCCGATTATACGCCAAACACTTTTAATCATCTTGTAGCACCTTTAATACGTAAAGAAAAAGAGAAGATTTTATTTTTTACAAATCATCTACGAAAAGATGGAAGCATGTATCCCGTAGAAGTGCATTTACAACTATTCGATGAAAGGGAAAACAAGAGGTTTTTGGCAATTATATTGGATATTACAGAACGTAAAAAAGCTGAAGAAAAAATTCTTCTTGCTAATGAGCGGTTTGAGAAAGTCACCGAAGCCACAAATGATGCTATTTGGGACTGGGATATTGAGAACGACACCTTTTATCGCTCTGAAGCGATTGAACATTTTTTTGGTAGAAACACCTTAAAATCATTTTCAAAATTAGATTTCTGGAAAGACCGTTTTCATCCAGAAGACAAGGAGACTATCATTAATAGTGTAGATGCTGCGTTAGCAGATCCCAAGTGTGAACGATGGGAACAAGAATACCGAATAGTTAACCCGGAGGGAGACATTATTTACGTTATAGACCAAGGCATCATTGTAAGAGACATCAACGGTAAAGCTATTCGTATGGTAGGCGCCATGACCGATATGTCTAAACAGAAAAAATCTGACCAAGACAATAAGTTTAAAGCCAATTTATTAAGCACAATCGGTCAGGCTGCGATTGCAACAGATTTAGATGGCACTGTTAATTATTGGAATCATGCTGCTGAATCTATTTACGGCTGGACCGCTGAAGAAGCGATTGGAAAGAATATTATAAATTTAACCCCAACCCAGACCAATGAAGAAGAAGCCAAGCAAATTATGGCTGCACTTAAGAATGGACAAAACTGGTCTGGAGAATTTCAAGTACAGAAAAAAGATGGTACTAATTTCCACGCAGCTATTACCAACTCTCCCATTTATGATGAAGAGAATAACTTATCGGGAATCATTGGTATTTCTTCAGATATTACACAAGAAGTCAAAAATAAAGAATTGCTAAAAAAATATAACCTGGAGCTTAAACGCTCTAACGAAGATCTCGAGCAATTTGCTTTTGTGACCTCTCATGATCTTCAAGAGCCATTAAGGATGATTTCTAGCTTTATGGATCTTTTAAGCAGAAAGTATGGGGATCAACTTGATGACAAGGCCCACCAATATATTTATTTTGCTACAGATGGCGCGAAACGCATGAAACAAATTATTCTCGACTTATTAGAATATTCAAGGGCAGGCGATCCCAAAGATAGAAAAGAGCTCATTGATTTGAATGATGTGATCTCAGACTTTGAGCATTTAAGAAGAAAGCTCATTTTAGAAAAGTCGGCGGTAATTAAAAGTATTGATTTACCAAGCATCTTCAATTATAAGGCTGCTATCACTCAAGTATGCCATTGCCTTTTAGACAATGCGCTTAAATATTCGAAAGAGGGTATGACTCCTGTAGTAGAGTTTAGTGCTATAGAAAACGAAAAAGAGTGGCTCTTTTCTATTAAAGATAATGGTATTGGTATAGAAGCGCAGTTCTTTGATAAAATCTTTGTAATTTTTCAAAGACTCCATAACCATGATACCTATGAAGGCACAGGTATAGGTCTTTCTATTGCTAAAAGACACGTTGAGCTTTTAGGGGGAAAATCTGGTTAGAATCTACCCCTGGAGAAGGCACAACATTTCATTTTACAATCCCTAAACTTTAAATCTTATGAAACAGCAAAAAAGAACACTCGCTCACATTTTATTTGTAGAAGATAATGAAGGTGATATCATTCTTACTAAAGAGGCTTTTGAAGAATGTAAGATAAAAATAGAACTCAGTGTTGCAAAAAACGGGAAAGAAGCTCTTGATTATTTATATAAGAGAGGTGACTATACCAATGCCACGAAACCAGACCTTATCCTTTTAGATATCAACATTCCTATCTATAATGGGCACGAAGTTTTAAAACGAATAAAAACAGACCCTGATCTAAAAAAAATACCTGTGGTTATGCTCACCACCTCGTCTAACGAAAAGGACATCAAGCATGCTTATGATAATCACTGCAACAGTTATGTGGAAAAACCACTTAACATGAATGAGTTTATAACTGCCGTTCTCAAAATTGAAGAGTTTTGGCTGCAATTAACCACATTATCAGAATAATATGACAGATCAAATTCAAGACCTTTTAAAAGATTTAACGGTTCTCGTGATTGAAGATAATCCCGGAGATTTTATTTTGATTGAAGACTATTTGCTTGAAAAATTTAAAAGCATCGAAATTGTCCATTTTTCAAATTTCGAAAATTCAATTCATTACCTTCAAAATTCCAAACATAAAGTGTCCTGTATTTTAATGGATCTACATTTACCGGGATTAGAAGGTATTAAGCTCATTAATGAAATTTTATCTTATAATTTTCATGTGCCTATCATTATACTCACGGGATATGCAGATATAGACCTCGCCAAAAAAAGTCTTCAAATAGGGGTGTATGATTATCTAATTAAAGATGAAATAAACCCAATCATACTTCATAAAACTATTATATACGCGCTCAACAGAAGCCAATTTGTTTATCAAATTGAAGATGAAAAGCACAACTATGAGAATCTGTTTAACTTTAGTCCGCAACCCACCTGGCTTTTAGATGCAACGACCTTAGAAATACGTAATGCAAACAAAGCCGCTCAGAAAAAATACGGCTATTCTTATGAAGATTTTCGAGAAATGTCTTTTACAGCATTGCATCCCGAAAGTGAAGAAACCATCATAAGAGATAAACTAACTAGTCAAGATTATAATCTTAAAAAAAACCATTTTACACACATCTTAAAAAATGGAGAGACTATTAAAGTGAAGATCTATTACAGAAAAATTAAAAGTATTGCGACTACTGATCTTATTGTACAATCTAGCGATATTTCAGAAACATTGAAGCATATTAACACTATTGAAGTTCAGAATAAGAAATTAAAAGAAATTGCTTGGACGCAGTCTCACGTTGTTCGTGCACCTTTAGCAAGAATATTAGGAATTATTAATCTCATTGAGATGGAGAACGAAGGCTCAGAGAATCTAGAGTTTTACTTAAAGCAATTGAGGGTTTCAAGCAATGAAATGGATGATATTGTCAAAAACATCATTAATGAAACCAATCATATCGATCAAAAATAAGTGCCCTCTATGAAAAAACAACTAGTCATAATAGATGACGATTATATTTACAGATTGATCACTTCAAAAATGATACATCACGTAGACAACTCTTTAGAGATTCATCAATGTGAAAATGCAGTTGAAGGCTTGGATAAGTTAACCTCTTTTGAAAATTCAGTTCAACCTATTACCGTTCTACTGGACATCAATATGCCTTTTATGAATGGCTGGAGTTTTTTAAAAAAACTAGAGGAATTCACTCCTGAAATTCTAAACAACATCAACATCTATATGGTCTCCTCTTCAACTGATGAAAGTGATATTTCAAAAAGCAAAAGCTATAAATTTCTCAAAGGGTTTATTTCCAAGCCTCTAACCAAGGAAAACATTAAATCCATTCTCGGTAAAAACTAATCTATCTTAGGTTAGCCTTGCTTAACTGGTAATAAGACAACCAATACCACTTCTTTAAAATCTATTTTAAGATGTCCCTTTTTTAAAGGTTTTTACTGAAATTTTAGCGGCAGGTCTCATTGAGCTGTCAACCATATATTTAGACGTTCCCTCTGCCCTATTCAAAAAGGTCTGAAGACAGATAACGATCCCCTCGATCACAGATTATACTTACGATGACACCACTTTTTAACTCACTTGCCAGCTGTAATGCTGCTGTTGTGGCTCCTCCACTGCTCATACCCGAAAAAATACCTTCTTCTCTAGCTAAACGTCTTGCCATTGCAACAGATTGCTCTGTACTTACCTCAATAATTCGATCTACTTTTTTTGCATCAAATATTTCTGGCAAATAGGCTTTTGGCCATTTGCGTATTCCTGGAATACTTGAACCATCTGTGGGTTGCACCCCAACAATTTGAACGTTCTCATTTTGCTCTTTTAAATAGGTAGACGTCCCCATAATGGTGCCCGTAGTTCCCATTGACGATACAAAATGAGTGACTTGACCTTCGGTATCTCTCCAAATTTCTGGACCAGTGGTTTTATAATGCGCTTTCCAATTGTCTTCATTAGAAAATTGATTGAAAGAAAAGTAGTTTTCCTTTTCAACCTTTTCAGTAGCATAATCTCGAGCCCCCTCAATACCATCGGGATGTAAAGTGACTTTAGCACCATAGGCCTTCATGGTTTGCACGCGCTCTTTAGTGGCACTTGCCGGCATGACCAATTCTATATCTAATTTAAATATACCAGCAATCATGGCTAGCGCAATACCCGTATTACCACTGGTGGCCTCTATCAACTTTGAATTATGATCTATTTTACCAGCATCAAGTGCGGTCTTAATCATATTATAAGCAGCTCTATCTTTGACGCTCCCACCTGGATTATCTCCCTCGAGTTTAAAATACAAGGTCACATTGGGATTGGTATTTAAAACCATCGATTTCACAAGTGGTGTGTTTCCTATTTGATCAACTAATGTCTTACTCATCCTCTTTACGTGATTTTGATATGATTTCTACTTTTGAACTGTTTACTACAATCGAATTTTTGGCCACAGACTCGGTCAGCCAAGTATTCCCGCCGATAATACTGTTTTCTCCCACAACGGTATCTCCACCTAAAATAGAGGCATTGGCATAAATAACCACATCCTTTTCAATGGTAGGGTGCCTTTTGGTGTTCTGAAGCTGTTTTTTAACCTTGAGCGCACCTAAGGTAACGCCTTGATAGATTTTTACATTATCATGAATGTCTGCCGTTTCCCCAATGACAATCCCAGTACCGTGATCAATAAAAAAGGAATTGCCTATAGTGGCTCCAGGATGAATATCGATACCCGTAAGTTGGTGGGCATATTCCGTCATCAATCTTGGAATGAGCGGCAAGCCTAATTTAAAAAACTCCTTGGCCATTCTATAAATGGCAATAGCAAAGAAACCAGGATATGCCAAATAGACCTCTTCTATAGACTGTGCCGCCGGATCATTATTATGAATGGCCATAGCGTCTTTTTTTAGACTACAGAACAACTCCGGAATGATTTCAGTAAAGTCATCCCATGTTTTACAGGGTTTGCCCTTTTTTTCAGGACAGGCCAGATTTCTAATCACAAGAAATAAATCTTCCAGTTCTCTAAGCGCCTGTGCTGCATCTGTACCTTGATCAAACAAAGCGTTGAACAGCAATTGGGTAAACCGTTGAGATTCCTGTTTTAACTTGACAGAAACCTTTATTTCCCTTTTTTGATCACTTATCGCGGCCAACAATGTCGATGAATTCATAACTCCTTTTTTCAAAGAGACGGATTTTTCTAATAAAACTTAAAAAAAGAGGACTAAAAATATATTAATTTTTAGTCCTTCTTTAAAACTTCTGTCGATCATCCTAATTTTTCAATAGAGGCAATTGATTTATGCCAAACATTTTAATCATAATGAAAGCGTCTTGAGCAATCACGTTTCCGTAGAAAAAAAAGCATTTCTATTGAAATACCAACCCATTAGAAGCATACTTCTTTAAAACAGGCAATAGCTCTACCAATGGCAATTCTATAGAATAGGTACCTGTGTAGGATGGGCACATCACGCAATCATCAAAATAGAACTCTAAGTATGTATCATTTAATACAAAGTTATTTTTACTACTGAAAAAATCGGTTGAAGACAACTCCCAACACTCGTAATACAGCTCGCCCTTATGAATCTGTTGCTGTATTTTTTTGTTGATAATTTCCAACAATTCATCTTCAGATCCTTGAACAAAGAAATCTTCATAAGTCATGAAAGCGCCTTCGTTTAAATCGAAATTGAAACAATCAAAAGAAAAGCTAGGATGCATGGCGCCAGAGTAAAAATTCTCCTTGTAAAAGAGCACACTCACCAGTTGATCACTAACAATGTAGATTTTATAATCTATATAGCGCTCCTCTCTAAAATTCTCTGCAGCAATGCTATCACATAAGAGCTTGCTTTGCATAATTTCAGATGCTACTTGGGTGACATTTGCGTAGTAGTTGGTGATGAAATCATTAAAGTTTTTATTGGAGTTCTTGAAATTCTCATTTAAAACCGGATAATTAAAATTGATCTTGTAGTCCTTTTTATCTACAACATAGCGCTCATCTGAAATCAACCCCTTAAAGGCTTCCCTTTCATCTTCTTTTTTAATTAAATTACTTTGCTTGAGCTCTATGGTAATAGACTTATCTAAAAAGTCCTTATCTGTATATTCTGCGCTTAGCGTATCTATTGGAAATGGGTATTCCTTTTCGGGAGTGTCATTTTGATCTAAAACCTCTTGATGCTTTTCGTTTTTACAATTGAAAAACAGAAGGAGTACAAGAACTAGAGATGTATATTTCAAAGATGGTTTTCTCATTTTAGTTTCTTCTTAATTTACCGGTCATTTCTTCAACTTTAATATGAAAAATAATGGGGAAATCTTCCGTATGGATTTTACTTGAAAACTGACTGATAAAATCCAGTTCTCGATGCTCGTTCTCTATAATCAAATGCTTTACGCCCAAAGAAAACAAATGCAATTGGGATTTGGCATCACTACCAGAAAGCTCTACAAAAGCGCCCTGAGCTAAAACAGACTGCCAAGAATTTACAGAGTCGATTTCTGAAACTCCCAAAGACACACTCGTGTGCTTTCGCATTGCATTTATTTTATGCCCTTCTGCAGAGTAACCAATAATGGCATGTTGGTCTTTATCAAAAAAGTAAGTAATAGGTACTACGTAAGGCCGGTTTCTATAGATGTAAGCTAACTGACCAATGTAATTGGTTTCTAAGACTCTGCTACATTCTTTTGGGTTCAAGGTTCTAATCATCGTGCTAATTGTTAAATGAATAGGTAAATCTATCAAGATTAAAATCCTTAAATTATGATTTTAGTCAGTTCTCTTAAATTAACTTGAAGTTATTGCTAAATGAAATAAAGATAACCATGTTACCTATTTCTGAAATCAGATGAAGATGATAATAACAATTTGGACATGAGATAGTAAACTAGATGGATTTGTACCGCAGTAGTCGTAAAGCATTTAGCACCACCACAATAGTAGATCCCTCATGAAATGCCACTGCCACGCCAATATTTGTGAGCCCCAAAATAGTAACCGGTACCAATAAACCCACAACGCCTAGACTTATGGCGATATTTTGTTTGATGATTCTTTTGCTCTCACGACTCAAACTGATAACAAACGGCAAGTTCTCTATTTTATCAGACATGAGCGCAACATCTGCAGTTTCTAAAGCCACATCGCTCCCAGCCGCTCCCATGGCTATACTTACGGTACTTAAAGCCATAGCTGGTGCGTCATTCACGCCATCTCCAACCATAGCTATTTTTTTATCGCGCTTAATTAATGTCTTAATGGCGTCAACCTTGTCTTCTGGCAATAAATTGCCCTTGGCTTCGGTAAGACCAATTTGTTTAGCAATAGCATCTCCAACGTTTTGATGATCTCCCGTGAGCATGATCATCCGTTTGATCCCAATCGCTTTTAAACGCTTCAACGTATCCACGGCCGTTTTCCGAGGTAAATCCATAACACTCACCAGACCCACAATTTCTTGTTTGTAAGCTACCAACATGGCCGTATGACCGTTTTTTAAAAGTGCATTCATTTCAAGCCTTGTTTTCTCACTAATTGTGATCTCAGAAGACTCCATCAATGTGGCGTTACCAATAGATACCTTGTGGTTCTCATAGGTTGCAGTAATCCCCTTTCCTTGAATGGCATTAACATTAGTGGCCTTATTTTGAGAATCTATCTTGTACTTTGTTTTAAGGTCACTCGCGATTGCTTTTGCAAGGGGATGGTTACTTAGGTTCTCTACTTCTAAAACCAATCTGGCCAATTCCACTTCATCAAAATTACCTAACGGAAGAATATTGGTGAGTTTTGGTTTTCCTTCGGTTAACGTCCCCGTTTTATCAAAGGCAATGGTGGTGATTTCGCCTAAATCTTCCAATGCTCTTCCGCCTTTAATCAGCACACCATCTTGTGCGGCTCTAGCAACGCCACTTAAAACTGCACTAGGTGTAGAAATAGCTAATGCACATGGACTAGCCGCTACTAATACCGTGATGGCCCTATATAGACTTTCACTAAAGGTTTCATCAACCACTAGGTATGCAAAACACAGTAGAACGACCAAAAGAATAACCAATGGCACATACCACTTTTCAAACTTTTTGGTGAGCCGTTGTGTCGGTGACTTTTGAGTTTCAACCTCACTTACCATTTTAACCAACCTTGATACCGTAGAATCTTTAGTAAGCTTTAATACCAAGACTTCTATACTGTGATCTCCGTTGATGGTGCCAGCAAATACAACATGCTTTTTGTCTATATCAATAAAGCTTGGTAAATCTTTTGTGTCTTGCAAATAGGTCTTATCTACAGGCATGCTTTCGCCAGTGATTGGGGCTTGATTTACAGTGCTACTACCACTTACAATAACGCCATCTGCCGCTATCTTTGTGTTAGGTTTTACAACAATAATGTCTTTTAGTTGTAATGCTTCTATGGCAACATCCTCAAGTTGATCTCCTTTTTTAACCAAGGCCGTTTTTGGAGATAAATTTCCTAGTGCTTCAATGGACTTTTTAGCCTTGTTCATGGCATAATGCTCAAGAGCGTGACCCAAACTAAAAAGAAACAGCAATAGTGCTCCTTCTGCCCAACTCCCAATATAAGCAGCCCCTGCCGCAGCGGCAATCATTAAGAAATCAATATCGAACCCTCCTTTAATGATTTTTTTTGAAGCTTCAATAACTATAAAATAGGCTCCAAAAAAATACGCAATACTATAGCCTGTAAGCGCCAAAGCAAAAGACAGTTGAGAAAACATTTCAATCAAAAAAGCAACTAAAAGAAATACGCCACAAAGCACAGCAAAATAGAGCTCTGTGTTTTTACCTAAAAATTGATGTCCCCCATGGGCCCCATCTTGATGATCTTTCATATCCACTCTTTTTTACGCGCTAATCAAATTCGATGTTATTTGAAATGTATAGCCTACAGGCAATATCTATAATACGGACCGCACCCTTTAACCTTAAAACCAAAAAAATGAAGTCATTTAGTAGCTTTAAAAAAATTAGTTTATCGCTTTTTAAACTATGAGTGAGATGTAATCACCTTAATAAGGTCATTTTTTTGAACAACTCCAGATTGTCGCCATACCTGTTGCCCCTTCTTAAACAAAACCATGGTGGGAACGCCCCTAACTTGATATTTTGCCGCGAGTGGCTGGTTTTTATCTACATCGATCTTTACAATTTTCACACCTTCCCCCAGTTCTGCTTTGACCTCTTTTAATATAGGCGCCAAGGCTTTACAAGGGCCACACCAATCTGCAAAAAAATCGACCAAAACTGGTGTTTCATCATTAATGATCTCATTAAAACTACTTTTCATGATCTTTTATTTAGTATAATTCTCAATATTCTGATTCACTAAAATTACTAAATCTCTAAATTATAAAAGCTGATATTGATCAACTAAAATAAATATAAAGCTTTATTGGATTAATCAATGAAACAGGCTGTAATCACCTATCTTTCTATTCTCAAAATCAAGATCTTATCCTATGTTTCAGCAAGACCAAGAAATTTTTAATATCCTCCTAGACTCTGTATCAGAGGGCGTTATCGTGGTTGATCAAAATCAGACCATTGTTGAGGCAAACAGCTCTGCCGAAACTATGTTTGGCTACAATAGAAAAGAACTGTTGCAACTTCCGCTTCAAAATTTGATTCCTCAAAATTATCACACTAAACATGATCAACATTTTAAGGGGTTTATCAAGCAAAATAAGCATCGGCAAATGGGTCAAGGTCGTGATATTTTTGGCTTAAAAAAGAATGGAGTTATTTTCCCTATTGAGGCGAGTTTAAACCCATTTAATATCTACGGTCAAAATTTTATAATGGCTTTAGTTGTTGATATTACTGAGCGTAAAAAGCTAGAAGAAGAAAAGATACATTTGGCTAAAATCTTTCTTGAATCTTTGAATGAAATCTATGTGTTTGATTCTAAGACCTTAAAATTTATAAATGCCAACCATGGTGCACAAAAAAATATTGGGTATGGATTAGAAGAATTGGTAACTATGACGCCTTTGGATATTAAGCCCAATTTTACTGAAGCCCAATTTCGAATTCAATTAAAAGACCTGAGCGATGGTACTAAAGAAAAAATAGAATTTGACACCATACACAAACGAAAATCGGGAAGCACATATCCCGTAAACGTACACCTGCAGCGCTCAGTCTTAGGAGACAAAAATGTATTTCTGGCCATTATCATAGACATTACAGAACAGAAAAATTACACGAGCACGTTAGAAAAAACCGTTGCCTTAAGAACCAAAGAATTAAAAATAGCCTTGGCTGCAGAAAAGGAGCTTAATGATTTGAAAACAAAATTTCTGTCTATGGTGTCTCATGAATTTAAAACGCCTTTGAGCGGCATTCTAACATCAACCATTTTACTCAGCAAGTATAAACAAACAGAACAGCAAGAAAAACGAGAAAAACACATCAAGACCATCACCGATAAAGTGCAATATCTCAATGCTATTTTAAGCGACTTTCTTTCCGTAGAAAAATTAGCCAATGGCAAGATCAACTATAAGTTCACCAAGTTTAATTTAAGCAAGGTTTTAAATGAGGTGATTTATAATGCCAACATGCTTTTAAAAGACGGCCAGCAAATTAATTATCCTAAACATATAGACGAGATCTATTTATTTCAAGATGAAAAAATTCTAGAATTATCCCTGTCAAACTTGATCTATAACGCCATTAAATATTCTTCAGAAAACACCACAATAGATATCTCTATTTCTCAAAATGAACACCAAACCACCTTCAAAATAAAAGATGAAGGCATTGGAATCCCTGAGAAGGATCAAAAAAATATTTTTAATCGCTATTTCAGGGCAGAAAACGCATTACTTATGCAAGGTACAGGCATTGGCCTCTTTATTGTAAAAGATCATTTAAAAAAACTCAACGGCTCCATTACTTTTAAAAGTATAGAGAATGAAGGGTCAACATTTATCATAGAACTCCCAAATAAAGCACAGTCATGACAACCTTACTTTTAATAGAAGATGATAACGTATTACGAGAGAATACTTCGGAAATATTAGAACTTTCAAATTATCGAGTTATTACAGCCAGTAATGGACAAATAGGACTTGAGATGGCCAAAAAACAGAGACCTGATCTCATTATTTGTGATATTATGATGCCTGTGCTTGACGGTTACGGCGTTCTAAAAGGCCTATCTCAGGATAACGAAACAAAATTTATTCCTTTTATATTTCTATCTGCCAAAAGTGAACGGCACGACATTAGAAAAGGCATGAATCTTGGCGCAGATGACTACCTTACAAAACCTTTTAATGAAGAGGAGATTGTGAGTGCCATTGAGAGTAGATTAGCAAAAGTCTCCATTCTCAAAGAGGAACAAGCGCTTGTTAAAACTACGTTGGACAGTGACATGGCTGAGTCATTACATGGGCTTAAGGCGGTGTTTGAAGCGCATGGGGAAGTTTCCTCTTTTCAAAAAAATGATGTGATTTACCAAGAAGGTCAACACTCAAATACTATTTACTATGTGCTTGAAGGTATTGTAAAGTGTTACAGATTTGACGAAAATGGTAAAGAACTGATTACTGCACTTCAAAAAAAAGATCATCTTTTTGGTTACACCTCTTTTTCGCAAAACATACCTTACAGAGAAACGGCTACTGTTATAAGCGACGCTAAAACCTTAAGCATTTCGAAAAGTGAACTGGATTCTATTTTAAGTAATCATCACGCATTAACATTAGAAGTCATTCAATTATTAACCGATGATCTTATAGAAACTAAAGACCAGCTCCTGCAAATGGCCTATAGCTCTGTTCAAAGAAAAACAGCTGCCACAATACTAAGATTTGCTGAAAAAATAAACACTAAACCTGAAGATCCCATTAGGATTTCTAGAAATGATCTCGCCAGCGTAGCAGGTATTGCCACAGAAACCTTAATAAGAACCATGTCTGAGTTTAAGCGACAAGGTCTTATTGAAATGGAAGGACGAAACATTAAAGTTTTGAACCTTAAAAAACTACAGGACATACAATGATTCTATACTAACTTTTAAAATATGATGAATATCATAGCTCTTTAGTAGGCTTCCTTATAGATTTACTCTCACAAAGAGAAATGTATAGAATGACTATTTTACTACCCACTGACTTTTCTGAGAACTCCTATAAAGCGATGCATTATGCACTCGATTTTTTCGAGAATTCAACCTGCGATTTCTACTTACTTCATGTCAACAGAATGTTAGGTCTCAGCCCTGGTGACACCATGTACACGCCCAGCCAGAAAGATATTGAAGAGATGTACATCAAGCCTTCAAAAAGCAAATTAAAAGCAACCATTGCAACTCTTAGTAAAAAACACAGTTATAACAAAAATCATAAATTTCACGTAGTGGCCGATTATGGTGTGCTGGTGGAATCGATTAGAAAACACGTCGCCAATAAAAAAATAGACACGATAGTCATGGGCACCAAAGGCGCATCTGGATTAAAAAGTTACATCTTGGGGAGCAATACTGGTGACGTCATCAAAAAAGTAAAATGTAATACGCTAGTGGTTCCTGAGCTTGCAAAATATAAAGCGCTCAACGAAATCGCATTTCCTACAGACTACTTACTCTCCTATAACATAAAAACCCTTCAGCAACTCACCGATTTACTCTATGCAACTAAAGCCAGTTTACGAATCATACATATGCTCAAACACAATAGAACATTAAGCAGTGAACAGATTGCCAACAAGGATTTACTCAATGAATATTTCGATGACTTTAAACCGACATTTCATTTTCTTAGTGATGACAAAGTAGAGAATGCCATTCAATATTTTGTAGAAAACCAGCATGTCGATCTTATTACCATGGTGGCGAAGAACCTCAACTATTTGCAAAATATATTTTTTCACTCAAGAGTTGAACACATCAGCTATCACACTAAAATACCGTTTTTTGTGATGCATGAATAATGGCTGTTGGTATTATAAATTTCAATCCATTATTCTAACTCTGATATATATCATAGTTCACCGCGCTCAAAGATAATAACTTCACTCACCTATCTCAACGACATCATTATGCTATCTATACTTCTTCCTACTGATTTTTCTGAAAATTCAATGAATGCTATAAAGTACGCTCTAGAATTTTTTAAATATCAAGAGACGCAATTCTTATTCATGCACGCCTATCAAAATGAGTTTTATGACCACGAAGAACTCACTTCGAGAGACCATTTTGATACAGTTTTAGAAAAAGTTAAAATGGAATCCGAAAGCAGCTTAAAGCAATTGCTCAAAGATGTCAATGCATTGGCGCCAAATCCCAGATTTACTTATGACAGTATTTCTGCCAATAATACTCTTGTTTCCGAAACCAATTCACTCGCCCATGCAAGACATATAGATTTAATTGTCATCGGGACTAAAGGCATATCAGATGAGCGCCAAACCGTCTTTGGAAGTCAGACCTTTCAAGTTTTGAAATGTGTGGAATGCCCTGTTCTTGCCATTCCATGCAATTACTCAAACACACAGCCAAAGCGAATTCTATTTCCTACCAATTACCTCATGCCATATAAGCGTCGTGAATTAAAATTGCTTTCCATATTAGCCAAATCTTACAGATGTAAAATAGACATCTTATATGTTTCTAAAAGTGACAAACTATCCATTAGACAAGAAGACAATCAAGCATTTATCAAGAACGTTTTAAGTGATAATGAATTGAATTTTTGCTTTAGAGATAGTCATCATATTCCGCATACCATAACCAATTACATCAAAGAAAACCAAATGGATATGCTGACTATGGTCAATACTCAGCACTCTTTTTTAGAAGATCTTTTATTTCCTTCAACCCTTGATAAAGTAGGTCTTGGTCTAGACATTCCATTACTCGCATTACAAAATACCACTCGCATATAACATTGAAACATCTGCACCATGAAACATATCCTATTACCAACCGATTTTTCTGAAAACTCCTGGAACGCTATTGTCTATGCAATGCAGTTATTTAAAGAACAAACCTGCACTTTTTATTTATTAAACACCTATACCCCTGTTGTCTATCATGCTGAATATGTAATGGGCTATCCCGCTCAATTTGGCTTGGGGGACACTATTAGAAACACATCTCAACAACAATTAGAGGAGCTTGTATTGCGTGTCTCTAATGCCTTTGAAGTAAATCCCAAACACACTTTCGAAACAGCTGCTAGATTTAATACACTCGTCCCGTGCATCTCTGAATTTTTAGAGACACAGCCTATAGACCTCATCATCATGGGGACCAAAGGTGCCACTGGAGCTCAGGAAGTGCTTTTTGGATCAAATACCGTACATGTAATTAACGCCATTAGCTGTTCTGTTTTGGCCATTCCTTCTAACTTCAAATACAAAGCACCTTATGAGATTTTATTTCCTACAGACCTAAAGGTAAACCATCAACATATAGAGGCTAAGATATTACAGCAAATTACCTTATCCAACCACTCTCGAGTGCACTTAATGCATGTTTCAACAGGAAATGCTCTTAACGATGTACAAAAGGAAAATAAGCTACAATTAGAATCTAGTTTTGAAAATACCGTGATGCTTTTTCATGATGTCACAGATATGAGTATTCCAGAAGCGATTGATAAATTCCAGACCACTTATGAGATCAATTTATTGGTCATGGTAAATAATAAGCACTCCTTTTTTGAAAATTTATTTTTCAAGAATACAGTCCATCAAATAGGGTTTCATTTAAATATTCCTTTTCTAGTGATTCCATCAAACAAATAAATAAAGTTTTGCCGAGGTATATCTTATCTCAATAATGATCAAATTTTTAGAGTATACACTTAATACCATCTCATTATGAAAATAACACAAACGCGATATTCCAAATGGCTTAGTGCCGAAGACATGCACAATAATTCTCAAGAATGGCTGTCTGAGCTAAATTTTATCAAAGACGAACATCTGTTCTATCAAAATCTCATCAATTCATTGGCATCAGAAATAGCAGAAGAGAACAGTAAGGATAACTACATTGAAATTATAGACATTCTTAATACATCTCAAAAACAAAACCAAACACTCATTAAAGCGGTGAACGATCATCAAAATGAACTTGAAGTGATGCTGGATGGCATTGATCAAATAAAAGAAGAAAAGATGTACGTTAAAGTACACACCACTTTAATTGCCACTATTGCAGAGTTTTTAAAAGAATATAAACTATTAAAAACGCAGTTGTTTGACATTATAAAAACCATCACCAAAGACGGGAAACAAAGAGATTTGATGGATAAAAAATAAGCTACCAATCCTAAATATTTATAGGTGGTAGCCCTTTATGCGCTTAGTATAATTTAAGACCTCAAGCAATACATCATTTAGTCCAGTTCATCATGAACAACCAAAAGTGGTACTTCTAAATGACTTCCAATTTTAGTGGTTGATGACCCCATAAAGAAATGCTCAAACATGAGCTCCTTATGTTTTATAAGCACTATTAAATCAATATTGTTGGTTTGCACATAGCCATTAACAGCATGATGCTTTGGCAAATCATGAACTGCATAATAGACAAAAGGAACTTTATGGAGTACCGTTTTTAGCGTTTCTTGATCGCTATGTTTTCGCTCTTCATCTACGCTATTTTCGTTAATTCTTAAAACATGTATTTTTTTACTAAAGCTTTTGATCACCCTGATCGCTTTAGAAAAAGCAACACCGTTCATAGCATCAAAAGGATCTAATGGAAATATGATTTCTTCGGGTTTTTTATAGAGAAAACCATCTGGCACCACAAAGGTTGCACAATCGACGTTTCTAATCACATGAATCGTATTGCTGCCAAAAACCTTTTCTTTAACTCCAGTATTACCTTTAGTTCCCATGAAGATAAAATCGATTTGCTTTGAAATCACCAGTTCATTTACTGCATTGGTTAAATCGCCATATTCAACTATAGGTTCATATTGAAAATTGTCATTATCAAAGACTTTCACCAAATCAACGATAAGGTCCTTTAACTGATCTTTCTCGTTTTTGATGATAGACTGATAGATTGAATTAGAGCCAGACATTATAAGATCTCCACTAATATAAGAGGATGAACTTTTAGTGTGGAGTATAAAAAAGGTACAAATCTCTTCTTTAAGGAACTGCATGGCATAATGCATTGCGTTTATAGAATTATCTGAAAAATCTGTGAGTAAAAGAATCCGTTTCATGGTTGTCCTATTTAGAACCATAAACATAATCTTAGTGAGAGACAATAAAACTGATATTCGTCAATCTAAACTAACTAATTCTAATTTAATGCTTTGCTTGCTAGAGTGTATGCGATATTCGCTTTTTAAATTCCGTTTGATGTCTCACTCAGCCACAAGTTCTGTCTCAATAACTGTTTGACTTAGCAAGGTGCGATGCACTGGACATTTAGAAGCAATTTCTTTTAATTTTTCCCGTTGAGAATCCTCTAAATCCCCAATTAATTTCAATGTTTTTTTGAGATGATCTATTTGACCAGGCTTATCAATTTCAACCATAAGATCATCGCTATGTTTCTTAGAATAAGTGATGTACACAAACACTTCTTTTAAGTTCCATTGCTTTCGTTCTGCATACAGTTTTAAGGTCATTGCAGTACATGAAGCCAAAGCTGCACTTAAAAAATCATAGGGAGAAGGTCCAAAATCATCACCTTCTACAGATTTGGGCTCATCTGCTATGAAATTATGGTTAACGGTTTGAATATTGGTTGTAAAATTATGTTCTTGAAGATTTAAATGAGCCACAAGCTGTTCTCCTTTAGTTTCTAACATCTCATTTTTTTGACTTGGTAAATAAGCCCTTACCCATTGACCAATCATATTAGCAGCATAGTTGCTGTATTTGGCGTCTGTTAAAAGATGATCTGCGCCATCTAAGCTTATAAAACTCTTGGGATGCAAGGCATTTTCATAAATCTCTTGAGCATTTTCAATACCAACAATTTTATCAAATGGTGCATGTAATATTAAAATTGGTTTTCTGAGATTTTTTATGATCTCCGACAAATCTGTCTTATCAAAGTCTGAAATAAAATCTTGATCTATAACAAATGGCCTGCCACCTATATTCACCTCGACCTCTCCTTTATCTTTCACCTCATCAACCGCATGAGAAAATAAATGCGTCACATGTTGAATATTTGAAGGCGCTCCTATGGTCACCACAGCTTTTACATTATCTAACTGTGACGCGGCTACAATAACTGCTGCTCCTCCTAAGGAATGTCCCACTAAAAGCGATGGAGCCTTATAGTTTTTAGCCAGGAAATCGTTAACAGCCATGAGATCCTCTACGTTAGCAGAAAAATGACTTTCTGAAAATTCGCCTTCACTTTTACCCAAACCCGTAAAATCAAATCGCAATACACCAAAACCGAAATTGGTTAAGGTTCCCGTAATATTTGTCACTGCTTTATAGTTGCTGCTGCAAGAAAAGCAGTGTGCAAAAATGACAAAATAATTAGGCTTTTGATTTGCAGGTAGCTCTAATGTGGCATGAAGAAGGTGCCCTTTAGAGTTCTTTATTTCTAATGTTTTGCTCTGCATTGTTCTTACATTTTTTTTATTCAACCACTTGAACTCCTTTCCAAAAAGCCACCCTATTTTTAATTTCTTTCGCTTTATCAAACGGTTCTGGATAATACCAAGCAGCATCTTTATTGTTACTGCCATCTACTTCAAGCGTATAATAGCTCGCCTGACCTTTCCAAGGGCACATAGATTTTGATTCTGAAGGTTTGAAATAATCCTTCTCAATGGATTCTTGAGGAAAATAATGATTGTTTTCGATAACGATGGTATCGTCGCTTTCAGCAATAGTTTGTCCGTTCCAGATGGCTTTCATGATCTTAGTGTTTTAAGTTGATAGTGATTTAAAAAATGTATGACTTTTTCCATGGGCATTTCACAAGGCTTGATCAGTCTGGCTTTTGATGTGAGATAGATATTTAAACTGATGACGTTGGTTCCTCCCAATTCTTCCGCATACATTTTTATACTTTTTCCGGCATTAAAATCCGTTCTTGTTACGCCATAAGTCTTATGTTGAAATGTTACTTCAGAATACCCTTTAGGCAGTTTTTGAATGCGTTCTAAAAGATCCATTACGAACTGCAGGATAGCATAGAACATCCTACTTTATCCTTTGCCCAGTCTGGTCTTTTGGCAAACCATTTTTGATATTGAGGCTGTTCATCATACGGTTTTTTCAAAAGCGTGAACAACTCATCAATTAACTCATAGTTACCATCATTTGCGGCATCAATGGCCAATTGCGCCATATAATTTCTAAGAACATACTTAGGATTGACCTTATTCATTTGCTCTTGTCGCTCTTCTAAAGTCTGTATTTCTTTTTTCAATCGATGGGCATAGCTTTCAAACCAACGGTTCCACTGCTGCCGTATCTTATCTGACACCTCATTAATGTTATAGAACGCATCTTCTACTAACACTAAACCTTCTGCGACGGTTTCCGAAGTAAAACCACTTAAGTTTCTAAAGAACAAGGTCATGTCGGTTTCTGTCAATTCTAGATTTTGATCCAACTGTTGTATGAGCTGTTCATCCTCATCACATTTAAGGTCAAGCCCTAATTTAGATCGCATCATCTCTAAATAAGCTTGGTCATAATCTGCTCTAAATTTCTGCAACACTTCTTCCAATCCTTCTGCCTCATTGATTAAAGGGTAAAGGGCATTAGCCAATTGATACAGGTTCCATAATACCACATCGGGCTGGGCACCAAATCGGTAACGTTTATGCTGCCGATCTGTCGTATTTGGGGTCCAACCTTTATCATAATCTTCAAGCCAGCCATAAGGACCATAATCTATGGTAAGCCCTAGGATACTCATATTATCTGTGTTCATCACCCCATGAACAAAACCAACACGCTGCCAATGCACAACCATCTCAATACTTCTTCTCGCTATCTCACGAAAAAATGCGACATATACTGCCTTAGATGGCGCTCCCAAATTAGAAAAAAAATGCTTGATGGTATAATCTGCAAGTTGCTTGAGTGCCACATGATCTTTTCTAGCGGCCAAAATCTCAAAATTTCCGAAGCGAATAAAACTAGGAGACACTCGGCATACTACAGCTCCTTTTTCATACTTAGCATTGCCATCATACATCATATCCCGAAGAACTTGATCGCCTGTTTCTGCCAAAGAGAGTGCTCGTGTTGTGGGCACACCAAGATGATGCATGGCTTCGCTACAAAGGTATTCTCTAACAGAAGATCTTAAAACGGCCAAACCATCTGCAGATCTCGAGTATGGTGTCTCTCCCGACCCTTTTAACTGTAAGGCCCATTGTTGGTGCTTATGATTGACCTCAAAAAGATTGATGGCTCGCCCATCTCCCAACTGTCCTGCCCAATGGCCAAATTGATGACCACCGTAGCACATGGCATAAGGCTTTGTATCTGGTAAAACGGTATTCCCCGTTACTAGTTGTAAAAAATCATTAGATGAAGAATCTTCCATAGTTAAACCAATATGATCTAACATTTCTGGAGACACATGGATTAATTTTGGTGTAGCCGTCTTTTTAGGAGTTACATAAGAAAAACAAGCATTGTGCACTTGCCTACGCTCATTTTCTTGAACAGGATCGGCGGGTAATTCTTTATTAAAGGTATCTTTTACATTTAACTTCATGCTTGTTTTATACTTTTTGTTATCAGATTATGCTGAAACTGATTTTAATTTTTCAGCGTGTAACTTTCTAAGTTTTGAAAGTTTTGGCTCAATAACAAAAGTGCAGTAGCCATAACCCTTATTATTTGAGTAGAAATTTTGGTGATCGTCCTCTGCCTTGTAAAAGGTTTCTGCTGCGCTAATTTCTGTAACAATAGGATCTTCGTAATAACTTTGCATGGCCTTTACTACGGCATTCGCAATTTTTTCTTGAGCAGCATCGTGATAGTAAATTACAGATCGATACTGTGTACCAACATCGGCGCCTTGCCTATTTAAGGTTGTAGGATCATGAGTGGTCATAAAAATAACCAACAAGTCCTCATATGACACCACATTGGCATCGTAAGTGACTTGCACTACCTCAGCATGTCCCGTTAACCCTGAACAAATTTCTCTATAGGTCGGTTTTCCCGGTACAGTACCACCTGTATACCCCGAAACGACCTCCTTAATACCCTTAACTTCTTGATAAACGGCTTCTATACACCAAAAGCATCCCGCGCCAACGGTGATTTGTTTTAAATTCTCTGTACTCATTTAGCTGTTTTCTTTAATGGTTTCATCTACTTTCATGGCATCTGAATTGACACAATAGCGCAATCCGCTTGGTTCAGGTCCGTCAGGAAAAACATGCCCTAAATGTCCGTCACAAACATTGCACATCACCTCTACTCTCACCATACCAAACTTGGTATCTTTTTCATATTTAATGGCATTCTCTTTAATAGGCTGAGTAAAGCTAGGCCAACCCGTGCCTGATTCAAATTTTATTGTAGAATCAAACAATGGGGTGTCACAGCAAATACAATTGTATTGCCCAGCATCAAATTTACTGCAAAAATCACCTGTACCAGGCGCCTCAGTGCCTTTCTGTCTTGCAATTCTATATTGTTCTGGAGTGAGTTGCTCCCGCCATTCTGCCTCTGTTTTTTCAACACGACGATCTGGTTCGGGATTTCCGTTGACACTATAATTGATAACATCTTTCCAAGTAATCATAAGCTTATTTTTTCTGAAATTTTTATTGTAGTTGAAGTTTGTCGTAATCAAGTACTTCTCATTACAACTTACCGGTCTTCTATTTTGGCATTATTGCTAGAACCCTAAGTTACGAAAACCTTAAAACCTTGGTTGTAAATAGTGCTAGAATTAAGAGGATTTTAAGAGCTGAACTCGTGAGTTTTTTTTGAACTATTTATATAAGCAGAATATTTCGGCACAATAAATGTTTAATTTCGTCTTGACATCGATTGCAATTTTATATTTCTAATCTGGTCCAGTTACCACCTACTTTTTTTTGATAACCATGGTCAAATACTTATCATTTCCGAAGTAAAAATTTTAGAACTATAGAATCAAAACATACTTTTAGTAATTTGAACCATCTCGTTTTGAGACGTTAATTAAGCATAAAGCCACTCTAACATAATTAAAGATTTAAGAACATTATGAAACAAATCGTTACACTATTAGGTCTAATTTCAGCCATCACAGCGGTGGTTCTTGCCGTCACATCTTTCTCCAATATGGCTTACATCCCAGCCATATTAGCATTGGTTTTAGGTGCTCTATCCTTTTTTATTTCTAAGCAGAAATCGAAAAAAGCAGTCCAGTTGATCTTTTTATTGACCATTTTATCTTTAAGTCTTACCATTTATAAAAGCATTTATAGTGAAGAAGAACCTTCTGAAGTTGATCAATTAGAAGACGTTGAAAATCTTCAAATTAAATCTGCTACAGATAGTATTGATGTGCAGTAAATTATACAGCTCAATACCATTTTCTAAGATTAATTTTCTTTTATTTGGAATCTAGAACCAAACCAACAGTTACCAAATGAAACTTCAATTGATTGCCTTATCGCTAACGTTGGTTGGTTCTTGCGCCACATTAAACCACGAGCAGAAAATAAAGCAGCTGCAAACCAATATCGTGTTTGAAGATGCCGAAGTGGTTTCTAAATATGCTGAGACCATCACCGCGGATGAATTAAAAACACATGTTTACGCCTTTTCATCAGACGCGTTTGAAGGACGACGCTCTGGAGAAGTTGGTCATCACAAAGCCGCTCACTTTCTTAAAAATTATTACCTACAAAATCAAATTGCCTCTCCTTTTGGAGGAGAACATTACTTTCAAGCTATTCCCGAATCGTTTTTCTCACGAGATCTAAAATCGTCTGAAAATGTTTTGGCCTATATAGAAGGCAGCGAATTCCCAGAAGAAGTGCTCATCATTTCTGGACATTCTGACCATGAAGGCTTTACCGATACCGAAATTTATAACGGAGCAGACGATAATGGTTCTGGCACCTCGGCCATTATGGAGATTGCGCAAGCTTTTAAAAAAGCAACCGATGATGGTTTTCAACCTAGACGAAGTATTTTATTCTTGCATCTCACTGGTGAAGAAGTTGGCTTAAAGGGCTCGCTCTATTACACCCAGCATCCCGTTTTCGCAATGAAGAATACCATTGCCGATCTTAATATTGATATGATTGGCCGTGTGGATGAAGCACATACAAATAACCCTAATTATATTTATATTATTGGGGCCGATCGGCTGAGCACAGAATTACATTATATCTCTGAGGCTGCTAATACGCAGTTTACCAATTTAGATCTGGATTACACCTTTAATGCAGAGCGCGACGCCAACCGCTATTACTATCGCTCAGATCATTATAATTTTGCATTGCAAGGCGTACCTGTAATCTTTTACTTTAATGGCGAACATAAAGATTATCATGAACCTACAGACACTGCCGAAAAAATAAATTACAAGCTTCTCCAAAAACGGACACAACTGATTTTTTCTACGGCTTGGTATTTGGTCAATACCGATAAACGCATTATTGTAGATCAAGACTATTGATTTGTCGTTAAATAATGTTAAAGCCAATCCCCTGAAAATAAAAGGTTGGTGGAATTTTCGTAATATCGTAAACTTAAAACTATAATTACTACTTCATGAAAAATGCCTTAATAGTCATTGCTTCTGCCCTATTATTTGCAGGATGTGGCTCTTCAAACAAAACCACTTCTGAAAATTCTAAGCCTAAAGCAGCAGCAAATCCCGTAGATTATGCGAGCACAATTACTTCAGCGGAGCTCAAGGAAATGCTCTACACCTATGCTTCAGATGAATTTGAGGGCCGTGAGACTGGTGCTCCTGGTCAAAAAAAGGCGGTTAACTATTTAAAAGATCAATATATCGCTATGGGCATCCCTTCTCCATTACCTGGAGACACCTATTTTCAAGACGTGCCATTGCAAAAACAAAAAACACCAGACGTCGAGTTCTCTGTTGGAGATACAACATTCGAGAATTTTGATGATTTTCTGGTCTCTGGAAGCGTACAAACACAAAAATTAGATATTACTGAAGTTGTTTATGCTGGTTACGGGATAGATTCTGAAAATTATTCAGATTACGATGGCCTTGATGTTAAAGATAAAATTGTACTTATAAAAGCAGGAGAACCAAAAGATTCCGATGGCAATTACTTAAGCTCAGGTTCTAACTTAGACACAAAATGGAGCAATGGCAGACAATCTGTATCTTCAAAACGAGATGCTGCAGAAGCTAAAGGTGCTAAAGCCTTATTATTTTTATATCCAGAACTATTAGAGCAATATGGCGCCTATTACAAACAGTTGGAATTATCTAGCAACTCGGGCAGAATGTCATTAAAGTCTAATGACATCCCAATGATTTCTATGTTAATTAGTAATGCAGTTGCTGAAGCCATCTATCCTGAAATTCAAACAGCAGATCAACCTAAAGTCTTAACTACAGGCTTCACTATAAACATTACAAGTAAAACTGAGGAGGTTGCTTCTGAAAATGTCGTGGCCTTTATTAAAGGTTCTGAAAAACCAGATGAAATTTTGGTCATATCGGCACATCTAGATCACGAAGGCATTAAAAATGGAGAAGTATATAACGGTGCTGATGATGATGGATCGGGCACTATTGCCATTTTAGAAATTGCTGAAGCTTTTAAACAAGCAGAAAAAGACGGCTACGCCCCAAAACGATCTATTTTGTTTTTACACGTTACTGGAGAAGAAAAAGGACTTTTGGGATCAAGACACTATTCTGATAACGATCCTATTTTTCCTTTAAAAAATACAGTGGCCGATTTAAATATTGATATGATTGGACGTACCGATCCCGAGCGTGAAGGCGATCGTAACTATATCTACTTAATTGGTAGCGATAAATTAAGCACAGAACTTCATACAATTTCTGAGGAAGTCAATTCAAAATATATGAACATCACCTTAGATTACAAGTATAATGATGATAATGATCCTAATCGTTTTTATTACCGCTCAGATCATTATAATTTTGCTAAAAACAACATACCGGTCATCTTCTATTTTAACGGCACCCATGCAGATTACCACCAACCTAGTGATACACCAGATAAAATTCAATATGATCTGCTTGAGAACAGAGCTCGCCTCGTGTTTTATACTGCTTGGGAACTCGCCAATCGCAATGACAGAATTACTGTGGACAAAGCGCAATAAGACAGTAGAAATTTTATATGAGTTTACAAAAAACCTCGCTATGTATTTAGCGAGGTTTTTTTATACTATCTATTTAATCTTTAGGTTTTTGAGATACCGTAAATGGAACTGATCTTACAAACAACAAGACAATTAAAAACAAAAAACCCTTGCATTAGATGCAAGGGTTTTCGTGAGCCCTGAAGGATTCGAACCTTCGACCGCCTCCTTAGAAGGGAGGTGCTCTATCCAGCTGAGCTAAGAGCCCGAAATAAAAACATAAGAAGATACTTATTCTTATGGTCGGCAAATATACGATTTCTATTAAAAAGTCATAAGGAAAACATTATTTTTTCCCCTTAATTTTTATTTAAATATGGTTTACTGAAAATCAATCGGTTAATTATAGCATATCCTTTCTGTCCCAAGCAAAAAGCATAAGAATCACTTTTTTATATCAGCGAAGTATCACTTATCTTTGATAAAAAGCGAATCTCTTATTGAAATTCAAAATATGGGTTTATATGTCAACCCGTTTGATTTTGAACACACTATTTGCTAACCAGCTCTGATTATTAATGGAAGAAGAAGAAAAAAAACAGGAAGCACATCAAAAAGATTTAGAAAAAAAGTCTAATGAAGTTGAAGATGTCAAGAATTACACCGAAATTTTAAGTCGTGTCATACACGAAGGTGAGGAAATTTTCAAGCTTAAAAAAAGAGCTGTTTTTCTTAGCTCCTGTATTGCTGGCTTAGAAATAGGTTTTAGTTACGTACTGGTTTGCACCTTGTACTATCTTTTTGCTGGAAGCTTTGACGAGGCCTACATCTACAAGATGTTTGGGTTTGTGTATCCCATAGGCTTTATACTAGTTATTTTAGGAAGGTCTGCACTTTTTACAGAGCAGACTTCAGTTTTAGCATTACCAGTACTAAATGGGCAACGCACCATTTGGGAGTTACTTCAAATTTGGGGTATTGTTATCTTCGGAAATGTGATTGGCGGGATTCTGTTTGTATTTTTCATTACGTCTATGGCCACCAAACTAGGTTTGTTTGATCAAGAGACCATGGTGACCGTAGGATCTCATATTTTAGATCATGAATATTGGGTACTTCTTATTAGTGCTATTACCGCGGGTTGGTTGATGGGCTTGTTAACTTGGCTTTTAAACTCCTCGGTAGACGTGTTAACACGCATCATCATCATTATTATCATAACGGGCACAATTGGCTTTGCAGGCTTCCATCATAGTATCGTTGGAAACATTGAAGCCTTCGGAGCCTTTTTATATGCCGATGATATCTCCATTTTAGATTATCTGGTTTTCTTAGCGTTAACTCTATTAGGAAACGGACTTGGCGGTGCTATTGTTGTAGGACTTTTTAAATACAGGATTTTCGAATCTAACTACGCCGCTGAATAATTTGAGTAGCTCAAGTAGTTTTTTAAGCTAGCAATCTTACTCCTATTCAATAGCATTCATATTCAGTAGCATTCATTTTAGAAAATAAATCATAAAATAAGCCTGAACATCTTATTGAGATTTTCAGGCTTATTTTGTTCCGGTGGCAGGGAATGAACCCTATCACCAATATGATTAAAAATTAATCTATAACACAACTCCCAATGATAACCGATTAGGCAACTGTATTAATAACAACTTTCGATTTGGATTAGATTGAAAAATAAGTTTCTTAACCTATCATCTAATCCTACTATTTTTATGCAAATTTTATGATATTTAAAAGAGCATTCCCTTAATATTCTAATTCTTTGTTTTGTGGATTTACTTATATCTTAACTATCGTTCAACGCCTTCGACAGTGTTGAAATAGAAACGCTGCATATAACGGCCAATTCCTTTAAGGTTATTTTCATTTTTTATAAACTCTATTCATAAGGATTTATAAAGCTATCGATTTCCTTTTGAGAGATTTTTGGGTTAGCACCTTCACTTTGTGTTACCAAAGCACCAACGGCACAGGCATAATCTATAGCATCTTGCGGCTTTTTGTCATTAAGCAACTGACTTGTCAAGGATGCTAAAAAAGAGTCTCCCGCTCCAACGGTGTCAACCACTTTAATTTGATAGCCACTATTATAGAAAAATGAATCTTCAAATAGTAACACTGCACCATGTCTGCCCTTGGTGACACATATACTTTTTGTATTGGTTTTTTCGGAAATGTATCGAATGTTTTGCTCTAATGAGTTGAATTTTGAACCTAAGGACTTACAGATTTGAAATAATTCATCATCATTGAACTTAATGAAGTTTGCCGCCTCCATTAATGAAATCAAGACCTCTTTTTTATAATAAGGCTCACGAAGATTGATATCAAAAATCTTGTGTTTTGCCAATTTCAGAAGTTCATAGAGTGTATGCCTTGATGTGTCATCACGAGCAACCAAACTTCCGTAAACAAATGCATCTGAAGATTTTATGCTGTCTTTTATTTTATCAGATAACTCTATTTTGTCCCAAGCTCTCGGAAATTTAATGTCGTAGGATGCTGAACCCTTTTCATTTAACATCACTTTTACTTTACCTGTTTTATATTGCTCATCCACCTGTATTAGAGATGTGTCTACATTATTTTCCAATATAAAATCTACTAATTTTTCTCCATTAGTATCATTTCCTATCCTACTAATCATGGAAACGTGATTGCCCAATGAGGCAAGTCTAATAGCAACGTTTAAAGGTGCTCCACCTATTTTTTTATGGGTTGGAAATACATCCCATAAGACTTCTCCGAAACATGTTATTCTAGCCATAGTATCTATAAAATTATTCCAGAAGAAATAAAACTAATTACTTCCTCTGGAATTTAAAAAACCAATTCAAAAATTAACTCAAAAAATTAAACTTCTTAATTAAAAATTAATAGCCAGGATTTTGCAAATACAATCCACCGGTAAAATCGATCTCACGTTGTGGAATTGGATAATATTCATCACGTCCTGCTGTAAATTGTGCGTTGGAAAGAAAGTCCTTTCGCGTTCTTTCAACTTCCAAATAACCATTAAGCACTTGTTCCGCCATTCCCCATCGCACTAAATCAAAAAACCTTTGCCCTTCCATACCAAACTCCAATCTTCTTTCAAACATTAGCGCCTTAAATGCATCAGGTTGAGACATTCCCGAAGGGTACATACCCACATTGTAAACATTCGAAGCACCTGCATCTATTTGCCTTTGTGTACTTGCTGCTGCACGAGCTCTTATTTGATTAATTATGTCTACGCCCGCACTAACCTGACCTAATTGAATCATAGCTTCCGCTTTGAATAATAGCACATCGGCATAACGTATAAAGTCAATATTTTTAGAAGTTCCAACAAATGGTCCTTCTTTTACATAACAAGAACAATCTGGCGACTGTTGTTCTTTCATATTGCCAAAATAACCATATACACCAGGATCTCTCGCCCAAGCAAAGTTATAGATCATATCGCCTGTTGTATTCACAGTGTTACGGTATTTAAATGGACGCCCAGGAATACCAACCGTGTGATCAATTCTTGGATCTAAAGTAATACCTGGAGCTAAAGCAGTTTCACCATTGTCGTCAACAACATCATAAATATTCGTATTATTAAAAGTATCTAACAATGGTAATCCTGAAGCATCCGTTTTAAATGCATTTACCATATTATGACTTGCCAAATGGAAACCACAACAACCATATAATCCTGTTCCATGCGGCGAGTTTAGGCCAGTAACAAAACTTACTCTACTAACAATTGTTCCGTCATTGATTGAAAACTGTGCCGCCCAAATAGACTCCTGACCGTTATCAAATCCATCTAAAAAATTATTTCCGTAATCTGGCTCTAAACTTGAGGTCACTTCATTTGCATAATCGATAACTTCTTGCAATCTAGCAGCATTTATATTCGTTACTTGATGGGTTGGAGATTGTTCATAAGCTTGATATAGTCTCAGTTTAGCCAGATATGCTGCTGCAGCATTTCTATCGGCTCTGCCAACTTGGTCTTGAGCCTGTGGTAAGTTATCGTAAGCAAATAAAAAGTCTTCAGCAATAGTATTCCATAAGTCATCATTATCGACGTCATTTGAAATTTGTAAGATCTCTTCTTGTGATAAACCTTCTGTTATATAAGGAATCTTTTTGAACAATGTCTTAAGTATGAAATGGGAATGCGCTCTTAAAAAACGCAATTCAGCTTGTCTCAAAGCCTTATCAGGATATTCGGCATCTGGAATGGAATTAATGACATCCAGAGCAAAATTTGCTCTAGAGATGGCTTTATAGTAATTTGTCCAAGTTCGTGGCCCCATAAAATCTGAAGGATCATCGGCAATAGTTAGATTATATTGTTCATAACGATCAATAATATCAACATCTCCACGACCACCACCGCCTTTATAGGCGTCGTCCGAACGTACACTACCATAAACCCACATACTCGTTAAAGGGCCCACCATATCATCATTTGCTATTCCTGCATAGGCAGCAACCACTAATGCTTCTGCGTTTTCTGCTGTGGCAACATTTTCATTTGACAAAACACCTTCAGGCTCGTATTCTAAAAAATCTTCAGAACATGCCGCTACTAAAAAAGTAACTAAAATTCCTATTGTTATTATTTTAATATTTTTCATTTCTAATATTTATTAAAAGTTAATGTTAAGCCCCAAGGATAAGGTTGTAGGCACTGGAATACTATTAACGTCCGTTCTTTCAGGATCGGCACCTATATAATCTTTTGGGGTGAACCAAAACAGATTCTCTCCTTGAAAGTAAATTCTTAAGTTAGTCATTCCCAACTTTGAAGTAATGTTATCAGGTAATGTATAGCCAAATTGAAGGTTTCTTAATTTAAAATAGGAATTCTTTCTAAACAAATAGTCTGATGTTCTTTGGTCATTGAACGCTAATGATAAAGATGGAATTGAAGAACCCGTATTAGTAGGTGTCCAAGCGTCTAATAAACCAACTCCTCCATTTTCTCTACCCTGAACAAAGTTATTCCAGAAAATATAAGGATCTTGACCAATTCTTCCTGTAACGCCCGACCCAAACACTGACAAATCAAAATTCTTATAATTCAAATCGATTCTAACGCCATACTCTAAATCTGGCAAAGTCGTACCTATAAAATCGCGATCATCACCATCTATAACGCCGTCACCATTCAAATCTTGAAATTTTAAGCCTCCAGGTCTAGCACCAACTTGAGTAGGACTCGAATCTATATCTGCTTGACTTTGAAATAATCCATCTGTTTTATATCCGAAGATTGAAAATTGGGAGTGTCCAATGATAGAATTATCGATAGTACCAGGATAAGATGATACCACTTCAGCAGGTAATGCTGTGATTTCATCATTAAATGCTCCAAAATTTGTTGATATTCCTACCCTTAGACCATTATTGAATTCTTTAGAATACCCGAGTGATAATTCCCAACCTCTTGTTTCGGTGGTTGCGCCATTTAATACTCTCAATTGACCTTCTCCAATTACTGAAGCGATAGGAGGAGTCGTTAGGATATCACTCGTTTCTCTCGTAAAATAATCAAAGGACCCCTTTATATTATTATTGAACAATGTAAAATCAACACCAACATTTATCTCTCTGGTAGTTTCCCATTTTAAAGCAGGATTTGCTGCCTGTATTGATACAAATCCCGAAGGTAAAGTGCCACCGTTATTTCCATTTAAATCATATGCAGTACCAACGTTGTTATAGATCTCGAAAAAACCATCAGTGAACTGAACCTCATTAGGCCCATATCTAGTTTCAAATAGTCCAAATCGCGACACATCCCCAATAGTCTGGTTACCAACTTCGCCGTAACCTGCTCTAAATTTTAACGCATTGACAATATCGTTCTCTTTCCAAAAATTTTCATTGTCTATTCTCCAACCAACACTGGCTGCTGGAAAAACACCATATCTGTTTTCAGGACCAAATCTTGATGACCCGTCTCTACGAAGGGTGAAAGACGCTAAATATCTATCTTGAAAAGCATAATTCACTTTCCCAAACTGTGACAATAATCTACTACCTGTCGATGAGCCTGAATTTGTGCGTGCGCCTGTTGCTGCATTTAGTTGAAAGAATGACTCTGTTTCTACTGCGAAAGTATTTGCGGTAGCGCTGACTCCTGTAAAATCAGTTTTTATTGCTTCTGTGCCCAATAAAACGCCTATTTTGTGGTCCTCTCCAAGTTCTAATTGATAGTTCAATGTATTACTGAATACAACACTTGAAAACTTACTGGAGCTCTCTATAAGTCTGTTATCAGCACGTGTTATAAAGCCATTGAAAACTCTGCGTTCAATATCTCTTCTTTTGAAATCCCCATAATCCAGTCCTAAACTTGATCTAAAAGTTAGATTCTTCACGATGTCAAATTCTACATAAATATTTCCGAAGATGTTTGTCCTTTCCGTATTATCATCTTGATTTATATCTTGCATTAAAAGGGGGTTATTCCTATCAGAATAACCAGCTCCTAATGGTCCTGCATAATTTCCATTGGCATCGTAAACGGGTAAGGTTGGTGCCAAAGTGATACCCAACCCTGGAGTTGGTGCACTACCAACATCTCGAGAAGCCAAGGTTTCATCTGATGTTGTAAATTGAGTATTAATACCTAAACGTATCCTATTGTCTAAAAAATTAAAGTTTGAGTTTAATTTTGCTGAAATTCTTTCATACCCTGTAAATTTTAAAATCCCTGTGTTTCTTAAGTGTCCAATATTTAATAAATGAAAAGACTTATCTGTACCTCCAGAAACGGAGATTTCATTGTTATAAACATAACCTGTTTGATAAAGTTCATCTTGCCAATCAGTATCACCAGAAGGCACAGAGGTGTCTCCACCTACGAAAGGCTGTACAGTAACACCATTTAATACAGGATTATTAAAATCACCATTCCAATCAAAGTTATAAATCTCACCGTAACCACCATTAGGATCCGCTCCATCGTTTACTGAAGCTTGCCATAATACCTCACCTCTTTGTTGTGCATTAAGCATATCATAGCGTTGTTTTTTTTCTGACAGCACTGATACATTGGAGTTTATGCTTACTTTTATTTTTTCTTCTCCTCCTGATTTAGCACTATTTTTTGTGGTAACAATAATAACACCATTACCAGCTCGTGCACCATATAGTGAAGAAGCTGAAGCATCCTTCAGCACTTGAACGGATTCAATAGTACTTGGATTTAACCCTGCAAAAATCTCCTGCCTTACAGTAGGCACTCCATCTATAACATACAGCGGATTGTTATCACCTAATGTAGTAGCACCACGAATTAAAACATTATTGTTAATTCCTGTTGGGTCTCCTCCATTCTTTTGGATGAACAAACCTGAAACACGCCCTTGTAATGCCTGTACTGAACTACCAGAACTCATGCTTACGGCTTCTGCAGGTCCAAGTTCTACGACGGTAATTGCTCCAGTGACATCAACTTTTCTCTCTGTAGAATATCCTGTAACAATAATTTCGTCAAGTGCCGCTGCATCTTCATTCATTTCAACGTTCACTACAGAACGTCCGTTAATTTGTACTTCTTGAGTTTTATAACCTATGTAGCTAAAAACCAATATTGCATTTGGATCAACATTTTCCAAAGTATAATTACCATCAAAATCTGTGGCGGTACCTTGAGTGGTGCCTGACACAACGATAGTAACACCGGGCAAAGGCATACCGTCCACTTGCGCGATAACAGTACCGCTAACCTGTGCTTGAGTCAATAAGCCCATAAGAATGAATACAGGTAAAAATATGAGTTGTTTTAATTTCATAATTATTTAGTGTTAGTTAAAATTTAATTTGTGAATTTCAATATGGTCAAGAAAGAATTCTTTCTTTTTTGGTTCAATACTTAATTTATCGAATGGTGTATTTGGAAAAAATATTTCTGTCATTACTGTTTCTCCGTCATCAAAAAATAATTCTATAGATGTTTTATCAATTATTATGGTTCCTGAAAAATCTGGATTATCTGAGGTTCTTTTAGCTAAAGAGACGCGATCAGCAAATTTTTCTGAAAAACCTGTTTTTCCAGATTGTCTTCTATCAACAAAAAAGTTTTTATCATTAGTATTATATCCAAAGGCTAAACTGTCTCCAAACTTATTTGTCAAGCTGAAGGTGAAACCGGAATCTTCTAAATCTGAAATTTTGAAATTTATTTCTGTACTTGATAAATCCATCAATTTTGAATCTATAAGTTTTGTATTGCCGTTAACTATTATTGAATCTTCTTTAAATTTCGTGCTTCTATAGCTGGCTATTTCTTTAACTGGTTGAAATAATAATCTATAACTTGAATCTATTTTTTGAAGTTCTACTGCTCTTGCAATAGTCATGGCACTTCTCCAAGTTTCAGTAGGCACTTCTTGAGCATAGTTCCAGTTAGACATCCAACCTAAAAACAACTTCCTACCATCGGTATCTGGGATATTAGCCCAAGTTACTCCGGCGTAATTGTCTCTTCCGTAGTCAATCCAAATAGATTTATGTTCTGAATTATTTAAGTCATTTTCAAATGATGGATCTATTGAGAATTGTTTACCATCGAAATCCCCGACGAAATACTGGGTCGCACTACCTCCATTTGGTCCTCCTGGATTAATACTAACAAACAACACCCATTTTACTTCATCTGTTCCTTGAACTGCCATTGGAAAGAAATCTGGACATTCCCAAACGCCGCCATGTGCACCTATTCCATTACCAAAATCAGATTCTAATTTCCAGTCTTTTAAATTTGAAGAGCTGTAGAACATAATTTTTTGACCAGCGGCCAATACCATAAGCCACTTTTCATGTATAGAGTCCCATACAATTTTTGGATCTCTAAAATCTTTCATTCCTGGATTTTTAATTACAGGGTTTTCAGAATATTTAGTAAACGTTTGTCCCTCATCTAAAGAATAGGCGATCGCCTGGGATTGATAATCTGTTTTACCAGATTTTTCACCGTCCATATCATGGTAGGTAAACATAGCAATAATAGGCTCACCTCCACCTTTGCCAAAACCAGACGTATTATTTACATCGACTACTGCACTACCAGAAAATATATATCCTTTTTCATCTGGGTATATAGCTATTGGCATTTCTTTCCAAGTAACCATGTCAGAACTTACAGCATGTCCCCAGTGCATAGGGCCCCAAACATTGCCGTCAGGGTAATACTGAAAATACAAATGGTAATATCCATTGTAATAAAACATACCATTTGGATCATTCATCCACGCTTTCTTTGGTGTGAAATGAAAATTGGGACGATACAGCTCTTCTTCTGAATATGCCACTTTATCAGCCTTAGTTTCTATCTTTTGACTCTCTGTGGACTTATTTTTACAATTATGAAATAATGACACACAAATCATCAATAACATAAATTTTGAATAATAAAATCGTTTCATTACTTCTTACCTTTTAGTTAATTTTTTACTTAAATCTTCAAGCGAAATACCTTTTGTCTCCGGCATAACAAATGCTACAAATAATAATTGAAATACCATCATTACAGCGAAAAACAGAAAGACGACTCCAGCACCTATGGTTGAAAATAGCACTGGTACTAATGAGGGCACCACTGCAGCTAATATCCAGTGAACCGAACTACCAAATGATTGTCCAGACCCTCGTAGGTGGTTAGGGAAAATTTCTGAAATGAATACCCAAATCACAGTTCCTTGCCCAATGGCATGAGAAGCGATGAACATGAATAAAAATATTGGCATCGCATTGCCTTCCCAATTCAAAAAGAATGCTGCCGATACTAAAGACAATGAAACTATATATCCAAAAGAACAGATATACATCAATTGTTTTCTTCCCAACTTATCAATTAAGAAGATCCCTAATAGTGTAAAGAGCATATTGGTTACACCTACACCTATACTACTCAATAGGGCTGCGCTTTCTCCTAATCCTGCTTCTTCCAAAATTCTGGGTGCGTAATATAAAAATGCGTTAATGCCTGATAATTGATTGAAAAACGATATAGAAAATGCTAGAATTAAAGGAAACCTATATTTCTTGAGGAAAATGTTTTCATTCGGAACCGTGTTATCCATTTCATCCTTTATCTCCAACATCAATTTCTCGGGATCTAAATCAGGATTTATTAGCTTTAAAACTTCCTTCGCCTCACTATTTCTAAATTTTGTCAATAACCATCTTGGACTTTTTGGCACTGTTAAAGCAAAGACCGTATAAATAGCTGCTGGAAGTGCTTCTATACCCACCATCCATCTCCATGCATTTTCACCAATGCCATTCAACATATAATTAGAAAAGAAGGCTACCAAAATACCAAACACAATATTGAACTGATAGAGGGCTACTAATTTACCTCTATCTTTTGCAGGTGCTATCTCTGATATATAGGCAGGAGCTGCTATAGTTGATGCACCTACACCAAGGCCTCCAATAAACCTAAAAATCGCAAATGTAATAGGATCGTTTGCCAGACCCGAACCGATTGCAGATGCAGTATATAAGACGCCAATCCAAACTAGTGTTTTTTTACGCCCCAGTCTATTGGTTGGTATGCTACCGAAAAGAGCACCAACAACGGTGCCCCAAAGAGCCATTCCAATTACAACTACACCATGAATGATATCTGAAGAACCCCACAATAATTGCAGTTTCTTTTCAGCTCCAGATATGACGACAACGTCAAAGCCAAATAAAAAACCTGCTAATGCAGCTGTAATTGACCAGATTAAAATTTTCTTATTCATATTGTATCCATTTGAAGTTACAATGTATTTCAAATACCTCTTTCGGATATTTGAAATTGTATCAATATGTTACAATATTGTTAAAGAAATATTAATTAAATTTAATCAATTGATTTTTAAATAGTTATATTATTTTTAAAATTTCAACTAAAACGTTGTATTGTAAATATGTTACATGAAATTTCAATTGTGTAACAACAAAAGGTCAGATAATCGTTTTGAATATGATAAAATGGAATAGACAATCTCTTAAATAATTCATTTTTTCATATCATATTTAAGAAATTCATTAAAAACTATCAAAATATTGTCAATATGACAACCCGCTTTAAACGGTACATCAATAATGAATTAATTATCTCTAAATGCTTTTGGAGATATATTCAATTTTGCTTTAAATGCCGTGGAGAAATAGTTGGGAGACGAAAAGCCTGATGCATATGCAATTTCAGAAATAGACAATGTAGAATCTTTCAATAATTCTTTGGCCTTATCCAGACGGATATTTTGAATATAATCGCTTATGCTAATACCTAGAATAGCTTTAATTTTTCTATATAGTTGAACTCTTGAAATTAATAATTGATCGGCTAAATTTTCTACAGTAAAATTTGAGTTGTCGATATTTTCTCGAATAATTAGGTTCAATTTTTGTAAAAATTCTTGTTCGATAGTTCCAAACTCAGCCTCTTGACCTATGTTATGAATGCTATTGATATAATAGTACCTCAATTTTTCTCTGTTATACAACAATGTTTTTATGGATTGACTTAAAATTGCCAGACTAAATGGTTTAGTCAAATATAAATCTGCACCAGATTCCAAACCTTTAATATAAGACTCTTTATTGCCCAAAGCCGTTAGAATAACAGTTGGTATATGCGATGTGCGTAAATCCTTTTTCAAGGTTTCACAGATTTCAAAACCATCTTTAACAGGTAAGTTGACGTCACAAATGATTATATCTGGTATTATCTCTATAGCCTTCTCTATGCCATCATTGCCGTCCGATGTATATATTTCATAAGAGATCGATAGTTTGTTTTTCAAAAATTTAACCAAATCAGAGTTGTCTTCAATAATCAATATGGTGTATTTTTCTTCAGATTTTGATATTACTTCGGTATCGTAAATATCATCCTCATACTCTTGATTAAAACCTGAAACTTCATTATCAACCATAGCTGGTTCCAATACGATTTCATCACTGCTCAAATGTGCTCTGTCTTTATATAGTGTAATTAGAAATTCCGAACCATGCTTGCTGTGCACCTCAATACTTCCCTTATGCAGTTCAACAATTTCACGAGAGATATGTAAGCCAATTCCAGAGCTGGCTTTATTATTATTAGAGCCTTGGTAAAATGCTTTAAACACGCTTTCCAACTCATTGTCGGGAATCCCTATACCAGAATCCTTAATCGATATTTTTACGAAATTGGTAGATCTTTCATCATTAATATCAATTATGATTTTACCATTGTTTGGAGTAAATTTAAAAGCATTCGATAATAAATTAAAGAACACCTTATCCATAAGATTTCTATCCAAGAATATGGTTAAATCTAAATTGTTGCCTTCTATTTTAAAATCAATATTCCGCTTTTGTGCTTCCCTTTCAAAATCTTTATAGATGTTATTTATAAAAGTAAAAAGGTTGGTTTCCGATGCTCTGAATATGAATTTCCTGTCTTCTAACTTTCTAAAATCCAGTAATTGATTGATAAGTCTCAATAAGCGTTTTGAATTGTTGAAGATTAATGAGAGTTCGTTTAAAATTTTGGAGTCCCTAATTTTCTTCTCTTCGGATAGAGATTCGATGGATGACAATATTAAAGTAATAGGTGTCTTGAACTCATGTGAGAGACCAGTAAAGAAATTTGTTTTCGCTTCATTGCTTGCCTTGACCTCTTTAGCTATTTTTTTAATTTGATTTCGTTGAACTGTGATTTTTCGATTCTGTAATTCTAACTCCCGTTTTTTCTTTTTTAAATTATAGCTTGTGTAAATACTATAAACCCCTAAAAGAATACTGAGGATTAATAAAACCAAAAGCAACCTTAAGGCAATATTTTGAGAGGTATAGTTCTTTTCTTGTAATTTAATTTTGTCCTGTTGAAAATTTATATCTTGTTGTTGTTGATAAATTTTATCGAACTGTTTACTCATGATGTCAGCATTGCGAGCATCAATTACTATAGTGTTCAAGAGATTGTTTTTGGCTACTGTTTTTCCTTTCAATATTTCTAAAGAAAGACGTATTGCTTCATCCCCTCCTGTAGGATATAAAATTGTAGCCAATAATTTATTATCCTTGACCATTTGAATGCCTCCATTTGGCCCATTTAGACCGTCAACACCTATAATACTGATTCGGTTTTGAAGTTTTTTTTCTTTAACAACCTGCCATGCTCCCAAGGCCATTCTATCGTTATGGGCAAATATATAATCCACATCTTTAATACTATCAAGTACTTTACTTAAACTATTTTTTATGGAATAACTCTCCCAATTACCCTCAATCACTTTTATAACCTCTAAATTTGGATTATTGGTTACAACCTCCTCAAAGCCTAAACTTCTTTCCAAAGCTGGCGAAGATCCAGAAAGTCCCTTTATTTCAATTATTTTTTTGAGACTATTGGAGAAGGAAGCAATATATTTTGCTGCATTAATTCCAACTTGATAATTATCTCCACCCAAATACGCGGTGTAATTTTCGCCCTCTGTTTTCCTATCCACAATAATAACAGGAATTCCATTTTTAAATGCTTTTTCAACTACTGGTGTAATCTGCTTTGACTTTATCGGTGATACAATGAGAATATCAACGTTTTCGGAAATAAGTTGTTCAATATCTTTAATCTGATTCTCAACCTTGTCATCACTATCAAGAATTTTAAGTTCAATTTCTGGATGAAATTCCGCTTGAATTTCCATAGATTTGTTCATAGACTTTCGCCAGTCATCCTTGGTTCCAGTTTGGGAAAAGCCAATCTTAAATTTCTTCTCATCTTCGAGCTTATTGCAGGAAACCAAGCTCAATACAACAAACACTAAAAATATTAATCTTAACATTTTATAATTAGAATTTTGATAAATGTATAGAATTCATATTCTATAATTCACAATCTGTTAAATTAAAAGGTTTAATATCGCGAAATTTTGATTTGATATATTTAGAATCGATTTGATTCAGTGTATCCAATTTAAAGCAAAAATTTTAGTTGGCTTTTTTCACTTTGGATATACTAGCATTTTTTAGTTTCTCCTTCAATTGCAACATATCATCATTTGCCTTACTTTCAATTACTTTCGCATAAATTTGAGTTGTAGACAATCTTGAATGCCCTAATAATTTTGATACTGTTTCCATTGGTACGCCATTAGTTAATGTTATTGTCATAGAAAATGTATGTCTGGCCAAATGAAATGTTAGGGTTTTATGTCTTTCAGACAGGTCTCCTATTTTCTTGAGATATGAGTTGCGTTTTTGATTTGAAATTTTCGGAGAAACAGTAGCTTTGGCCAGTGATTTTGAATGTTTTTTATATTTATTAATCAACTCTAGTGCTTTTGATAATATTGGAATTTTTAAAGGGTTGTTCGTTGTAACCCTATGAGTAATAATCCATAATTTTCCATCAATACCGTGAAGAATGTCAGAAGGTTCCAAACTAATTGCATCAATATAACTTAAGTCTATGTAGCATTCATAAACAAACATATCCTAACCAAACAAAGACGTTTAATTGAAAATTGCTTTTGGACGAAAGTCAAATCAACAATTCGGTTACTTCTTTTTGGTGATTTCAAAAAGGTAACCGAATAGGTCACTTTTTTAAATCAATTTAGCTCAAATTTTATGTTGCCCTAAAAACTACAAAACCTATATAATCATATGATTACCAATATTTTGTGTTAAATCTATTTTTAAAGTAGTCGGGGTGGCAAAATTAACTTTGTTGATTCTGAAAAGGAGTTGTTGCTCATCAAAAGCCAAAACTGCAAAAAGCGGTTTTTAAAGGCTTTTTTTGATTTAATTGCTAATGCACAACTATGTTGTCAACGCTACCAAATAAAAAAGCCAAAAAATCGATGATTTTTTGGCTTTTAATGGTCGGGGTGGCAGGATTCGAACCTGCGACCTCCGCGTCCCAAACGCGGCGCGATAACCGGGCTACGCTACACCCCGAATTGGTTATCTGTAACGGGTTGCAAATATAATTGTTTTTCTTTATTTAAAAAGGAATTCTCATTAAAATATACAAGACCTTGGGCAACGCATCTATCCCATGAAAACTCGTAACTTTGCTGCTTGTTAAATTTCAGAAACCAAAGTTAGATGATGACCAAACCTTACGGTCTTTTCCTTATATTCATTTTAGTCTCTTTAAACAGTTTTTCTCAAATCGATTACCACGGAAAAGTGATTGATAAAGACTCTGGTAATGCACTTGAACGCGTGCGCATTATCAATACCATATCCCAAGATACCTTAGTTTCAAATAGTAATGGTTTTTTCAGAATTCCGAATTCTGGAAACTATAAATTACAGAAATTTGGTTTCTATGAGCAAACTGTTAACTTGACCACAACATCCTACCGCATTATATCATTAGAACCCAATCCTTCAAAACTCAGCGAGGTTATAGTTAACGCCAATCATCTCCCAACTGTTTTAGAAAAGGCAACAGCTACCATCAATATCATCAGTAAAAAGGATATCGAACGTTCAAACAACACCAATTTTGCTCCTATTCTCAATCGTGTACCCGGACTTTTTATGCAAAGTGGCGCTTTAAACACAAATCGTATAACCATTAGAGGGATTGGATCACGGACCCTGTACGGCACATCAAAAATTAGAGCTTATTTTAAAGACATCCCACTTACAAATGGCAGTGGTGAAACTACTATAGAAGATTTTGAACTGGCGAGTATTTCAAATATAGAAATTATCAAAGGGGCGACATCTAGCAGTTACGGTGCTGGTCTTGGCGGTACAATCATTTTAAAACCTCAAAATTCTTACTTAAACCAATCCTCTCTAAATAATGAACTTACAGTGGGATCTTTTGGTTTGATCAAAGGTATTAACAATCTTAATCTAGGATTTAAAAACAATAGTATTCGTGCGGTATACAGCCATACACAAAGTGATGGATATCGAGACAATAACAATTACAACAGGCAAACCTTTACTCTAAGTTCTCAACATTATATTAATGATACCAATGAGATTTCAGTTTTAGGAAGTTTCGTCAATCTCAAAGCATTTATTCCTAGTTCTATCAATGCTTCAGACTTTGAAAATAATCCAGAAAAAGCAGCATTTACTTGGCAACAGTCACAAGGATTTGAAGACGCTAACCGAGGCATTTTAGGCTTATCCTGGAATCATCAATACAACAGCAATCTCAAACAAATTACAAGCGTATTCACGTCTTTTAGAACTGCTTTGGAACCGAGACCTTTTAATGTCTTAAGAGAAAATAGTTTTGCTGTTGGGTTAAGAACTCGACTTCTTGGCAATATTATAGTATTCAACAAACCACTTAACTACACCTTTGGCGGCGAAATTTTTAACGATACATACACGGCTCGCACATTTGAAAATCTATATGAAGATTTTCCCGCAGGAACTGGCAGTGTTGAGGGCAGTAAGCTTTCAGATTTTGAAGAAGACCGACGCTATTTTAATTTGTTTTTTGAAACTGATTATTCGTTTTCTGATCTTACCACCCTAACTTTTGGGTTAAACCTCAATCAAACGAGTTACGATTTAGATGATAATTTTCCATCTTCCGAAGTCAATCCAGACCAGTCAGGAACGTTTAAATACAACACGATTTTATCGCCTAAATTGGGACTTTCTCATCTCATTTCCGAAGAAATTAGTCTTTTTGCAAGTGTTAGTCATGGCTTCTCTCCTATTTCACTCAATGAAACGTTATTACCAGATGGGCAAATTAATACCGATCTACGACCAGAAACTGGATGGAATTTTGAAATAGGCACTAGAGGACAACTTTTGAAAAACCGATTACAATACACGGCTTCTTTGTACCGTTTAGACATTAAAAACCTCGTTGTATCACGTCGTACAGCTTTAGATCAATTTATTGGCATTAATGCCGGGAGAACCCGCCATGATGGTTTAGAGCTAAGTCTTGATTATAAATGGTTGCAAAAAGAAGCATTTCAACTCAGTTCTTTTTTATCTTATACTTATAATAATTACACCTTTCAAGACTTTGTGGATAACGAGACTGATTTTTCTGGCAATGATCTTACGGGTGTTCCCAATCAAATTGCCAATTTGGGAATTGATTTTAATACCGCTTGGGGTCTTTATGGCAACATCAACCAACAATACGTTGGTGCCATACCAATAACCGATAGCAATTTATTATATACTGAAAGTTATATGCTTACGAATCTTAAGTTCGGCTATAAGAACCAATTAAGCAAGGGCTTAACATTTAATATCTTTACTGGTCTCAACAATCTCTTTGATAAACATTATGCCGCTCAGGTGCTCATCAATGCCACCGGTTTTGGAGATAGTGCGCCTCGATATTATTATCCTGGAAATCCTGTAAACTATTTTTCGGGACTAAATTTAAATTATGTATTTTAAGTATCTTGATGCCTAAACTAAAACACGATTCATGACGCTTTCAAAACACAGCTTTTTTATCCTCTTTTTTTTGAGCCTTTTCGCCTGTGCTCAAGATAAAAACCCGATTAACACCAATAACACACATGAAGTCATTGTTCCTGATCTTAATATCCCATGGGGCTTTACCTTTCTTCCAGACGGCGCTATGCTTATTACAGAAAAAGCAGGAGAAATCATTCACTTTAAAGACGGTAGAAAAACCGAGATAACTGGAGTTCCTCAAGTATACAACCGTGGCCAAGGTGGTCTACTGGATATTGCATTACACCCAGACTATGCGCAAAACGGGTGGATTTATTTGACCTATGCGTCTTCTGAAGGTGATGATAATGGAGGACACACCGCCTTGATGCGCTGTAAATTAAAAAATAACGCACTTGTTGAAAAAGAAGTGCTTTACAAGGCAACGCCAAACACAACCAAAGGACAACATTTTGGATCAAGAATTGTTTTTGATGATAATGGCTATTTCTTTTTTACCATTGGAGAACGTGGTAATCGGGACGAAAACCCGCAGGACATTACTAGAGATGGCGGCAAAGTATACCGCCTAAATGCTGATGGCACCATACCCAACGATAATCCCTTTGTAGATGCTGCCAATGCTAAAACGGCCATTTATTCTTACGGACATAGAAATCCGCAAGGCATGGACATACACCCAGAAACCCGCGAGATTTGGGCACATGAACATGGTCCAAAAGGTGGGGACGAAATCAACATTATCAAACCTGGTAAAAATTATGGCTGGCCTGTAATAAGTTACGGTGTCAATTACAGCGGTACTTCGTTTACAGATATTACAAAAAAAGAAGGTATGGAGCAACCGCTACATTATTGGGTACCCTCTATTGCCCCAAGTGGTATGGCTTTTATTTCGAGTGACGTATACAACGGCTGGAAGGGTAACCTATTAGTAGGATCATTAAAATTTCAATATCTAGACAATTGCTATATCGAAAACGGCAAAGTCGTAAAAGAGGAGCGCTTACTTGATGGCTTAGGTCGCGTGCGCTCAATAGAACAAGGTCCTGACGGTTATATGTATGTCGGCATTGAAAACTTAGGCATTGTGAAATTAATTCAAACCAAATGAGAGCAGCTATACTATTAATTCTTCCAGCACTTTTAGTTTTAAGTTGTAATTCTTCTGAAAAAAGAACCGATACCATTGCGATGTCTTCGGAAACAGAAACTATAATAGCACAAAAGGATAAGCTAAAAGAGAGCATGGAACGAGGAGCAGCTATTTACATGGATTTCTGTATGAGCTGTCACCTACCCGACGGTAAAGGCGTGCCCAAAGCTTATCCCCCTTTAGCGAATTCTGACTATTTAAAAAACAAACAGACCGAAAGTATAAAAGCCATTAAATATGGTAAGTCTGGAAAAATTGTGGTTAACAGTGTTACCTATAATAATATGATGGCCAGTTTGGGGCTTACTAACAAAGAGGTGGCCGATGTGATGAACTACATCAATAACAGTTGGGGCAACTCTTATGGTGAAATGCTAACCGTAGAAGAAGTTTCAAAAATTGAACCCTGATTTTTGTTTTGAATTGCTAAATTTGTAGGCAATCTGATAGATCAGGTTCTAACAAAACTCTATAAAAAGCTATGCTCATAATTGGTATTGCAGGCGGCACAGGCTGTGGAAAAACAACTGTGGTCAACCAAATTCTCAAAGAATTGCCAGAGGGCGAGGTTGGTGTAATCTCTCAAGATTCGTATTACAAAGACACAACGCATCTCAGTTATGAAGAGCGTGTAAAAATCAATTTTGACCATCCAAGATCTATTGATTTTGAATTACTAGAGCAACATTTAAAAGCGCTTAAAAAAGGGCTTGCTGTAGACCAACCAGTTTATTCTTTTGTAAAACACAATAGAACTGGAGACTCCATCCACACACACCCGCGAAAAGTAATGATTGTAGAAGGCATTTTGATCTTAACGCACCCCGAGCTTCGTGAGTTGTTTGACATCAAGATCTATGTGCATGCTGACAGTGATGAGCGCCTGATAAGACGTTTAAAACGTGATATTTCTGAACGTGGTCGCGATTTAGATGAAGTCTTGTCACGTTATCAAAACACACTCAAGCCAATGCACCAGCAGTTTATAGAACCTATGAAAGAGTATGCAGACATCATTATCCCAAACAATAAATACAATACGGTGGCAGTAGGCATTGTAAAAACCATAATTAATGAAAAACTTAAATATGCTTAAGTATTTGAAGAACATTTTTGTGATTATCTCTATAGGCTTTGCTATTTGGATGCTCTTCTTTGACGCCAACTCGCTACTCATTCATAATGAGCTCAACAACGAGATTAGTGATTTGGAAGATGAAAAAACCTATTATAGCAAAGAAATCACTAAAGATAAAAAAGCCATCAAAAGCTTAAGTACCGATGAAGGTATTGAGCGTATTGCACGCGAAAAATATTACATGAAAAAAGAAAATGAAGATATTTATATCATTGAATATGAGGATAGTTTAAAACTGATAGCACATGACGAATGAACCCTTATTTGATAAATTTGACGAGGTTTCCGCGAAACAATGGAAACAAAAAATACAAGTAGATCTAAAAGGCGCCGACTACAACGAGACCCTAATTTGGCAATCTAATGAAGGCATCAATGTAAAGCCTTTTTACCACGCAGATCATTTTAAGGTTTTACCCGATGTCTCCAAAACACGACCAGGCGAATTTAAAATTTGCCAAACGGTCTTTGTTCATGATCTCAACTTAGCAAAACACATCGCTGTAGATGCTATTGCTAGAGGCGCAGAAATGATTCGATTTATTATTCCTTCTGAAAAAATCATCATAAAGGAGTTATTACAAGACATCCAATTAGATAACACCGCAGTTTATTTTGAACTTCAGTTTCTATCTTCAGAATACGTCAAAACCATCCCTTCAAAATACACGTTTATCTTAACCGATATCATAGGAAATCTAACCAAGACGGGAAATTGGTTTAAAAATTTAAACGAGGATCATCTCCAATTTTTAGAGATCGTTAAACATTCTGGTCAGTTTTCAATAGATGCTTCCATTTATCAAAATGCAGGAGCTACAATGACGCAACAATTGGCCTATGCCCTAGCCCAAGCTGCCGAGTATTTAAATCATTTAGATAAAAAGCTTTCTAAAGATCAAAAACAGAACTTAGAGGTTATATTTAATGTTTCCGTAGGCACAAATTACTTTTTTGAAATCGCAAAATTGAGGGCCGTCAGAGTACTTTGGTCGATTCTCGCTGAAGAATTTGAAGTAAATAGCAACTGCCACATCATAGCTTTGCCCTCTAAACGTAACATGGCCATTTATGATTATAATGTTAATATGTTACGAACTACCACTGAGTGCATGAGTGCTATTCTTGGTGGCGCAGACACTATCAATAATCTGGCCTATGATACCATTTATCATAAAGACAATGAATTTGGTCAACGTATTGCTAGAAATCAATTATTAGTTTTAAAACACGAAAGCTACTTTGACAAAGTAGATAATCCTGCAGATGGCAGCTATTATATAGAGACCTTGACCAATGAGCTTGCAGAAAAAGCATTGGAGTTGTTCAAAGATATTGAAGCTAACGGGGGGATATTGCACCAACTAAAAGACGGAACCATACAACGCAAAGTCAAGGAAAGTGCTGCTAAAGAGCAAGCGCAGTTTGAGGCAGGAGATCTCGTGCTATTGGGCAGTAATAAGCATGCAAATTTAGATGATAAAATGAAAGACGATTTAGAGCTCTATCCGTTTGTAAAAACGAATCCCGTAAAAACCCTTATTGAGCCAATCATTTCTAAACGTCTATCGGAACAACTGGAGCAAATCAGACTAAAAGAAGAGTCTTAAGATACATTTAAGGCTATTTATGAAGGGCTTTTGCCATATACTCAAATAGATCAAAGTTTAAATAACCATTATAATTTATAACCATGAAACCAAAATTTATTCTTTTCGCTTTAAGTATTTGTCTATTAAACTGCAATACCGAATCAAAGCCAAAACTCGAATATACCTTCGTGACTGGTGAACCTACCCTTAATTGCCAACAGGCAGACGCTAAACTCTTTGAAGAAGCTCTGCGGTCTTTTGAAGATGACTTAATTAAATTTTACACCCCAGATCAACCAAACCTCTCCAAAGCTTATAGCCAATACATGCGCGCTGCCATTGGTAACCGTGTTAGTTATAATGATGTAATTAGTGAACATTCACGAGATGTTTACAAAGCATTAGAAGCTAAAAAGCCTTTATGGCATGCTACAGAAAAGCGACAAGAGCTTAATTTTAATCACCCCATATTTAAGTGTATTGGTGATAACATGAAAAATAGTGATTTAAGAAAAACCTATAATGCTTTAACGAGCACTAATAGCATGTCTATGCGAATGATAGGTTATGAATTACAACGTAAGGCCTACACTTTAAAAGATGATCCTTACGCTTCTACTTTTGCTGCTTTAATCAATTACTATGATCATTTTAAAGACGTAGATTTTACCCAACCGAAAACACCACCTACTGAGAACGCGAAACAACCGACCAGAGCAGAAAAAGCGGGTTCAGATAGTCATGAAGGTCATGGCCATTAGAAACTCCATCAGTATGCTATGATTTTTAAATTGAACCTTTAATTCACCCATGCGTAGAAACCTCCAACATATCCATTTAAAAGATCTAGACCAAAAGTCTGACTCAGTATCTGTGCAAGAGAAAAAGAGCACGAGCTTTAAAACGGCTGAAGGTATTGCTGTAAAATCGCAATACACCAAGGAAGATTTAAAATCTTTAGAGCACTTAAATTTCGCAGCGGGCATTGCGCCCCATCTTCGCGGTCCTTATGCTACAATGTATGTGAGCAGACCTTGGACGATACGCCAATATGCCGGATTTTCAACGGCTGAAGATAGTAATGCCTTTTATAGACGCAATTTAGCCGCAGGACAAAAAGGTTTATCAGTTGCTTTTGACTTGGCAACACATCGTGGTTATGACTCTGATCATGAACGAGTCGTTGGTGATGTTGGAAAAGCCGGCGTTGCGATTGATTCGGTAGAAGATATGAAGATTTTATTTGACCAAATTCCGTTAGATAAAATGAGCGTATCTATGACTATGAATGGTGCTGTACTACCCATTATGGCCTTTTATATTGTTGCTGCGGAAGAACAAGGCGTAAAACCTGCTCAACTCTCAGGGACCATCCAAAATGATATTTTAAAGGAGTTCATGGTGCGTAATACCTATATCTATTCACCAACGCCCTCCATGAAAATCATTTCTGATATTTTTGAATATAGCAGTCAACATATGCCGAAATTTAACAGCATTAGTATTTCGGGCTATCATATGCAAGAAGCTGGGGCTACCTGTGATATTGAGCTGGCCTATACTTTGGCAGATGGCTTAGAATATATTAGAAAAGGTTTAGATGCCGGGATGGATATTGACACCTTTGCACCTCGCCTCTCTTTCTTTTGGGCTATTGGCATGAACCATTTTATGGAAATAGCCAAAATGCGAGCTGCAAGAATGCTTTGGGCTAAATTGGTGAGCAGATTTGATCCAAAAAACCCAAAATCACTTGCCTTACGAACGCATTGTCAAACTTCAGGATGGAGTTTAACAGAACAAGATCCGTTCAATAATGTTGCTCGCACCACTATTGAAGCGGCAGCTGCTGCATTTGGCGGCACTCAAAGCTTACATACCAATGCCTTAGATGAGGCTATTGCTTTGCCAACCGATTTCTCCGCGAGAATTGCGAGAAACACTCAAATTTTTCTTCAGAAGGAAACTCAAATCACAAAAACAGTAGACCCATGGGCCGGTAGTTTTTATGTAGAAAAATTAACCAATGATATTGCCCATAAAGCTTGGGAATTGATTGAGGAAGTTGAAGAATTAGGTGGTATGACAAAAGCCATAGAAGCAGGTATTCCGAAGTTACGTATTGAGGAAGCTGCTGCAAAAAAACAAGCCCGCATAGATTCTGGACAGGATATTATTGTAGGTGTCAATAAATACAGACGTAAAGAAGAAGACCCTATTTCTACGTTAGAAGTAGACAATCAAACCGTAAGAATTGGCCAAATTAAGCGTCTCGAGCATATTAAATTGACTAGAGATTCTGATAAGGTCAATGCTGCCCTCTCGCAATTAACAGCTGCGGCCAAATCTGGTCAAGAAAATTTATTAGCTTTAGCTGTAGAAGCTGCGAGACATCGCGCCACCTTAGGTGAAATTAGCGATGCGCTTGAAGTTGAGTTTGGACGTTATAAAGCACAAATAAAATCATTTTCGGGTGTGTATAGTAAAGAAATAAAAGACGACAAGAGCTTTCAGAAAGCTAGAGAACTCGCCGATTCATTTGCAGAGCAAGACGGTAGACGCCCTCGTATTATGATCGCTAAGATGGGACAAGATGGGCACGATCGCGGCGCCAAAGTTGTAGCAACTGGTTATGCAGATGTGGGGTTTGATGTAGACATTGGTCCGCTCTTTCAAACACCAAAAGAGGCTGCGAAACAAGCCGTTGAAAATGACGTCCATATTCTGGGCGTATCGTCATTGGCCGCTGGTCATAAAACATTGGTTCCACAAGTTATAGCAGCACTTAAAGATTACGGCCGTGAAGATATTATGGTCATTGTTGGAGGCGTCATCCCAAAACAGGATTATCAGTTTTTATATGATGCTGGTGCCGTGGCAGTTTTTGGTCCAGGTACTAAAATTAGTGAGGCGGCGATTCAGATTTTGGAAATTTTGATTGATTGAGTAACTCTGCTATTGGATTAAAACCATGAATTCAAAATATCTATAAATATACTTACTTAAATATATTAAACCCTCTCTTAAAATTAAGTTTTCAATCTTAGCAGAGGGTCTAATTGTGTAATAAGGATCTAAGAATCTTTACGCTTTATAAGTGGTACACTTCTTGTTTTCCTTTATTTTAGTATCATACGCTTGGTAACCATATCTTTTCCATTAACATATAACGTGTACAAGTACATGCCTGCCCCATTGAGTTCACTTGCAGATATACTCAGTTGCCCACGCTGTTCACTTACATCATAGGTCTTTAATAATTTACCATTAAGATCTAAAACAAGGATTGAAGCTTCCGCAATTCCCTCTGGCAAAGCATAACTGATAATAGTACTACTGCTAAACGGATTAGGTGTGTTTTGAGATAGTTGATAGGCATTTCTTTGTATTTTATCGAACTCCTCTTCGGTAAATGACTTCTCATAAACCACACGAGGTTCTAATTGACTTTCTAAATCCTTTACTTTTACATTTAATGTTTTAATAGCTTCGGTGAGCTCCGCAATTAAACCCATATAATTTACAGACTTATAACTCCCTGTGCCTTCAAATTCACCTTCCTTATTGTACATAGGATAAGTGATAGTTTCCACGAGCTCTGGGTACACAAGCTCCACTTCTTGAGCTATTAAACCATGTTGCAAGCCCTTAGCTAAATTCAAATCCTCATGATCTTTATAGGTATACGTATAGCCATTAAGTTGGCTAATATTTTCTAAAGCATTTTCGGTGTTATTAATTTCTGTTTTTAACTTACGGTCGGAGGGATTACTAAATGTCCCTGTTACCGTCACATTGCCATTAAAAAAACCTGCAAAACCAAAATTAGATATGCCTTGTATGGCGATATTACTGCCACCAATCCCAATACCTCCATTGGCTGTACCTTTAACAGATACATTACTTTGGTTAAATGCAGCAGTAGCAGAAAGCCCAACCCCTTCACCTGTGGTATTGGCTTGTATTGTATTAACTCGTATACCTGTTCTAAAACTATCGCTTTCCACAGCCAGCTTAACGCCGCTAATGTTTGCTAAACCTGTGGTGTTGCTTTCTGGTAAAATAAGCTGTCCTTCGTTGGTCATACTTGCAATAAGGTTAGAGGTGGTAGAGGTAAAACTATCTGCAAACCGAAACTCTAAATCTCCCTGATTAAACAAATCACCAATCCATTGTATTCTAGGGCTGTTATCAATAATATCTTGGTAACCAAAGGTTAACGCTTTGTTAGGTAGCTGAAAACGTAGCCCATAGACCATTTGGTTAGGCGATGTATTGAGTTGACCGATACTAAACCATTGGTCACTGGCAAAGCCAAACCCAGTACCATCCTGTAGTTGCGTTACCAAACCAGGTTAAAATCTAAAGATTTCTTGACCGCTGAATTGCTGAGGAAAAGGGCTGCCAGTTGCTGGATTAATTAAAATTTGTTGGTTTACTAAGTTATCCGATTGATTTTGTGAATTGCCAAGTCCACTAAAAACAAGGCAAACGAAAAGTAATTTTAAGATTTTTTAGTTTATGTAATAAAATTAGGATATCGATTACAATATTCTCTCAAAAGTGTTTTTTTTTATCATATATTTAACATTATCAATGTTTTACAGAATTATTAATAATTTTAACTTTGTGTTATGAAAAAGATAATCAGCTCTATTATTTTTTTTAATTGTAAATTTTTTAGCTTATGGACAAATTCCTACGGATGTACCCTTAGAACTCCGTGCTCAGTTTAATGGGCAATATGGCTATACTGTAATCGGCAATACATTAAATCAAGCTGATAATAAAACAATTACACCTTGCCAAATGTTGACTGAGTCCTCAGCCCCATTAAACCTTACACCAAATCAAGTATTAGTTTCTGCTTACCTGTACTGGTCGGGTATTGGTGAAGGTACAGACAATCCTTTTATAAATCTTAATGGTATACCTCTAGTTGCAGATGAAATCTTGGCTGTAGACACTCAACAAACTGGTAGTGCACTTTACTTTGGTAGTTTTAAAAATATTACCAATCAGGTTAGCATATTTGGTAATAGTATATATTATTTTTCCGATTTAGATTTAAATTCAATAATTGGTAATTATTGCTCAACAGGGCAGTATTATTCTGGCTGGTCAATTTTGGTGGTTTATGAAGATAATACGCTGCCCATACAACAGCTAAATATTTATGATGGATTGGTATCTGTCTATGGATTAGAAGACAATGCTAGTACTACCATAAATATTGGTAATTTAAATGTCTCGGACAATACAAATGCGACTATAGGCTATTTGGCATGGAATGGCAGCTCTAATTCATTTTTTAACGAAAGTATTTCCTTTAATAGTTCGGTACTGAGTAATGCCTTAAACCCAACCGATAATCCCTTCAACAGTACTAACAGCTATACTGGTGAAACAGATCTATGGAATATGGATTTGGATGTTTTTGATATTTCCAGTTTGATTGAAGTAGGTGATACAGAAGCGACTTTAACATTTACATCAGCCTTTGATAGAATCATCCAAAACGTCGTCACCGTCATCCCTTCAGAGCTACCCGATGCTACACTCAGCAATATAGTTATTAGTAACCAAGATCCCTGTGATGACCGTGATATTAGCTTAAACCTTAACATCAACAACCTTAACAGTTTTGAGGTACTGCCTGCTAACACACCTTATTCCATTTTTGCATTAGACGCTGAGGGCAATGAGATGTTTATATCCAGTTTTTTTACACAGACGGCCCTACCCATAGATGGCAGTGAAACCCAAACGGTGAACATTAGTATTCCGCCAAACATACCCAATGCTACTACACTTATTCTAAAGGCAAATACATTACAAGACGGTAGCAACCCAACTAATGAGAGTAATGTGCTTAATAATGAGGTGAGCTTACCATTGGTATTGCCCCAAACACCAAGCATTACTAATGCAGCAGAAGATATTAGTCTTTGTGGTAGCCTTGAGGACAATACTGTAATAGATCTTACCCAAAACAATCTCACGTCCTTGGGCGTGCAAAACCTAGAAGAATACTCTATTAGCTACCACCTCTCGGATGCAGAGGCACAAAACGGCAGCAACCCCATTGCCAATCCCAATAGTTTTATGGCTACAAGCAATCCACAGACTATTTTTGTACGTGTGGAAAGCGTGCTGTCCTCAGCCTGTTTTGCTACACCTAGCTTTGAGGTCAGCTATCAAGCCGTGCCTCAGATTCAACAGACCCTAGATATCAACGAGTGTCAGATTGGTTCGGATCTTGTACTTTTTGACCTCAGCCTTAACAATGCCACTAGCATGGGCATTGCAGACCCAGCTGCTTCTACCATAAGCTATCATAATACCCTGGCTGATGCCCAGAGTGGCGACAATGTTATTAGCAATACAGCTGCTTATAATGCTGATACTACTAATGCAACCATATACGTCCGTGCCCAGAACAGCACTAATCCCAGTTGCTTCTCTACGGCATCCTTTCAACTCAATACCTTTACGGTAAATATAGGCAATCTGCAAAACCTTAGTTCAGAAGCCTGTACCAGCCTTGGGCTAGATGCGGTGTATGACCTTACAATTAATGCCCCTTTGGCCATTGGTAACCAAGACCCATCAACAGTAAGCCTTAGCTATCACCTTCCCGAAGCCGAGGCACAGAATGGCAACAACGCCATAGCCAATCCAAGCAACTATACCAGTACAGCCCTTAGCCAAACCATTTGGTTACGGCTTACTTTAGATACTGCACCCACAAGCTGTGCAGCCGTGGACAGCTTTACACTTACCACCGAGCCCTTAACGGTAGTGAAGAATGTGAGCGACCTGAGCATACAGGCTTGTGTGTTTCCCAACGAACCGGTAAGTTTTGACCTTACCGAGAATTCCAACATAGCACTTGGTGAGCAAGATCCACTTCTATTTAACCTGAGCTATCATACCACGGAAGCCGATGCGCAGAATGGCAACAATACCATAAGTAATCCTTCCAACTATGAAAACACCAGTAACCCACAGACACTTTGGCTACGCTTGGAGCGCAACGATGTCCTACCGCTTTGCTATGCCGTAGCACCTTTTGATATTGAGATCGTAGGAACGCCAGAGATTAATTTTAATCCAACGCCCTTACAAATCTGTGCTAGTGATGGTGATGGTTTTGCAGTGTTCAATCTCAACCAATCCATTACCGATATCAGTTTTGGCAATCCCAATATTGGTGTAACCTTCCATATCTCTTTGGCCAATGCCCAAAACAATATAGATCCTTTGCCAACGAGCTATACAAATACCGTGGCAGGGTTTCAAACGGTTTACTTCCGTACCGAAGATACGGCCAACGGTTGTGGTTTTACGGGTAGCCTGGAACTTCAGGCTTTGGAAGTGCCGCAGCTCAGTGATGACGGCGCTGTGCTATCTGAATGTGCCATTGATAGCAGCACAGGCGTTTTTAATCTTACGGACATTGAACCACTACTTATTGAGAATGCTGCTAATACCGAATTCGATGTGCAGTACTTTTTAAGCGAAGCGGACGCCCTTAACAGTGCCAATCCCATTGCTAATCCCAGTAATTTTAGCAATACATCCAACCCACAGACCCTATGGCTAGGCGTTGCCAATAGCAACAACTGTTATGCCATTGCCAGATTTGAATTCAATGTACTTACCAGCACGTTTATTGCAGAGGATAGCACGCTTGCTGATATCACCTTATGTAGTGAGGATCCAATACAGTTGTTGGCCACTATAGATCTTAGGCTTTATGATACACTTATCAACCCTGACGCTGCTACTACCACAGAAGTAAGGTATTACCAGGGCTGGGCAAATTTTAATCTCGATGGTTCCATAGAAAATCCAGAAAGTTTTGTAGCGGATGTGCCCAATGCCAACATCATAGCGCATATCGTCAATACCGAGACCCTTTGTAGCTCACCTGTACCTATCTCGTTTGAAATCAATATCAATCCATTACCTGTATTCAATTTACCAGAACGGCTCCCTTTATGTGTAGATGCCCAAACTGGCGAGCCATTGGACCTGTCGTTTTCACCACCAGTACTTGATACGGGTCTAGCTGGAAGCAGTGCTACTTTCCAATGGTTGCGCAATGGTGAATCCCTGGGACTGAACACATCTAGTATTTTAGCTGACGTTCCAGGAAATTACACGGCCATCGTAACCGATTTCGGTACAGGTTGCAGTTACGAACAAAGCACTTTGGTTGAGGCGGTTAGCCCACCAATATTTGATGTTGTCGTCTTAAGTCCGTCATTCTCACCAACGGCAGAGGTGGAAGTTCAGAATATTGATGGGCAGGGCAGCTTTGAGTTTCGCCTGGATAGTGGTCCATGGCGGTTACTTGACCAAGGCGCAACGAGCCTGTTGTTCAGCAATGTTGGCGACGGCACATACACCGTGACCGGAAGGGATGTAGCAGGCTGTGGCGCTACCGAAGTGGAGTTTACCGTACTTGGGTTTTCACCCTATTTTACGCCCAATGGTGACGGCCACAATGACATTTGGGAGATACCATCGCTAAGAAACCGGCCCAGTACCGGCATAAGGATCTTTGACCGTTACGGCAAACTCTTGGTGACACTGGGTACGCAACAGTTGGGCTGGGACGGCAACTACAACGGCAGTCCGATGCCTACAAGCGATTACTGGTTCTCGGTTGAGTTTACCGATCCCAAGACCAATGCCCCTGCCGTGTTCAAGGGGCATTTTGCCTTGAAACGCTAAGAACCTCTTAGAAAGATATTGACGTTTTAACGATACAACCCACATTCAAAACAGGTAGTTTTGGCCATTGCTGCAAATTCTAGAAGGCGTCATCCCGAAACAGGATTATCTATTTTTATATGATGCTGGTGCTGTTGCCATTTTTGGTCCAGGAACTAAAATAAGCGATGCCGCCATTATGATATTGGAAATTTTAATGGGTTAACCATTTATTCACATTTAGTTTCTTTTCTAAAATTTTGCCCTATCCAACGGATAGGGCTTTTTAATTATTACACATTGAAGTTGTTTTTAAAAACATTTAAATTGATAGTTTATTTTCATAATTTCATGAGGAATAGGCTATTAATCAGATTAGGTTTAATTATAACTAAAAATTTAGTTATATTTATTACATCTATAATAATCCACAAAACCCTCTAAAAAATGATGAAATTATCAAAAATGCAGCTACTAGTAGGTATCTGTACTCTTATGCTCTCGGGAACCTCCCTCGCACAAGAGACAAAAGAAGCGATTAAATCTGAGATTTCTTCCGAAGAAAAAATACCCTTTAACCCGGAGGTTAAGATGGGGAAACTTGCCAATGGACTTACCTATTACATTAAAAATAATGGAAAGCCAGAAGATAAAGTAGAGTTGCGTTTAGTTGTAAATGCTGGTTCTATTCTTGAAGAAGATGATCAACGCGGTTTGGCTCATTTTATGGAGCACATGAACTTTAATGGCACTAAAAACTTTGAAAAGAATGAATTGGTAGATTATTTACAAAGTATAGGTGTAAAATTTGGAGCGCACCTTAATGCCTATACGAGTTTTGATGAAACAGTCTATATTTTACCAATTCCAAGTGATGATCCAGAAAAATTAGAAAAAGGATTTCAAATTATCGAAGATTGGGCTCACAATGCCCTTTTAACCGGTGAGCAAATTGATGATGAACGCGGTGTCGTTTTAGAAGAATATCGTCTTGGACAAGGTGCCGATGAGCGAATGATGCAAAATTATCTTCCTAAACTGCTCTATGGATCCAAATATGCAGACCGCCTGCCAATTGGTACTAAAGATGTTCTTGAAAATTTTGAATATGATAGCTTAAAACGTTTTTACAAGGATTGGTATAGACCAGATTTAATGGCTGTAGTAGCTGTAGGAGATGTAGATGTTGCAACACTTGAACAAAAAATCAAAGATCATTTTGGTGGTATAGAAATGCCAAAAGATCCTAAACCAAGAAAGACCTTTGACCTACCCAATCACAAAGAAACATTTATTGCTATAGAATCTGACAAAGAAGCCTCTTTCTCTCAAGTGCAAGTGCTTTTTAAAGATAAAGAAGATGCACAACCAGATCATACGTTGAAAGATTATCGCGAGTCAATGGTAGAAGGCTTATTCTCACAAATGATCAATAATCGCTTAGATGAATTAAGAAACAGTCCAAATCCTCCTTTTGTTTATGGTTTCAGCTACCATGGAGGTACTTATGCCAAAACGAAGGAAGCCTACCGATCCTTTGCCATGACCAGCGAAACAGGTCAATTAAAAGCTTTAGAAACATTGCTTGAAGAAAATCAAAGAGTGAAACAACATGGCTTTTTTGAAGGTGAATTTGAGCGTGCTAAAAAAGACATTATGGCTCGTATGGAAAAAAGTTATAAAGATAAAGACAAAATGGAATCTAACAGAATTGTTGGAGAGTACGTAAGACATTATCTAGAAAATGAACCAATGCCTGGTATCTCTTGGGAGTATGACTTTTACAAGCAACAATTACCAACCATATCATTAAAGGAGGTTAATGCGCTCATTTCAGATTATATAAAAGAGGAAAACAGAGTGATCATTCTTACTGGTCCTGAAAAAGAAGGCATGACACAAGTTACAGAAGCAGAGGTCAAATCTCTTTTAGATGACGTTAACAAAAGAACTTTAGAACCTTATGAAGATAAAGCCGTTGCCGAATCTATGATTACAGATATGCCAACAGCAGGAACTGTTACTGACTATAAGGTGAATGATAAACTTGGAACTACCACTCTCACCTTGAGCAATGGTGCTAAAGTGACTTATAAGGTTACCGATTTCAAAAACGATGAAATCCTTTTTGATGCCTTTAGCTATGGTGGATCATCACTTTACACCGATGAAGAACACATAGCCACTGTTAACGCCAATGGAGGCTTATCGGAAGCGGGAGTTAACGGCTTCGATATTAATGAAATGAACAAAATGCTTTCAGGTAAAATCGTTAATGTAAGACCAAGGGTAGGCACATATAGTGAAGATATCTCTGGAAATGCCTCTCCAAAAGATTTAGAAACACTATTTCAATTAGTGCATCTCTATTTTACGTCCTTGAATAAAAATGAAGAAGCCTTTGGATCTTACATCGAAAAACAAAAGTCCTTTTTAGGAAATATGATGTCTAATCCTCAAACCTATTTTTCTATAAAAATGGGAGAATTTATGTACGGTGATAGCCCGCGATACACAGGATTCCCAACCCCAGAAAAAATGGATGAAGCCGATTATGATCTTGCTTATAAAAAATACCAAGAACGATTTGCAGATGCCGGTGATTTTCACTTTTATTTTGTTGGAAATATCAATGAAAAGGAACTTGTGGAACTCGCTAGTCAATATTTAGCCAGTTTGCCTGGTAAAGGTTCTAACGAAATGTATGAGGTTAGTGATTTTAGACCTCTCACAGGCCAGCACGAAAAGATTATTGAAAAAGGAGAAGATCCAAAAAGTTCTGTTAGAATAACTTATCACGGTCCAACCGAATATAAAGCTAAAGAAGATTTTGCACTAGAAACTTTGGGTGAAATTTTAACCATTAAATTAGTTGAGCAATTGCGTGAAGAAGAAGGTGGTGTTTACGGTGTAGGTGCTAGAGGAAATATTAGCAATATGCCCTATGATTGGTATAGCTTCAACATCAGTTTTCCTTGCGGTCCTGAAAATGTAGAGAAACTGAAAAAAGCAGCCTTAGCAGAAGTTCAAAAACTAGTTACAGACGGACCTACGCAAAAGGATTTAGACAAGGTTAAGGAAACCTATATGCTTGATCATAAAGAAGAAATGAAGGAAAATAGATTTTGGTTAAGAGCATTGAAAAATGCCGATTATCTTCAAAAAGATCCAAATGCCATTATGGAGTATGAGTCTAAAGTTAAAGGCTTAACTACAGAGTACCTTCAAGATATCGCTAAAAAATATCTTTCTGGAGATTATATTGTGGGCATTCACAATCCAGAATCATGATTCTGAATTAATTGATTCATAAAGAAGCAGCTATAAAAGGCTGCTTTTTTTATGGCTCAATGTTAACAACTTGAATTTTATAAAGTCGTAAATAATCGTATTTTTACACCTCAAAAAACCAAATCTTTTAATGGGTAAAATCATTGCAATTGCCAATCAAAAAGGAGGTGTTGGAAAAACAACAACCTCAGTAAATCTTGCTGCTTCGCTAGGTGTTTTAGAGAAAAAAGTACTTTTAGTAGACGCTGACCCACAGGCAAATGCTACCTCTGGTTTAGGAATTGACGTAGAGTCTGTTGAAGTGGGTTCTTACCAGCTTTTAGAGCATACCGCAAAGGCCGAAGATTGTATCATTTCTACTAATTCGCCAAATGTTGATATCATTCCTGCCCATATTGATTTAGTAGCTATAGAAATAGAACTGGTAGATAAGGATGAGCGTGAGTACATGATGAAGCGCGCCATCTCACATTTAAAATCCTCTTACGATTACATTCTCATTGACTGTGCACCATCTTTAGGGTTACTTACTCTAAATGCGCTTACCGCTTCAGACTCTGTAATTATCCCTATCCAATGTGAATATTTTGCGTTAGAAGGTTTAGGGAAACTGCTAAACACGGTTAAAAGTGTTCAGAAAATCCACAATAAAGACTTGGATATTGAAGGCATGCTTTTAACAATGTATGACCAACGTTTAAGACTGTCTAACCAAGTGGTTGAAGAAGTTCAAAAGCACTTTAGTGATATGGTTTTTGATACTATTATTCAACGAAATGTGCGTTTAGGAGAAGCACCTAGTTACGGAGAAAGCATCATTAAATATGACGTGAGCAGTAAAGGTGCCATAAATTACTTAAGTTTGGCCAAGGAAATTATAAATAAAAATTCATAATGGCGAAGGCTACAAAAAAACAGGCTTTAGGAAGAGGCTTATCTGCCTTGTTAAAAGATCCTTCCAACGATATTAATTCGATTCAGGATAAAAATGCGGATACCATTATTGGTAATATCGTAGAGTTAGATATTGATGCCATCGACATCAACCCCTTTCAACCTCGTACCAATTTTAATGAAGAAACCTTAAGGGAACTTGCTTCTTCCATAAAGGAATTAGGAGTGATCCAGCCTATTACGGTTAGAAAACTAGAGTTTAATAAGTTTCAGTTGGTTTCAGGAGAACGTCGTTTTAGAGCCTCTAAATTGATAGGGCTTCAAACCATTCCTGCATATATTCGTATTGCCAATGATCAAGAATCCTTGGAAATGGCATTGGTTGAGAACATCCAACGTCAAGACCTTGACCCTATCGAGATTGCTCTATCCTATCAACGACTCATTGATGAAATTGCACTTACACAAGAGCAAATGAGCGAGCGTGTTGGTAAAAAAAGATCCACTATAGCCAATTACCTTAGACTTTTAAAGCTTGACCCTATCATTCAAACAGGAATGCGTGATGGCTTCATTTCCATGGGGCATGGCCGTGCCATTATTAATGTAGATGATCAAGAAAAACAATTGGATATCTATGAGAAGATCATCTCAGATAAATTATCGGTAAGAGCCACCGAAGCTTTAGTAAAACAATTAAACGATCCTGCACCTTCAAAAACCTCAGAACCCCAGGAACAACCTAAGTTTGTTAAAAAAGGCATAAAAGAATTTTCAGAATACTTTGGCCATAAAATAAGCGTTAAGGTCTCAAAGAATGGCAAGGGGTCAATTAGCATCCCATTTCATTCCGAAGAAGATTTTAATCGTATCAAAAAACTGGTTCAAAGTGCCAAATAAAATTTTATATTTTTTCTTTTTTATCTGCTTATCTACAACGTTAGTATTTGCACAAGAGGAACCCCCTGCTGAAGATGAAACTACCGTTGAAGAAATGGAAGAAAACTTCATTAAGGTACAAGACACCATTTCACGTGAACCTCTCAACATATTAGGGCCATCAAAAGCGGCATTTTTTTCTGCAGTTATCCCAGGAATGGGTCAAGCCTACAATAAAAAATACTGGAAAATTCCTTTGGTATATGCTGCTATTGGAATCCCTGCTTATTTTTACATTCGAAATGATAAAGAGTATGACCGTTATCGCGATGCATACAAAAATCGTTTGGCCGGAGTGGATGACTCAAATTCTGAATTTGCAACTATTTCCAATGACGGCTTAATTAGGGCCCAGCGTACGTTTAGAAGAAACAAAGAACTCTCATTATTACTTGCTTTAGCTGGTTATGCCCTCAACATTATTGATGCAAATGTCGATGCTCATTTACTACAATTTAACGTCGACGAAAATCTCGCCCTAAAACCTCATATGAAATATAACGAAATGGAAAATACGGCCAATCTTGGTCTTACTTTGAATTTTAAATTTTAAACTATGAAAATTGGTTTGTTAGGCTACGGAAAGATGGGCAAAACCATAGAACAAATTGCTGTTGACAGAGGTCATGATATTGTTCTTAAAGTTAATAGTTCTACCAAAAGCTACACTATAGAAGACTGTGACGTGGCCATAGACTTTAGCCTTCCAGAAACCGCTGTTGCTAATATTTCAGAATGCCTAGAAGCTGGCGTGCCCGTAATATCTGGAACAACGGGTTGGTTAGACCATTATAGTGAGATTACAGCGCTTTGTAAAAAACATGATGGTACTTTTCTCTACGCTTCTAATTTTAGTTTAGGTGTTAATGTTTTTTTTGAACTTAATAAGACCTTAGCAAGATTAATGGGGAAACTTCCTGAGTATAACGCCCATATTGAAGAAATACATCATACTCAAAAATTAGATGCTCCAAGCGGCACTGCAATTACATTGGCTGCAGGCATCATAGACCATTCATCTTTTGAAAGTTGGTCTTTAAATGCGTCTCAACATAAAGAATTACCAATTACTGCCAAGCGTGTGGATAACGTTCCTGGCACCCATACCATAAGCTATACCTCAGAGATAGATTCCATAGAAATAAAACACACAGCACATTCCAGACAGGGTTTTGCTTTAGGGGCTGTTGTTGCTGCAGAATATATTAAAGATAAAAAAGGCGTGTTTACCATGAAAGACGTTCTAAATATTAGTTAATTTGCAATGCTACGGCTACTTTTAATTTATAGCTTGTACTCAGAAATCAATTTTTCGATATGACATTCACACAGTGGTTAATATTTATTCTCATTATCCAGATCATTCACGGTCTTGGGACTTGGAAACTTTATAAAAAAGCAGGAACAAACGCTTGGGAAGCATTTGTTCCTATCTACAATGCTGTCATCTTAATGAAAATCATCAACAGACCTTGGTGGTGGACCATCTTATTGTTTGTTCCTATCGTCAACTTGATTATGTTCCCTGTGGTTTGGGTTGAAACAGCAAGAAGCTTTGGCAAAAACACCTACCAAGATACCCTATTAGCTATAGTGTCTCTGGGGTTCTACAATTTTTATCTCAATTACGTCGCTGACGTAAGCCATATTGAAAATCGCGACTTACATCCTAAATCCAGCTCTGGAGATTGGGTAAGCTCTATTCTCTTTGCAATTGTGGCAGCAACAATTGTACATACCTACTTTGTTCAACCGTTTACAATTCCTAGTTCTTCATTAGAAAAGTCTTTGTTAGTGGGTGATTTCTTATTTGTGAGCAAAGTCAATTACGGTGCTAGAGTCCCTATGACCACCGTGGCCATGCCGATGGTGCACGATACCATTCCTAAGTTGAACGTCAAGTCTTACCTTTTTAATGACCATAAGGATGAGAACGAGACCTCTTGGAAAAACAAACTGCAACTCCCTTACATGAGATTGCCAGGTTTTGAGGATATTGAACGTAATGATATTGTTGTTTTTAATCAACCAGCAGATACCTTGTTGGACATGAATAATTTCAATCCAGACCGAAATTATTACAAGCCCATAGATAAAAAAACCAACCTTGTAAAGCGTTGCGTAGGTGTACCAGGAGATTCATTACAAGTTAAGGACGGTTATGTTTATATCAACGGAAAAAAGAATGAGTTGCCAGAAAGAGCACAACTACAGTTCTCTTTTGACATCACCTTCCAAGGTCAGATTAGCTCAGATGAACAAGTGTATCGTATTCTTAAACGCTACGATATTACAGACCGCATTGGTTTTGATCCTGAAAAAGAGACCTATTTTGTACAAGCTACAGAGACCAATGCTGCAAAAGCGAAAGATCATCCCAATATTGCTAGCATTACGAAAAGAATTACCCCGCCAGATTTAAACCAGAACTTATTTCCTAGAGCGCCTCAATACCCGTGGAGCTACAACAATTTTGGACCTATCTATATCCCAGAAGAAGGAAAAACGGTGAAATTAAATACTGAAGTCTTACCACTTTACAGACGTATTATCGAAGAGTACGAACATAACGATCTCAAAGTAAATGGTAACCAAATAACTATTAACGGTAAGCCTGCAGACTCCTATACCTTCAAACAAAACTATTATTGGATGATGGGAGATAACCGAAACAACTCCATTGATGCGAGAGCCTGGGGCTATGTACCTTTTGACCACGTGGTTGGTAAGCCCGTACTCATCTGGATGAGCTGGGATGGACTGAAAAACCCAAGATGGGAACGTTGGTTTACTACGGTAAGTGGCAGCGGTAAGGCCACGTCCTTTCTAATACCATTTTTAATATTGATCGCTGTTATCTTTGGATATACAAAATGGCGCAAGCGCAATAAAGCCTAAAAAATAGACATTTCATTTTGCCTTTTGATTGTTAACTTTTACTCCAATCAAAAGGCAAATCGAAATCAAATCTAACCTGCATTTTTAATTCAATCCTAATGCAAACGCTGATTCATCCTACCTATTTTCCAAATGTTGCCCATGTGGCAGCAATGCTAAAGGCAGAAGCAGTTGTGTTTGAAATTTGTGATAATTATCAAAAGCAAACCTATAGAAATCGTACTTCTATCTACGGTTCCAATGGCCGGTTAGATTTAAACATCCCTGTAATCTACTCTCAAAAAAACCGTCAATTGTATAAAGACGTTGCCATATCCAATATGGAAAATTGGCAATTACAACATTTAAAATCTTTAGAGTCTGCCTATAGCACCTCTCCTTTTTTTGAATATTATATTGATGATCTTTTGCCACTTTTTAAAACAGAATTCACCAATCTCATGGCGTTTAATTTAAAATGCCTCACCTTAGTGTTTGACTGTTTACAGCTTCCATTACGTTATACTACAACTACAGAATTTGAGTTAGAAACGCAACATAGTTTAGATGCTCGTTCGTTGGCCAATTCTAGAAAGGAAATACCGCAATCTTTTACAAGATACCCTCAAGTTTTCGAACAAAAACATGGGTTCCTATCTAATTTAAGCATCTTAGATTTACTGTTTAATGAAGGTCCTAGTACAGAGCTCTATCTTAACAAACAGACCGTAAAACTATGACATTACGTTTCGTCCTACATTACGGCATTCACGTCTTTGGTCCATTATTGGCCGCCATAATGTTTTACAAACCAAAATGGATTAAGGCCTATTTGATCATGCTTTGTGGCTTTCTCATTGATGTCGATCATTTATTGGCAACACCAATTTTAGATCCTAACCGCTGTAGTATTGGCTTTCATCCTCTTCATTCCTATTACGCCATAGCTTTTTATGTCATCTTAGTATTTCCGAAGAAAACCAGATGGATCGGCTTAGGACTTGTCATACATATTTTAGCAGATTTGGTAGACTGCCAGTTGATGTCCTAATTTTTTAAAATTCTTTTTATTGTTCTGTTCTGCGGAAATGGGAAAGCAAGATGAGTTGTGAGGTTACATTAAAGTTTAGGCTGTTTCAGCTTCACTTTTGCCATCACCGGATAGTGATCTGAGTATTTGACATCATAGGTCTTAAAGGCATTAATATCGAAGCCATCATCTACCAAGACAAAGTCTATACGAACAGGAAAAAATTTAAAATCGAACGTTCTACCAAAACCATTACCTGCTCTAACAAAAGCATCTCTTAAATCACCTTTTACCTCTTTGTAAACATAAGAATAGGCCGTATTATTAAAATCACCACAAATTAACATTTGGTACGGGCATTCATTTTTATGCTGAAGAAATTGCTCCGTCTGTTCTTGTTGCAATTTGAAGGTATTGCCTACACGTCTCACCAAATTTTCAGAATCTTCTTGAGCTAATTTTTCAACCGTAGGATCAATTCCTAGAGATTGTAAGTGCACATTATAAATTCTTAACGTGTCCTTGTTTTTTACAATATCTACAAAAATGGCGTTGTTAGACGTATTAGGAAACTCAATGGATCCAGAGTTCACTATCGGAAATTTAGTAAAAATCGCTTGCCCATTTTTAACCTTATCTCCAGATAACTGCTCATACTTAAAGTAGTCTTTAAGAATAATTTCATCATCAGGACGATACTCTTGAATGCATAACACATCTGGATTTTGCTCACTTATAAAATCTGAAATATGCTGTTTTATATTATCGTTGTCAATCCATTTAAACACATTGAACAAGCGTACATTATAGTTCATGATCGAAATATTTTCTTGATCATCAACATGTTTAGAAGCCGAAAATTTATAAAGGGATAATAAATAAATATAACCTATAGCTAGGGCTAAAACCGAAAGAAGCAATTGCTTTTTAACCTTAAACAACCAATAGATTACAAACAATATATTGATAATGATTAAGAACGGAACTCCTAAACTCAATACCGAAATAAATGCAAAGCGTTTTGGTGGGACATAAGGGAGAATGTAAGACATCAATAATAGAAAAGCCATCAAGGAATTGATGAGGAACATTACCTTTTCAAAAGCCTTTAATTTGCCCATATTTTTAGTCTTTGCCCGCTTGAAAAAGAATCGCTTTTTCGTCTTTGGTCAAACTTTCATAACCGCTTTTTGAGATTTTATCTAAAATGGCATCAATCTTTTTCTGCTTGTTCAACTCATTAAATTCCTTTTTGTTGTAGCCGGCATAACCTTTTGATTGGTTGCGGTGCACCGTTTTGAGCTTTGACTTTGGTTTAAACCAATTTGAAATGCTGTCTGTCAGTTTCGCAAAACCGCTGCCAATGTCTATCCCTTTTTGGAGTTGTGTGGCATACAGATATCCCAAAAGACTACCTCCCAGATGGGCTAATTTACCGCCTTGATTTACGCCAAAGAGTCCAATAACATCAAAGACCACAATAGCCACACCAATGTACCAAAGCTTGATATTAATGGTAAAAAAGCGTACTTCATTATTGGGCAAATAGGTACACAAAAAAATCAAAAGCGCGTTGACTCCTGCTGAGGCCCCAACTAAAGATCCTACAGAAGCATGCATGCTCGAAGGCAGTACATTATAAACCAATAGATATACGAAACCTCCAGATATAATACCTAAAAAGTAGATGTTTAAGGTCTGTTTCGCAGAAAACAAATTCAACAAACTTCGGGACACAAAATAAAGCACCAGCATATTGAATAATATATGCATAAAATCGTAATGCGTAAATCCGTAAGTTAAGATAGACCAAGGTCTCAAAAGGAAATCGAAAAAATCCTTGGGTAACTCTAGCCATCGTAAAGAATAACCTCTAGGCAACCCTTGTAAAGTTCCTAAAATCAAACCTATTAAAAAAATCAATACGTTAATGGCGATGATCTTTTCAAGAACATTGAGGTTTCTCAATTTGTTTGATATGTCGTTTGACAGCGATGCCATTAGTTCCAGCGGTTTTTATTGAACTGTGTGCGTTTCCAGTACCACATGATAAAAAAGCCTGTAAGAGCTCCACCAATGTGAGCCATGTAAGCGGTATTGCTCGGGCTAAAAAAGGACTGTCCTGAAATAGCCGATATCACATCCAACAGAATAATACCTGGAATAAAATACTTCGCCTTAATAGGAATTGGTAAGAAAATGAGCATCAATTTTGCATTGGGATTCATCATTCCAAAAGCGGCAAGAATTCCCATAATGCACCCTGAAGCTCCAACCATTGACGCATTATAAATAGGATAAGCCTGCTTAAGCAAGCCCAACTGATTTTGAGTAACGGTGCTTATCGTTTCGTTTGAAGTAAACATTTGAACAATTTGACTTTCAGTTAATCCTGATGCAACCAAATCTGCATAAATCGGAAGATAGTTAAAGTAATAGAATCCCAGTTGAAACAAAACGGCTCCTAATCCAGCAGAAAAATAAATAAACAAAAACTTTTTAGATCCCAATACTTGCTCTACGGCAGTACCAAACATCCATAAGGCAAACATGTTAAATAGAATGTGCATAAAATTACCATGCATAAACATGTGGGTTACTATTTGCCAGGGCTGAAACAAGTCGTTTTTGGGAAAATGAAGTGCGAACCATTGATAGAACAGCTCCCCTCCCCCTATAGTCAACGTACCAACAAACATGATGGCATTGATAATGATCAAATGTTTAACGGCATCTGTAATTCCTCTCATCATAACTAGCTACATAAATTTTTTATCAAAATCCTCTACACTCATCGTAATAAAGGTTACTCTATTGTCTGGCGCCACAGATGGCGCTTTACAAGCAAACAGACTGTTTACCAAATGTTCTTGTTCCATAGCTGTCATAGACTGTCCTGTTTTAATAGCCAAACTCTTTGCCATAGATTTTGCTAAAAGATCGGTAGCACTAAAATTTGCATCAGGTACTTCATCCTGAACGTCACTAAGGAGTTGGTCTAAAATACGTTCTACTTCACTTTCTGAAACATTAATGGGCACACCAGTAATCTCAACGTTTGCGTTTGAAAACTCAGAAAACACAAATCCAGTATGTTCTAAATCCTCCCGAAGCTCCTTTAATTGTTCCATTTCAGTAGTAGAAAACTGCAACTGCAAAGGAAATAGCAATTGCTGACTCACCGCTTCTTTAATGGTCATACTTTTTAATAAACCTTCATACAACACCCGCTGATGTGCACGATGTTGATCTAAAATCATCATCCCTGACTTTATGGTGCTTATAATGTATTTATTATGGAGTTGGTAAGTGGTATTTGCTGTTTTTAAAGAGGTTTCATCATTAAACAAAGCACCATCATGAGATTGACTCTCAAACTGAACTTCGTTAAAATTAGAATGTGTTTGCGTACCCTTAGATTCTAAACCCACATACAAACTATCCCATTGACCTACGGGTTCCCTTTTAAATGTTTTTATGGGGCTCACCTTCATAGATGCTCCAGATTGAAACGGATTAAAATCCCGATCTACCTCCACTGAAGGCGTGATAGCTTGGCGTTGTTTGTAAGTATATGGTGTGTCTAAGTTGGAGTCTCTATCAAAATCAAGTACAGGAGCTATATTGAATTGTCCGAGGCTATGTTTTACAGAAGATCTTAGAATGGCATACAACGTATGCTCATCGTCAAATTTAATCTCTGTTTTTGTTGGGTGTATATTGATATCGATCGTTTTGGGATCAACCGTTAATTTTAAAAAATAACTGGGATGACTTCCGTCTTTTATGAGTCCGTCATAAGCAGCATTTACAGCATGATTCAAATAACCGCTCTTAATAAATCGATTATTCACGAAAAAAAACTGCTCGGTCTTTGTGCGCTTTGCAAATTCTGGTTTTCCCACAAAGCCTGAGATCTTAAGTACTTCCGTTTCTTCTTCAACTGGAACCAGCTTTTCATTGGCCTTATTTCCAAAGATGTTGACCACACGTTGTCTATAATTACTCTTAGGAAGGTTGAAACTCTCACTTCCATTGTGGTACATAGAAAAGGTAATATCTGGATGCGCTAGGGCTACACGGTGAAACTCATCAATAATGTGTCTTAGCTCGACCGTATTCGATTTTAGAAAATTGCGTCGGGCCGGAATATTATAAAATAGGTGTTTTACTGCAATTGAAGTTCCCTTTGGGGTTACCGTCACCTCTTGCGATTTAATTTCACTGCCCTCAATTTCTATATGGGTCCCAAGCTCATCTTCCTCTTGCTTAGATTTTAACTCAACATGTGCAATAGCCGCTATACTGGCAAGTGCCTCGCCTCTAAATCCTTTGGTGTTTAAACTGAATAAATCCTCCGCAGAGCGTATTTTGGAAGTGGCATGACGTTCAAAACTAAGTCGGGCGTCTGTGCCGCTCATGCCTTTACCATTGTCTATAACATGAATCAATGTTTTACCGGCATCTTTTACCACCAGCTTAATCATCGCTGCATCTGCATCAATGGCATTTTCTAAAAGTTCTTTGACTACAGAGGCCGGACGTTGTACAACTTCTCCCGCCGCAATTTGGTTGGCTACATGGTCGGGTAGCAATTGAATAATATCTGCCATTAGTTGTTATTAGAAAATATGGAAAGATCGAAATCAATAATGAATAAAAAGGCCAATATTAAAACCCCTATAATAATTAAAACCCTCCGATTAGCACCACTTGTATCTTGGTTGTGCTTATAATCATCTACAGCATTGTTGAATTTCGTCTTTATACCCTTATTACTCCCCGCGGTTACCCGAAAATCATCAAACTTATGTTTTAATTCGTACGGATTACCATCACCTTTGTAGTAGCGCGGTGTATAACTGTATTTCTTGTTTTTTCTAGTGCTTAAAATTCCCATAATGTCATGTGATTTCGTAACGTGTTAGTAGGTACCAGAATGCAATTATCATACCTAAAATAATCAACAATACGGGCAAGGTTTTAGATTGACCCTTACGCTTACCTTGTTTTCTAACAGACTTCCAGTGCGATTTAAGGCTTTCGGCCTTATCGTCTTCGGAATCTTTTTCGCTTCGCGGAATGTATTGAAAGCGTTTTGGCTTACGTTGTTGAAATAAAGACACTACAAAATTCGAAATTTGTGTTCTTTCAAAAGTACAGAATTCACCAGTAAAATAGGCGGCTCAACTGCTAAAAATTGTTAACAGAACAGGGGAAGTTATATTCAAAAGAGCTATTAAAAAAAATCTCATCCCTTTTGCATGAGCCTCTGTAGGAAGTTCCTTAGAACGTTCTACGCAAATGGGCCATTTTTATGGCAGCTATTGCTGCCTCAGTACCCTTATTCCCGTGTTTTCCTCCAGAACGATCCAAAGATTGTTGCATATTATTGTCTGTAAGTACGCAAAAAATAACTGGGGTGTCAGAAGTTACATTTAAATCCTTGATCCCTTGGGTCACACCTTCACAAACAAAATCAAAGTGTTTGGTTTCGCCTTGAATAACGCAACCAATAGCTATAATCGCATCTACTTGGCGCTCAATCATTTTTTTGCTTCCGTAGATCAATTCAAAACTACCAGGAACATCCCATTTTAAAATGTTGTCTTCTAATGCACCACAATCTAGGAGCGCTTCTTGAGCTCCTTTAAAAAGGCCATCGGTAACTTCATGATTCCATTCTGAAACAACAATCCCAAATCGAAAGTTGCTCGCATTTGGGATTGTGTTCTTATCGTAATTGGATAAATTATGATTTGCAGTTGCCATATAGTTTGCGTTTAAGCAAAGTGATGTATTTATTTAGTACTCGCCTCTGCTCTACCAATAAAAACCTCAATGTTTTTAGCTTGGTCAGCATCAGAAAACTCATTCTGAATACGCTTGAAATAATCTAGAGCTTTATCTTTTTTACCTAATGTTAAAGCAACGTTTGCCGCTTTAAACAAATACATTGGTGTGGTATAATCATTTGTAGACGCCGAGATGGCTTGCTCATAATAGCCTAAAGCATCCTCTAATTGGTTTAACTGTACAAAGGCATCAGCAACGCCTCCTTTTGCAACAGGTCCCAATACGGCATCATCAGTTTCAAATTCACTTAAATATTGAACCGCTTTGGTATAATCCTTCAAGTTCAAATACGCCATACCAGCATAGTAGTTTGCTAAATTCCCTGCAGGAGTACTGCTATATTCTTCAGCAATATCAACCATTCCGTATTTACCTTCTCCTCCGTTGATGGCCAATGTATACAATGAATCTTTAGATTCTCCTGTAACGGCTTCATCAAAATACTTTTGAGCGGTGTACATTTCGTTCATTGCCTCCTCGGCCTTAGGCCCAGCAACTAACTTATCATAACCTAAATAGCCTAAAACTACTAAAGCGACAACCCCAATAATAATAAAGATCCCTTTTTGATTTTCACCAACCCAGTCTTCGGCTTTATTTGCGCCTTCGTCTAGACTATTAAAAACCTCTGCTGTTGTTGAGTTTTCTTCTTCAACCTCAATCTTTTCCTTTTCAGTTTTGGGTTTATATCCTCTTTTCTTGTATGATGCCATGATTCGTTATTTGTGCCCGCAAAAATAAAATTTTTATTGGGATTTAAAAGGTAAATTATTTGTTATTTTTATGCCTTCTTGGTCTACCCAAGCCTTAAAACAGATATCTCCTCCCATTTTTATGATTTTAAATACGCTAAGCCTTGTTAACTATAAAAATTTCGAAAGTGAAGATTTTGAATTTGACACCAAAATAAATTGCTTTGTTGGTGCAAATGGTGTAGGAAAAACCAATGTTTTGGACGCCATCTACTATTTATCCTTTGGAAAAAGCTACTTTAATCCCATTGCATCGCAAAATATCAATCACGATTCAGACTTTTTTGTGGTGGACGGTATTTTTGAGAAAAATGAGAAAAAAGAAAAGATTATCGTGTCTTTAAAACGCGGACAAAAGAAAATGATCAAGCGTAATGGGAAAGCTTATGAGCGATTTAGCGATCATATCGGGTTTATTCCCCTAGTCATTATTTCACCCGCCGACCGTGACCTCATCATTGAGGGTAGCGTTACCCGAAGAAAATTTATAGACAGCGTCATTTCGCAGAGCAATAAAAGCTATTTGACCAATCTTATCAATTACAATAAGGTACTGGCACAGCGAAACGCATTACTGAAATATTTTGCCGTCAACAACACCTATAACGCGCAGACCATTGCGGTTTATAATGAACAGTTAAATACCTACGGAACGGAGATTTTTGAGATAAGAAGCGCCTTTCTTGAAACCTTTATCCCCATCTTTAAAGCAAGATATAAGGCCATAAGCAATAATAATGAAGCAGTTAATTTAATATACGACTCACATCTATTTGAAAACAAGCTCAGTGATCTTCTAGCCAAAAACCTTAACAAAGATAAGGCCTTGCAGTATACAAGCGTCGGCATCCATAAAGATGATCTTATTTTTGAAATTGAGTCGTACCCGATTAAAAAATTTGGTAGTCAAGGGCAGCAGAAATCCTTTTTAATCGCATTGAAATTGGCGCAATTTGATTTTTTAAAAGAACAAAGTGGCGTTACTCCTCTATTGCTTTTAGACGATATCTTTGATAAATTAGATGAAAACCGTGTGGCACAAATTATTGGTCTAGTCGATGATGAAAATTTCGGACAATTATTTATTAGTGATACGCATGCTGAAAGAACCGAAAACGTGGTCAAACAAGTACATCAATCCTATAAGATTTTTAAACTCTAACTTCATATAATGAATTACAAAAACCCCTTATTTTTAATCTTAACCTTAACGCTCTTTAGTTGCAGCAAAGACCCTGAAAGCCTCATCCCTCACTTAGATGGCTATTGGCAAATTGAAGAGGTTACACTTTCCGAAGGTGTTAAAAAAGAGTATAATTTTAGCGATACTATAGATTATATTGAAGTTACCGATAATATGAGCGGTTTCAGAAAAAAACTAAAACCCAATCTTTTTGGCAACTATGAGACCTCTAAAAGCATGGAAACCTTTGAGCTCAAAATTGAAAATGACAGTTTGAACATCTATTATAAAACCCCCTATTCGGCGTGGAAAGAAACGATTTTGAATGCCAACGAAAAGGAAATGCTCATCATAAATGCCAATAAAGATTTGTACCTTTATAAGCATTATGAACCTATTGATATTAACTAGATAAAGGCTATCGTCCTTGTTTTAAATCTCCAGTTATGGCTAAACGACATAATGATAATATGCCCATAAGCGACATTCTCAAAGAATTTGTGGAATCTAACAAACTTCAAGCTGGTCTTGACAAAGTAGATGTTAGGGAAGCTTGGAACAAAATGATGGGCAATGGCGTTAATAATTATACTACAGACGTTCAATTAGATAGAGACACTTTATACGTAGCCCTAAGTTCTAGCGTACTTCGCGAGGAGTTAAGTTATGGCAAACAAAAAATTGTGGACATGCTCAACGAGTCTATTGGCAAAAACGTCATTAAAAAGCTTGTTTTAAGATAAACCCATTATTTTAGAACTTTCAATTAAATCATCAGTACAACCTCTGCTCTTGAAATTTAAATTACACAACCTTTAGCATCCACATGAAAATTATAAAATTACTCCTCTCCCTAATTCTCGTAATTGGTGTTTTTTACGCTTTAAACACAAAGATAGGAAGCGCTCCCCCGATGGGAAAATTTCTAAATCCCACTACGGGAATTTGGCAGAATGATTCCGAAACCAATATTGATGGCACTATTCAAATCGATGGTTTATTAGAGGATGTCACCGTGCATTATGATGAGCAACTCATCCCACATATTTTTGCACAAAATGATACAGATCTTTACAGAGCTCAAGGCTTTGTGACCGCACAGCACCGATTATGGCAAATGGAATTTCAAACCTATGCCGCTGCTGGTCGTATTTCTGAAATTATTGGGGAAGGTGCCTTAGATTACGATCGCCAACAACGACGTATAGGTATGGGATACGGTGCTGAGCAAGCTTTGGAAAAAATGAAGGCAAGCCCTGAGTCGTTTAAGTTAGTGGAGGCCTATCGCGATGGCATTAATAGCTACATTAACCAACTTACAGATGCCGATTTGCCAGTAGAATACAAACTGCTCAACTACAAACCAGAATTATGGACAACCAAAAAAACAGCGCTATTACTTCAGTACATGACGAAGATGCTCGCTGGGCATGATAGTGATTTAGAATATACCAATGCGCTTCGTCTCTTCGGAAAAGCGAAGTTTGATTTACTTTTTCCAGACTTTTTTGATATCAACGATCCTGTGATTCCTAAAGATACGGATTGGAGCTATATTGATACAAAAATGACTGAAACTCCAAAGAGTGAACTACCATTAGATTCTATCGCAGAGACTATGGAGAAACCAAATCCAGACAACGGTAGCAATAATTGGGCTGTGTCTGGTAAAAGATCTGCTTCTGGACATCCCATTCTTGCCAATGATCCTCATTTAGGACTCAACCTACCATCCATTTGGTTCGTCATGCAATTAAGCACACCTAATCAAAATGTTATGGGTGCTACACTTCCTGGAGCTTTAGGTGTGATTTCAGGTTTTAACAATACAATTTCCTGGGGTGTAACCAATGCTACTAGAGACGTTTTAGATTGGTATAAAATTGAATTTAAAGACACTTCGAGATCTGCATACAAATATGACGATCAATGGAAAGCTAGCACTCTTAGAGTAGAGGAAATTAAAGTACGTGATTCTGAAACCGTTTTAGACAGCGTGATCTACACCCATCATGGTCCGGTAAGTTATGACCATACTTTTAAAGGTGATAATGAACGTGCAGGATATGCAATGAAGTGGATAGGGCATCTTGGAGGCAATAGTCAGCTCACCTTTTTAGAACTTAACAAGGCCAAAAACTACAACGATTATACAAAAGCCTTAAAGCATTTTATTGCTCCAGCTCAAAATTTTGTATTCGCATCAACCCAAGGTGATATAGCACTTTGGGTACAAGGTCTTTTTCCAAACAAATGGAAAGGTCAAGGAAAATTTTTAATGGATGGCAGCAAGTCTTATAACGACTGGCAAAGTTTTATTCCTATGGAATTTAATGCACACACAAAAAACCCTGAACGCGGCTTTGTGAGTTCTGCCAACCAGCACCCCGTTGATGAGAACTATCCTTTTTATGTTTTTAACGACGGATACGAAACCTATAGAAATCGCGTGATCAATGATTTTCTGGGAAGCAAGAACAACATCACTGTAGAGGACTTCAAGTCCCTTCATAACAACAACTATAATTTAAAGGCTGCTGAACTCTTACCATTTATCTTTGAAACGATGGATGTGTCAACTTTGACTTCCGAAGAAAAAGAAATCTACGCTCAAATACAAGCTTGGGATTTTAACAATACTATTGAGGCTTTGGGACCAAGTATTTGGGATATGTGGTGGACTAAACTCTACGATCTCACTTGGGATGAATTTGATGTAGAAAATGTGGCGCTTGAAGCTCCTTTTACCTACCAAACCATTTATTTACTTAAAAATGATTCTGAAAATGAGTTTATGGATGTTGTTTCTACCCCAGAGAGAGAAACCGCTAAGGACCTATTTTTAACTACCTTTAAGGCTACAGCACAAGAACTTCTCGAGTGGGAATCTAAACATGGAGATTATAATTGGCAAGCCTATAAAGCGACTTATGCTGGGCACTTGCTACAAGGTTTACCTGCATTTTCACGTTTTAACCTACCGATTGGTGGTGGACGCAGCATTGTAAACGCCACATCTGAAAATCATGGGCCATCATGGCGCATGATTGTTGAAATGAGCTCGCCGCCAGTAGCCCTAGGAATCTATCCGGGAGGTCAATCTGGCAATCCAGGAAGTCGTTATTATGATAATTTTATTGATGATTGGGCTGCAGGAAATTACCATCAATTGCTGTTCTTACAGAATTATAAGAGTAACGAAAACATAATTGCCACACAAACTTTGACCAAATGAAAAAAATAAGCATCAATTTTATAATGACAGTATTTTTGGCGATAATTTTATCACTGTTTTTACCATGGTGGTCTGTAATGATTGCTGGCTTTATTTCGGCTCTTTTTTTTAGCCTAAGTAAAGCTTCGGTGTTTTTTGTACCATTTTTAGCCATACTTTTATTTTGGTCCCTCTATGCTTTTGTTGTGAGTGCAAACAATGATTTTATATTGGCTCAAAAGATTGCCGTATTACTACCCTTAAGTGGAAATCCTTATCTATTGATTTTAGTCACAGGACTAATAGGTGGATTAGCCGCAGGAATAGCAGCCATTTTCGGGAAACAATGCAATGTTGTATTTGTAAAACGCTAATCAGTTACAAAGCTAGATCATAGCTATATATCAATAAAAAAGCGAAGCCGTAAGGCCTCGCTTTTTTATTATAAATGATTAAAATAAAGTGTTTATTGTTTTATAAGTTTAAACGTTGATTCTGACGAATCGCTTCTTACTTGCATAAAATACATTCCTGAGCTCACGTTGTTTAAATCTATTAAAATTTCGTCTCCAGAGTAAGATAAATCCAATTGCTTAATCATTCTACCATTAATATCAAAAATGGCAGCAGACTTCAAATCAATAGTATTTGATTTTTTAATGGTAAACTGTCCAGAAGAAGGGTTTGGAAATATTTCAATATCATTTTTAAGACTTAAATCTGAAACGGCTAAAGTTTCCGCAGTACAATTGTAAACGGCTATATTATCCAAAAACCATCCCAATCTGCCGTTACAACCATCGGTACCTAGTTCCCATCGAAACTGTATGGCATCATTTGCGTTTGCTCCTAAAACAGAGAGATCAATCACACTCGTACCCCAACTTCCTGTAAGTGACCCACCATCGGTTCCTGTGAAAGCTTCTTCACCTTCCATAGGGTTGTCATTACCTTGATTCGCAGGGTTAATAGCATCATTATATGGATTTACAGTAAACGCTGTACTTGGTATGATGAGCCAATCTTCATCATTCAATTTATATTTTAAATTTCCACCATCCCAATTGTTTTCAGTAGCCACAAAATGCTCAAATGCCATATCAAAATGACCGGTTTCTATATTTGGCAGACTAATTATAGGGCTTTCTAAACGCATAATGCCATTTTCTAAGTCGCTACTACAATTACCTATAATAGGATCTGCAGCAAATATGGCGTTTCCTGTTTGCTCTCCTGGTAAATTCCCTACTACAATCCACGAGCGAGGGTTCCAAGTATCCTCATTCACGGGTAACTCGTCAAAAGTCCAACCTTCTGTACCTGCTTCCCAATCTTCAAAAAATGCACGCCCTGTAGTTGCTGCTCCACATAATGGATCTGATGCTGCAAGTAGTGGCATATAATCACAAGCATCCGGGTTGACTCTCATCTCAACCGCTAGCATGGCATTAACCACTTGCTGGACATCTGCCTCTGTAATGATTTCACCAGATAATCCTGAAGGAAATTCAGTTGTGGATATTCCTTCTAAATTCATACCCAGCAAGTCAATAGCAGACGCTTCTAGAGCATCGGCTAAATCTGAAAATCCACTTGTTGGCATTAAATAGACGTTCTGTGCTCGCCAGAAAATGTGAGCTGCCTTGGTAAAGCCAAGAGCATTCATGGTTTGTCCGTTATAAGTTCCACCATCCACTAATAGTGCATAGGCATGGTTAGGTATTCCTGAATTAGAATGCACTCCACCAGAATCTTGTTCCCCACATCGGTATTGACCATCGGTTACTTTACCAGGATCATTATTACATGGCGGGTTCCACAAATCACGAATAGGCGACCCAAAAGCCGTGGCATCTTCTCCAATTCTCCATCGATCAGAACTATTACAGCCCTCTCTAAGCGATAAATCCTCATCCTCATCTCTATAACTATTTAGGATATCTACGGTTTCACCCCAAATATCAGAATAAGACTCATTGATAGCTCCCGCTTGATACGCATAGATGAGTCCGCTAGTATATTGTGTGTAAGCATGCCCCCATTCGTGAGCAATAACATCATCTGAAGCGGTTCCTGAACAATAATTTGCGGTTACTCCATTCCAATTTGCATTAGGACAATCAATTCCGGGACTATTATTAATAGTCAACATTGAAATACCTGCGCCGTTATAAGAATCATATCCAAATGTATTATTGAATAAATGATAAATATGGCCTGAGGCAGCGACTTCATTTTGTTGCCATACATCTAAATCCCCCGGAAACGCATCTCCTTCCTGCCATACTTGATTATTAAAATCCCCCTCATAAACAGCTCTTTCCAAGGCATGGGCGATGCCTGTAAATTGCTCTACTAAATTTCCTGTGTAAGAGTTAATATAAAGAAACTCTCGTACGTCTACATTGTTTCTAATTTCAACTTCATATACCAAATAATTAGAAATAAGAGTGCCTTGAGCTAATCCCTTAGGGAAAACAAGCAATCGGTTTTCAAATATTTTCAATGGCTCCCCAGAATTGTTTATCTGTTGATCATTTATAAGATTAAAGGCTTTTGCTCCGGCATCTTCCATTGTTAAATTAGGCGCTACTTCTAATTTTATATTAGGGATGACATTACCATTAATGGCTGTTAATTCTAAATTTTTATTGAAATGAAACCGTAATTGACCATCATACACAGGAACTCCATTATATTTTTGTTTAAAAATAACGTGTTTCAATCCGTAATTATCCGTGATTATTTTTTCAAAAATAAAATGCTCATTAACATCTGCGATGCCATATATGCCAACGTAACGTTCTAGAAAGGACATCGCCTTTTGTGTTGCATTGCCACCTTTGAGCACTAAGGGCTGAGCAGCAGGAAACTTCACAAAGTCAATAATGCCGCTATTTGAATTGATCGTTAATGTTGCATTCGTAGTGTTTTTAAAATAATCAATCGCATCGCTAGACTTTTGAGCTTGGACTATATTGATGAGAAATATGGAGTAAAAAAGATATAGGGCTGATTTCTTCAAAGGTGTTTTTTTTTACGAATTTAATAATATAAATAGGCTCCAAATGAGCATTTAGGTCAGTTTGTCGTTAAAAACCCGCTATCCTATCAACTTAGCATCAGTTTAGATAAATAAAAAAGCCCATAACAACTAAGTTATGGGCTTTTAAAACTATGCGTGGATGTTCTTAAAATTGCTCTCTTCCTGAAAAATGAAATGCACTTTCAATAGCAGCATTTTCATCGCTATCACTTCCGTGAACAGCATTTTCACCGATAGATGCAGCATATAATTTTCTAATAGTTCCCTCAGCAGCATCTTCTGGATTGGTAGCACCAATTAAGGTTCTAAAATCTTCAACAGCGTTGTCTTTTTCTAAGACAGCTGCTACTATTGGCCCTCTGGTCATATACTCTACCAATTCTCCAAAAAACGGTCTTTCGTTATGTACAGCATAAAAGTTCTGAGCATCAGAAGTAGTCATCTGAGTAAGCTTCATCGCTACGATTCTAAAACCGGAAGCCGTGATTTTTTCTAAAATTGCACCAATATTCCCTTTCTCAACAGAATCTGGTTTAAGCATTGTAAATGTTCTATTTGTTGCCATTTCGTTTAAATTTTGTGCAAAATTAAACCAATTAACTTCAAATCCAAGATTAATAGTATTGAATTGATTCAATGCGAATGACGAAACAAACCATACACTCTTAAAGTCACAACACAAAAGCAATCAAACCTAGACACTGCTCTCAATACGAAACCTCATCTTGAGTTAGGATTCTCGCACAAACCATTGCATACAAACCTAGTATCAAAACACTCTGAAACAATCCGTTTTCAACTTTTTCTATATCCTATTCTTAAACCGTTAATTTTAGGCAAAAGTAAATGAGTAATATCTTGAATTTACTATTAAATTGTATCTTCGCAGCGTATGAATAAAGCAGATATTGAAGGTGTAAAAAGCCTCTTAAGTTCACCCAAAAAAATTGTGGTCATCCCGCACAAAAATCCAGATGGCGATGCCATTGGCTCTACGTTGGGATTATTACATTATCTTAAAAAATCTAATCATGAAGCAGTGATCATCGCTCCAAATGATTATCCCGATTTTTTAAAGTGGTTACCTGGCGAAAGTTCCATCCTAAAATACGATAGCCAAACAGATCTTTGCAAACCACTTATTAGTGATGCTGATTTGATTTTCACTCTAGACTTTAATGCGCTAGGACGTATTGGCGATATGGAGTTTGCTGTGACTCACGCTAAAGCGATTAAGTTGATGATAGACCACCACCAGCAACCAGATGATTATGCCACTTATACCTATAGTGATGTAAGCATGTCATCTACCTGCGAAATGGTGTATAATTTTATAGAGATGCTTGGCGATTCAAATCTTGTTGATCAAGACATTGCTACTTGTTTGTATACAGGCATAATGACAGATACTGGTTCTTTTAGGTTTTCGTCTACCACAAATCATACGCATTACATTGTAGGAAAGCTTATTGAAAAAGGAGCCAATAATTCTGAAATCCACAATAATATCTACGATACCAATAGTTATGAACGGTTACAACTTTTAGGTTGTGCCTTAAGAAACCTAAAGGTTGTTCCAGAGTACCGTACCGCTTATATCACTTTAAAGCAAGAAGAACTAAACACCTATAATTTTAGAAAAGGGGACACTGAAGGCTTTGTAAATTACTGTTTGTCTCTCAAGGGTATTATTTTTGCCGCTATTTTTATAGAAAGTCATCAAGATCAAATCATTAAAATTTCGTTGAGAAGTAAAGGAGAATTTTCAGTCAATGAGGTATCCAGATCTCATTTTAACGGTGGAGGCCATACAAATGCCGCTGGAGGAAAAAGTGACCTCAACCTCTCAGATACCATTGATAAATTTATTAGTATCTTGCCCAACTATAAAAAAGAGCTCCAATGGTCATGAAACCTATACTATACATCATACTTTTACTCCTTTTTGCGAGCTGTAAAACACCAGAAGCCAGAAAGCCAGAAACGGTTAAATCAGGCTCTTTTATAAAAGAATCCATCGAGCGAAATAAAAAGTTGAATAAAAGAGAATATGCGCTTATAGAACAAATCATATCTAAAGATAGCAGTAACACCTATTTGGCCTCCAATAGCGGATTTTGGTACTATTATGATGTAAAAGTTGAACAAGACACCATTACCGCTGGGTTTGGAGATCAAGTTAATTTTAACTATAATCTCAAAGACCTCAACGGCACTACCATTTATACTTCGGAAGAGTTAGGCACACAGACCTATATTATGGACAAAGAAGAAGTCTTTACCGGACTTCGTGAAGGTCTTAAATTAATGAAGCCAGGAGAAACCGTAACGTTTCTTTTTCCCTCTCAAAAAGCCTTTGGATATTACGGTGACAAAAACCGAATTGGAACAAACGTCCCTCTAATGTCTAAAGTAACCGTAAACACTATTTCTAAAACCAATAATTAATAATAAAACAATGAAATTGATTAGTAAATATTTACAATTATCAGCAATAGCTCTGCTTTTTGCTTTTACCTCTTGCAATGAAGAATATCCAGATCTAGAAGATGGTCTGTATGCTGAGTTTGTGACCACTAAAGATACTATGGTTGCCAAACTATTTTTTGAAAAAACACCAGTTACCGTGGCAAATTTTGTGGCCTTAGCAGAAGGAAATCACCCAATGGTAAGCGAGCAGTATAAAGGAAAACGTTTTTATGATAGTTTGACCTTTCACCGTGTTATGGATCAATTTATGATTCAAGGTGGCGATCCAACAGCTACAGGATCTGGAAATCCAGGCTATAAGTTTACGTCTGAATTTGATCCTGAGTTAAAACATAACAAACCTGGTATTTTATCCATGGCCAACTCTGGAGGTCTTTCAACAAATGGAAGTCAGTTCTTTATTACAGAAGTGCCTTATCCTTCTCTAGACGCATATGATGCTGATGGCAACCTAAAACCTTGTGACCAACCCCGCGTAAGCTGCCACAGTGTTTTTGGTGAATTGGTAAAAGGTCTAGACGTTCAAGATTCTATTTCTAATGTCAAAGTTGGACCTGGCAATAAGCCTGTTGAAGACGTTGTGATCTTAAAAGTAAACATCATCAGAAAAGGTTCTGCTGCTAAATCATTTAATGCTCCTAAAGTTTTTGAAGAGCAAATGCCTAAACTTGAGGAAAAAATACAAGGTCAATTAGAGTTAGGAAAACTTAAGGCAGAAGAAGAGCGTCAAGAACGTGAAGACAAAATGACTGCTGCGGCTGAAGAAAACAAACCAATGATTGATGATTTTAATTCAAAATCAAAAACATTAGCTTCTGGCCTAAAAGTTTATATGATAGAGGAAGGTAATGGCCCAAAACCAAAAGAAGGTGATGCCGTCATGGTGCTTTATGAAGGTTATTTTACAGATGGTAAGTTATTTGACAGTAATGATCCTGAAGTGGCAAAGAAAAATGGCGCCTTCAACCAACAACGCATGGATGCTGGAGCATACGGTCCTGTTCAAATGACGATTGCACCTAATGCGCAAATGATCCAAGGTTTTAAAGAAGCATTGGCGTATTTAAAAGTAGGTGATCGTGCCTTTTTTTACTTGCCATCTCATTTGGCTTATGGCGAACGTGGCAATAGAGGTATTGCACCAGATACCGATTTGACCTTTATTGTAGAGATTAAAGAAATTGTTGAGTAAACAATCTCTTGTTATCATTTAAAAAAGGGCGATTTTCCAAAAGAAAATCGCCCTTTTTTTTATAAATATAAGCCAATGTTATGCTTTCGGTATTTCCTTAAGGATCTCTAACACAAAGTTCCAGTATTTTTGAACAGAAGATATTTGCGCACGCTCATCTGGGCTATGTGCGCCTTTAATGGTTGGTCCAAAGCTTATCATATCCATTTCGGGATAGTTTTGGCCAAGAATACCACATTCTAAACCAGCATGGCAAGCCGCAACGTGAGGCATTGCACCTTCATTCAAGTTTTTATAAATAGGAACCAATACCTTAAGAATATCTGAATCCATATTTGGGGTCCAGCCAGGATACTCCCCACTAAATTCTACTTCACAACCAATAAGCTCAAATGCAGACATCAGAGCATTGGCCATATCCCATTTAGAGGATTCTACCGAGCTTCTTGTCAAACAATTGATTTTAATTTGCCCATCCTTAACCACAACTTTAGCAATGTTATTTGAAGTCTCCACCAAATTAGGAATATCGGCACTCATGCGGTACACACCGTTATGTGCTGTATAGATGGCTCTGGTAAGCCCCTCTTGTACTCCCAAATCCATGATGTGGCTCGGTGCATCGATAGCTTTGATTTCAATCAGCAAATCTGGTTCCATCGTTTTGAATTCCTTTTTGATATCTGAGATAAAATCTTCCATATCCGCTTTAAAGGCCTCTTCATGTATGGCATCAATCACAATAACAGCATTGCTTTCTCTTGGGATGGCATTTCGCAAACTTCCGCCTTCTATTTCTGAAATTCTTAATCCGAAATTCTCGAATCCACCAAACAGCAATCGGTTCATGATTTTGTTGGCATTACCTAAGCCTTCGTGAATTTGCATCCCCGAATGTCCGCCTTGAAGTCCCTTCACCTTAATCTGAAATCCTATTTTAAATTCAGGGGTTTCCTCTAAATCGTAATCACGAGTAGCCGTAACATCAACACCTCCTGCACAACCTACACCAATCTCATCATCTTCTTCTGTATCTAGGTTTAATAAGATCTCACCTTTTAACAAGCCGCCTTTTAAACCCATAGCGCCCGTCATACCTGTTTCTTCATCAATAGTAAACAAGGCCTCAATGGCAGGGTGGGCTATGTCTGTACTTTCTAATACGGCCATAATAGTGGCCACTCCTAAACCATTATCTGCTCCTAAGGTGGTTCCATTGGCTTTTACCCAATCGCCTTTGACTAGCATTTCAATACCTTGCGTATCAAAATCAAAATCGGTATCGTTATTTTTTTGATGTACCATATCTAAGTGCGATTGCATCACGATGGTTTTACGATCTTCCATCCCAGACGTTGCCGGTTTTCTAATGATAACGTTACCCACTTCATCAACAATAGTCTCAAGGTTTAACTGTGTCCCAAAATTTTTCATGAAGGCGATAACGCGCTCCTCTTTTTTTGAAGGTCTAGGAACGGCGTTCAAATCGGCAAACTTATTCCACACTGCTTTTGGCTCTAAGGCCCTTATGTCTTGATTCATTATGTAATATTTTGATTTAATAAACTGTTTTTCTTCGGGAATTTTATCCAAAGACGATCTGTTGCGAAGTTACAAATATTGAGAGTATTGCTGGCCTAAAACCCTCTTAAAACATCCTTAACCTCAACCTCTACTCCTGATGGAAGCGGCACCCTTTTTTAGGCAATAGGGATTGAAGTGACCTATTGTCTAAAAAAGATATAGCGTACAGCAGGAAACCAACACCCTAAAAAAACCCGAAGCTGCGGTTCAAAAAATGATTATTTTTGAGTCATGCAGAAGTATAAAAAAACCATCATCGCGCTGTCGATTATTCCTCAAATCATTCTTATAAAAATTTTAGCTCAATTTCCTGAGTTTGTTGAGAACATCTACAGTCATGGCCTATATGTTTTTATTTCAAAATTAATGCGCTATGCCTTTGGTTGGATCCCATTCTCTATTGGTGATCTCTTATATACCGTTGCGGTCATTTACCTATTACGCTGGCTGGTAATTCATAGAAAAAGAATTGTAACCGATACCAAGCATTGGTTTTTGGATGTTTTAAGTACCATATCTATAGCCTATTTTGCGTTTCACCTTTTATGGGCCTTTAATTACTACCGTTTGCCTTTACATCAATCTCTAGAAATTGAACATGATTACACGACTGCCCAATTGATCGATTTTACAAAATCTCTAATTGCCAAAACCAATGCCATCCATTTGAGCATTACAAACACCGATTCTGCTAAGGTGGCCATGCCCTACTCTAAAACCGAATTGTTAAAAAAAGTACCCGAGGGTTATGATCATCTTGCCGAGCAGTTTCCTCATTTGGCGTATAGCCCTCGCAGTATCAAGCGGTCTTTATACAGTGTACCACTCACCTATATGGGGTTTAGCGGATATCTGAATCCTTTTACCAATGAAGCGCAAATTGACGGACTCATCCCAACCTATAAATACCCCACCACTGGTAGTCACGAAGTGGCCCATCAATTGGGTTATGCTGCCGAAAACGAAGCCAATTTTATAGGAAGCATGGCGGCTATGAAACATCCTGATGTTTATTTTAAATATTCGGGACATGCTTTTGCATTGAGGCATTGTTTGGGCGAGCTCTTTAAACGTGATCCCGAAACCTATAATCTGTTGGTAGAAACTGTAAATAAAGGAATTTTAAAAAATTATCAAGAAGTACGTGAGTTTTGGGATGCCTATGAAAATCCTACCGAACCTTTGTTTAAATCTACCTACAATAGTTTTTTAAAGGCCAACAATCAATCTGGTGGAATGGAAAGTTACAGTTACGTAGTTGCGCTACTGGTAAACTATTACGCAAAGCATCCTTTGAACTGAAACGTTAAAAATGATACCAATATTGAAATTTTATAGGCTAATCTCTATCTTTAAGACAAATTAAACCCACCAAATATGTTTAAAATTCGATTGGCAATGGCATTTTGCCTTTGCAGTTTTGTAGTAATTGCTCAAGAGTACTTTCCTGCAAATGATGGTGTAAAAACCACAAACACCAACTACACCGCATTAACCAATGCTAAAATTTACATTACACCCACGCAAGTTTTAGAAAATGCCACTTTATTATTTAAAGACGGTAAAGTGGTGGCCTCTGGCGCTTCGGTAAGCATCCCTAGCAATACCACAATTATCAATATTGAAGGCAAAACCATCTATCCCTCTTTTATTGACCCGTTTACGTCCTTTGGTGTTGAAAAACCAAAAGGTGGCAGTTCTGGAGGTCGCAGTCCGCAATACGATGCCTCAAGAACAGGCTTTTATTGGAATGACCATATCATGCCCGAGCAAACTGCGCTCAGCAAATTTAATTATGACAGTAAAGCCGCTAAAGAATTAATGGCAGCCGGTTTTGGAGTTGTGAATACGCATGTTGAAGATGGTATTATGCGAGGTACGGGTACATTGATTGCCTTAAATAATGATGAGGGCAATGGCTCTCGAATTTTAGCCGAAAATTCTGCCCAGTATTTATCGTTTAGCAAAAGTGAAGCCTCCAACCAATCTTACCCGAGCTCTATTATGGGTGCTATGGCCTTGTTACGTCAAGTCTATTATGATGCAGATTGGTACGCTAAAGGCAATATGAAGACCAAGGATCTATCCTTAGAAGCCTTAAACGCTAACAAAAATCTAGTTCAGATTTTTGACGCTGGAAGTCGCGACAATGGATTACGTGCCGATAAAGTTGGTGATCTTTTTGGTATTCAATATGTCATTCTTGGTGGTGGCGATGAGTATGAACGTATTGATGATGTAAAAGCTACGAATGCCTCGTACATTATCCCGATAAATTTTAGAGATGCTTATGATGTAGAAAATTCATTTTTAAGTGCATCGCTTTCTTTAAGTGATATGCGCGCTTGGAGCCAAGAGCCAGGCAATCCAAAAATGCTGGCAGATCACAACATCAAATTTGCGTTTACAACGCAAGATTTAAAGTCGCCCAAAACGTTTATGGCTAATTTGAGAAAAGCGATAGACTACGGATTATCTAAAGACCAAGCCTTAGCCGCTTTAACCACGGTTCCTGCAGAAATGCTAAAGAAATCTTCGGAAATAGGAACGCTTCAAAATGGCGCCTATGCTAATTTCTTAGTCACTTCTGGTGATATTTTCGATAAAAAAACCACACTTTACGAAAATTGGGTTCAAGGCACTCGCACGATTCTTGAGGATATGACCGTTAAGGATATTAAAGGCGATTATGAATTTAACCTAGCGGGAGAAACTTATAATATGTCTCTTAAAGGCGAAGCGAGTAAACTAAAAGCTGAAATTACAAGCGACGGTAAAAAACGAGGAGCAAAAGCCACTTATAATGATGATTGGCTTTACATCGCTATGACCACTAAAGATTCTACCGAACAGAAATTCATTAGATTAAATGCCAATATTTCCAATAGTGACGACTTAAACGGAAAAGCACTATTTCCTGATGGCAACGAAATGACCTTTTATGCTAAGAAAATAGAGCAGAAGGAAGTCACTTCCGAAGACAACAAGAAGGAAGATAGTGATGACGAAGACTCAGATGATGAAGACGATACTTCAAAAACCATGGCGCCCCTTACCTATCCCAATATGGCCTATGGGTTTAGCGAATTACCAAAAGCAGAAACGCTACTCTTTAAAAATGCCACTGTATGGACGGGCGAAAAAGATGGCGTTCTCAAGAATACCGATATTTTAATCAAAAACGGTAAGATTGCGAAAATCGGCAAAGAATTGTCAGACGGCAGCGCAAAAGTAATTGACGCGACTGGGAAACACGTAACTGCCGGGATTATTGATGAGCACTCACACATTGCTGCTGCATCTATTAATGAAGGCGGACAAAATTCTTCTGCTGAAGTCTCTATAGAAGATGTTGTTGATGCTGAAGATATTGATATATATCGTAACCTAGCCGGTGGTGTGACGAGTATTCAAATTTTACATGGATCGGCAAATCCCATTGGCGGACGTTCGGCGATTATCAAATTAAAGTGGGGTGAATCTCCAGAAAATTTGATTTATGATGATAGTCCGAAGTTCATCAAATTTGCATTAGGCGAAAATGTCAAACAATCCAATTGGGGCGAAAGTTATAGAAATCGATTTCCTCAAACCAGAATGGGCGTTGAGCAGGTGTATGTAGATTATTTTACGAGAGCTAAAGCCTATGATGATCTCAAAAAGAGTGGAAAACCGTATCGTAAGGATATTGAAATGGAGACCCTTGCCGAAATTTTGAACAAGGAACGTTTTATTTCCTGCCATTCGTACATACAAAGTGAAATCAACATGCTCATGAAAGTTGCTGAGCGCTTCAATTTTAACATTAATACGTTTACCCATATTTTAGAAGGCTATAAAGTAGCCGATAAAATGGTAGAACATGGTGCTGGTGGCTCTACATTTAGTGATTGGTGGGCTTATAAATATGAGGTTAATGATGCCATCCCATACAACGCAGCGATCATGCACAATGCCGGCGTTACGGTGGCCATAAATAGTGATGATGGCGAGATGTCACGTCGTTTAAATCAAGAAGCTGCAAAATCTGTTAAATACGGAAACATCCCCGAAGAAGAAGCTTGGCAGTTTGTAACATTAAATCCAGCTAAACTGTTACATATTGAAAATCGTGTGGGGAGTTTAAAAGTAGGTAAAGATGCCGACGTTGTGCTTTGGAGTGATCATCCTATGTCTATTTACGCTAAAGCGGAAAAAACCATTATTGAGGGCGTCACCTACTTCGATATTGAAAGAGACCAAATGATGCGCTCACAGATTAGAAAAGAAAAAAGTGATCTCATCAATCAAATGATGATAGCCAAAAACAAAGGCTTAAAAACACAACCAATCAAAAAGACAGAAAAAGATCAGATGCACTGTGATTACATGGACAAGCAATAGCAACTTCTTTTTTAAACACTATAAATTTACACAACCAAAAATGAAACAGATACAACTCACAATAGTCTTTGCGTTTCTATTGAATTTTACATTAGGATTCGCGCAACAGACCCCAGCCCAAAAACAAACTAGGCCCATTGCCATTACCGGAGCTACTGCTCATATTGGTAATGAAGAAGTTATTGATAACAGTATCATTATTTTCAAGGAAGGCAAAATAACAACTGTTCAAGATATGACCATGGCTAAGTTTGACATCTCTGGAATGGAAATTATAAACGCCTCTGGAAAACACGTTTATCCTGGCTTTATTGTACCAAATTCCACTTTAGGATTGGTAGAGATTGATGCAGTAAGAGCTACCGAAGATGATGCCGAGATGGGCTCTTGGAACCCCCATATCCGCAGCCTTATTGCTTACAACACGGAGTCAAAAATTGTAGAATCCATGAGACCTAACGGTGTCCTTATCGGACAAATTACACCCAGAAGTGGTCGCATTTCGGGAACCTCATCTGTAGTTCAATTTGATGCTTGGAACTGGGAAGACGCTGCCATTAAAACAGATGATGGGATCCATATGAACTGGCCAAATAACTTCTCTCGTGGTCGTTGGTGGTTAGGTGAAGATCCTGCCATGAAAATGAATGAAAATTACGATAAGCAGGTTATGGAAATACAAGATTATTTTAATGCCTCTAAAGCCTACAAAAAAGGCAATCAAGATACTGTGAATTTGCCTTATGCTGCTTTAGAAGGCCTATTTGACGGAACTAAAAAACTTTATATTAATGTTGATGATGAAAAAGGAATTATCGATGCCATCAATTTTGCAAAAGCACAAAATGTAGAACACACCGTATTGATAGGTGCCTATGAAGCTTATAAGGTTGCTGATTTTATCAAGAAAAATAACATCTCTATATTGTTGAGACGAGTGCACACCAGACCAGAATCTGCCGATGATGATTATGACCTGCCCTTTAAATTAGCCAAGCTATTGACCGATAAGGGCATTACCGTGGCATTACAAGCCAATGGCGATATGGAGCGTATGAACTCTAGAAACCTGCCTTTTTATGCGGGAACAACGGTTGCTTATGGATTAACCAAAGAACAAGCGCTTCAATTAATCACGCTAAACGCCGCAAAAATATTGGGCATCGACAAAGATTACGGATCCTTAGAAGCTGGTAAGAGCGCTACCTTATTTATTAGTGAAGGTGACGCTTTGGACATGAGAACCAATATCCTTTCAAAAGCCTTTATTGACGGACGTGATATTAGTTTAGAAACCCATCAAACGGAATTATGGAGACGTTACTCAGAAAAATATGATTTACAGAAAAAGCTTTAGATCATTCAGAATACAAAACCGAATGATTTAAGAACAGCTCTAAAACCTCCTAATCACATTTGCAATTTGTGACTAGGAGGTTTTTTAATAATGAACATACTTGTTTTCAAGAAAAAGACAGATCTATACAAACCTTGTTACTAAAACCAAAAACAGATGATGCTCACCGAAATCCATCCGAAATTACCAATGCGTAGCAAAGCTCTAACACGCAATTATTATATCAACAAGCTTGGGTTTCATGAGTTTGGTAACATTGATCATCCTGGGTATCTCATGCTAAAAAAGGATCACATTCAAATTCACTTTTTTGAGTTTAAGACGCTTGATCCGAAAGAAAACTATGGACAAATCTACATTAGAACAGAACATATTGACGAACTCTATCAGCAATGTCTCGATAATGGCGTAGACATTCACCCTAACGGACCATTACAGATCAAGCCATGGGGACAAAAAGAATTCGCCCTTTTGGATCCAGACCATAACCTCATTACGTTTGGACAAACGATGTCATAAAAAAAGCCTCAGAACATTGACTGAGGCTTTTTTTTAAAATTATAACACAACGCACAAATTAGTTAATTACCAATTTCTTAACTGCCTCATATTGGCCATTGGTAATCTTAACGAAATAGAGTCCGCTTTGCAGTTGAGAAACATTCAGGTCGGTTTGATTCCCTTCGGAAATCTGAGTATTCAGAATTTGTTTTCCTTGTACATCAAATAGGCTCACGTTTACATTTTCGAAGCGATTATCGGTCATTGTAATTGATACAGTATCATTCGCGGGATTTGGGCTCAAACTAAAGGTATTTAGAGCAAACGCTTCCGCAGATAAGGTCTCTACAAATGTAGTCTCAAAGGTATTGGTAACTACAGGCTCGTTAAAATCAAAATAAATGTCTGCCGTATTAGGAATCATGTCCCCTATGGCATAGCCAGATGCTGGTTTAATCTTAAAATAAACATAACCGTTGCTCCCCGCTTCATCGTCCTGTGCGGCCGGTAAGTTGATATCCTCAAAATACCACTCTAAATCATTACCCGTTCTAGTCACTGTGTAATCATGGCTAGCACGCAGCATTTGAAAGGTTGTGGCATCTAAGCCAGTATCTAGGGCATCTTCAATTCTCACAATATCGGCATTAAATGTTCCTAAATTCTGAAAACGAATGGTATAATATAGATATTCATCTGAAGTTGTAAATTCATCAAATACAATTTGTGGGCCGTGGGATTCCATTTTATCATTGGGATCATAAGAGCCTACAACAACCTCACTCAAACTAGAGTTGTTATTACTAAGCACTAAATCATCTGAACCATCTAAATAGGCAGCCGTGTTTTCAACCACCTCTCCCAAGTTCACGGTTGCGGGACATAACAATGAAATTGAAATGACCTCTGTGTCACCCTGCTCCAGATTTACAAAATCAAGCGTAAAGCCAGTTGCGGTATCTGTAATGGTATAATTGGGATTAACACCTGTAACTCCTTGGTACTCTAATAAAGGATCAAGGACCACCTCAACGGTTCCTGAGGTAACTGTTGAAAATCCTGAATTTTGAAGTACCAATTGGTTTAAATGTGTAAAACCAGGTCTTGGCGGTATCGCACTATTGATTAAGTAAACGCCTAAATCATCACAAGGAGCAATATTCTCTATCGGAAAATCTACAGAAACAACGCTTCCAGTCTCTACAGAGACATCGTTAAATGAAGACGTAGTAATACTGTAGCAACTTTGGTATTCAGGATAAAGATTATAGCTGAAATCGTAAGTATTTGATGCATCTTCACTTCCAATAAAAAATGTGCCTGTTGATGTATTTACGGTATTAATTATGCCATCATTATTTTGCTCATATGTAAAGTTGCCTTGGTTATATAAAGACTCAGTGTCATCAAAAACACCATTGCTATTTGTATCTAAAAAAGCGTTAACCTCTATAAAACCTAGAGACGAAGCACAGAATACATCAAAATTCCACTCATTATAACCGTCATTTAAACTACAGCTATTATTAAAATTAGACTGAATTTTTACGGTGATACTGCTTCCAGTAGACATGATCGTTAAGCCAGAAAGATCATAGATGTTCCCGTTACCGGTATCATTACCGTATCCATTATAAAGCTCTGCACCTCCATCTGAATCAATAACTAATAATCGATCTGCAGTATGAATACTTCCTGCGTTAAAACTTACCACTAAAGGCTCACTCGTTGCACTGGTATAAGTGAATTCTCTTTCATCACCATTAGCATAGCAAAAGGTCATATTTAATGGCATCCCACAATTCACCTCACAGCCGTTGTAATAATCAAAATTAATTTCGGTGTAAGCAGAACATTCAGAATCTAGATCAGAAACTCTAACATAAATAGTGGCTACATCCAATGATAGATCATATGTCATTGGATCGACAATAGGATCTCCATTGCTAGTCAAACCAATATAATCATCAAAATAACTTACGCTGACGTTAGTCAGTCCATTCAAGATGGTATCTTCAAATTGAGTAAGGTCATAATTTTCGAGATAGCTAGGGCAAACCTCTTGAGTTTCTACTGTTTCTATTTCTGGAGCCACGCCACTATTGACGATAAGACTGAGCGTAGTAATATTTGAGCATTCGTTTGCCTCATCGGCGAGACGAACATAAAGCGTTTGTTGATTAGAAACAATATTGCTGTAGATACCTGAAACATCATTAATATTTGATTCCGCATTTTGGATAGTTTCATGAAAGCTAAGGTGGTAACAACCACTGCAAAGATCGATACCTTCCATGATTTCGGGAATTTTAGAATCTAAATCAAAAGTTGCAAAACCATCTGGACTACAAGCCAACAGTGGTGTAGGGTTATTTGGCACTGGAGCAATAGAAGTATTGAAATAAAGTATTGTCACACCAAAGCATCCTGCTTCATTTTCTATTCGTGCAAAATAGTTTGTATAATATTCGGCCTCAAAACTTGTCGCGTTCGAAATTGCATTAGCATTTTCTTGCGCATCCGCTTCAGCAAGATGATACGAAATTTGAATACCCGAAGCCGGTATACCGTTTAAAATTTCAGGTTCTAACGACGTGAAATCAAAAGTAAATGGCTCTTGATCATTGACCGAACAAAATGTTCTAGATACAAAATTGGCTGCAGCAGGAATTGGATTGACTAAAAGATTAAAACTAGCCGTATCATAGTTACCTGTAGACAATTCTTCTAATCTCACATAAATGCTTTGTGGATTGGCAGTATTATAATAAGGGCTTTGTAAAGGACTTTCACCAGAAATAGCACTTGCTTCAGTGAGATGGTAGGTAACTGAAAAATCGTTAGGACTTTGTTCTCCCAGAATCGCAGCATCATTGATGTTTAGGTCAAATGCAGTTATTTCATCAGTATCGTTATCACAAACCGAGAGATCACTCGGTGGATTAATCTCTTGAGAAAAGCTAAATATGGAGCAAAAAAGGCAGATAAAAATGAAACGTAAAGTTAGAAGCATAAGTGAAGGGATTTATAGATTACTAAAGATAACACATTTTAAAGAAGAGAAATTCGGGTTGTATAACCGAAAATCTAGTACTTTCATAGATAAAACAGACCAATTTGATAAACTCCTACTTGCTAACTTACATTTCTGCTATTTTTATTATTTGGGAAATCTCTAGATTTTGATGTGTTGCTTATGGTGTTAAACTGTAAATTTGCGTTTTCATTGAGATTCTATGTCAAACAAAATCATAAGCAGCACCCAAAACACTTACATTAAACAACTTGTTGTGCTAAAGGAGAAATCCCGTGAACGCAAAAAGAGCGGACTTTTTTTAATCGAAGGACAGCGGGAATTAAGCTTAGCCGTAAAAGCAAATTACCTTATCGAGACAGTACTTTTTTTTCCCGAACTCATTTCTGAAAACGATATCTCTAAATTGGTTTCTGCCGAAACAGAAAAGATCGAAATCAACAAAGAGATTTTTCAAAAGTTGGCTTACCGAAGCTCTACCGAAGGTGTTATCGCCGTTGCTAAACTAAAAGCACATCACATTTCAGATTTAAAACTAACTTCAGAAAACCCACTGATTCTCGTTGCTGAAGCACCCGAAAAACCTGGAAATATTGGTGCTCTATTAAGAACGGCCGATGCGGCCAATGTAGATGCCGTGATTATTGCCAATCCAAAAACCGATCTTTATAATACAAACATCATTAGGTCTAGTGTGGGCTGTATTTTTACAAATACACTAGCCACAGGATCTACCGATGAAATTATTAGTTTCCTCAAAGCACACAACGTGAATATCTATTGTGCAACACTTCAAGACGCTACTTATTATCATGAGCAAAATTTTACTGAGCCTACAGCAATAGTTGTTGGCACAGAAGCTGACGGCTTAACAAAAACATGGAGAGAAGCCGCTAAAAAAAATATCATGATCCCCATGCAAGGAGAGATTGATAGTATGAATGTATCGGTAGCTGCGGGAATTCTTATTTTTGAAGCAAAACGACAAAGAGGTTTTTACTAATCTATTTTACAGAAATTCACCAATGGACGCAATCACTTTATTTTACATCATTATCGCTATCATTATTATCGATTTTAGCATCGATAAAATTTTAGATGCGTTAAATGCAAAACGCTATAACGATACTGTGCCCAAGGAATTAAATGATGTTTATGATGATGAGGCCTATAAAAAATCTCAAGCTTACAAAAAAACCAACTATAAATTCGGTCTCTTTAGCTCGGCCTTTTCGTTACTATTAACATTGGGGTTTCTAATTTTGGATGGTTTTGAATACGTCGATACCATTGCCAGAAGCTATTCCGACAACCCCATAATTATCGCTCTGATTTTCTTCGGAATCATCATGATTGGTAGTGACCTTCTTTCAACACCTTTTTCGGTTTATAAAACCTTTGTTATTGAAGAACGTTTTGGTTTTAATAAAACCACGACCCAAACTTTTATTTTAGACAAGATTAAAGGATTGTTGATGACCATCATTTTAGGAGGTGGTGTATTGGCATTGGTCGTTTGGTTCTACCTCCAAACACAAGATCTATTTTGGGTTTATACTTGGGCCATGGTCACCGCATTTACCATCTTTATGAATATGTTTTACGCAAAACTCATAGTACCATTGTTCAACAAACAAACGCCTTTAGAAAACGGAACGCTTCGCACAAAAATATCAGAATATGCCAAATCCGTTGGGTTCAATCTCGATAAGATTTTTATTATAGACGGCTCTAAAAGAAGTACAAAGGCCAATGCCTATTTTTCTGGTTTTGGTTCTGAAAAACGAATCACACTTTATGATACCTTGGTGAACGATCTAAATGATGAGGAAATTGTTGCGGTTCTTGCGCATGAGGTTGGTCACTATAAAAAGAAACACATCATCATCAATTTATTTAGCTCCATATTATTGACTGGTTTAACGCTGTATCTTCTATCTATTTTTATTTCAAATCCGCTACTATCAAACGCTCTAGGGGTAGAAATTGCCAGTTTCCACGTTGGCTTAATTGCTTTCGGGTTGCTTTATGCTCCAATTTCCGAAGTTACAGGACTATTTATGAATTATTTATCTAGAAGATTTGAATATCAAGCCGATGATTTTGCCAAAGACACCTACGCTTCAGCGCCTTTAGTCAGCTCCCTAAAAAAATTATCTAAAAACAGTTTGAGCAATCTTACGCCTCACCCTGCTTACGTGTTTATGCACTATTCGCATCCTACGCTTTTAGAAAGGGTTAGAAATCTAAGATCATAGATTTGATTTTCTCATCACAAGTCTGTTGCTTATTACATTTGCTTTCGCTACTTTAGTTTTATGACAGAAGAGGACATTGTAAAAGAAAACGCAGACATCGCTAAGGCTTACAAGCGACTGCTCAAAATAAGTTACCTAACGTTAACGGCAGAAGATAAAAAACTCATTAGGCATGCTTTTGAGGTTGCTGTTGATGCCCATAAAGATCAACGCCGAAAATCTGGGGAGGCTTATATATTTCATCCCATTGCCGTAGCCAGTATCGTTGCCAGCGAAATTGGTCTGGACGCCACCTGTATTGCCGCTGCCCTGCTCCACGACGTGGTAGAAGACAATCCCAATTACACCATTGATGATATGGAGCGTCTTTTTGGCGAAACCGTTGCGCGTATTGTAGACGGACTTACCAAGATTTCCTCATTAAGTAAAGAAACCGACGTTTCAACGCAAGCAGAGAATTTTAGAAAAATGCTTCTCACGCTTAATGATGATGTTCGTGTGATTATCATCAAAATAGCAGATCGTTTACACAATATGCAAACGATGGATTCCATGAGACGCGATAAACAAGAGAAAATCGCTTCGGAAACCTTATACATCTATGCACCGTTAGCTCACAGAATAGGACTTTACAATATCAAAACAGAGCTAGAAGATTTGGGTCTCAAATATACAGAGCCCGATGTGTATGATGACATTTTAAATAAAATACAAGAAAGTAAAGAAGAACAGGATGCTTACATTAAAGCCTTTTCTAAAATAATAGTAGACTCGCTTGAATCTGAAGGATTGAATTATGAAATAAAAGGACGTCCAAAATCCATTTATTCCATCCGAAGAAAAATCGTAAAACAAGGTGTCGACTTTGATGAAGTCTACGATAAGTTTGCGGTTAGAATCATTTATAAATCAGATTTTGCTAACGAAAAATTTCTAGCCTGGAAAATTTATTCCATAGTAACCGATCATTTCACGCCTAACCCCATTCGCTTAAGAGATTGGATTTCATCTCCAAAATCTACAGGGTATGAAGCCTTGCACATCACTGTCATGGGGCCAAAAGGACGATGGGTTGAAGTGCAAATTCGTAGTGAGCGTATGAATGAAATTGCCGAAAAAGGTTATGCCGCTCATTATAAATATAAAGAAGGAAATGCTGAAGATGCGCTAGATACGTGGATTGATAAATTACAAGAAGCTCTGGAAAACAATGAGACTAATGCGGTTGATTTTGTAGAGCAATTTAAACTCAATTTATATTCTAAAGAGATTTACGTCTTCTCACCAAAAGGAGATTTAAAGTCGCTTCCAAAAGGAGCCACACCTTTAGATTTTGCCTTTAGCATTCATACCGAAATAGGAATGAAAACTCGAGGTGCCAAAGTTAATGGCAAATTGGTTCCACTTAATCATGAACTGCAAAGTGGTGATCAAGTAGAAATTCTTACTTCCGAAAACATAAAACCCAACCGTAACTGGTTAGACTATGCGACCACAGCAAGGGCCAGAGGCAAAATAAAATCGGCACTTCGCGAAGAGAAAAAGGACGTTGCAGAAGATGGCAAGGAAATTTTAAGACGAAAACTAAAGCAACTCAAAATTCCTTTAGATGAAAAATCTGTGAACGAAATGGTCAACCATTTCAAACTAAAAACAAGTCTAGATTTATTTTATCGCGTTGGTATTGGCACTATCGACAATACAAAGCTCAAGGATTATGCTTCTTCTAGAAGCAATATGTTTATGAGTTACATCAAAAACAAAATCCGTAAGCCCAACGTGGCTCCAGATATTGATAAAGATGAAATTACCGCAAAATATGATCAATTGGTATTTGGTAAGGACGAGCAAAAATTAGATTATAAATTATCAGAGTGCTGTAATCCCATTCCAGGCGATCAAGTTTTTGGCTTTTTAACGATTAATGAGGGAATCAAAATTCATAAAAAAACCTGCCCTAATGCGCTAAGTCTTCAATCTAATTATGCCTATCGCATCATGCAGGCCAAATGGATTGATTCTTCTCAAGAAGAGTTTGCCACACAAATCAAGCTTTCTGGTATTGACAATCTTGGTTTGGTAAATAATATTACTCAAGTCATTTCGGCCAATATGCACGTGAATATGAAGAGTATTAGTTTTGAAACCGATGGCGGTGTTTTTAACGGAAAAATCAATGTTGTGGTCAACAATATTACGATGTTGAAAAAACTCATGGAAAATCTAAAGAAAATTAATGGAATTGATAAGGTAACAAGAGTGTAAATTTTACGTAAATTTACCGCTTAGATTATGAGTAATAAAACCGAACAAACAAACCAAGAGATTGTTAAGAACGTGTTTACGAAATTCCTTGAAGATAAGGGACATCGAAAAACACCCGAACGTTACGCGATACTTCAAGAAATTTATGATAGTGAAGAGCACTTTGATATAGAGTCGCTTTACATTAAGATGAAAAACAAGAATTATCGGGTAAGTCGCGCAACCCTTTACAATACTATAGAAATTTTAATGGAGTGTGCCCTGGTTAGAAAACACCAATTTGGTCAAAACCAAGCACATTACGAGAAATCGTATTTTGACAAACAGCATGACCATGTGATTTTAACCGATTCTGGTGAAGTCATAGAATTTTGCGACCCGCGCATCCAATCTATTAAAAAAACGATTGAAGAGGTTTTCGATATTTCGATTACCAATCACTCTCTCTATTTCTACGGAACAAAAAACAAACCAGAAAACTGACTTAAAACATGGCAGTAGACTTACTACTAGGATTACAATGGGGCGATGAAGGCAAAGGAAAAATTGTCGATGTATTGACCTCCAATTACAATATCATTGCACGCTTTCAAGGAGGCCCAAATGCTGGACATACCTTAGAGTTTGACGGCATCAAACATGTTCTTAGAACAATTCCTTCAGGTATTTTTCATAAGGATTCTGTTAATGTCATTGGAAATGGTGTGGTCATTGACCCTGTAGTTTTTGTGCAAGAATTGGACGGACTTGATCAATTTAAGATTGACTACAAGTCTAAATTGATCATTTCAAGAAAAGCACACGTCATTTTACCAACGCATCGCTTACTAGATGCTGCTTCTGAAACTTCTAAAGGCAAAGCTAAAATTGGCTCTACTTTAAAAGGTATAGGTCCAACCTATATGGATAAAACAGGGAGAAATGGTATTCGTATTGGCGATTTGGAGCTAGATAATTGGAAAGAAAAATACAGAGCTTTAGCGAACAAGCATGAAGCCATGATTGATTTTTACAATGTAGATATGCAATACGATCTTGCTGAAATGGAAGCCGAATTTTTTGCCTCTGTTGAGCGTTTGAAAGAACTTCAATTTATTGATAGTGAAGAATACCTAAATACAGCACTTAAAGACGGCAAGTCTATTCTTGCAGAAGGCGCCCAAGGCTCTTTATTAGATATTGATTTTGGAACCTACCCGTTTGTAACCTCATCAAATACCACCGCTTCAGGAGCGTGTACAGGTTTGGGTGTTGCACCTAATAGAATTGGGGAAGTTTTTGGAATATTTAAGGCCTATACTACAAGAGTTGGCTCTGGCCCATTTCCTACCGAGTTATTTGATACCGTTGGTGAAGATATGGCGCGTATTGGTCATGAGTTTGGTGCGGTAACAGGTCGCCCTAGACGTTGTGGTTGGTTAGATTTGGTGGCTTTACGTTACGCTTGCCAAGTGAATGGTGTGACGCAATTGATTATGATGAAAGGTGATGTGCTTTCTGGTTTTGAAACCTTAAAAGTATGCACCGCCTACAACTATAAGGGAGATACTATTAAACATTTACCTTACAATATCGAAGCCGAAAACGTTACTCCTATTTACACCGAGTTTAAAGGTTGGCAGGCAGATTTGACCAAAATGAATCAAGTAGATCAGTTTCCGAAGGAGCTCAATGACTACATTGATTTCTTAGAAAAAGAACTTGAAATCCCTATTACTATTGTTTCTGTAGGACCAGATAGAACACAAACCATCCATAGAAAATAAATAGCTCTAACCTCTCGTAAGCGAGGTGTCAGAAATAGCAAAAGCGCATCTCAATAGCTGAAACCAATCAGCATGAGATGCGCTTTTTTTTGTAATTTATCAAATAAATTCTTCTGATTCAATATAGAGTTTTAATTGAAATACACCTATTCAAAATACTAGTGTTCAAAATTTTAAATTACAAACTAAAGCACTCTGACCCTTCATTAAATCTTCGCCACAACACAGTGAGGTTGTGACCTAAATCATGTCGTTCTGGATCAAATGAATCCAAAAAAGCAAAGCCTTATGACCAATCTCTTTTCTTAAAATAGTTTCTCACAAAATGCTCCCCACATGATCTGAGTTAATAAATCCATCTGTCGTATTGCTATAAAATTGCCAAAATGTGCAAGTCTCATGATTTGCAGAATAGGTAACATTATCGTAACATTACAAATCAAAACTATTGACCCTTCTATGGAAAGCAAAGACATTAAGCCCAAACTGCCTCAGGATGAAAACATTGTAGAAAACAAAGAGCTCAATCTTTTTGAAGCGCTAATTCCTGTCTTTGCTTTGGTGATTATGTTGTTTTACAATGTATTTTTTGTATTTGGAGATAATGCCTTAAGCGGAAGTAATCAATTTATTTTATTACTAGGTGCTGCAGTTGCTGCTATTGTTGGTTTTTTCAATAAGGTGACCTATGATCAAATGATGGATGAAGTGGCAGAAAACATCAAATCCACATCAGGAGCTTTACTTATATTATTGATGGTTGGTGCTTTGGCTGGAACATGGCTGATTAGCGGTATTATACCCACAATGATTTACTACGGACTTCAAATTCTGAATCCCACGATATTCTTGGCAGCATCGGTTATTATCTGCGCCATCATCTCAGTGGCTACAGGCAGCTCTTGGACCACCTCGGCTACTGTTGGTATTGCATTGATTGGTATTGGTGAAACCTTAGGGATTTCATTAGGCATGACCGCAGGTGCCGTACTTTCTGGGGCTTATTTTGGAGATAAAATGTCGCCTTTAAGTGATACCACAAACCTTGCTCCTGCTATGGCAGGTGGCGAATTATTCACACACATAAAATACATGGCATTAACCACCGTGCCTACAATTGTGATTACTCTAATTGTGTTCATCATCATTGGATTAAATATAGACACCACAGGAACACCAGATATTTCAGATAAATTATCGGCCATAGATAGTGCATTCAATATTTCTCCATGGTTATTTCTCGTTCCGTTGTTTGTAATCTTTATGATCGTCAAAAAAACACCACCACTAATTGCGCTATTATTAGGAACACTTTTAGGCGGTGTGGCTGCCATTATTGCTCAACCAGATATTGTGGCCAATATTGCCGGAGCAGATAGTTTGACCTTTGAATCTGCCTATAAAGGCGTCATGAATGCCATGACGGTAGATGTTTCGGTAGAAACCTCAAGTACAGAACTTAATGACTTATTTTCTGCGGGTGGAATGTCTGGTATGCTCGGAACCATTTGGCTTATTATCTGTGCCATGGTATTTGGAGGCGTTATGGATGCCATCGGCGCTTTATCCAGAATAAGCAAAGCATTATTAAATTTAGCAACGACGACGTTCGGACTTTTTGCAAGTACTGTAGCCAGCTGTTTGGCACTTAACGTCACCGCTTCCGATCAATATTTGGCATTGGTTGTTCCTGGTAAAATGTTTAAAAAAGCTTATGAAGATAGAGGTCTTGCTCCTGAAAATTTAAGTAGAACTCTAGAAGATTCGGGAACGGTCACTTCGGTATTAGTGCCTTGGAATACTTGTGGCGCTTATCAATCTGGTGTACTAGGTGTTCCTGTGGCAGATTACTTCTTTTTTGCGATTTTCAATTGGCTAAGTCCATTTATGACCCTTTTATTTGCAGCCTTCTCTATTAAGATCAAACAATTATCAAAATCTTAACTTAGAAATTTTCAACTAAAAAACCACATTCTTGCCACCCTGCTATTTTACTCATGTTATTTTTGTTGATATGATAGTTTTAGCCCTTACTTTTTGAGGCCATACCTTAATGCTATCTTCTTATAATCTATTATAATCAATAGCTATTCTGTTTAGGACATAATCAAACTAACTTTGTATTGAAATTATTACAAACCTTAAAATTAAAAATAGATATGACTTTAGTAGGAAAAAAATTCCCGAATTTAAATGTAGACGCCATGAACGATATGGGAGATACTTTTAAAATCAATGTGCTTGAAGAAGCTATAAATAACAAGAAGAAAGTATTATTATTCTGGTACCCTAAAGACTTTACTTTTGTGTGCCCTACAGAATTACATGCCTTTCAAGCTGCAATAAAAGAATTTGAGAAAAGAAATACGATAGTAATTGGTGCCTCTTGTGATACTCCAGAAGTTCATTTTGCTTGGTTAAACACTAAAAAAGATGATGGTGGGATCGAAGGTGTTACTTACCCAATTTTAGCAGACACTAACAGAAACCTGGCATCTGCTTTAGGTATTCTAGATATTACAAACGAACAGTTTGATGAAGAAACCGGCTTGGTTACTGTTGAAGGAGACAATGTAACTTATAGAGCTACTTACATTATTGATGAAGAAGGTACTGTAGTTCACGAAGGTGTAAATCACATGCCATTAGGAAGAAATGTAAAAGAATTTTTACGTTTAATTGATGCTTACACACACGTACAAGAAAAAGGAGAAGTTTGTCCTGCAAACTGGGAAGAAGGCCAAGCAGCAATGAATGCTGATCGCGACGGTGTTAAAGAATATCTTTCTGCACAGTTAAACTAGTATTAAAGCATACATTTTCCAGGCTCAAATCACTTAAATGTGGTTTGAGACTGGATTTTTTTTAACTTAAAAACACAGTTATGGTAAAAGAATTAGAACAAGATAATTTAGAAGAATTGGTATCAAATAATGATACCGTAATCGTACAGTACTCTGCCGGTTGGTGCGGTAATTGCCGAATCATGAAACCGAAATTTAAAAAATTAGCTTCGGAACATGAGTCCATTACTTTTGTTATGGCAGATGCAGAAAAGTTTCCTGAGTCTCGAAAATTGGCGACAGTTGATAATTTACCAACCTTTGCAACTTTTAAAAACGGAACGTTTGTAAGTCAAACACAAACTAACAAATTTGAAGTATTAAAGACGTTTGTAGGCGAGGCCATATAAGTCAAGCATATCAATATTAGAAACTAAGACATTATGAAACTTCCTGTAATAAAACACCTCACGCAATTTGTAGATGACAATGACGAGGATTATTTAATTGAAACTATTGAAACTCTTGAAAATTTAACCGAAGTCTCTTCGTTGAAAGATGAAGAACTAGACGTCATTGGAGAGTTGATTTCGAATATGTATGGCGCCTTAGAGGTCCATAAGATGGTCAAGGAAGGAACGCCTAAAAAAGATGCCCTAAACACCTTTATGAAGCGCGTTATGGGATCGATAGATAATTAGAATTAAGTAATAGCTACATATCTAATTTTAAAAACCACTTCAAACTGAATCATCAGTTGCGAAGTGGTTTTTTAGTTGATGTTCTATTTCAATTCATCAATTTTTTAACAAGTCTAAAATTTGCTGGTGCTCCTTTTCAAAAGCATGATCGTACGCTGTTTTTCCTTCATGGTCTTTTAAAGAGACCTCTGCTTTATACTTAAGTAGTAACTCTACCATTGCTTTTTGATTATAGCTAGCTGCAAAAATAAGAGCTGTGGTTCCATTTTGATTCACCGCATCAACGTTAGCACCATGGTCAATCAAATATGCTGCAATTTGTACATTTCCCTTAAAACTCACGCCTATGAGTGCAGTGTTTTTAGAAGCATCCTTTCCATTGATGTCAGCACCTGCCTGAATGAGTAGTTCTGCTGCGGCCATATTGTCAAAATATGTCGCAAAAATTAGTGGAGTGAAGCCTCTAGAATCCTTAGTATTTACCAAATTTGGTTGTAAATCTAAGAGCGCTTTTAAACGTTGATCATCATTAGCTTGTATGGCTTTAAAAAGATCTTCTGTTTGTGTCATAGTTATATGTCAATTAAAAAAAAGGAACAGGTCTTTTACCACCAGTTCCTTTATTATTAGTCCTTATTAAAATTTTATTTTAAATCGAAACGATCCAAGTGCATTACCTTAGTCCAAGCAGCCACAAAATCATTCACAAATTTTTCTTGAGCATCATCTGTTGCATATACTTCAGCAACTGCTCTCAGTTCAGAATTTGATCCAAAAATGAGATCGGCACGAGTACCCGTAAATTTAACTTGACCTGTTTTTCGATCACTACCCTCAAAATGCGTTTCATCTTCAGAGGTTGATTTCCAAGTGATATTAAGATCTAAAAGATTAGAAAAGAAATCATTGCTAAGTGTACCAACTTTATCTGTAAAAACCCCGTGTTTTGAACTATCGTAATTAGCACCTAACACTCTAAGACCTCCAACTAACACTGTCATTTCAGGAATAGATAAGGTCAATAATTGAGCACGATCTATTAATGCGGTTTCTGCCACGAGCGATTGATTCTTTTTTCTAAAATTTCTAAACCCATCCAATTGCGGTTCTAAATAACCAAAGGATGCTGCGTCGGTCTGTTCTTGAGATGCATCTCCTCGTCCCGGTGTAAAAGGGACCTGAATATCATGACCAGCACGTCTGGCTCCTTCTTCTACTCCAGCAGTACCTGCTAAAACGATAAGATCGGCCATTGAAATAGTTCCGCTAAATTCTTTTTGAATTCCTTCTAAAGTATCTAAAATACCATGTAATTCTTCAGGATTATTGACTGCCCAATTGCGCTGTGGTTCTAAGCGAATGCGTGCACCATTGGCACCACCTCTTTTATCTGACCCTCTAAAGGTAGATGCCGAAGACCAAGCGGTTCGCACTAATTGAGAAACCGAAAGTCCAGATGCCAATACCATTTTTTTAAGAGTTGTAATATCAGCATCACTTAAGGTATAATCTACTGTAGGAACAGGGTCTTGCCATAGTAATTCTTCTTTAGGCACTTCTGGTCCCAAATAACGAGAAATTGGCCCCATGTCTCGGTGCGTCAATTTGTACCAAGCTCTAGCGAAGGCATCTTCAAAAGCTTTATGATTTTCGTGAAAATGTTTAGATATTTTTAAATATTCAGGATCTACTTTGAGAGCAATATCTGCAGTAGTCATCATTAAAGCCTGTGTTTTTGAGGCATCACCTGCTGTTGGTGCCATTCTTGCCTTAGAAGCTTCGGTTGGCGTCCATTGGTGTGCTCCTGCCGGACTTTTAGTTAATTCCCAATCATAATTTAATAAAACGTCAAAATAATCATGATCCCATTGGGTTGGGTTTGGTGTCCATGCACCCTCTAATCCACTAGTGATCACATCATCTAAAACGCCAGACTTATAACTGTTTTTCCAACCCATTCCCATCTCTTCAATTGGGGCACCGTGAGGTTCTACTCCAACATATGTGTTCGGATCTGCTGCACCGTGTGCTTTTCCGAAGGTATGTCCTCCAGCTACTAAAGCCACCGTTTCTTCATCATTCATCGCCATTCTACCAAAGGTTGTTCTTACATTATGTGCTGAACCCATAGGGTCTGGATTTCCGTTAGGACCTTCTGGATTAACATAAATCCATCCCATCATTACGGCTCCAAGTGGCGCTTCTAATTCTCCATTTTCATAACGTTCATCATTTGCACCCCATTGAGTTTCACTCCCCCAATAAATATCCTGCTCTGGCTCCCACACGTCTTCTCTCCCGCCTGCAAAACCAAAAGTCTTAAAGCCCATCGATTCTAAGGCACAATTTCCCGCAAGAATCATGAGATCTGCCCATGACACTTTTTTACCGTATTTCTTTTTTATTGGCCACAACAACAAACGCGCTTTATCTAAGTTCCCGTTATCTGGCCAACTGTTTATTGGCGCAAAACGCTGGGTACCTGAACAGGCGCCTCCCCTACCATCATTAATTCTGTAAGTTCCAGCACTGTGCCATGCCATTCTAATCATAAAACCTCCATAATGTCCATAATCTGCCGGCCACCAATCTTGAGAATCTGTCATCAGGTTGAGAACATCCTGTTTTAGCTCATTAAAATCTAAACTGTTGAAAGCCTCTGCATAATTGAAGTCTGTCCCCATAGGGTCAGACTTTGATGCATTTTGTCTCAAAACATTCAGTCTGAGCTCATTTGGCCACCAATCACGATTTGTTGTGCCATGGCCTGCTGCATTCTGATGCGGTGCTCCTAAAAAAGGACACTTTGCAGAACTTTCATTAATATCAAAATTCTTTCCGTGCGGATTACTTTCCATTATCTTAATTTTTCAAGGTTTATACCCTAAAATTATAAAAATCATAAGGGATTGTATCATCTACTAGCATTTTAATAAATTATAGGATTATTGCTATAATTTATTGAACATGAAAAACGCATAGAAAAATCTTATAATGTGTGATTCTAAAGGGCTGATTAAAACTAATTTCAAAAGAAAAGACCCACTAGAAAAACTAGCGGGTCTTTATATAATTAAGTTCTAGAAACAAACTTAATTTATAGAGAAATCAAAATCTGATTATGCTTTCGGTAAAACTACAGCATCAACAACGTGAATCACTCCATTTGATTGATTAACATCTGCAATAGTTACTTGAGAAGAATTTCCGTTTTCATCGGTAATAAAGACTTTACCATCTTTAGCCGTTGCTACTAAAGTTCCTCCAGATACAGTTGCCAATTCTGCTTTACCATTATTTTTTTCAATCAATTTTGCAATATCTGCAGCATTATATTTTCCAGCTACAACGTGATACGTTAATATAGTTTGTAATTGTTCTTTGTTTTCTGGCTTCAACAATGTTTCAACGGTTCCTTCTGGCAAAGCTTCAAACGCTTTATTGGTTGGAGCAAATACCGTAAAAGGACCTTCACTTGACAATGTTTCTACCAAATCTGCAGCTTTAACAGCAGCAACTAAAGTGGTATGATCTTTAGACTCTACGGCATTTTCAACAATTGTTCTTGTTGGATACATTTTCGCTCCACCTACAACTTTCACCTCTGCATCTGGCTTCATAGTCTTTTCAACCTTCATTTTCTCTTTTTTGGTTTTATCCATTTTATTGGCCATCTCTTTTTCTTGAGCTGTTCCATTATATGCTACCATCATTGATGCTGTGACTAAAACCGTACCTAATAAATTTCTTGAAATTTTCATATTCGTTTTGTTTTAAATTAATTGTTGTTTGCTATAGATACGGAGATATCGAGCTTATGGTTTTGACGCTGTTGTGCTTTAACACATAATTAACCTCGATTTAAGAAGGTTTCCCAAAATGGATGATGCTCATAAATCCTTCTAAATAACTCAAGTTTTCTTTTCTTAAAATAAAATTATCACCTCTTAAAATAAGCTACTTCCGTATCTTTTTTTCGTAACTTCATACTTATCTAAAATTTGAATATCATGACTGAAACAAATTATACAAAAGTATTTTCTGGAAGTTTTATCATCGTACAATTAGCCATGGACCGGTTAAAAAGCGCTGGCATCAACGCCATTATTAAGGATGAATCTGAATCTGGCCGACTTGCTGGATTTGGATCTTCAATTCAGAATTATCAGGAACTATACGTTAATAAGGACGAGCTAAGTGAGGCATTACCTATCATCAATGGTGTGAAGCAAGAGTTAGAAGAAAATAATGAAGACGCTTAAGTGTCTTCGATTAAGGAAATTTTGAATTAGAAATAAAAAAAAAGGGCGAAGTCTTAAAACTTCGACCTTTTTTTATTTCTATTTTTTTTTAAGCAGGAACGCCGTACATTTTCTCGCGTTGTTCCTTGATATTTTTATCATCCATGTATTCATCAAACGTCATGAATCTATCGATAACTCCACTTGGTGTTAATTCTATAACACGATTTGCCACGGTTTGAGCAAACTCATGATCATGAGTGGTAAACATTACGGTCCCCTTAAAGTTTTTAAGAGAATTATTGAATGCTGTAATACTCTCTAGATCTAAGTGATTGGTAGGCTCATCTAGCATTAAGACGTTAGCTCTCACCATCATCATACGGCTTAACATACATCTTACTTTTTCTCCTCCAGATAAAACATCTGATGTTTTTAACGCTTCTTCTCCGCTAAAGATCATTTTACCCAAAAAGCCACGAATAAACACTTCTTCACGCTCCTCTTCTGTATTGGCCCATTGTCTCAACCAATCTACTAGGGATAGTTTATTATTAAAGTAATCACTATTATCTAATGGCAAATAAGATTGTGACGTGGTAACACCCCAAGAATATTTACCGCTGTCTGCTTTTTCCTTACCATTGATAATTTGATAAAAGGCTGTAGTTGCGCGTGAGTCTTTAGAATACACGACAACTTTCTCTCCTTTATTTAAATTGATATTGATATTTTGAAAAAGCACTTCTCCATCTAAAGAGGCTGATAGGCCTTCGACGTTGAGGATTTGATCACCAGCTTCACGGTCTCTTTCAAAAATAATGGCAGGGTAACGTCTGCTTGATGGCTTAATATCTGAAATGTTCAATTTATCAATCATCTTCTTTCTACTGGTTGCCTGTTTAGACTTGGCAACGTTGGCAGAGAATCTTCTAATAAATTCCTCGAGCTCCTTTTTCTTTTCCTCAGCCTTTTTATTTTGTTGAGAGCGCTGTCTCGCGGCTAGCTGAGAAGATTCGTACCAAAAAGAATAGTTTCCAGAATACTGATTGATTTTTCCGAAGTCAATATCAGAAATATGCGTACAAACAGCATCCAAAAAGTGTCTATCGTGAGAAACAACAATAACGCAGTTGTCATAATTAGCCAAGAAATTTTCAAGCCAAGAAATGGTTTCATAATCCAAATCATTGGTAGGCTCATCCATAATCAATACATCTGGACTTCCAAATAATGCTTGAGCCAAAAGCACTCTAACCTTTTGTTTACCATCGAGATCTTTCATTAGCATGTAATGAATATCTTCTTTTATACCTAGGTTAGACAGCATTGCCGCGGCATCACTATCGGCATTCCAACCATTCATTTCTTCAAATTCTACTTGAAGTTCTCCAATTTTTTCAGCGTTTTCATCCGTATAATCGGCATAAAGCGCATCAATTTCAGTCTTTAACTTGTGTAAAGGTTTATTTCCTATAATAACAGTTTCTAAAACCGTTTGCTCATCATATAAGTTGTGGTTTTGTTCTAGAACAGACATGCGTTTGCCTGGCTCTAAATGTACATGACCAGAAGTTGGGTCTTGCTTGCCAGCAATGATGTTTAGAAACGTTGATTTACCTGCACCATTTGCGCCGATAATCCCGTAGCAATTGCCATTATTAAAGGTAACGTTCACTTCATCAAAAAGAATACGTTTACCAAACTGAACCGATAAATTTGAAACTGATAACATAGTATAATGCTTTAAATTGAATCTTTATTTTAGATCATTTTCCGAAGAAAAGAATCTGAAAGTTCGAATTTGCAAAAGTAAAAAAATCAATTGATTTTAGAGAGTTCAAATCAATGTTTTTATAGCGTTAATTTGGTCCTAATCTGAGCAAAATCAATATTTAACAGCGCATTAACAAGAGTTATTGAGCACATCCTTTATTTTTGAGTACTTAAATGCCGCTTGACTATCATGCCTATGAAATTTTATTTGATCGCTCTATTAGCCTTACCTCTTCTTACAAGTTGTAATGGCGTTAATAAGGATAGCGATGTTGCTTTTTTGGGAGGACAAATTATAAATCCCAATAATGACTATATTACCTTAAACAGTCCGCACAGTGAAAAAGACACCATCTTTCTCGATGAGGATGATCGTTTTTCTTACAATATCAAAAATCTACATCCTGGGCTTTACACATTTACACACGGCGGCGAGATGCAAACCATTTTGCTTGAAAAAAATGACAGCTTATTATTTAGGCTCAACACTAATGACTTTGATGAATCTCTAGTTTACACAGGCAAGGGCTCTAAGAAAAACAACTTTTTGATCAAGTCTTTTTTAAATGATGAGATTGAGGATAAAAAATTTAAGAAAAATCATCAACTAGAACCAGAGTTGTTTAAAAGTAAGATTGGCGCCATAAAAGATAAAAAACTAGAAAATTTAGACCGTTTTATTAGTGAAAACGAAACTTCTGAGCTTTTTAGAAATATTGCAAAATCTAGTATAGACTACAATTACTACGCCTATTTGGAAATGTACCCTTTTGGATATTTTGGTAATAATAAATTAATTCATGTTAAGGATTTACCCGAAGACTTTTATAATTACAGAAAAGATGTCGATTTTAATAACGTGAATTTAAGTGGTGTTTACAGCTACAATAATTTCATGAATTGGTATTTTCATAACTCAGGTCTTAAGAAGTACTATCACAACGGCAACCATCATACTTTTGACAGACAGGCTTTGGATTACAATCTAGAAAAATTAAGATTGATTGACAGTACTATAGAAAATGAAACTATCAAAAATTACGTACTGAAACATGCTACGAGAGTATTTGTATTTAATAGTAACAGTGCTGAACAATCAAGAAGCATGTTAGCCTCCTATCTTGAAAAAACCACCAGTGAAGAAGATAAACTTTATTTAGAAAACTTAGTATCTTCAACAATTAAGCTTTATCCGGGTAATTTAATTCCTAATATAAAGGTAGTTGATTTTAACAATAACACGAAAAATCTTCGAACCATCATCCAGAAACCTACGGTAGTGTATTGCTGGTCTTCTAACTTTAAAATGCATTATCGCAACAGTCATTACATGATGCGAAGCTTGAAAGCAAGATATCCCGAAGTAGATTTTATTGCTATTAATATAAATGATATGGACACCAGCTCTTGGAAAAAGACCTTGAGTCTTTTAAAGTATCCTACACAAAATGAGTATATTTTCAAAAACCCCAATGAAGCTGTACAAACCTTTGCTATTGCTTATTCTCACAAAGTGATTTTAACTGATGAGAATGGCATTATCATTAATTCTAATGCCAATCTCTTCAGTGACGAGATTGCTAATGAAATTGAAAGTCTGGTTGCAGACTCAAGCCAATCTAAAATCGCCTTTAGTAAATAAATTTATAGAGAGTTCTCTTCTTCGGAAATTTTAAATTTAGATTACGCGTTTCCTTTATTATAATCTGCTAGAAATTTCTCTAAACCAATATCAGTTAACGGGTGTTTAAGCAATCCTGTTATTGAGCTTAAAGGTCCTGTCATTACATCCGCTCCTAATTTTGCACAATCAATGACGTGCATGGTATGACGTACAGATGCTGCTAAAATTTCAGTTTCAAATCCATAATTGTCATAGATCATTCTTATTTCAGCAATAAGATTAAGACCATCTGTAGAAATATCATCTAATCTACCGATAAATGGAGATACATAAGTGGCCCCAGCCTTAGCTGCCAATAAGGCTTGCCCAGGAGAAAAGACCAAAGTCACGTTTGTTTTAATGCCTTTATCTGTAAAATATTTACAGGCTTTAATACCATCTTTAATCATTGGTAACTTTACAACAATTTGATCGTGTAAATCAGCAAGGGCCTCCCCTTCTCTAACCATACCGTCATAATCTGTTGCAATAACTTCCGCAGAAACATCTCCATCTACAATATTGCAGATATTAACATAATGCTTCATAATATTGTCATGACCTGTAATTCCTTCTTTAGCCATAAGCGAAGGGTTTGTAGTCACACCATCTAAAATACCCATATCTTGGGCTTCTCTAATCTGGTCTAAATTTGCGGTATCAATAAAAAACTTCATCTGTTTTGCTTTAATTAGTATCATTCAAAATTACACATTTGATAAAATTTCCGTAGAAAATGATATCAAATGATATTAACAATTAAGAAGCGAAGGTAAATATATATGGAGGACACAAAACTAAAGTCCGAAATGCTTCATCAGCATTTTTTCATAAGTTTTATCAGGGAGAACACGTTTGAGCAAAATTGAAAATTTTTGCATGACGTTTCCAATTTTATAATGAATTTTCGGATTTGGTGTATTGATGATTTGGTATACAGCTTTAGCCATTAACGCGGGATCCTGTCCTTCATCAACGTGATTGTCCATAAGCTTTAATGTATTGCCATAAGATGTTTTGTAAGCAGAATCGGTTTTTACGGGAGCATGATAGCGTCCTGCTGCAATATTGGTTGCAAAATCCCCAGGTGCCACATTGGTCATTTTAATACCGAAAGATTGGGTTTCCATCCTGAATGCCTCGGTTATCAACTCTAACGCTCCTTTACTAGCACTATAAGGACCACGGTAAGGCAATCCCATATAACCTGCAATAGAGGTCACATTAATGATCAATCCGCTTTTTTGAGCCCTCATAAAAGGCAAAACGCACTTTATAACTTCAATAGGACCAAAGAGATTGGTTTCAAAATTACGTTTGATTTCTTCAGTGGGAATTTCTTCTAATGGGCCTGTAATTCCTGCACCCGCGTTATTGATGACAACATCTAAACGTTGATGTAGCTCAAAAACTTCTTGAACACATGCTGCAACACTAGCTGTTTGGGTTACGTCTAAAGTAATTAATGGAAATAAGCTTTCTGGATATTTGCTGGTATTTCTGCTTGTTCCATAAACCAAAAACCCTTTAGACAATAAGAACTCACCTATAGACTTTCCTATTCCGGAAGACCCACCTGTAATCAAAACCACCTTCTGCATAACCAAAAACGTTTTAGATTATAAAATTAAGAATGATATTTTAGATCTGGGTCAAAATAAAAAAAATCTTGATGCGCTAACGGCCTTCAAGATTTCACAATAGGGTACAAAAAATGGCAAGCTACCTACATCACACCGCTACGACCATCTACCCTTGCTGCGTTCCCGCCCTGGGGGATTCAATAGGAGCTGGTTGTGTAGGACTTGCCGTCGGCAAAGATACAATCTTTTAATACTTTGGCAATGATTTTTTAAACTGAATTTAAATAAATAACTTGCAGTAAAATATACGGTTCTTATGACTACTATTAAAGGTTTCATACTCATTAGCTTGAGTGTTTTTTTTATCAACTGTGGAAACTCTGGCCATAAAAAAAAATCACTTTCCATTGATACTAATGTGAAAAATAACGTCATTTCTTTAGGAGATAGCTTAAACTTGAAACTCAATAATCCTGAAAACCTTGAGATTTCTTCCATTTCATATCAATTGAATGGCGAAAACATTGAGGCAAACAGTCTACTTAGGGATGAAAAGTTAGGACTACAACGCATTACCGCTCTTGTCAAAATGAGCGACTCTGAGGAAAGTATATCTCATACGATCACAATTTTAAATAATGTACAACCTAAAATCTACGACTATAAAATTATCAATGAGTATCCTCATGATATCACGTCTTATACTCAAGGTCTAGAGTTTTTTAAAAATGAACTTTACGAAAGTACAGGGCAGTATAAAGAATCAAAACTTCGCAAAGTAGATTTTAAAACAGGAGAAGTTTTAAAAAATATCAATTTGTCAGATCAGTATTTTGCAGAGGGCATCACCATTCTTAATGATAACATCTATCAATTGACCTGGCAAGAAAATACGGGATTTGTTTACGATGTAGAAACCTTTGAAAAAGAAAGTTCATTCACCTATGGCAAAAGTAAAGAAGGCTGGGGGCTTTGTAATGACGAGACTATTATTTATAAGTCTGATGGGACAGAGCAAATTTGGTATCTTAATCCTGAGACCTTAACCGAAACTGATAAAATTCAAGTGTATACCAATAAAGGAAAAATTATTGGGATCAATGAAATGGAATGGATTGATGGAAAAATCTATGCTAACCGTTATCAAAAAAATGGAGTGGCCATTATCAATCCTAAAAATGGTGCCGTAGAGGGCGTTATTGATTTCTCTCCACTTCGTAAATTGGTAAAACAACATCCTGGTTTAGATGTCCTTAATGGTATTGCTTATAATCCAGAAACCAAAACTATCTTTGTTACAGGTAAACGATGGGATAAATTATTTGAAGTTGAAGTTTTTGAAAAGTAAAGAATGCAATCGTACGAAAAACATATAGTCGTTAAACAAGACGATATCGATCAACGCAGTCACGTAAATAACGTGCGCTATGTAGAGTGGGTTCAAGACATTGCACAAGAGCATTGGGAATCTAAAACAGATGCTTCTATACTGGACTCCTATTATTGGATCATGCTCAGTCACCACATTCAGTATAAAGCAGAAGCGATCTTAGGAGACGTTCTTAGAGTAAAGACCTTTGTTACCAAAGCAGAAGGTGTTCGCTCCACAAGACAAGTAGAAGTTTATAACAAGAACACCAATAAACTATTAACTACTTCAGAAACGATATGGTGCTTAATGTCTCATAAAACAAATAAGCCTGCACGAATCACCTCTGATATAAAAAACTTGTTTAGTTAAAGACATCATAAAAGTGCTGTTAAAAAAAAGATAATCGCATTCTTTTTTTCTTAGGTTTTTATTTATTTACAAATAATCGACCTAATCAATCTCACTTGTGTCAAAGTTTTACATTTTATTATTTCTGTTAAGTCCTTATATCATAGTTGCCCAACAAACTTTAAAAGGCAAAGTTTACGACGATGTCACCACCGTTAAAGGTGCTAGAATCTATAATGAAACGCAAAACACCATTGAATTTTCGAACGATGAAGGAAACTTTTCGATTGAAGCCGAAATTGGAGATCGCTTAGTACTTCATTCTTTATTTCACAATAAACTACATATTACGGTTGAAGCCGTTCATTTTAAAAATACCTTCGTGTTTGAACTTACAAAATTCACAAACGAATTAGACGCTGTAGAAATCATAAAAAGGGAAGATCGTAAGTTTGATAGTATTGCAGTGGTGACTCAGACCAATAACCAAATTGCCAATGATGTTAAAAATAGACCATACCTCTATAGTGCACCATCCAATGGCAATATGGACTTCGTGGCTATAGCAAAATTGATTGGTAAACTTTTTAAAAAGAAGAAATCTACTCCAGAAATAAGTTATGCTGCTGCAGATGATTTTAAAAAATTGTTTGAAAAAGATCAATTTTTCACTCCTAAAATGCTTTCAGAAGAATTAGGTATTGCCAAAGATCATCAATTCTTATTTTTTGAATATTGTTCTGCTAAAAACATACATATCAAATTAATCTCAGAACAGCGAAGCATGGAACTGTTAGAGTTGTTTTTAACCTACAGCAAGGAATTCAATACCTTGATAGAAAAAAACACCAAAGACTAGATACCAAAATATAGTTTTTCATACTAAAAGTTGGTTTCAAAAGTTATACTTTTAAGCCATCTTATATATAGACAATGAAACAAATTGCATATTTCTTACTAGTATCTTTCTTTTTAGTGTTTTGGAGCTCATGCAGAAACGATTTTGATTTCTCTCCTAGTACTGGCGACCTCACTTTTTCGAAAGACACCATTTATCTAGATACTGTCTTCACCAACATCGGCTCTAGCACCTATAATCTAAAAGTTTATAATAGAAGTAATGAAGATATTTCTATTCCTACCGTTCGTTTAGCCCAAGGACAAAATTCAAATTATCGACTTAATGTAGACGGTATGGCAGGTAAGAAATTCAATAACGTAGAAATATTAGCAAAGGATAGCTTGTTTATTTTTGTTGAGACCACTCTAGATATTCAGAGTTTATCTCAAAACAGTTTGCAATTTTTGTATACAGATGCTATAGAATTTGATAGTGATAATAATCTACAAAAAGTTGAATTGGTGACACTTGTAAAAGATGCGATTTTTATTTACCCCAATCAAGATCTTGACGGTATGATAGAAACCTTAAGTTTTGATGCTGATGGTGATGGTACTCCTGACAACACTAATCTACAAGGTCGTTTTTTACAAGAAGAAGAATTAACTTTTACCAATGAGAAGCCCTATGTAATCTATGGATTTGCAGCCGTAGATGAAGGAGATATTCTTACTATAGAAGCAGGTGCAAGAGTCCACTTTCATGCCAATTCTGGTTTATTAATCACTAATAATGCTTCATTGAAAGTTAATGGAGAACTTAGTGCAGATCAAGAAGCTCTAGAAAACGAGGTGATTTTTGAAGGAGACCGATTAGAACCAGAATTCTCTGAAGTGCCCGGACAATGGTCTACCATCTACCTTTTTGAAGGAAGTGTATCTAATGAAATTAATTATGCTACAATTAAGAATAGCACCGTGGGTATTTTGTGTGAGTTTAATCAAGATGCAGCTCAACCAAAATTAAAAATTACAAATTCTCAAATCTATAATTCAAGTAACTTCGGAATTTTAGCAACCGCCACTTCAATTGAAGGCGAAAATTTGGTCATCAACAGCTCCGGACAATCCTCTTTCGCAGGAACTTTGGGTGGTAGATATAACTTTACACATTGTACTTTAGCTAATTATTGGAACAACAGCTTTAGACAATTTCCGTCGGTTTTACTCAATAACTTTATTACAGATGAAAATAATAATGATATTGGCAACGGTCTTATCGAAGCTAATTTCACTAATTGCATCATCTATGGAAATGATAATCCTGAACTCATATTAGATAACATCAACGGATTTGACTTTAACTTCAAATTCACCAATTGCTTAATTCGTTTCCAAGACAGTGGAGATAATTTTATTGGAGATAACTATAATTTCGCAAATACAGATCTCTATGATAGTTGTATTTTTAATGCTGAACCCAATTTTAAAGCGCCATTTGAGAACATGATGATCATTGGCGATAACTCCGCAGCCAATAATCAAGCCTTATTTATTAGTGATGTACCAGAAGATATCCTAGGGATTAGCAGAAATAATGATCCATCTCCGGATATTGGCGCATACCAACACATCACATTTGACCAAGATTAAACCTACAATCTTTTATGAAAATAGATCTTCTCTCCTCTCATTAGCTAAGATATAGAAGTAATTCATGCCGATTCTAGTTATTTCCAGCTCTAGTCTAGCGACTCTTATCTTCTAATGATAGATTAAATAATATAAGTAGGTCTTTAAAGAGAACTTCTTATGTTGTTGACTATAAAATGGTGTTGAGTAAATACTATTCTTGAGAGCTATTTCGTCTAAAATCATCTTGTTTTATTCTTAAATAAAATCAGCTGGCTTCCAAATAGCATCGACACTATTGTTGATCTTAATAAACGCTATAGAAACATGTTTAAGACATGGATATGTATTCTTCGAACATATCATAAACTATTAAATACAAAACGAGGATTGAAATATCTGTAATAATCAAATCTTAAAGCTAAAGCAAAGAAAGCTGAAGTCTTTTTAGAAGTTGTTAATTGAAAGAAAATGAGCAAGCAATAGCCTTATCTTTTAAAAACATTCCCATATATAAAGTGTAAAATATCTTCAAAACGATCAGATGCTAAAAATTACAGCACCGTAGAACACCTATCAATAAATTACACTTTGCTAGACTGGGTAAATACCCAACCAAAACACTGAATTATCATTGAGATTTAAGATAATGATTCCAATTTTTATGCTATATAGCCATTTAACAATCTCAAAAATTGCGAAAAAAAAAATGCCCCGACGACATAATGTCATCGGGGCACTTGAAAAAAGGCGGCGACCTACTCTCCCACTGGATCGCAGTACCATCGGCGCTGACGGGCTTAACTTCTCTGTTCGGAATGGTAAGAGGTGAGCCCCGTCGCAATGGCCACCCTAGGCTTTTGCGGAAGGCGCCCCGTTTTACCGGGGCACAACCGTATGAGTTGACATACTGAAGAAAGATATACATGTATAAAACGTTCGATAAATCACTGTTTTGAAAAGAACGGGCGCACAGCAAGCCCACGGGCTATTAGTACCGCTCGGCTACAGACATTACTGCCCTTGCACCTACGGCCTATCAACGTGGTAGTCTTCCACGGCCCTTTAAAGAAATCTCATCTTGTGGTGGGTTTCGCGCTTATATGCTTTCAGCGCTTATCCCTTCCGAACGTAGCTACCCAGCAATGCTCCTGGCGGAACAACTGGTACACCAGAGGTTCGTCCAACCCGGTCCTCTCGTACTAGGGTCAGGTCCACTCAAATTTCTAACGCCCACAGTAGATAGAGACCGAACTGTCTCACGACGTTCTGAACCCAGCTCGCGTGCCACTTTAATGGGCGAACAGCCCAACCCTTGGGACCTTCTCCAGCCCCAGGATGTGACGAGCCGACATCGAGGTGCCAAACCCCCCCGTCGATATGAGCTCTTGGGGGAGATCAGCCTGTTATCCCCGGAGTACCTTTTATCCTTTGAGCGATGGCCCTTCCATGCGGAACCACCGGATCACTATGCTCTACTTTCGTACCTGATCGACCTGTATGTCTCCCAGTCAAGCCCCCTTATGCCATTGCACTCTACGCACGGTTACCAAGCGTGCTGAGGGGACCTTTAGAAGCCTCCGTTACTCTTTTGGAGGCGACCACCCCAGTCAAACTACCCACCAAGCACTGTCCCCCATCGCTGGGGTTAGACGCCAGACAAGCAAAGGGTGGTATTTCAACAATGACTCCACAGCACCTAGCGATGCCGCTTCAAAGTCTCCCACCTATCCTACACATTACTTGTCCAGAGCCAATACTAAGCTATAGTAAAGGTTCACGGGGTCTTTTCGTCCCACTGCGGGTAACCGGCATCTTCACCGATACTACAATTTCACCGAGCTCATGGCTGAGACAGTGTCCAGATCGTTGCACCATTCGTGCAGGTCGGAACTTACCCGACAAGGAATTTCGCTACCTTAGGACCGTTATAGTTACGGCCGCCGTTTACTGGGGCTTCATTTCAGGTCTTCGCCGAAGCTAAACCCTCCACTTAACCTTCCAGCACCGGGCAGGTGTCAGGCCCTATACATCATCTTTCGATTTAGCAGAGCCCTGTGTTTTTGATAAACAGTCGCCTGGACCTCTTCACTGCGGCCCCGCCGAAGCGGGGCGACCCTTCTCCCGAAGTTACGGGCCGATTTTGCCTAGTTCCTTAGCCATGAATCTCTCGAGCACCTTAGAATTCTCATCCCAACCACCTGTGTCGGTTTGGGGTACGGGCTGCCTCGCTCGCTTTTCTTGGAAGTCGATTTGCTGGATTATCACCTTGGCCGTGGCCTCAGTGTACTATCGCGGTGTTACCACTCGCTTCAACGCACTATTCCGTCAGTGCGCACCAACTTTTCGCCTCCGTCGCTTTTAGCGCGGGCAGGTACAGGAATATTAACCTGTTGTCCATCCACTTCCCCTTTCGGGTTCGCGTTAGGTCCCGACTGACCCCCGGCTGATTAGCATAGCCGGGGAAACCTTGGTCTTTCGGTGTGCGGGTTTCTCGCCCGCATTATCGTTACTTATGCCTACATTTTCTTTTGTAGCTTCTCCAGCATACCTCACAGTACACCTTCGACGACACTACAATGCTCCCCTACCACTTATAATAAATTATAAATCCATAGCTTCGGTAGTATGTTTATGCCCGATTATTATCCATGCCGAACCGCTCGACTAGTGAGCTGTTACGCACTCTTTAAATGAATGGCTGCTTCCAAGCCAACATCCTAGCTGTCTAAGCAGTTCAACCTCGTTTATTCAACTTAACATACATTTGGGGACCTTAGCTGATGGTCTGGGTTCTTTCCCTCTCGGACATGGACCTTAGCACCCATGCCCTCACTGCTGATCAACATTCTGTAGCATTCGGAGTTTGTCAGGAATTGGTAGGCGGTGAAGCCCCCGCATCCAATCAGTAGCTCTACCTCTACAGAACTATAAATCAACGCTGCACCTAAATGCATTTCGGGGAGTACGAGCTATTTCCGAGTTTGATTGGCCTTTCACCCCTACCCACAGGTCATCCGAAGACTTTTCAACGTCAACCGGTTCGGGCCTCCACTATGTGTTACCACAGCTTCACCCTGCCCATGGGTAGATCACACGGTTTCGCGTCTACCACTACCAACTAAAGCGCCCTATTCAGACTCGCTTTCGCTACGGCTGCGGACCTGAAGTCCTTAACCTTGCTGGCAACGGTAACTCGTAGGCTCATTATGCAAAAGGCACGCCGTCACCCCGAAGGGCTCCGACCGCTTGTAAGCGTATGGTTTCAGGATCTTTTTCACTCCGTTATTCACGGTTCTTTTCACCTTTCCCTCACGGTACTGGTTCACTATCGGTCTCTCAGGAGTATTTAGCCTTGTCGGATGGTCCCGACTGATTCACACAGGATTACTCGTGTCCCGCGCTACTCAGGGTACCACTATCTTACAATCTCTTTCCCGTACGGGGCTATCACCCGCTATGGCACCACTTTCCAGTGGCTTCCGGTTCGATCATGCTCAAATGTCGTGGCCCTACAACCCCGGCACCGCCGTAACGGTACTGGTTTGGGCTGGTCCGATTTCGCTCGCCGCTACTCTCGGAATCACTATTGTTTTCTTCTCCTCCGGGTACTTAGATGTTTCAGTTCCCCGGGTTTGCCTCCTTGCGGATACTATATCTTCAATATAGTGGGTTGCCCCATTCGGATACCTGCGGATCAACTTGTATGTGCCAATCCCCGCAGCTTTTCGCAGCTTATCGCGTCCTTCATCGCCTCTGAGAGCCTAGGCATTCCCCATACGCTCTTATTTAGCTTGTTGTGCTATTTGTCTTTTCTAATGAGTTTGTCGACCGCAACGGGAGCTCGCGTCCCCATTGCGGTCTTCGTTGGCACGTCCCGAAGGACGTGTCCGTTTTCATGTATCTTTCTTCAATATGTCAATGAACTTTACAGTGTACAGATCATCTGTACGTCCCTTTTGGGCCACTTTCAATAAAATTGACAGCGCTCTCTAGGCAACACCCAAATAAATGGGCACTTTGGTGGAGAATATCGGAGTCGAACCGATGACCTCCTGCGTGCAAGGCAGGCGCTCTAGCCAGCTGAGCTAATCCCCCATTTTTGTTTCAGTTGTCGGCTATCAGTTAACAGTTATCAGTTAATTGATGACCTATACGTCAACTTGGGATACCCAACTTCTAAAATTTCCTTTCAATCTGTAATGAACGTTTCAAAATCCCCGATATAACATCGAGACCTTGAACCACAAGACAAGCTTGCTTTGTAGTCTCAGGCAGACTCGAACTGCCGACCTCTACATTATCAGTGTAGCGCTCTAACCAGCTGAGCTATGAGACTCTACTTGTTTATCTTAAAAATTAAATCGACAGCAAAAGAACAAACGATCTCTTTCCATTTTGCCACTCCAAGGCCGTCCTTTCTCTAGAAAGGAGGTGTTCCAGCCGCACCTTCCGGTACGGCTACCTTGTTACGACTTAGCCCTAGTTACCGATTTTACCCTAGGCCGCTCCTTGCGGTGACGGACTTCAGGCACTCCCAGCTTCCATGGCTTGACGGGCGGTGTGTACAAGGCCCGGGAACGTATTCACCGCATCATGGCTGATATGCGATTACTAGCGATTCCAGCTTCACGGAGTCGAGTTGCAGACTCCGATCCGAACTGTGATAGGGTTTATAGATTCGCTCCTGGTCGCCCAGTGGCTGCTCTCTGTCCCTACCATTGTAGCACGTGTGTAGCCCAGGACGTAAGGGCCGTGATGATTTGACGTCATCCCCACCTTCCTCGCGGTTTGCACCGGCAGTCTTGCTAGAGTTCCCGACATTACTCGCTGGCAACTAACAACAGGGGTTGCGCTCGTTATAGGACTTAACCTGACACCTCACGGCACGAGCTGACGACAACCATGCAGCACCTTGTAAGTGGTCCGAAGAAATAGCTATCTCTAGCTAATGCAACTTACATTTAAGCCCTGGTAAGGTTCCTCGCGTATCATCGAATTAAACCACATGCTCCACCGCTTGTGCGGCCCCCGTCAATTCCTTTGAGTTTCATTCTTGCGAACGTACTCCCCAGGTGGGTCACTTATCACTTTCGCTTAGCCACCCAGACCTAAGTCCGGACAGCTAGTGACCATCGTTTACGGCGTGGACTACCAGGGTATCTAATCCTGTTCGCTACCCACGCTTTCGTCCATCAGTGTCAGTACATTGTTAGTAACCTGCCTTCGCAATCGGTATTCTATGTAATATCTATGCATTTCACCGCTACACTACATATTCTAGCTACTTCACAATGACTCAAGATCGCCAGTATCAAGGGCAATTCTACGGTTGAGCCGCAGACTTTCACCCCTGACTTAACAATCCACCTACGGACCCTTTAAACCCAATGATTCCGGATAACGCTTGGATCCTCCGTATTACCGCGGCTGCTGGCACGGAGTTAGCCGATCCTTATTCTTACGGTACCGTCAGCCGCCCACACGTGGGCGGGTTTCTTCCCGTATAAAAGCAGTTTACAACCCATAGGGCCGTCTTCCTGCACGCGGCATGGCTGGATCAGAGTTGCCTCCATTGTCCAATATTCCTCACTGCTGCCTCCCGTAGGAGTCTGGTCCGTGTCTCAGTACCAGTGTGGGGGATCCCCCTCTCAGGGCCCCTATCTATCGTAGCCATGGTGTGCCGTTACCACACCATCTAGCTAATAGAACGCATGCCCATCTTTTACCGATAAATCTTTAGACCCCCAGGCCAATCGACCAAGGGTCACTATGGGGCATTAATCCAAATTTCTCTGGGCTATTCCCCTGTAAAAGGTAGGTTGCATACGCGTTACGCACCCGTGCGCCGGTCGTCAGCGGAGCAAGCTCCCTGTTACCCCTCGACTTGCATGTGTTAGGCCTGCCGCTAGCGTTCATCCTGAGCCAGGATCAAACTCTTCATCGTCTAATCTTAAATAACTTCTAGACGACCAAGGAATGGTGTTCAGTACTCAAAATGGTTTGTTCTTTTCGAGAGATGCCGTTTCCAACAATCTCTCATTTTACGCTGTCAATTCAATATGTTAATGAACTTTCTTTTTCTTTGTTAGCGCACTATGTGTGCTAAGCGGGTGCAAATATAAAACCCTTTTTCGAACCCGGCAAACTTTTTTGAAGTTTTTTTTATTTTATTTTTCTAACCCTTTTAATCCGCTAAAAAAACCGTGAACGTTGCGCCTTAGCTGATGCGTTTGGCGGGTGCAAATATACCACCCTTTTCTTTTTACAACCAAACTTTATTAAACCTTTTTTTGAAGTTTTTTTCTAAACTCTATAATACAATAACTTACGTTTTAAATTTACCGACCCTTAACCTTAACCTAACCCCAAAACACCTAAATCATACCCAAAACAAGCTTTCCCTTAAATACATCTATATATAGGATACATCCTATACAGTCTAAAACATATATAAGCAATCATATATATCGTGTCGTATTTATTGTGTAGTATATATTGTATCCTCATATTATATATAGTCCTATTATAATACATGAAACTCATTATTGATAATGTCAGTGATATGGTATAGATATTATTGTTTGTCATTTTTAATCCTACTATCTTTGCCCTTCAATACAAACAACCTTATATAATGATCCATATTACTCTACCAAACGGTGATGTAAAACAGTTTGAAAAAGGCGCGTCACCAATTGACGTTGCAAAAAGTATTAGTGAAGGGTTTGCCAGAAACGTTATCTCTGCCAATTTCAACGGAACTACGATAGAAACAACAACGGCTCTAGAAGAAGATGGAGCACTCATATTATATACATGGAATGATGACGAGGGCAAAAAAGCCTTTTGGCATTCTTCTGCACATATTTTAGCACAGGCATTGGAAGAGCTTTATCCTGGTGTTAAGCTTTCCATTGGTCCTGCAATCGAGAATGGCTTTTACTATGATGTCGATCTTGGAGAACAAAGCATTTCAGAAAAGGATTTCAAAACCATCGAAAACAAGATGATTGAAATTGCACGTGGTAAATATGAGTTCAATATGAGATCTGTTACCAAGGGCGAAGCTCTAGAGCTTTATAAATCTCAGGATAATGAATATAAGGTAGAACTTATTGAGAATTTAGAGGATGGTACAATCACCTTTTGTGATCATGCGACATTTACAGATTTGTGCCGTGGCGGTCACATTCCAAATACAGGAATCGTTAAAGCGGTGAAATTACTTTCAGTCGCTGGCGCTTATTGGAGAGGAGACGAAAAAAACAAACAACTCACGAGATTGTATGGTATCTCATTTCCGAAGCAAAAAGAGCTTACAGAATATTTAGAATTACTTGAAGAAGCAAAAAAACGAGATCACCGAAAATTAGGTAAGGAACTTGAACTTTTTACATTTTCACAAAAAGTAGGTCAAGGATTACCCTTGTGGCTGCCTAAAGGCGCAGCTTTAAGAGAGCGCTTAGAGAACTTTTTGAAGCAAGCGCAGAAAAAAGCAGGATACGAAATGGTGGTAACACCACATATAGGCCAAAAGGAACTTTATGTCACTTCTGGACACTTTGCAAAATATGGCGCAGATAGTTTTCAGCCTATTACTACTCCGGCTGAAGGAGAGGAATTTTTGCTCAAGCCCATGAACTGCCCTCACCATTGTGAAATATATAATGCCAAACCATTTTCATATAAGGAACTACCAAAACGCTATGCCGAGTTTGGCACCGTATATAGGTATGAGCAAAGTGGAGAGTTGCATGGACTAACACGCGTACGTGGCTTTACCCAAGATGACGCCCACATTTTTTGTATGCCAGATCAACTTGATAAAGAATTTAAGGATGTTATTGATCTTGTACTCTATGTTTTTGGGTCTTTAGGCTTTGAAAACTTTAAAGCTCAAGTTTCTTTGAGAGATCCAGAAACTCCCGAAAAGTATATTGGGAGTGATGAAAATTGGAAAAAGGCAGAAGATGCCATATTAAATGCCGCCATAGATAAAGGGCTTGATTACGTAGTTGAAACAGGAGAAGCAGCGTTTTACGGTCCGAAATTGGACTTCATGGTCAAAGATGCCCTAGGCCGTAATTGGCAATTGGGAACCATTCAAGTAGATTATAACTTACCTGAACGTTTTGACCTTACTTATAAAGGTAGTGATAATGAAATGCATAGACCTGTAATGATACACCGTGCGCCTTTTGGTAGCATGGAACGATTTATAGCAATTTTACTAGAGCACACAGGGGGTAATTTCCCGCTCTGGCTCATGCCTACACAAGCTATGGTACTGTCAATTAGTGAGAAATATGAAAAATACGCTGAAAAAGTTTTAAAATCGCTAGAAAATCACGAAATTCGCGCACTTGTAGATAACCGTAACGAAACGATTGGAAAAAAGATTCGTGAAGCAGAGATGGCTAAAGTGCCATTTATGATTATCGTAGGTGAGAATGAGGAAAATGAAGCAAAAATCTCGGTACGTCAACATGGTGGTGAAGATTTAGGGATGATAAGCATTGAAGATTTTTCTCTTATTGTTGAAAAAGAAATCAGCAGAACATTAAAAACATTCAAATAAATAAAGCATTTAAGTTTAACTAAAATTATATAAGTCATAGCAATACGTAGAAGAAATTACTCCAAGCGAGTAGTGAAAGAAGATCAGCACAGAATCAATTCTAAAATTAGAGCCGAAAAAGTAAGAGTCGTTGGTGATAATGTAGAGGTTGGTGTCTATTCAATTAAGGAAGCCATGGGCTTTGCCGATGAACAGGGATTGGACTTAGTTGAAATATCCCCTAAGGCTGAGCCTCCTGTATGTAAAGTTATGGACTATAAGAAGTTTCTTTACGAACAGAAGAAGAGAGAGAAAGTCTTAAAAGCGAAAGCCAGCAAGGTGACTGTGAAAGAAATCAGATTTGGTCCTCAAACAGATGATCATGATTACGAGTTTAAAAAGAAACATGCCGAAAAATTCTTGAAAGATGGCGCAAAGCTTAAAGCTTTCGTATTCTTTAAAGGACGATCCATTGTTTTTAAAGAACAAGGACAGATCTTGCTATTAAGATTAGCACAAGATTTGGAAGAACTTGGTAAGGTTGAACAAATGCCAAGGTTAGAAGGAAAGCGTATGACGATGTTCATCGCTCCTAAAAAAACAAAGTAAATTTGTAGGTACTGATAATACAGTATCTCATTATAAAAAAATGCCCGAGATCAAATCTTGGGCTAATAATTAAGCGAACCGTAAATAAAACTAGGAAACAATGCCTAAAATGAAAACTAAATCAAGTGCCAAGAAACGTTTTAAATTAACGGGTACTGGTAAAATTAAAAGAAAGCACGCTTTTAAGAGTCACATCTTGACTAAAAAATCTAAGAAGCGTAAGCTAGCTTTAACTCATGACACTTTGGTACACAAAGCCGATGAGAACAACGTTAAAATCATGCTTCGTTTGAAGTAATTGATTTTTAAAGGTTAACACAATTTATAAACCATGGAGTTAGGCTAATATTACCACTGCGCTCAATGCGACAGCAGTAATACAAAAAGCGTCGATCATCGACCGCCTACTACAAAAAACAAATTTAAGAAATGCCAAGATCAGTAAATTCAGTAGCAAAGAGAGCCAGAAGAAAAAAGGTTCTAAAACAAGCAAAAGGTTACTTCGGAAGACGTAAAAACGTTTGGACAGTAGCAAAAAATGCGGTTGACAAAGCGATGCAATATTCGTATAGAGACCGTAGAGCAAAGAAGAGAAATTTCCGTTCGTTATGGATTATGCGTATTAACGCTGGTGCAAGACAACACGGTATGAGCTATTCAAAATTTATGGGGAAACTTAAAGCTAACAATATCGGATTGAACCGTAAGGTACTTGCCGATTTAGCGATGAACAACCCAGAAGCTTTTGAAGCTTTAGTCAACAAAATCAAATAAGGCTGACGCCTAAATAATAACAACGATTCGCTAATAAAAATCCGACTCTTTCTAGAGTCGGATTTTTTATTTTTATTTAATTATGAATCGCATGAATATTTAGTGTGTCGTGCTTTCCTTTTAACAACACCTCCCCCATGTGTTTGGAGGTATACTTCGATTTTAATTTCAGCTTATCCAATAATTCCTCAGATACCAATAAGGCCTCTCCATAGGTATTGCACTCGCCTTGGATTCTGGCCGTTGTATTAATGACGTCTCCATGAAAGGCAAGCTCCTTTTTAATGGTTCCTACTTCAGCGATAATTAACTTTCCGCCGTGCAATGCTGCTTTAAAAAATGGCAGCTGTCCATATTTCTTATTATAATATTTTGAGCGTCTTGTCAATTGTCTTTGAAATGCGAAATATAGGTCGACACAGTTATTACGTTTGATACCTTTTTCAAATTTCCAACTAATCACCGCTTCATCACCTACATATTGATAGATCTCACCGCTGTACCTATTAATCGTTTTATTTAAATCGAAAAAACAATCCTGTATCAATTGGCTATAGGCATAATGACCTAACTCTTCAGCAATGGTCGTAGACGATTTTAAATCGATAAACATAAAAATACGCTCTTCTTCGGTAGGTCTTCGGTATTTACCAATGAGCATATTGAACAAAATTCCTTTTCCGAATTTTTCATTAGCTAATTTAATAAAGAGAAAGATGAAAGATGAGAGGAAAAAGTAAATGGCCGCTAACCAAAAAATCGGATTGTCTAACCACCAACGTTCATCATTAGGAAGGTCTATATCCATTTGGATCTCTATTAACCGCAATATAAAAGAGAGCGAAAATATAAGAATGACGACATAAATTACAATTTTGCTCACCACTGCAATACCCAAATAAATGTTTTTAGTGATAAATTTTTCGAACAAAAATTCCACAATGGCATATAGCACACCCACGATAATGCCCAAAATAATCCCAAAATGCATCCACTCTGTCGGAGGAACTATATTATCGGGGTTAACATATTCTACACCTTGCTCCTGCCCGTGTGCTAAAAATCTAATAAATATGAATAAGCTGCAGGCAATGATCCAAAAGAGAATGGCAAACCAAAGTTGCTTAAAAAAGAGTTTTACGTTATACATCTATTTTAAACTTATGTTTTTTGCTTTTTCTTTTTAGCAGCTGGAAAGAGAACATTGTTAAGAATAAGACGGTATCCTGGAGAAGTAGGATGTAAATCTAATTCTGTTTTAGGATCACCAACTTTATGGGTATAATCCTCGGGATCATGACCGCCGTAAAAGGTAAAAAATCCCTTGCCTTTGATACCATGAATATATTTTGCTTCTCCGTTGGTGCGATTTTCTCCCATAATCAATACATTAGATTTAATTTCATCTCTGGTAAAAGACGTGGTTTGCCCCATAAATCCTTTGACTAATGCAGTATGGTTTTGAGTCAACATGGTAGGAATAGGATCCCATTTAGCTGAATAATCCATGAGTGTAAAATAATCTGTGGTTTTAGGGATTTGTCGCTTTCTTGTCATATCAATAGAAGAAAACTCGTAAACATTGGGATTACGCTCCAAGATAAAATCTTTAAAAGCAAAGGTATTGCTGTAATCTATTTTATTTTGATAGCCAGGATCACTCCCATCACCGTCAAACATGGGCTCGCAAATATCAACACCATCTGCAGAAAGCGCAATATCAAAACTATCTGTGGCGCTGCACATGGCAAACATAAAACCACCTCCAACAACATAATCTCTTATTTTTTGAGCAACGGCCAATTTTTCTTCGGAAACCTTATCGTATCCTAATTTTGCCGCTAAAGCCTCTGCTTCCCTTTTATCTTCAATGTACCATGACGCAGAGCGGTAAGCTCTATAAAATTTGCCATATTGACCAGTAAAATCTTCATGGTGTAAATGCAACCAATCATAAAGTATTAAAGCATCATCGAGCACTTCTTCATCATAAATGGTTTCATATGGGATCTCTGCGTATGTCAATACCATAGTCACTGCATCATCCCAAGGCTTTAATCCTTCAGGTGAATACACTGCAATTTTTGGTGCCTTTTCCAAAATAACAGATTCCATATTCTCAGATGGACTGCTAATTAATTTCAGAATTTCTTCAGTCTTAGCATTTGAGATCACTTCAAAACTCACGCCTCTAATTTGACATTCTCGCTGAATTTCTTCAGAATCAGGCAATAAAAAGGAACCGCCTCGATAATTGAGTAGCCAATTGACCTTGAGTTGTTTTTCTAGCGTCCAATAAGTGACACCATATGCTTTTAAATGATTTTGCTGACCTTCTACATCCATGGGAATTAAAATGTAGGATGCATGGGAGGTAATAGATAAAATAAAAAATAACAGTAATAACGTAAGCGTCTTTTTCATTAAAAATCCTTCTTTTTATGTTCAAGATAGTCAAAAATATGATCCTTAGATCAAATCTCGAATACTGATTTATATTTTAATCGCGCAAATATTGACTCATTAGCTTAACGCTAATTTCTTCAACCGATTGTAATACGGCAGACATTTCGTCAAAAATGGCGTAATGTTTTGGAAATGGTTCTGCTTTCATTACATAAATTTTAAACCTAAAGAGCTGTGCGCTTCAATATCCCAATATTTAGGCTATGTTCCATCCTCTTCTCCTTTACCAACTCCTATTTTAGCAAACTAAGGTGAAGCGTAATTTCAATATGATTGTATGACTCTAGTATAACGTGTATTAGTAGTTATAAGCAAGAGACTAGTTATAACTTACTTATAAAACTCTTGAAACAAGTCTATCTGTATTTTATAACAGACATCCTCCACAGCAGCGTTTTTGATCAGGATAAAGAAAGTTCGAATTAAAACACATTTTATACAAACTAAAAAAACTACTTTTTAAGAGGTTTGATTGATCTTTCAGTACCTGACAGTAAGGAGGCCGCTACCCGGGTTCCTGGAAATTGTTCTAAAATAATTTTGATGAATACCGTAATGGGTATGGCCATAATTAGCCCAGGGATTCCCCAAATAAAGCCCCAAAGCATCAACATGATCAACACAGCGATGACATTTATTGAAAAGGACTTACCCATAAATACAGGCTCTAAAATTGCCCCAAACAACACCTGAACACCTGTAATAGAAAGGAAGAAAAAGAAAAGTACGCTTGAGGACTCCAATTCTACAAAAGCGAAAATCGTTAATAAAATGACCGAAATGAAAGACCCTACCATTTGTACAAAATTGATCAAAAAAGCAAATAATCCCCAAAATATTGGAAAACTAACATCAAAGAACACACAGGCCAGTCCTGTAAAAATCCCTGTAAATGCACTTACCGCAAATTTTACTTTAATAAAGGTGATCAAATCTTTTTCAATACGCATAAAGGCTTTTACAGAGGTATGTTTCTGTTTCAGAATGATATCATTGAGCACCTTGTGCATGTTGATAGACTCTGCCAACCAAAGCACCGTAAAGAATACGATCATTAAAATGGTAGTTAAAAATTTCCGAAGAAAATCTACGGTAGAGCCTATGTTCTCTTTTTGAAAAAACTGACCTAAAAAATTACCTTCAGTATCATATTCAATTCCAAATTTATGCTGTAGAAAAAGCATAAGATCATTGATTTTAACCTCTGCTTTCGCAAAAAAGCCAGAATCACTTGCCAAAATCTGTTTGCTCGATAGATTGACCAATTCTACACCTATAAAAATCCCTAATACAATCAATGCCAGCACAATCACTATACTGAGTAATCTTGGGACTTTTCTTTTTCCCAACCATCGCATGAGTGGCAAAAACAAGAGCGCTATAAACATTGAGCTTATGAGCGGTATAAAAATAAATGAGAGTATTTTAAGCAGGTAAAACACCACCGGTATTACAATAAATAACAGCAAGATATTGGTGGTACGTCTTTCTTCTAACATGGGGCAAACTTCTTAATGATAGCAGAGCAAATTTAGTACAAATTGTTTTGACATCTTATCAAATTGTCTAAAAAAGAAGCGTCATAAATTACTTTATGGGCTACTTATGTCATCGATTTAAAACGGGACATCTTCATCGTCATCTTCGGGAGTACCAAAGGCATCAGAAGGTGATGGGAAATGATCTGTCTTAAACGTATCATCATTAGCTGCTGCATTCATTTTAGAATGAAACTCTCCAAACGGTGTGTCAAAATCATCAAGATTATCAAACTTACCGAGGTGTCCAATAAACTTCAGACGAATATTATCTAGCCCACCATTTCTATGTTTAGCAACAATAAACTCACCTTGACCTTCAGTTGGAGAACGTTCATCATCATCCCATTCCTCTATTTTGTAGTATTCAGGTCTGTAGATAAAGCTTACAATATCGGCATCTTGCTCAATGGCTCCAGATTCACGAAGGTCAGAAAGCAATGGTCTTTTACTGCCACCACGCGTCTCAACAGCACGAGACAACTGAGATAATGCAATTACGGGCAGACTCAATTCTTTAGCCAGTGCTTTTAAGTTTCGGGAAATTGTAGATATTTCCTGCTCTCGGTTCCCTCCTTTTTGGCTTCCACCAGCCGTCATTAATTGCAAATAATCAATCACAATCATTTTAATACCATATTGTGAGGCAAGACGTCTTGCTTTTGCTCTTAAATCAAAAATCGAAAGCGATGGGGTATCATCAATAAACAGTGGTGCTTTTTCTAAGGTTTTCACTTTAACATTAAGTTGCTCCCACTCGTGTTTCTCTAATTTCCCTGTTCTAAGCTTTTCTGAAGACAATCCCGTTTCCGAAGAAATCAATCGCGTAATCAATTGTACAGATGACATCTCCAAAGAGAAAAAGGCCACAGGAATATTGCTATTAACTGCTATATTTCGGGCCATGGTTAAGGTTAGGGCGGTTTTACCCATACCCGGACGTGCGGCCACAATAATCAAATCACTGGGTTGCCATCCTGAAGTAAGCTTATCTAATTTGGTAAATCCAGACGGAATACCACTCAAGCCTTCTTGATTGGAAATTTCCTCAATTTTCTTTTTTGCCTGAATTACTAAACTTTGTGCGGACTCAGTAGATTTTTTGACATTTCCTTGGGTAACTTCATACAACTTGGCCTCTGCAGTGTCTAATAAATCAAAAACATCCTTGGTTTCATCGTAAGCCTCTTCAATAATTTCGTTGGAAATTTTAATGAGACTTCGCTGGATATATTTTTGAAGAATGATGCGGGCATGAAACTCAATATGCGCAGAAGAAGAGACCCGTTGTGTTAAAGATATCAAGTAAAAATCGCCACCGCTGACGTCTAGTTTCCCATCTTTCTTTAATTGACTAGAAACGGTTAATAAATCCACCGGTTCACTGTTTTCAAATAATTTGAAAATGGCTTCAAAGATATGTTTATGAGCTTCTTTGTAGAAAGCATCGGCGCTTAGGATGTCGATTACCTCATCAACCCCTTTTTTATCAATCATCATAGCTCCTAATACAACTTCTTCTAAATCAATAGCTTGTGGAGGTATTTTTCCTTTCTCTAAGCTAATAAGAGTACTTCTATCTACTTTATAGCCTTGCATTTGGTTGGGTTGTTTCATATCTGCGAATGTAAATAAATTGTTAAGTAAAAAGAGGATTTGTAATTCTTCAATCTTAACAAGTCGTCAACAATTTAACTGTTGATAACTTCAATATATTGTTAATAGCCACAAAAAAACCAGAACAAGTTGTTCTGGTTTTCTTGAATCTGTTGTTAAGTAAGACTTAGCCCTTGAACACTCCCATGGCTAAATATTTATCCATGCGTTGCTCTACCAAATCTTCTTGTGATAAGTTTTTTAGCTCGGCATAATTGAGTTCTATGGCTTCTTTTACCGATTGAAATGTAGCCGCTCTATCGGTATGTGCACCGCCTAGGGGTTCTTTTATAATCGTATCTACCAACTTCAATTTTTTCATGTCTGGAGCGGTAAGTTTTAAAGCCTCTGCTGCCTGCTCTTTGTATTCCCAGCTACGCCATAGAATAGAGGAACAGGACTCTGGAGAGATTACAGAATACCATGTATTCTCCAACATCAAGACTCTATCTCCTACTCCAATTCCCAAGGCCCCACCAGAAGCACCTTCACCTATGATAATAGTAATGATAGGAACTTTTAGACGGGTCATTTCTAAGATGTTTCTAGCAATGGCTTCTCCTTGTCCGCGCTCTTCGGCTTCAAGACCAGGATATGCGCCAGGTGTATCTATAAGCGTCACTACAGGAATGCCAAATTTTTCGGCAGACTTCATTAATCTTAACGCTTTACGGTAACCCTCTGGATTAGACATCCCGAAGTTTCTATATTGTCTCGTCTTTGTATTGTATCCTTTTTGTTGACCAATAAACATGTAACTCTGGTCTCCAATTTTGCCCAAACCACCAATCATGGCTTTGTCATCTTTAACATTTCTATCTCCGTGAAGTTCTAGAAACGTTTCGCCACAAAGTGCTTTGATATGATCTAATGTATAAGGTCTATTGGGGTGCCTAGACAATTGTACACGCTGCCAAGCACTAAGGTTTTTATAAATTTCCTTTTTAGTCTCGATCAGCTTTTTTTCGATTTTCTTACAGGTCTGGGTAACATCAACGTCACTTTCCTCACCTATGATCTGGCATTTTTCTAGTTGATCTTCTAGTTCTTTTATAGGGAGCTCAAAATCTAAATATTCCATTGAAATCTTGATTAATTCTTTTGATTAGATAATTAATTTAGCTTACAAATATAAAGTTTTTAATTGGCTTTGTTATTTAGGAGCTTTCGCTTTTTAAAGCTTTTGCGATTTTTAAGAATTCCTTCTGCCATAACCGTTGCCAACACTAAGAATGCACCATAGTAAAACTCTGAAGTCATGATCTCTGTCTCAGGGAACAAGAGGACGGCTAAAACAATTCCGTAAAGAGGTTCAAGGTTATAAGTAAGAATTACCGTGTAAGGACTTATAAATCGCATCACTTTTACAGAGCCTATAAAGGCGTAGGCTGTACATATGGAGGCCAATATGAGTAAATAGATCCAGTCTTCAGCTGAGAGCTTAAAAAATTCCGAAGAAAATCCGCCTTGAAAAATTACAATGAAAAGCGTCAAAAACACAACGCCGCTTATAAATTCATAAAACGAAATCACTGTAGCCTCATGGTGCTTGATCAATTGCCCGTTAATGACCGCAAAGAGCGTCGATAGAAATGCTGATAAAATGCCTAGCAAAATGCCATTGATATATCGCAATTCGCTCTGTGTTATCAAATATACGCCGATGATAACAATAATGCCAAACACCATCTCATACCATATTAAGCGTCTTTTAAAAATGAGTGGTTCTATGAAAGATGCAAAGAATGCTCCTGTCGAAAACATTGCCAAGGTTATAGATACATTAGATTGCCTGATCGCTTCAAAAAATGTAATCCAGTGCAGGGCTATAATAACACCGGCTAACAGAAATTTCAACTTTGTTTTAAAGTCTATTTTGATGGGGATGGCTCTTACTTTTATAAATAAGAACATCAATACACCTGCAATAAGCATGCGATACCACACTAGAGCCGCTGCGCCTATTGATATCAATTCTCCTAAAATTGCAGTGAATCCTGCAATAAAGACTAAAACATGAAGATGTAGGTAATTTTTGGCTTTAGCGCTTGGCATTATTCAATAAATAAATGGCCAATATACCAAAAATGATATTTGGAAACCATACCGCAATAATTGGACTAAAACTAGACTGTTCTGCCATTACTCCAAAAACCTTATCAAAAAACACAAACACCATGGCAATGGTAATACCGAATGCAAGATTGACTCCCATACCACCACGTCTTTTAATTGAAGATACGGCCACAGCAATAATTGTTAAGATATATACGGAAACAGGCAGACTCCATTTTTTATACTTTACCACTTGATAGCGCCCAATATTTGAAGAACCGCGTTGTTTTTCTTTTTCAATAAAATCGATGAGCTCACCATAAGGAAGTGTTTCTGCTATGTATTCCTCTGGAGTTAAATCTTCTGGATCAAAAGGAAAAATGGTGTCCTTATTTCGATTGGTCTCTAGAATCTCCTTGTTTTTTAGAAATTTTCGTTTGGTGTAAGAAGAAAGTCGGTATAACGAGTCTTCGTCTACATATCTAATACTGCTGGCGTTGATTTTATAAACAAGTTGATTGTCCTCAACATGCTCTAAACTGAAGTTTTGACCAACTTTAGTTTCGGGATTAAAACTACTAACATAAATAAAATCATGATCGTTAACCTGTCTATAGATATTGGTTGTTTGAACGGCCTGTTTATTTCCTTTTAAATACTCGTATTTAAATTGGTTAAACCCTTTACTTGCCTTTGGTGCTAAATATAGGCCCATAAGCAATGCAAAGGCGGCCACAATAGTGGCGCCTATCATATAAGGTCTAAGAAATCGCCAAAACGATACTCCTGAACTTAAAAATGCCACGATCTCTGTATTATTCGCTAATTTGGACGTAAACCAGATTACCGATAAAAACAAAAAGATGGGGAATAATAAATTGGCAAAGTAAATGGTGAAATCTAAATAATACTGTGCTACCGCAGGAAAGGGAACTTCACGTTCTAAAATTTTTCCAATTTTTTCAGCAAGATTTACAGTAATCCCGATGGGAATAAACAGCAGCAACATCATCAAAAATGTGAAGAGATAGCGCTTTAAAATGTACCAATCAAGAATTTTCATTATATACTTAAAAGAGTCATAGCCTTATTATGAAATCCAACCTTCTAGACACTCTAGTGTTGAATCAAACTTTCTTATTTCCTTTATTCTAAAATAGCAACCGGTTAGAGTCTCTTGTCCATTTGTTTTACCATTTTTTCCTTCCAAGTTCTAAAATCGCCTGCGATAATATGCTTTCTCGCTTCTCGAACCAGCCACATGTAAAAGCCCAAATTATGAATGGTCGCAATTTGCTTTCCTAACAATTCATTTACTGTAAATAGGTGCCTTAAATAGGCTTTGGAATATTCCGTATCAACAAAGGTGATGCCCATTTCATCAACAGGCGAAAAATCATCGGCCCATTTCAAGTTCTTGATATTTATGGTACCGTTAGCGGTAAATAACATTCCATTTCTTGCATTTCTCGTGGGCATGACACAATCAAACATATCTACTCCAAGAGCAATGTTCTCCAAGATATTTATTGGAGTGCCAACACCCATGAGGTATCTGGGTTTTTCCTCTGGTAGAATATCACAGACCACTTCTGTCATGCCATACATTTCTTCCGCAGGTTCTCCAACAGACAAGCCGCCAATAGCATTCCCCTCTGCTCCAGCATTGGCAATATATTCTGCAGATTGTTTTCTTAAGTCTTTATAAGTACTCCCTTGCACGATTGGAAAAAACGTTTGATCGTAATCGTATTTCAAAGGTGTTTTCTTTAGATGTGCCATACAACGCTCTAACCACCGGTGCGTCATGTGCATGGAGCGCTTGGCATAATTATAATCACAAGGATAGGGTGTACATTCATCAAATGCCATGATGATATCTGCACCAATACTGCGCTGAATTTCCATTACATTTTCTGGGGTAAACACGTGATAGCTCCCGTCTATATGGGATTTAAATTTAACTCCCTCCTCTTTAATTTTCCTATTGTCTGATAGTGAGTATACTTGATATCCTCCAGAATCGGTTAAAATATTTCGGTCCCAATTCATAAATTTATGCAAGCCGCCTGCTTTCTCCAATATTGGAGTTTGGGGTCTCAAAAATAAATGATAGGTATTACCAAGTATGATATCAGGATTGATATCATTTTTAAGTTCGCGTTGATGTACTCCTTTTACTGAAGCCACCGTGCCAACAGGCATAAAAATAGGGGTTTCAATGGTACCGTGATCGGTGGTAATTTCACCTGCCCTTGCTTTTGTTTGGGCATCACTGGCCTTAAGTTTAAAATTCATAAATAGTGAAGGTCTTGGGGCAAATATAAATAACTCTCTTGTTTATGCTCTTAAACATTTGGTAAAATTCCTTAGCAGAATTTTGAGTGTTCGTTTTATTTTCAGTCAGCATTCTGTTTTTCTCAAAAATTGTTAGCAACTGACTTTATTTCGTTGATAAGTGCAGCATCTGGGTTTTTGATTCAGATAATGAAACCTTTATTTTTGCCACTTAAAATCACTCACAATCGCAACATGCCAAACATTCAAAAATTAGAAGATTTAACCACACAAGTACGTAGAGACATCCTGCGAATGGTTCATAAAGTTAATTCTGGCCATCCTGGAGGCTCATTAGGTTGTGCTGAATTTATAGTAACCCTTTATCAAGAAATTCTAGAAAGAAATGGTGGTTTTGATATGGATGGTATAGGAGAAGATTTATTTTTCCTTTCAAACGGACATATTTCCCCTGTGTTCTATAGCGTTTTAGCAAGATCTGGTTATTTCCCAGTAGAAGAATTAAGTACGTTTAGAATTATAGATTCCCGTTTACAGGGTCATCCTACCACTCATGAAGGCCTTCCGGGTATTCGAGTGGCTTCGGGCTCTTTGGGTCAAGGATTTTCGGTAGCCCTAGGTGCTGCTCAAACTAAAAAGCTAAATAAAGACAAACATCTCATATATAGCTTGCACGGAGACGGCGAGTTACAAGAAGGACAAAATTGGGAAGCCATTATGTATGCGGCTGGAAACAATGTAGATAATATCATTTCTACCATTGATCTTAACGGCCAACAAATTGATGGTCCAACTGATGTGGTTTTACCTATGGGTAACCTTAAAGCCAAATTTGAAGCTTTCGGTTGGATTGTTGTAGAAATTATCCAAGGCAATACCATTGAAGAGATATTAAAAGGAATGGCTTTAGCAAAATCTAAAACTGGGCAAGGCAAACCTGTATGCGTATTATTAAAAACAGTTATGGGTAATGGTGTTGATTTTATGATGCACACGCACGCTTGGCATGGAAAAGCTCCAAACGATGACCAATTAGAAGTTGGTTTGGCACAAAATGAAGAAACTTTAGGAGATTACTAAAATTCTCAATCCCTCTTGTTCAAAACTATTAATCAAACGTTATTTACCAATCAAAAGAAATAACACAAATATATCCGTTTTAGCGGGCACAGCATGAAAACATATACCAACACAGGAAGTAAGGATACGCGTTCAGGATTTGGAGCTGGACTTACAGAATTAGGAAAAACAAACGAAAACGTCGTTGCACTTTGTGCCGATTTAATTGGTTCTTTAAAAATGGACGATTTTAAAGCCAACCATCCAGAACGCTTTTTTCAAGTAGGTATTGCAGAAGCAAACATGATTGGTTTGGCTGCCGGGATGACTATTGGCGGTAAAATTCCTTTTACAGGAACTTTTGCCAATTTTTCTACAGGTCGTGTTTATGATCAAATTCGTCAAAGTGTAGCGTATTCCGGTAAAAATGTAAAAATCTGTGCATCGCACGCTGGCCTAACTTTAGGAGAAGATGGCGCAACACATCAAATTCTCGAAGATATTGGATTAATGAAAATGCTTCCGGGTATGACGGTAATCAATACTTGTGATTACAATCAAACCAAAGCAGCAACCATTGCCATTGCAGATTATGACGGACCAGTATATTTGCGTTTTGGACGACCAAAGGTAGCAAATTTCACAGCAGAAGATCAAACCTTTGAGATTGGTAAAGCGGTACTTTTAACAGAAGGAACCGATGTTACTATTGTTGCCACTGGACATCTCGTTTGGGAAGCTTTAGAAGCAGCAAAAACCTTAAATGAAAAAGGTGTTTCTGCGGAAGTCATTAATATCCACACCATAAAACCCTTAGATGATAAAGCCATCTTAGATTCTGTCGCCAAAACAAAATGTATTGTTACAGCAGAAGAGCATAATTTCTTAGGAGGTTTAGGTGAAAGCATTGCAAGAGTATTAGCGCAACACTTACCAACGCCACAGGAATTTGTAGCCACTAAAGATACTTTTGGTGAATCTGGAACTCCAGCTCAGCTTATGGATAAATATGGTTTAAATGCAGAAGCTATTACCAAGGCGGCTGAAAACGTCATAAGACGTAAAAAATAAAGGCTGTATCTATTGCAATTATTTAAAACCGCTATATTTCAACTAAAATTTCCGATAGAAAAGAAATAATTTTCGTTTGGCAACGTTTTTGATATTCAACATCAAAATCAGAAAAAACGAACATTATGAACATTTCAAAAAGATTTAAGTCAAAAACCAACATCTCTAAGACGGTCTTGACCATGGCAGTCTTTTCGCTCTTATGCTTCAGCATAAATGCACAAGAAGGAAGTGCTTTTGGGATCAAAGGCGGACTTAACTATGGTGCCAATGGAGATTATTTTGAATCCATAGGCAGCAATGCAAAACATCCAGATCGAAATATTGGATATCATTTAGGTGTCTTCGGAAAAATTGGCGATCGCTTTTATTTTAGACCTGAACTTGTATACACGAGCATGAAGAGTGATTACGATAGTGACGTGTTTACAACCCAAAAATTAGATGCACCGTTATTAGTTGGCGTAAAGGTTATTGGTCCCTTATCAGTTTTTGGAGGCCCGTCTTTGCAATATATTTTAAATAATGAGTTTGATGGCATAGACATCGATAACGTTGAAAACGACTTTTCAGTAGGATTAAATTTCGGTATCGGTCTTAGCCTAGGAAAATTGGGTCTTGACTTGCGTTATGAAAGAGGCTATAGTGAAAATGAAGCCACCTTTATTGGAAATAATTTAGGTGAAGACGTTTCAAGTCGAGTCGATACAAGACCAGATCAATTGATCTTGAGCTTATCCTTAGCCTTATAAGGCATTTCATTTTGAACATAAAAAAAGCTGCCTGAATATCAGGCAGCTTTTTTTATGACACTAATTTTCAATAAGATTTAATCTTGATTAGATTCTGTGGATTCAGGATCTAAATAATTTGGAATTCCGTTATTATTTGTATCATCATTTGTAGGGTCACCATCTCCATCAATATCCTCAAATAAGGTAAATACACCATCACCATCATCATCAGTATCTACATAATCTGGTAAACCATCGCCATCAGAATCATCATCAAAAACGTTGCTGTTTTCATTAATATCCTCTAAATGAGAAAGAACCCCATCGCCATCATGATCATTAACCGTAGAGTCATACAATTCAAATTTAAAAATCAAATTGGTATATGTATATGGAACTTCGCTAAAATACGCTAAACCTGAAGGGATAAACATCACTCCCAAACCATAATTTTCGTAAGAAAATGTGCCGTCTTCATTTAGAGTACTACCGCCCTCTGCTGTTCCAAAACTCGGTATAACAATTCTCCAAGCAGGTATGAGTCTAACGAGATCTAAAGGCATATCGGCATTAACCGTATTGTCAAATACTTCGCCGTCTAACAAAATTCCTGAATAATTAATTTTAATATTATCACTAAAATTTGGATTTTCTCCTCCCCCTTCATTAAGTCTAAGTACATAATACTCATATTCTGTCTCTGCAAAAGTTGTTGTATTCGTTTCTAAAAGAGGTGAGTCTATCAGCAATGTATTGTTTTCAGGATCCGGTAACGATAAATAATTACCACTGTCATCTTTAGGTAATTCCGTCAACACGATGTCACTAGTCGAATAATTACCAGGAACGTCAAAAGTTGATGAGTTGTAATAATGCGTCTCCAAATAACCTATTAATGAATCACGGTCTGCGATTTGCTGTTCTGTTCTATCTCTTGGCGGTAAAAAAACCAAATCACCATCATCATCTTTCTTGCAAGATGACAAACAACTTAAAACTACAATTGCAAAAATGTAAACTACATTTAACTTCATAAATTTATTTTTTTTTCATAGCGACCTCTATTAGATGGAACTGCCATTTCCGAAGTCAGCTTTATTGCTTAATTTTGTCAGGCAAGATACAATAATATAATATTTTTGGGTTAAACAATTAACGCCAATTTCACACTAAATCATATGCGTGTAGACAAATTTCTTTGGTGCGTGAGGTACTTTAAAACCAGAAGTATTGCCACTGCTGCATGTAAAAAAGGACATATTAAAGTCAACGGACAATCGGTAAAACCCAGTAGAGAAGTTTATGCTACTGATAAAGTTGAAGTTCGAAAAAACCAAGTGAACTACCAACTCACTGTCAATGATACGCCTCCAAATCGGGTTGGAGCAAAATTGGTGGATATTTATATCACCGATACCACTCCAAAAGAAGCTTTTGAAGCTCAAGATCTATTAAAATATTCTAAGGATTATTATCGTAAAAAAGGAACCGGACGCCCAACTAAAAAAGACCGTCGTGATATAGACGGTTTTTACGATGAGCCCGAATAGCAGCTTTATATTATTAGGCCCAACAAAACTCTCAGTACCTTTCATCTTTTAAAAAACCATTATGGAAAACACGATACTCACGCATATTGAAATAAAACATAAGATCAGACGTATTGCCTACCAAATCTACGAAAGCAACGTAGAAGAGACAGAAATTATATTGGCAGGAATTGAATCTAATGGTTTTATACTGGCTAAAAAGCTAAAAGACGATCTCGATAAAATCTCAGGTATCAAATCGATATTATGTAGTGTTATTGTCAACAAGAAAAACCCCTTAGATAAGATAAGCACCTCAATCCCTCCCGCAGAGTATGAAAACAAATCTGTGATTTTGGTAGATGATGTACTTAATTCTGGTGGAACACTTATCTATGGTGTTAAGCACTTTTTAGATGTGCCTTTAAAGCAATTTAAAACGGCGGTTTTAGTAAACCGAAATCATAAAAAATATCCAATAAAGGCAGATTTCAAAGGCATCTCTTTATCAACTTCCTTAAATGAGCATGTGGAAGTTGTGCTTAAAGGAAAAGCATATAGCGCTTTTTTAAAATAATAACGTTATGATGTCTTCGGCTATTTGATCTGGTGTTTTATGATCTGTCACGACACTAAAATCAGATTGCAAATAAAATTGCGAACGCTCAAAAAGATGTTTGCCTATAAATTCTTGAAATTCATCTAGATTATCTAAATGCGAAATCATGGGACGTTTTTTTCGTTCATTATAAAGTCTTTCTATCAATGTAGGTATTGCTGCTTTTAAATAAATGCTAGTGACCATATCACTCTTGTTTATAGTAGCCATGTTATTACCGTAACATGGCGTCCCCCCACCTAAAGAAATAATCGTATTTTTTCTATTTAAAAGCTCATACAAATAGTTTGCCTCTAATTTTCTAAAATAAATTTCACCTTTTTTTTCAAATAAAAAAGGAATAGAAATACCTTCCTTTTCTGATAAAAAAATATCGAAATCGATAAAATCAAAAGAAATTTTATCAGCAAGACATTGTCCCACAGAGGATTTCCCCGAACCCATATACCCTAATAAAACAATGGTCATAAACAACTTAGATTTTCATGATGGACACTACTTGAACATCGACTACAAAAAAACGAAAAAAATTACATTTTTTGGTTTGGAATATTAATTAAACCTTTTATATTTGCACCCCGTTAAGGAAACATTTTGACTTGGTAGCTCAGTTGGTAGAGCATCTCCCTTTTAAGGAGATGGTCCTGGGTTCGAGCCCCAGCCAAGTCACATCCTCAAAAAAAGTCAGAACTTAGGTTCTGACTTTTTTGTTTAATAATGCTTTTCTGAATTTAATTTTAAGATAAAAAAGAACTCCTAAAACAACAGTTGCAAAAGCCCTGTCGTTTAGTTTGCTCTCTCTAAATCATAACTTTTTTAGAGCCGTTTTTGGCAGATTCTAAAATAGCCTCTACAATTCTAATATCTTTTAAGCCCTCCTCTCCTGGCACCTTCATTTCACGACCTTCTATTATTGATAAGGCATCATCGTCCATTTGAATGGCTTGTTGATTACAATCACAAGCTTCTAACTGCTTACCATCTGAAGTAGTGCCGCTAACGCCTTGATAACTTTGGAAAGGTGATAAACTGTAAGATCCTTCAGCACAAGTTACGCCTAAGGTATTTATGCCACTAGCGTAAGTGACAAATCCATCTCCTTTGATACCATCCGGAAAATCAAAATCAAAATACGTGATTTCATTAGCGCCATTAATAAACAACTCTGGTCTTTTATTATCATGTCTGGCGGTTACCGATAGGGGTTCTAGACCCGACGCATAACGTAATGCATTAATTGGATAAACTCCCATATCATAAATCGCACCACCACCTTTTGATCCATCTAAACGCCATGCGCCTTCATTGCCAATCCTAAACCCCACGCTAGACTTTACTTTCTCTATTTCGCCATAAGGCTTTGTTTGGGACCACGCCATTATTTTTTGAGTGTTTTTTTCATGCTGCATTCGGTAACCAATAGCTAAACGCACCTTGTTTTGTTCACAAGCATTTATTATAGATCTACACTCCTTAACATTCATAGCCATAGGTTTCTCACAAAACACATGCTTACCTGCATTCGCCGCGATAATAGCATATTTAGCATGTAAAAATGTTGGAGTAACAATATATATTACATCAATATCAGGATTACTAGCTACCTTATGCATGGTGTCATAATTATAAATATTAGCATCTTTTATACCATACTTCTTCTTCCATTGAGGCACCTTTTCTGGACTTCCAGTCACAATACCTCTAAGTTCTATATGCTCAGTTTGCTGAAGTGCTGGAGTGAGTTGGTGAGTACTATAGCTTCCCAACCCCACAAGTGCAACTCCTAATTTTTTTGAACTAAAAGGCGCTATCAATTTATGATAGGGCAACATCGATGCTGCTAAAGCGATTGCTGATTTCTCTATAAAACCCCTTCTGTTAATCATACTTTTTTTCTTAAAGTTAAAAAATAACCCAGCAATCGTCATTACTTTTCTAAAATATCTATATTTGCACCCTCAAATAACTTGGAAACAAGTGTTCTTAATTTTAATGCGCACGTGGCGGAATTGGTAGACGCGCTGGCTTGAGGGGCCAGTGACCGTTTTAGGTCGTGGAAGTTCGAGTCTTCTCGTGCGCACTTTAATTGATAGATCTAGCCTTCAAAAATAGTCTACAATCCAAATCCCTTCTACAAAATAGCTATAGTTTCTGTAAACTCAGTCTCCTAAACAAGTTCTTCTTTATCGATAAAACGTCCTTAATGCACAGATAATAGAAGCTTTTCTGTTTTACGATGAAAAAAAGTTTATTTTTGTTTAATCTTCTTTTGTCGAAAATGAACAATATAAAAAATAGCTTTAGCATAAAGGATCTCGAAAACCTTACTGGGGTTAAAGCACATACCATCCGAATTTGGGAAAAGCGCTATGATTTGCTCGAACCAGAACGCACCGATACCAACATTCGTACTTACGACTTAGAGAATCTTCAAAAGCTTCTTAACGTCAGTTATCTTAATGCAAATGGTTTTAAAATATCGAAGATCGCAGAAATGGATCACGATGAAATATGTGAAGTGGTTAAGAAAACCGCTGAAAAAGATATCACACACAACCATGCCATTAGTACTTTTAAGCTGGCAATGCTCAATTTTGATCAAAAGCTTTTTTATGAGACCTATGCCGGGTTAGAAAAAGAAAAAGGGTTTATCAACATATTTTATGATGATTTCATGCCACTCATGTCTGAAATTGGACTTCTTTGGCAAACAGATACCATTACTCCTGCCCATGAGCATTTTTTAACCACTTTGATTCGTCAAAAGTTATTGGTCAACACCGAAATTATTCAGAGTCAGAATAACATCACAAAGCATCAAACCTTTGTATTATACCTGCCAGATAATGAAGTGCATGAGTTAGGTTTAATGCTTCTTAATTATGAAATCATCTCAAGAGGATACCATTGTATCTTTTTAGGTCAAAGCGTGCCCATTAATAGCTTAGAGGATTTATTGAATTATTATGACGACATTACCTTTGTCTCTTATTTTACGGTAAAGCCCGAAAAAGATAAAATTTCTGATTACATCAACGAATTTGAGGTTAAAATACTCGAAAACAAAAACATGCGATTATGGTTATTAGGTCGTATGCTCAGCGAAATAGATGTAACTTCTCTTCATAAACAAATTACAGCCTTTGAATCAATAAAAGGTTTAGTTAAAAAATTATAAAATTTCAATTTTAAGTTAAATTTGTTTAGCTTTTGTTTAAATTTGTTAAACAATGAAAAACACAGTTGGTATTATTGGTTCTGGATTTTCCTCTTTATCTGCTGCTTGCTATTTAGCACAGCAGGGAAACGAAGTCACTATTTTTGAAAAGAACGAAACTACCGGTGGCCGATGCAGACAATTAAAAAAAGAAGGCTTCACATTCGATATGGGGCCCAGTTGGTATTGGATGCCAGATATTTTTGAGAAGTTTTTTAAAGACTTCGGAAAACAGGTCTCAGACTATTATCAACTCGACAAGCTAAGTCCTGCCTATAAAATATTCTTCGAAAAAGACACCATCACTATTGGCGATACACTTGATAAAATATGTGAAGAATTTGAACGTATCGAAGCAGGAAGTTCTAAGCCATTACGAGCGTTTATTGCTAAAGCCGCTACTAATTACGATATCGCCATCAATAAGGTGGTTCTCAAACCTGGAATTTCGCCTTTTGAGTTAGTGACCAAGGATACCATAACTCGTGTTGATCAATTTTTTAAAACAATAAGCTCTGAGGTTAGAAAAAACTTCAAAAACCCTAAGCTCATCTCTACCTTGGAGTTTCCGGTGCTTTTCTTAGGTGCCAAACCTAACAATACGCCTGCGTTTTACAGTTTTATGAATTATGCAGATTTTGGTCTTGGTACTTGGCACCCGCAAGGAGGTATGTACGAAATTGTGAAGGCCATGACCGCCTTAGCAAAAAGTTTGGGAGTTAACATAAAGACCAATAGTTCTGTTAGCAAGATCAACATTGAGGATCAACGTGCAACCTCTATTGAAGTAGATGGTAAGGCATTTAATTTTGATGTCGTCTTAAGTGGTGCAGATTATCACCATTCTGAAACCTTAATTGATGAGAAATACAGACAGTACTCTGAAAAGTATTGGGATAGTAAAACCTTTGCGCCGTCATCGCTATTATTTTATGTAGGCTTTGATAAAAAGCTTTCTGGTGTTGAACATCATAATTTATTTTTTGACACAGATTTTGAAGCTCATGCTGAAGATATTTATGATCATCCAAAATGGCCGAAACAGCCATTATTCTACGCCAACTTTCCATCAATTACCGATGCCAGCATGGCACCTGAGGATTGCGAAACTGGCTTTTTTCTTATTCCTATAGCACCAGGAATTGAAGACAATGCTGCTTTAAGAGAGCGCTATTTTAATAAAATAATGACACGTTTTGAAAATTTAACTTCTCAAAGCGTCGAAAAAAATATTATATTTAAAGAGTCCTTTTGCCTAAAGGATTTTGTAGAAGTTTACAACTCTTACAAAGGCAATGCCTACGGCATGGCAAACACCTTAAGTCAGACTGCATTTTTAAGACCCAAATTAAAAAGTAAAAAGGTTAATAATTTGTATTTTACAGGGCAATTAACCGTTCCGGGACCCGGTGTTCCACCAGCGCTAATTTCAGGAAAGTTAGTAGCAGAACTCATAAAGAAATATCACAGCAAATAGTATGAAATCAATTTTTGATACCGTTTCCCATAAATGTAGTAAGACTGTAACAAGGTCTTATAGTACATCTTTTTCATTAGCCACTAAGATGCTCTCAGACTCAATTCGTCAAGATATTTATAATATCTACGGTTTTGTAAGGTTTGCAGATGAAATTGTGGATACCTTTCATGATTACGATAAAGCCTTTCTTTTTGAAAGCTTTAGTACAGATCTTGAAATGGCTTTAGAACATAAAATCAGTTTAAATCCTATTTTAAACTCTTTTCAAGAGACGTATCATAAATATGATATTGATAAACATTTGGTAGATGCATTTATGAAGAGCATGAGAACAGATCTTCACAAAAGCACCTACCTTACCGACGAAGATTACAAACAGTATATTTACGGCTCTGCAGATGTGGTTGGGTTAATGTGTCTCAAGGTTTTTGTAAAAGGCGATCAAGAACGCTATAACGACCTTAAGGATTCTGCTATGAGTTTGGGATCTGCCTTTCAAAAAGTAAACTTTTTAAGAGATTTAAAAGCTGATTTTGAAGATTTAAGCCGCACTTATTTTCCTAATACTGATCTCAACCAATTGGATGAGGCTTCAAAACAAGCCATTATAGATGATATAGAGCACGATTTTGCCGAAGGATTAAAAGGCATCAAAAGGTTACCTATAGAAGCCAAATTTGGCGTATTTATGGCGTATCGCTATTATAGTCAATTGCTCAAAAAATTAAAGAAAACACCGGCCTTAGAGATAAAATCAACCAGAATTAGAGTACCCAACTACAAGAAATTTGAGCTTCTCACCAGAAGCTATGTAAAATATCAACTTAATTTAATGTAACGTTTATGCATACCGTATTTTGGATTCTTATCTTTTTAGGTGTCTTTAGTTTTATGGAATTTATGGCTTGGTTTACTCATAAGTACATCATGCATGGTTTTTTATGGAATTTACATAAAGACCACCATCACAAAGACCATAAAAATTGGTTTGAACGCAATGACGCTTTTTTTATATTCTATGCCATCGTAAGTATGGTCTGCTTTTATCTGTGGAGCTATGAGGACATCTGGTTCACCCTCCCAATAGGTTTAGGCATCATGGCTTATGGCGCTACTTACTTTTTAGTGCACGATATCTTTATACACCAGCGCTTTAAGTTATTTAGAAATGCGAACAATTGGTACGCTAAAGGTGTAAGAAGAGCACACAAAATGCATCACAAACATTTAGGTAAAGATGATGGTGAGTGTTACGGAATGCTCTTCGTTCCGTTCAAGTATTTCAAAAAGTAGGCTCTTTTTCATATGTCGCATCCCTCTAATCATTTTGATTACATCATTATTGGTAATGGTCTTGCAGGGTTTCAGCTGGCATTAAAAATGGCGCAAGACCCTTTCTTCAGTCAGCACGATATAGCACTTATAGATGCTTCGGAAAAATTAGAAAACGACAAGTCTTGGTCTTTTTGGGAAAAAAGCTCTGGATTATGGGACGATATCGTTCATAAAACCTGGCAGAAAGCCAACATCAAGACCTCAGAAAAAGAGATTAACCTTAATCTCAATCCCTATACTTATAAGACGATTCAATCCATTGATTTTTATAATTTCGCCAAAGGGATTCTATCACAGCAGTCTAATTTCAGTTTTATTATAGAAGAAGTACAATCTGTAAAAGATCAAGTCTCTCCAGAAGTACATACCTTACATCATGTGTTTACCGCAGATCATGTGTTTGACAGCAGGATTCCAACCAGTTATTTTTCCGAAGAGAATGGCGCCATCAATATACTACAGCATTTTAAAGGTATATTTATTACGACGGAAACACCACGTTTTGATCCTACTGAATTCACTATGATGGATTACCGAATTAAAGATGGTAATCAAACCACGTTTACCTATGTCCTACCTTTTTCGGAAACCAAAGCCTTAGTCGAGTTCACCTATTTCACTTCGGAAACGGTCTCAGAAACCACGTATGACCAATATATTGAACGATATATTTCTGAGGTTTTAGGTATTAAAAAGTATAGAATTGAAGAAACAGAAACCGGTATCATCCCAATGACCAGCTTTGATTTTGATCGGTTTTCTACTGCAAACATCACTAAAATAGGTACCGCAGGTGGCTGGGTTAAAGCGTCAACTGGATATTCATTTAAGCATACCGAAAAAAAAGTAACCCAAATTCTTGAAAATATCAAAGTAGGGCAAGTACCTTCTCACGCACTATCCGCTTCAAAATACAAGTTGTATGATAAGATATTTCTCAAGGTTCTTCAAGATGATAATGATAGAGGAGAATGGATTTTTCAACAGTTTTATGACAAAAATAAGGTACAAACCATGTTCCGGTTTTTGGATGAGGAGTCTACCTTTCTTGAAGAACTAAAAATTATGTGGTCTTTATTTTCATGGCAATTTATCAAAGCATTTTTCAAAACGCTTTAGCGTATCAAACCGTCAATAATATCTCGCATCTGTTGACTGTCCCAATTTGCAACTCCCGAATGATCTAAAACGATAGTCCCAAACCTGTCAACAACAAAGGTTCTCGGAATGGACGAAACATTAAATTCTTTTGGGGGATTGGTCATTGGCCGATAATATGGAAGCGCGTACCCTTTTTTCTTCATAAATGCTTCTACGATCTCTGTTTCTTCTTGTGAAGCAAAGATAAAAACCACCGCATTATTATCTTTATAGTGCTCATATAGCTTTTCAAAGCTTGACATTTCAGCAATACATGGCGGACACCAAGTTGCCCAAAAATTGATCACCATTACTTTTCCTTCAGAAAGGTGTATGTCTTTTCCATTAACATCCTTTAATTTCCAATCATAATGTGAGAGCAATTTTTGATCTCCCACTGATAAGATAGAAGGTTGTACAACACTGGATAAGCCTTTCTGAAGTAAGATTTGAATGGGCATCCTTGTTTGAGGAATAATCATAATCAAAATGATGATCACAAAAATGCTGTTTACAATAATTTGTTTTCTTGATCTAGCCATAGGATAAAAAATAATTCAAGAACACTTCTCATAAATATTTAAAAGCGATCCTTCAACTCTAAAAAAAAAGCGCCTGATATATAAATATCAAGCGCTTTTTAATCTATTTATAATACCGCATTATGCAGCATTCTCTTTCTTAATAAGGTTTAATGCAGAACCTTCATTATACCAATTGATCTGTGCTTGGTTATAAGTATGGTTTACTTTAAATTCATCCTTACTGCCATCAGCATGAACAACTTCAATTAGAAGTGGTTTATCTGGTGCAAACTGATCTAAATCCAAGAAGTTAAACGTATCATCTTCCTGAATCAAATCGTAGTCACTTTCGTTGACAAATGTCAAGCCCAACATCCCTTGTTTTTTAAGGTTTGTTTCATGAATACGTGCAAATGATTTTACAATAACTGCAGCAACACCTAAATGTCTAGGCTCCATGGCAGCATGCTCACGAGAAGATCCTTCGCCGTAGTTATGATCACCTACTACAATAGATTTTATACCTTCTGCCTTATATGCTCTAGCAACATCAGGAACACCGCCAAATTCTCCTGTCAATTGATTTTTGACAAAGTTGGTTTTCTTACCAAAGGCATTAACAGCTCCAATAAGCATGTTATTAGAAATATTATCTAAGTGCCCTCTAAAACGCAACCAAGGTCCTGCCATAGAAATATGGTCGGTGGTACATTTTCCAAAAGCCTTAATTAGTAATTTTGCTCCTTTAATTTCATTCCCAATGGGCTCAAAAGGCGTTAATAACTGTAAACGTTCAGAAGTTTCACTCACAGAGATATCTACATTACTTCCATCTTCAACTGGTGGTACATAGCCTGCTTCATCAACATCAAAGCCATCTGGAGGTAATTCAATACCACTTGGGATATCTAATTTCACTTCCTCACCATCTTCATTCATTAAGGTATCATTCATTGGGTCAAAATCCAATCGTCCTGAGATAGCAATCGCAGCAACCATTTCTGGTGAACCTACAAAAGCATGTGTATTAGGGTTACCATCGGCACGCTTAGAGAAGTTTCTGTTGAAAGAATGCACAATGGTATTCTTTTCATCACCTTTTCTATCACTTCTATCCCATTGACCAATACATGGCCCACAAGCATTGGTAAATATAGTGGCATTTAAATCTTCAAAAATTTTCAAGATGCCATCGCGTTCTGCTGTAAATCGAATTTGTTCAGAACCAGGATTGATACCAAAATCTGATTTTGGTTTAATTTTTTTATCTACGGCCTGTTTAGCTATTGAAGATGCTCTTGTTAAATCTTCATAAGAAGAGTTGGTACAAGATCCTATTAATCCCCAATCTACTTTTATTGGCCATCCATTTTCTTTAGCTTTTTTACCAAGTTCTCCAACTGGTGTTGCTAAATCTGGAGTAAAAGGTCCGTTTAAATGCGGACGCAACGTATTTAAGTCAATTTCAATAACTTGATCGAAATGCGCTTCTGGATTTGCATAAACTTCATCATCTCCAGTAAGGTATTCTCTGATTTTATTAGCTTCATCTGCAACATCAGAGCGGTCTGTTGCTCTTAAATAACGCTCCATAGAATCATCATATCCAAAAGTAGATGTGGTGGCACCAATCTCGGCCCCCATATTACAAATGGTTCCTTTACCTGTACATGATAAATTTTTGGCACCTGGTCCAAAATATTCAACAATAGCGCCTGTTCCTCCTTTTACGGTTAAGATTTCAGCCACTTTAAGGATCACGTCTTTAGCAGATGTCCAGCCACTAATATTTCCTGTTAATTTTACACCAATAAGCTTCGGAAATTTTAGCTCCCAAGCCATACCGGCCATAACATCTACAGCATCAGCACCACCTACTCCAATGGCGACCATTCCTAGACCTCCCGCATTTACGGTATGAGAATCTGTTCCAATCATCATTCCACCAGGAAACGCGTAGTTTTCAAGAACGACTTGGTGAATGATCCCTGCTCCAGGTTTCCAAAACCCAATACCATATTTTTTTGATACAGAAGCAAGAAAGTCAAACACTTCATTACTAGTCTCATTGGCACGCTTCAAATCTGGTTTTGCACCTTGTTTTGCTTGAATCAAGTGATCACAATGTACCGTAGTAGGTACTGCAACTTTTGGTTTACCAGCTTGCATAAATTGCAACAATGCCATTTGCGCTGTTGCATCTTGACAAGCAATTCTATCTGGTGCAAAGTCTACATAATCCTTGCCTCGCGTAAAAGCCTTTGTCGTTTTACCATCCCATAAATGGGCGTATAGTATTTTCTCTGAAAGTGTTAACGGTTTACCTACAATGTTTCGAGCAGCATCAACGCGCTCTGTCATTTTCGAATAAACGTCCTTTATCATGTCTATATCAAAAGCCATAAATATCTGTATCGTTTAAGGGTTGAAATTTTGGTTAAAGTTAGTTTCTTTAAGCGAATGAATTGCTTAAAAAATAAAAGCTAAAATACGAATTTAATGGCAGATTCTAAAATCTACGAGCGATACTTGGCGGTTTCGCTGATATTTCAACATAATATAGAATCGTTTTAATCTATTTAAGATATTATCAATAATCACATCATGTCTCTGACGAGTTTTCAAAACTTTCTTGCTTCAACAATTTTAAAATGCGTTTATGATTGCGAAATGCCATCAAAGGTGTTTCGTAATAATTATAAAGTGCGTTTGCAACGGCGATGGAAAGCCCCCAAAACAGAATTGAAATCACAATTTTCATTACTAAGTTGGCAGAGTCCACATCAAAAACATATCGAAGAGGAATAAATACCAAAGACATGTTGACCAAATACAAACTATAGGATATTTTACTCAATCTTGTAATGGTGCTGGACAAAAAACCGCCACGTTTCCACAATGAAAAAACCGGCAATAAAAACACCAAGCTTATGTAGAGTAGTGGTAAATAAAATAGTGCGTAAAACAGAAGTGAGTTTTGAGGTTGAATATGAAAATACCAAGTGGTCAAATGCATTCCAAAAAACAAGAACGAACCAAAAGCAAAAGCGGTCCATTTGAACCTACGCCACAACGCCTCGTAATATTTAGAAACATAAACAGCTAAAAATCCAAAGTAAATACTATCAATTCTATAGATCACTACATTTCTCATCTGTCGGGTCCAATCATTATAACCCATAACATCATGCTCTAAATAAAAGCAATAGCGATTAAAAGTGATAAGCCCAATGACCAGAAAGGTCATCCACAGAAATAAAGCTTTATGTCGTTTCAATCGAAACAGATGCACAAGGACAAGAAGTAAGATAGGCCCAAGAAGGTAGGCATATTCCTCAATAGAAAGACTCCAAGCTTCTGTAAAAAAACGTGGATGTGGGTCTGCAAAATTTTGCAAAAAAAGGAAATAGTAAAGTACCCGAAAATCTGCAATATCAAAAAGCAGATAAAATATAATGATATTTAATATGAGGATGAGGACGTAATTTGGTAAGGTCCTAAACCAACGTCTCACCCAAAAGTAACAGATATCAAAAAAACGGGTCTTTTGATTTTGAATGTTCTTAAGTAACAAACCCCCAATTAAAAAGCCACTAAGCACAAAAAACAAATCAACACCAACAGCACCAGCAAAGTGAAACAGAGGCATGATCACACCATTGGTCTTAGGCAGCACCAATGCGGCCCAATGGGAAGCCACTACTAATAAAATAGCTGAGGCCCGAATGACATCGAGCCCAAATATTCTATGACGTTCTTGCTTTACCATTAATTCGCATTAATGAAGCACAAGTTAAAATAAACTTTTGATGATTTTCTCGTCGCTAACGCCTTCGGCTTCGGCTTTGTAGTTTTTGATGATTCTATGTCTTAGAATTCCTTGAGCAACGGCTTGAACATTTTCAATATCTGGTGAAAACTTACCATTAATCGCGGCGTGGGTTTTAGCGGCCAAAATTAAATTCTGCGAAGCTCTAGGGCCAGCGCCCCAATCTACAAACTCAGTAACCAAGTCTGAGGCAGAAGTACCATTAGGTCTAGTCTTACTTACCATGGTCACTGCATATTCAATAACATTATCTGCCACTGGAATACGTCTAATGACATTTTGAAAATCGATAATTTCTTGTGCTGTAAATAAGGCATTGACAGTCTGTTTAACATCGGTTGTCGTCGATTTTACCACTTGTACTTCCTCTTCAAAAGAAGGATATTCTAAATTTATGGCAAACATAAAACGATCCAATTGTGCTTCTGGTAAAGGGTAAGTCCCTTCTTGCTCAATTGGATTTTGAGTAGCTAAAACAAAATAAGGTAAACTCAGTTTATAATGGTGTCCAGAAACCGTAACTGCCCGCTCTTGCATGGCCTCTAGAAGCGCAGCCTGAGTTTTAGGAGGTGTACGGTTGATCTCATCTGCCAAAATAATGTTAGCAAAGATGGGACCTTTGATAAACTTGAACTGTCTGTTCTCATCTAAAATTTCACTTCCCAAGATATCACTGGGCATAAGATCTGGCGTAAACTGTATTCTTTTAAAATCAAGACCAAGTGCTTGGGCAATGGTATTAACCATTAACGTTTTAGCTAAACCAGGAACACCAATTAAAAGTGAGTGACCTCCAGAGAAAATAGAAATCAAGATTTGGTTCACCACTTCATCCTGACCAACTATCACCTTGGCGATTTCAGTTTTTAAAGCATTATATTTTTTTACAAATTGTTCTATTGCAGCAACGTCAGACATACTTATTCCTTATCAATTTTCAACCAATTCCCATCAAAATCACAAGATTTATAATCTTCACTTATCTTAACATAAGTCTCAATTATTTTTTCATCTTGCCATTTTCGAATCGTCTCGTATTGTTTTTCTTGCTCTGCTAGTCTTTTAACTTTTAGGTAATCTTGAGCAAAATCTGCCTTATGCTCATTAATCCTATCAGTCACCGTCATGATCTTAAATTTAATACGATTTACTCGATCTTGATCCTGCAACACCAAACTGATTTCATTATCTTTTAGTTCTTGTATTTGACCATATAATTCTGGATCCATTTTAGTCAATTCAAAATTAAAATCCTGAGTGTAAGGGTTTGTTAACTGTCCACCATCAAACTTGGTTTCCTTCTCATCACTAAACTCCATGGCTGCATCAGCAAACGTGAGATCTCCAGCAATAATACGCTCTCTTACCTTGTTGATTTTCTCTTTGGCTTCTATGATGGAAGCTTCTGTAATTTCTGGTCGCAATAAGATATGGCGCACATCATACTCTTGACCTCTAATTTTTTCTAGCATTACAATATGATACCCAAAATCGGTTTCAAAGGGATCTGAAATCTCTCCTTCTTGCAGTGCAAAAGCCACATCTCTAAACTCCTTAACCATTTGCGGTCGTTTACGATTCAAGGTATACATACCACCTTTACTTCTTGAAGCCACATCATCTGAGTAGAACACCGCTTTAGTTGTAAAACTAGCACCATTCTCAACCACATCGGCCTTAAATTCTTTGAGTTTATTAATGACTGCATTTTTTGACGCTTCGGTAACTTCAGGAATTACTACAATTTGAGCCACTTTTAATTCTGTACCAAAGGTTGGCAAAGAGTCTTTAGGGATTTCATTAAAATATTCTCTAACTTCTTCTGGTGTCACCTCTACATCTTCAACGATTTTACTTTGCATGTCTGAAGCTAGCTTTGAAGTTTTGTTGATTTCAAACATTTCCTCACGTAAGCTTTCTTCGGAATCTTTATTGTAAAACTCTAATAGCTCTGCCATAGACCCTCCCTTTTGTTCTAAGAAGGCATTGATTTGCTGTTCAATATTTGAACGAATCTCCAACTCATTGACAGTGATACTATCCTGTATGGCATGGTGAGCGTACAATTTATCTTCCAGCAGTTTTCCAAAAAGTTGGCAACGCGAAATTTGTGAAATACTCACCCCTCTGGCTTGTAATTGAATGTATTCTTTATCAATATCTGAATCTAAAACCACAAAATCACCAACCACAGCTGCAACACCATCCACCTTTTTTCGGGCAGAAGTTTGCGTAGAATCCATCTGCTTTTGAGAGGCATCAACACTGTCATCAATAATTTCTTGTGCATTTACGCCATAAGAAAATACGCCAAAAAGCGCACTCAATAAGACTAACCTAATCGTAAGTTTCAAATTGTTTGTTTTTAATTGCATCCTTAGTAATATCTTTTTCGAACTTTTTAACCAGTTCTAATTTTCTTTTATTGACTATAATTTGCTTGATGGTAGGCCTAACGTACTCTAAAGGCGCTAAATCATCTTTGGAAAGCACGTCCTCAATTCGCACCAAATATAGGTCTAATGAATCTTTGAGCTGTATGAAATTAGATTTTTTTAACAATTCATCTTTGTTTTCAGAACCAATAACGGGTAGCTTTTGAGCGACTTGCGAAGCTCGTACCCACATAGAGTCGTTTAAGGAGTAACTTTTGAATTGTATGGAGATGGAGTCTAGATACCTTTTGTCTTCATTATTAAATCTAACAAATTTCTTTTCAATCTCATCTTCGTTGATAGCGTTTTGTGGGAGTGCAAGATACCTCAACCGCAATAACTCTTCATTGAGCCTAAACGTGCTTTGATTATCTTCATACACCTTAATCGCTTCCTCTTGATGGATCACTGTATCAACACTTCGGTTGACCAATGCTTCTAAATAGGCTTTTGTATAGAGATCTTTTTTATACTGCTCAACCAACTTATCAAAGTCTAATTGCTTGGTCTCCGGAAGATTTCGCTCTGCACCATCTAAAAGTAGAAGTTGTGTGGCCCATTTCGTAATAAACCCATTAACAATAACGGTGCTGTCTTTTTCTGAAGTGCCCTCAGCAACGAGATTCTCAATATCCTCTTGATATAAATAGGTCTCGTCTACTCTTGCCACAGGAATACGATCATCGGTTTCTTTAAAAAACTGACATGACGTAACACTGATTACTCCTAATAAAAATATGATTTTAAGTTTTTGCAACTTATTTATTTAATTTGGATTTGGTTTCTTCTAGAACGTCTTGGTTCACCTTTACCTTATATTTAGCTCTTAACGTTTCTATCCATTCGTTTTCTAGCTCGCTTTGATACGCACTCACCACTTGACCTCTCGCCTCTTCCAAGGTCTTTTTGCCAGCAGGCAAGATCGCATCAACTAATAAGACGTGGTATAAGTCATTATGGTCAAAAATATCAGAAACACCTTCACTTAGTTTAAAATCATCTGGAAGCATTCGGTTCCCTTTTTCAAAAGTACTTGTTGTTGGTATCACACTCGTTTCACTTTCCGAAGACAAACCTTCTACAACCTCTTGAGCGGTCTTCCCTTTTTTCAATTGCTTTCTAACTTTTGAAATTTCTTTTTTAGAAGCCGAAGAAAAGAGTGTCCCCTCTGCTCTTTTGTTCCATAGGTATTCTGATTGGTGTGCGTCATAGTAAGCCGCAAGACCCACAGAATCTTTAGTAGCTTTATTCCAAACTTCATTTTCCATAAGATCAAATAATAGCAGCCCTTCTCTGTATTCGTTTAAGATATGAGCAAATTCTTCATTTTCAGACTCCAAATGTGTTTCCTTATAGTTGGTCAAAGCATTGGTTAAAAAAACGTCGTACTCATTATTCACCAATTGCGCCGCACTTAATTTCTTATTGACATAATTGCGCTGCACAGAGAACAAGTGGTTGGCAAAGTCATCATAAACATAAGTGGTATCCTTAATCTTTAAAAAGGGTTTCTCCAAATCAAGATCACTAGGGATGGTCCATGCGCGTTTAAAATAAGCATCAGTGATTATGGTTTCAAAGTATTTTAGAGCCTCGGTATTATCTTTAACCCCATATTGATCTTTTAGTTTAGCTGTCATTGCTGAACTGATAAGCTTAGATCTCATATCTTGCTTGACCTTATTCTGCAATTCTCCTTCTACTTCAGAAAAAGGTTGAACACCTTTTTTATCAATAAGCTTTACAATATGCCATCCATAATCTGTTTTAAATGGCGCTGTAACATCACCTTTATTCTCTAAAGAAAAGGCCTTCTCTTCAAATTCTTTTGAACTTAATTGTCCTCCAGAAAACGGGTTGAGTACGCCTCCTTTTGAAGCGGAACTTTTATCATCAGAAAATTGTTTTGCTAAAGATTCAAATTTCTCACCCTGTTGCAATTTCGTATAAATCTGTTTGATACGTGCGGCTGGATCTAAAGTGGAATCCTTTTGTTGGTCTGCCACCATAATATGCGCTACAGTCACTTGCCCAAGAGACTTACGTTTATCCCATACCTTTACAATATGAAAACCAAATCGGGTTCTAAATGGCATAGACACCTCTCCAACCTCTGTTTGATAAGCAGCAGTCTCAAATGGATATACCATTTTAAAAGCTGAAAAATAGCCAAGATCTTCTGCAAAAATCGTTTTACCATTATGCACTGCTTTTTGCACAGGCTCGTAACCCTCATTGATGACGCGCTCACGTAAATCCATCAATTGCTTATAAACTTCGGTAGTATCTGTTTCATTTTCGTCTATACGAATCAAAACATGTGACGCTTTTACATCTTGAATACTACGATCATAGGCCTCTTTCACCAACTGATCGGTCACCTCATTATCAGTCATGTAATTTTTGGTGAGCTGTTTTTGGTAATTCCCAAATTCTCTTATATAAGCATTTTCTTGATCCAAGCCTTTTTGTCGTGCTTCTTTTACCTTCAGCTTATAGTCAACAAAAAGTTTCAAGTAAGCATCAATATCTTTTTGTGTCTCGTCTTTAACCAAATCTAGGTTCTTACTGTAAACCCTAATAAATTCTGAAGCCTTTACGGGCTCATTATCGATGGTAAACAATACATCTGTATTCGCATCTTGAGCGAATAATAATAAACCAAAGCAAAAACAAATAGCTGTAAAAATTGACTTCATTTTATATAATTCTAATTAGATTACACTTATCCAAGTCAGCAAAAATAACATATTTGAGAGATTAAACAATAAGCTTTCATGAAACGCATTTTAAGAGGTTTAAGTATATCGCTTTTAAAAATGATGAGATGTCATTTGAAATGCAACTTAGCTTAGTTTTCTCACAAAACACGAGGCACTCATCTCTTGTTTGTACCGCTCATCTATTTTATAAGACCTACTGCCCGCACTTAGATTAATTTTCAGAAAAAATAGCTAACTTTCAAACGATGTTAGTCATAAATGCGCTCGCATGTTATCAAAGATAAAATCATGAATTACACCACTGATATCGTCGTGAACCTCCCTATTGAAGAGGTAATCGTAAAAATGGATAATGTAGAAAATTTAAAACACTGGCAGAGGGGATTGGTTGCTGCCGAGCATGTCTCTGGAATACCAGGGCAGCTCGGCGCCAAAATGAAATTGACGTATGACTTCGGAAATCGAAAAATGGAACTGATAGAGACCATAACAAAACGCAACTTACCCCATGAAATGCATGCCACCTATAAAACCAAAAGCATGCACAATAGTCAAGAAAATTATTTTAAGCGTACCTCTGAAGGATTTACCAAATGGACCAGTAAAAGTGAATTTCTACCTTTAACTTTTTTCATGCGATTAATGACCATCTTTATGCCTAGTACTTTCAAAAAACAATCTTTAAAATACATGCAAGACTTTAAAAACTTTGCTGAAAACGGAACCTCTGTAATCAATGCGTAAACTTAAATTAATATGGGATTTTAGAGGGCCGGATGCCTTAAAAATCGCACAGCACCACGAAATCCATTTAAAGGATTATATCAAATCAAAAAAGGTAAGCACCAAAATAACAGGTGTAGATCAACCAAACAGCATGCACTGCTTGGCTTTTATGGTAGTCAAAGAAGACGAAATGAAGGCTGTTCGAGATGACTTGAAGCCGCATAGAGGTCAAGTCTATTCGGAATAATCGACACGATTAAAAACCACCAATACTTTAAGCCTACCATCATTTATTAAATGGAGGGCTTCACAATTGGTGCGTTCTATTTAATTAGCAACCTCGCTTATAAATTTGATGCGATACAAGCGGAGCTCTTCATCATCGTAATCACCGTCAAACTCTTCTATGGCATCTGAAATCTTATCGGTTTCAGAATCCATAAAATAGTCGTGAATTTCCTCTTGCTGATCCTCGTCTAAAATATCATCTACCCAATAATCGATATTAAGTTTAGTTCCCGAAAACACAATGGCTTCCATTTCCTTTATAAAATCAGACATGCTCATCCCCTTGGAAGAGGCAATATCATCTAATGGCAACTTACGGTCGACATTTTGAATAATGTATAATTTAATTGCAGAGTTTGATCCCGTACTTTTAACGATAAAATCATCTGGCCTTAAAATTTCATTATCATCAACATATTGAGAAATAAGCGCTACAAAGTCCTTTCCGTACTTTTTAGCCTTACCGTCACCAACACCGTGAACATTGCCCAGCTCTTCTATAGTAATAGGGTATTTAAGAGCCATATCCTCTAAAGAGGGATCTTGAAAAATAACAAACGGAGGCACACCAAGTTTTTTAGCGTTGCGCTTTCTCAAATCCTTCAACATGCCCATCAATCTCTCATCGGCCACCATGGTACTGCCTTTTGAGGCTGTAATAATGTTGTCGTCATTGCCTTCATCAAATACATGATCTTCCGTCATCATAAATGAGATTGGATGCTTCATGTAAGCTCTTCCTTCCTCTGGCAACCTCAGTACACCATAGGTTTCAATGTCTTTTTTGAGGTATCCTGCGACCAATACCTGCCTTATCAAGGCCATCCAATACCGTCGGTCTTTATGACTCCCTATTCCGAAGAAAGGAAGTGTATCGGTTTTATGGGAACTGATGAGTGCATTGGTCTTACCAACAATCACCTGCACCAAATCCTTAGACTTGTATTTTGCATTAGTAGCAGCTACAGTTTCTAGAAGTGTTACCACATCTTCTTTAGCTTCAACTTGTTTTTTAGGATTTCTAACATTGTCATCCATATCACCACCTTCTCCGGTAGCATTATCGAACTCTTCTCCAAAATAATGAAGTATGAATTTTCGTCTTGAGATGGAGCTTTCTGCAAAAGCCACGACCTCTTGTAAGAGTGCATGACCAATTTCTTGTTCTGCAACGGGCTTACCAGACATGAATTTTTCTAGCTTTTCAATATCCTTATAGGCATAGTATGCCAAACAATGGCCTTCTCCCCCATCTCGTCCTGCACGACCAGTTTCCTGATAGTAACTTTCTATACTTTTTGGCATGTCGTGATGAATCACAAAACGAACGTCGGGCTTATCAATCCCCATACCAAAGGCGATAGTGGCAACCACCACATCACAATCTTCCATCAAAAACATGTCTTGATGTTTCACTCTGGTTTTAGGATCTAACCCCGCATGGTAGGGCACCGCCTTAACGCCGTTAACCTGTAAAACCTGAGCCAATTCTTCAACGCGCTTTCTACTTAAGCAGTAGACAATACCAGATTTTCCTTCATTCTGCTTTACAAAACGAATGATATCTGCATCTACATTTTTAGTTTTTGGGCGTATCTCGTAATAAAGGTTTGGTCTATTAAAGGAGGCCTTAAAGCAGGTCGCATCTGTAATATCCAATGACTTTAATATGTCTTCCTGGACCTTGGGTGTTGCGGTTGCTGTTAATCCGATAATCGGAATATTATCTCCAATACGTTTAATAATATGACGAAGATTACGGTACTCTGGCCTAAAATCATGTCCCCATTCACTAATACAGTGTGCTTCATCAACCGCCATAAATGAGATTTTTACAGATCTCAAAAACTCGACGTTCTCCTCTTTGGTTAAAGATTCGGGTGCTACATATAATAGTTTAGTGACGCCGTTGGTAATATCTTCCTTGACCTGTTTAATTTCAGATTTATTAAGTGACGAGTTGAGCACGTGTGCTACGCCATCTTCCTTAGAGATCCCTCGTATGGCATCTACCTGGTTTTTCATCAAGGCAATTAAAGGCGATACCACTATAGCGGTACCTTCTTTTATTAATGCCGGCAATTGGTAACAAAGCGATTTTCCACCGCCAGTAGGCATGATCACAAAAACATCCTCACCTGATACAACACTCTTAATAACACTTTCTTGAAGGCCTTTAAATTTTGAAAAACCAAAGTATTGTTTAAGCGCAGAATGTATGTCAATTTCTTTTATACTCATTAGTCCCTATTGGTATTTTATCTACATTTGCATTTTTAAAGATAGGAATTTCTTTAAATCCATCAAACCGATAAAACTTTAATTTTGAATATCACCGATTCTATCCTCTCTACGGCAAAAAAAACCATAGCATTAGAACGTGATGCTATTGCGAATTTAAGCAATTTGCTGAATTCAGATTTTGCCGATGCCGTTAATTTAATATATAACTCGAAAGGTCGTGTCATTATTACTGGTGTTGGTAAAAGTGCAATCATCGCTAATAAAATTGTGGCCACTTTAAATTCTACGGGAACACCTGCGGTTTTTATGCACGCAGCAGATGCGATTCATGGTGACCTGGGATTGATTTTACAAGATGACGTCGTGATCTGTATTTCAAAAAGCGGGAACACTCCAGAAATTAAGGTATTGCTTCCGCTTATTAGAAACGCCAATAATAAGATGATTGCCATCACCGGCAACATAGAGTCCTTCTTAGCGCAGCAATCGGATTATGTACTGAACACCTTTGTAGAGCAGGAAGCTTGCCCTAATAACCTGGCACCAACTACAAGCACCACGGCGCAGTTGGTAATGGGAGATGCTTTAGCGGTATGCTTACTGGAAATTCGCGGATTTTCAAGTAAAGATTTTGCCAAATACCATCCTGGGGGTTCACTAGGTAAACGTTTGTATTTGAGGGTAAGCGATCTTTCTTCTATGAATCAAAAACCTCAAGTTACTCCAGAGACCAGCGCTAAAAACGTGATCGTTGAGATTTCTGAAAAAATGTTAGGGGTAACTGCGGTTACCGAAAACGATAAAATTGTTGGCATCATCACAGATGGTGATTTAAGACGAATGCTCACCAAAAATGATGCTTTTTTACATCTTACGGCAAGAGACATCATGGGCAGCAATCCAAAACGAATAGACGAGGATGCTATGGCAGTAGATGCCATGGAAATGATGGAGACCCATAGTATCTCACAACTTTTGGTAGAAAAAGACGGAAATTATGCAGGTGTTGTACATTTACAAGACCTTGTTAAAGAAGGTATCATTTAATGGCGAAGACACAAAATTCAGAACACGAAATGTCTTTTTTAGACCATCTTGAAGACTTAAGATGGCATTTAATTAGGATCGTTTTAGCTATTGTTATTGGGGGCTTTGTCGCCTTCCTTTTTAGCGATTTTATTTTTAATGTCATCATCTTTGGTCCAAAAAGTATGGACTTCCCTACCTATAAATACCTTTGTCAAATTGCCCAGTTTGTTGGTGTAGACACCACCTTTTGTGCCGAGGAGCTTCCTTTTAGGATTCAAAACAGAACCATGGGCGGCCAATTTTCGGCACATATCTGGACCTCTATTTATGCAGGTTTTGTCATCTCCTTCCCTTATGTTATTTATCAATTCTGGAGTTTTATCAGCCCCGGGCTTCATAGTAGTGAACGTAAATATTCTAAAGGATTCATCGTTGTCACTTCCTTTTTATTCTTTTTAGGTGTTCTTTTTGGTTATTATATCGTGACGCCTTTGTCCATTAATTTCTTGGGGACCTACACGGTAAGTGAGCAAATCTCTAACGAAATTGACATTAGTTCTTATATTTCTTTAGTAAGATCATCTGCTATAGCCTCTGGACTTATTTTTGAATTGCCCATTATCATTTTCTTTTTAACCAAGATCGGCTTAGTGACGCCACAGATCTTAAAAAAATATCGAAAATTCGCATTGGTGATTGTACTGATCGTATCGGCGGTTATCACCCCTCCCGATATTGCCAGCCAAATCATTGTAGCGATTCCTATTTTGATTCTTTACCAAGTAAGTATTTATATCTCTAAAATTGTTGTGCGAAAGCAAAAACAACAAGCCCCATAACCTTAATTCATATAAGCATGTCAGATTTAGTCAACGACTTTAATGCCTATCGTTCTAAAATGAACGACGCCATCCTAGCAGATAATAATAAAATCATCAAACGCATCTTTAATCTAGACACCAATGCTTTTACTGAAGGTGCCTTAGATAAAAGAACCAAGGAACTCTTGGGCTTAGTGGCTTCTACAGTGCTACGTTGCGACGATTGTGTAAAATACCATTTAGAAGCATGCCACGGTGAAAACCTTTCAAAAGAGGAAGTGGTAGAAGCTTTAGGCATTGCTACACTTGTAGGCGGCACCATAGTCATCCCCCATCTTCGTAGAGCTTACGAGTATTGGGATGCCTTAGAACAGCAGTCTTAATACAACGATGCGGCTCAGAAATTTATTCTGAACTGCCGTTAAACTTTTAATAAAGTTGGAAGCCTTAAAATTGAAGTCTGAGCGATTTTCCTATTTTTAAACTTTCCGAAGCAACATCATGAAAAAACTTAGAGCCGAACATCTTATGAAATCCTATAACGGACGTAAAGTCGTTAAGGACGTCTCATTAGAAGTAAAACAAGGGGAAATCGTAGGATTATTAGGACCTAATGGTGCTGGTAAAACCACTTCATTTTATATGATTGTGGGACTTATCAAACCCAACGGCGGCAATATTTTTTTAGAAGGCACAAATATTACCAATTATCCCATGTACAAACGCGCACAAAACGGGATTGGCTATTTGGCGCAAGAGGCCTCTGTATTTAGAAAACTGAGTATTGAGGATAATATCTTGAGCGTGCTACAAATGACCAAATTGTCTAAAAAAGAGCAACGCGCAAAAATGGAGTCGCTGATTGAGGAGTTTAGTTTAGGCCATATTCGTAAAAGTCGTGGCGATTTGCTCTCTGGTGGTGAAAGACGACGAACTGAAATTGCCAGAGCGCTGGCAACAGATCCCGATTTTATTTTGTTAGATGAGCCTTTTGCTGGGGTAGACCCTGTCGCGGTTGAAGATATTCAACGCATTATTGCGCAACTGACCAGAAAGAATATTGGTATTTTGATTACCGACCACAACGTACAAGAAACCTTAGCCATTACAGACAGAACCTATCTTATGTTTGAAGGGAGCATCCTAAAGGCCGGCGAACCCGAGGAATTGGCGAATGATGAAATGGTACGTAAGGTCTATTTAGGTCAAAACTTCGAGCTGCGTAAAAAGAAACTCAATTTTAACGATTAAGAAAGAGATAGGCTAGTTTTTCTAGCTTACGACTTGCAGTTCTTAAAACATCCGTTTTCCTTTACGCTATTCCAAAAAAATACTTAATGGGATTTACTAAATAACTTCTTTAAAGGAGTTACAATCAAAAGGACAATGGCACCCGCAATTGACCCTACAATAAAGTCTCTTAACATTGAAGGGATTCCCTCCAAGAAATGGTGCATGAATTCCAAGTTATGAACAAAAATACCTCCCGAAACCAAGAGTAGCGCAATGGTGCCTATAATAGAAAGCGCCTTGATTACTTTAGGTAAAGCATTCACCAAGAAAGTACCTATATGATAAGAAGCACCTTTATCATCTTTATTCTTTTTAATAAGACGGAAGCCTAAATCATCCATTCTTACGATAAGCGCTACAATACCATAAACCCCAATAGTAGCAATTATGGCTACTATAGAAACAACCATGATCTGGAACACTAAATCCTCCTCCACAACAGTACCCAAAGCAATGATGACGATTTCTACGGAAAGGATAAAATCTGTTAGTATTGCCGATTTGATCTTTGATTTTTCCAAAGCCAATACCTCCTCCTTGGTTAGTTCTTTTTCTTCGGGCTTAATGCCTTCTGGTTTGGCATGCGGCACAAAATATTCGTATATTTTTTCAGCACCTTCATAAGCCAGATAACAACCCCCTAAGATTAAAATCACGGTAATGGCCCAGGGCACAAAGGCACTTAGCAAAAACGCAATGGGCAAGATAATGAGTTTATTAAGCAAAGACCCTTTGGTAATGGCCCAAAGCACTGGTATTTCTCTAGAAGAAACAAATCCGGAAGCCTTCTCGGCATTCACAGCCAAATCATCTCCTAAAAGTCCTGCAGTCTTTTTGGTGGTAATCTTGCTCATGGTGAGCACATCATCCATGAGTACGGATATATCATCCAGCAAAGCAAAAAATCCTGATGCCATGAGTTGCTATTAAATTAAAGTGATTTTGAAAGAGATTTGGACCTGATATTCTCAAATACCGAAAGACCAATGTAAAGTAAAATAATTAAAGGAATGGCTGCGAACTGCAAGAGTACAAGCAGTACTATTGTCGCGATGATCAGCACATATCTAATAGTATTGTTTTTAAAACTATAATCCTTAAACTTTAGTGCAAAGAGTTTCACTTTTGCATTGAGTAAATAACAACTCACAAAAGTCAAACCAATCAAAAACCAAGGATTTAAAATCAATGTGGTAATGAATTGAGTATTCTGAAATTGGATAATCAAGGGTAAAGACAAAATAAGTAAAGCATTTGCAGGAGTTGGTAAGCCCTTAAAGTAGGTTTGCTGATCTTCATCAATATTAAACTTTGCCAAACGATAGGCAGAGGCTAGCGTTATAAACAAACCTATTAAAGGCACAACGGGAATTTTAAAACTATACCAATCTACAGAAGAAGACCAGTCTTGTTCTGTAGATATAGAAGGCGCATCCATACTCATCACCAAGAGCTTGTACATCACAACACCTGGCACCAAACCACTGGTCACCATATCTGCCAAAGAATCCAGCTGAACTCCCAAATCACTTTGTACATTGAGCTTTCTTGCCAATAAACCGTCAAAAAAATCGAAGAAAATACCTAAAAAAACAAATACCGCTGCTGCAGTAAAGTTGCTATTCACTGCAAAAAGCACGGCAATGCTTCCGCAGAATAAGTTAAGTAAGGTTACTAAATTAGGAATGTACTTTTTCACAGGCCATAGAAAGTTTGTGTAAAAATAATAAACTATTTTCGACAAAGACGACACAAAGGCAATAACTCACCAGATTTCAAGTTTATTAGATTGAAATTATTGTGCATCTTTGCAAAAAATTAATTGCTATTGAAGAATTACGCATTCCTTGTCCTAACATTGGTATCGGTTCTTAGTGCTGCCCAAACCACCCGTAAATATTCTAATGAATTTTTGAATATTGGTGTAGATGCTGCAGCCCTGGGGATGGGCAATTCGGTAGTATCGCACACGGCTGATGTGAATTCAGGATATTGGAACCCTGCAGGATTGGTCAATTTAGAAGATAGCCAATTGGCCTTACTCCACTCCAGCTATTTTGCCAATATTGCCAACTATAATTACATTGCGTTTGCCAATCCCTTAGATGATAGAAGTGCGGTGGCAGTATCATTAATTCGTTTTGGGGTCGATGACATTTTAGACACCACCCAATTAATCGATGACCAAGGCAATATCAATTATGATAGAATTAGCTTGTTCTCTACGGCAGATTATGCCCTAACGGTGTCCTATGCCAGAAAATTACCTCTAGACGGCTTAACCTATGGCGTTAATGCCAAAGTCGTAAGACGTATCATTGGTGATTTTGCATCATCATGGGGCTTTGGACTTGATGCGGGCATTCAATTTCAAACTAAAAATGATTGGAAATTCGGGATCATGGCACGTGACATTACCACTACGTTTAATGCATGGACCTTTGATGACGACCGATTGGCAGATATTCAAAATGCCATTGATGGCCAAAACCAAACCGTCCCTGAAAGCACCGAGTTGACCCTTCCAAAATTACAAGTGGGCATGTCTAAGAAATTCGTTTTTCATTATGACTACACCCTATTAACGTCGTTTGATCTCAATGTGAGATTCGCCCAAAATAATGATATCATCTCCACGTCTTTTGCTAGCATTAACCCTGCATTAGGATTTGAGTTTGGATATACTGATCTGGTCTTTTTAAGGGCTGGAGCTGGAAATTTTCAAAATGAATTACAACTCGATAATTCCGAGGATCTTACATTTCAACCAAGTTTAGGACTTGGTTTTAAATATAGAGGCATTCAAATTGATTATGCCTTTACCGATATTGGCGATCAAAGTGCCGCTTTATATTCCAATGTATTTTCGCTCAAAATCGATTTTAGTATCTTTAGATAGTGAAAAGACTTTTACTCGCATTCATCTCAGGACTGCTGCTGGCCTTAGGCTGGCCAACTTACGGGTTTCCCGCATTACTTTTTGTCGCATTTGTGCCTTTATTACTTGCTGAGCATCATAGTCGTAAGACTGACTTAAAGCGCAAAGGACTAAGTATATTTGGCCTCGCTTATTTGAGTTTTTTCATTTGGAACTTGGTCACTACAAGTTGGTTGCGTTTTGCCGATCTCTTTGGAGCAAGCTTTGCCATTTTAGTGAATTCGGCATTGATGTCCACGGTTTTTCTCTTGTACCATAAATATGCCAAGAGACAGTCTCAAAATCGCTCGCTGTTATTTTTAGTGGCACTATGGATCAGTTTTGAAAAACTACATCTTGTTTGGGAGTTCTCATGGCCCTGGCTAAATCTTGGTAACGGGTTTTCAGAATACATCACCTGGATCCAATGGTACGAATATACAGGCACCTTTGGAGGAACGCTTTGGGTTTGGATACTTAACGTCATTGTGTTTAAAGGTTTGTTAGCCTATACCAATGAGCGCTCAAAACGAACCTTACAGTTTTTACTGCTGAAATCTGCCGCATTAATCATTGTTCCTATTGCCATTTCCGTAGTCATTTACAAGACCTATGCTCCTCAAGGCAACACGGTAAATGTCATTGCTTTACAACCCAATATTGATCCCTATTCCGAAAAATACAATCTATCGAATTTGAAGTTTCTAGAGCTCATGGAACGCTTAACCAAAGATAAGCTCAACGATTCTACAGATCTACTGATTACCCCAGAAACCTATTTCGCTCAAAACGAAAGACTGCCCGATTTTAAATATTCCCTATTAAAAAACAGATTAGATCAACTCATAAGTGAGCATTCCAATCTCAATCTCTTAACGGGAATTTCGTTTATAGATGTGTTTCGGGATGAAAACCGAGTAAGACCAGAGACCAATCAGTACGATGCGGTCACATGGTATGATGATTATAATGCGGCCATATTTGTAAACGCTTTAGATAATGTGCCGCAATACAACAAATCTAAATTGGTGGTCGGTATTGAGAATTTCCCCTATCAAGATGTCCTAAAACCCATCATTGGTGATGCCCTTATCGATTTAGGTGGCACGGTGGCCATGAAAACCACCCAAGACTACAGAGGGGTGTTTACAGGATCTAAAGGAAATTTTAAAGCCGCCCCAATCATTTGCTATGAGTCGGTATATGGTGAATTTGTAACGGGCTATGTGAGAAATGATGCGAACTTTTTAACCATTATCACTAATGATGCCTGGTGGAACGAAAGCCAAGGACACCAACAGCATTTAAGCTTAGCCCGCCTTAGAGCCATTGAAACCCGTCGAGACATTGCGAGAAGTGCGAACACAGGCATCTCGGCCATCATTAACGCCAAGGGAGAGATCACTAGCCAGTTAGACTATGGCAAGCAAGGTGCTCTTGTAGGCCAAGTAACCACCAATGACAAACTCACCTTTTATGTATTAGCGGGCGACTATATCGCACGAATTAGTATTTTTATTATGATTTTTGTGCTGCTTATCGGTTTCTTCCGAAGAAAGAAGGTCAACGGTTCGCTTTAAAAGTTGTGGAGTATCGGTGCGATTATCGCCTCTTTCCTCTGTGTTAATTCTTGATTCTGGATTATTGATTCTTAATACTAATCACCTCTGTCTTCCGTCTCTAACCTTGTCTCTTGATTCTTGATACTAATCACCTCCGGTCTTCCGTCCTCTGTCTTCTGTCCTCCTTATTCCGTCTTAATTCTTAATACTCAATACTTAATACTAACCACTCCGTCCTCACTGCCCCCGATAATAAATAATAGTACTCAAGGTCTTGACGACGATGTTCAAATCTAAAAACAGACTTCTATGCTTAATATAATAAAGGTCATATTGTAGTTTTGTGAGACTGTCGTCTACCGAAGCACCATATCGCGTATTCACTTGGGCCCAGCCCGTTAATCCCGGTTTTACAATGTGTCGGGTTTCGTAGAACGGAATGATGTTTGAAAGTTCCTTTACAAAAAATGGCCGTTCAGGTCTTGGACCTATAATGCTCATATCGCCTTTAAGCACATTAATAAACTGCGGAATCTCATCAATTCTTGAGCGTCTCAAAAACATCCCAAAAGCGGTAATTCGTGCATCATTTTTCTGAGCCCATTTGGCGCCTCCCACCTCAGCATTAACCACCATACTTCGCAATTTGAAGATGCGGAAGGTCGCCCCGTTCTTACCAACCCGTTCTTGAAAATAAAAAAGCGGGCCACGATTGGCCAAAAGATTACCAACAAGCACCAATGGCAAGATGCAGGCTCCAAAAATGAGTCCGATTATAGAAAACACAACATCAAACACTCTGAGAAAAAACAGATACAGCGTGTTTTGATTACTTCTACTAAATGGAAAATACTTATAAAAGTCTTTCCCTACAAATTGAATAGGGACACGATACGTAAGTTCCTCATAGACTTGGGTGTATTCCCGTATGGTAAAGCCTTGATCAAGCAGGGTAATCAAATCGTGATAAATGGAGGAGATGATGGTCTCAGAGTTATAGCTTGCCACTAAAATTTCTGAAATTTTCTCCTCCTTAATAATGGTCATGAGTTCATGCGGCTCAAATTCTTTTAATCCTTTAAAGAGCACAGGATCTTCCGCTTTTTCTTCACAATTGATAAAACCAACAATTTTATAGTTGGGATCAGACTGCCGTAACGGTTTTACAATATTCTCAATATTAGAGATTTCTCCCACGAGAAGGACTTTCTTATAAAATCTTGAAGACGAAATAAAGGTTATATAAAAAAGTCTCCACAAAAATATCATGGTAATGATACACAAATAAAAGTAGAAGATCTGTAACCTATTGAGTGGTAAAAAAGGCGTGAGTACGGGTGTTAACAAATAAAATAAAGTCACCGTAGAGGCCGTCAAAACAATATTCCTAAAGGTCACATCTAACTTACTTGATTTCTGCAAATTATAAATCTCAAAAATAGTCCCAAAAACCGTGATATAAAGGCCGAGCACAAAAAGAGCAGTCCCGTTGCCCTGAGATAGTGTGAGGTAATCAAAACCAAAGGCGAGTTCTAGAATGTACAATCCAAGAAAAACCACCGCAATATCGATAAGCCTTAATAAGATCTTACGTTCTGATACTTCAAAATGAATGTCTTTTTTTCTTCCCATAGATCAATACAAATTCAATGTAAATATAGAAAGTTACTTAGAACTAGCGCAATTAAACGCGTTCTAGTACATCAAACCAAAGCTCTTTAACCTGTGACCAATCAAAATTCTCGGCCAGTGCTCTAGCGTTGGCGGACATTTTTTCTAAAGTTTCAGGAGATTTTAGCAATTGGGTAATACCATCGGTCATGGCGTTCACATTACCCATTTGCACCAAAATGCCTTGCTGCCCATGGTTTATCAAATAGGGCATTCCTCCTACATCTGTAGACACAATTGGAAAGCCGAGAGCCATTGCCTCTATCACACTTACAGGCGTATTATCTACCGTGGTAGTGTTCACAAATAGATTGTATTCCTGAGACATAGAGATCCACTGCGCTTTAGACAACTTCCCTGTAAAGCGAACCTCAAGATGCAGCTCTTGGGCCAAACGTTTCAAAGGCTCCATACTACCATCAGTATCTGGGCCAACCATACAAAGAGTTCCTTTATAGCCACGTTGTTGCAATTGCGACAATACCAAAATCGCCTGTTTGGGATTATAAATGGCCGTAAAAGAACGTACCCAAAGCAGTCTTGGCGTATCATAGCTTTTAGCTATATGCTCATAGTGACCAATGTCTATAACGTTGGGGATGCAGATCACATTGCTATAACCATGACGTTCAAATTCAGTTTTCAAAAAGGCAGAGGGCGACACATTGACCAAGGCATGGTTAAAGATGCATTTTGAAAAGCTGCTGTTGGTACGTAACCTGCTTACTAAGTTCCCCCCATGTAGCATAGGGATGTAAGGCAAATGGAGCAGTCTTGCCAATTGAGACACCAAAAGCGCGTAATAAAAATTCAAGGTGCTATAAGTATCAATAAAAACCACGTCCACCCTGCGCCTAAACCACAAGATAGAAAACAACATGTCCAAGAGCCGGAAGAACTTATTGGTTCTAGGTGAGGTATAAAACACGGTATACCCTTCAGCCTCTAGAGCAGGACCTAAAGTGCGCATCACCGAAGTATTGACGTTCTCACGCACCAAGTCGTTGCCGACGTAAAGTATTCTTTTCATGGGTAACATTTAAAAGGGCTAAAGCATAAATAAAGGCAGGCATCGCAATTCGCATAGACATGTGATTAATAGTCAAAAACCAAAACACCATAAACGCATAAAAAAAATAGTTTTGTTTATTACGTGAACGTATGGCCAACGGTTTAAAAATAAGAATTATCAAAATCACAACACCAAAGATACCATGTTCTGCCAAAGTTCTACTTACCTCACTATGGGAGGTCACACCTTGTCCATCAATTTCGATGCGTTGGTCCTTAGCACGGCTAGAGCCTATTCCAAAAAAAGGACTTGCAATAAACCCTTCTAATTCCTCTTGAAACAATTCGCCTCTACCAGTTGATAAACTTTCTTTTTCGCGACCTAAATGATCTCTGTTTTCATAACGAAGATTAATCAATCCGTTAGTTTGATTATTACTAATCACCCAAGTAATACTAAGACCTATTAAAACTAATGCTAAAATTGAGATTACCTCATTTTTTTTCCTTGAAGATACTCTACCAAAATAATACGTTAAAAAGACAATAATAGCAATAATTGCTGTAAGAACACCACCCCTACTGAAAGTTACAATTGCTCTAAAAGACAATAGCATTAAAATTATGATATTTAATACTTTAAGACCTACTGTGGGCGATTTTGTAAACACGCGGATGGCCATAACAAACATGCCTAGCCCCAAAATTGCAGAGACTTGATTAGCGCCCCAACCACCCGATGCGGCCCGATTAGATGCCGTGCTGGACAAGACGTCTCTCAAGTCGGGAACATAAAAAAAGATATATATCGCATGAGAAATGATTGGCAAAACCATAAACAATAAAATTTGGGACAACTGATCAAAACTTACCTTCTTATCATAACAAAATAAAGCCGCCAATCCCAAACACACTGGGCCACTTAGTACAAATGCAATATTGGTTCTAAAATTGGCATCAAAACTCAGAGTTGTAGACGCTACGAAAATAGAAGGCACCAAAAACATCAAATAGATAAAATAGGGATAACCTTTGCCTGACAGCCCCTTATATAACATACCAAAAAGCACCAAGAGAATTACCAAATATTTCCCAGCCTCATAAGAAATAGACCCTTTTGTCATTCTAAATAGGACCTCGGCCCCTACAAAATAACCGCATGCTCTTAAAACCTCAAAGGTTTTTGTAGCTTCAGAAGCAATAATGATACGGTATAGGAAATAAATAAGTGCGCTAAAAAAATACACCTTCGCCAAAGTTTCGTTGAGATACACCAGTAGCCCGATTGCCACATGCAAACCGATAAGCGAGACGTAAGTAGTATTGGTTTTCAATTTTGAAAGGAATCTTTAGCGAATTTAAACAAATAAGAAGGATTTATAAAAAAGTAAAAACTCAATCATGCTCACATCAAATGGCATCCATCTAAGAAAAAATACGTTTGTAATCATCCATCGGAAATCGATAATGGTAACTTTTATTGATCAAATAGATAAAAAAATGAGTCATGAATACGGGGATATAGGGGCGAGTATATCTCAAAAATTGATCGTAGGTGTGGTTTCTGTAATGACAAATTAAAAACGGCGTAACGCCTTGGTTCAAATAATTTTTATTGATGATCTCCTCCGAAACCTTAGCGCCTTCTCCAAAATTCCTATAAGTGATAACTTGTCCTGAACGTTGCAATTGGTAGACTTCCACTACTGACAAAGGCTCCTTTTCAGTACTGTAAAACAAAATGGTATAAGACACATCCAACAACACCCATTTCTGTAATTCTTTAATAAAAACCTCGTTAAAGGAGTGACCGCCAAATTCTCTATTAAAGGGCGCGCTCGTGGTACCCCACTCGCGTACTGAAAGATTATTGATGACGCAAAAATTATTAAAGATTTGCGCCATATCACTACAAACCCCTCCTTTACCAGAAAGCATCGTTTCTAAAGCTTTTTCTGAGGGTTCACTTAGACCGGGTCCACCTTTTATATTCGTATTCAACCAAGCACTCAGTTGTTTTACGGTTTCCAAATCACTATCAGGCCTACCGCTAGGAAAAATCTCGGTATTCACTTTATGAAAATAATTAGGAATTCGGGACTTTGGATTCAGTTGATTGTAATTGAAACGAGCGATCTCATCTAGATTAGAGTTCTTGGAGAGCAAACGAAACCGAGTAAGATATAAAAACGGATGGCGCTTGATGGCCCAAAGGAGTTTATTAAAAATCATTATTAACTATGGTCGCTATGCGTATATTGAAATTCTGAAGGTGTCTAGTCGTTAATATATAACAATGACAAAGTATAAATAAAAATTTTAATGTCACAAACATATTAAAAAATTACCTTGATGTCGCAAGGCTTTACACCTTATTTCATTAAAACAGTGTTTAATAGATGCTCATTGTAATGAGAATAGGTGAATTGTTCCATAGCGGCTTTGGATACTGAAGCAAGTGCTTCATACTGAGCTTGGCTTTGAGATAATAACCTGATCAAAGTGTCTTGCACCCCTTCCACTGTCAAATATTCTATTAAATATCCATTCACGCCATCCTGAATCATTTGTCCTATAGAGGACACGTTCGATACCATTGGCAAACAACCGTAATTCATGGCCTCTGTAATCACTTTCGGGAAACCTTCCGACGCTGAAGGTAGTACAATAGCATGACATCGCTTATAAATCTCATGTACCTCAGTTCTTGAGAGTCGACCATGAAAATTCATATTTACGGGCTGATCTCCTGCTTTAACCACATACTCCTCTAAGTGCTCACTGGTCCCAACAAAGTGCACCTTACCAATCTTTTTAGATTGGTTTTTAGATAATCGTGATAAACTTTCCATAAATAAATCCACCCCTTTCTCTGGCTCTATACGGCCAACAAAACAGAGTTCAATAGGGAATTCAAATGTTTTAACTGCTATAAGCTGCTGCCCCTCCTCAACCTCATTTTTAGTTAAACACGGATTCTCAAAACTGAGACAATGTTCTGGTTGATCATCCCAAACCCCATTAATGGTCACCTTTCGAGACTGGTGTTGTAATAACCAGCGTTGAAAACGATATCCCAATGGCGGCCGCTCCTGCTTCCAATTACCGGCATATTTAAACCATCCTTGTTTTTTCTGCTTAAATAAAAATAAATAAGGAAGCACATAAACACCAATCCCCGTAGGCGCTCGAAATTGAAAATAATCAGAATGATCCAAGTACTTAGAAATAAGACCTAAAACTCTTGGTGCTCCAAAAATCACGTTCAATTTATCCTTCAGTCTTGGACCTCCTACAGCAGGGGTAGGAACAAATATAATCCGATCAGAAACATAGGCCAAAGTGTTTGCTGGGGCTAACTCATCATGCAACATCGCAATATGCACAATCTCATCAAAAATCTCTAACAACTGGTTAATCTCAGTAACCGTAGAACCTAAGCCAACGATATTGCCATCTGCATCTTTATAATGCTCAGTATGTGAAATAATGGTGAGGGTCACGGTTGTTTGTTTTAGCGCTCAAAGATAATCAAGTGTTAGTAATAAACCACTTGTTGCCGTGTATAGGATTAAGTTACTCTTTCAGGTCTTAGTTTACGTCTTCACGAACCTGCCTGCCGGCAAGCAGGGGAGGAACCGCTAGCCTGCCGAAACGAAGTCTAGGCAGGACCGAAGTGATCCCCTTAATCAAATTGCTGAAACTTCTAGTTGTAACTATTTAAAAGCCTTCCACTATTCAGTAGATAACACCTCTACATATTGGTTTATAATAACCTCCCATCGGTGATCTAAAGCCCATTTTACAGCCCGATCACGATAGGCTTCCTTATGTGATAATAATTGCCTAATAGCCTCTAGAAACTCGGTACCATTCCCTCCATCGATCAAGATCCCAGAGTGCTGGTTAGAAATAGCATCTTCAATGCCACAACCTTTGGCGCCTATGGCTGGTAACCCCATAGCATTAGCCTCTAAAATAGCAATCCCAAAACCTTCAACATCACCGGTAGCGGTTGCGCTACTCAACATGACGAAAATATCAGAATTTAATAGCATGGCCTTTAACTTTTCGTCAGAAACTCTACCATGAAAGGTCAGATGTGATTCAACTTGAAGCCGCTCTGCCAAATCCATAAAGGCATCTGTCTCTGTTTTTAAGCCCACAGCGTGGTAGTGTAAATCGGGGTAGTGTTTTAATAGCATTGGTAAGTGGCTAATGACGTTTTGTTGTCCTTTTCTAGAGGTCACATTGCCTATTGTGATCAATTTAGGACTCCCTTTTAAAAACTGAGGAGACCCGTCTATGGACAACTGCCATTGCTCAAAATCAATCCCATTTGGGATCACCGTAAGGTCTAACTCCAAATACGCTATCAAACTTTTGGTGTAATGGGAGACTGCAATAATCTTATGAAATCGTCTCAAGGACCATGCTACGGACTGTTTCAACCAAAACGTTTTAAAATTGACCTCAGTACCATGGACGACTGCGATGGAGCGTCGTTTAAAAAACCCACTATAAAACCCTACACTCCATAGAGAAAATTTACCAGTGGCTATGACCTGGCTTGAACGCCCTATTTCCGCAAACAGTGTGCTCAGTCGTGTCAAATACATCAAAAAGCGCGGATGCCTTTTTTTTGTTCTGATTACTTTAAAAGGCAAACCTTCATCAAATGTAGCTTCCTCTTCACCATCATCCGAACGTTGATCTGCCATTACCCGAACAACAAAACCCTGTTGCGATAATTGTAATGCCAAATGATAGGCATGATTCCCTATCCCACCCGGCTGGGGAGGAAATTCTGAACTAACGATTAATATCTTTTTTTTCTTCAAAATCATAACAGCTATAAAAACCATCTAACCCCGCATAATCAAACCTCCCTAACCTGCAACCCAACAGTCTTCGCGAGCGACGCAGGAGTGCGGCGACCTCCTTATTCAAAACTCCTAACCTTCGAGTTAGACTGCTTCAAAGGCCTATGCATATCCAGCAGCCTGCCTGCCGAAATTACTTGGTTCTTTCGTCAATCTAAAAAACGACAATTACTCCCCCCAACACTTAGGGCTCAACACGTTGTTCTTTATTCTTTGTACCGTGTACTTTGTACTTTGTACTCAATACCAATTTTCAGTCCAACTCAGGAATCTTGGGTCCTTCTTTCAATTTTATAGTAGCCAAACGCCAAGCCTTTGCAACTTGATACAATACCAGCGGAATTAGCAATACGGTGAGAAAAACACCAATGACCAATAACGGCTTATTCTTTTTAAACTGATACGGAAAAATAGATAAGGGCACCATGCGCAACAGAGCCATTTTAGTAGCAGCAGTGCCAAAATACCGCCGAAAGTAATAAATCACACTAGGGATGGGTCGGGGTGCAAAAAAAGTAGCAGGTCTAAAAGCATCCCAACTTCCCATTTCACGAAGTCCTCCGGTACCAGCCTTCACATCAATACAAGAGGCCAGCGGATTTGAAATACTTCTAATACCCTCTAAATACACCCGCATTCCAAATTCGCCATCGCCCATGCGCTGTTTTTCAAATTGCCGATCGAATAAACCTACGCTTTTAAAAACAGATTTGTACAGCATGGCGTTACCAGTAGCGAATTGTGAGGCAATAGCAAAAAACGCTCGATCTTTAGGAATCTCTTGACCTGCTGGATGAAACACTCCTGCGGACACTTGAGCATCGAAAAAGTCTAAGCATTTGAGATGCAAACGGATCCAATCAGAGGCAATACGTACATCATCTTCAGAAAGCGCAATGAGCGTTCCTTGAGCTTTTTCAATGGCGGTATTTCTAGCCAACCACAGCGCTTTCTCCTCTTGACGGATGATGATCATCTTTAGATCAAAGTCCCTATAAAAATCATTTTGAAAAGGTTCGGATTGATCCACCACCACCACTTCAAAATGCGGATAGTCTTGCCCCTCTAAATCCTTGAGCACATCTTTTAAATACTCATAACGGTTTAAGGTAGGAATGATAACACTCACTAGTGGGGCTTCTTTGATCAACTGAGATTCAAAATCATCCCATTTAGCGTCCAAAATAAGGGTATTATAATCAGCTCGTTTTATCCCTCGTGTGCCATACCAGGCCCTGCATTCTTTATAAGGGTTATGAAAAGACAATAGCCTAATGAGGCATACAAAAAAAACCCAAACCGCATGAAAATGTTTACGGGCAAAAATATAATTATCCTTTAAAGGCAAGCTATCAAATGCGCTGTAAGTTTCAGTGGTACCGGTATATCCTTTTTGAACCGCCTGCCATGATAAATCGTAATCTTGAGCCATTAACGAACTATATCTGCTATCAAACTCAAGACTAGACATTACAGATGATGGCAATAATGCCACTTTAGGAAAAACCGAAACGCCAGACTTATTCAAACGTCTAAAATAATGGGTGGGCTGTAAATAAGTTAAAAAGCTAAAAGGCATATGTTCATTTAACGTTTAGCGAAGATAAAAATTCAATCAAGAAAAGACCTTATTTTTAAATCAAACCTCTTCTGAGCCAATGATAATACTATGTATCTTTTTGTAAATAACATCCTTATCAAAAGTAGCGTCATAGAGCATTTTAAAATCAATTAGCCCTATAGTCGAACCTTCGATATAATGGCGAATTTTATCTTCCAATTCAGTTTTAGAGTTGGGGTCAAATGTAAACTCGCTTAAATCATACTTAGAGCGGTCAATAAAATTTAATGCTCCAAATTTTGAAGACACGAGAATTGAAGCGCCTAAAGCAGCTGCCTCAATAAAAACCAGACCGAACGCTTCGTGATAACTCGGTAATACAATAACGTTCATACTTTTATAAAATCCAACCATATCTTCTGCTGATAAGCCGCCCAAAAACACTACTTCTTGTTCTAAATTCAAAGACTTCACTAAGTGCTTCAACTCTGGTTGATAAGAGCCCTCACCAGCAATAAACAGTTTGATCTTTTGAGCACTTGAAGTTTTGAGATCAGCCAAGGTCTTTATAACACTTTGATGATTTTTTTCAAACTCCAATCGACCAGGACAACCTATCTTAAAAACACTAGAGTCAAGATTTTTAAAAATGCTAACATTGGCTGTAGGAGTATCTAGAATATTCGTCCAAAATGGTACACTTCTGGTTTTAACTGGATCAACCCTATAGATAGCAGTTAACTCTTTCTGTAACTGCTGAGAATTAGCAATTACCACATCGGCTAGATTCAAATAAATAGTTTTATTTATAACTTTTAATCTATTTGGTTTCGTAAATCCATAGGCCGTATGAAACCAAGCAATATTTCGTTTAACACCAAATAATCTTCCAAAAAGCACCGCAGGATTGATATAACCGAAATTAGAGACTACAATATCAGGTTTCACGCGTTTGATGATCTGAAATGTCGATATATAATTTTTTAATAAACTCCCTCGCTTTTCAGAATAAAAAGTCACGTTAAATTTTTCAAACTGACCCGGTTTATGTTTTAAGTGAAAATTAAAGACCTCATGCCCCTCAGAAGACAATCTGTAAGATAGATCTTTGTAAAACTCAGAGAGGAGCCCCTTATTAAACGTAAAGAAAATTAAAATTCTCAAGAGTTTGTATTTGGTTCTATATTGATGATGTTCTCAAACTGTCTTGCAATTTTATCCATAGAGAAAAAACTGAAATATAAGTCTTCAAACGTTTTTTTATCAAAATCTGAAGATAATATTCTTAATATCTTATGAGATAAATCCTTTGGGTCTTTCGGATCAAATGTAAAATGGGAAGTGTCTGTATTGATATAATCCAATGCACCGAATCGATGAGATACTAAGGTTTTACTCCCAGAAGCTAATGCTTCTATAAGAACAAGACCAAAAGACTCATTCAAGCTCGGTAACACCACCACATCCATTTTTTTATAAAAATCCACCATTTCATATGCTGTAAGATTCCCTAAATAAATAATTTGCCTTTTGTATAGCTCATAGTTTGGATTCTTTTCAAGAATACTCAAGTCGCCCTTACCTGCGAAAACCATAACAAATCTTTCATCTTTTAAAACAGCAAGCACATCAATCAACAGATTCTGATTTTTGTCGTGATTGATCCTACCAGGACAACCTATATAGATTAAGTCTGATTTTTTTTGAAACGCTAGAGATACTGCCTCTATGCGATGTATAGAGGTCGTAAAGGGAAGCGCATACACCTTATTTCTTTTCTGATTATATTCAACAATAACCTCCTTTTGTAGTTCCTTTGAATTTGTTATTATAGCATTGGAGAGTCTCATAAAAACAGACTTAATGAAGATATTGCGCTTGCTAAAATTCATTTGACTTTTTAGCGTATGAAACCAAATGAAATTATGTTTGATTTTCAGTAATTTAGAAGATAGTACAGCGGGATTCACAAAGCTAAAATTTGAAACCACTACATCAGGGTTTTCTAATTTTATAACTCTGAATATGTTATAATAATTTTTTATTTTATGACTTTTTTTAATAATACGAATAGAAATCCCAGAAGGAAGCTCAATGTTTTGATTGCGAGATTTTAAACTACAAATCAAAATCTTATGACCGCGATTGGACAAGACCGTGCCCAATTCTAAAAAAAAACCTGAGAGAAAACTTTGATTATATGTATTAAAAAAAATAATTTTCATTTCACCTTAATAAGTTACCAAAACTAATTATAAAATCTAATTTGCGTTGTTTAATAAAGTTTAGTTTTTATAACATTACTTTTATTTCAAATTTTATTCTGAACTATTATCACTCATTAAGAGAAAGCCTATAAGGTCATGAAAGCATCATTTACGAATACAAATACTAAAAATGTTGGTCAAGTTTCCAAAAGTAATCCTGGCTGGAAAGGCAAAGGATCTCCTACATTGAAAAGTTTAATTTCCAAATTATTGACAAATCTCAAAACTTATGTTTTGAATGGTAATTTGAACTTGTTGATTAACAATTTAAAATCAACGGCTTCAAATATCTCTACTTTTATTCTCAAAAAGAATCAGAAAAAAGTAATCTGCCCTTGCTGTCATTGGAAAGGACCTGGTTTTATTACAACTTGCAATGCTAAAAGAGTAAATTACAATTCCAATTGTCCACAGTGTGACTCACGATCAAGACATCGCGGACTTTCTATCTTATTGAGCAAGATTTTTGAAAACAAACAGTTGTCACTTTTATTTTTTGCCCCAGAAAAAATATTGATGAATGTGATCCAAAATAGTCTCGAGCAGATTGATGTCAAAACAACAGATTATTATTCTGTAGATGTTGACTACCCAAATGAAGATGTACAAAAACTTACATTCGCTAATGCTAGTTTTAACTATGTTCTCTGTAATCATGTTATTGAGCACGTCCCTAATGATGACGAAGCCTTTAAGGAAATCTCAAGAATATTAAAGAAAAATGGTAAGGCTGTCATTACGATACCAGGAGACTACCACATCGCTAAAACCGTTGAATTTGAGCAAACAGATAGCAACGGTCACTTTAGACATTATGGTCTAGAAGTGATTGAAAAAATGCAGTTGTATTTCAGCGAGGTAGAAACTATAGATTTACATTCATTGTCTCAGTCAGAATACGGCATTAGAAAAAATGACTTAGCATTCATTTGTTTTAAATGAATAAAAAAGTCAGTCTAAACTTTGAAGTGAATATATTGCGAAATAGATCCATCGCTCAAATCAATATTTCTTTTTGAAATTCCAATAGAGCGAGCGGAGATCACGATATAATTTATAGTTTGGCAATTGACGTTTTTTATTATTTCTGGCATGGGGGAAAGCCATCTGCGGCACTTTGTCAATATTCAAAAAACCGCATAGAGTATCATAATCAAAGTTTAGACCTTGTTTCATAATTATAAAGTTAGGTTTGTTCTTAAAAAAAGCAATAACGTCATTATTATGTTGGTTATAGACTTTTTTATAGACTACCTCGTGACCTTCGGCACAAGGTACTTTATAAATTTTTTGGTGTAAGGGAACTCTAATACTTGCAAAATAGTTCACTACACTTTTAATCCATTGTTCGGTAGGTCTAATGGTAAGTATAAATTTAGCATCAGGATAAAGCTCGTACAGTTCTTTATAAAATAAAGGCCATGGCATATCTTGAAAGGCGTCCCAGTTTTTGAGCAGGCTGACTAAATACTCTTGCAAGTCTTCGGAATGTTCAAAATCCATTAAATGTTTAACCCCGCCACATACTCTATAATCCAAAAACTGAAGCGCATGTTCCAAGGAGGTAGTGCCCGTTTTTTGGAAGCCCAAAATAAAGACTTTATGTTTCCTTGCATTGGAAACAATCTTTTGATTATTGAAATTTTGTTCCAATACTTTTAAAAATTATTTTATAACAATCTGGCAAATTCCTCATTCACTTATAGGCTACAGCAATCAAATGGGCCGTTTCCATAGATGTATTTTCAAGCCCTTTAGACTGAAAACCATTTATGATATTGGCAGAAGCTGTTTTTATTATCCCAAGAGGATTTGAGGCTTTGATACCTTTTAATCCCATCACTCTATAAGTTCCTGTTTTAACTGCATACCGTACCTCTACTTTTTTAAAATAGCGGTCAAGTAAAGATTGTAATTCAGATTTAGTATAGTGCCGCACGTGATCCATGTTACGGTCAGGACCTTCGTTTTTTATAAAATCACCATTTGGTGTGGTAAAGTAAGCCCATCCACCGGGTTTGATCACTTTAGAAATATTGGCTACAAAGTCTTCATCATTGGGAACGTGCTCTATGACCTCAATACAGGTAACAGCATCATAGCTGGCATCAGTGAGTGTTGATGTGGTCATGTCTTGAATAATTAAGTCTGAGATATTAGAACGTTTTTTTTGAATAGTCTTTAAAATAGACTCGGTAAAACCAAGATTAAGATCCTGTTTAGTGCCTTGCTCTTGGGGCACATCCAAAAGGGTAATCGATGCTGATAATCCGATAGTATAAGGAGATTTTCGACCACCAACATCCAAAATTGAAACGGATCTACGGGTCTTTTTTAAGGATTTTACCAGATGCCTAACATCACGCCTTACGGTCTGTAAGTGTACCGTCATTACAGGAAACGTTAACCAACGTAACAGCTCATAGTTTGTCATTGATAAGAGGTTATAGTGCTCAACTTCAATTATTGTACAATAATAGGTCATATTGTATAAAATTCCGCAGTAAAATCACAAAAGCTAAACCTTAAAAGAAAAGATTTAATAAAATAAAATACGCTTACTACGCATAGAACTGCTCAAATTCTATTTGTTGTTTTGAAAGATTAAATTCTTCTTGAACCCGTCTACTCGCAGTTGTTTTAATTTTCTGCTGCTCTGCCTTCGACAACTTGAGGATGTTCATAATCTGATCTGCAAGTAAGCTCGGTTGGCGTTTAGGTACAACCCAACCCGTTTTATTGTGCAAGACATTTTCGGAAAGGCCTTCGGCATCACTCACCACGCATAAAAGACGCATGGCTTGAGCTTCAAGAACGGCATTGCAAAACCCTTCTTGAATACTGTATTGCAAATACAAATCCGACTGCGCCAACTGTTCTCTAATGGCTTTTGGGGTTAATTGGCCTAAAAACTTAACCGACTCTAAAACACCTAATTGATATGCAGCAAACACCAAACGCTCCTGTTCCTCTCCCGCTCCAATAATCGAGTATTGAAACACCACGCCAGATTGAGCTAGCTGCGCCAAAGCCTCCAAAGTATATTCTAAGCCCTTTTTCCAATGTAGTCTGGCAATTGTTACGATTCGAAGCACACTCTTCTGTTCTTCTTGAATCACATTTTTGAAAAATTCAGTATCAATAGCTGGAGTAATCACGGTGATATGTTCTGAAGACACTTTTTGCGCTATTAAGGTGTTTTTCATTTCATGAGAGAGCACATGATAACAGACTTGTTTTTTAAACAGTAAATCATAGCACCCTGGATGCTTAAGAGGCGACAAATATAAATCGAATCCCCTAAAGCTTACCGCCATTTGCGCTCCAATAGCTGTGGCAACATTTTCTCTTTGATAAGCCAACATACCAAACCCAAAATGGAGCCAGTCTAAGGAATAATTGAGTAAAAACTCATTCAAAATAAGATTTCTAGCACGAGACTTTAAAGGAAGTCCATCGGCTCGATCCAATTGATAAAGTTGAGCGCTCTTCCTAAAATGTAAAAAAAGTGTACGCAGGAAAATACCTAATAATCCTATAAACCGTTTTACAAAAGCACCATCCAATTGCGCATTTGTAACAACTAGACAAGGATAATTTTGATTTGGATCTGGAGCATAATCCACAAATAAAATCACATCATGTCCTTGAGCTTGTAGTCCATTGATTTTATTTCGAAAAAAAGTCTCAGAATACCCAGGAGCAGAAGACAGCACCAAACCAATTCTTTTTTTTTGAGCTTTATGTTTCATGTCAATTTTAGAATTTTAATAGTGCCTTAAGGTGAATTTTTAAACTTAAACCTTACAGATTATTAGCAACCACATCAGCATAAAGAGCCATCATCTTAGAAATCATTAAGGGCTCTGTATGTTGGGCTGTTATGGTTTGAATAGCATTACGTTTTAGTTTTGTTTTTTCTTCTGTTGATAACTTAGAAATATGCTGTAAGCGTTCTGCCATATGTTTGAAGTCTCGAATAGGCGTTAAAAAACCATTTTCGCCATCAACAACCACCTCGTTCATCCCACCACAATCTGTAGACAGAACTAAAGTTCCCATAGCCATAGCTTCTAATACCACATTAGCAACACCTTCCTTATGACTTGGTAAAAGTAATACATCAGCATTTTCAATAAGCATCTGTACGGCTTGGTATGATTGATGCTCTGTCAAAGTCACTTCCCCGTTGAGTTCTAAATCATTGATTTGATACAGCAATTCTATATCACTATTTCCTCCAACAATTGTATAAGTAAAAGGTATTCCTAAACGCTTCAGTTGCTTACAAGCGTCGAGCGCATGAACATAACCTTTGATCCAATGGGGACGGCCCACTGAAATAATGTGTAAGGTCTTTATATCGAGATTATCCAATCCTGAAGCTTCCCGTTCCGTTTCAATTTCAGTTTGAATGTCTGCCAAAGGCAACCCACTATAGACCACCTTAATCAAATCTGCAGGAGCTCCATAGGTTACAGCAACCTTAGCGATTGCTTTCGACACCGCGTGAAATCCAGAGATTTTAGGGAAATATGTTTTATACTCATCTGCTAACTCAGCATCTGCAATGGGTGAATAATTAATATGTGCGCCTCTAAGACTCACTATCAAACGTATTCCAAAATCTTCAACCCAAGCCCATTCACCAATTCCCTTAGCCCACTGCAAATGAAAAACGTCTGGTTGATAATAGAGCACTGGATAATATTTGACTTTACTATATAAATCATTGCGTCCTTCAGATTTCAAAAAACGATCAAATTGTTTTTTCTGAGCGGCTTTAGTAAAAAAAAGCAAACTATTATATTTTAACAAATAGAGGAGTTTAAAAAGTCTATTTTGACGATAGCCGAGCAGCTTTACCGACGCATTATAAGACATCCGTTGAGACAAAACTCCGAATAGATAAACTTTACAATCCTTTTTAGAAAGTCCTACAATGAGGCGCTCAATAAAGGTAGTACTTGGAATTTCCCCAGAATACACAGCAATTTTTAATACTTTCGACATTAGTGCTGCGTTTTAAAATAATCTTCCAAATCTATCGCTATTTGTTCACTTACTACTTGACGCCCTAAATGATTTACATGAATGGTATCATAAAAATACATCTCGTTATTCAGAATACTGGTATGATTAATCACATGATAGCTTGTATTTAAACCCTCTACAGACTGATATTTTAAAGGGGACAAATAACAAATGAGCGTTATATCATTTGCATCGCACAATTGCTTCATTTTCTCCAAATACAGGTTTTTAAACTCTAGATTTATAATCTCACGATTATCAATTTGCGCATCGATGAGATGGCGAGCGGGATACGTATAATTTCCATATTGGTCAAAGCGATTGTGCTTATTAGGTTGGATGAAACTGGCCATAGCGGGATAAAATAGTTCTGCATTAAAATAAGAGACACCGAGCATGGGCTGCCATTGACTCAAATAAAGTAAACGCGCTTCATTTTCCGAATACTCACCGAAATACCTAGACACATAACTTTCACTAACATAGGGTAGAAATCGATAGTCATTATCGCTTAAGCTGTTATAATTTGACGCATATGTATTAACACTTGGAGCAATGATGCAAACTGAAGTTGATTTGCCCTGAGCCAAAAAATGCTCTAACATGAGATAATGACTTGACAATGTAGTATCGTCCATCGAGAGGTTGATTCCTATTTTTCCAGATACAGAATCAATAACCTTGGTATTCAATGTCGTTAAACCCGTACTCGCTCCTAAAACAATATAATCAAAATTTTGCGTTTTAATCTCATTTATCAAATAACTGGGCTTATAAAAACTGCCTTGTCGCAATGCCCATAAACTCAAATACGATAGCAAATTGGCGATTATAAAAATGCCTATAAAAATGACTCCAATACGTTTTAAAAAGCGCTGCATATCAAAACTGAAAATAAATAAAATCTGATGGATTTTTGAATACCCCCATAAAGATGATAAGCATTGCAATAAAAATCGCGGTACCCGACGTCAATTTCACTTCTCGTTGCTCCCTTTGTACAGCTAAAAACTCAAACCCAAAAAGTATTAAAAGTGAAAATAAAATAATTCCACTAAAAAGTATCATTTTCGAAGACTTATAAAACAAATGCAAGGATAAATCTGAGAATTTAAGCATATTAGTCATATATCCATAGGCAATAGTGATCGAGTCTGCTCTAAAAAAAACCCAAGCCAATACCACAATAGCAAAAGTGAATAAGACACTGGGGATCTGATGCCATTTTAATCTTGTTGTCGACACAAAAGTACGATTACGCTGACTTAGTAATAACGGTAAAAACAGCAACCCATGAATACATCCCCAAATGACAAAGGTCCAATTGGCACCGTGCCAAAGTCCGCTCACCAAGAACACTAGCATCACATTACGCAATTTCATAGATAAAGGCCCTCTAGAACCACCCAATGGAATATAAAGATAATCTCGAAACCAAGTCGATAAAGAAATGTGCCAACGTCTCCAAAACTCCGCTATGGTTCTAGAAAAATAAGGAAATGAAAAATTCGTCATCAAGGAAAAACCAAATAATCGGGCCACCCCTATCGCAATATCTGAATATCCAGAAAAATCACAATAAATTTGAAATCCAAATAAAACAGCACCTAACACCAACTCCAAACTAGAATAACCGGAAGGCATATCAAAAATCTGATTCACAAAAAACGCACAGTTGTCTGCAACCACCACTTTTTTAAACAAACCCCAAATGATCAAATAAAACCCGCTCATGGCGAATTTACTATCAAAACACCTTTTGCTTTGAAATTGAGGAAGCAAACTTGTGGCGCGCTCAATGGGTCCGGCCACTAATTGCGGAAAAAAGGACACATAAGCCATAAATTGGATGAAGTTATGAGTCGGCTTTAAGTCTCTTCGATATACATCTATGGTATAACTCAAGGTTTGAAAGGTATAAAAGGAAATACCTACCGGCAAGATAATCTTAAGCGTATTGGATTGCATATGGACACCAAGAGTATCCCAAGCGCCGATCCAACTCTCTATAAAAAAATTGTAATATTTAAAAAAACCGAGTAAGCCCAAATTAAAAAGCAGGCTAATACCCAACCATAACTTCCTACGTTTAATTGTGACCTCTTTAGCGAGTTGTTTCGCTACGAGATAATCCACCAGAGTACTTAAAACAATAAGGCCTAAAAACCGATAATCCCACCAAGCATAAAACACGTAGCTGGCACACACAATTAAAAGGTTTTGCCATCGAAGAGATCGATCTGTAACAAACCAGTACAATAAGAATACCACTGGCAAAAACAAAGCAAAATCTAGGGAGTTGAAGAGCATGGTATTAAGGTGGTCTTTTAAGAGCTGTTGAAATCACTTAAGATTTAAATGCTAGCGATAGTGTCTTGGATATAGTTTAGTGTCAAATATATCCAAAATCTTATTGATGTCCTTCAATTCTTGAGAGGTGAATGTCTCTGAGATATTTTGTTGCTTTGCAACCACACCTTGGCTATGAGCTTTTGAAGATGGTAATTTGTAAAAAGCTTCAATGTTGTCCCTAAATTCAATTTTAAATTGTTGGCAGATATCATAAAACAATTTCAGATCCTTTACCAATTCTTCATAGTAAACCACTCTGTACGTATCTGATGAATGTTCAAAAATTTCTAATGGTAACACATTTTCAATGCACCAGCGCAGCGCTCTCAATTGTAAAACAGAAAGCTGATCCATCTGTCTTAAATCAAAATTAAAATTTATCTTGATAAAATCTCTTAAGCCATCCTGTTGAGCAAACAAAGACAAATCCTCTAACCACGGAAAATTCACCCGATGCTGTGAAGCTAAGAGTTCATAAGGATTTCTTATCAAATGTAACACTGGAATCCCGAAGGTTTCATTCATGTATTTTGCCGCTAAATTACAGCGTACAAACTTGATTATAAACTTTTTAGGTATTAAAGGCCAGAGGTGCCGCTTGAATTTACGATTACTGTTTTGGGCAATCCAATCACAGTCTACACGATTGGCAAAAACTTGCTTCAAATACCGATGCGCTTCTGGAGAGCTTTTTTCAGATTTAAGCCATTGATCACAAAGCAAGTAGCCACGTTTAGTACGGGTGTTTTGCTCGGGCTCAAATAACATGCGATAACGAGGCTGTTGGGCCATGGTCTCAGATAACCAACTGGTACCACTTCTTGCTGTTCCAACAATAATGATATGTTTATTAAACCTAGACATTGGCACGAGTTATCAATTTATTATAAAGCCTTTCATGAGCATTGATAAAAAGATCAAGGCTAAACTCATCTTTACAATATTGCCTTAAGCTCATCCCAAGTTGGTGTCGATCTTCTATAGATTTGTCCATCATATGTGCAATACTGTCTTTAAGCGCATAAATATCTCCAGCATTAAACAACAAATTTTGGAAATCTCTCAGAACAAACTGTATTCCCGAAATACGAGAACCTAAAACAGGAATTGCCATGCTCATGGCCTCAACAAGCGCCATAGGCATTCCTTCTTTTCTGCCCTCATCAAGTGTTGGAATCACATAGAGATCAGACGCCTTAATATAAGGTCTTACATCTGGTTGATTCTGTATAAAAGTAACCTGATGATTAATTTTTAAATCTTTACAAAGCGATTTCAAGTAGTCTCCATAAGCATTGTCATTAGTGCCTAAAACGGTCAATTTTATAGAATGATTTTGCAGAAGGTGTACCGCTTTAATCAATACTTCAATCCCTTTTACGGGAACTAAGTTAGCTACGGTTATAATTTTAAATGTATTGGTATCATTAGGTATTTCAAAAAATGTAGGATTATAGTAATCGGTATCTATACCTAGTGGAATAAGTGCTTGATTTTTTTTGTAAGGAAAATAATCACGCATCTCATCGTTAATGGTAATGATAAAATTAGCCAGATAACTTTTTATTTGCCAATGTTTACTTTTAAAACCCATCGCTTTTTTAGTGTAAATCCATTTGGCTCCCCCCATCCTAGAAGATAAAGCTTCCGTCCAGTCATTACTCCATTGCCAGGAATGAACAATATCATACTTATGGGCTCTAATAAAACTTGATAAACGTTTTAATCTAAAACACAAAGTTGCATATGGGCGATACTGCGTTTTGGTACTGAAAACATGTATTGGCAACCCCAATTCTGTAATAGTTTTGAAGAATTCACCCCCATCGCGTCCGCAAGCAATTTCTATCTCAAACTTGCTTTTATCTAAACCCTTAACTAAATCATAAATCACCTTACCACTGCCAGCTGTTTTAAAATTAGAGGTTGTAAATAAAATTTTAATACGCTTAGCCATGATCTAGATATCTAATGATTTTTGCTGGATTACCAGCAACAATAACGTTAGATGGTACATCTTTAACAACAACAGATCCTGCTCCTATAATCACATTGTTGCCAATAGTAATGTCGCCAATGATGACCACATTAGCGCCTACGGTAACATCATCCCCTATTGTTGGAAGCTGACTATTATCGTTTCCTTTATTTCCAATTGTCAAACCATTACGAAATTGAAAATTCTTACCAATAGATGTTGCATTAATTACCGTTGCGAAAGGATGATAGCACATTAAACCGCCATCAATTTTGGTGCTTCCAAATATTTTGCAATGAAATGATTTACTGAATAATTTTTTCCAACGATAATTTGATGTTTTAATTCGCCAAAAAAATATAAAAGCAAACTCAGGATAGTAGTGCATGAGATGATAAAATTGTTCTTTGAGAGATTTTGAAGCTACCTTACTACCTCTTACCGATAATGTTTGATGTATATCAGCAGCAATAATCTCATTTTCTGCCACATAAGTCTTGTATAGAGAAGGCAATACCAATTTTTTTAAAAGATGTTTCAGTTTTAAATTCATAAAAACAACTAGGTTCAATTTGATCTATTTTTAATAACTGCTGGAACAATATAGTAACTATAGATTTTTCGAACAGGTGCGAAAGAAAAAAATACCAAAATATTTAAATAAAATTTAATCAAAACGGGAACGTTAATAGAATTAATATCGTCTAGTAAAACCGATTTTAACTTTTTACGCTCACTTAAACCCTTAGTATATTCAATTTGGCGCCCCATAGATTGATAAATTTGAGTAAAGAGCAAATGTTTAAAACAAATGGGGACCTCATTTGTTAAATAGAATGGCAGATGCTCCTTTACCAATCTTGGCCAGACCATAAAAGCTCTTGGCATTTGTCTTTTGGAAGTTTGTATTGTAGATGATTCGTGCTTAAAGTATAAATACACATACCTATCTAAAAAGGCAACTGTACATGTCATTCCTAATTTAATATCAAATGCGGTATCTTCATTGTTCCTTATTGCTTCGTTGTACGTACCTATAGATTTAAATACCGATCTTCTATATAGAAATGCAGGTGGCCCAACCACAATGCTTAAATCTGCAAACCATGCCAAACCCCAGTAAGGCTTTTCTTTAATGATAACTTCATTTGTCTCGTCTTCCGGTTTTATGGTCTTTGCAATACTATGTTTAGACTTGACCATTTTGCCGAAAACAGCATGAGCTTTGGGGTGACTATCCAAAACACATATCATGGCATTGAGTGCATTTGGATAGATTTCATCATCAACATCAAACACGTAGATATAATCACCATGAGCTTCTTCAATCCCCAAATTACGAGCTGCGGCAGCTCCTTGTTTCGGTTGTTCTATTAGTTTTACTCGCTTATCATTAGTGAGAATTTTATTTATTTTCTTTATCGAATTGTCAATTGAATTATTATTCACATAGATAATTTCGAAATCTTTAAGGTTTTGTTCTGCAATTGAACGATAGGATTTCTCAATAAACTCAGCAGCATTATAGACAGGAATTACGACCGATAATTTCATAATTACTTATTATAAAAATGTTTACACCACAAAGACATCGTGAGCAGCATGCTTAGAGCGTGTGCGTTATGGACATAGTTTTTACCATTAAAATTTCTATAACAATCTTCTACAATAGATTTTGGTATAAAATTTAAAAACTCTTGATCAAATATATAATGCTTAAGCTGCGCATCATTATTTGCTCCTAAAAATTGCAACTCAAAATTACGTTGTATATAAGGGTTCCCAATTATGCCATTAAACGTGCGATGTAATTTAGAGCCAATCCTGTAAGGTAAATTATAAGGCAGTTTATTATTGGTGTACGTATTGATATTAAATGGCTTTTGTGCGTGCCACGTAATATTTGACAAAGCTTTACCTTGTTTTAAATGGGCTATTTGCAAACGGCGATCGGCCAAATAAGCCTCTGGAACAGTGCAAATAAATTGGCACATGCGGTCATCGTAATAGGGTAACGTAATGGGGTGTGCTGATTTAAACACACTCAAATTGGTCGTTGTCCAGCGATGTGCCCACTGAGAAGTTTTAAAAGCTCTTACTTTTGCGCTTAGGTTATCAATTTCTATTTTTGCCAATGAAACCTCTAATCGCGACACAAAATAGTCTTTAAAATTACCCTCTAGATTCCAATACGCCCATAACCGTTCTGCTAATGCCAAACCGTCTGGTTTTACCATTTTTTTAAAAAGCATCGGGATAACATCAGCTTCTGTAGTACCCTCCGGAACACCGCGATCAAAAAACACATCACCCCAATGGCCTAAAGAAAAAACACCTTCCATCTCTTTTAATTGTGGCAACACCCCCATTTGTCGAGGGTGGGTAAATTCTGAATAACATTGATTTATTTTGGCTAATTCATCAATACAGTTCCATAAGTATCCTTTAGAAATTTCAAATCCGGTAAACTTAAATCCGCAAACATCTGCGATTTGCTGACTTATTTTATGTTCAGGATATCCCCCTTTAAAACTATAACTATAGGCTTGAACCGAATTATCAAAATTTTTAAGAATCATGGCTTGACTTCTGCTGTCTAACCCTCCGGATAAGGGTAAAATAACATTATTATCACCAATTTGATCTTTCGTGATTTGTGCAAATAACTCAATATACTCTTCTAGAGCTTGATCAAATGAAATATCACGAGGATTATAACTCCACTGAAACCAAGGTCTCTTTTCTTTTAAAGATCCATTATCCTCAAAATCATAGCGATGGCCAGGCAAAGCACAACGTTTTCCCTTCCAAAAGGTGTCCTCCCCCATAAAAAAACCTGTAGTCACATAAACACAGATAGCTTCTAGATGAAGGTCATTGTGATTACCGACCTCATCTATAAAGGTTTGTTTAGTTGGAAGAATAGGTGTTTTAATGGATTTCATATGGTGAACGAATATAATACAATAATGCCTTTTGATTAAAACTTATACTTTAAAAATGACAATTACCATATGTGTTGTAAAAAATTAAGTTTACACGCTCATGTGAAAAGGATTGTAATATAATTTTGAAAACATATTCTTGAGAATATGAACTACATAAATCTTTCGTCATAAAAATTCAATATTGCTTTGCTTTTAAGAAAATTAAAAGCACTTTAGAGGCCATCTAATGAAATTATTTTATTCATGCCAATTGATACTTTATTAAATAATGATGTTACAGTAATTATAAGATCATCCAAAGAACGATCAATAGAGGTATGTTTGAATAGCGTACTAAAGGAAATTGATAAAACTAATGTTTTTCTCATTGAAGAAGTCCCTTTTATTAAAGCTGTACAAAAAACATTTGAAATAGGGTTAGCCGAAAATAGAAAATGGACTTTAGCCATCGATGCCGATTTGCTATTACTGCCTCATTCTATTTCCATAATGGTCAACCAAGCCCAATTAAAATCTGAAAAATTATATGTTTACCAAGGGTTTATACTAGATAAGTTTAGATGTGGGATTCGCCAAGGTGGACCTCACCTTTACAAAACAGAACATCTAAAAACGGCCCTCGACTTAATAGACAATGAAGGAAATAATTTAAGACCCGAGTCTGCTATTTATAATCAAATGATTAAACGTGGTTATGATGTGATAGTAGAAAAAAAGATTTTTGCCCTTCATGATTTTGAACAAAATTATAAAGACATCTATAGAAAGGCCTATTTTCACGGAATCAAACATAAAGGATGGAGAAGTCTTTTGGCATCTTGGCTAGAAAAGAGCGCTACAGATCATGATTATAAAATAGCTTCCAGTGGATTTTTAGACGGCTATTTTTCTGACAAAAGACAATACCCATCTCCCGAAGAATTTGATCAAAAAACAATAGAGTTATTGCAAAAAAAATTCAACATCAAAGAAAAACCTGCTCTAGCTTCTGTTAAGAACGAATTCACAGAAGAGATCTTAAACAGCTACGGGATAAACTACAGTAAAGATTTAGACTTGATTCCTAAGAAAAAACCGCTAATCGCTAAAATTAAAAGCAAATTTTTTCAATAAACTACGAAGACAATTCCGAGTAATTAGATAAGCTCTAGTTTAGAAACTAAAATATGAGCCGAATAAAGGATTAAAAGATTTTTTATTGCAATGAAGCAAACCGCTTTAAATTACCGTTAGCGGTTTGTGGCAAAATTAATTATTTTTAAAGTATAACTATTTGAAAAGAACGCATGGGCAGAGATGAATATTATGACAATATCGATCGTGTTTTCAGACTCCCTAGAGTTTGGAGCAATCGAGAGCTATCTAAATTTGCACACTTATTCTCTGGAGATATTGCCAATGTAAGTGGTTGGAAAGATATTGATAAAGAAGGTAATACCTATAAGAACTATTTTTATAATGCTAGTAATTATATAATTACCAATTACAAAAGTGAAGCTAGAGGTTTTCAAGATATGGAAAATGAAATCTTTCTTGATCTCTCCTCTGAACTTCCACAAAATTTGATAAACAGATTTGACGTTGTATTTAACCATACTGTGCTAGAACATATTTACCAAGTACAAATTGCTGTAAAAAATTTGTGTTTAATGACTAAGGATATCGCTATTGTCGTAGTTCCATTTTTACAAGAAATGCATGCAGACTACGGTGATTATTGGAGATTTACACCCCAAACCATGGATAATTTATTTAAGGAGAATGGCATGGATCTCATGTACTGTTCCTTTAATTCTCATAAAAATGCATCTGTTTATCTTTTTTGTATTGCTTCCAAACAAAAAAATAAATGGATAGATCTCATACCTCAAAGCAAATCTCATATAGATCCATTTAGCGATGGCAATCACCAAAATTGGGTGGGCTGTCATGCCATTGACAATTCGAAGAAAAAACTAAATATATTAAAACGAATACTTAATAAAATAAAACGAAGTCTAAAATAACACCTTATTTTCGCTATTCAATTATGCTTATCAAACTATAAAAGAAAAAGTTGTTACAAATTCATTGACTATTATTTATAGTCTCGCAAACGTTTAAATGATTATTCTATATACACTTAAAGCTTTTATTTCGAACTTAACATAGAAGCGAAAACAGCTTTAACATAATCAATTTCAACAACAGCAGTTTCACTTCGCTTTAAAAGGTTAAAAAATCTGGTTTTGTAAAAACATTTTAGTTTTTTTTCATCCACTAATAAATTTTCAACAAAGTAATTTTCTAAATATAAGTCATCAAAATTTGGGTCATTCACTAAATTTCTCCAAATTAAGGCCATTCTAGGTAACTTCTTCCCGTTTAAAAATACGTCTGGTCGGTGCTTTATATTGTGAAACTTTTTTTTGAAGTCATCAAAATCATATAATGAATAATGCAGTAAACGCCCCTTGGAAATGGTGTTCAGTTTACGTTCATCTATAGAAACAAAGCGATGAACGTTTCGAGGTCTTAAGTTAGAATTTACATTGATGGCACATTTGCCCATGGTATGACCAAGCCACGCTTGGTGAGAAAAGGTCTCATCATTATAAGGATCATAAAATTTAAAATATATACGATCATTCCAATATTTAAAGCGTGGTTGAGACTTAAATAAGGTTTCCTGAGTAAAGACATTCTCGTAGCTCTTTTTTCTAGAAATAACCTCTAAAGGCTTTAGCTTTATAATATCAAAGCTGCTGTTTTGCTCAAAAAAGGTAGTGACATCTGTAGGATGCTCTGTATCAGATAAAAACAATTCATCTGCATCCATCGCCAATAACCAATCTATCTTTAATGCTTTACAGCGTTGGGTAGCGTCATAAATATTTAGACACTGTCTTGCCGTATGCATCGAAGCTGCTTGTGCAGTAAATTTTTTCAAAAAATCAAATTGCTTATATTTTTCAGAAGAAACGGATTCAAGACAGCAAACATTTTCCAAATCTTCTATGGACGCTCTACTATTATCTGTAGATCCGTCAAAATAAATGAAGATATTTGACACACCAATAGCGCTATGATACAACAAATTATCACGTAAAATACGTTCTTCATTCTTTATTGTAATCACTAGGCCCACTTTCATATTGCAAGTTTAAGGTATATAAATTATAGCTTTAAATAATTGGCTTTTTCTTGGGTATTTAAATTTCGACTTTGTAAGATTTCGCGCTCTATTGTTTTTAAAATACGTCGTTTTAAAACTGATTCTGAAACTTCATGTCTGTTACATTTTAAAATCCCCTTTAATAAAAGACCGTTTAAAAATCGGAATCTAAATTTCAATTGCTTAGAGATGTCATTACGATTTATATTTGCCAGAACTAATTTTTGGTGGCGCTCATACTTTGTGTAGTACGCTCTTGAAAAAGGTTTTGGTATTTCCTTGGTCCGCGCTTCTCTATCATGTATGACATATGTGTTTGGTATAATCCCTATTTTGAATTTATGAAATAACACGCGTTGGCAATAGTTGACGTCTTCTCCATAATGAAAGAAGATGGGGTCAAACCCTCCCACAGTTTCAAGACATCTTTTAGAAATAAGCCAGGCAGCCGCGTTAATAAATGGCACATCATAAACCGGTTTCAGCAACTTATCCATCACGCTGTCTGATATAAAGTTATCTTTTTCAGCTTTTAGGGCATATTTAAAAAAACCTCGATCTAATTTGTTTTGTTCGCCATTAATATGAATGGGACTCAAAATACCATATTCTTGGTTATTTTTTTGGAAAGCTTTCAATCGTTCTATCACATCATCTACCAGATAGGCATCTTGATTAAGCAGAAATACATGTTCAGCACCATTTTTTAGAGCGTGTGCCATACCGACGTTATTGGCTTGACCAAAACCGAGATTCTCCTCCATCTCGAACATGATCACTTCTGGAAACTTTCGTTTTATTGTTGCCACGGTAGCATCTGTAGAGCCATTATCAACAACAATGATGTTATGATGAGCACAACTGCTTAAACAGCGTTCTATCCATAACGTGCCGTTATAAGATACAATGATGATAAAAAGATTTTCATTTCTTTTTTTTGAATCCATTTTGATAAGATCTTTAACAGTACTAATTGTTTTTACACCTCGTACAGATCGACATTAGACCTATTTTATAAATTAATCACAATGCTTTTCACTTAAATCAATTAGTCTCTTATGATTTTTTAATGTGTCTAATGCAAAACATAAATTATTAAAACTAGAAAATTTTCAACTATTATTTGGAATGAATTATATTATTATATTGAATGAGTACTTTGGATATATAAAATTTAAATACGTATAGTATAAAATAGCTCCATTGCTTTTCATCTTTAGATAATCTCACTATTTTTTTATATAATTTACTCTTTAAACTTATAACAGAAGCTGTTGCTTCTCCGTCAAAGTAATCATTCCAATAGTTTGCTTTTCTTATTTTTGATTTTATATAACCTATCTTTTCGAGGAAATTTGGATTCAAAGCACGTCTTTTACCAGTTAAACTGCTATCATGTCGTCTATATACCACATTAATTTCATCCATTTTCATTCCTTTAGCATTTTTACCCAAAACCCTTATCCACAACTGTCTATCTGCTCCTAAATTCTTTAATAATTTAAACGGCTCAGTGTCATTAAAAATATTTCTAAACATTGTAGAACATGTAGAACAATGATTTTGATAAATCATATCACGAAAATCAAAAGATAACTTTTCGTAAACAAGAGGGTCTTTAAACAAATTATCATTTTGAAAATATTGGCGTGCGTAACCTGTGATTAAATTATAATTGGGGTTTTTGTTAAGAAAATCAACTTGTTTTTGTAATTTAAGGTTATCTATCCAATAATCATCACCCTCACAAACAGCTACATACTGTCCCTTACATTTGTTTAATGCAAATTCAAAGTTTGCATGGACTCCAATATTTTTAGCGTGAGAATAATAATTAATTAAATATCCTTTATCATGAGATGCTTTGATATCATCAATAATTTTATCTGTATTATCTGGAGAACAATCGTTTGCAATAATCAAATTATAAGAAAACGACACTTGCTGATTTAAAATACTTATAACTGATTCATAAATATAATCTTCATGATTATAGGTAATCATACAGACGCTTACTACTGGTGGGGTATTAATCATTATAAATTGAACAAATTAAATTAGATTTTTTTAATGGTTAATTTCTTGAAAAAAAATTCAAAATATAAATGAATCGTAATTGATTTTAATTAAACCAATTAGCATTATTAATCATCCTAATTATTAGCAAAGTCTGACAATTATGAAATAAAGGTTTAGTGTTCATAAATATGAATCATTCCAGAAACATTTATTTAGTTAAAAATTTTATTTGTCTTAAAAATTTTCGAAAAATAGAAGCATTTTTACGAATTCGAAGTTTATTAAACTCATTATAAAGATCATTATACGTTTCGAAGTAAAGTTCTTTATTTTTATTTTTTATGTAAAACCTATTATCCTCAAACATCTTTTTGTCAAATGATCGAATCATTGAATTTTTGACCACTCGATAATCAAAAGTTATTTCATCCAAATAATGAAATTTATATTTAGAATTCAGTACCCTAAGCCATAAATCCCAATCCTCATTGCCTTGGTGAGGCATGTTTACGTCATATCCTCCTAAATTATCAAACACTTCCTTTTTAATTATGGCACAAGCGTCAATATAATTTTTTCTCAACAATCTAAATTTATCGAAACCACCAACCTTCCATATCCCCTGTTTCTCGCCAAAATACATTGCATCACCATACACAACACCTAGTCCACTATCCTTTTGAAAAACAAGTAATGCCTGTTTGGCAAATTGAGGCCTAATCGTGTTGTCTGCATCTAATGGTAGAATATATTGACCTAAAGCCTTTGCAATACCAAAATTTCTTGCAGAGCCTAAACCGCCATTCGGCTTTTTAAAATATTTAAAGTGGGCATCATGTTTTACAAATTTTAGAGCTATGGCTTCTGAGTTATCCGTTGAGCCATCATTTACAATAATAGCTTCCCAAGAGTCAAAATCTTGGACTTTTAAAGAACTCAAGGTGTCCTCAAGAGTGTGTTCAGAGTTGTAACAGGGGATGATTACCGATATTAAAATTTCATCTTTCAAATTTTCGATATTTTTCAAATATGTTTTTCATGATAGCCGCAATTTTAAAAAACCTAGAATTCATTAGTCTTGTTTGATTTTTTTTAAAATCAAGCAGAGATGCTATTTCAGGATAAATGTATTTAAATTCACTATTTAGTGTAAGCATCCTTTCGTTTTTAAGTAATTTTCTATTTTCGGGTAAACTGCTTATACCATGGCCATATTCAAATATCCCTATAACATAATCAATAAGTCTATAACTATAACCTTTCTTGAATAGAGCTATAACACTCCATTTCCAATCGGCCATAATCTTTAAATTAATATCATAAAAAGACAATTCTTCAACAAAACAACTTTTTTTAAAAAATCCTGCTCCTGAATGTGGTAAACTATCTTTAATAAAATATGAGAACATCAATACTTTAGGATAAGTTTTGATCCAACTACGATGTTCTTTTTGAATTTCTAAATGGCCATAAACGATATCTTCTACAGGGTTACTACTCACAAAAGTTTGTATTACTGATCCATCGTATAGTAAATCACCACTATTTAGGAAAAATATGTAATCACCTGAAGTTTTTGCTATGCCTTTATTCATTGCATTATATATACCGGCATCAGCTTCACTTATCCAGAAGCTTAACTTTTCTTGATGCTTTTCAATATATGCCGCACTACCATCATCACTGCCACCATCAATGACGATATACTCCAAATCTTGGTAGGACTGCTCCAAAACACTTGTCATTGTTTTTTTTAAACCCTCTAGATTATTATAATTGATGGTAACTATTGAAATAAGCATCAAATTAGTTGTTTATAATGTCATGAAATAAGTTCATATAATTTGTAGCCTGAATATTCAAACTATATTTTAATAACGCTCTAGATCTTATATCAGTCTTATCAAAAGCTTCAATTGATTCCAAAAATTCATTTAAAGTTTCAGAAAGGGATGGAGCGTCAACAGTTTTGGTTAACAATCCATTTACTCCATGCTCAATCATATCTGGCATACCTCCTATTGGAAAACCAATCACCGGTGTGCCACACATTAAAGATTCTAATACTGTATTCGGTAAGTTATCCATCAATGAGGGGATCACAAAAACATCGGCTGCAGAAAAAGCTAAACTCATCAACCGTTCATCAACAATAGCACCTAATTCAATCACGTTACTCGTAGTTTCCAAATCATTCTTTTTGGATCCAATAGCACATAAAACCACATCACTTCGATTAAGCATATTAAAAGCTCTTTTCAAAAATACGTATCCTTTACGATGGTTACTAATGGAGTCTGCCACAAAAAGAATAACCTTTTTATCGCTCGGTATTTGGAACATTAACCTAGAAAAAACGCTATCCCTCGGCTGAAAAATATCGGGATTGATACCATAGGGTATACAATGGATTGGTCTGTTTTTAAAAAGCGCACTTTTTCTAGCTTCTTTAGCTAACCATCGTGATGGCGTCACAATGGTCAAATTACTCACCATAGCTAGGGCTTTTTCCTTGATATCTAAATTCTTTTGAAAAACATTGCGTTCACTTGTAGTCAGTTTTCGAGTAATCGGAAATCCATCATCTTTCATACCTAAAATAGTTTCATTGTAATGTTCACCTCCTGTAAAAGGATTCATATCGTGCAAAGTCCAAACTACAGGCTTAGTGTTTTTCTCAAAAAAACTTTTATAGTCTAAAAAATTGGCAACCCAATGTAGATTGATAATGTCAGCCTCTTGATAAAACTCAGATTGTGTGATGTCAAAAGAACTGTTTGGAAAACTAAAGAACTCTAAACCCTGATTTCTAGTTTTTCTAAATGTATGTTGCTCTATTACGGCTTTTTTTTCAAATATCCCAAGTAATCTTAAAGCACTTATAAATTTAGAGCTTATAATTTGCCATTTATTTTTGGATTTAGAAATTGGCTTAAAGCTATAAGTGCTAGGTAATGATTTAATGCGGTGCTTTAATAATAAACTAACATTGACATTCTGCTCTAAAAGCCCTTCATGCAAACGAAGGCAAGCATTAGCTGCTCCTCCGGTATCAAATGTATTTACAATGAGTATTTTCATTTTGTTTTAGTAAATACCGCCAGCATAGTATGACCTTTAATATACTTTCTATTTGTTGCGATAATTTTTTTTAGTGCATTTTTGATCTTTTGTTTTTTAAGTAGTCCTTTAAAAAATCTATTTTTCTGTATCCATTTTCCATAGAAAGTGTCAAAATACCATTTAACATGATAATCTTGAAGCGGTTCAAAATATATTTTATTTAATTTAACATTGAAATGTTTTTCTAAAAGAGATATTGACTTTGGATTCCACAATCCCATGTGATGCGGCGGTTTATTGAGCACACCTCCTTCGGTGTGTTTTATAAAAGAATCATTGTTTGGGACTGCAATAATCATTTTACCACCTGTTTTCAAACAATCAATAGAAGATTTTAGAAAAGAGTTGACATCACTAATATGTTCTAAAACTTGATACGAACATACAATATCGTATGTTTCTTGATTTAATTCGGCATGTTGTTGAATAGTTTCTCCAATAACATTAAGATTTTTTTTCCTAGCTTGACTAATGCTCTTTTGATTCAGTTCTAGACCTGTAACCATATAATCTTCATTTTGTAATTTTTCAAGAAAGCCCATGCCTCCACTGCCAATTTCTAAAATATGTTCATCAAGCCTGAACAAATTTTTAGAAATTTCATGTTCCCATTTCCAAGGCATATAATACCAATCAAAATTTTGTAAACTCTCATAAAATTCACTATTACCGTCAATGTCAAAAGGGAAAAAAAATTGATATTGAGTTTCATTACATTGGTAAATTCCAATTTCATCTAACCCTTCAAAATATTCTGAAACATCAATTTTCAAATACTTCTCATACTCCCAAATAAGGTGTGATATATTGATTTTTTTTATCAATTGAGCATTCGCTTCGGGAACTAGGGTAGATTTCAAAGTATTATTTAACATATAAATAATTAAAATAATTTAATTCAGCTTGAGCTTCATTTTCAAAAAAGGCGATTAGTTCTATTGCCATTTCTTCCTTATAAGATCCAACCTTACCTTTTCTTATAAACTCCTCCTTTTTATCCCAATCTTGATTGTTCCAACCAAGCTCACGTTCCTTTCGTTTCATCTCATTAAATGAATTTCCATTTATGGAACGTAAAAGGGTTTCTTCACTTCGGTCAATTTTTAAAAACGACATGACACGCTTCATCTCACTTAAAGGATCATTAATTAAATCTTCATATTTTAAAGCTAAAATATCAGCATTATACGGGTTACTGATCCACTGCCTAGTATGTTCATACCATTTTGAAGGGATGACTTCTTTTCCATTAATTACCATTTCCTCCAAGGTTACACTCTTTTTCATGGCTCTTTGCATAGCATAATAGGAAACCATAACATCACGACCATCACGCACCAAATGAATGACTCTTTTCATATGAGGCCTAGGCAAATCATGGCTTTTAAAGAACGTTATGTTGTGAAATCGCTTGTAAAAAGATTTTCCATGAACATCTGGAACGAGTTCTTGAGTCAAACTATCTGGTAACAGGGCTGTGTCTATTCCAAAAACAACACCCGCTATAAGGTTTTGCATCCACGTATTTCCAGATTTTGGAAAGCCAGCGATATAAATATCTTGAGGCTCTGTTTTTTCGATTGGAATAAACTGATTAGCAGCCATTACCCTATTCAGGTTTTGCTGTACGTACTTATCAAGCTTTATAATGCTTTTTATCTTTTTTCTAATGGTCTTCATTTAGCATCCAATTTAATTTAGGCGACACTATACCCGGCCATTTTTCTACGAAGGTAGAGCCACTAGCATGTTCACCTTCAATATCTACATACAAAACATCAAAAGGATCAATTAAAACCTCTTGTCCTGGTACACCTGCATTGAGAGCCAAAGTATACCTTGTCTTATTTAGCAAGTAACCAGGAATTATCAATTCTAAATAATGTCTTCCTTTTCCGAGTCCATTTTGAGTTAACTCGTGTGAACTGGTCGCAAAAGCAACTACTCCTGCTGGATTTTTTACTGCAATATTAAATCGAAAACCTTTTAAAACATCAGATAATTCAAAAATCAACTCAATCCGTATTGCTTCAGACTGCATAAAAGTAGACCGTATTTTTAATTTTGTGTCTGTTGTTGCACAAGTAACTAATTTTAAAATTTTGTTTTTGGAATAGATCTCTGTAAAACTAACTTTCCCTGAATTTGTATTTTGATTCTCATTATTCAAATAAAAATCTACAGCCTCATCCGTTCCTCCTTCAAAAACACTAATCCCATTTTCTAAAACAATTGCTCTAGTACACAAACTCTTTACCGCTGCCATGTTATGACTCACAAACAACACCGTTCTCCCATCGCCTTTACTAATATCCTGCATCTTCCCGATGGCCTTTTTTTGAAACTCGGCATCACCTACGGCCAAGACCTCATCAATCACCAAAATATCAGGCTCTAAATGGGCCGCTACCGCAAAGGCCAAACGTACCCGCATCCCAGAGGAATAGCGTTTTACAGGCGTATCTACATAACGTTGGCAACCAGAGAACTCAATAATTTCTTCTTCTTTGGCTTTAATTTCGCTTTTGCTCATGCCTAGAATGGCACCATTCAGGTAGATATTTTCACGTCCCGTCAATTCTGGGTGAAAACCGGTACCTACTTCCAATAAGGACGCAATACGTCCTTTGGTCTTAATTTCTCCTGTGGTTGGGCTAGTAACCCGTGATAATATTTTTAAAAGGGTTGATTTTCCAGCACCATTTTTACCGATAATACCCAGTATCTCACCACGTTGTACTTCAAAATTAATATCTCGCAACGCCCAAGCATAGTCACTATCGGCCTTGGCGCTACGGTCATTAACAGAACCCACCTTTAAAAAAGGATCTTCCTTACCACGCACCCGATGCCACCAGCGGTTCAGGTCATGACTGAGCGTCCCAGTGCCCACCAAACCCAAGCGGTACTGCTTGCTGATGTTTTCTGCTTTTAAAATGATATCGTTACTATCTTCTTTCATTGTCCTCTTCTAAATTCAAAAACTTTACATAAAGCCTATCCAAATGCCTTCTTTTAAAGTCCCCTTCGGGGATTTAGGGTATTACACAGTATCAATAAACGTCTTCTCCGTTTTATTGAACACCACAATCCCTATTAAAAATAAGACCACACTACATAACAGGGTGTATAAAAAACCAGCCCAACTAAATGTGCCTGTACTCAATAGCATATACCGAAACCCCTCAATAATTTGACTTACGGGATTGTATTCTACAAAATTAGCGACAAGTTCTGGGAATTTTTTACGCGCTTCTGACAAAGGGTAAGGTACTGCCGACATGTACATTAACAAGGATACTGCAAACCCAATGACCACGCTCATATCCCGATATTTTGTGGTCATGGAAGATAAGATCATCCCGGCACCCAGACCCAATAAGGCCATCATGATGACATACACGGGAAAGAGCAAGAGATTACTGCTAAGGGACACCTCGGCCCCATTGCTATAGTAATAAATATAAAAACCCGTAAATATAAATAACTGTATAAAGAATTTTAACAAGTTGGAGATGGTCACCGACATAGGCATGATGACCCTTGGGAAATAAACCTTCCCGAAAATCCCAGCGTTCTGTTTAAAAGTATCACTAGTTCCAGATAAACAGCTGTTAAAGTAATTCCAAGCTGTAATTCCTGCAAGGTTAAACAAAAATGGCGGAACTCCGTCAGTGCTGATACTGCCAAGGTTGTTAAATACCAAGGTAAAGATCACCGAGGTAAACAAGGGCTGTATCAAATACCACAGCGGCCCCAAAATGGTCTGCTTATAGACGGTAACAATATCCCGTTTTACAAAGAGTAAAAGCAGATCCCTATACCGCCAGATTTCTTTAAAGTTAAGGTCTATTAACTTTCGTTTTGAGGATATTGTATAAAGCCAATCGTCGTTTTGGGCAGTGTTCAAAATAGCAGGTTTATGATAGGGCTAAGATAACAATAACCCAAAGAAATAGAAATTTGAGTCTTAAAATTATTGAAGTAGATCTAAATCAAGAAAATAACAAAATGAATTAAGTAATAAAAAACTCATCGACATACTCGATTTGATCAATTGCACTCTAATGATATTTTATGACACTTAAAAGTAGATGAACTTAGCAATTTAGCGCATATGCTCAATCCACCAATCCCAAGTGATTTTCAGTCCTTCTCCTACCGAATATTCGGGATCATACCCCAATAAACGTTGGGCTTTAGAAATATTGGCCAAAGAATCGCGAACATCGCCTTGACGTTCGGGACCATATTGGGCAGAAATCTTCTTGTTGGCGGCAGTGTTTAGAGAGGCCCATAGGCCATTAACACTAATGCGTTCTCCGCAAGCCACGTTAAACACCTCATTTTTGGCATCCTTAGATGCAAAAAATGCTTTGACATTGGCTTGAACCGCATTGGCAACGAATGTAAAATCACGAGTTTGCTCACCATCGCCATTGATTTGAGGAGAGGTGTCGTCTTTTAAAGCTTGCATAAACAAGGGAATCACTGCCGCATAAGCCCCTTCTGAGCTTTGGTTTGGGCCAAACACATTAAAATACCGCAACCCAATCACATCGGTATCATAGGTGCTACCGAAGACCTCAGCATAGAGTTCATTGACGTATTTGGTAACAGCATAAGGTGATAAGGGGCTACCAATGGTCTCTTCAACTTTAGGTAAATTTTTGCTATCGCCATAAGTAGAACTAGAGGCAGCATACACCATACGCTTCACGCTATCGCTATCCTTTAAGGCAATCAGCATATTTAAAAAGCCACTGATATTAACCGCATTAGTCGTTGCAGGATCATGAATAGAACGTGGCACCGAACCCAAAGCCGCTTGGTGAGACACATAATCCATCCCTTCCATCGCGCTTTTACAGGTTTCTAAATCGCGAATATCGCCTTCCACCAATTCAAAATTAGGCAGATCGCTAAAATCAGTCAGATTGTGCCGATGTCCGTTAGAAAAATCATCAAGCACACGTACTTTTTTAACGCCATGCTTTAATAAATAACGCACCAAGTTAGAACCGATAAAGCCTGCGCCACCGGTGACTAAAATTTGAAGTTTTGAAAGGTCGCAGTTGTGATAATTAGTGTTATACATTATAATCTGGCATCTGATAGGTGATAAGGCAATAAGGACTTGACGTCAAAGATAACCCCAATGTCCGACTTCAACGCTTGAAGGTCCATACTTAAAAATTCATTGTGAGCAACCGCTAGAACAATGGCATCATAATCAGATCGTAACTGTTTGGCTTCTGTAATAAGATCTAGCTTATATTCGTGCTGTACCTCTTCAGCAGATGCCCAAGGATCATAAACGTCCACATCGACATCGTAGGTTTTAAATTCTTCAATAATATCAATCACTCGAGAGTTTCTGATATCTGGACAGTTCTCTTTAAAAGTAATCCCTAATACCAATACACGCGCATCTTTAATACGCGCGCCTTTCTTAATCATCAGCTTGATGGTTTCGGTAGCCACGTAAGGCCCCATACTATCGTTTAATTTACGGCCTGCCAATATGATCTCAGGGTCATAGCCAGACTCAATGGCCTTTTGGGCTAAATAATAGGGATCTACCCCAATACAATGCCCGCCAACCAAACCTGGTGAGAACTTAATAAAGTTCCACTTAGTGCCCGCAGCTTCCAATACTGCTTTGGTATCAATATCTAACAATCTAAAGATTTTAGACAGCTCATTTACAAAAGCAATATTGATGTCGCGTTGGGAATTCTCAATCACTTTGGCTGCTTCGGCTACCTTTATAGACGCCGCCTTAAACGTACCTGCGGTGATAATGGATTGATACAATTGATCCACCTCTTCGGCAATCTCTGGCGTGGAGCCTGAGGTCACTTTAAGGATTTTAGTGACCGTATGAAATTTATCGCCTGGGTTGATGCGTTCTGGCGAATAGCCTGCAAAGAAATCGGTATTAAAGCTTAAGCCTGACTGTTCTTCTAAAATGGGCACACAAAGTTCTTCGGTAACACCTGGGTATACTGTAGATTCATAAATAACGATATTGCCTTGAGACAATACCCGCCCTACGGTTTCACTAGATTTGATAAGCGGCGTAAACACCGGTTTCTTTAGGGCATCTGTAGGTGTTGGCACCGTCACAATGTATATATCAGAATCGGCAATAGCCGCAACCTCATCAGAAACTAATAAACCATGTGCCGCTTCATGTGCCGTCACTAGAACCGATTTTAGGTCTTCCGAAGTAACTTCCAAGGTTTTATCGCGCCCCGCATTCAATTCGGTAACGCGTTGGCTATTGATATCAAACCCCACCACCTGGTATTTCTTGGCAAATTCTACGGCTAAGGGCAGCCCCACATAGCCTAAACCAATAATGGTGATTTTCTTGTGTTGCATATGGCTCATGATGCTTTTATGGATTTTATAATAAGTTTCAAATCTAAGGAAAAACTCCAATTCTGCACGTAGTGTTTATTGATTTCCACCTTATCTTTCCAAATTACCAAACGGTTATATAGCTCTGGGTCTTTTTGCTGAGATAACAACTTTTCCTCATGCCTGTATTTAAGTGTGGCCGGTCCCGTAATCCCAGGTTTGACCTTTAGAATGATACGATCTTCTCCTTCAAGCAGATCGGCAAACCCAAACAGATCGGGTCTCGGTCCCACAAAACTCATCTGCCCTAAGATAACGTTAAACAATTGCGGTAATTCATCCAGCTTATACCGCCGTATCAACCGCCCCAACGGCGTCGCCGCTTTCTCAAGATGCCCGAGCTGATGCACGTCATTATTAAGCGTTCTGATTTTATAAATTTGAAAGGGACGTCCAAATTGACCCACACGTTGTTGTACAAAAATCCCAAAGGCTTTAGTCTCTACTATAGATAAAATGATAAGCAGTACTATAGGAACTATCAAAACGGGCAGCAAGAATACGCTAAGTACGAGATCAAAGGCACGCTTGAAAACTAACTGTTTTGAAGTGATCATTTAAAAAGTTAAATCTGCTCTCTAAAGAAGCGTTTCAAACGCCTAAAGATGGATCGTTTTCCGTCACCCTCATGATAGGCGTTCCCATAGACCCCATAACCATAACCGTAACCATAGCCGTAGCCATAGCCATAGCCATAATTATGGTTGGTCTTGTGTTTGTAAAAGTTTAGAACAAAACTGATGTTTTTGACCTCACCAACACGGTGTTTTGCGTTAATTAAAGAGAGCATCCCCTTCTTGGTATAATCCAAACGTACCATAAAAATGGTAGCGTCTGCGTACTGGGTTAATTCCAGTGCATCGGTCACCAAGCCCAAAGGTGGGGTATCCAAAACAATCATGTCATAGGTTTGACGTAATTGAGTGATGAGTTCTTTTAATTGATCAGACATTAATAATTCTGAAGGATTTGGCGGTACAGGACCTGATGGAATTACATCGAGATTGGCTATTTGAGTATTGGTTCTAATCTCCTCCAAGCTGCTTTCCCCGATCAAATAATTGACCATTCCCAAATCATTAGTGATCTCAAAATCACCAAAGATTTTTGGTTTTCTTAAATCCAGACCCAATAAAATGGTTTTTTTACCGCTTAGGGCATATACTGTAGCAATATTAATAGAGGTAAAGGTCTTCCCTTCCCCACTCACCGAAGAGGTAATCATCAAAGTTTTACCGAGATTACCTTCCCCCTGTTTTTTATACAAAAACTGTAAACTAGATCGGATGGCCCTAAAAGACTCCGCCACGGCAGACTTTGGCTTTTCAAAAACCACTAGGTTGTTTTTGTAATTGTACTTTCCAATCAAACCTAGGATGGGAATGTTAGACAAACGTTCCACCTCGTCAGAACCATGAATGGTATTATCTAACAAAAACACCACAAAAATTAAGAACATGGGACTAAAAAAACCAATCATCAAAGCCATCATATAGTTCAAACTATGATTTGGTCCTATGCGACCACCCCCAATATCCTTAGCCTCATCAATAGAGGTAATATCCGAAACGTTTGCCGCCTTTACAATAGCCGCCTCACCACGTTTGGTAAGATAGACATTGTAAGCTTCTTGACTCATATTCAACTTCCGTTGAATCTTTAAATATTGTTGTTGATCTTCAGGAAGGTCATTGAGATCAGCCTCTAATCGGGCAATGGTTTTATTAAGCGAGTTTAAATTAAGACCAATAGTTTGCTTAGTGGTATTGATGGTTTCTAACAGCACATTTTTTTCAGCATCAATTTGGCGATCAATATCCTTAAAAATCAAATTTCCTTCTTGTACCGTATATTCCTTTGCCTGTCGTTCAGTAGCCAAAGCCTGTATTTTAGCAACGCTCGAGATGATATTATTTTCATCTATCCCTACAGATGTAGGTGCTGCAATTTTGGTGTAGTCGGTTTTGGTTCGAAGATAATTTTCTAGGAAATTAAGATAATTGAGTTTCATCTCCTCTTCTTCCTTTCGTACATCAAACCCTCTCAGCTTTTCGGTGATCATGGTCATTTCAGCAGTGACGTCAAACAGCTGGTTTTCCTTTCTAAAACTGTTCATTTCGTCCGTAACATCCTTTAAGTCATCGTTAACAGCATTTAAGCTACTGTCAATAAATTTAATGGTATTTGTAGCGTACAAGTTTTTACGCTCTAACTCTGTACTACTTAAAATCGCCGTGGTAGCATTTAGATAATCTACAATTTTGGATTTATTATTTCCAGACAAACTTAACTGCAGTACTGAGGATGCATTACCGGAAAAGGGATTGATAATCATCCCGTTTTGATATTGATTAACCACCGAATCAAAATTAAGAAATCTAAAAAAGTAGATATCTCCCTTTTTTGGAGATTTACCAATACGTGGTATAATCATCCCATTAAAAAAAGGCAGATTGATGGGCTCCCCGATGGAAAACGCTTGCCTAAACAAACCAAGAGGCACTTTTGCTGCAGCTTTTAACTTGTCACCATAACGTTGAGTTTGAATTCCCTCAGACTCAAACTCTACAAACAATTCGAAACGATCATTACTCAAGAACTCAATACCTATTGGTGTGCCCAGCATTTGACCTTTGCTATTGTCTAATTGCAGCTCAAAGGGGGCATTTTTATAGATGTCCTCTAGGCGGTATTTGCCTTCTCTTAAGTATTCCATATAATACTTTAAGGAGTCCATCACCAATTCATTATGGGTACGGGTTTTTACCGTCGTCATCACCTTGCCCGTTTTACCAGATACCCCACCCCAATTAAAGGAAATACTGGTATTTGCGGTAAAAAATGGATTTTGATCACTTTCTACATTAATCAGGGAGCTTAATCTGTAAACGCTCTGTTTTCTCACATTTATCAAATATGCAACAATGAGGGCCACACCAATGCATACCAAGACAAACTTCCAAAGATTTAAGACTTTGAAGAGATAGCCTCTAAAATCGAAGCTCGTTCCTCCTGGTTCGGCCTGATCATGATCTTGATGTTCAAATTCTGACATAACTCTTTTAACTATAAACGGTCGATTAGCAAAATGGTAGTTCCCAAGAAACTTAGAATAGTAACTGCAGTTCTAAACGTATCGATACCAGTAATCCCTGTACCATAGGTTTTTTCTTTTAAAGGCATTACATAAATCATATCATTGGGCTGGATGTAATAATAGGGGGATTGCATGACGTTAATATCGGTTAAATCCAACATATGAATTTGTTGTCCTTGGGGATACTGCCTAATAATCTTGACCTGCTTCCGATCTCCCGTAACGGGGATCTCTCCTACATTGGCGATGGCTTGAAAGATATTCACCCGGTCTTGAAATAAAACCTGACTCCCAGGACTGCCCACTTCACCCATAGCCGTGTAACGTAAACCCGCCAATTTAACGGTGATAAAGATATTGGCCGTTTCCTTAAACTGCTCTTCTAAAAGCTTGGCTTTAATCCTTTTTTCTATAGCCTCAGTAGTAAATCCCAACACATTCAACTCCCCAAGTTCAGGGATTCTTATCATACCATGCAAATCAACCGTAAAACCGTCAAAATAAGCCCTTTCAGCAGCACTTGCGCTCAAATTACCCTCACCTATAGGATTAAAAATAGTCACATCATCTTGATCCAAGACTTTGATTCTAATATTGAGAATATCATTAATTTGTACACGGTAGGGCTTTGGCTGCTCTACCATAACTTGTAAAGAATCTGTTGTCGTGTTTTTTTCTTGAAGATAGACAATGTCTTTGTGGGGAATACAGGAGGTTGATATCATACACAATATCAATCCTATAATCAGTAAAATTCTATTCATGCCAAAGTCGCTTGTTGCGTCACAAATATAGGTGTTCGCCCTTAATATTAAAACTAAAGGGCATTTTTTTGAAATCATAACCATAAATAGATTTGATGCATTACCATCCTTATTAAAGATCCGTCTTCAGTTTTGAATACAACCTCCGCCTTGCCAGTATCCCATAGTTAGCATTCAACTTTAGCTATTGCTCTACTCACAATTGACAAGGCCAAGTCTCGCCATTCAAATCCATGCATTTAGATGAACTTAAAACGCACCGCGTCCATATTATCTAATCTCTAATACCCAGAAAACACGCCTCTCATGGAACAGGTCTTGATACTGAATACTTAATACTCAGTTCTTGATTCTAAGTACTAGTTTCTTTGTTCTTTGTTCCAAATACTTTTAAACCCATTCGCTCTTCTATGGAAAAAAATACCCATCAACCAAATAATATCGTTTTCTTTGCAAAAAAATTGCTTTGAACTACGTCAACGTCGAAAACATCTCAAAATCTTATGGAGAGCTAGAACTCTTTCAAGATCTTTCCTTTAGCATCCACAAAGATGATAAGATTGCTTTTGTTGCAAAAAATGGCAGCGGAAAAACCTCAATCCTAAACATACTCTCTGGAGATGACACCCCAGATACGGGACAGATCGTTATGCGTAACGGCCTTCGCGTCTCCTTTTTGTCACAATCACCAGAGTTCAACCCCGAGTTAACTATTGAGCAAGCCATTTTTGATGGTGATATGCCCATTCTTAAGATCATTGAGAGCTATGAAAAAGCACTCCTTAATCCTGAGGATACCGAAAATTACCAAAAGGCCTTTGAACTTATGGACCTGCACAATGCTTGGGAATTTGAAGTGCGCTTCAAGCAAATTCTCTTTCAGTTGCAATTGGAACACCTCGATCAAAAGATCAAGACCATGTCTGGCGGACAAATAAAACGCCTCGCTCTGGCCCAAGCACTCATTAGCAATCCCGACCTCTTGGTACTTGATGAACCTACCAACCACTTAGATCTCGAAATGATTGAGTGGCTAGAGCAATACTTCGCCAAGTCGCAATTCACATTATTTATGGTAACACACGACCGTTATTTTTTAGAGCGCGTGTGCAACGAAATTATAGAATTAGACCAAGGCCAACTTTATACCTATAAAGGCAATTACTCTTACTATCTGGAACAAAAAGAGAGCCGAATTTCCCAAGAACAGGTAGAGACGGGTAAAGCCAAACAACTCTTTAAAAAAGAGCTGGACTGGATGCGTCGCCAACCAAAGGCGCGTACCACCAAGTCAAAGTCTCGTATTGATGACTTTACAGACATTAAAAAACGGGCACACCAACGCCGAAAGGATCATACCATTCAGCTAGAAATCAATATGGAACGTTTGGGCAGTAAAACTGTGGAGTTTCATAATGTCTCTAAATCCTTTAAAGATAAAGTGATCTTAGATGGCTTTAATTACAACTTTAAGCGTGGCGAACGGATCGGTATCATTGGAAAAAACGGCACCGGAAAATCCACCTTCCTCAATATGTTAACCAATAGCATGGAACCTGATGGCGGCAAGATCGTACTCGGAGAAACAGTAAAGTTTGGTTATTATACCCAAGGGGGCATCAAGGTGAAGCCACAACAAAAGGTGATTGATGTGATCAAAGCTTATGGTGAATTCATTCCATTGGCCAAAGGCCGACAAATTAGTGCCAAGCAACTTTTGGAACGTTTTTTATTTGACGGAAAAAAGCAGCATGACTTTGTAGAAAAATTGAGTGGAGGTGAACAAAAGCGTTTGTACCTCTGTACCGTCTTGATTCAAAACCCTAACTTTTTGATTTTAGATGAGCCTACAAACGATTTAGACATCATTACCTTAAACATTCTGGAGGATTTTCTTTTAGACTTCCCAGGTTGTTTATTAGTGGTATCACACGATCGTTATTTCATGGATAAAATTGTAGATCACCTATTCGTTTTCAAAGGAGATGGTGAAGTACAGGATTTCCCCGGAAATTACTCCGACTATAGGGATTATGCGGCAGATTTACCTTCGGAAACTGAAACAAACCAGACCGAGACGTCTTCAACCGAAAGCCAAGAACAAAAAAACCAAGCCGAAAAATTATCTTATAACGAACAAAAGGAATACAAAAATCTTGAAAGCAAAATCAGGTCTTTAGAACTGGATAAAAAAGCCATGGAGGCCAAGTTTACAGATGCTTCATTGTCTCAAGACCAAATCAATGCGCTTTCCCAAAAACTGCAAGTTATTATTGACGACATTGCAGAGAAGGAAGCACGCTGGTTTGAACTCGCAGAAAAGTTGGGCTTATAAACCCATATAGAATGTCGCTATTACCGTTCTTTAAGGCATGTAAAACCAAAACGTGTACCAGATCATTCAATACATAAAATTCTTGCGCGCTGCCACCAATCAACATGGGGTGCACTCCCCTTTTGTGTATAATTTGGTCACCAAGTGCTTTTATGACCGTAAAAGACACAAGGCTTATCCACAACTCAAGGCTTATAGAGCGGCATTGTTACAAACAAAGACCAGCATAGACATTACAGACTTTGGTTCTGGTTCCAAAGTCTTCAAGTCTTCTAAAAGGTCCATTTCCAAAATGGCAAAAACGGCGGGAACGTCCTTAAAACGTGCCAAATTAGCCTATAGACTAGCTGGTTATTTTAAGCCTTCGGAAACTTTAGAGCTGGGCACCTCCTTAGGGATTGCAACTCATGCCCTAGCTTTAGGTCATGATACCAGTAAGGTCACCTCTGTTGAAGGCTGCCCACAAACACATGCCGTTGCCAAACAACAGCTTGACAACTTCCAAATTAAAAATGTGACGCTTATCAATGATACTTTTGAAACCAGCCTTCCGAAGTTAAAAGAAAAGCGCTTTGATCTTATGTTTATAGACGGACATCACAACGGTGCAGCAACCTTGCACTATTTTGAAGAGCTCCTCACAACCGCTCATAATGACAGCCTTTTTATTTTTGACGATATTTATTGGTCTAAAGACATGACCAATGCTTGGGAACGCATCAAAAACCATCCAAAGGTTAGCGTCACCTTAGATACGTTTTTTTGGGGTTTTGTTTTCTTCAGAAAAGAGCAAGCCAAAGAACATTTTAAAATTAGAGTGTAACAGATGGCGTCTTAAAGCGTCATATTCATTGGAAAAGGGTAACTTTACTTTCCATAAATCAGTAGCAGTTTAGACTTAAGCAAGGCAATATGGGCAACGTCATAGAAATTAGAAACATCATCCGTAATTTTCAACTCGGGCAAGAGACCGTGCACGTTTTAAAAGGGATAGACCTCGATATCAAGACCGGCGAATATGTGGCCATTATGGGACCTTCAGGCTCTGGAAAATCTACCTTGATGAACTTACTGGGCTGCTTAGACACCCCAACTTCTGGCTCTTATATTTTAAACGGTAAGGATGTGAGCCAAATGGGCGATGATGATTTGGCCGATATTAGAAATACCGATATTGGTTTTGTATTTCAAACCTTTAACCTCTTACCAAGAACTACCGCTTTAGACAACGTGGCCCTACCGATGGTCTATGCCGGAAAATCTAAAGCAGAACGGGTCAAACGCGCCCAAGAAGTGCTTACCGATGTGGGTCTTGCAGACCGTATGGACCATAAGCCCAACCAACTTTCTGGTGGCCAACGCCAGCGTGTTGCCGTAGGTAGAGCCTTAGTTAACAAACCGTCTATTATTTTGGCCGATGAGCCCACAGGAAATCTCGATTCTAAAACGGGCTTTGAAATCATGAACCTCTTTGATGAGATTCATAAAGCAGGCAACACCGTCATTATGGTGACACACGAAGAAGACATTGCCGCACATGCCAAGCGGGTCATTAGATTGCGAGATGGCATTATTGAAAGTGATACCTACAACTAATCCAAACGATCCTTCCTTACAGCATGCTCGTCATTTTTATCATTGCTTTTGTGATCATTACTTTTGTTATTGGTAGCACCAGAAACCCTAAAGACCGGGATCTGTTTAAAGAAGCTTACCGTAAAAAAAGAACAGACGCCGTTTTAAATAGGCTGGTTTAGAACATCTTTGCCATGATCTCTTACAATTCCTCGCTTACAATCATTCAGCTTCAAAAGCACTATTGCTAGAATCTCATCTTCTATTTTTGGCTTAAATCTGTAATGATTTCAAATACAAAATCAGAGATTCCTATTCTAAAATCTTCGGAAAACCCTTAAATTGCAGTCATGAAAATTTATACAAGAACAGGAGATAAAGGCACCACCGCTTTATTTGGTGGAACCCGTGTGCCTAAGCACCATATAAGAATTGAAAGTTACGGCACCGTAGATGAGCTCAACTCTCATCTGGGTTTGATTAGAGACCAAGAGATCAACGACCACCACAAACAGGTTTTGATGAATATTCAAAACAAATTATTTACTGTGGGCGCCATTCTTGCGACAGATCCTGAAAAGTCAACCCTTAAAAACGGTAAAGAACGGTTGAACATCCCTAAAATTTCCGAAGAAGATATTACCCAATTGGAAACTGAAATGGATGCCATGGATGCCAAACTTCCACAGATGACACATTTTGTATTGCCTGGCGGACATCAAACCGTGTCATTCTGTCACATCGCCCGCTGTGTCTGCAGACGTGCTGAACGTTTAGCAAGTGCTCTTAATGATCTTGAGCCATTTCAACCCGAAAGTTTAACCTATCTCAACCGACTTTCTGACTACCTCTTTGTGTTGGCACGAATGTTGACCCAAGAGTTAAACGCTGAAGAGGTAAAATGGATCCCTGAGAAGCAGGATTAAAATTGGCATTCTTTTATAGAATGACTTGAAATGAGACTCAAAAACAGCAAAAATCATAAGTTCTTTTAAATTATTGTGAATTAATTCGTTTTTTCCTTGACAGTTTCAAGTATAATTTTATTTTTGCAAAAAATTAAACACACAACACATGTATTGGACATTAGAACTGGCATCTTATTTAAGCGATGCACCTTGGCCGGCTACTAAAGACGAATTAATTGACTACGCTATTAGAACAGGTGCCCCTTTAGAGGTGGTTGAAAACTTGCAGGCGATAGAAGATGAAGGCGATTCTTACGATTCCATTGAGGAAATTTGGTCCGATTATCCAACAGATGAAGACTATCTGTGGAATGAAGATGAATATTAAACAACTTGACGATCAAGTTATTTTAAGCATACGTACAATCAAAAAGTCTCTTCTAGAGACTTTTTTTGTGCCTTTTTCTACGGAAATGGAACACAACATCAGCCCCGTTAGAAAAGGGTATTGGACTAATAATTATTAAGGAGAAACTATCGTAAAAAGACAACAACTATTATATTTGATCCCTAATTGCGTATAGCACTGAAGATGCCATCACAATAGCCAAAGTAACCTCATAACAACGGTTACACCGTATATAAAAAAAGGTATTGATAGATACCGCCAAATCATATTGGTATACAAGTATACCTTAGAAATAGATATAAAAACACGCCATTGGCGTCATAAACAACATAGTAATGAGCTTTTTAGATTCCGTATTAAAAGTATTTGTGGGAGACAAATCAAAACAGGACGTCAAGTCCATCTCTCCTATCGTAGAACAGGTTAAGTCTTTTGAAAAAGCTTTAGAGCAATTATCCCATGATGGATTAAGAGCCAAGACGAACGAATTCAAATCTAAAATAGCACAAGCACAACAGCCTCTTCAAGAGCGCATTGAAAAGTTAATGGTTGATGCTGAAGCTACTGAAGATATCGATGAGCGTGAAGAGTACTACATGGAAATTGACAAAATCCAAGACGAGATCTACACCACCACCGAAGAAGTGCTCAACGACATTCTACCAGAAGCCTTTGCTGTAGTTAAGGAAACCGCTAAGCGTTTTGTTAACAATACCGAAATCAGTGTTCAGGCCAATGAGTTTGATCGACTTATTTCCGGTGAAAAAACATATGTTACTTTAAATGATGAACAGGCCGTGTGGTCCAACTCTTGGGATGCTGCTGGTAAGCCCATCACTTGGGATATGATTCACTATGATGTGCAATTGATAGGTGGTGTGGCCATGCACCAAGGTAAAATTGCAGAGATGCACACAGGTGAAGGTAAAACCCTGGTAGCAACACTTCCTGTATATCTTAATGCACTTGCTGGTAAAGGTGTGCATTTGGTAACCGTAAATGATTATTTGGCGAAACGAGATAGCGCTTGGATGGCTCCTATCTTTGAGTTTCACGGGATGAGTGTCGATTGTATCGATTACCATAGACCCAATAGTGAAGCGCGTCGTAAAGCATATCGTGCCGATATTACTTATGGAACCAATAATGAATTTGGTTTTGATTATCTAAGAGATAATATGGCGCACTCGCCAGATGATTTGGTACAACGCCCACACAACTATGCCATCGTAGATGAGGTGGATTCTGTTTTGGTAGATGATGCCAGAACACCATTGATCATCTCTGGTCCTATTCCACAAGGTGATCGTCATGAGTTTACAGAACTCAAACCTAAAGTAGATGATATTGTTACGGTACAACGTAAATATTTAACTGGCGTTTTAGCCGAAGCCAAAAAATTAATCACAGAAGGTGATACCAAAGAAGGTGGATTTCTATTGTTGAGAGCGTATCGCGGAATCCCTAAGAATAAGGCCTTAATTAAATTCTTAAGTGAGGAAGGGGTTAAACAACTGCTTCAAAAGACCGAGAATTTTTACATGCAAGATAACAACCGCGAAATGCCTAAGGTAGATGCGGAATTGTACTATGTTATTGAAGAAAAAAACAACCAAGTAGAGTTAACAGATAAAGGTGTAGATTACCTATCTGGAAGTGATAACCCTGACTTTTTTGTAATGCCAGAAATTGGCATGGAAATCTCAAAAATTGAAAGTAAAAACCTTTCAAAAGAAGAGGAAGCTGCCGAAAAAGAAGATCTGTTTAGAGAATTCGGGATCAAATCTGAGCGTATCCATACTTTGAATCAATTATTGAAGGCTTATGCTTTGTTTGAAAAAGACATTCAATATGTGGTCATGGAAAACAAGGTGATGATTGTTGATGAGCAAACTGGTCGTATTATGGATGGTCGTCGTTACAGTGACGGACTTCACCAAGCTATTGAAGCCAAAGAAAATGTAAAAATTGAAGATGCCACCCAAACTTTTGCAACCGTTACACTTCAAAATTACTTTAGAATGTACCGTAAGTTGTCTGGTATGACGGGTACTGCTGTAACAGAAGCAGGTGAGTTTTGGGAAATCTATAAGTTGGATGTGGTTGAAATTCCTACCAACAAACCTATCTCTAGAGATGATAAGGAAGATTTGGTATATAAAACCAAACGTGAAAAATACAATGCCGTGATTGATGAAGTCACCAAACTTTCACAATCGGGTAGACCGGTATTAATTGGTACCACATCTGTAGAAATCTCAGAGCTGTTAGGGAAAATGCTTTCCATTAGAAAAGTACCCCACAACGTATTAAATGCAAAACAACATAAAAAAGAGGCTGAAATTGTTGATCAAGCCGGTAAGCCAGGACAAGTTACCATTGCAACCAATATGGCTGGTCGTGGTACAGATATTAAATTACCAAAAGAAGTTAAGGATGTTGGTGGTTTGGCCATTGTTGGTACAGAGCGTCATGATTCCCGTCGTGTAGACAGACAGTTGCGTGGTCGTGCTGGTCGTCAAGGAGATGTTGGTAGCTCTCAGTTTTACGTATCATTAGAAGATAATTTGATGCGTTTATTTGGTAGCGAGCGTATTGCCAAGATGATGGATAAAATGGGATTGAAGGAAGGTGAAGTGATTCAGCATTCCATGATTTCTAAATCTATTGAACGCGCTCAGAAAAAAGTAGAAGAAAATCAATTTGGTGTTCGTAAGCGTTTGCTAGAATATGATGATGTGATGAATGCGCAACGTGAGGTGGTTTACAAACGTCGCCGTCACGCATTACAAGGCGAACGTCTCCGTGTAGATTTGGCCAATATGATTTATGACACTTCAGAAGGCATCACAGAAACCAACAAAGGTGCAGGAGATTATAAGAACTTCGAATTTGAATTGATTCGTTACTTCTCTATGAGTTCTCCTATTTCCGAAGCAGAATTTAATAAAGGTTCTGTTCAAGATATTGCTGGTAAGGTTTACAAAGCTGCCTTTACGCACTATCGTGAGAAAATGCAACGCAATGCAGATTTGGCATTTCCTGTGATTGAGAATGTCTATTTGAACCAGCGCGATAAATTTAAGCGTATTGTAGTACCATTTACCGATGGCGTTAAAAACCTTCAAGTGGTTACAGACCTTGAAAAAGCTTATGAATCTAAGGGAACACAATTAATCAATGACTTTGAAAAGAACATCACTTTAGCCATTGTAGATGATGCCTGGAAAACCCATTTACGTAAAATGGACGAATTAAAGCAGTCGGTACAATTGGCTGTGCATGAGCAAAAAGACCCGTTATTAATCTATAAGTTTGAGGCTTTTGAGTTATTCAAGCAAATGATTGACGAGGTGAATAAGGACGTGATTTCTTTCTTGTTTAAAGGCGAATTACCTTCGGAAACACAAGATACCATTCAAGAAGCTAAAGCTAGAACACAAGAAAAACTAGAAACTCAAAAAGAGGAAATCCCAAATATGGATGAGCGTGCCGCTCAAAGCAGATCTGCTGGTGAAAGCGCACAACGTCGTCCAGAAACAGTGGAAACCATCGTTAGAGATAAGCCAAAAATAGGGCGTAATGACCGTGTCACGATTAAGCACGTCATGAGCGGCGAAAATAAGAGCGTTAAATTTAAACAAGCAGAACCCTTATTAGCCAAAGGCGAATGGGTGTTGGTTGAAGATTAAATGACATACGCGAGTTGAATATCATCTTTGGGACATAAATCCCGATATTAAAAAGTCCCGATAGTTTTTCTATCGGGACTTTTTGTTGCTGTTAAAGTAACGCGTACTAATTTTAATGGCTTCTCATAACTTAGAGATTATCAAATTTAAACTGTCCTAATAGCTCTAGATTTTTCAGCTTAATCTGAATACATACTTTAGTTCTTTTTTAGAGGAATACATTTCTAAGAATAGTAAATTTGTACTTCACAATGGTCCGTAAGATCCTGGCAGCGCATTTTGATATCAGGCGATTGCATCTTAAAGACCATATATACTTTTTTTTAATAAGTCAGATCTACATTATGAAACCACTACTCTACTCTATAATCACTATCTTAAGTATGACCCATAGCATGACAGGACAATCACAGATAGACACCAAACACTATGACGCCACACTAGAACTGGAGGCAAACGCCTTACTAGGCGAAGGTGCCATTTGGAATTATGAAACCGAAGTCTTGTATTGGGTAGACATCGAAGGTAAATCCTTAAACCTCTACGATCCAGAGACCAAATCGAATCGTAGCCTCCCGACGCCATCTACCATTGGAACGGTTGTGCCTTCCGAAGAAAAAAATAAAGCGGTCGTCGCACTTCAAGACGGGATCTACACGATGGATACCAACACTGGAGGGCTTGAACTCTTGTCTGACGTAGAGCGAGACATTCCTGCAAATCGTTTTAACGATGGCAAATGCGATCCTTCAGGTCGTTTTTGGGTAGGTTCTATGGCATTTAGTCAAAACATGCATGAAGCCAATCTTTATATGATAGATGAAAAAGGACATGCCGCACTTAAGAAAGATAGTGTCACCATTTCAAATGGTATTGTTTGGACCAAGGATAAAAAAACAATGTATTATATTGATACGCCAACCGCCGAAATTAAAGCTTACGATTATAACGATGCAAATGGTGCCATATCTAATGAACGTGTTGTAGTAAAAGTTGACAGTGCTTTAGGCTATCCTGATGGCATGACGATTGACAGCAACGATAACCTTTGGGTTGGGATGTGGAATGGTAACGCCGTAATTCAATTTGATCCTAAAACCGGGAAGGTACTTTCTAAGGTAAACGTTCCTGCGCATAATGTGACCTCTTGCGCTTTTGGCGGAGCACATTTAAAAACGCTTTATATCACCACCTCCAGTCTTGACATGACTGAAGAAGAACAAAACACATATCCAAAAGCAGGCTCAGTTTTCAAGGTGGATCTTGACGTTAGTGGGCTTAAAAGCAACTTCTACAAAGCCAAATAATCTAAAAATAATTAGCCTTAGGTAGGAATAAGTAGTTATAAGCTGTTCTATGCATGAATTAAAGTTATGACAAGAGAACAACTTATAGAAAAATGGTTGGATTACGACCTCAACGCACATGAGCTTGAAGCTTTCAAACAGCTTGAAGATTATGACGCGTTGCTGCAAATGAATGAAGCCCTTCAAGGCTTTAAAGCAGGAGCGTTCGATCATGATTTGGCCTATAAAACCATCTCCCAGCGTATCGCATCTAAACCTAAGAAAACAACATGGGTATCGGTACTATCAAAAATAGCTGCCGTCCTCCTTATGTGTTTTGGTCTTTACTATTTTATGCAAGACCTAAGTCTCAGCACCAATGAAACACTAGTGGCTCAACAAGAAACCGTTATTTTGCCCGACGCCTCTTCTGTTCAATTAAACGCCATGTCTAGCTTGACGTTCCAAGAACAAGATTGGGACAATCACCGAGTACTTAAACTCAACGGCGAAGCTTATTTTAAAGTCGCTAAAGGTTCTAAATTTGAAGTACAAACCCAACTGGGAACGGTTACGGTTTTAGGAACACAGTTTAACGTAAAACAACGCGGCGATCTTTTTGAAGTGGTTTGTTTTGAAGGTAAGGTTGCTGTGGTTTCTGAAAAGAAAGAACAAATTTTACTACCAGGTGATACCTTCTTGATTCGTGACGGTAATTATGTGAGCACCGACAAAGAACGTTTTAAACAACCGTCTTGGTTAAATCACGCCAGCACCTTTAAGAGTGTGCCTTACAAAGAAGTCATTGAAGAGTTTGAAAGACAGTATGACGTTAAGATTCAATTAAACCAAATTAATACCAACCAGCTTTTTACTGGAAGTTTCACACATAATGATATTGGAATTGCTTTAAAATCCATTACTTTACCATTACAATTAAAGTATGTAAAAAAAGACAAGACCATTATATTAACGGGTGTGTAAACAAATAATCACTTTACTTTTTATCAGTATCATTGGAGGCTTTTTTTGGGGCTTAAACGCCCAAAATACTGCCAACACTAATGCGCCGCTTTCGGACGTATTGGACGTGTTAGAAAAACGCTACGAGATTACATTTTCTTACGTTGATCTTACTATAGCTAACAAGACCATGAGTTTTCCAGATGAAAACTTGTCGCTAGCGGAAGTGATTTCACTCTTGAGTACCTCCACAAATTTAGATTTCATTGTTGTTGACAACACCAATATTGTCATCTCAAAAAGACGCAATCCACTTAGTGATTTCATTACCCAAAAACTGGAAGAAGTGGTCATTACCAATTATTTGACCCAAGGTATTTCTAAGAAGAGTGACGGAAAAATCGTTATCAATACCGAAGATTCTAAACTTCTGCCAGGGCTCATTGAACCTGACATCTTACAAACCATTCAAGCGCTCCCTGGGATCTTAAGCGTTGATGAACGTATTTCTAACATCAATGTTCGCGGTGGTACCCACGATCAAAATTTAATTCTGTGGGAAGGCATCAAGATGTATCAATCTGGACATTTCTTTGGTTTGGTATCTGCGTTCAACCCCTACTTAACTAAAGATATTAACGTTTCCAAAAACGGAACAAGTGTCAAATATGGCGATGGCGTTTCTAGCGTTATTGACATTAGACAATCCAATACCCTAGATCAAGATTTTAAAGCTGGGGCAGGGTTCAATCTGATTCATGCCGATGGTTTCGCTAAATTACCGCTTAATAAAGAAAGTGAACTTCAGGTTTCGGCAAGACGGTCTATTACAGATTTGGTGCTAACGCCTACATATGACCAATATCTGCAACGTGTATTTCAAGATTCCGACTTTTCTAACACTCAAAACAATGCCGTGGTCTCCAATAATGAGCGCTTTTATTTTTATGACATCGCCCTTAAGTTTTTATATGATATTTCAGACAAAGACCAACTACGGATTAACTTCTCAACCATTAACAACAGCTTAGATTATGATCAAAAGCTAAACAGCGACGCTGCTATGCCACTTAAAAATACGCTTAACCAGAATAACTTGGCAACTGGCATTACCTATCTTAAATATTGGAACAATAAATTAACTACGACCGCCCAACTCTATTTGAGCAATTATGATTTAAAGGCGAGTAACTTCAACCTCATCAACGAACAGCAACTACAACAAGACAATGCCGTTAACGATGTTGGCATTAAAATTAATGCAACCAATCATATTGACAATAACTTAAAATTGCACGGCGGCTACCAGTTTAGCGAGATTAGCATTGAAAATGCTGAAATTGTTGACCAACTCAATTTTACAAGCTTCACCAAAGAAATCAATAGATCTCATGCCTTTTATGGTGAAGCAGAATTTACCTCATTAAATAGAGACACCTATGCCCGCATTGGTTTACGAACCAACTATATTGAAAAATTTTCTGAAATCTTTACCGAGCCTCGAATTTCAGTAAGTCATAAACTGAGCAATGATTTTAGATTAGAATTTCTAGCGGAATTTAAAAGTCAAACCACATCTCAAGTGATCGATTTCCAAAATGATTTTTTAGGCATTGAAAAGCGACGTTGGATGCTGTCTAATGATGAGGATATTCCCATCATTAAAAGCAAACAAGGTGCTGTAGGCATTCATTACAATAAAAACAAGCTCTTGATTAGCTTAGAGGCTTTTGTAAAATCTGTTGAGAACATTACCGCACAGAGTCAAGGCTTTCAAAACCAGTTTCAATTTGAGAATGCCATAGGCGCTTATGAAACCAAAGGGATTGATTTCTTAATTAACAAACAGTTTCAACAATTGAGCACCTGGTTAAGTTATTCTTTTTCAAATAACGACTATCGGTTTGCCGATTTAAATGAGGGACAAACCTTCCCTAACAATCTTGACATTAGACATGCCCTGACCTTTGCCACAACCTATTCTATGGAAGCTATCGATTTTGCATTCGGTCTCAATTGGAGAAGCGGCAAACCGGCTACAAACCCAACGACCAACCAAAATACCACTAACAATACTATTGAGTATGAGGCCCCAAATAGCAGCCGGCTTAACGATTATATTAGAGCAGACCTCTCGGTATCTTACCAACTAAAAGTAAGCACTAAGACCAAGGCTTCTGTAGCCGCGTCTATATGGAATGTGTTTGACAGACGAAATGTAATCAATAGGTATTTTGTAGAAGACGAGAACAATTTGCTTATTGCCATAGAAAACCTGTCACTTGGCATTACGCCTAACGTAAGTTTTAGACTTAGCTTTTGACAGGTATTTCAATTGGCATTAGGCTGACATTAGTTTCCTCTAGTTTATTTTCTTCCCCGTCAGTTCTTGTCCTCCTTGAAAAAGGGTCAAACTTTCAATTTCGTTTGCTTCATTTCTGTTGAAGACGATTTCCGCAGGAACTACCTTTAAAAAGAATTTATCTTGTTCTGATGCATAAATCTCAATTTCTGATTGTCCGGTAGCGGTGGTATAGACCTTAGCATCCCTCACCTCAATTTTTATATGAAAGGTGGGCATCAACTCGTAAGTACCTACATAATCCTCTAAAACATCTTCTGATAAATCAATTGAAACCTGCTCAGCAGGAGCCGCTTTTTCAATACCTTGCCCTGTAATGGTATTACCGTTGGCCGTGAATTTTGCCATACGCTTCCCGTTTTCCATGTAGAAATCATAAGCGATAGTACCTTCTTCAAAGATGAAATGTGTCTCGGTCATAGGATAAATTTTCATATTAGTACTGCCTTCTCGTTGACTATACAGTTGTTGATCTTTTAAAGTGATGTGGCGAATAACCCCTTCATCAAACGCATAGGCGCCCACCCATTTTTCTAATTCTGCTGGCTCTAACGCAATAGCATCCTCAATTTTTGGAAAGGGTTTCCCGATAGCCATAGCGGCAATATTGGTTGTGAAACCACCAACATTTCCACAGTCGCAATTGGTAAGTCCAATCACATACACCTGTTCATCTGGCAGAAATATACCGTTTGAGCTATATCCAAAAATACCACCAGAGTGTTCTACCGTTTTAGAGCCATTAATACTACCAGTAGTCCAGCCATAACCATAGTCTATGGTGTCCCCATTGGAAAGTTGAGAGCCATTAATTGCCTTTTCTAAACTGCTTCTTTTGATAAGCGTATTTGCAGAAATTGCGTTTTGCCATTTTAAAAGATCTTCTGTGGTAGACATGATAGAGCCAGCAGCATAAGGCAGCGTTAAACTGAGGTAAGCGGCATTAGCATAGCCGTTTTCGGTTTCAGAATATCCGCTGGCACGATTGGAAATAATAGCAGACATACTGCCGTAATAGGAATTGCTCATTCCCAACCTGTCAAAAATATTGGATTTTATAAATTCAGCATAGGTTTTACCAGAAACGACCTCTATAATATGACCCAATAAAATATAACCGGAGTTATTATAATTAAAGGCAGTGCCTGGATCAAAATCCATGGGCTCATTTTTAAACACATCGATAAGCTCTGTTGGGGTCATGTCTTTTCGTGCATTTGAAATGAAACTAGGCATATTTGTATAACTCTTGATGCCCGAAGTATGATTTAATAAGTGATGAATGGTAATGACCTTACCTTTTGTAGGATAATCTGGAATGTATGTTGTGATCTCATCAGATGTTTTCAGTTTTCCTTGTTCTTCTAACATCAAAATACACACCGCTGTAAACTGTTTGGTGATAGAGCCAATTTCAAAAACATGCTTAGGCTCTGCTTTAACCTCCAATTCAAGGTTAGCCATACCAAAGCCTTTATTATAAATAGCCTTACCATCTTTAGCAACCAAAATACTCATGCCTGGCATTTCAGAATTGAAGTTGGCGTTGAGATAGTTGTCAATCTCTTGGCTTAGATCTTGTGATTGTGCATTTACCTTCAAAAAGCAGAACGTCAAAAAAACGACGAGGGATACATACAATGGTTTGGTTTTCATATAAAATGGTTTTAATGCCTATTAAGCAATGGTTTATTTGTAAGACTTAAAAACTACAATTTGGTTACAAACTGTATATAATTTATAATATTTCAGTTTAATCACAAATGCCATAAACTGTTAAAGATTTGAGAATATCAACTTTTAAAACTTCAGAAATAATTATCTTGAACTGTAAAATCATAACGATGATACAGATCAACATCATTACGAAAAATGTATTGCAAGCTCAAGAAATTACATCTTTGCTATACCAAGAAAAGCTTGTTTTAAATGAGTACATTTTAAAAGAAGTGGTAGGACGTCTACCTAACGATGCTGGAGAACTTTCTAACGTGGACGAAGTACTTATTGTAGGAACGACTAAAGCCCTATTATTTAAAACCATTGTAGAATTACTCAAGGAAAAATATGGAGATAAAATCCCAATAATATATGCCGTGCCTATAGTTTATATGGAAGAAACACAAACTGAAACCTTAAGATCTGGAACGGCCAAAGTTTAATATTACTATCTGTATAATATCAAAAAGAGTTAGTTACTATTTAAAACGTATCGAGCTCTTAGTATTTCGCATTTAAATAATAAGAACATAAAAAAACCACCTTGCATTTGCAAAGTGGTTTTTTGTATTGAATTTATATGTCACTCCTCGTTAAAAGAGCGTTTGCAGTACTTACTTAATCATTTCGTAACTGCGTTTCACAAATTCGGTAAGCTCTTTACCTTTGAGCAACCCTTGAGATAAACGTGCTAAATCTAAACTTTGAGTAATTAAGCGCTCTTGCTTTTTCTTGGTCTTGGTCGTTAAAATTTCATTGACCAACTCTGAGTTGGTGTTCACGATCAAGTTATACATCTCTGGCATATTACCCATACCAAACATACCGCCACCGCCGCCGGTTTGCTGCATCTCTTTCATACGACGCATAAACTCAGGTTGCGTGATGATAAATGGAGACGCACTGCTATCCATGGCTTCTAACTGTACCATAAATTTTTCTGAAGGCACCACTTCCTTTAAAATGTCTTCTAAAGATTTTTTCTCATCTTCGGTAAGTTTAGAAATAGCCGTATCTTCTTTCTTGATCAAATTGTCAATATGATCTCCATCGACTCTTGCAAAAGAAATATGTTCTTTACTGCTCTCTAGCTTTTGGATCAAGTGCGATACAATTGGAGAATCTAGCAATAAAACTTCATAACCTTTGTCTTTGGCAGCTTCAATGTAAGAATACTGCTCATCCATATTAGAAGCATAAAGAATCACCAACTTATCATCCTTATCAGTCTGTTTTGCCTTGATTTTATCATGCAATTCTTGGTAGGTATAAAAACTACCATCAACCGTTGGATATAATGCAAATGCATCTGCCTTTTCAAAGAATTTATCTTCGGAAAGCATACCATACTCGATCACGATTTTAATATCATTCCATTTTTTCTCAAAATCCTCACGACTATTATTGAATAGCGATTTCAACTTATCTGCCACCTTACGGGTGATGTAAGACGAAATTTTCTTCACGGCACCATCTGCTTGCAAGTAAGAACGAGAAACGTTCAATGGGATGTCTGGAGAATCAATTACACCACGAAGCATGGTCAAGAATTCTGGCACAATACCTTCAACGTTATCGGTTACAAATACTTGGTTTTGATACAACTGAATTTTATCCTTTTGGATGTTCAAGTCGTTATTCATTTTTGGAAAATACAAGATTCCCGTCAAGTTGAATGGGTAATCCACATTTAAATGAATGTGGAATAAAGGCTCCTCAAACTGCATTGGGTAGAGCTCTCTGTAGAAGCTATTATAATCGGCTTCCTTTAAATCTGTAGGCTGCTTCGTCCAGGCAGGATTAGGGTTGTTAATAATATCATCAACCTTGATTTTTTTGTGTGGCTCAGTAGTTTCCTTACCATCTTTATCCTTTATTTTCTTTGGAGTAAACTCAGGATCATTAATTTCCTTCGTTCCAAATTTAATTGGGATAGGCATGAACTTGTTATACTTGGTCAACAGTTCACGTATTTTACCCTCTTCTAAAAACTCTGTAGAATCTTCAGCAATGTGTAAAATGATTTCGGTTCCTCTTTCGGTTTTATCGGCTTTCTCTAAAGAAAACTCAGGTGACCCGTCACATATCCAATGGGCTGCTGGCTCATCTTTATAAGATTTAGTAATGATCTCCACTTTACTAGCGACCATAAAAGCAGAATAGAAACCAAGACCAAAATGACCTATAATTCCAGAGTCCTTACCTGCTTCTTTGTACTTGTCTAAAAACTCCTCAGCACCAGAAAACGCAATTTGGTTGATATACTTTTCTACTTCTTCAGCAGTCATACCAACGCCTTGATCTGTAATATGCAATTTTTTCCCTTCCTTATCGATTTTAATCTCAATTTTGGGATTGCCATACGCAACATCAACCTCACCAATACTGGTAAGGTGCTTTAATTTTAAAGTAGCATCTGTTGCATTACTAATTAGCTCACGTAAAAAGATTTCGTGATCGCTGTACAAAAACTTCTTAATCAGCGGAAAAATATTCTCTACCGATACGTTAATGTTTCCTTTACTCATAATATTTCTGTATTTGGTTTTTCCGCAGAACTAAAAACAATTAGCCTAAGCGAAAACAATTTTAAATTGAATTTATAATCTACTCTGAAAGTTCAAAAAAAGTACCAAGAGAACGAAAGTGACAAACTGACATAAAAATTTCTCTTCGGAAATGAGACGAGCAGCACAACTGTAATCCAAAAATATGACGCATGTATCTAAATTTAAGCGACAAAGACATCGCGTTTGTTTATTATGCGCGCATAACGATTGGGTTTGGGTTTAAAACCAGATAGCTTCGAAATGGTTAAATTGCAAGACAGTTTAACGCAATTTATTTCCGGTTTTTAGGAGAAGCAACATAAAAAAAATAAGATGTATAATTCCAAAATAATAGGCCTGGGACATTATGTTCCTGATAATGTGGTGACCAATTCAGATTTATCTAAGATGATGGACACCAACGACGAATGGATCCAGGAGCGTACTGGAATTAAAGAAAGACGCTGGGTAAAGGATGGTGACGATGATACTACGGCCACTATGGGTGTAAAAGCCGCCAAAGTTGCTATTGAACGTGCTGGCATTGATAAAGATGATATTGATTTTATTGTCTTTGCCACCTTGAGTCCAGACATGTATTTTCCCGGACCAGGAGTTCAAGTACAACACGCATTAGACATTAAGACGGTGGGTGCGCTTGACGTAAGAAATCAATGTTCTGGGTTTGTGTATGCAATTTCCGTAGCAGATAATTTTATCAAATCTGGAATGTATAAAAACGTGCTGGTTATTGGGAGTGAATTGCATTCTCGTGGCTTAGACAAAACAACCAGAGGCCGTAGCGTGTCTGTTATTTTTGGAGACGGTGCAGGTGCCGCAATTTTAACCCGAGAAGAAGATCATAATAAAGGAATTTTATCTACACATTTACACAGTCAAGGCGAACACGCAGAAGAATTAGTGGTAAAAGCGCCAGGAATGGGAACGCGTTGGGTAACGGATATTTTAGAAGAGAATGATCCCAACGATGAAAGCTATTTTCCATACATGAACGGACAATTTGTATTTAAAAATGCCGTGGTTCGTTTTAGTGAGGTTATTATGGAAGGGTTGACCAAAAACAATTTGGACGTGAGTGCTATTGATATGTTGATTCCGCATCAAGCGAATTTGCGTATTTCACAATTTATTCAGAAGAAATTCAATTTAAACGACGATCAAGTCTTTAATAACATTCAAAAGTATGGCAATACCACTGCCGCATCCATACCAATCGCGTTAACCGAAGCTTGGGAAGAAGGCAAAATCAAGGAAGGTGATGTTGTAGTTCTTGCTGCCTTTGGTAGTGGATTTACTTGGGGAAGTGTGGTGATAAGGTGGTAAATACCCACTATGTATATAATCTTAAAAAATCAAAAGAGGCTGTTTTAAAAACAGCCTCTTTTTTCATTTAATGACGCTACAGTAACACTAACCATCAACTATTATGAAGGTCATTAAATGGTGTTTATTTTGAGTTTATAAAAGCTACTAATCAAAGTAAAGACGATGATGCCTTACATCTGTTACACTCTTTTAAAGTCTTAACAGGCTTTTAACAGCGGCGATTGCACAAATATTTGTAATTTGATGTGGCTTTTACGTCTATAGTAAAAGCGCAAATCTATTTATCATTTCAACAACATCTTATGCAGAAAAAAACATTAGTTATAGGAGCATCTAACAATACCAATAGATATTCTAACATCGCCATAAACAGACTAAAACAATATGATCAAGAAACCGTTGCTTTTGGACTTCGGGAAGGAACCGTAGCAGGTGTAGAGATTGACACCAATCTCATGCCTTATAAAGATATTGATACGGTAACCCTGTACTTAAACCCACAACGCCAAAAATCGTATTACGATTATATCATTTCGCTACATCCAAAGCGCGTGATTTTTAATCCAGGTACAGAAAACCCTGAATTTCAAAATATGCTAAAAACAGAAGGTATCGCTTTTGAAGAATCCTGTACCTTGGTTTTACTTTCTACGAATCAATACTAACCCCAAGAAAGTCAAAAGTCCGTTGAGTATTAAAATAAAAAAACCAAACTCAAAGCCAAACCATTTTAAACTGTTTACGCTAATGATGTAAGATACTATTGGAGATGCGACTGCAATAATTGGCACGATGCGATCTTTGACCTTCCATTTTGTAAAAAGCCCAAAGGCGTAAAGGCCCAACAATGGTCCGTAAGTATATCCTGCAAACACAAAGAGTTTAGCGATCACACTGTCATCTTTGATCACATATTTAAAGGCCACAATAACCAAGATCAATACCAACGAGATGCCAATGTGAATTTGCTTTCTTGTTCGTACTTGTTTTTCTTCTGAATATTTTTTTTCAATATCGAGAATATCAATACTAAACGATGTGGTAAGTGATGTCAACGCGCTATCTGCACTGCTATAGGCGGCAGCGATAAGTCCCAAGAGAAAAAACACAAACACCCCTATCCCCAAATGGTTTTTTGCCAAGAGCGGAAACAAATCATCTTTATGGGCATCAATTCCATTTTCTTGAGCATAAACCGTAAGAAGCAAGCCGAGACACAAAAAGAAAAAATTGACAATGGTCAATACAATCGTAAACCAAAACATGTTTTTTTGAGCATCCTTTAAGGTTCTACAGGTCAAATTCTTTTGCATCATATCTTGGTCTAAACCTGTCATTACAATGGCGATAAATGCACCAGAAATAAACTGTTTCCAAAACCAATCTGCCGATTTATAGTCATCAAAGAAAAAGGTCTTCGACATGTCATTATCCAATACAAAACTTAAAATCTCATTACCTGCCAATCCCAACTCATCACTCACAAAATAGATAGCCACGCCAACAGAAATCAACATAAAGAGCGTTTGCAATGTATCTGTCCAAACAATCGTTTTAATTCCCGATTTAAATGTATACAGCCATATTAATAGCACCGTAATAGTAACGGTTTGCCAAAATGAAATTCCAAGATCATCAAATAATATAATTTGTAAGACATTCGCAACGAGGTACAGTCTAAAACTCGCCCCTACTACTCGAGATAGTAAAAAGAAAGAGGCTCCTGTTTTATATGAATAATCTCCAAAACGATTTTCTAAATAGGTGTATATCGAAGTCAGGTTTAACTTGTAATACAAGGGCAAAAGCACTGCACCAATAACAAAATAGCCTACGATATAGCCCAAAACCACTTGCATATAGCTAAACGAAGAGGCCTCAATCCAGCCAGGAACAGAAATAAAAGTCACCCCAGAAAGTGAAGCGCCAATCATTCCAAAAGCCACAACAAACCATGGGGACTGTTTATTTCCCTTAAAAAAGGCATCATTTCCAGATCGTCTTCCGGTGAGATAAGATATTAAAATCAATACCCCAAAATAAGATGCTATTAATAAAATGATAAGCGTTGAAGACATACAGTATTAATTAAATAATATATCCCGAAAAGTAGTATTTTTAGCAAAAATCCCAACCATTTACAGCCATTATTATGAAAAAGTTCTACACAACCTTAATTGTTTTTACCTTCACTTTTTCCGGATTTGCACAGGAATACCTGCGTATGATTTCTTCAGGAGATTACAGTGTTCAGGACATTCAAGTGGTGGCTGAAGCGTATTTTGATCAAGTAGGACGAGAACGAGGCAAAGGTTATAAGCCTTACAAACGGTGGGAATATCAAGCCTTAAGACGAATGGATGAGAATGGCATGCTCAAGTCTCCAGAGTTTTACTTTAATGTATTAGAAAATTATAACAGCTATCTTAATACTAATTTTTCCGCAGCAAGAACAACAGTAGGCAGCTGGGAACAGTTAGGTCCCTTAGATTGGAATCAAACTAGCGGATGGAATCCTGGTGTTGGACGTATTACTGCGCTTTCTTCGGAAAGTGGAAACTCCGAACACCTTATCATAGGGGCTAATACAGGCGGTGTCTGGAAAACTCTAGATGGTGGTAATTCTTGGACGGTTCTCACTGACAATATGTCGAACTTAACCGTATTTGCATTGGCCATTGACCCTACCAATCCCTCCAATTATTTCTGGGGATCTTCGGAAGGCACCTTGTTTAAATCTGAAGATGCTGGTGCGACGTGGAATCTCTTATCAGATTTAGGCGATGGCAACATTAATAAAATCATAATTGACCCTAGTAGCCCGAATAAAATGTACTGTACAGCACAATACGGCGGGATCTTTAAATCTACAGATAGTGGTGCAACTTGGGATTTAATTGACGGCAACCCTTCCAATGGCTATGATGTAGAATTTAAACCTGGTGACTACAATACCATATACGCTTCTGGCAATACGTTTTATAAATCTACAGATGGTGGCAATACCTTTGTATCCCCAAACGGCTTAAACCAATGGTCACAAGCATACCTCTCAGGTTCAAACAATTGGTCTACTGCTAGCACTAATCAAAATAATTCGGTAACACCAAGAACGGGTAATGCCATGGGGTTTTTATACGTAGGTGATTTTTCAATACCAATTACCCAACTCATTAGCCCAGAGCTTAATCTTGCTGGCATGGCAACACCTCAACTCCATTTTTCGTTCACCAACGTCAATTGGGAGGGAGATATCGATAGTTTACGAATTCTTTATAAAACCTCGGTGAACGGTGCTTGGATAGAATTGGCTAATTATACTGAAGAATCAACTGCTTGGAATGACATTACACTCCCACTCCCAAACCCATCGGCAACTTACTATATTGCTTTTGAAGGTACTGCTAATTACGGAAGGGGGATTACTCTTGATGACATTTCTGTGGAAGATGCTACTGCTGGAATTATTTTTGAGGACGGATTTGAATCTGCCACCAACACCTTTGGAGGTGGACCAAAAATGATTGCGGTCTCCCCAGCCGATCCTGAAGCCGTTTTTGTTTTAGAAGCCTTAGGAAATTACTTTGGAGGCTTGCACAAGTCCTCAGACGGCGGTGAAAGCTTCTCAAAATTAGATCATACAGGCAAAAACTATTTTGGTTACAGCTCAGACGCTCAAGATCCTGGTGATGCCACTTCTGGCCAAGCACCTCGAGATATGGATATTGCCATAAGCCAGAGCAATATTGATGATGTGCACATCGCTGGTGTCAACTCTTGGCGTAGCACCGATGGCGGTCTATCTTTCACCATTACGTCTCAATGGACGCCCTCCGGTGCCCTCAATGGAAACATTGGTTATTGTCATGCAGACATTGATTTATTGGAGTTTATTGGCAATGAATTATATGTTTGTAGTGATGGCGGTATTTTTGTGGCCGAAGCTCCTACCAACGTGAGCTCCTCATATTACACAGATTTGACCACTGGATTAGGTATTCGTCAATTTTATAAGCTTGGCATTAGTCAAACAGATCCCGTTATCGTTACGGGAGGTTCTCAAGATAATGGAAGCTCTATTTTAGGCACAGACGGCATCTGGAGAGAATGGCTAGGTGCAGATGGATTTGAATGCTTTGTCGATAAAAATAATAACAACATCATTTATGGAGAGATCTACAACGGCTTGTTATACAAATCTCTTGACGGCGGAAACACCTCCTTTGGGCTTCCATCCCCTGAAGGAAAATCTGGAAATTGGTTGACACCATTTGAACAAGATCCTATTGCAGCGAATACAGTTTATACAGGCTACGACGAAGTTTACAAGTCTGTAGATGGCGGGTTTAGTTGGACTTCAGTATCACAAAATTTTGGAGCGAATCTTGATCATTTAAAAATTGCCCCGTCAAATGGTAATTTTCAATACGCTGCTAGCGGTATTAATTTATATAGAAACAGCAATGTTGGCACTACTACAAACTGGACCACCTTAAGCGGTTTCGACGGATACATCACCTCCATAGCAGTACATCCAACAAATCCGAGTAAGGTCGCGATCGCTACATCTGGTTCTGAAAAAGTATATGTGTCCTCAGACGCTGGAAACACTTGGGTATCTTATGCCCTTAACTTACCCGATTTTAGCGCTCAGGCTTTAATTTGGGACAACAATGACACAGACGGCTTTTATTTAGGCATGAATTACGGTGTATTCTATATTGATAATACCTTAACCGAATGGCAGCCCTTTAGCAACAATCTGCCCAACGTCACTATTAGTGAACTCGAAATCAATCACGTCAACAATAAAATTTATGCTGCTACCTATGGTCGTGGCTTATGGGCTTCCGACCTCTATGACGAGACTCTAAGCGCCTCTACTTTTCAATTGAACTCACTTACCGTGTACCCCAATCCAGCAACCAATGCACTGAATCTTAAATGGGATCAAAACAACAAGGTCACCATTAACATCTTTAATGCTTTGGGTAAAGTGATGTATTATGAAAAAGATCAAAACATCCAGAACGAACTAAAAATAGATATTTCCAATTATGCTGCAGGACTCTATTTTGTAAAAGTCAACACCACCAAAGGTTCAATGACCAAAAAAATAATTGTGGAATAACAACAGATCTTCAAATTACCATAATCCAGAATGCACTGCCACGCTTGTTTATGAGCTGGCAGTTTTTTTATCCTATCGTTTAATGCATGCTTAAAAGTGATATTTTTCACTAAATTCGCAGCATGGAATTTTCTTCAAAACTTTTAGGAAATGCGGTCAACGAAATGTCACAATTACCAGGTATTGGTAAGCGTACCGCTTTAAGACTAGTGCTTCACCTATTGCGGCAACCAAAAGAACAAACACTCAGTTTTACAAGTGCCTTGAGTACCATGCGTACAGAGATCAAACTTTGTAAAAAGTGCTATAATATTAGTGACCATGACCTTTGTGATATTTGCGCAAACCCCAACCGGCTGGATGATATTGTTTGCGTTGTGGAAGACATTAGAGACGTGATGGCCATAGAGAACACCAGTTCTTTTAGAGGTCTTTACCATGTGCTTGGCGGAAAAATTTCTCCTATGGATGGTATTGGCCCAAATGATTTGAACATTCAACCTTTAGTAGACAAAGTGAAATCTGGGACGGTAAAAGAGCTCATTTTTGCCTTGGGATCTACTATGGAAGGCGATACTACCAACTTCTATATTTACAGACAAATTCAAGACTTTGGAGTAAAAACCTCGACTATTGCTCGTGGTATTTCTGTAGGTAATGAATTAGAATACACAGACGAAGTGACTTTAGGCCGAAGCATTATCAATCGCATTCCTTTTGAAGGCTCCCTAAAATCTTAAATTTTGAAACTTTCAGTCGTCATCCTCAACTATAATGTACGCTACTTTTTAGAACTCTGTCTTAAGAGTGTAGAAGCTGCATTGGTTGGTATTTCCGCTGAAATCATCGTGGTGGATAATGCTTCAAAAGATGAAAGCTGCGATATGGTTGAAAGTAAATTTCCTAAGGTCAAGTTGATACAAAACACTGAGAATCTTGGTTTTTCTAAAGGAAACAATCAAGGTGTTGCTGTAGCTAAAGGAGAATATATTTGTATTCTTAATCCCGATACTGTAGTTGCTGAAGACAGCTTTAAAATTCTTTTGAACTTTGCCGAAGATCAGCCTAATATGGGGATTTTAGGTTGCAAATTGATTGATGGTCAAGGTCAATTTTTACCGGAGAGCAAACGTCATATCCCAACACCTAAAGTTTCCGTAGAAAAAATGTTAGGCCGTACAGATGGCTATTACGTGCCAGAACTTGCTAATGACGCTATAGGCACCGTAGATATTTTAGTAGGTGCTTTTATGGTATTGAAAAAAGAAGTTTATGATCGTGTTGGCGGTTTTGATGAAGATTATTTTATGTACGGTGATGACATAGACCTCTCTTATAAGATTCTAAAATTAGGATATCAAAACATGTATAATGGCCAAACTACGGTCATTCATTACAAGGGAGAAAGTACCTTAAAAGATAAAGTCTATGCACAACGTTTTTATGGCGCCATGCAAATATTTTATAAAAAGCATTTCAAGTCCAATTTAGGATTCAATATGCTTGTTTGGCTGGGCGTTCGCGCGGCAACCTTAATGCAAAAACCAGAAAAGACGAGCAATAAGAGGCAAAAGCATGCTGTATTTATTTCAAAAGACAAACATAGCGCCCTAGAAAAGGTTTTTGGTACTAATTTGAAAGTAAGTGCCAACTTAGAAAACTATCAAAAGCACACCACCTATATTCTTGATAATAATCACCTCAGTTTTAAACAGATGATCGCCACACTGGAGCATGCGCCCAAAAATAGCGACGTGACATTTAAAATTCTACCAAAAAGCTCTAACTTTATCCTCGGAAGCAATAGCGCTAAGCATCAAGGCGAAGTCCTAAGCTTCTAAATGTAAAAAATTAAATAAAACACAATAAAATAGTCGGTTTTTAAGTAATTTTGCAACCACTAATAAAAAACAAGGCTTTAGATTACAGATATGGCAAAATTTGAACTCAAACTCCCAAAAATGGGCGAAAGTGTTGCGGAAGCAACGATAACCTCATGGCTTAAAGAAGTTGGCGATACCATTGAAGCTGATGAAGCCGTTTTTGAAATTGCTACAGACAAGGTGGATAGCGAGGTACCAAGTGAAGTAGATGGTGTACTTATCGAAAAACTTTATAATGTAGACGACGTCGTTAAAGTAGGAGAAACCATTGCCATTATTGAGATTGAAGGCGAAGGCTCTAATCAGGGTTCAAGTGAAACTGGATCTGCTTCTGAGAATCAAGAGGAAGAACACGAGCCAGCAGCTGTTGCAGAAGTTTCAAAATCTGTAGAAAAAGCAAAAGAAAGCACCGCGCCAGTAACAAGTTCTGATGAGCGTTTTTATTCTCCATTAGTTAAGAATATTGCTCAAAAAGAAAATATTTCTCAAGACGAGCTTGATGCAATTGAAGGCACCGGTAAAGACAACCGTGTTACCAAAAATGATATTTTAGATTACGTAGAAGGTAGAAATTCAAAACCAGCCTCTAAAGCTCAAGACACAACATCTGCACCTAAATTAGCTACCCAAAAAACAAGTTCACCAGCTAAACAACAAGCATCACCTGTAGTTGCTTCTGGAGATGATGAGATTATTGAAATGACCAGAATGGGCAAACTTGTAGCGCATCACATGGTACAATCTGTTCAAACTTCTGCACACGTACAAAGCTTTATAGAAGCCGATGTTACCAATATTTGGAACTGGCGTAAAAAAGTAAAATCAGATTTCGCCAAACGAGAAGGTGAGAATTTGACCTTCACTCCTATTTTTATGGAAGCTGTAGCAAAAGCATTGCGTGATTTCCCGATGATGAACATCTCTCTACAAGGAGAGACCATTGTTAAGAAAAAACACATCAACTTAGGGATGGCAGCAGCATTACCAGACGGTAACCTAATTGTTCCCGTTATTAAGGATGCTGATCAGCTTAATCTTGTGGGCATGACCAAAAAAGTAAATGACCTTGCTTTACGTGCCAGAGAAAACAAATTAAAACCAGACGATATCCAAGGAGGCACCTATACTGTGACCAACGTAGGCACTTTTGGCAGCATCATGGGCACACCAATTATAAATCAACCACAAGTGGGTATTCTTGCACTTGGTGCTATTAGAAAAGTCCCTGCGGTTGTAGAAACTCCTGATGGCGATTTTATAGGCATACGTTACCGCATGTTCCTTTCGCATTCTTATGATCACCGCGTAGTTAATGGTGCTCTTGGAGGACAATTTGTAAAGGCGGTCAAAGATTATTTAGAAGCTTGGGATGCTAATCGCGAGATATAAATAACTCTTCAGCTTATTAAACATAAACGTATTGCTTCTTATCATCATAAGGAGCAATACTTTTTTTAGGGAATCATGTATTGCTCAAATTGAGCTTTTCAAAACCTATAGATCACTCCTTAATATATATCCAATAAAATCATCAAGAGATTGTGATGTTATAAGCTGTTTAAATACATGGCAAGCACTACGCCAAGAGCTGTAGCAATACCAGAATAATAACTATCTTTTTTAAAGGCTTTGGGAAATACTTCAATAGCAAGCGAGGCAATCACGGCACCAGCGGCAAAGCATCGGATATCTGCCAACACACCTTCTGAAACATGAGACAACAGTTGATTGCCAATGAAGGCACAAGCTGAAAGCAATACCGCAGTGCCACCCCATAATAGCAAAATAGTTTTTTTCGAAATATCCTGTTCTGCCATTTCCTTAGCACCTCCGGCCGCTTCTGGAAGATTAGACAAAAAAATAGAACCTGATAGGGCTGCTGCTGCCATTGGATTTGCTCCAATAAGAGCCACACCTAAGGCGAGATTTTCTGGTATTCCATCTAGTGTTATCGCTGCTAAGAGGCCTCCTCCACTATCACTGCCCCATTTTTTCTTTATAAAATAATCCAACACACAAAAGATAGCGGCACCCAGCAATACAAATACCAATGACCAAACTATTGACGATTTTTCAATAGAAGGCTCTATAAGCTCTAATATTGCAGAAACCATAAGGGCACCTCCTGCGACTGCCACAAGAAAACCTTCGGTCTTTTTAGATAGATTACCGTAAATACCCCATAATGCACCCAAAAGAAGAGCAAAAGAAACCGCCAAAATCACAATTAGTGTCATAAAATTAAAATGATAACGTTATTAAAATTTTTCTAAAGACTGTCAATTTACTTCATGTTGAAACTATGACAGTGTTCTTTTAAAATCAATTGTATCGCTAAAACGAGTCGAACCCATCTTTTAAAAGATTTTAAACTCTAAAGCACAAGTTTTTTATATTCTTAGTGAGTTCCTTTTAAAAACAAATCCCATTCTCCATATTATTTTATCTTTGCCTAAAACTCCAATACAAATGCAACTCAACCTTAGTAAGCCCATCTGTTTTTTTGATTTAGAAACTACTGGCATTAATATTTCAAAAGATAGAATTGTTGAAATTTCCATCTTAAAAGTACACCCTAATGGTAAAGAAGAGACCTATACAAAACGGGTGAATCCAGAAATGAAAATCCCTGCGGAAGTCACTTTGGTGCATGGTATTTCTGATGAAGATGTTGCAGACGCTCCGACGTTTAAGGACATTTCAAAAGAAGTATATCATATTGTAAAGGATTCTGATCTCGCTGGCTTCAACTCCAATCGGTTTGACATCCCAGTGCTTGCCGAAGAAATGCTGCGTGCTGAGATTGATTTTGATATGAAAAACACAAAATCCATTGACGTGCAAACCATATTTCATAAAATGGAACAACGAACCCTAAGCGCCGCCTATAAGTTCTATTGCGATAAAAATCTGGATGATGCCCATAGTGCCGAAGCAGATACAAAAGCGACTTACGAGGTCTTAAAGTCACAGTTAGATCGCTATGACGATCTTGAGAATGACGCCTCCTTTTTGGCCGAGTTTAGTTCAAGAAAGCGGTTTGCAGATTTTGCTGGCTTTATTGCATACAATAAAAAAGACGAAGAGTGCTTTGCCTTCGGAAAACACAAAGGCAAGCTCGTTACAGAAATTCTGGATAAAGAACCGGGTTATTTTGGCTGGTTGCTTAATGCAGATTTCCCTTTGTACACCAAAAAAGTACTCACGGCAATTAAACTCAGAGCATTTAACAATAAGTTGAGTTGATAACTCACACAGCGTATTAAAGATAACATTTAAATAAAGAGTCCTGTTTCCGCAGGATTGATCAAATCTATGAAACTCATTTGCATCGGTCGTAATTATACAGATCACATTAAAGAGCTCGAGAATGAAAGACCAACAGATCCGGTGGTTTTTCTCAAACCAGATACGGCCATACTTCTTAAAAAGCAGCCTTTTTTTATTCCAGATTTTTCAGATGATGTACACCATGAGGTTGAAATTTTGGTTAAGATCAAAAAAGTAGGAAAGCACATTGATAAAAAATTTGCAAAAAACTATTACGATGAAATTGGTTTGGGTATTGATTTTACGGCACGCGATTTACAGGCGCAATTAAAAGCAAAAGGATTGCCTTGGGAAAAAGCTAAAGGTTTTGATGGCGCTGCGGTGATTGGCGATTGGCTTCCAAAGTCTGAATTTACTGACATGAACAAGATTGATTTTAGTTTAGAACGAAACGGAACTATTGTTCAACAAGGCAATACTAGCCTAATGCTGTGGAAGATTGATGAAATTATCGAATATGTTTCAAAATATTTTACTTTAAAGATTGGAGACATTATCTTTACGGGCACGCCGTCTGGTGTTGGCAAAGTGAATATAAATGATAGCCTGACGGGGTTTATAGAAAACAAACAGATGTTTTCAATTAGAGTTAAATAAATGGAAAATAATTATAAATTATTTAGAGTACGCGAGTTGGCAGATAACGATGAAGATTTCGTGAAGGCTCTTGCTGAGGCATTTCTAGAAGAAGTTCCTGAAGATGCAGATCGACTTAAAAATGCTGTAGCAAATAAAGACTATGAAACCACATATCAGGCGGCGCATAAAATGAAACCTACCATCGATCTTTTTGAACTCGGTGTATTAGATCATCTCATTGTCGTTCAAGATTGGGGTAAATTAAAAAAAACAGAAGAAGATTGTAGTAACGAATTACAATTGGTACTCAATGCTGTTCAAAATGCTTCCGCAGAACTTAAGGAAGATTTCAATTTATAATCCATGCTTGCAGAAATTATTACCATTGGTGATGAAATTCTCATTGGTCAGATTGTAGATTCCAATTCGGCTTTTATAGCCAAGGAACTCAGCAAAATTGGGGTTTCCGTATATCAAATTACTTCGGTACAAGATGATAGAGATCACATTCTTAAAGCTTTTAAAGAAGCCGAAAGCAATGCCAATATCATCATTATCACAGGTGGATTAGGACCCACGAAGGACGATATCACCAAAAAAACCATTGCCCATTATTTTGACGATACCTTAGAAGAAAATGTTTCTGTAAGACAAAACATTGAACATCTTTGGGAGCATCATGTCAAAAAACCATTGATGCAGGTCAATATAGATCAAGCATTGGTGCCTTCTAAGTGCGAAGTTTTGATGAACAAGTTTGGAAGTGCTCCCGGGATGTGGCTTGAAAAGGATAAAAATGTCTTTATTTCGTTACCAGGAGTCCCCTACGAAATGAAGGCCCTGATTACAGATGAAGTGATCCCCAGATTAATAGAGCGCTTTCAGTTTCCTTTTATTCAGCATAAAACGTTTTTGACCTACGGTATGGGAGAAAGCAGCTTAGCTGAGCGTATAGAAGACTTTGAAAACGAACTTCCTGCGTTTATCAAATTGGCATATTTACCAAGTTTAGGCCGTGTACGTTTAAGACTATCTGCCAAAGGTATGGACCGAAAGGCAATTGAGGCCGAAATGCAACATCAAACACAACTCCTACTGCCACAAATACAAGATATTTTTGCAGGATTTGAAGAAGATATATCCATTGAGGCCGTTATAGGCAAGATGCTTACCGAGTTAAACAACACTGTAGCAACTGCCGAAAGCTGTACAGGAGGCATGATTGCCGAGCGTTTTACAGCAAATCCAGGCGCCTCAAACTATTTTAAGGGTAGCGTTGTAGCGTACACAAGAGAGAGCAAGGTCAACGTCCTTCAAGTTTCCGAAGTAATTATAAAAGACCATTCGGTAGTGAGCAAGGAGGTTGCAGAAGCCATGGCCATTAATGCTGCTAAACTATTCAATACCGATTATGCCATCGCCACCACAGGCAATGCAGGACCCACATTAGACGAGACCGAAGAAGATTTAGGAATTGTCTTTATTGCCATTGCCACTCCCAACGGTGTCTTTTCAGAACGATTTAGCTTTGGTAATCATAGAGTTAAGGTCATTAATAAAGCAGCGACAAAGGCCTTTGAAATGCTCCATAAAGAAATTTTAAAAAAGTGAGTCTTTTAGTTTGTTGATAAAGTAAAGTTTTACTAAATTTGCAGCCTGTTTTAAAATATCCATGTCGTTTTTTTAAATTACAGAACTGAATTGTATTTTAATATTCGGTTGAGGCTTTGGAAACAGCATAAAGGAACAGAATAATAACAATAATAAAGTCATAGAGACATGTCAAGAGTTTGTGAACTTACAGGGAAGAAAGCGATGGTTGGAAACAACGTATCGCATGCAATGAATAAAACAAAGCGTAAATTTGATGCCAATTTAATCAAAAAACGTTTTTATATTCCTGAAGAAGATAAATGGATTACGCTAAAGGTATCAACCTCTGCGTTGAAAACCATCAACAAAATTGGCATCTCTGCCGCTCTAAAAGAAGCAAGAGCTAAAGGATTTTTTAAGTAATTAGCTTTAATTAAGATGCGGTTTTCTCCTAATCTTATAGGAGTTAAACACAATATAAAATAAGTTTACAATGGCAAAAAGAGGAAATAGAATACAGGTAATTTTGGAGTGTACCGAACATAAAGAGTCTGGACAACCAGGAACTTCACGTTACATTACTACAAAGAACAAGAAGAACACGCCAGAAAGAATGGAGATTAAGAAATTTAATCCTATCTTAAAGCGTATGACTGTTCACAAAGAGATTAAATAATACCCAATTACAAAATAAAGCGTCATGGCAAAGAAATCAGTAGCATCATTACAAACAGGATCAAAAAGACTTACTAAAGCTATCAAAATGGTAAAATCACCTAAAACTGGTGCTTACATGTTTGTTGAGTCGGTAATGGCACCAGAGTTTGTCGATGATTTTTTAAAAAGAAAATAAATAGGTTTTTAATCTATTTACAGACTGCTTTCATTATTTGAAAGCAGTTTTTTTATGTCTATATTTGATAAAGCTACTGCCAAAGTAGCAGACCCTCGGTTTCGGTTTGATACTTGCTATGGACTTTACATACTATCAAGCCCTTTAGCCTTGGCAAAATCGGCATTAACTTGAGACAACACCATGAGTTTTTTTAAAAAAATATTTTCTTCGGAAAAAAAAGAGACCTTAGACAAAGGACTTGAAAAGTCCAAAACGTCCTTCTTTACTAAATTTAATAAAGCGGTTGCCGGAAAAACTAAAGTTGATGATGACGTTCTGGATAATCTTGAAGAAATTTTAGTCACGAGTGACGTTGGCGTAAACACGACTTTAAAAGTTATCACACGTATTGAAGATCGTGTTGCCAAGGACAAATACTTAGGTACGTCAGAACTTAATAAAATTTTAAGAGAGGAGATTGCCGGTCTGCTTTCTGAGACAAATTCTGGAGAAGAAACTCAATTCTCTATACCCACCTTAGCAAATAATGCTGCCGATGGCACTAAAACGCCCTACGTTTTAATGGTTGTTGGCGTTAATGGTGTTGGCAAAACAACGACTATAGGTAAACTCGCCTATCAATTTAAAAAGAAAGGCCTTAAAGTGGTTCTAGGCGCTGCAGACACCTTTAGAGCTGCTGCAATTGACCAATTACAGGTTTGGGCAGACCGCGTTGATGTGCCAATGATTCGCCAAGATATGGGAAGTGATCCAGCCAGTGTTGCCTTTGATGCTCTAAAATCTGGAGTAAAACTAGAAGCCGATGTGATCATTATTGATACGGCAGGACGTTTACACAACAAGGTCAATTTAATGAACGAGTTGAGCAAAGTAAAACGAGTGATGCAAAAAGTAGTTGGCGATGCGCCACACGATGTGCTCCTGGTATTAGACGGTTCTACAGGTCAAAATGCTTTTGAACAAGCCAAACAATTTACAGCCGCAACCGAAGTCACCTCCTTGGCCGTTACAAAATTAGATGGTACCGCTAAAGGTGGCGTTGTTATAGGAATTAGTGATCAATTTAAAATTCCTGTTAAATACATTGGCGTTGGCGAAGGCATTGAAGATTTACAAGTATTTAATAAATATGAGTTTGTAGATTCTTTTTTCAAATAGCAGATGCTATCCTCTTCAATTTAATATAGCTTTTCTTTCTTACTAAGGTTTCAGTCCTCTTACTTTTTCTTATTTTTATTGAAATATGAAACTATGAGAACGTTATTTTTCTTGGCCGTATTAACGCTGCTTGGCTGTAAGAATTCCGAAGAAAATACCAAGACTTCAAAAAATCAAAGTACCGCAGATACTAGTGCGGTATCTACTAAGGATTTTCGCGAATTCAAGATATTAGATTCAAAATACATAAATCCCAATGAGCTTTGGGAAGCGCTTAACGATGAGATGAGTGATTTTTCTGTAGAAAAATATGAATCCTTAAAACCGCTAATCCTCGAGCAAGACATCCCTACTCTTCAAAAGCATATTTCCGAAGGGAAATTAAGCTATGAGGTCTTGACCAAATTTTATTTGTATCGCATTAAAACCTTCGATAGAAACAACGAATTGTCCTTAAATTCTGTGATTTCTGTCAATCCTAACGTGATTAATGAGGCCATTCAAAAAGACAAAGAGGCCCCAAACAAACAAGACAAACATCCTATTTTTGGAATGCCCATTTTGCTTAAAGATAATATCAACACTGCTGCAATGCCAACTTCAGCTGGTGCTGTCGCACTTCAAAAAAATAATACAAATGACGCTTTTATTACTAAACAGCTGGTTAATAACGGAGCTCTTATTCTAGGAAAAGCGAATTTGAGTGAATGGGCCTATTTTTTCTGTGGCGATTGTCCTAGCGGTTATAGTGCTGTTGGCGGACAAACCCTAAATCCTTACGGTCGAAAAACAATAGATACTGGTGGTTCTAGCTCAGGAAGCGGTGTGGCCGTAGCAGCCAATTTTTGTGCTGCAGCTGTAGGTAGTGAAACTGCGGGCTCTATACTTTCTCCTGCTAGTCAAAATTCTGTAGTGGGACTCAAACCAACAATCGGGCTTTTAAGCCGAACTGGCATTGTTCCCATCTCTTCAACCTTAGATACCCCTGGCCCAATTACAAGAACAGTCATTGATAACGCCATCGTGCTTGATGCAATGAAGGGTTACGATGCAGCAGATTTTAAGTCTATTGAACAGAATTTGACCGTTAAAAACTATTATGAAGATCTCTCTAAAGGAGACCTCAAAGGAAAACGTTTTGGTGCCTTTAAAGAATTAATGACAGATACCCTTTACGCTAATGCACTGAATGTGCTTAAAGCCCAAGGCGCCGAAGTGATAGTGATTTCCGAAGAAAAAGTAGATTTGCCTGATTTTTTGAGATTATTGAATCTCGACATGAAAGTGGATCTGGCCAATTACTTTTCAGAATATGCTGATGATGAACTCAAGTTCAACTCGCTAGAAGACATCATGCTCTATAATGAAACAGATAGTTTAAATATTATGCCCTACGGTCAAAATCTTTTTATAGGTGTTGCTGAGGATTCTGCCACAAAAGAAGAATTTGATGCCATAAAGAACGTTTTAAAATCTAACGGAAAACGCTTTTTTGATGTTCCGTTCAAGGCTCAAAATCTTGACGGTATTATTTCTATTAACAACTATCATGCTGCTGAAGCTGCCGTGGCGGAGTATCCAGCCTTAACCGTGCCTATGGGCTATAACTCCCAAGGTGTACCCGAGGGACTTACTTTTATAACAACACCAGAAAGTGAAAAATCACTCTTACAGTGGGGTTATGCTTATGAAGAGGCTTCAAATATGAGAGAGTTACCTAAAAATTACAATTAATTGGTCAAGGCATTAATGTAAGACCAAAGTTCATTATCAAAGTTAGATAATGCAAAGTTTGCACCATCGGCTGCTTCCCCCATTCTAACAATCACAAGATTTTTACTAGGCACGATGTATAGTTTTTGATCATCTCTGCCTAAAGCACAGTACATGTCACTAGGAGCATTAGGGATAAGCTCCCCTTGAAACTCAAATTGACTCTGAGGTAAATGATACGTTGCTTTGCCATTAAGCCACCAGAGATAGCCATAAGCCTTATTGATTTGTTGGGAGGTATTTGTAGCATCGGTCATAAATGCTTCGGAAATGATCTGATCATTTTCCCAAACACCCTTGGCAGAAACAAGCAATCCGAAACGTGCCATACTGCGAGTATTACTAAAATAGACGCTAAAATCATTGCTTGGAATCCATGCGCCATTCATACCAATTCTATTTTTTAATTTATCAGTAAAATAAGTTTCAAAAGACTGGTTAGTAGCCTCTGCAATAACATCCTGTAATTTGACATAAACATTATGATAAGCCCAACGCGAGCCGGGATCGGCAAGATAATGAAGGTTTTGAGCAGACACATTGTCTCCTAACCCATCATCTAATCCAGAATTCATGGACAATAAATTTTTGCAAGTAATGAGATTTTCCTTTTCTAATGGCGCACTTGTCCATCCCGTTCCTAAATAATCAGACACTTTAGAGTTAATATCCAAAAACCCTTCATCTTGTGCAATTCCTGAAACTGCTGTGGTCAATGTTTTACCTGCACTTGCCCAATACCACAATGCATTTGCTGTATGTCCATTCATATAAACTTCAGTCCCTTCAACGATTTTACCACGGTGCAGCATTAAAAATCCTTTGGTGTTTTTTCCCTCTAAGAAATTTAGTAGGGGCTGCAGTTCGTTTTGGTTCCAATCCAGATCTGCTATGGGTTTTGTGTCCCATTCCAAATTAGGATCAAGTGGCGGATAATATAATTCAAGTGGCGTTTCCTGAGCGATACTAGGCTCATCAGGAGAACAATTTAACAGGCAGAACGTACTGAGCAAACAAATGATAGACGTTAGATTTCTCATAAAACGTGGTTTTGAATTAGACCATTTCAGCTATAAAAGGTTTAACGCTTTGAAAACAAATATATCACATTGCATTCTGTATCTTTGCAAGCTTTAAATATTAAGCGTGTCAACCTTATAAATTCTGGTTCACAAAGGAGAGCATATGAGAACAAAGTCACTTAAAAAGAATAGAATCAACGTTGTCACACTTGGTTGCAGCAAAAACGTCTATGATAGCGAAGTCTTGATGGGCCAATTAAAAGCTAGTGGCAAGGACGTTGTGCATGAGCAGGATGGTAATGTTGTTGTGATAAACACTTGTGGTTTTATCAACAATGCCAAGGAAGAAAGTGTGAACACTATTTTAGAATTCATGCAGAAGAAGGAAGCTGGCGAAGTAGATAAGGTGTTTGTTACAGGCTGTTTAAGTGAGCGCTATAAACCCGACTTACAAAAGGAAATCCCTAACGTAGATCAATATTTTGGTACTACAGAATTACCGCAACTTCTAAAAGCACTGGGTGCAGATTACAAACACGAGCTTATTGGAGAACGTTTAACGACCACTCCAAAAAATTATGCGTATTTGAAAATTGCGGAAGGTTGTGATCGACCTTGCAGTTTTTGTGCTATTCCTTTAATGCGCGGTAAACACAAGAGTACGCCAATTGAAGATTTAGTGACCGAAGCAGAAAAATTGGCGGCCAATGGCGTCAAGGAACTTATCTTAATTGCTCAGGATTTAACCTATTACGGGTTAGATATCTACAAAAAAAGAAACCTAGCCGAATTATTAGAGCATTTGGTTAAGGTTGACGGGATTGAATGGATTCGTTTGCATTATGCCTTTCCAACGGGCTTTCCTATGGATGTGTTAGATGTTATGAAACGCGAACCAAAAGTCTGTAATTATATTGATATCCCACTTCAGCATATTTCCGACTCTATTTTAAAGAGTATGCGTCGTGGTACCACAAAGGAAAAAACAACAAAGCTTTTGGAGCAATTTAGAGCGAAAGTTCCTGAAATGACCATTAGAACCACCTTGATTGTTGGATATCCTGGAGAAACTGAGGAAGATTTTCAAACCCTAAAACAATGGGTTAAAGATATGCGTTTTGAGCGCTTGGGCTGTTTCACTTATTCTCATGAAGAAAACACCCATGCTTATAATTTAGAAGATGATGTTCCTGAAGCTGTTAAAATGGATCGCGCCAACCAGATCATGGAAATACAGTCTCAAATCTCTTGGGAGCTCAATCAAGCCAAAATTGGTCATGAGTTTAAAGTAGTTATCGATAGAAAAGAAGGCAATTATTTTGTGGGCCGTACCGAGTTTGACTCTCCAGATGTAGACAATGAAGTGTTGATTGATGCCTCAAACACCTATTTGAAAACAGGAGAATTCACGACTATAAAAGTTACAGAAGCAGAGGATTTTGATCTCTACGGAGATGTGGTCCCTTCATAAGGATGAATAACATTGCTTTTTTTGCATAAAAATAATAGGCATTTCTTAACATGAGTCGTCCTTATGTTTATAATTGCTATCTTGACGAGAACAACATTAATTTAGAAAGCCTTAGTATTACATGTCATTCAAAGATCTAAAACTCAACAAACCCTTATTAAAGGCTGTAGCCGATGCTGGGTATGATAACCCTACATTAGTTCAAGAATTAACCATCCCCATGGTTTTAGATAGAAAGGATGTGATCACCTCTGCTCAAACAGGTACAGGAAAGACGGCTGCATTTGCTCTGCCCATTTTACAGTTACTGTATGACAAGCAAGATGCCCCTAAAAAAGGTAAGACAGTAAAGGCGTTGGTTATAAGCCCTACTCGAGAACTTGCTCTACAAATTGGTAAAAACTTCAAAACGTACGGTGCTTATACCAATCTAAGATCTACCGTGATTTTTGGAGGTGTAGGCATAGAACCTCAAATTGAAATATTAACTAAAGGTGTTGATATTGTCGTAGCTACTCCAGGACGTCTTTTAGATTTACACAAACAAGACGCTATTAACTTAGATCACGTTGAGATTTTAGTACTAGACGAGGCAGATCTTATGTTGGATATGGGATTTATAGATGATGTTAAAAAAATTGAACGTCTGTGCCCTGAAACCAAACAAAACTTGTTATTCTCTGCTACAATGCCCTACAAGGTAGAAGAATTGGCAAAAGATATTTTAAAGGCTCCCGAACGTATTGAAGTGACCCCAACGTCATCAGCCGCGGTAAACGTAGAGCAATTATTATTTTATGTTCCTAAAAGAAATAAAATAGAACTTTGCCTCCACTTACTCCGTAATACAATTAAGGGCAATATCCTGATTTTTAGACGTACCAAATTTGGTGTTGATAAATTAGAACAAACCTTAACCAAAAATGGATATCTCGTAGAGCGTCTCCATGGTGACCGTACACAGGCCGAACGTCAAACTGCACTTGGTAAATTTAAAAACGGAATGGTCAAGATTTTGATTGCTACAGACGTTGCTGCAAGAGGTATCGATATTGATCAACTGGATGCAGTGGTTAACTTTGATCTTCCTAGCGTTCCCGAAACTTACGTACACCGTATTGGTAGAACTGGACGAGCTGGTTTTTTTGGAATGGCTTATTCTTTTTGCTCTGCAGATGAAAAGTCGTATATCAAAAAAATTGAGCATTTAATCAATGTTCAAATTCCTGTGGAACAGGAGCATCCTTACCCTCTTGATCCTAAAGAGAAACCAATAGTTCATAAAAGACAGGGCAGTAAATATAAAAAGGGTCGAAAAAGCGAAGCTTCTAAAAAGAAAAAGAAGCGTTGGTATTGATTATAAGATCTATAGATTGAAGAGCATCTTAGCTCTAAAATCATGCATCCTTCTTTCATTTACGTCAAAACTTCGGTTCTAAATCATTAGCCAGAACTTTTAGTTAACTCACAAATAACACTACAGATTCTATAATTTGGGTCAAAAAAGTTATCTTTCCAGACTTCACGTCAAAAGTTGACGAACTTAACTGATTTCAAGTACATCAATTTATGGATTTCACTAACCCTCTGGTTTATGGTGTTCCTTGTTTTTTGGGACTCATTTTATTAGAGCTTACTTATAGCAAGGCGCACGATCACGAAAAGAAAAATCTATACGATTGGAAAGATTTAGGATCTAGCCTTACCATGGGCGTAGGCTCTTCAATTATTGCGGCACTTATAAAAACCGTTTCAGCTATTGTCATTTTTAATTTCTTATACGATGTTTTTAACCCAGAGGTTGACGGAATAAGAACAAATATTATGGGTTGGAAGTCTTTTGGATATGCTTGGTATGTATGGCTAGCTTGCCAGTTTTTAGATGATTTTACGTATTATTGGTTCCATAGACAAAACCACATGGTGCGTTTTTTATGGGCGGCACATATCGTTCACCACTCTTCTGATAATTTTAATCTCGGTACCGCTGTTCGAAATGGATGGTTTACCATATTTTACAAGCCTTTTTTTTATGTTTGGTTGCCAATTATTGGTTTCCCACCAGAAATGGTTGTGGTCTGTCTCGGTATTGAGGCTTTATGGCAATTTCAATTGCACTCGGTTTACGTGCCTAAATTGGGCATCGTAGAAAAAGTGTTCAATACGCATACCATGCACCAAGTACATCACGCCAAAAACATTGAGTACATGGATAAAAATCATGGCGGATTTCTTAACATCTTTGATAAGATTTTCGGAACATGGAAACCTTTAGACGAATCCATCGATATCGAATACGGTGTAACTAAACCGCCAAACTCTTATAACCCTTTAGTGATATTGACACATGAGTATAAGGATATATGGCAAGACATGAAAAAATCTCCAGATTGGAGACATAAGTTCATGTATGCTTTTGGCCCTCCAGGTTGGAGTCATGACGGCAGTACGCTTACCATAAAGCAAATGCGTAAAAAAATGCAAGAGGAGAAAACTCTTAAACAAATGCATCAAGACCCTCAAACTGATGAAAATGTCATTTTAGAACAAAAAACCGCCTAAACTCGGTTAATGGTTTAGGATTTTGTATCCTGTTTATGTCTATAGGCTTTTAAAAGCGGAATTTGGATATAGAGCATTCCGCAAAATAAGAGCACGGCGTAAATAGTAATGTACGATACTTGAAACTGGGTAAACAATGCACTTACACGTTCTATGATGTTATAATCTACTGTAAGATTATGGCTAGGCTCCATCATACCTTCCGAAGAAGATTTCCAAACGTAACCAAAAACAAATACCAATAGCACCCCTAAGATTGCCCAAACCCGTTTTGAAATTAGCGGCTGGTACACAAAGGCCTTTGAGGTATTTAAAGACTGAATGTGTGACATGACCTGTTGTGTAAAATCAAAAGAAGTCCGCTCTAAGTTTGAGGTTCCCATGACTTTTCGTGCCAAATCATCTAAGCTTTTATCTGCGTTCTCTTTCATAATATGTGATGAGTTCTGGTTCTAATGCTGTTTTTAAAATAGTAGCCAACTTCTTTCGGCATCTAAATAATCTTACTTTTATGGTATTGGTCGATAGATCTAACACTTCAGATAATTCATTCAAAGATAAATCATCAAAATAATATAAGGTCATCAGTGCGCTATCATCACTAGGTAATTTTGCGATACTCTGTTGTATCACCTCATTCTTTTCTTCCGTTATCATGTCATCTAAAACAGTGCCTACTGTTTTAACTTCATGCTCTGTGAATTCGTTGATTGCAACTTCTTTTAAAAACTTCTTGTTTTTCTTTATTCTATCTAAACTCGTATTATAGGCAATACGATAGAGCCAAGTTGAAAATTTTGAATCTCCTTTAAATCGGTCTAAAGAGCTATAAGCTTTCATAAATGTATCTTGTGCAACTTCCTCAGCCTCTTCCCTATTTTTCAACATTCTAATGGCCAATGTAAAGACCAAATCTTTATAGTCATCAACAAGTTCAGCAAAAACTTGTGTCTCGCCTTGCTGTATTTTTTGGATGCGTATTTGATCTTGGTTGATGGTCATTTCAAAGTAAGACGAACATTGCTTTCATAAGGTTACAGAAAATAAGATTTATTTTTTTTTACCGAAAGTTGTAACCTAAATCAGAAACACAGCGTCATAAGCTTTGAACACATAAATGTAATCAATTAAAAAGCGAACACTTAAAACACACTATTATGGAAGGAATCTTAATACCCATCAGCTTATTTTTAGCCATCTTCGGTATCTTTTACCTGTATTTATCTACAAGGAACAAAGAACGCCTAGCACTAATTGAAAAAGGTGCAGATGCCAGTATCTTTATGAAAGGAAGGCAACACACCGCTCCCATTTGGAAGGTTATTATTCTTAACCTCGCTCTATTATTAATGGGCATTGGTATTGGTGTCTTTTTAGCAAGCTTATTAGATACCTATACCACTTTAGACAATGAGGCGGTATATCCTGCAACCATATTCTTTATGGCTGGTTTGGGGCTTTTTGTAGGCTTTCATATGACCAAAAATTTGGATAAAGCATAGTCTCTTTTAAAAATAATGCTCTAAGCTGCCAACTCATCATTGGCAGCTTTTTTTGTTCTAAATTTTATAGAATATGTATCTTTAAGGACTTGAAATAAAACATATCTTCTCATGAAACAATTCTTAATCCTTGCCTTAGTCCTTCTCACTATTACTTCATGCAAAAATGACAAAACTGAAAAGACTCCAGAAACTGCAGATATCGAAAACAATGCAGAATTTGACGAGTTACTAAATAATTATTACGAGGCAGGCTTAAAGCTCAATCCATTAATGGCAACAGCGGAGGGAGACAATCGCTATAATGATTATATGCCCAATTTTTTATCTAATGCGTACAAAAGTGATTTAGAATCTTATTATAAAAACTACAAAGAGAAAGTGAATGCTTTTGATGACGAGAATCTTTCTAACACTCAAAAAATGAGTAAGACCATTTTAAATTGGGAATGTGATATTAACTTAGAGGGGCTTCAGTTTGATCAAGATCTTACCCCTATCAATCAAATGTGGACCTTGCAGCTCAATATTGGCCAATTGGCTAGTGGTGCAAGCTCCCAACCGTTTGAAACAGTTACAGACTATGAAAACTGGCTTAAAAGATTAGATGGCTATTTGGATTGGATGGATTCTGCCGAAGCTAAAATGAAAGAAGGCATGGCTACCCAAAATGTCTTGCCTAAATCTCTAATTATTAAAGTGCTCCCTCAATTGGAGGCCATGACCACCACAAATTTAGACGAGCATTTGTTTTATGCCCCGGTTCGAAATTTTCCTGAGGACTTTAGTCAAGAAGATCAAAAGCGATTAAAGGAAGCTTACGAGAGGAAAATTAAAGAAGCCATTATTCCTGCCTATACTAAACTTCTCGATTTTATGAGTACCGAGTATTTAGACGCTGGCCGAAGCACTAGCGGTATTGCAGACACACCAAACGGTAAAGCTTTTTATGAACATCAAATTAAACTTTACACCACTACCAATATGAGTGCCGATGAGATTCATCAATTAGGACTCAAAGAAGTGAAACGTATTTTATCTGAAATGGAAAAGGTAAAGACCGAAGTTGGCTTTGAAGGCGATATCACCGCCTTTTTTGACTATGTTCGTAACAACGAAAAATTAATGCCTTTTAAATCAGCTGCTGAAGTTATTGATCATTTCAATAAAATCCATGAGATCATGAAGCCTCAAATCAATAGGCTTTTTGATTTAAAACCGAACACGCCTTTTGAGGTGCGCCAAACGGAAGCTTTTAGAGAAAACTCTGCAAGTGCAGAGTACAACCCAGGTTCTGTAGATGGTAAGCGTCCTGGTATTTTTTATGTTCCTGTTCCAGACCCATCATCTTACAATATTTTTTCTGATGAATCCCTATTTTTACATGAGGCCATCCCTGGACATCATTACCAAATATCCCTTCAGCAAGAAAACAAATCTTTACCAAAATTCAGAAAAACCTTATGGTATAGCGCCTATGGTGAAGGTTGGGCACTTTATAGTGAATCTCTTGGAAAAGAACTTGGCCTTTATACAGATCCATATCAATATTTTGGTATGTTGAGTGCCGAGATGCACCGAGCTATCCGATTGGTTGTAGATACAGGTTTGCATAGCAAAGGCTGGACTAGAGAAGAAGCGATCAAATACTCCATGAAAAATGAGGCCGAAAGTGTAGCAAGTATTACGTCGGAAATTGAACGTTACATGGCCAATGGCGGGCAAGCATTATCCTATAAAATAGGGCAATTAAAAATAATAGCGCTACGTGCCAAAGCCGAAAAAGCGTTAGGAGACAACTTTAACATCGCACAATTTCACAATGAAATATTAAAAAATGGTTGCCTCCCATTAGCCGTATTAGAAGACAATATCAACGCTTGGATTTCTAAAAACAAAGCCTAGTTATGAAATTATTATGCCCCTTATTCATTTACCTATTCATCAGCATCTCATTTGCACAAACGCAAATTATTGATGGCGAAACAAAATATCCAGTAAGCTACGCTACCATTTCCTTTGGTGATGGGCAAGGTATTTTTGCAGATGATGATGGGAAATTTTATTTCACGAAAAAACTATACAAGGATGTTGACTCTTTATATATTTCTGCCCTAGGCTTTAAGGATTTAAATATTTCAACAGAAAATTTACCGAAAACCATTGTATTACGTGCCGAGGCAGATAAGTTAGATGAAATCGTGGTAAGTGCCAAAATGGATAGAAAGTTCAAAAAAGAAACCTTAGAGCCCTACTTAGATGATGATTATTACAGCTGTTGGTTACCCACAATTGAAAGCGAAATTGCCGTATTTTTTCCTAACGGAAATGAACAGTTAAAGAAAATTACATCCGTTCTATTTCCTATTACACTGGAGTCTCGTGATTGGGAAAAGCGTAAAAGATCTAATGCCGATAAAAGACCATTTTCAACATTATTTAAGGTAAAGTTTTATAAAAATGATAGTGGCCATCCAGGAGAGGTGTTGACCTATAGCAACATTGTTTTTGTAGCTACTGAAAAAAACGGAGATGAGTTTGAACTGGATGTCAATGAGCATGACCTTTTTATACCCGATGACGGTTTCTTTGTATCGCTGCAAGTTTTAGGTTATACTGATGATCAAGGAAAACTGCTTCCCAACAAAAAGTATAAAGAAATTAAATCGAAAACTGGAGGCATCATTAAAATACCCACTAACTTTAGACCTCTGCTCCCATTTACAGATGAAATGAATGGGCACCGTACCTTTATAAAACGTGTCTTTATCAACGGCAATAATTGGGTGCAATTTAAAGAGGGCAATGGCATTGAGTCTAGCCTTTTAAGATCAGGACTTAATAATTACGGTGTTGGTATTAACTATAACGCATACAAAGATGAATAATCCCTGGCACCTTTACCTCATGGCAGCAATGTATATATTTGCTGGCGCCATGCATTTTATAAAACCAAAAATGTACCTGCGCATCATGCCCAGGTATTTACCAAACCCTAAACTTTTAGTGATATTAAGTGGTATTGCAGAAATTATTTTGGGTATCGCTTTGTGCATTCCGGTTTTAAAAGCATTTTCAATTTACGCCATTATAGCGATGCTTGCAGTATTTTTGTTGGTACACGTTTACATGCTCTCTAGTGAAAAAGCTGCTGCGGGAATCCCGAAATGGATTTTACTCTTACGCCTCCCCCTTCAATTTGGATTGATGTATTGGGCGTTGTGGTATTTATAAGAACCTAAGGTTTAGGGTATCGCTTTTTGATATCCCAGATTAAACTTTCAAGCCCATTTAATTTAAGCTCATAAACCTGATTGAGCATATCTCCCAATTGCCCTTTTGGAAAACCTTTGCTGTGGTACCAAACCACATAGTGCTCTGGTAAATCTATGATATAACGACCCTCAAATTTACCATAGGGCATTTTGGTATGGGCCAATTTGATTAGGAAATTCTTATCGGGTTGTAGCATTTTATTTTGAAGCAAAAGCCTCATAGGTTTTAAGGTCGTTTTCCACCTTTTTGTTCCAAAAGCTTTGTTGGTCGTGGTTTATAGAATGATCGCTTTGCGAATCGTAAAGTTGTTGCATTTCAGCTAATTCCTTATTAGCCACCTCATGTAAACTCCTCAACTCCTCTCGTATATTCTGAGATACGTTTAGTTTAGAAATTTTATGACGTAAGCGTCTTACATGTAACTCTGTAATATCAAAGTGTAACTGCTCATGAGATAAAATATGGGCATCTGCCCTACCGGTAATGTACCAAGATTTTTTAGGATAAAAATGAGCGTCTACGGTGCTCTCGAAGCTTACAAACCGATCGTTAGATTGTTGCAGAGCAAATGAAAACGTAATTCCTGAAGCCGTAAGCGCCGCCTCATCTGTTTCTGATGGTACTTCGCCTTGAAAATCATCCCAAGCTAGTTTTTTATCGCGATTCCAAGACATGGTAACTTCCTGTTCTGGAAAGCCAATGAGCATTAAAAGAATAATTACTACATGTCTGAACATTAATTCCAGTTAAATACAATGACTTTTTCAATTTCTGGATGAAGGCTGTAATGTACAGGACAGGTATTTGCCGTTCTTTCTAAAATTGTTTTACTCTTAGCATCGGCCTCAAAAGGAAATGTCACTACAACTTCTATCTTAGAGATCCGCCTTGGATTACTAGCCATAGTTTTGGTCACCTCTGCGTTGGTGCCCGTCATGTCAAGACCCAAATCTTGAGCTTTGATCCCCATTACGGTCAACATACAACTCGCTAAACCTGTAGCTACCGTATCTGTGGGTGAGAATGCTTCCCCTTTGCCGTTATTGTCTGTTGGTGCATCAGTCAAAAAACTGTTACCCGATTTCAAATGCGTGCTTTCGGTTCTTAGATTGCCGAGATAAGTTACTTTTGAGGTCATAATTTTGCTTCAATAATGGTCATATTATCATATTTCACGATATAAACCGCTTCATTATAATAGCCACCAAATGGTTTTTTACTATATCGAAATTTATTCTCTACATATTCGGTCTCTAAGGTGTTGGGCGATGATTTGTAAAGGTTCTCTCCATAAGATAAACGCAATAACAGGTCAAACGTTAAGTCAAAACCTCTTACGCCATATTTATTAGGACTCACATTATAAATCCTTCTATAAGCCCTTACAAAAGCATTGCTCGCCGTCGACACATCTGTAGTTCTATTTGGAGATGGATAATGAAATTTTAAATTAGACAAATGATAATTAGAAATTTCCTTTCCTTCAAATGCTTTGTTTTTATTGGTGGTCATTAAAATAATCTCATTATTATCAGTAGTCATACCATTGATCATACTAATAACGTTTGAAGCAAAACCTTCATTTTTGGTTTCTAAAAACACAATGTTTCGACCTTTCCCAATCGCATTTAATAAATCTGTTTGATAAATAAAATAAGCCTCTTGACCCTCCTTGTTTTTTCTAGAAAAGACCTGTTTCGCCTCTGGAAATTCGGTTTTCAAACGATCACTAATGGCTTTGTTTTTTGAATCTGAAACAATAATCATACGTCGAGATAATGAATCAGACTTTACGTAATTGATAATGGTCTGCTCTAATAGCTCATTAGAAGGAATGGTTTGAAACACATTGCCATAGAGGTTTTTAGGCATGGTCAACGGGGACAACACCGGGATGCTATCCGTTTTTAAGGCCGAGGCCACAGCATCGAAATTTTCGGTTAATAAAGGTCCGATGACAGCATCGTATCTCGTAAAATCATTTTCACGTAATATCTTTGAAATTTCCGAAGACTGGTTCTTAGTGTCAAACACTTTAAGATTGGTAGAAATACCAAGCTGTTTTGCAGAATCCAATGCCATAAGAACACCAGCATGAAAGTCTAGTGAGACTGAAAGAAATCCATCGGTTCTTATTGCTTTTTTTGTAGCCTCTATAGAGTCTACATCAATCTTATTGGTTTTAAAAGGCAACATCAAGGCGATGTTTTTAGGCTTTAAATTTTTAAGATTCTTGGTTAAATCGGTACTTGGCACATTATTGACCAACAAGGTCGTTCTCGCATCACCAGGTATTTTAATAACCATTCCCAGTTTTAAGCCGTCTACTTTAAGCTCTGGATTTAAGGCTTCAAGCTGCTCTTGAGTAACCCCTAATTTTCTATTGAGTGCCATATAACCTTCACTCTTTAAAACGGTATAATAGTTAAAGCTTTCTTCTACCAATTTCTCTTTACTGGGTTCAATATTAGGTACGTTAAGTTGCTGACCTGGTTGCAAAACAGCATCCATATTTGGATTAAGCGCTTCTAATTCTGGTACCGTAATTCCAAACTTATAAGCAACGCGCCACTTGCCTTCCTTAGGTTGAACTTTGTATTTTTTGATAGTATTTTCTAGAGAAACAACGCTTTCTACGGTCTTGTACCTAGGAATTTCAATTTTGTCGCCTTTCCGAAGATTTTCAGAATACAAGCGTTTATTGTGTTTTTTAATTTCATCAATAGTGACATTATATTCTTTAGATAGACTGTACAAAGTCTCTTTACGACTTACCCTGTGCTTCTTAAAACCAATCAATTCCTTAGTTTCCTCGGGCTCAACATCAACATCAATCTTACCTATTTTTGGAATGATCAAAACCGTATCTGGCTTTAATCCTTTTTTTGCATCTGGATTTAGTGCGTATAGATCAAAAGGAGTGACTTTATATTTCTTGGCAATACTTTCAATAGTTTCCTCTTTTTTGACTTTATGAGTTCTATACTCTTGAGCAAAGGCCACAAAGCCAAAAAATAAAAGTACGATGATCGCTATAATTTTTTTCATTCAAAATATATTTTGATGTTTCCTTTTTTTTCGGAAACTCTATAATGTATTCATTTTATCAACTTAATGAAAATTGACTCCAATAAAACGTTGGTATTGATACTTATTTTAGATAAAAAAGACTTCTCAAGTATTGAGAAGACTTTTTTATCTATAACAAAATCATTTTCTTTAAGCCTAATGCACCACCGCGGTTGCTCATTTTATAAAATTACTCCCACTCAATGGTTGCTGGCGGTTTTGAGCTAATGTCATATACTACTCTATTAACGCCTTTTACTCTATTTATTATCTCGTTAGATGTTTTTTGCAAAAACTCATAAGGTAAATTCACCCAATCTGCCGTCATTCCATCTGTACTTTCAACAGCTCTCAAAGCCACGCATTTTTCGTAGGTACGCTCATCTCCCATAACACCAACACTATTCACTGGTAATAGGATGGCTCCTGCCTGCCAGACTTTATCGTAGAGGTTCCAAGATTTCAAATTATCAATAAAAACTGCATCTACTTCTTGTAAGATGCGTACTTTCTCGGCGGTAATGTCTCCTAAAATCCGGATTGCCAAACCTGGACCAGGGAATGGATGGCGTCCTAAAATTTCTGGATACATATCCATAGATGCACCCACCCTACGAACCTCATCCTTAAATAGGGATTTTAATGGCTCAACGATTTTCAGCTTCATAAAATCGGGCAATCCCCCAACATTATGATGACTCTTTATAGTTGCACTTGGACCACCTGTTGCCGATACACTTTCTATAACATCAGGATATATGGTACCTTGTGCTAACCAAATGACATTATCAATATCATGCGCTTCATCATCAAAAACCTCAATAAAGGTTTTCCCAATGGCTTTACGTTTAAGTTCAGGATCACTTAAGTCTTTTAAGGCATCCAAAAAGCGTGCCGAAGCATCAACACCTTTTACATTGAGTCCCATACCTTCATATTGTTTTAAGACCTCTTGGTATTCATTTTTCCGAAGTAAACCATTATTTACAAAAATACAATACAGGTTTTTCCCTATTGCTTTATGCAACAACATGGCTGATACTGAAGAGTCTACACCTCCCGAAAGACCGAGAACAACTTTATCATCACCAATTTTTTGTTGTAGCTCTTCAACCGTCTCCTCTACGAAAGATTGTGGGGTCCAGTCTTGTTCTACTTTAGCAATATGCACCAAAAAGTTCTCCAAAAGTTGCTTCCCATCTGTAGAGTGATAGACTTCTGGATGAAATTGTATACCGTAAGTTTGCTCTCCTTCGATACTATAAGCTGCATTTTCGACATCTTTTGTACTAGCGATAAGCTTACAATTTTCAGGAAGTTTCTTAATGGTATCGCTGTGGCTCATCCAAACTTGGCTGCCGGCATCGATATGTTTAAAAAGCGGTTCTTCAACCATCACATAGGCCAAATTTGCGCGACCATATTCTCTTGTGCTGGATTCTGCTACCAATCCGCCCGAAAAGTGCGCCAAATACTGGGCACCATAGCATACTGCCAATAAAGGTTTCTTGCCTCTTATGTTTTCTAAATCTGGATGCAGTACCGCTTCTCCCCTTACGGAAATTGGACTTCCTGAAAGAATAACGGCTTTGAAACTATCTGAATCTTTTGGAATTTTATTGAATGGATGAATCTCACAATAGATGTTCAATTCTCTTACTCGGCGTGCAATAAGCTGGGTGTATTGCGAGCCAAAATCTAAAATAAGGACTTTGTTGTGTTGCATGCACAAAAATAAGGATAGATTTTAGAACGGCGTTTTTAAGGCTTTAATTTTTTGTCAGAATTATTAACAGTTATCCCTTCCGCTTTAAAAGCTTAGTGATTATTCGTTTTAGTCTATTATGTCGAGATTAACTTTTTTCAAATGATGGTTCTGAAAAAAAAGACCAACTCAAATGAGTTGGTCTTTTCAAAAGCTTATGGACTTGCTACAATATTATTTGGTAGCCTTTATGAATTTATTATTAATGGTCTTACCATTAGCATGGATCAACAAGAAGTAAGCGCCATTAGAAAGGTTAGAGACATCTACATTAAATTCAGATGCTGCTTTAAGTGATCCTTTAATGAAAGTCTGCCCCATTAGAGATACAACCTCATAAGATGCAGCACCTCCAGCATAATTCTGAAGTTTCACGTTCAATATATCTCTTGCTGGTACAGGATACATCTTCACCTCAACATTAGCAAATGTTTGGTCGGTTGTGCTAAGCGCAGCAAACTCATTAAGGTTTGTTGCTGAGCCCTCTGTGATTTCCAATAGTGTACAACCTGGCAATGCCACAATCCCATCAAGATCAAAACCATCAGTTGAGACTGAGTTCCCCGGCGTAGTATCTAACAATTTCACATGTGTTATGTAAGATAGGTATACTGACGCATTTGAAATGTCAAGACTAGAAGATTCATCTGTCATCACCGAGCCTATCATGAAAAAATTAATTCCATCCTGTGACACATACACATCGGCAGATTCTGCATAAGAATCGAAATCCTGGGATCCGAATGTGGTCTCTACCACTTCTAGATCTGCTCCACTCTGGTTAAGAACAGCACCGTCAAACCCGATTGTAATCTCACCACCGTATCCTAGAGATACAAAGTTAAACGAATCATCACCCTCTGGTTCACCCAAAGCTTTAGAAGGGTCTATACGCGTTGGATCAGTAATGGCTTGTCCATTCTTTTTAGGACCTGGCGTATAGCTATTTTCCACAACAAAAGCACCATAACAAAGATCGTTCTCGTCATTTGGCATGTTTTCACAACCATTTAATGCCTCAACACCATCCACGTCAAAACCATCTCCACTACCTGTAGTGATATCGGTTATTCGAACTTGAGTCACGTATACCACAGGAATTCCTTGAAGATCAATAGCACCATCACGACAAATCTCGCCGGCATTGAACCAGGTCGTTCCATCTTGGGACACTTCTACCATGGCACGCTCATCATTAGCTCCTGAGCAATTATCTCCAGAAAATGAAGTCTCGTAGATCATGATGTCATCGCCATCAGCATTGTAAACTGCTCCAGCAAATTGCAAGGTCAAATAACCGTTAATCCCTAAGGATACAAAACCTCCAGCAGCATTTGATCTGTCTGGCTCTCCTAAAGCCGTTGTAGCATCTCCTCTATTTGCTGCAACTGCATTACCGTTAGAATTCTGGCCTTGCTCAAAGGCAATCACCTCGGCAGCATAACAGCCATCTGGAGATACTACCTCATCACAGACGTCGCCAATTCCATTATTATTTGAATCTATTTGATCTGGGTTAATTGTATTTGGACAATTATCTAAATTATCATCAACTCCGTCATTATCGTCGTCATCATCACAAGCATTACCTATTCCATCATTGTCGGAATCTCCTTGATTAATAGCGGTAATGAGTCCTTCCTCGCTATAATCAATCATTAAATTTGGTGTTGATGAAATTTCTTCAACAGTTCTAGGAATATTCCAAAACCGAATATTGTCAATTTCACCATCAAAATAGTAACCAAACGGAGTGTCTGAGCAGGCGTCCTTACCCAGTTTTACTGTATAATCGTTATTGAGATTTGTAATTTGGCAGTTTGCGGCCGCATCGACACCTCCGTCGACGATGAGCGTAATGTTACTACCTTCCCTTACGACTGCGATATGATGCCATTGATTATCATTAATTGCCGCAACAGAATTTATACTGCAAAAATTTGTAAAATTGGTATCTTCTATAGCCTCATAATAAAAAGTTCCATTAGAAGCTAATCTAATATTCCAGAAATTATCGCTATTACAGTCATCTCTCTTAGAAATTAATGCGGCTGGAAAACCTATTGGCATTTGATCTGTTTTTACTGAAAACTCAATTGTAAAATCCCCTATTCCAAAATTCGTTTCTTCAATATTACCCAAATCAACGAAATCATTTTCCCCGCTAAAACTTAGACATTCATCTTGGTCGCCACAAACATCGCCTACTCCATTACTATCAGCATCTGCCTGATCTGGGTTAGGGGTGTTCGGGCAGTTGTCTACTGCATTATCTACACCATCGTTATCGTCATCACCGTTTGGCGTGTCGTCGCAAACATCTCCAATTAAATCACCGTCGGTATCCGCTTGATCGGCGTTGGCAGTTTCGGGGCAATTGTCATCTTCGTCTGCGATGCCGTCACCGTCTGAGTCACTAATACAGTTATCAATAACTTTTCCAAAGTAAAAGAATGCAACACCTCCATTTAACTCACCATAATCAAAGCTAATTGAGGTATAACTACCGGGAAGTTTTACGATTACCCTTCCTTCGTTTGCAGTGATTGAATTCTCGCCAACCACATAAGTAACTGGTGTTCCGTTATTTATATCAGAATCTTTGGCTACAACCTCTAAGGATGATATTAAACCGCCTGTAGCGTCTCCTTCATCACTAAAGAATGTCACCGTTCTTGGTTGCTGATATTTACCAACTGAATAAAGAAAGAATGCAGGATCAATAACTGGTTCATCAAAAGTAATTGTTCGAGTAGCTTGTGAAGTATTACTCACATAGTTAGTACCAAATAAGTAATTAATCTCATCATTTGTAAATACAGAATTACCATTATTGTCAACTATTTCATCGCCCTCATTAATTATATTATTTTTATCGCCAGGGCTCAGTTCTGTAAAATTTAGACTTGTTGAGGATGTCACTGTAAATGGTACTCCATCTAATATACCGTAAGCCGTTGTATTTATTTGTGAATCTAGTTCTAATGGGTCTGATAAAATGATATCAGCTACGCATTGTTCTAGGGATTGAGCAGAGGTCATGAAGCAACTAAAACTCAATATTCCAATCAATAATGGTCTTTTGAATTTTGAAATGTTGCTGATAAAACAACAACATAAATTTATTGTGAATTTTGTAATCATAATAAGAAATTAAAAAAGCAGATACAGGCACCACCTATTCATCGATAGTTATTAACGCAATACACTGCAATAGCAAAGGTTATACATTAAAGCGCTCCATAACTAATATCTAACCACAAGCCGTTGATCACGCTAACTGCGGTCTTTATTTGTTACAAAACAGCAACGCATTATGCTATTAATCAGTTGCAAATATGCTTTAGGGAGGTAACTCTGTTCAAATAACTAAACAATTTTAAAAAGGCAGGTATGATATTCGACGAAGCGTATATATTTCTAGCTAAAAAAAGATAAGCTGTTAAAAAAATCGATAAAAGGCATTCTTTATAAAACACTAATTACAAAGGAGTTGATACGATACTTTAAGAAGATTTTAAGAAAACATTTAACAGTTAGCTACTCGTACCACTAACTCCCTATTTATGCGCTTTTCTGTAATAATTTAAAAACAAAAGATTGAATTTTTATACTTCAATAATAGAAAAACAACCTGCCAATGGATCTAATTTTTCCATGAGTTTCGGAAGCAAATGTTCACCATGTTCCAAATAGAATTCGGAGAAGTTCATTTGCCGCTCTTGCAAACTTTCATTGGGAAACAGTGCGTTTTGAAGTTCTGTAACTCGAGCCAAGTAATCTTCAAGTTTACGTTTTTGTGCTTTTAACAGGCGTTGTTCCAAATGTTCCAAACCTTTGATTTGTTTGGTCTCTTGGGCGGCAACGGCGCCTTTAAACGATTTGTCGGTTTCTTCTGCTAAGGCATATAAGTCTTTGAACTGTTGTTCTAGATGCGCTTTTTGCTTCGAAAAATCAATATCCACTTCTGAGACCTGTTTGGTCACTTTTGTTCTTAACGCTGAAGTTTTTAAAAACAAATCTCCAATAGAGACGTCTAGCTTCTCTAATTTTTCTTGTTGCTTGGCGGTAATGAGCAAAGCGCTATTACGCAATAAAAGCATGGGGAATACCACGTCATTAAACTCAAAGTTTGATTTGAGTTGCATCCAGTAAGCCAACTCACCACCACCTCCAATATAACAGAGGTTGGGTAAAATCACTTCTTGATAAAGCGGGCGCATGATGACATTAGGCGAAAATCGTTCTGGTTTGTCATTAAGATGTGCCGTCAACTCACTCTCGCTCCAAGAGATCGCTGAATTGAGTACTTGATAACTATCTTCAACTTTTACAATGCGCTCCCGCAAGCCATCCTTAATATAAAAAAGGTTGATTTCCCTTGGGTTGACTTGTATCTTATAATTGCCTTCTAAGGTATTGAGTTGTTCGTTGGCTTCGGAAACATTGTTAAAAGAAACCTGCTTTAATAGCTCTGCCTTTGTTTGCGGTAAAAACAAGCGCTTTAATTCGCCATCATTCCCATCTACAATAACCAAACCATAATCCTTAAAAAGCGCATTTACCAAATACTGCATCGCTTGGGTTAAATTGTCTTGCTCTAAATAGGCTTTTCGGAACAGCGTCTTTAGAGCTTCAGCGTTATCGGTAGTATTGAGTTGATTTCCAAAAACTTCAAAAACATCGTCCAATCCCTTCAGATCCAATGCTCCTACGGCACCAGAAGACTCTCGATTCCATTGTACTTTCTTTCCGTCGAAATTAAAGAAGTTAATCTCTTCAAAATCATGGTCTTCACTCGCCATCCAATAAACAGGAACAAAATCATAGTCGGCATATTCGGCCTTCAGTTGTTTGCAAAGATTGATGGTAGATACAATTTTATAGAAAAAGTACAGTGGCCCTGTAAATAAATTAAGTTGGTGTCCCGAAGTAATGGTAAAGGTTTTGGCATCTCCCAATGCTTCGATATGCTCATTGGTGAGATGAGAACTCTCCAGATTTTGATACTGTCGTTTTAAAGCATCAACCAAAACGGTTCTTGACTCTGTTTGAAAAGCAGCAGACTTTTCTTCTATTTGAGCCTTAAAATTTTCTAAATGCGGAAAGCGGTGGTAAAATGGTTTTAATTCGCTCTTTTCATCTAGGTAATCACAAATTAATGAAGAAAAATAATTGGTGTCTTTAAAGGCGATACAGTCAGTTGGCATAACAATTCGATTGAAAGGTAAAGATAAGGTGCTTGTTTTTTTGAAGTCCTAAATTTTAGTTAATTCAAAGTTCTGTGGCACTATTCAAAAAAGTTTACCACAAATGCAAAAATAAGTATTTGTAATCATTCTAAGTATTCACGTTTTCTTAACACCTTAACCTTAGCATAAAGTTTATTTAATGCAACCGCTTTATTTAGGTAACACCATTAGCGCTTCGCTCATCTAATTTTGTAGCAAACTGATAAATCAAACAAAATCAAACATGAAAACGACTACAAAATTAGTATTTCAATTTATGGTTTTAGCCGCATTAGGCTTAAGCCTTATTGCCTGTGAAGGCGAAGACGGCCGTGATGGCATTAACGGTGTTGATGGTGAAAATGGTCTTGACGGCGCCAATGGTATTGATGGCACAGACGGTCAAGATTTTATACCGGAACCAACCATATTCTCAAACAAATCTTCATACGCGCCCTTAGTGGCAATTGCTCCTCAATTTAATTATGTTTCTGCTTACTCCTTAATTAGTACACCCGACTTGATCGACGGTGATTTTCAATTGGCAGGTTCTGCCGATGGCGCTGGCTTTCTAAATGATGGCGATGGCTACATCTATGTGGTAAATTGTGAAGACAGTTATTCTGTAGCCCGTATTCGCTTAGACGAAAATTTAATCCCCGTTTCTGGCGACTATTTATTAAATTCTGGTGTTGCTGATTTTGCAAGACAATGCTCTGGAACTATGTTTGAAGCTGCCATCCACGGTGGGTCTGAAGACATCTTTTTATCTGCTTCAGAAAGTATTAGTTATGATGTTAAAGGGATAAATCCTAGAATTGAAACGCCTACTCCAACTGCTGATTTTGGCTTAGATGCTTTAGGAGAATTTTCTTGGGAAAATGCCGTACCTCTACCTCAGGGTGCCTATGCTGGCAAAACAGTAATCGTTGGTGGTGACGATGATTCTTCTGGTTCTGAAGGTCAGGTAGCCATGTACTACTCTCAAAATGGCGATGCTGATTTAACAGGGGGTAGTATTTATGTATTGCGCTTTAAGCAAGTTTCAGATGGTGCCGATGGTGCTATTGCTGTAGCTCCAAATACAGTATATAATGAAAGTAGCTTAGACTTCGGAAACTCTTACGAGGTTGAGTTTGTTGAAATTCCAAACGGAAGTTCTTTATCTAAAAATGAAATGGAAACTGCTTGTACCGATGTATTTGCTAGCCAGTTTATGAGAGTTGAAGACGTAGATTATCAAAAAGGAAGTGACGCCAATGGTAGAAACGTATTTTTTGCAGTAACCGGTAGAGGTCCTGGTCAAGGCACCTATAACGATTGGGGTACTGTGTATAAATTAGAATTAGATGCGAGTAATCCTTTAGAGGGTGTTTTAACTCAAATTGTAAGTGGAAATACAGACACGAACAATATGGATGGTAATTTAAGTGAACTACAAAGTCCTGATAACTTATGTGTAACCGAAAACTTTGTTTACATTCAAGAAGATCCTAATTCATTTAGCAGAGGTCATGCAGCACAAATTTACCAAACCGATATCAACGGAAATAATCCATCAAAAGTTTTAGAATTGGTTATTAGACAAGATTTAGCCGAAGGAAATAGCACTGGTTTTAGTGGTGAATTTGGTTCTCTAATTGATGTTTCTGATAAAGTTGGAATTCCTGGTACATTCATCTTAGCTTTACAACCTCACTATTGGAGAGATTCAAGTTTTCAAGAACTTGATGGACATAACAATAGTACTTATGAAGATAACCAAGCCTCTCAGATTGTGATCTTAAAAGGCTTACCTAGATAGTCCCTATAATACATTCTATTTAACTGTCCCTAAGCGAAGTCAAAATCTAAAGGATTTTGGCTTTGCTTATTTGGACAGTTTTTTGATTTGCTACATTAACCAATTTTTACATACTAATGTTCTACAGACCCATAACCCTCGTTTACATTTCTATTCTTTTGACGCTCTTTTCCTGCAAAGACAAAGAAACCAAAACCATAAGTCTTCCCTCCTCTCATTGGGAATTTGCCCAAAACTATTACCTCGGCAATATCAACCAATCCATAAACTATTTGGATAGCTTAGATACCGAGGGTTTTGATGGCAAAAACTCAAAACATTATTTTACCAAAGCAAGGCAGCATTTTAAAATGGCAGAGCCTTATGCCTCCTACCTTAATCCCGAAGTTGGACATCGTGCCAATGGACCAGCCTTACCTGTTTATAAAGAAGACAACGGTAAAGTATTACGCCCTGTGGGTTTTCAAAAAATCGAAGAGAGTATTTATGAAGGCGAAACATCACCTACCGATTTTAAAAATGAACTTTTTATTACCAAGGGGTTATTGACCAATCTTAAAGAAAATATAGAAAAAAGAGAAATCAACGCACAGCGTTTCTTTATTGCCACTCACCAACAATTATTTCGAATTGTGAGTCTAGCGATTGCTGGTTTTGACACACCAGTGAGCCATTTAGGTATTGCTGAAACCGTCGTTTCTATTGAAGGTTTACAAACCGTTTACAACAATAGCATTCAACATATTATCAAAGAAAAAAACGCAAAATTAGATGCAGAATTTCAGAACAATATAGATCAAGCCATTGCCTTTATTAAGAGCAATATGAATTTTGACACCTTTGATCGGTACACCTTTACTCGAGACTACATGAACCCCATTATGAGAAACTGGGTAGACATTAGAAAAACAAGTGCGCTTTGGGAGCCGGTAAAAAACCAGCCCTTTAATTATGATGCACCCACCTTTTTTGAAGACAATAGCTTTAACCTTAATTTCTTTACCCCTACGGTCAATAGACACCCTACAAAAGCACAGGTAGCTTTGGGTAAACAACTTTTTTTCGATCAAAATCTTTCTGCTAGTGGCAGCATGGCCTGTGCCACTTGTCATATTCCAGAAAAAGCATACAGCGATGGGCTCGTTACAAACAAAGACAATACAGGTGAAAATTTACAACGCAACACCCCTACGCTCATAAATACCGCATTTCAGCAAAGTTTCTTTTGGGATGGTCGTTCTGAAAATATTTTAGAACAAATCTCTGCAGTATTTACAAATAGTAAAGAGTTTAACACCAATGTGCACGAGTTTTCTTCGGAAATATTAAAAGATTCCACCTACATCAAGGCCTTTAAAAATGCTTACGGAAAGGTATCTACTAACAATATCGAGGTCATTAAGGCCATCTCATCATACATTTCTACACTTAACGGCTTTAGCTCTAAGTTTGATAGAAATATGAGAGCTGAAGAAGACAGTTTTACTTCCGAAGAAAAATTAGGCTATAACCTCTTTATGGGTAAAGCCCTTTGTGCCACCTGCCATTTTGTACCATTAACCAGCGGTACCGTACCGCCATTTTTTACTGAGCATGAAAAGGAAGTGATTGGTGTACCAGAGACCAATAAAAACAAGGCACTTGATGATGATCTTGGTTTTTATTGGAAATATAATGAACCTCTCCATTATGGCATGTTCAAAACCCCGAGCGTTAGAAATGTTGCCGTTACAGGCCCATACATGCATAATGGTGTTTATGAAACCCTAGAACAAGTCATGGAGTTTTATAACCTTGGCGGCGGTGGCGGCATGGGCTTTGACCTAGAGCACCAAACTCTTCCTTTTGATGAACTTAATCTTACAGCCCCAGAGCAAAAAGCCATTATTGCCTATTTAAAAACCTTGACCGATGATCAAATAGAAGGTGACGACACCTATTAAATAGAACCAAAACAGTTCAAAAGCGCTATGCGCCTTGCTTTTAGGCATAAAATTCTATCTTTAGGGCCACCAACCAAAACCAAAATGGTATTATGTTATAATACCTCAACCTTAAAGATGAGTTATTACGTTAAAATCAAGGTGGCATTTTGTGTCGCTTTTATAGGTATATGTTGTACCGTTCAAGGGCAAGATCTTGAAGAGACCTCAACCTATATGGCTCCAGAGCTGTTAATTGGAAAAACACTAGAGGCCAATTCCAATTTTCCAGAGACCAATTTACAGACCGACTTTTTATTCAGTATCGGCAAGCATAATCTTACCAACAGGAGTGAATGGCTCTACAGATTGAACCATCCAAGAACGGGATTAACACTTGGGGTGATTGATTTTGGCAATTCTGAAAAGATTGGAAAAGCCTACACGCTGATGCCTTTTATTGAGTTTGGCGTGCTTAAGAAAAAGACCAATAGGCTAAATCTGCACATAGGGCTGGGAGGCTCTTATATGGATACGCAGTATGATAGCACCTCAAACCCTTTTAACAACGCAATTACAACACAACTGAATTGGTCATTCAGATCGTTTTTTTATTATGATGTCTATCGATTAAACCATGTGGATTTTAGAGTTGGTCTAGGTTACTTTCATCACTCAAACGGCCATACCCAATTGCCTAACCAAGGGCTCAACTCTCTTTTGGCAAGTGTGTCTGCTAAATTTAATAGTCCGAAAAAATCCCAAAAAGCGCTTGAGCATCGTGAATTTGAATCGTCTCATCAAACGTACTTCGGTTTCCGGACAGGCCTCGGTCAAAACGTGCTTTCAGAAACATTCAATTCTAAAAAAGAGGTCTATTCTGTAGCCATTTCCGCGGGAAAAATTATTAACAAGACCTTTAAATTTGGACTTGGGTTTCATTACCGTTTTTACGAGCATTATTATGATTATGTAAAAAATGGAGAAGCACTTGTGGCAGATCAAGAACCTGGATGGATAGACCAACCTTATCGTTATGCTACAAATTATGGGGTATTTCTATCTTCGGAATTACTTTTGGGACACGTAGGATTTGAATTTGATATTGGTTACAATTTCTATAAACCCTTTTATAAAATTGATTGGCAGCTCAACCAAGGATACGATTACCAAAACGGAAATGGAGAGACGGTTGTGGTACTTGGTGTTTTAGACGATTATTACAAACTCAAAAAATCGGTGCCAGCAAGATTGGGCCTTAAATATTACCTCATCTCTAATGACAAAGCACCTCAACATAATGTTTACATTGGTGCACATATCAATGCTAATTTAGGCCAGGCCGACTTTTCTGAACTGAGCCTAGGCTACAACTTTAGATTACAGCTTAAAAACAAAAAGAATTAAAACGTAATTCCTACTCTAAATCCGCCCCATTTTGCGGTTTCTCCTGTTTCAAATTCTTTTGAAATACTAGAACGCGTATATTCAAAATAGAGAGATTGTGTTTGAATGACCAGACCAAAATTGAATTGTGCGGTAAATCGTTCCACTGCATTTGAAGATATGGTGTATGGACTCTCTCTATTGAATACGCCGCCCTGAAGCGTTGCGTCATAACCAATTATACTAAATACGGGCTGAGTGTAGGCATAAATCTGAACGCTTTTTTTGGTTGCTTCGGAAGCAAAAAGAGGTGTAAATTGACCTATGATAAGATTTGCTCCTGCCGATACATTTGTGAATAAAGACCCTATTTGAAGGTGAGATTGGGCTTGTACAGACGCATAATCCGTAATGCGAAAGAGTTGTTTTTCTATGCCGACCTTATAGTTGAGCACCACATCATTCTTAATTTGATGCCGCCACCCTAAAGGTTCTTTATTCCCCGTAAGTTCATGAATACAAACTTGCATTTCCTCACCAAAAGCACCAGGACCAATCCATCCTAAACTCAAGGATGAATACACCCGTAACTTTTTTTCTGCCTGTTTTGATATTGTAAAACTTTTGAGCATAATGGCCGCAGCAAAAGGACGATCACCATATTGAATTTCGGGCAGCTCATAATGATTTGGAGTATAGCCAACGTGCTCAATCGCCAAACCATATTTGGTTTCAAATTGCTTTGGCTGAATTAAAAAAAGATTTAAGGGATTGTTTTTAAAAACTGGGGACACGACTTCAAAATTATAGCCTTGCGTATAATTTTCATCCGTTGCTGCAAAAAAATCATTATCGTAATGGAACCTGAAATACTGCTCACTCCCAATAGTTCGAAAAGATGAAAAATGATCGATTTTTTGTGCAGACATTTTTCCGACAAAAAACAGCATCATCATCCAAAAATAGAATCTATAGCTCATATAGATAGTTACGTAATTAGAACCCTTTTAGTTTTATAAAAGCCCTATGGCTCACCCTCAACTTGATGATAAAAAAAAGACCACCTTTCGGTGGCCTTTTCAAAACATAATCTAGTAGGTAAATTCACTATTCTAAAATTAATTTGTGCGTTACTGTTGTGCTACCAGAAGTTATATTTAAAATATACATTCCAGAAGCCATTCCAGAAATATCAACCGTATTTAAACCGTTAGACAAATGAGCTTCCTTCACCACACGACCGTTGACAGAGACTACTTTTAATTGCATATCATCAGAAACCGTGTTTCCTATTTCAATATTAAAAGAGCCACTCGAAGGGTTTGGATAAAGACTGGCAATATGAGTCTGATTGAAATTATCAATCGATAAAGTCACCTGAGATTCATAAGCCCCAATATCACGGGAAGCACCAAATACACTTTGACCAATTTGATCTACAAACGTATCATCAGCAGCACCAGCATCAAATGCAGGAGAACCATCGAATAACATATGGGTCAAGGTAACCCCGCCGTTATCTTGCAATGGTCCAACAAGAGGATCCACTTCTTCTATATCATTGGTTTGAGCTGTGAAAACATTTAAGTCATCTGTACCTATCAAATTATAATCGTTGGATGTGAATATTCCAGAAACATCAGTCCCCGAATTTGCCATGTTTAAGGCAACAATTGCATTTTTTAAAGAGACGTTAGTTACGGCATCAATTCCACCACCATTTCCAGCAGAGGTGTTTGTTGCAATTGTAGCTGCATTGATATCAAAACTAGCCCCATTATTTGCAATTCCACCACCAGAAACCGAAGCTGAATTCGCCGTGATAGTACTGGTCATAACGGTTGTAATAGCATTCACATTTCCGTAGATACCACCACCTTCTGCAGCGGTGTTATTATCAATTGTAGACATGGAAACGTTCATAGTGGTTCCACCTTGATTCCACAATCCGCCACCTTCATTAGCCGCAGCATTTGAAGTAATTGTACTCATGGCAATCGTTACGGTGCTTGACATGCCTGTGATATGCAATCCGCCACCATTACCTGGAGCAGCTGTACCTGCAGTGCCGTCTACATCATTATTTGACATTATAGAATTTGAAAAATTCAATGTGCCATCAATCAATTCAATAGCACCACCTGCTCTATTAGCTGCATTGGCATCAAAAGCAGAATCCGTGACCATAACGTCACCAGCTTCACTTAACAATCCACCACCAGAACCAGATGCTCCGTTGGCCATATTGTTACTAATAACGGTATCATTTTGAATATTAAGTGTACCTGCGAGGTTGTAAATTCCACCGCCACCATTGCTGGCATCGGCACCACTCGCCATATTTGCATCAATTAAGACCGCATCAACAGTCATTACTCCTGCTCCATTCCATAAACCACCACCTTCACTAGCGGCCGTATTGTTATTAACGGTTCCCGCTGTAATGCTAACGTCACTATCTCCACTTACGTGAAGTCCACCACCATTTCCAGGTGCTCCAGTTCCTGTAACCACGCCTGCTTCATTAGCATCTAAATTCACATTAGTTAACATCACAGGCCCACTGCCATTGGTCTCAATACCTCCACCAGCTCTATTCGCTTGATTGTTGGTAATTGAAATTCCATTAGCCATTAAGGTTCCAGCAGCATTTAAAATACCACCACCAGTAGATTGTGCACCATCTGCACTATTGTTTGTAATTGCTGTACTACCTGATAAATCTAGTGTTCCACCTTCATTATAAATACCACCTCCACCGGCTGCACCAGCTGTCATTGCATCATTTCCCGAAGCTGTGTTAGCATCTATAAGATGATCAACAACCGTCATTACACCAGAACCATTCCATAAACCACCACCTTCATTAGCAGCACTATTTCCATTTGTGGTTCCTCCTGTAATTAGGATGTCCTGCATTCCTGTAATATGTAATCCACCACCATTTCCTGGGGCAGCAATTGCAGGTGCTACACCAGCATTATTTAAGTTTAAAGTAACATTAGTCATCGTGATTGTTCCTGTTCCGGCAACAACCTCTATACCACCACCTGCACGATTGGCTTGGTTAGATAGTATGGATGTGTCAGTTGCAGCTAAACTAGCATCAACGTCCACTAAAATACCTCCACCAGAACCAGCAGTTCCATCGGCTATATTGTTTGAAACTGTTGTGTTATCCAAAAGAACAACCGTACCGCCATTTAACGCATAGATACCGCCACCTCCATTGGTAGCATCATTACCACTGGCAATGTTTCCATCTATGGTAGTGCCACTCACAGTGAGTGTTCCCATTCCGTTCCAAAGACCTCCACCTTCTGTAGCCGCAGTGTTTACATTTACGGTTCCGCCAGTAATATCTACTGTACTGTTTCCACTTACGTGAAGTCCGCCACCATTACCAGGTGCACCAGTTCCCGTCACAACACCAGTATCATTAGAATTCAAACTCACATTGGTAAGCATCACTGCGCCACCTCCATTAGTTTCGATACCGCCACCTGCTCGGTTAGATTGGTTATCAGCAATGGTAATACCATTAGCCATTAATGTACCCGCAGCATTTAAGATACCACCACCGGTAGATTGAGCACCATCTGCACTATTTGATGCAATTGTAGTTGTTCCGGACAGATCTAGCGTACCACCTTCATTGTAGATACCTCCACCACCTGCAGCACCAGCAACCATTTCATCATTACCTGACGCTGTATTACTATTTACCGTATGGTCTATTAAGGTCATTACTCCAGATCCGTTCCATAATCCGCCACCTTCATTAGCAGCAATATTACTATTAGTTGTTCCGCCTGTGATATCAACAGTGCTATCTCCACTTACATGAAGTCCGCCACCATTACCAGGTGCTCCTGCTCCAGTAACCACTCCAGTTGTATTAGAGTTTAAAGTAACATTAGTAAGCATTATTGCACCACTTCCATTGGTTTCGATACCGCCACCTGCTCGGTTAGACGTATTGTTTACTATTGAAATACCATTGGCCATAAGGGTTCCTGCTGCATTTAGAACGCCACCTCCTGTAGATTGTGCGCCATCTGCACTATTATTAGATATGGTTGTACCATCAGAAACATTGACTGTTCCGCCTTCATTATAAATACCACCGCCACCAGCTGCGCCGGCTACCATATCATCATTTCCTGAAGCCGTGTTTCCGTCAATGGTGTGATTCATTATCGTCATAATACCTGATCCATTCCAAAGTGCACCACCTTCATTAGCAGCAACATTTAAACTTGAACTACCTCCATTAATATTGGTTGTAGCAGATCCCGTAACATGTAATCCTCCACCACTTCCTGGAGCGGCAACTGCAGGTGAAACACCAGCATTATTCAAATTCAAAATGGTATTCGTTAAATTTAAAACACCTCCAGATAATTCAATACCTCCACCAGCTCTATTGGCCTGGTTGTTAATAATTGAAGATCCGTTAAAGGTGATCTCACCACCAATGCTTAAGGCACCACCACCAGAACCCGAGGTTCCATCGGCTATATTTTCTCCTATAATTGCAGCGCTTACAATGACGTCTCCACCATTGTTGAAAATCGCACCACCACCATTATCGGCAGCGTTTCCGCTTGCTGTGTTCAAGTTCATATCTAAAGAACTCAAGGTCATTGTACTTCCTGTTTGGTTCCAAACGCCTCCACCTTCAGATGCTGCGATGTTACTGTTAACCGTTCCGCCATTCATCTCAATGATTGCAACACCAGATACGTGAAGACCACCTCCGTTTCCAGGAGCGGCAACCGCAGGTGAGACACCAGCATTATTTCCATTTAAATCTAGATCTGTTGTTGTTAACGCGCCATCTATGATTTCGATTCCACCCCCAGCTCGGTTAGCTTGATTGTTAATGATTTGGGTATCTTCATCTTGGATGGTGACAGCACCAGCTGTGCTAAATAGTCCTCCTCCAGAGCCTGATGCTCCAGATGCTATATTATTACTAATGATGGTGGCATTTTGAACCATTAACGTCCCACCATTATTGTAAACTCCACCACCACCAGTATCGGCATCTGCGCCTTGAGCATCATTTGCATCTACAAGCGTATTATCGATAGTCATGCTACCTTGATTATTCCAAAGGCCTCCACCTTCAGAAGCTGCGAGATTTGAATTGATTGTACTATTGTTGATAACAGCATTTGTGTTACCAGAAAGGTGCATTGCACCGCCATTACCTGGATTTGCAACAATTGTATTGCCCAAACCAAGATCAACTCCAGCGGCATTTCCTGTTAAAGTAATACCATCTAAAGTAAGTGTGCCTTCCGAAGCATCTTCAATAGCACCACCTGCTCTACTGGCGTAGTTACCAGAAATGGTTAAGCCAGAGGCTAAACTTAAGACACCTCCTGTATTATTAAAAATGGCACCACCTCGCCCTCCAGGAGTCGCACCCATGGCGATATTTCCCGTAAGCGTAGTTAAGGCGTCAACCATTAAAGTACCACCATTATTAAATAGCGCACCACCACCAGTGGCATCACCAATGGCCATATTATCTTCTAGAGTAACATTAGACAAGGTCATTGTACCACTGCCATTCCATAAACCACCACCTTCTTTGGCAGCAACATTATTGGTAACAGATCCATTAGTCATTGTGACATCTCCTGCTCCGGTAACGTGCAAGGCCCCTCCATTTCCAGGAAGTGCATTTCCTGAGGCTGCGCCCGCATCATTACCATCAAAATCGACGTTATTTAAAATAACACCGAGTCCTGCACCAGAATTGTCTTCAATCCCTCCACCTGCTCTATTTGCTAGGTTTGCTGTTATTTCAGAATCATTAATAGTTAAAACACCACCAACATCATTAAAAACGCCTCCACCAGAACCAGCAGGAGAACCCGTGGCATTGGCACTGTTGTTTGTGATGACACTATTGTTTATGGTCACCATAGCATTGGTCATGTAGATACCTCCACCATCGGGAGCAGTACCGTTTTCTATGGTAAGATTATTAAATACTACAGGTCCCGCAGTGATATTAAATGCCCTTCCATTGGTATTGGCATCAATAGACACATTAATTGCAGGCGTTCCTGAAATAGTTAATTCCTTATCTATTACAAGTTCACCTGTTAAGGTAACTACGGTCACCGAAGCGTCGAACGTAATGGTTCCACCTGATGGTGTATCTGCGATTTCATTTCGAAGTGTGCCGTCCGATCCATCATCAGCACCGCTCGTCACGAGCTGTGCAAATGAGGTTGTTGACGTTAAAAGTGTTACTGCAAATGCAATAACCAGCGTAATTCTTTTTTTCATTTGGTAAGAGTGTTAGTGTTAAACGTTTGATTGAACGTCTCTTGGGGCGAAGACACTAATACCTACGAGAAAGTAGAAGGAGCGGTTTTATATTTTTTGACTTTAACAAGTCTTTAACAATTAAAAATCAAAGACTTGTTATCCTGTTTCTGAAGACATTATGTTGGTATTTTACAATTCACACTATGATTAGAGCTATTTACATGCGCTCAGGAACTTCGATCCCCAATAGATTAAATGCAGCTTTGATAGTTCTTGCTACGACGTGCGAAAGTTGTACTCTAAACTGTTTTTCTAATTGACCCTCGGCCCCCAATATGGAAACATTTTGATAAAAGGAGTTAAACCCTTTTACCAAATCATAGGTGTAATTTGCTATTAATGCCGGACTGTGGTTAGCCGCTGCATTTTGAATGACCTCTGGAAATAACTCTAAATGTTTAAGCAGTTCCTTTTCTTTGTCATGCAAAGACAATTCAGTTTCGTCCAACATCGCATGAGTATCGAGATTGGCTTTACGTAAAATGGATTGAATTCTGGCATAGGTGTATTGTATAAACGGACCAGTATTACCTTGAAAATCGATAGAATCTTCTGGATTGAACAAGATGCGCTTAGCAGGATCCACTTTGAGAATGTAATATTTTAGAGCCCCTAAACCAATGGTTTTGTAAAGCTCTTTTTTCTCTTCGGGCGAATAGCCATCTAGTTTTCCTAGTTCTTCGGAAATGGTCTCTGCGGTTTGAGCCATATCATCAATAAGATCATCGGCATCTACCACGGTTCCTTCTCGACTTTTCATTTTTCCTGAAGGCAAGTCCACCATACCATAACTTAAATGATATAAGTTTTCAGCCCAATCAAAACCTAATTTTTTAATGATCAAAAATAAGACCTGAAAATGATACTCTTGCTCATTACCTACAGTATACACCATCCCACCAACGTCGGGAAAATCCTTAACCCGTTGTATGGCTGTACCAATATCTTGCGTCATGTAAACGGCGGTACCATCACTTCTTAGAACAATTTTTTCGTCTAATCCATCTTCGGTTAAATCACACCATACAGAACCGTCCTCTTTTTTAAAGAAAACCCCTTTCTTAAGACCCTCTGCCACAAACTCTTTACCTAACAAATAGGTTTGGCTTTCATAATAGAGTTGATCAAAGTCTACTCCCAAATTTTTGTAAGTAATATCAAACCCTTTATAAACCCAGGTATTCATCTTTTCCCAAAGTGCCACAGTCTCTAAATCTCCAGACTCCCACTTTTGGAGCATTTGCTGTGCTTCTAAAAGTAAAGGCGCTTCTTTTTTGGCTTCCTCTTCGGTTTTACCTTCGGAAATGAGCTGTTGAATTTCCTTCTTATATTCTTGATCAAACTTGACGTAATAATTCCCTACAAGCTTATCTCCCTTTAAACCTGATGATTCTGGAGTTTCTTCATTTCCGAAGCGTTTCCACGCCAACATACTTTTACAGATATGAATCCCACGGTCATTGATAATCTGGGTTTTATAGACCTTCTTACCTGAAGCCTTTAAAATTTCGGCAACACTATATCCCAAAAGATTATTACGAATGTGCCCTAAGTGCAATGGTTTGTTCGTATTTGGAGAACTATACTCTACCATAATGGCTTTATCATTTGGCTGCACCTTAGCGCTTCCAAATTGATCATCACTTTTAATGGTCTTAAAAAAATGGAGATAATAGGCATCACTGATTTCTATATTTAAAAATCCTTTGACCACATTATAGCCCTTAACTTCCTTGACATTTTTTAACAGATAAGTGCCAATAGATTCTCCAATTTGAACAGGGTTGCCTTTTATAACACGTAGCATAGGAAATACCACAACCGTAATATCTCCGGCAAACTCTTTTCGGGTTGCCTGAAATTCTACCGTTTCTAAGTCAGCACTAAAACTGTCTTTTACTGCAGCCTTTACCTGTTGTTCTAATGTATTTTGGAGATTCATGAATGTCTTATTTTTGAGATGCCAAAGATAGGTTTTTTATTATTTTTTCATGGTTTAGTCCTCTTGAAAATAATAGTCTTCAACCGCAGTTATGCTCAATTGCAGCTAAAAAATGCAGTTCATTAAATTGTTGGGCTTATCACAAACACCAAAACCTCGAAATCAATATTAACCTTAAAATAAAAAAATGCTCACACTTACTATTTATATATCCATAAAAGTCTAGTTATTGTACTATAGATTTAAGTTACTAAATCCCGATATATCCTTGTGTTTTTATAAATTTTACTGGCTCTAAAATCTAGCAATTTTAGAACAAATTTTAGGCAAATGTGCATTTCATCGATGAAAGCGCCGTTTCTCCGTTTTTTTTGCCTTTTATCTATTCGTCGATGTTTTCAATAATCGCGGATGGCTTTTTAACTAATTTTTCGGTATTAAAACCCAAAAATTAGGGTATTAGGATTGATTTACTCATTTTTGGATTGCTATTAATCTAAGTCCCAAACTTGATGATATATAATAACCAATCTTTTACGAGATTGTCATTATTATTTTCGAGTCACTTTTACCCATCCCTCTTAAGGTATTTTTGCCGAAATAATTTTGCAATTTTAAATCTGCATACTCACGTATGAAGCAGTTATTCACATTGGCTGCTTTGTGTACTGTATTCTTTTGTTTTTCGCAAACAAATAGAATAGACAGCCTTACCGTGACTTTAGCTTACCAGAAGCAAGACTCTGCGAAAGTAGATACCTCTGTGCTATTGGTGAAGGCATTGTACTATGCTGAAAGCTATAAAACAGCATTGCTCTACATCGATCAAACCGAAAGCCTTGCCAAACAACTCAATTACAAAAAGGGAATTGCCGACGTCCATTACTACAAGGCACTCATCTATGCCACTAAAAATGATTATTACAATGCGCTAGATGGTTTTAGTAAATCTAAAAATTATTACATAGAATTAGGAGATACTCTAGGGGTTGCCAAAGTAAACAATAGCGTTGGTCTAATAGAAATTAAGCGTGGCAACTATACTAAAGGCTTAGAACACTCCTTATCTGCTATAGCTGTATTTGAAGACAACAATTTAAGGCAAGAACTTTCAACGGCTTATAATAGTCTTGCTGAAGCATATTTCAACACCAATCAATTTGATAAATCTTTAGAATACAATCTTAAGGCGCTTAACGTACGGGAAGGTTTACGAGATAATGCTGCTATTATATCTTCATATAAAAATATTGCACAACTGTATTCTCAACGTAGAGAGCACCGTAAGGCAATTGAATATTATGAAAAACTCATGCAGCTTATGTCTAGTTCAAAAGCAGATACCTTAAAAAGTGATGTGCTTCCAAGAATTGGATATGAATACCTTCAATATAAAAATTACGAAAAAGCCGCAGACTATTTGGTTGAAGCCCTAAAATATAATAGAAGAGCAAATAATGATGAGGGGCTAATACGAGCTTTAAATGCTATTGGAGAACTTAATTTGGTACAAGGTAATGTGCAGTTAGCGCGAACTCAAGTTAACGAAGCTTACAATATTGCTATTAAAATAGATGATAAAAATCAATTGCTTACCAATTACAGGCTGCAAAAGGAAATTGATTCTACAAAAGGCAGCTACCAGAATGCTTTCTTTTGGCAAGGGAAATATTTTGACCTTAAAACAGAATTAGAGCATGAGACCATTGCGAAGCTTCCTGAGAATACAGAGCAAATAAAATCTGAGCCACAAGTGGTGATCAACACTAACCCACCTGCCACTCCAGATGACGTCATCGTCAAAAGAAATCAAGATAAAACCAATCAGGACAATCTTGTTTCTTATGTTCTTGCCGCTCTTTTGATTATCGCCGTTGCTGCAATTGTATTTCTTTTGTTCAAAAATGATAAAAAGAGAACACCTCTTACTGCAGAAGTAACAGATCAAAACACCACCATTGAGCGTGATCAATTGCGTTTAAAAAATAAGGCTTATGCCGAACGTATCGAAAATCTTGAAGAAGTCAATAAAGTCAAGGACCGTCTTTTTTCTATCGTCTCTCATGATCTTAAAGATTCGATTTCTTCTATAAAAGCGTTTATCGATTTGATTAAGGAGGGTAATATTTCTCCAGAAGAATTTCAAAATCTCATTCCAGAATTAAGTGAGAATGCTGATAACGCGATGGAACTTCTTTTCAATCTATTGAACTGGTCTAAATCTCAAATGCAAAACATTGAGCCTAAGCCCGAAATATTTAATATTCAAGAAGTGTTTCACAATAAAATGAGCTTAGTGGAACAGAAAGTGGAACAGAAAGGCATTCGGTTGGTGGATGAAAGCCACCGTGATTTTATCTATGCCGATAAAAACATGACCGAAATTGTGATTCAAAACCTCATTACCAACGCTGTTAAATTTACAAAACGCGGCGACGTGATCACGGTGTCAAACAACGATCATAACGGTAAATCCTTAATTTGTGTTGAAGATACTGGTGTGGGAATTTCAAAAGAGAACATCAATAAACTGTTTCAAAAAGAAAATTTCACCACGAACGGTACCAACAATGAAAAAGGAACCGGATTAGGTTTAACCATCTGTAAAGAATTGGTTGAACTGAACAAAGGGAGAATCTGGGTTGAAAGTAAAATAGGCATTGGCACCAAATTTTACGTTGAGCTTCCTAAAATGGATCCTAAGTAAATTTACCCCTAAGCATCTCCAAAACAGTTTTTAAAAGCCTTAGTCTTTTGGCAGAAAAACCTCGGCCATCATACATCTGGCACTACCTCCGCCACAGGTCTCAATGGTTTTTAAATCGCTCGATAAAATAGGGCAATGCTTTTCAATCGCTTCTATTTGCTGCTTAGTTAAGCTGTCATGTGCTGTTTTGCTCATCACTAAATACCGCTGCGATTCACTCCCAAGAACCTGCAGCATATTACCCGCAAATTGATGCATTTGTGCTTCGGTAATAGCAATCACCGATTTACCATCTTGCTTCAAACTACTGACCACGGCTTTCTTTTCCTTTTTATCATCGATGGTATCTAAACAAATCACTGCAAAATGTTCGGCAATGCACATCATAACATTCGTATGGTAAATCGGCATCCGTTTTCCATTCACGTCTTGATTGGCCGTAAAAATGATTGGCGTGTACTCAAAATCTTCACAAAATTCGATAAACAAATCCTCATCTGCACGAGGAGATAGCGCACAATAGGCTTTTTTATTTACACGGTCTAAAATCAAACTTCCAGTGCCTTCTAAATACACTCCTTCTTCTTCGGCACTAGTGTAATCTATAATATTGTTAATGACAAAACCCTCTTCCTCCAATCTTACAAAGACTTCCTCACGGCGCTCTTTTCGTCTGTTTTCAGCAAACATAGGGTATATAGCGAGATCACCGTTATTGTGAAAACTCACCCAATTGTTAGGAAAAATAGAATCTGGAGTGTCTGAATTTTTATCATCATGCTCTACAATCACATGTACTCCTACTGCACGTAATTCTTCAACAAAAGCATCAAACTCTGCTTGTGCTTTTTGGTTGATTTCGGTATTCTTTAAAGCTAAATCTTCTTGAAAGTAATTATTTATTGCAGTTTGCTCATTCATTCTGAAGTGGACAGGACGAATCATGAGAATAGAATTAGTGACTTGAGACATAAATTATGCGAGTTTTAAGTAATGCGAAATTAATATTTTTGAAATGTTAGATGAAAGAAATCCAACTAAATTATTAAATCAAATTGCTTAAGTTTAGGCATGAAAAAACTTGGCCTTTTAATCCTGCTGCTTTGCTCTTGTTCTTCGGAAAACAAACAAGAACCATTCAATTTTGAAACCCGTTTTGAACGTTCTAACGGAAAAGAAACAGCAACCTATGATGAGATCATTTCCTTTTATGAGCATTTGGCTGATGCCTATGCCGAAGTCAATATCCAAAGTATTGGCGCTACAGATTCTGGTAAACCACTTCATTTGGTGACCTTAAATGCCGATGCCAATTTCGATTTTGAAAATTTGAGAAACAACAAACGCATCTTACTCATCAATAACGGGATTCATCCTGGTGAGCCAGATGGCATAGATGCGACGATGCTCTTATTTCGTGACTTGGTACAAGGCAAATTAGAGATGCCAAAATCTACCGTATTGGCCACAATTCCCGTTTATAATATTGGAGGCTCCCTTAACCGAAACTCGACCAGCAGAACCAACCAGAATGGACCCGAAGCTTACGGATTTAGAGGAAACGCTAGAAACTACGACCTCAACCGTGATTTTATAAAAAATGACACTAAAAATGCCAAAAGCTTTGCTAAAATCTTCCATTTGGTACAGCCAGATGTTTTTATTGACAATCATGTGAGCAACGGCGCCGATTATCAATATACGCTCACCCACTTGTTTACGCAGCACAATAAATTAGGAGGAGAACTAGGCAACTATCTCCATAATGAGATGATGCCTCAATTAGAGCAACAACTTGCCGAAAAATCATGGGATATCACACCTTACGTCAATGTATTTAATAGCGTTCCAGAAAAAGGATTTTCACAGTTTATGGATTCACCTCGCTATTCTACAGGCTACACCACACTCTGGAACACCTTAGGGATGATGGTAGAAACCCATATGCTCAAACCCTATAAGCAGCGGGTAGAAGGCACTTATGCACTCATGAAAAGTATGATTGCAATTGTTGAGCTTGAAGGCGCTCACATTTCAGAATTGAGACATAACGTTCAAACCCAAAATAAAGCTCAAACGAGCTATCCCATACAATGGGAAGTCGATACCACTAAAAGCGCTACGCTTCAGTTTAAAGGTTATGAGGGAGAACGCATCCCAAGTAAAATTACAGGTACCAATAGGTTAAAGTATGACCGCAATCAACCATTTACCAAAGACATTAGTTATCAAGACTATTTTAAACCCAGTTTAGAAGTAGCGGTTCCAGAAGCCTATGTAATCCCCCAAGGCTGGTGGTCAATTATAGGACTGTTGCAACTGAATCAAGTTGAAATGACGGTCTTTAAAAAGGATACGCTCCTAAACGTGAGCACCTACCATATCAAGGATTACAAAACTCGAACTGCAGCTTATGAGGGGCATTACCCGCATTACGATATCCAAGTGACAACTTCTCAAAACCAACAACAATTTTATAAAGGTGATTATTATATAAGCACCAATCAGCCAGCCTTTCGATACCTTTTGGAAACTTTAGAACCACAAGCAACAGATTCTTTTTTTAGTTGGAATTTCTTTGATACGATTTTACAACAAAAAGAAGGGTTTTCGCCCTACGTTTGGGAGGATAAGGCCGCTGATTTATTAGAAAAAAATCCGCAATTAAAGATTGATTTTAATTTGAAGAAAACTTATGATCCTGATTTTGCAAACAATTGGTACGCACAGTTAGATTGGCTGCATAAACAAAGTAGCAATTATGAGAAGGCACATTTGCGCTATCCCGTGTATCGCATTTTGAAATAGCATGAACTTACTTGGGATCCGCATAAGCGTTTAATTTGTATGTAATCTTTCAAGGTATTCGTTTTTTTCTCTTCGAAACAAGTGAGATCAAATTTTCAGAAGATGATTTCTGTGCGTATGAGTCAATAATCTTAGTGATAGTATTTTAATTTTTTTTTAAATTTAATTCAAAAAAATTGAATGATGTATTATCGTAAAAAACATGGCAAAGGCTTTCGCTATGTTGATGAATCTGACACCACCGTAAAAGATAAAGAATTAAAAGAATGGTTTAAATCTCTTGTGATTCCTCCTGCTTGGACCGATGTTGAAATTGACAGAAAAAGGGGAGCTAAAATCTTAGTTACCGGTAGAGATGATAAGGATAGAAAACAGTACATCTATAACCCAAAATACCGCAAACAACAAGATCAAGCAAAATTTGATCGTATTCTACAATTTGCAGATCAATTAGAGCACATGCGCAGAGTCACTGGCCAGCATCTTCGTAAACGAACCTTAGGAAAAGAAAAGGTTTTGGCTTGTATGGTGCGGCTTTTAGAAGCCGCATATTTTAGACCAGGAAGTGATCGTTACTCTAAAGAAAACCATAGCTACGGACTTACCACCATGCGCAGCAAACATTTACAAATAGATGGTGATGAGCTGGTATTTCATTACATCGGTAAATCTGGCAAAGAGCAAGAACGACATATTGTTGATCAAAAGCTAGCTAAAATTGTAAAAGAAATTGACGATTTACCAGGGTATGAAATTTTCAAATTTATAGATGAAGATGGCCAGAAGCAAGATGTCAAAAGCGATCATCTTAATGACTACATTAGAGACATCATGGGCGAAGAATTTTCTGCTAAAGACTTCAGAACTTGGGCAGGCACTGTAATTGCAGCGATTACTTTGGATGAAATTGGAGCACCTGACGAACAAGACCAAAAGCTACTCGATAAAAACATTCGTGATGCCGTGGTAAAAGTAAGCGAGCACCTAGGCAATACGCCGTCCGTAGCTCGCAGTTCTTATATTGATCCTCGCGTTATTGATGAGTACACTAATGGCAAAACCATTAATTATTTTCAGAAAGAAGTGGATCGACTTTTAAAAAAGAATGCCAATCTATCCCGTCAAGAGTTAGGGGTTTTGTGCATGCTAAGAAAAAAACTCAAGAGCATGTCCTAAGTTCAATGTTAGGTTAGGATCAGTCCTGATTTAGTTCGCGCATAATTTCGGCGAAGAGACGATAAGATTTAATACGATCTTCACCGTCATAAATATTGGTCACCGCGATGAGCTCATCTACTTGAGTCTTTTCAAGAAACGCTTCGATTTCTTGCTTCACGGTTTGTTTGCTGCCTATAAAAGAATATTTCAGCATTTGAAGTACAGAAGGATGTTGGCGCAGTTCGCTCAAGTCCTCTGTCATTTCAGTTGGGGCCTGCATAAATCCTCTTTTACCGGTCAACAAACCAATAATCATTCTGTAGAGTGAGGTTGAAATACGTTCAGCCTCCTCATCGGTATCTGCTATAATAATATTGACACCGGCCATGGTATATGGCTGATCTAAAACCTCAGAAGCTTTAAACTCATTACGATAAATTGCTAGGGCTTCCATCAATTGTGCTGTTGCAAAATGACTTGCAAAGGCATAAGGCAATCCTTTTTTAGCAGCTAAATGAGCGCTGTCTGTACTTGACCCTAAAATATAAAGCGGTACAGAAACACCTTCAGCCACTGTTGCTCGCACCTTTTCTGTAGCATTATCACTTGAGAAATAATTTTGGATCTTTTGAACCTCGTCTGGAAATGACATTGCTGCCTGATAAAAATCAGAACGAATGGCATTTGCTGTTTCCCGGTCTGTACCTGGTGCACGACCTAGTCCCAAGTCTATTCTATCTGGATATAAGATTCCTAAAGTTCCAAACTGCTCTGCAACTATTAAAGGAGAATGATTGGGTAGCATGATACCTCCTGAGCCTACTTTAATCCGTTTCGTTCCCTCGGCAATTTTGCCAATTAAAATGGATGTGGCACTGCTGGCAATAGCATCAGAGTTATGATGCTCTGCTAGCCAATAACGCTTATACCCTTCACTATCTGCTGCTTGTGCAAGCGCCAAAGAATGGTCAAAAGTTTCGGGTAAAGACTGTCCTTGTGATACGATTGCAAGGTCTAATATAGAATATGCTGTTTGTGTATTCAATATGAATTATGTATTTATATATTTAAAATTTTCAATGTATTATAAAATAAACATTAGAGATTTCTCAGCGCGAGCGTATAATGATCCCACACCTCATGATTGAGTGAGTAGTGATAATTACGGCCAATTTTATGCTGATGTATGAGTTGAGCCTCCACTAATTTTTTTATGTGGTGACTAATGGAAGGTTGGGCTAAAGACAATAAACTACAAGCATGCGTACACTCCATTTTTCCTTGATTGTTTTGCATGTATTGTAAAATCTTTAAGCGATTTACATCACTTAAAGCCTTTGATATTTTCTCAACTTGTTTTAACTCCATAAGCTTATAAATACATTGATAAATGCAAATGTATCGATTATATTTAAGCTGTAATCTAATGCACTGTTAATGTATTGACAAAAGAGTGCTTGGAAGGATCATTATGATTCCGAAGGACATATTAATGAATGGTAATTAATGAGAGGATTTTCTGTGGCTCAATACCTTATTGTTTTAAAACATCTTGTAAAGCATCGTGACAATACGTCCTTTAAAGATGTCTGAACTGAGGGATAGCAACTCTGTTGCCTCTGACATTTTAAAATGAAAAGGTGCAGCCAATACATCTACACCGCTTTGCTTTTTGAGTCGCGTGCCTTGACCTGAAATTATATCCCTATTGGGTTCAAAATCACCTTTAGGAAGGTGCTCAGTAATGATGACATATTTGTAATTGGATAACTTATTGGCGATGTGTTGTATTTCGGCATTAGAAAGATGCTGTAATACTTGCCTTAGCAAGGCACAGTCTGCAGGGGGTAGATCATCAATTGCAAGATCCAAACATTGAAATTCTAGCTGAACCCCTTTAAACGCTCTTTTATTGCGAGCAATAAGATTTTCTACAATGTCTACTGCCACATAACGCTTGGTATGTGGCACTAGCTCTTTCCCCACATTAAAATCTCCACAGCCCAAATCGCAAACCGTAATGGGATTTGCAAAGGATTTTAAAAATGTGCTAACGACATCTATATAGGGCTTTATAATTTCTGGGCGGTGAGAACCTTCCCCCGAGTAAAAATCGCTATCATGGCCACCCCAAAGATGCATATCATACACTTGTTGCATGGCGGCTTTGGTTGGCCAGGGCTTTTTTGATATATTGTTTTCCTGATCGTTTTTATTCATAAACAGGACCTTTGGTTTACAAAATTATGATAAAAACCGAAGCCCGCTTACATTTCCAGCCCCAGAGCTCCGCAAAAAGGAAGCCTTAAATTGAAATCACTAGCTGTATTCAAAAAAGAAAATACACTTTGGTGTTACGCCTGCTCTAAAGTTCTTTTGGTCTTTCTATAGGTGTACTTTGGAAAAATGTTACGCTTCGCAAATCGATTTAGCTTGTCTGTATTGATCATTTTGATGTACACTTGTTTACTAACACCAAAATATTCGTAAGTAGATCCATCTTGAAATGTAATTTCCAACAACAGCCCTTTATGAACATAATCTGCAATCCCAGAATTGTTAATGGTCTCTGTGTAGGCTGGTAAATTTGCAGCTATGGTCTCTGGTGCAATACTCACTAAAAAGTGGTAGCCATCAATAATTTTACGACTCTGTAGCTCGGCCTCTTCCTTCAAAACGTCTCCATCTTGAAACTTATCAGGGTGCCACTCTTTCACCAAATCTCTGTAAGTTTTTTTCAACGTCTTTAATTCAAGACCTTTTTCAACTCCAAAGAGTTTTTTATACTCGTTTATGCGCTTCATATCAAAATTTATTTGAACGCGCAAAAGTACGTGTTAATATGACATGAATTACCATGATCTTGTAATTAGATGAAAATGTAAGTTTTAGTAGGGCTCCAGTTCATTTTTATGCAGATATAAATGCCCTATATTGTTTGAAGAAGGGGCATTAATGGTACACTACTCGACCATAAAGTCAAAATAGGTTTTTGGATAGGGTTCCCACCGCAAGGTAAAATGCCACCACTCTTTAGGATAATTTCTAAAATTATGGGCTTTCATCACGTCTTGTAAGCGTTGTCTGTTCGCTTTTTGTTCGGGTGTAAGCGCATCATGTGCCACCCAAGAGGATTTTCCGAAGAAATCATAAGGGCTCCCCATATCTAAAGGCTTATTGGTGTTGCCATCTATAATGGTTAAATCTACCGTACTACCGCGGCTATGTCCAGATTTTGAAGCGATATAACCATCTCTAAATAAATTGCGTTTATTGACATTTGGATAAAACTCCTGTTTATTAATGGTATCATTGATCTGTTTGGCCCAACGCACAAAATGATTAACCGCCGTTTGAGGGCGGTATCCATCGTACACTAAAAGGCAAAGATTGTGTTCTTGAAGATCATCTTGTACTTTTTTCAAAGCTTCCGCAGCTGGTTTACTAAGTATCAACGCATTTGCTTGGTAACCGTCTATAGTATCTCCCACAAAATTATGGGATGTATAGTAACGTAGCTCTACATCGAGATCTGGAATGAGCGACTTTACATGAACAAAACCATCTGGAAGTGGCTTTCGGTCTTGTACCGTAAATGCCAAGCTGGTTATTATAAATAAAAGTATGATAATTTTGATGCGCTTCATGATATCGCTAATTTAGATAAAAATTTAGCGATGGATTTATTTTCCGAAGAAAAAACCACTCTTAAACTGCCAAATGCAGAATTAATTTACATCCCAAATTTTTTATCCACCTTCCGTGCAACGCAGTATTTTGAAGATTTAAAAGAAATCACCAATTGGCAAGAAGACAATATTACAATATTTGGTAAAACCTATAAGCAGCCAAGATTAACGGCGCTATTTGCCGAGAACAACACACCTTACACATACTCTAATATTACCATGCATCCACAGCCTCTTACTCCAGAATTACTAAACATTAAAAAAAACATAGAACAAGAAATTGACCATCGGTTCACCTCGGTATTGCTCAATCTTTATAGAGACGGAAGTGATAGTAACGGTTGGCATGCCGATAACGAAAAGGAATTGGGTAAGAATCCAGTAATTGCATCGGTAAGTTTAGGAGCCGTTAGACCATTTCATTTTAAACATAGAACGTTAAAAGAAGAGCGCTATAAGCTCAACTTAGAACACGGAAGTTTATTGATTATGAAAGGAGAAATGCAACACCATTGGCTTCATCAAATCGCAAAAACCAAAAAAGAGATTGGGAGTAGAATTAATCTCACCTTTAGAACACTTTTGTAAATTACTGCTCATTCTAAATGTGCTAACTACTTCAATAATAGTACTTACCTATAACTCACCTCAACATCTTTTAGTTTGATAGAAAAGAAATGCAGAGTGTCAACTGTTGACAACCGCTAAATCCAAGCTAATCTTTATTCAAAAAAACAAGATCATCTTTATAATTTTCGTAAATTATATTGCAGTTTCATCTTAAATCCTCATCATCATGAAAACTTCTATAGTGTTATCCCTTATGTGTCTTTTGGCGCTTTCTTGTAAAACTGATGATAGAAACCCAACCCAAAACAACGCCAATGCAAATACAGAGCCCGAGGTTGCAAAAATTAATTTAGAAGGAGCCTGGGAGTTGGTGGGCTATTATAATTATGTGGATAACGTAGTTACCGATTCTTTTTATAGGAAAGAAGGATACCGTCAAGTAAAAATGTACACTCCAACTAAAGTGATGTGGAGCAAAAAATTTCCTTCGGATTCTTCGGAATGGTTTGGCTACGGAAACTATAAAGTAGAAGGTGATGAACTGATTGAAGTTCTAGATTACGGCTCTGAAATGATGAGCAAGATTATTGACGATAAAAAAGCGTTTAATTATGAACTCCAGGTGAAGGATGACACCTTTAGCCAAATTGAGATGGACGAGGACGGCAATAAGGTGTATGCAGAAAATTATAGACGTATTGAGTGATAAATCAAAAAAAGACCGTCTGAAATAGACGGTCTTTTTTTTGCAAACTAATTTCTATATATAAGAAATGGTCTTTTATTTGATCTCAACCAATTCTAGGTCAAAAACCAATTCTTGACCAGCTAGTGGATGATTTCCATCTACTATAATATGATCTTCTTTTACTTCTGCAATTCTAAATTGGTGCTCATTACCTTGAGCATCTTTAGATACTAAACCTAAACCAATTTCTGGTTTTACATCTTCTGGCAAATGCTCTCTTTCTACTTTATGGAACATTTCTTTATTGACTTCTCCGTAAGCTTGTTCTACAGGAACATCTACAGTTTTCTTATCATTTACTTTCATATCAATAACCGCAGTTTCAAAACCTGGAATCAACATGCCTTGACCTAAGGTGAACTCTAATGGCTCACGATCTTTAGAACTGTCAAAGACTTGCCCGTTTTTTAATTTTCCTGTGTAATGTACTTTTACGGTATCGTTTTCTTTTACCTGACTCATAATTTTAAAAATCTTTTTGTGAGTCACAAAACTAGGACTAATGAGAGGAATACCCATAGCATAAGCCACTTATCTTGTTGATTTAAGACAATCTTAACAAGCCAAAAGCTTAATCTAAAAGAATTTAAGAAATCTCTTCCCGCAACCACTTGAGGGTCTGCTTTCAGAACAAACGAAATTAATCTACACGAGTAATCTTAGCACCAATTGCTCTTAAGCGTGTGTCTATATTTTCATAGCCACGATCAATTTGCTCGATATTATGAATGGTAGATGTTCCTTTAGCCGAAAGTGCTGCAATTAACAATGATACTCCCGCTCTAATATCTGGCGACGTCATAGTTGTTGCTTTTAATGTGGACTTGAAATCGTGACCAATCACTGTAGCACGGTGCGGATCACAAAGAATGATCTTTGCTCCCATATCAATCAATTTATCCACAAAGAACAAACGGCTTTCAAACATTTTTTGATGTACAAGCGCACTTCCTCTAGCTTGGGTTAAAACCGTTAAGACAATACTCAATAAATCTGGCGTAAATCCTGGCCACGGTGCATCTGCAACCGTTAGAATGGAACCATCAATATAATTTTGCACCTCGTAACCATTGGTATGTGCTGGGATATGGATATCATCGCCTTGACGCTCTACTGTTATCCCGATTTTTTTAAAAACACTAGGAATTTGTCCTAAATCATCCCAACTTACATTGGTGATGGTCAATTCACTCTTGGTCATTGCCGCAAGACCTATCCAGCTTCCTATTTCAATCATATCCGGAAGCATACGGTGCTCTGTGCCTCCCAATTCTTTAACACCTTCTATAGAGAGTAAGTTAGACCCAACACCGCTAATTTTTGCACCCATGCGATTAAGCATTTTGCAGAGTTGCTGTAAATACGGTTCACAAGCAGCGTTATAAATTGTGGTAGTCCCTTCTGCTAAAACCGCTGCCATCACAATGTTGGCGGTTCCCGTAACCGATGCTTCATCGAGCAACATATAAGTTCCTTTGAGCTGGTCTGCCTCTACACCGTAGAAATACTCTTCTTTGTTGTATCTAAATTTGGCACCTAGTTTAATAAAACCTTCGAAATGGGTGTCTAAACGACGTCGTCCAATTTTATCGCCTCCTGGTTTTGGGATGTACCCAATACCAAATCTCGCTAATAACGGGCCAACAATCATTATGGAACCTCGCAAGCCTTTACCGTCTTCTTTAAATTCGGCTGACTTGAGATAATCTAGATTCAGTTCATCTGCCTTAAACGTGCAACATCCTTTTGAGACTTCATTGATCTTGACGCCCAATTTCTTGAGCAACGCCATCAATTTGTTGACATCTATAATGTCTGGAATGTTATCTATTTTTACTTCTTCTGGAGTGAGAAGTACTGCGCACAATATTTGAAGTGCTTCGTTTTTTGCGCCTTGAGGTTGGATTTTCCCTTTAAGTTGGTGACCTCCTTCAATAATAAATGTTGCCATGAAACGTAATTAGTAGCGTTTTCTATTTCGGTTGGTGTTGCTCTTTTTTTGATATGTCTTTTTATTGGTTGTGGCGTATTTTTTCTTGTTACGCAACAAACTGGTAGCATCGGTCAAATCTTCATCCTTCTTCTTCAAGTTGATTTCTCCGTCAGACAATTCAAATAAATGGTGAAAAATCACGTCATCTTCAACTGTATCTTTATTCCAGTTTAAAAAGCACTTTTTCATGTGATTAGCGATGGTAAAAATCAAAGCTTCCTTCAAATCGCCATCTTCCCAAGTTCTTGCCACATCGATCATGGTTTTGATATTGTTTCCGTAGAAACGATACTTAGGATAATTTTGTGGGTAAGCCAAAGGTTCTGGGCGCTCAGTCAATTCTTCTTCGGAAGGTTCTGGGTAAGGTGAGTCCACATCCAATTTAAAATCGGCCATAATGAACAATTGATCCCATAGCTTATGCTGAAAATCTGGCACATCACGTAAATGCGGCTGTAAGTTGCCCATTACAGATATGATTGCTTTTGAAACTTTATTGCGCTCTTCTTTTGTTGGCTGCTCTTTAGCGTAGTTGATCATTTTTTGAAGATGTCTCCCATATTCGGGAATGATCAAATGCTCACGCTCTGTATTGTATTCTAAATCGTCTATCAACATGTAATTTGGTAAAGTATAAGTAAATGATGCATGAAGTATTTCTGCACGCTTGCAAAATACAAAAAAATAATAAGCATGAAGGATTCCCTATAAAGAAATCACCCCCTCAACCCCATCAGCAACCTCTTTATACTTTTCAATAACTGCTTCTGGTGTTTCCATAGTAAGGTTTATAGACACGCTTGTGTAGGTTCCTTTTTTGGATTCTTTAGTGGTTATTACCGCACCCATATTATTGAAAAGATTTTCAATTTGACTGATTTTAGAAGGGTCTGATGGCACTATAAACTTATAAAGGTATTCTGATGGCCAAGTTGCCGTTTCGTATAACTGCGTTCTTAATTTGTTGTAAAAAGCTTCTGTTTTTTTGTCGTCACTCATATGCAATTTCTTGATTTGTAAAGATACATTTTACTTTGTATTAATTATCATTAATTTTACAACCAAAACCCTGCCAAATTGAACACCCAACGCATTGTTATTACCGGCGGCCCCGGTACGGGAAAATCATCTATCATCAACGCGCTTTTACAACGGGGCAAGACCTGTTACGAAGAAGTCTCTAGACAAGTAACCCTAGAAGCCAGAAAAAGTGGCGTAGAACAGTTGTTCTTAACAGATCCGCTTTTATTTAGCAATCTCTTGTTGAAAGCTAGAACAGACCAGTTTTTAGATGCAAAGACCGAAACCGTCAACCAGATATTTTATGATAGAGGCTTACCTGACGTTTTGGCTTATATGGATTTTGTAAATAGTGCATATCCCGAAAATTTCACCAGCGTTTGTGAGCAGCATGTGTATGATCACATTTTTATCCTTGCGCCATGGAAAGATATTTTTGTTAGCGATAATGAGCGTTACGAAAACTTTGAACAAGCAGAACAAATACACCAACAACTCATCAAAACCTATAAGCGATTTGGGTACGAACTCTTGGATATTCCCTTTGGAACAGTTTCAGAACGTACAGATTTCATCTTGAATCACACCAAGCTATAATGGCGCATCCCATTAACATACTCGAGCGTTATTGGCAACATACTTCTTTTAGACCATTACAAGAAGAGATCATTAATGCTGTTTTAAACAACGAAGACACCTTTGCACTGCTTCCAACTGGAGGAGGCAAATCGGTTTGTTTTCAAATTCCTGCGCTTATTAAAGATGGCATTTGCATTGTGGTATCTCCACTTATTGCCTTAATGAAAGACCAAGTAAAGACCCTAAAAGACAAAGGCATAAAGGCCATTGCCCTCACCAGTGGCATTAGCTATCAAGAATTGGACACCTTACTGGATAATTGCATCTACGGAAATTTTAAATTCCTGTACCTGTCCCCAGAGCGTTTACAACAAGATATTGTACAGCAACGCATAGAGCAGATGAACGTCAACCTTATTGCTGTTGATGAAGCCCATTGCATCAGTCAATGGGGTAATGATTTTAGGCCTGCTTATAAAAACATCACGATTTTAAGGCGTTTGCATCCTACGGTAAATGTCATAGCCCTTACCGCAACAGCAAAACCCAACGTGATTGAAGAGACCATGAGTGAGTTAGATTTTATAGCTCCTAAAGTCTTTAAAGCCTCCTTTGCAAGACCAAGCATTTCCTACAATGTGACCTATAGTGAAGACAAACTTTATGATCTTGAGCAACTTTTAAAAACTCATAAAGGCGCTTCAATCATTTATGTAAGAAGCAGACGCTTGTGTGTTGAACTAAAAGAACAATTGGAAAAACTGGGCTTTAGCGCTCAATTTTTTCATGGCGGAATTCCCAATAAAGAAAAACAAGAGCGTTTGGACCATTGGATGTCGAATCGAAAAGAAATCATGGTCGCCACAACCGCCTTTGGAATGGGGATAGACAAACCCGACGTATCATCTGTTGTTCATCTCAATTTACCAGAAAGCCTAGAAAGCTATTATCAAGAAGCAGGACGCGCAGGTCGGGATGGTAATGCCTCTATAGCGGTTATATTAAGCAATAATTCTGATGAGTTATTGCTTAAAAACCAATTTATCAATAATCTGCCTTCAATAGAGACCATTAAACTGGTCTATCGAAAACTATGTAATTATTTTCAGATTTCATATGGAGAAGGTGAGCTGAGCGCCCATCAATTTAATTTTAATTCCTTTTGTAAAACCTATGATTTCAAAGCGGTAAGCACCTATGCTGTTTTACAGTTATTAGATCGTAATAGTATCATTAAGTTATTACAGCAATTTCAATATAAAACCAAATTGCAATTTGTAGCAGGTAATCACGTATTGTTTAATTACCTAGAACGTCACGCACATGTATCGACCATAGTAAAAACAATTTTACGAACCTATGGCGGTGTTTTTGAGCATGAACTCTCTGTTAACCTCAATCTTATTGCAGACAAAGCCGCTACTTCTGAAAAGCAAGTTATCTCAGTACTCCAGCAACTAGAGCGAGATAGCTTGGTAACATTTCAGCATTCTAATACTGATTCTGAAGTCATTTTTCTTCAACCAAGAGAGGATGACAAAACCATCAATAGAATTGCAACCATTGTATTGCAACAACAAGAGCAGAAGCGAGAGCAAGTTCAAGCCGTAATGGCCTACATCAAAAATGATTCGCTATGCAAAAGTATGCAGTTACTCAGCTATTTTGGCGAAGATTACCCAAAACCCTGTGGTATTTGTTCTCTTTGTCGGGCGCAAAAATCCCCAAAAGTAATGGGCGATCAAAAAGTACTTCAGGAAAGAATACTAACCCTATTAGATTATGGTCCGCTCAATTCTAGACAGCTTACCCAAACCTTATCTTATGATAAAACAAGCGTTCTAAATACACTAAAGTCCTTATTAGAACAGCATAAAATCATGCTTACAGCAGCAAACACCTATACCCTAAAAAAATGAAAAAAGAAGATTTACGGATTATATTTATGGGCACGCCCGATTTTGCAGTGGCCACCTTAAAAACACTAGTGGAGGCTCAACACCATATTGTAGGTGTCATCACAGCTCCAGACAGACCTGCTGGCAGAGGCAGAAAGCTCAATGAATCTGCTGTGAAAGTTTATGCCAAATCTCAAAATCTAAACGTATTACAGCCTACAAATCTTAAAAATGAAGATTTTTTAGCCGACTTAAAATCGCTAAATGCCAATCTACAAATTGTGGTTGCGTTTAGAATGTTACCCGAGGCCGTTTGGTCAATGCCAAAACATGGCACTTTTAACCTTCACGCGTCCTTACTTCCAGATTATAGAGGTGCAGCGCCTATTCATTGGGCAATTATCAATGGCGAAACAACAACTGGTGTAACCACTTTTTTTATAGATGAAAAAATAGACACGGGTGCTGTGATCCTTCAAGAACAAATAGCTATAGCTCCTAACGAAACTGTTGGCAGCCTTCATGACCGACTCATGGAGTTAGGGAGCAAGCTGGTACTAAACACTGTAAAGCATATAGAAAACGGAGACGTCAATACTACCATACAGCCTAAGCATGATAATCTCAAAACAGCCTATAAATTAGATAATGACAATTGCAAAATAGATTGGAACGAGGATGTTCAAACTATATACAATAAAATACGTGGACTCAACCCCTTTCCTTCAGCGTGGTGCTATTTAGATAACGGAGATGAGCCTATTAGGGTAAAACTATACGATATAGACCTAAACATGGACACACCAAAAAAGGATGCTGGACATATCACCGTACTAAATAATGAGTTATTCGTTGCTACAAAAAATGGCAGTATTCAAATAAATGAAATGCAACTTCCAGGAAAAAGAAAAATGGATACAAAATCTCTTTTGAATGGATATGATTTTAAAACAGATGCAAAAATGCTCTAAACCCTTATAAATACTGATATTTTGAAAAATCCGACGAAATACACATCTTTATTAACAAATGTTCGAAGTTATTAACAATAAACTGCATTTCCCACGCTATTACTTGTATAGGTGGATTTTACGTATAAATTTGTAAGAGGTATTAACAAACAAGTTAACCCGACTATTTTTTAACTATTAAATACAAATTTTATGAACAAAACAGATTTAATCAATGGAATGGCTGAAAATGCTGGTATTACAAAAGCAGCAGCTAAAAAAGCGTTAGATTCTTTATTAGTAGATATCGAAGGAGCTTTACAAAAAGGTAATAGAGTTTCTTTAGTTGGTTTTGGTTCTTGGTCAGTTTCTAAAAGATCTGCAAGAGAAGGAAGAAACCCTCAAACAGGAAAAACTATCCAAATCAAAGCTAAAAACGTTGTTAAGTTTAAAGCAGGATCAGATTTAAGCAATGCTGTAAACTAGTATTCCCTTAAAATAAATAATTAAAGCTCGCTTTTAGCGAGCTTTTTTTGTGCTTAATACTAAGTAAACCGGCTCTAAAACAAAGACAAAACTCTAAAAACAGTGATTAACAGTTCAAAATATTGGTAATTAACAAAATATGTTTTAGATTTAATTTGCAAATCATAGCTTATGATTATATCTCAACCAAAAAAAGGCACGCTTCTTATTGCAGAACCATCTATTATAGGTGACATGTCTTTTAATAGAGCGGTTATTCTTTTAGCCGACTATAATACCGAAGGATCCATAGGATTTATTCTTAATAAGCCCTTGAGTTTTAAACTCAAAGATCTTATTCCTGAATCTAATTCAGATTTTAAAGTACACAACGGTGGACCTGTGGAACAGGATAATCTTTATTTTATACACCAAGTTCCAGAGTTAATTCCTGATAGCATTGAGATTTCGAACGGTGTTTTTTGGGGTGGAAATTTTGAAGCAGTGTTAAAATTATTGGAAGCAGACAAACTCAAAAAAGGCGATATTCGATTTTTCTTAGGCTATTCCGGATGGGATTCTAAACAACTTGATAACGAACTCGAATCTAACGCTTGGATTGTTTCTGAAAACATTTACAAAAGTGAATTGATAGACAAGTGCTGTGAATCATTTTGGAAAGACAAAATGGTAGAGCTCGGCGGCAATTACTCCCTTTGGTCTAACGCTCCAGAAAATCCGAGTTATAATTAATAATTAGCCCAATCTCATTTTTACAGTTAAGCGTCTTAAAATATCTTCGGAAATTTTAGTCGCAAATTCCTTCTTACGGTATTTTAAAATAGGCTGAATCCCCACCATAACGTTTGTGATAAATAATTCATCGGCCTTTTGGAGCTCAAACGGAGAGATTGAAGCTTCTTCAACCACATAATCTCCAGAATTGACAATCACTTCAATAATTTGTTTTCGCATCACACCTTTTAGACAACCATCATCTAAAGGTGGTGTTTTAATAGATTCCCCCGACACTAAAAACAGGTTTCCGTTTAAAGCTTCAACCACCATTTTGTTCGTATTGAGCAATAGACAATTTTGCAAGTGATTTTCTTGAGCAAAAATACTCCCAATCACATTGATGGCCTTGTTATTGGTTTTTAATGTAGACAAGAGGCCCGGAGCCACAAAAAAGTCTTTGTATAAATCTACAGCATAGGTGTCATTTTTAGGCAAGGTATAAAAATCAGAGGCCGCTTTTTCTGTGACGATGTTATAGGAAATATCCTTTGAGATGGGCGCATACTTGCCGCCCTCTCCTCGATCTACAGATAAACGTACTCTTGCAGATGATGTTGCTAAGCCGTTAACATTGATGGTTTTTAAAATTTCAGATTCTAGAAATTCCATAGTAAAATTCATTGGGATTTCCATGCGCATGATACGCATAGATGCCATTAATCTGAAATAATGATCTTCCCAGAATAGAATTTTACCATGAACCACTTTCATGGTTTCAAAAACAGCGTCACCATACTTATAGCCTCTATTTTCCGCGGTTAAAAAGTTAGGCGTGTCGATAAGATTTCCGTTAAAATTTACCATAAAAAAGTCCCAATATTAAATTGGGACAAATATAAAACTTATAGATTGTTTTGTCTAGGCAGAACCAAGAACTTGCTTCAGATCTGAAATTTGATTTTCCCAAAGCATCTTAGCTTCGTCAATTTCGTCCTCTTCTGCATAATCTGTAATAATGATAGAGACATCCTTTGTGATTTCATCTACTTGTATTCTAATCTCAAAATAGCAGGATAAATCATCCTCCTCATCGACCATCCATCTAAATTTGATGCGTTCTCCACTTTTTTTGCTGAGTAATTTTGCTTTTTCTTCACTGCCATCCCAAATAAAAGTAAAAAATTCTCCTCTGGAGTTTACGTTATCTGCAAACCATTCTGATAAGCCAGATGGCGTTGATATATATTGGTATAAGAGCTGGGGAGAGGCATGCACCACAAACTCCATCTCAAACTTAACCTTGTCTTCCATAAATTAATGTTATTGTGATGCTCAATATATGTATTAATTGTTGAGTTTTAAACTAAAAAATCAAAAAAATAATTTGAATGTTTTATGTTTGCTTGCAACATAATTGTTTTTATATTTGCACCCTCTAAAATGGCGAGGTAGCTCAGTTGGTTAGAGCGTTGGATTCATAACCCAGAGGTCCCGAGTTCAAATCTCGGTCTCGCTACAAGATTGAACTCATTACAAATCAACGGTTTAGTTAATACTAAGCCGTTTTTTTATGCCTTTTTTTTGAAAATTTTTAAAATGATGCCTTTTGGGAATATTGCCAGTTATGTTCCAAGAACTAGCTAATCACAGCTCTCGTCTTTTAATTTTTGCATGAGCGCAATGTTTTTCTGCTTTTCCTCCTCTAGCATTAATCGACCATATTCCGTATGGTAATGGTGATTTAATAAAAAGTCAAAGTTTAATCGGTACCAATCGTGATCGGCAAATATGCAGTTCATGTGTGTTTTCCATTCTAAGCGTAGTAACTCATTTTTAAGAATGTACTCTTTACTTGATAAGTGAAATAGATCTGCATCACAGATGATACGTTCTAATTGGGTTTTGGGTCTTTGTGGCATTTGAGTGGCTTTGATACAATTCATAACCTCAGCAATTAATTTAGGAGCATAACCCAACTCACTCAAAAAAAGATGCGCGTTATTCGCACTGATCTCTTCGTGACCGCTATAAGTAGATGAAATTCCTGTATCATGAAACAGTGCTGCTATTTCCAAGACTTCTGTTTCTTCTGCACTTAGTTTTTCATAATGAGCAATAGTTTGCACATTTTCAAACACCTCTAAGGTATGTTGCACACTATGAAATGGTAAAACACTACACCTGCTCTGTGTCAATAACTTCTGACAATGTTCTTTTACTTCATTTATTATCGCACCCATAATTATTAAAACTTATAGTTAAACCCTAGCAAATAATTACCTTGAGTAGTATTGAATGTGAGCTCCATATGCTCTTGCTGGTATTCCGTAGTAAAAAGCAAGGTACTACCAATACCTACTACGGCTCCTGCTAATAAATCCCAACCATCATGCTTTTGTGCGTCAATACGGCTAAACGCAGTAAAACCAGCAATAGCATAAGCGGGAATACTATATTTAAAACCGTAACGCTTGTGAATGAATGAAGCGCCTTGAAAAGAGGTTGACGTATGACCCGAAGGAAAAGCATTATCGCCATTATTAAAAGGTCTTGGTTTATTAACACCAACCTTTACACCATATGTTACGGCTTGATTTAGTAAAAACCCCTTAGTAAATTGCCAAGTTCCCTCACCATCTCCTTTAAATAAAGTTATGGTAAGTGCTGCTGCTGGAACTGTAATAAGGCCAATATCGCCTGCAGTTTCTATCCCAGATTTTTGAGCTTGAGTTTTTTGAACATTGAAAATTAAAAATAATACCGGAAGTGGTACCAAAAGCAAATGATTACGCATAGACCTAACGTTTAATGATTCTATTTATCTAAAGTAATTTATGCTCCTATACGTACTAATTTTAAAGTGCGTAAATATAATATCTAAATCTAAAGCAAATTTAAAGCGACTATTTCGAATATAAAACAATCACACCAAAACATTTAAAGCATTCTTCTTGATGGATATGGAAAGCGTAACATCTTTAATATTTGATAATTCACCATCCATTTGCGACTCAAAGACCTCTCCTTGCTGTCTAACTAACGTTAGCGATTTAGTTTGGTAGCACTTGACTTCTTTGAGAAGTTCAGGCTTTTTAAAAAGCATGAGACCTCCAAAAATGAGCATTTTCAGTTTATTTATTTTAGGAACTATTACCACATCCAACAATCCATCTTGCAGAGATGCTTTTGGAGTTAGACTCATATGGTAGCCCATGACGTTTGAGTTGGAGACAAAAATTAAAAACGGATTTAAGACTTCTGTTTTACCATCAATAGCTATTAAAATTGAATCTTTTTTTGAGAATTGCTGAAACGATTTTAAAGATGCCTTAATATAGCACATCAAGGTTCTTTTCTGGAACGCTTCATAATTTCCAATAACGTTTGCTGTAAAACCAAACCCAGCATTACTGAAAAAATACCGCTGATTCACACAACCCACATCTATGGTTGTGATGTGATGATTTTTGATGATGTACAGTGCTTTTTTTATAGGCTTGGGAATACTTAGGTTGGCAGCTAAACCATTACCAGATCCAATAGGAATGATACCCAAGGGAATGGTACTACCCACCATGGTAGATGCCACTTCATTAATGGTACCGTCCCCTCCACAAGCCACAATAACATCGGCCTTTTGAAGAATAGACTCATTTGTGAGATCAATGGCATGCCCTTTATAGCCTGAAGATTTAATGGTAATGTTGTACCGATCTGCTTCAAAATAATCTTGAAGAAAAAGCTCTGAGAAACTGTTTTTACCAGATCCAGCAATCGGGTTTACGATAAAGTGTATGTCTATCACTTTATTCGCTCTTAATTTTTAAACCGCCATTATGGTACAAATTATCTGCGACCTCGTAGAAAGAGATGCTTCTTTTCTCAAAATCATCTTCAGAAGGAATAGCGCTCAAGCTATTATCCGAAGGGTTCCAAGAATAAAAATTGGCATTTTTCTGTTCATCTAATATCATCACCTTACCCGCTTTTAAATACCCTAATTTTCTATAATTTCCTATAAATGCTCTTTCGTCTTGATGCTTCATTGTTAAAATATCCTCTCCAAAAAGATTCGATTTATAGTCCCAATGTAACGCTGAAAACAAAGTTGGAAACACGTCTATTTGAGACGCTAGTTTACTAATTTTTTCTGATTTGTGATTAGGTAAATTAAAAATTATTGCGGGAATATGATAATTATTAATGTCTAGTTCCCAACGTCCTGCACTTTTTGCACAATGATCACTCATGATAACAAAAACGGTGTTGTCAAACCAAGGCTTACGCTGTGCTTTTTTTATGAATTCGCCGATGGCATGATCGGTATATTTAACCGCGCCATAGCGTCCAGTACCCGAAGGCACATCAATTTGACCTTCAGGATAAGTATAGGGCTTATGGTTAGAAGTGGTCATAACGAAGTCAAAAAACGGTTGTCCCGTAGCGTGGGCTTTATCAGCTTCCTTAAGCAATTTATTGTAAATGTCCATATCGCAAACGCCCCAAGCATTCTCAAATGTGACCTCCTCATCCTCTATGTTAGTTCTAGTAGTAGTAATGCTTTGATCTAACAAGAACCCACGACCTCTATCGATTATGTTAAATCCATTACCTCCAAAATACGTATTCATATTATCAAAATAACCGTCTCCTCCGTAGAAAAAGTTACGCTCATACCCTTGTTGTTTAAAAACCTCTCCAATAGTAAATAAGCCTTGATTGTCTTTACGTTTCACAATACTTCGTCCAGGTGTTGGAGGAATCGATAATGTTACAGCTTCCATACCTCTTACCGTTCTTGTCCCAGTGGCATAAAGGTTTTCAAAAAACAGACTGTTATTGGCTAGAGAGTCTAAGGTTGGTGTTATCTTATGTGTACCGCCTAAAACTCCTAAAAAATCGGCGCTTAAACTTTCTACACAAATAAAAATAACATTGGGGGTTATGGGCTTTTCAATACTATCAGAATTTATGATGGTTCTATAAATAGCATTTTCGTTAGGATGTAAAAACGTAGATTTTGATTCTGAAAAACGCTCTTTGACCCGGGCAAAAGCCTCTTCTTTAGGAATGGTTTTATAAAATTCAATATAAGGTAATTCATTATTTCTAAAAGCTGAAAAGAAGGAGTAGATCCCCGATTTAGCGAGCTCATTATTATACCTGTTTTTAGAAAAATCGGCCTGTTGGTTTGTAACAAACAAAGCACTTATAACCACAATCGCAAACCAAGGCAAGGCTGCTATAGATTTAGATTTAAATGCCGTCTTACTCTTAAAGGTATCTGAAAAATATCCCAATCTGTAAATCATAGCAATACTAGCCAAAACCAGCAATAGCATACTTCCAACAAGGATAGGAAGTGGATAAGACTCATTGATGTTCTTTACAACTTCATAAGTGTAGATTAAATAATCTACAGAAATAAAATTAAACCGTCTTTGAAACTCATCCCAAAATGTAATTTCTCCAAAAAAGGAAAAGAACATGATCAATACACCTATAGACAATCCTAAGTAAGTGACAAATCTATCGACAATTGAACCATTAAAACGCTTAGGAAAAAGCAGCAAATAGATGATATACGGTATCGTAAAAAATGAAATGGTTGCCACATCAAATAAAAACCCGATAACGAAGGTGTTGCCTAATATAAAACCGCCTTTATCTACTTCGGAAAAATTCCAGATAAGAAAACACAATCTTACTAGAAAAGATAGTATTAAAAATAAGCAGACGTAAGCCTTTAATACTGCAAAACGTGAAGGGAAAATTTTAGACATTTACTAATCAATTCAATGTTAATTGATGTCTAAAGTACACTATGATTCTAAAGACATCTTAAAGTCTAGAAAGTACGGGTGACTTTAAAAAGAAAATGTCTAGACCTAAGGAAGATCTGGACATTTTCATCACATAACACTAATCAATCAATTTAAAAAAACCAATTCTCTCAAAAAAGTTTTATATCAATTTTTAAAAAGATGATACCGCTAATGTAAATCTCAATTCTAAAGATGGTTTAAAGCGGGACGTTATTATTTAAGCTCTTTAGTAAAATCTATTGAGAATATGTGGTGATCTACTTCAAATTGATAAGAAATTTGAAAACCATATAAATCACATATTTTCTTTACAATAGCTAAGCCAAGACCAGTTGAATGCTTGTCTTTGGATTCTCGGTAAAATCGTAAAAACAAATGTTCTGGATGCTCAAGCGCTTTTTCGCCAAAATTAGAAATGATCAATAAATTACCTTTAGTGATAATCAGGATTTCTTCCATTTTCTTACTGTATCTAATAGCGTTGGAAACAAGATTATTTATCAGGATATCGGCAAGATAAGAATCCATAGAAACAGTAACTTCCTGTTTTGAAGCGTAAACGAGATTGGCAAATTGCAATTCTTTAAAGCTTTCAATTTTCTCGTTAATTAAATCTGTAAGACTTACCTCTTCAATATTTACAAACTGATTATTGTCAATTTTGGTAAGGGTCGTGATACGTTTATTGAGTTGCTTAAGACGTTGTATGTCTTTTTGAATTGAAGTGATTTGCTCAAACTGCCTCTCATTGATATCATGCTCGTTGATGATATTATCTATTTTAGCTTGAATGATTGCCAATGGGGTTTGCATCTCATGGGATACATCTTCAGTAAATTGCTTTAAGCTTTCGTAATCTGACCTCACTTTATTGGTAAGTACCGTAATTTCATTTTTTAATTCTGAAAATTCTAACACATCGCTATCCATTAGCGCCAAAGGTGCTTTAGAGGTTAACGAAAACCGCTTCATTTGATCCAAATTTTGAAAAAACGGTCTCCACAATTTCAGGTTTCTTGTCGTATTGAAATAGAACAACAGCAAAAAAGCTAGAATAAATATCGCAATGTTAGAAATAACGATGGCATAGAGAAAATTTTCTGTCTCCACGACCATATCCCTAATGGTGATTCTATAGATCTTACCATTAATGGTTTTATAGGTAGAAAGTTCTCTAAACAATTCCATCTCATCTTCAGAAGGATCATAGATGATGGTATCTTTAATGATTTCTTCTCCCAGAACTTCTACTTCATGAACCTCTGTAACGGGTGGCAAAGAATACACCGTATTGTTTTTTTTCAAAGCACCCGCAACCCTATATTCCGTTGATCGTAAGACCTCTTCAATTTCATTTTCTAAGAGATCTCTTGTAAAAACATATAACACAATTGAACTCAATATCACCAAGAATACTCCTGTTAATAAAAAGGTCTTAGAGGCTTTTTTTACGAGATTTATTTTTTTTGTCAATGGTCAATCTTCTATAAATTTATAGCCGCTCCCGTAAGCGGTCTTAATATACTTTGCGCCTTGTGATGTCATTTTTTTTCTAAGATTATTGATGTGCACATAAATAAAATCAAAATTATCCAGCAAATCACTATCATCTCCCCACAAGTGCTCTGCAATAATCTCTTTAGAAAGCACGCGCCCCTTATTTGAAATAAAAAACAGCAACAAATCATATTCTTTTCGGGTTAGGGCCATGGTGTTCCCTTCAATATAAGCGGTTCTCGCTTTTGTGTCAATTCGTATTTCATTAAACACGATGATTTCATCTCCCCCGTACTTTCCGCGTCGCAATACGGCATTAATACGAGAACTCAGTTCTGCCAAATGAAAAGGTTTTGTGATGTAATCATCTGCACCTAAATCTAAACCCTCCAACCTATCGGTAAGCGAATTGTTTGCCGAAATTATGATCACCCCTGCCTTTTTCTTGTCTTTCTTTAAAGTCTTCAGAACATCTAAACCACTACCCGATACCAAATTGATATCTAAAATAATGATATCATAATCATAAAGCGCTACTTTCTCTGAAGCCTCGAGATAATCTGAGGCAACCTCGCAAACATGGTCATCACGCTTTAAGTAGGTTACGATAGATTGTTGTAAATCTAATTCATCTTCGGCTATTAGCATTTTCATACCTATAAATTTAAAGCAATAAAAATAGTATTCGATTCTAAAGTAATATTAAAGTGAACTTTGTGGTTTCATCACAGATTTATATTTAATTAAGAATTCTACCCTATTTTTGAAAAGCAAAACAATCTTGATCATTGACCCTAGCTTTAGAGTATGCAAAAAGAACTTAAAATTATAATTAATAAATGCAGAGAATTACTATCCCGTATTTTTGTTAGGTACGATAAACAATGGCCCTACATTATCACCTCAGCCATAGCACTGTTAATTGTAGTTGGTGGTATCAAACTCTTTATAAAGCTTACCGAAAATTTAAAGACCGACGTCCTGGCTCAATACGATACCAATATTACAGACTATATCATCTCTCACAGATCACCAGCGCTAACGCAATATTTAGTTTTTGTAACTAATGTAGGCGATGTGTACGGCTATCTTATTGTTTTTCCGTTATGCTCACTCGCCTTTTACCTTATTTTCAAAAGCTGGAATTACGTTTTACAATTAAGTTTAGTAATGGTATTGGCCTTAAGTTCTAACATTCTTCTAAAAGACGTCATTAACCGATCTAGACCAGAGCTAGAACATTTGGTAACTGTAGAGACCTTGAGCTATCCTAGTGGGCACGCCATGACCGCCATGGCCTTTTACGGGTTTTTAATATATCTCTTCTACCGTTTTAGGATCAATTTATTCTCTAAATGTATTGGTATTGTACTGTTAACCATTCTCATCTTTAGTATTGGCCTTAGCCGTATTTATCTTGGCGTACACTTCCCTTCAGATATTGTTGGAGGTTTTATTGCCGGTTTTATTTGGGTTGTGTTTTGTGCGCTCATTTTTAATATTATTAGAGCCTTTAGACGAGATCCCAGTACCTAAATCTAGGTCTTTAAAGCGACTTTTTACTTAATAACAATATGCTTTTATAAAGTTATATCTAAAGAAAGATTGATGATAAGCTCTACACTAAAGTACAAATCCACTTGACCGCCGCCTTATAATTAAAGGCCATATAGAAAGCCGCCACTCTTTTTCTTAATTTTGTGCTTCATATAAAATCATGCAAAAAATCCTAACATATCCTTTTGTTCTTTTAATAAAACTCTATCAAGTATTGATTTCTTCGTGGACTCCTGCCAGCTGCAGGTTTGTTCCCACCTGCTCTAGTTATGCCAAAGAAGCACTCGAGGTGCATGGGCTTATTAAAGGTGGCGGACTGGCCATTAAACGGATTTTTAGTTGTCATCCTTGGGGCGGCTCTGGCTACGATCCTGTGCCAAAAAAAGAAAACCCATAAAATATTAGCTTTTAAGAATAAGCAGCAATTAGAGCATAGACTTCCTAAAACTTATATAACGGTTACCCCTTTTTCGGCATAAATACTATCTTTACCCAATCAAAATTAATGGTATGCTTGCTTTAGAAATTGTCTGGGATCCTACAAAAGGACTCGATCTTGGTTTTTTTACACTTCACTTTTATAGTGTGATGTGGATTATTGCCTTCTTATTGGGTTTTCAGATCATGAAACGCATTTACAAAAATGAAAACCAAACAGAAGAATCCCTAGATTCTCTTTTTATCTACTCCGTATTAGGAATTATGCTTGGAGCGCGTTTGGGACATGTGATCTTTTATCAACCAGAATTGATTACCGAAGATTTCTTCAGCATCTTTTTACCCTTTAAATTTAAAGGTGGTTTTGAATTTACCGGCTTTCAAGGCTTAGCAAGTCACGGCGCAGCCATTGCCATGATCGCTTCCATGTATTTATACAATAAAAAAATATTACACAAGTCTGTATTATGGATCCTGGATCGCGTTGTAATTCCTGTAGCTTCTGGGGCTGTGTTTGTTCGTTTGGGTAATTTTATCAATTCTGAAATTATCGGAAAACCAACTCACAGTGATTATGGGGTTGTGTTTAAAAAATTAGGTGAAGATTTCCCAAGGCATCCTGCGCAACTCTATGAAGCAGGAAGTTATGTGTTTGTGTTTCTAATTTTGTTTTATTTCTATTGGAAAACGAAAAAAAGCGAACAACAGGGCTTTTTATTCGGACTCTTTTTAGTGCTACTATGGACGGTTCGTTTCTTTGTAGAATTTGTAAAAGAACCTCAAGGCGATGAATACTTTACACTAGCTGGTTTAAATACTGGTCAAATGCTAAGTATCCCGTTTATACTCATAGGTCTTTATTTTATGTTTCTCTATAAGCCAAAAACACAGTTGAAATGAATTTAAATTATCAACGTTCTTTTCTAATGTTATGCTTCGGAATAGGGCTCTTAAACCTTACCGCTTGTAAAGAAGACAAAAAGCCAACTTCAGTTAAGACTGAAGCCATACGATTTGAGAAAGAGGGCGAACTTCAGTTAAAAAAAGCAGACACCGATTCTATATTAATGACACTTGCTATAGAAATAGCAGATGATGATTATCAAACCCAAACAGGATTGATGTATCGCGATGGCATGAAAACAGATCAAGGCATGCTGTTTGTTTTTCCAGATGAAGATTATAGATCTTTTTATATGAAGAACACTAAGTTTCCCTTAGACATCATCTACATAGCGGAAGACAAGAGCATCGTCAACATTCAAAAGAACGCCCAGCCTATGAATGAGACGTCTTTACCTTCTAGAGGACCTGCAAAATATGTGCTTGAGGTAAATGCGGGCTTAACTGATACTTGGGGCTTAGAGGCAGGAGATGTGATGTCTTTTGACACCAACTAAGCTCTAAATTTAGATTCAAATAAAATAGTAAACCATTACAAGTCCTTTCTATTCTCTATCTCTAATTATTGCATTTGTAAATTGAGTGCCATCAACTCATCTCGAGAAACATAGATCTATAAGAGATCTTTAAACTAATTGTGCTTGGTTAGTTGCTTGAGCACTGAGACAGCAAAAAGGGACCGCACAGAGGAAATTCGGCAGACTTTCCATGACAGTCATTAAGCACTCTCCAAAAAATTAATTATAAAAGATGTTGCCAACTGGCTTTTTTTTTTACAATTAATAATCTTGAATTAAAACTTCAGTTGGAATATGAAGAGTGGTATTTAGTTTTCTAATCATATCTAAAGTCAGCTTTCGTTTTTTATTCAAAATCTCACTAACTCTGCTTTTAAATCCGACAATTTCTGCTAAGTCCTTTTGTTTCATCCCCATTTGTTCCATTCGAAACTTAATTGCCTCGATTGGGTCAGGCAATCCGATTGGGAATTGCTCGTTTTCATATCGATCAATCAAAATTGAAATAATTTCCAATTCGTCTCCTTCTTCCGTTTCTTTTTTTGCATCAAAAATGTCCTCAAGTCTGTTGAGAGCTTTTTGATAGTCTTTTTCATTTCTAATTGGTGATATTTTCATAATTAGATGTTATTTGCATCAATTTTATCATATTCTGCGTGAGTTCCAATAAACCTTATCCAGCATATTCCATAATCAAAATTAAATTTTACAATCAAATGATAATTATTGCCTTTGATGTTGTAAACTATTCGATTGTGTTTTAAAATACTTGCACTAGGATATTCACTTTTCAATTCGTTAATATTGTTCCATTCGGATTTTTCAGTTTCTCTATATCACGCCTTTAATTGTTCTTCACAATCAGCGTGTTTTTCCCAAAAATCTCGTAAAGTTCCCTTTGCGATTACTCTCACGTCGTGATTCTTTAAGGCAAATATACTAAAAAGTTACCAATTTGGTAATTTCTTCGTTTTTTAGCTTGTTGACAACTCGTTATATTCAAAACAGTCTTTCACTTGGAAAGCCAATATTAATGGATCTCATTTTCGAAGAAAAGCAAGATAGAGATGCTCATTATTTTATTTATTTCTTTCAAAATGTTATAAAAAAAGGCCATTTCCGAAGAAATGGCCTTTGATTTTAATGATAACAACTATTTGAGTTATTCAATCTCTCCATCTGGATTAACGCCTTTATTCTTAAGCGTATCATACATTAACGGAGTTGCAATAAATACCGAAGAATAGGTACCAACAACCACACCGACGATAAGGGCAAACAATAAGCCTCTTAACGATTCTGCTCCAAAAGCAAACATAGCTATCAATACCACTAAAGTGGTTAAAGACGTATTCAATGTTCTACTTAGTGTGCTATTGATTGCAGCGTTGATATTGTAGCCACCTTTAAACCCAGCGCGCTCTGCCAATACTTCTCTAATTCTATCAAATACAACCACGGTATCATTCAATGAATAACCAATTACCGTCAAAATTGCAGCGATAAAGGCTTGGTCAATTTCCATAGAAAATGGCATGAACTTATACAACAATGAGAAAATACCTAAAACGATAATAACATCATGGAAAACAGCCGCGACCGCACCCAATGAGAATTGCCATCTCTTGAAACGTATAAGGATGTACAAGAATACAACGATCAACGAGCCTAAAACAGCCCAGAATGATTCTGTTTTAATATCATCTGCGATAGTTGGGCTCACTTTACTTGACAGTACTTTACCAACACCGTTTTTACCTTGAGAAAAATCTTCATAAGTAATACCTGGCAAGTATTTTTTAAGTCCGTTATAAAGCATGGTTTGCACCTCTTCATCAACTTCTACTGAGTTTTCGTCAACCTTATACTTAGTAGATATTTTTAGTTGATTGTCTGCACCAATAGTTTTAACCTCAACGCTATTAAACACATCTTCCAAATCTGCTGCTACAGTAGCAGAACTTACTGCTTCTGGAAAACGGACTTGATACGTACGACCTCCAACAAAATCAATACCTTGATCTAATTTATTAGTAAATAAAGATGCTAAACTAATTAAGATCATAACACCAGAAATGATGTAAGCGATCTTACGTTTACCAATAAAATTAACGTTATTATTCTTAAATAAGTTTTTAGTGATTCCTGTAGAGAAATCTAAAGACTTATTACGATTTACATACCAGTCTACAAACAGACGTGTAATAAAGATGGCTGTAAATAATGAAGTTACAATACCAATCAATAAGGTTGTAGCAAAACCTTTAATTGGTCCTGTACCAAATACAAACAAGATAATTGCAGTTAAACCTGTAGTAATGTTAGCATCTAAGATAGAAGACAAAGCATTTGAGAAACCATCTTTAACAGCTTCTTTTTGTGATTTACCATTACCTAACTCTTCTCGAATACGTTCAAAAATAAGAACGTTCGCATCTACAGACATACCAATGGTCAATACAATACCAGCTAATCCAGGAAGCGTCAATACTGCACCTAATCCTGAAAGAACACCGAAAATCAATAAAATGTTCAATATTAAAGCAATATCAGCAAATATACCTGCCTTGCCGTAGTATAAAACCATCCAAAGTAATACTAAGGATAAAGCAATCAAAAATGATAATGTACCACTATCAATAGCTTCTTGCCCTAAAGATGGACCAACTTGATCTGCCTGAATAATTTCTGCTCTAGCCGGTAACTTACCTGCTCTTAAAACATTCGCTAAATCTGTTGCTTCTAAAACCGTAAAGTTTCCAGAGATTTCTGTATTACCACCTGAAATAGCACCATTTGATGCTGTTGGAGCAGAATACACAATATCATCTAATACAATCGCAATTTGGCTCCCTTGAGCGGCAGCTCTACCGGTCATTTCTTCCCAAATCTTAGCCCCTTTAGCATTCATTTGCATAGATACTGTTGGCTTGTTGGTTTGGCTATAAGATTGGCGTGCTTCTGTAACAACACCTCCACTTAATTCTGGCTCGTTGTCTCTATTTCCCTTTAGGGCATATAAATCAACGTACTCCTCTCCTGTTTCAGTATCAATAGATGGTAAACCAAAAGCAAATTTAGTGTAACGCGCATCTGCTGGAAGGTTAGCTTTAACCTCATCCATTTCTAGATACGACTTAAATTTATCTCTATCCTCTAATTTTATAGCAAGTATGCCTCCAGTTCTTGGACCACTTACCATTTCAAATAATGGATTGACACCCGTAGTAACATCGGTACTATCTGTTGACGTCTCTCCCAACAAATCATCAATAGTACTGTCGTTTGTTTCTGTTGAATCTTGCTCAACAACTGCCGTTTCTTGCTTAGTTCCTAAAACTGATTTTAAAGTTTCATTGGTATTAGCGAAGAAATCTCCTAAATTTTGGGGAGTTTCTACATCCCAAAACTGCAATTGTGCCGTAGTTGTAATTAACTCTGTAGCACGCTTGATGTCTTTAACACCTGGCAACTCTACCAATACACGACCAGAATTACCTAAACGTTGAATGTTTGGTGAAGTCACACCAAATTGGTCAATACGCTTTCTTAATACTTCAAAAGCAGAGATAATAGACTCATCTACCTTTTCTTCTAATTTGCTTCTCACATCAGCATCGCTCATAGAAATATCGATAACATCATCTAAATTTCTGTTTGCAAAAATATCTGGAGAGGCTAATTTCTGATCTCCTTTTACGTTTTCCCAAGCTTGAAAAAACGATTGAATGTAAGTGTCTTGTGAATCCTTTTGCAATTCTTCAGCATCTGTTAGCGCTTTGTTGAATGCAGGGTCTTTACTGTTATTAGAAAGTCCATAAAGAATGTCACGTACAGAAATCTGTAATATAACATTTAATCCCCCTTTAAGGTCCAAACCAAGGTTCATGGCTTTTTCCTTAACTTCATTTCCTGTAAAAGAAGCGATTCCGATATCGTAAACCTCCTTATTAGAAATAGAGTCAATGTAACGCACTTCAGCTTCGTTTATCGCTTCTGCGTTATCATAATTGCTTGTGGCGTAAGTTTCCGCCTCATTTTCTAACTGGTTACTCTTAAATGTGAATGATAGTTGGTAAATACTTACCAAACCAAACAGTAGAGCAAACAGTATAACTAATCCTTTGTTTTGCATTATAATTGGTTTTGTGTCAGTTTAAAAACGCGCAAATATAGGCCTTCGTTTAAGAATTGACAATTTATTTATGTGAATAGATCTATTTTGAAACACCACCCTAGAAATCAATATTTTAAGATGATAGTGGTTAGAATTTGGCCAGCTTTCAATGTCTCAGTTTCTAGCCAGTCCATACAATTTAGGCGATGGGTCCTGCCCTAACCTCAGGAATTTTATAGGAAAGATGTGTTCTTACGCATCCAAAATACTTGGGAAATTTAGAAATTTCACATATGACTAAAAGATGCGGATACTTTGTTTCTGGTGCTGTAGCATAACCATCTGAAGGATTTACAAACCGGTCAAAATCTGATTTTTGAATCAAAGCCCACTCCCCTGCTAAGCCAAGATGGCTGTCTGGAGCATTTTGAATTTCAAAAACTTTAAGATCGTAAGCGTTTTTTTGATCTTCGGAAGGTTCGTGAGTTTTGTTTGATCCTGAAAAATCAATAACAACAGTTTGATCTTCGGAAAATAAGCGTTTGATATCTGCAACATCAGCATCGCTATAATATGTGATTTTGATTTGACCGTCCTGTGACTCTTGAATATGAACTTGTTCTATCCCAACAGATAACAATTGCTGTTTTACTGCGGAAATTACATCTAAAGATTTAGCAGACTTAGTAGCATCATTAGAAAACTGAAGGACAATCTCCTGATTGGGATCGATAGCGTTTTGCTGACTGGAAATACCCAATAAGCTTAAAATCACTACTAAAGTACCGATGCACTTTTTAAAATTCATGCGCCAAATATAGCAAAAAAATAAAGACCGCAATGCTGCGGTCTTTATCTGTATTTTTTAAAAAATAGGTCTTATTATAATTCTAACAGTCCGTTTGTTTTTTGAACACCTGCAGCGCTTTCTTCCATATGAGCTTGTTCAGCATCACTCAATTTTATGGTAACGATTTCCTCGATTCCGTTACGGCCTAAAATAACCGGAACACCAATACAAAGATCATTTAAACCATACTCTCCTTCTACTAGTGCAGAACATGGGAATAGTTTCTTTTGATCACAAGCAATAGCTTGTACCAAACCACTTACCGCTGCACCTGGGGCATACCAAGCAGAAGTCCCTAACAATTTGGTTAAAGTTGCTCCACCTACTTTAGTATCTTCTTTAACTTGCTCTAAACGCTCTTCTGATAAAAACTCAGAAACCTTAACACTGTTTCTAGTGGCGTGAGCCGTTAGAGGCACCATACCTGTATCGCTATGACCTCCAATCACCATGCCGTCAACATCGCTAATAGGAGCATTTAATGCTTCTGCTAATCTGTATTTGAAACGTGCAGAATCTAAAGCGCCGCCCATCCCAATAATTCTATTTTTTGGAAGATCAGTAGTTTTGTGTACCAAATAGGTCATGGTATCCATAGGATTACTCACCACAATAATAATGGTATTTGGAGAATGCTCAATAAGGTTAGAAGATACTGTTTTTACAATACCCGCGTTGATGCCTATCAATTCTTCACGAGTCATCCCTGGTTTACGAGGAATTCCTGAAGTAATGACACAAATATCGCTCTCTGCCGTTTTTGAATAATCATTGGTAACTCCCGTGATTTTGGTATCAAATGCGTTTAAGGATGCTGTTTGCATCAAATCCATCGCCTTACCTTCAGCAAAACCTTCTTTGATATCCAACAATACGACTTCACTTGCAAAATTTTTAATGGCAATGTATTCTGCACAACTGGCACCTACGGCTCCTGCTCCAACTACTGTTACTTTCATCTGTTTATTTTTAATGTTTTATGTTGATAATTTTAAGACTCTAAAATTACGACTTTTAAGAATTATAACGAAAAAATGCACCCCATTTAATTGATCACTTTTTTGAAAAATGCTTAAAATATGCACGAATAGACTGTATAGAACAAATCATTTCTAATAAAGTCCTATTGTATTCCAAAAGATATTATGAACTAAAATTTCCGTATAAAAAAAAGCGACCACATTGGCCGCTTTTAAATCTTTAAAAAAAGATATGCTATTAAGCATCGATATTAGCATAAATCGCATTTTTCTCAATAAACTCTCTACGTGGTGGTACTTCATCGCCCATCAACATAGAAAAGATGCGATCTGCTTCACCTCCATTGTCTATTTGAACCAAACGCATGGTTCTAAATTCTGGATTCATGGTCGTGTCCCATAACTGTTCTGCATTCATCTCACCAAGACCTTTGTATCGTTGTATTTTAGCATTTTCACCAAAATCCTTTAGTACGGCATCACGCTCTTTCTCACTCCAAGCATAGGTTTTCTTAGCACCTTTCTTAATCAAGTATAAAGGCGGTGTTGCAATGTAAATATGTCCGGCTTCAATAAGCTCTTTCATATATCTAAAAAAGAATGTCAAAATTAAGGTGGCAATGTGGCTACCATCAATATCAGCATCACACATAATCACAACTTTATGATAACGCAGTTTTGAAAGGTTTAAAGCTTTACTATCCTCTTCGGTTCCAATAGTAACTCCTAGTGCTGTATAAATATTCTTGATTTCTTCGTTTTCAAAAACCTTGTGTGTCATGGCTTTTTCAACATTAAGAATTTTACCTCTTAATGGCAAAATCGCCTGAAATTTACGGTCACGACCTTGTTTGGCCGTTCCACCTGCCGAGTCACCCTCTACCAAGAATACTTCGCATTGGGCTGGATCTTGTTCTGAGCAGTCACTTAGTTTCCCAGGAAGACCACCAATACTCATTACCGTTTTTCGCTGTACCATATCACGCGCCTTTTGAGCTGCATGACGGGCTTGCGCGGCAAGAATCACTTTTTGTACAATGATTTTAGCGTCGTCTGGATGTTCTTCTAAATAGTCGGTCAACATTTCTGAAACCGCTTGGCTTACAGAGGCAGAAACCTCTCTATTACCAAGTTTGGTCTTGGTTTGACCTTCAAATTGTGGCTCTTGAACTTTTACTGAAATAATAGCGGTTAATCCCTCACGGAAATCGTCGCCCTGTATATCAAATTTCAGCTTATCCAACATTCCGGAAGTATCGGCATACTTTTTAAGGGTATGCGTTAACCCTCTTCTAAATCCAGAAAGGTGGGTACCACCTTCATGGGTGTTGATATTATTAACGTAGGAGTGTAAATTTTCAGCATAAGAGGTATTGTAAATCATGGCAACCTCAACAGGCACGCCATTCTTTTCACCTTCAAAAGCGATCACATCTTTCATTAAAGGCTCACGGTTTCCATCTAAAAACTTGATAAATTCCTTAAGACCTTCTTCAGAATGAAATGTTTCACCTTCATATTCGCCATCCTCTTTTTTGAATCGCTTATCAATTAAATGAATGGTAATTCCTTTATTTAGGTAAGCCAATTCACGTAAACGACTCGCAAGTGTATCGTAGCTATATTCTAAGGTTTGGGTAAAAATTGTTGGGTCGGGTTTAAACGTAACAATCGTTCCACGTTTATCGGTTTCGCCTACCTTTTTTACGGGATACATGGCTTTTCCGCGCTCATATTCTTGCTCCCAAATTTCACCTTTTCTGTAAACCGTAGCTTTTAAATGCTCAGATAAAGCGTTTACGCAGCTCACACCAACTCCGTGTAACCCTCCAGAAACTTTATAAGAATCCTTATCAAATTTACCACCGGCACCAATTTTAGTCATTACAACCTCAAGCGCAGAAACACCTTCTTTTTTATGAAGATCTACTGGAATTCCACGTCCGTCATCTTCAGTGGTAATAGAATTATCTTCGTTAATGGTAACGCTTATATTATCGCAATGTCCTGCGAGTGCCTCATCAATGGAGTTATCTACCACCTCATAAACCAAGTGGTGCAAACCGCGTGTACCAACATCCCCAATATACATGGAAGGACGCATACGCACGTGCTCCATGCCTTCTAGGGCCTGAATACTATCTGCGGAATAATTATCCTTATTAAACTCTTCTCTTTTTTCGCTCATATTTATAGTATTTGTAATCTCGATTGATTTTCCACAACATGAAAAAAGACGCTAATGCGCCTTTCTTTCGGTACAAACAAATATAAGAAATTATGACCCATTCTGAAAGCATATCATCGATTGAATTCAATAATTATCAACATTTGTTAATTATTTAAAACCATCTTAAATGAGCTTAAAATGGTCTTAAAATGGATTTTGACCTTTTTTAACATCTTAGTAAAGGCGCTAAAAAGCAAAAATCCATTACAGGTTATAATTTGAAAATTAAAAATCTGAAATTTAGAAGATTTCAGAAGTGATTTTCTCTGATATCAACAAAAAAAATCCTCAACAGAGGATTTTTTTTGTTTAATAATCATAAAACTTAGAACAATCTGTCATAATGCTCAAAACGTTCGTATGGTATTAATAAGCATCAGAATGCACTTTTGAAACAGCCCTACCAGAAGGATCGTTCATGTTTTTAAATGCTTCATCCCATTCTAATGCTATTTTGGTACTACAAGCCACACTAGGCTCTTGCGGTACGCACAATGCTGCCGCATCACTCGGAAAATGCTCTTCAAAAATAGAGCGGTAATAAAACTCTTCCTTATTTTGAGGCGTTTGTAATGGAAATCTAAAATGAGCGTTTGCCATTTGCTCATCGGTGACAGAGGTGTTTACCATCTCTTTTAAGGTATCTATCCAACTGTAACCCACCCCATCACTAAACTGTTCTTTTTGTCTCCAAGCCACACTTTCTGGCAACATGTCTTCAAAAGCCTTTCTCACTACCCATTTCTCCATACGCTCGCCATTGATCATCTTATCTTGCGGATTGATGCTCATGGCCACATCCATAAATTCTTTGTCTAAAAATGGCACACGACCTTCAATACCCCAAGCCGCGAGACTCTTATTGGCTCTTAAACAATCATATTGATGTAATTTGCTTAATTTCCTAACGGTTTCTTCATGAAATTCCTTAGCATTCGGAGCCTTGTGAAAATAGAGGTATCCTCCAAACAATTCATCTGCACCCTCACCAGACAGCACCATTTTTATACCCATAGATTTTATAACACGTGCCATAAGGTACATAGGCGTACTTGCACGAATGGTCGTAATATCATAAGTTTCGAGGTTATAAATAACGTCACGAATGGCATCTAAACCTTCTTGAATGGTAAACTTAATTTCATGGTGTACGGTACCAATGTGAGCGGCTACTTTTTTAGCTGCTGCTAAATCTGGAGAGCCTTCTAAACCTACTGAAAAACTATGTAATTGAGGCCACCAAGCGTCAGAAGTATCATCACTTTCTATTCGCTTTTGGGCATATTTCTTGGCAATAGCAGAAGTTACCGAAGAATCTAAACCACCCGATAATAAAACGCCATATGGCACGTCACTCATTAACTGTCTATGTACGGCCGCTTCTAAGGCCTCTTTGATTTTTGAGATACTGGTTTCATTGTCTTTAACGGCATCATAGTCTGTCCAATCGCGTTTATACCATTGCACAAATTTGCCATCCTTACTGGAGAGGTAATGACCAGGAGGAAACAGTTCTATTTTAGAACATACGCCTTCCAAGGCTTTTAACTCTGATGCCACATAGAATGTCCCATTTTGATCCCAACCGATGTATAAGGGAATAATACCCATGTGATCTCGAGCTACGAAGTACTCGTCTTTTTCGGCATCATAGATAGCAAAACCAAAAATACCGTTCATCTCATCTATAAAGTCAACTCCCTTTTTTTCGTATAATGCTAAAATTACCTCACAATCACTTTCGGTTTGAAAGTCGTAATCTGGAAACTGCTTCCGTAGTTCACGATGGTTGTATATTTCGCCATTTGCTGCTAAAATCAGCCTTTTATCCGCACTTACCAACGGCTGCTTACCCGATGCCGGATCTACAATAGCTAAACGTTCATGGGCCATAATAGCTTTTTCATCACTATAAATACCACTCCAATCTGGACCTCGGTGCCTTACTGTTTTGGCCATTTCTAAAACTTTAGGTCTTAATTGCTCTGAAGATTGCTTTAGATCAAAAGCACATACAATTCCACACATAACTTTATATTTTAATATCGTTAATTTTATTATCTATAGGCAAATATGTAAATAACCTTACAATTATAAAACCTAAAACCAATAAATGATTTCAATTTAATACTTTTTATTATTCATTAAGTTTAAATCACAACCAAAAGACAGTTTTGGTTTACAAACTATGACAGTTGTAAACTTTAACAGGAGTTTACGACTTTAGAGTCTAAACATAACGCATAAGAATCTTAAATTATAACCTTATTTAAAAAAACCAATACACATGAAAACTACAATGACATCAATTTTTGCTTTAGCATGTATCGTGCTATTTTCAGTAAACAGCAACGCGCAAGATTTCAAGGACTTAGACAAAAGTCCTATGGACGTAGCTGCTTACCCTTCAGATTACAAAGATTCAAACAAATTAATCAAAGTTACTTACAGCAGACCTCAACTTAACGGAAGAGAATTATCAAAATTAGCACCTAATGGCGAAGTTTGGCGCACAGGTGCCAATGAAGCGGCAGAACTAACATTATACACCCCTATGATGTTAGGCAACACTAAAGTTCCTACAGGAACTTACACACTTTACATGATTCCAGGAGAAAAGGAATGGACAGTTATCATTAATAAAGATATAAATGTTTGGGGAAGCTACTTTTATAAAGAGGAAAATGATGTTGCTCGATTAGCAGTTCCTGTCTCAGAAGACAACGCACCCCTAGAGGCTTTTTCTATTGCTTTTAAAGAAGCTGACAATGGCGTACACATGCACCTTGGTTGGGATAAAACACGAGTAGCGGTACCGTTTACAAAATCTTAACTCGCGGCTTACTAAATAAGCTATATTTTATAAAGCTCAAAATCAATTGTTTAAACATTTGGTTTTGAGCTTTATTCGTTTTGGCATAAGTTTTGGATTTAAATAAAATAGAACGAAACGTTTAATTTAAAATCCAAGATCATGAAACAATTTTTACTTTCTACAGCACTTCTTTTGATACTGAGCTCTTGTAGCGGAAGAAAACAAATTGAAAGAGCGATCAGTCATGGCAACTATGACCAAGCTATTAATGATGCCTTGGATAAACTAGAGACCAATAAAGACAAAGCCAGAAAGCAAGATTTCATCGTCATGCTTAAAGATGCTTATGACAAGGTTTTAGCCGAAGATTTAAATTCGATCAACCACTTAAAAAAAGATGGCAATCCTGAGCAGTACAAATTAATTTTTGAGACCTATCTGGACTTAGAAGCGAGACAAAATGCCATCAAACGGGTATTACCCCTTAGCATTAATGGAAAACCCCTCAAGCTTAAGTTTAACGATTACACTTCGGAAATCGTTACATATCGTTTTAAAACCTCAGACTATCTTATAGATGAAGGTATTGCACTATTGGATTCTGAAGACAAATATAGCGCAAGAGCTGCTTATAATATATTCGAATATATTGAAAGCATAAACCCTAATTTTGAGAACACTAGAGGGTTATTAACAGAAGCTCATGAAAAAGGTACCGATTATGTCATGGTCTCTATAGAAAATCAGACCCAACACATCCTTCCGAAGCAATTGGAAGCAGACTTGTTGAATTTTGACACTTATGGTCTCGATCAATTTTGGACGGTTTATCATGCCAATGCCTCTTTAGATCTTAATTACGACTATGCGATGCAACTTCAATTGAAGGACATTCAAATCTCACCAGAACAGGTCAACCAAAAACAAGAATTAAAGCAAAAGCGTATTGTTGATGGTTGGGAATATCAAACCGATGCTGACGGAGCCATTTTAACAGATAGCCTAGGTAATAAAATTAAAGTAGATAAGATTGTAAACGTGAGAGCCCGCTATTTTGAAGTGAGTCAATTTAAATCGACTCAACTGGTTGCAGATGTTGTTTACACCGATTTAAGAACCCAGCAAACATTAGATGCATTTCCTATTAATAGCGCTTTTGTTTTTGAGAATTTTTATGCAACCCTAAGAGGAGACCAGAGAGCCTTAAGCCGTAGTGAATATGATTTGACCAAAAACAGAAGGCTTAATTTTCCTACAGATGCTCAGATGGTTTTTGATACTGGAGAAGATTTAAAACTGAAATTAAAAGCGATCATTAGCTCTTATAGAATACGACGCGCATAATATCTTGTAAGTTCAAATAATGACTCCCTAAGACATTTTCTTGGGGAGTTTTTACTTTTTGACAAACACCATACAGTGCTGCCACGGCAAGTTTTCAATATTCTTTTTTAGAACGAAACCAGCGGCAGCCATTTCCTTTACAGCTTGAGCTTCGGTCATTTTATGAAGTCTTTTTATAGGCACGTCAGGATCTTCACCGCGATATTCTATAAGATAAATTTCCCCATCCTCCTTAAGGCTTGTTTTCATAGAAGCTAATATTTCCTTCGGAAAATTAAACTCATGATAAACATCTACCATTAAAACTTTATCGATCGCTTTTTCAGGAAGATTAACGCTTTTTTCACTGCCTTTTGTAATCTTAATATTCTGCGTCGCAGACGTGTCTTTTCGCCTTTTCATAGCGTTTAACATTTCGTCTTGAATATCAACGGCATACACTAGACCATTGATAGCCAACGGCGCCATTTTAAAAACGTGATATCCAGAACCTGCGCCAATATCTGCAATAACATCGTCCTTTTGAATGTTCATATTCGCAATAAGCTTAGAGGTGTTTTCCTCCTCCTCGCGGTCGGTTCGTTCTAGCCAATTAATGCCTTGAAACCCCATCACATGAGCAATTTCTCTGCCCATATACCATTTACCAATACCATTTGCATCGCCCTTTTTAAACGTGTAGACCACAGAAGCGTTTTGCTTTTGCGCACAACTAATGTTGAACATCAAAACAGCGAATGTGAAACTGTATAGTGTTCCTATAACTGATTTTCTGTAAAATTTAAAATTATAAAAAGATTTATTCAAACCTAGCTAAATCAATATCATTAACGGCACCATGACTCCCGTTAGCAACCACTACTCCATTTTGAACAACCAAGAGCTGCGGAGACTCATGCATCACTTGAAATTGACTTGCAATCTCATTTGAGATATCGCGATGATTAAGTAAATCCAAATAATATAAATCAAGATGAGCATCCTCATTATAACTTGAAACAAACTGATTCATGGCCATTCTACTAATACCGCATCTTGTAGAATGCTTGAATATCACTTGAGCCTTCGTTTTAGACTTTTCTACAATCTCGCTAAGCTGAGAAGTTGAACTTAATTCTTGCCAAGGCAATACTTTTTCCTCTTTGGATTCTGAACTGCCAAATATATTTTTTAAAAATCCCATAATTTCATTTTAAGTTTATTACTGTAGCCAATTACTTTTTTAATAACCTATAGTCTCATGGTTTAATTGTACCTTTCAAAAGCACCCTTAACTGACTAAAAGTCACGCTATCACTAAGAAATAGAGACATTTTGTCTTAAGCTCTCCTGTTTTTAATAACGGTAAGATTATTGAAATGGCTAGATTGTAATATAACAAATAAAAAAGAGATTCCTATTTCAAAGGAACCTATAAACAATATTTAACATGAATTTTAATAATTATACCATAAAATCCCAAGAGGCGATTCAGCAGGCTCAGCAGCTGGCGCAAAGTTTGGCTCATCAGCAAATTGAAAATGAGCACATTTTCAAATCCATTTTTGAGGTTGATGAGAATGTCTTGCCTTTTTTACTTAAAAAATTAAACGTTAATCTTAACGTACTTAAACTGACGTTAGACAAACAATTAGAGAGCTTCCCTAAGGTTACTGGTGGAGATTTATCCATTTCTAGAGAAGCTAGCAAATCTTTAAATGAAGCATCGATCATCGCCAAAAAAATGAATGATGATTATGTGTCTATAGAACATTTAATCTTAGCCATTTTTAAATCGAACAGTAAGATTGCTCAAATGCTAAAAGACCAAGGCGTCACTGAAAAGGGCTTACAATCTGCTATTGACGAGTTGAGAAAGGGTGATCGTGTGACTTCACAAAGTCAAGAAGACACGTACAACTCTCTAAATAAATACGCTAAAAACCTCAACCAATTAGCAAAAGACGGAAAATTAGATCCTGTAATAGGTCGAGACGAAGAAATAAGACGAATTTTACAAATTCTATCGAGAAGAACCAAAAACAATCCGATTCTTGTTGGAGAGCCTGGTACAGGTAAAACAGCGATAGCAGAAGGTTTGGCTCATAGAATTGTAGATGGAGATGTTCCAGAAAATTTAGTCGACAAGCAAATTTATGCTTTAGATATGGGCGCTTTGATTGCTGGCGCCAAATTTAAGGGAGAGTTTGAAGAACGTCTTAAAGCCGTCATCAACGAAGTGACTACAAGTGAGGGTGACATCGTATTATTTATAGACGAAATCCATACGTTAGTAGGCGCTGGTGGCGGACAAGGTGCCATGGATGCGGCCAATATTTTAAAACCAGCGCTTGCTCGTGGCGAGCTAAGAGCCATTGGCGCCACTACTCTTGATGAGTATCAAAAGTATTTTGAGAAAGATAAAGCGCTTGAACGCCGTTTTCAAAAAGTAATGGTAGATGAACCAGATACCGAAAGCGCCATTTCCATATTGCGAGGAATTAAAGAAAAATACGAAGCACATCATAAGGTTCGCATTAAAGATGAAGCGATTATCGGCGCTGTAGAACTTTCTGAGCGTTACATCACCAATCGTTTTCTTCCAGACAAGGCCATTGACCTTATGGATGAAGCGGCTTCAAAATTAAGAATGGAAATTAATTCCAAACCAGAAGAACTTGATGTTTTAGACAGAAAGATCATGCAATTAGAAATTGAGCTAGAAGCCATAAAACGCGAGAAGGATGAAACGAAGTTAAAATCACTACGTTCAGATTTGGCAAACTTTAAGGAAGAGCGTAATGAAATCTATGCGAAGTGGAAAAGCGAGAAAGATGTTGTTGACTACATTCAGAGTACAAAATCTAATATTGAAGAATTTAAGCTAGAAGCAGAACGCGCAGAACGCGAGGGAGATTACGGTAAGGTTGCTGAAATTCGCTACGGAAAAATAAAAGAATCTCAAGAAAAACTTGAAGTGCTCCAAAAGGAATTACAAAAGAACCAAAGCGGCAGTTCACTCATAAAAGAAGAAGTTACTTATGAAGATATTGCTGAAGTAGTTGCAAAATGGACAGGAATTCCTGTTACCAAAATGCTACAAAGTGATCGAGATAAACTATTGAGACTAGAAGACGAACTTCATAAGCGCGTTGTTGGCCAAGAAGAAGCAATTGAAGCGGTAAGTGATGCCGTGAGACGTTCAAGAGCAGGGTTGCAAAACCCGCAAAAACCCGTTGGCACCTTCTTATTTTTAGGAACAACCGGCGTTGGTAAAACGGAGTTAGCTAAAGCTTTGGCTGAGTATCTCTTTGACGATGAAAATGCCATGACCAGAATAGATATGAGTGAATACCAAGAACGTCATAGTGTAAGCCGTTTGGTAGGAGCGCCTCCTGGTTACGTTGGTTATGATGAAGGTGGTCAATTAACTGAGGCCGTAAGACGCAGACCCTATTCTGTAGTGTTACTCGACGAAATTGAAAAAGCACATCCAGATACCTTTAATATTTTATTACAGGTTTTGGATGAAGGCCGATTAACGGACAATAAAGGTCGTATCGCAGATTTTAAAAACACCATCATTATTATGACCTCCAACATGGGTGCTAATATTATTCAAGAGCGATTTGAAGCCACTAAAGATGTAGAATCGGCTATGGAATTAGCGAAGGTTGATGTTCTTGGATTGTTGAAGCAAAGCGTGCGTCCAGAGTTTTTAAACCGAATTGATGACACCATTATGTTTACACCTTTAACTAAAAAAGACATCAAACAGATTGTAGGTTTACAGCTTAAAGGCGTCAAAAAAATGATTGCTAAACAAGGCATTACTTTTGATGCTACTCCTGAAGCCATCACCTATTTATCAGACAAAGGGTATCATCCAGAATATGGCGCCAGACCGGTAAAACGAGTGATCCAAAAAGAAGTGCTTAATGAGTTAAGTAAAGAGATTCTTTCTGGAAAAGTAACTACCGATAGTATCATATTGCTGGATGCTTTCGACAATCAATTGGTGTTTCGAAACGAAGAACATAGCGTTTCAGAAAACATCTAATTCAGTTGTACAATATTTAAATTAAAAAAGCATCTATTAATAAAAGCGACGTCACTCTTATACAGTGGCGTCATTTTTATTAAAATTTCCCTAACTTACAGTGTAAATTACGCAGTATGGGCATCATTAAATATTATAGTTTCGAAGATTCCGAAGTATTTATCTTTGACGATTTCATCATCAACCAAGTCAATCAAGGCGTGGTGATTCAACCAGAACACAATGATATTCTGAATGAAATTATTAAAGAACATTTCAGCGGAAAAAATATGGTTTATGTGTCTAACCGCGCAAAATCTTATGCCGTAAACCCCTTAATCTATCCTGAAACCGAAAAAATCCCTAACTTATTAGCCATTGCTATGATTCCAAAAACAGAGTTGATGCGAAAGAACGCTGAGTTTGAAAAAGAATTTTTCAATAAACCCTATGAAATTTTCGACCGTCTCACAGATGCGATTCACTGGGTAGGCAACATGATTGATCAACAAAAGTCAAAAGAATATTTAGAACAGAAATAGAAGCTTAGCATTTGAGCTTAGTAAAAAAAGGCAATAACTATGGGTATGTTTTATCATTATGACCTTGAAGATTCTGAAGTCTTTGTCTTTGACGATTTCCTCATCAACCAAATCAAGGAAGGAGTAAAAATCCAGTCTCATCACAATGAAGACCTAAAGGTGGTTCTATCAGAACATTTTAAAAATAGACCTATTGCCTATATCTCTAACCGCGTCATGTCTTACGCTGTAGATCCATTAGTATATAAAGAGACCGAGAAAATCCCAAATCTCGTGGCTATGGCCATTATTCCAAAAACAGAGGCCATGCGTAAAAATGCAGAATATGAGCGACAGTTTTTTGGCAAACCTTACGAAATATTTGACAATCTTAGCGAGGCCATCGCTTGGGTTCACAAGTTGATTACCAATGAGAATGAAAAGATCAAATTAACGAAAAGCAATTAGTGTCGTCCATGCAAGAGAGCTTAAACATTAAAATGCGACACGCGACTTTTCGATAAATACAACAAAACTTTAAGAAATACGTTATTATACTTCCGTATAAGTTTTTAACTTTGCAGTGCTATTAATCCCCAAATTTACATTTAGAGATCAGATCTATATTCCAATAGATCTCGGTTGATAACGCTTAATAGACTTATTTAAATGAATATTAATTCACATATTGACCACACACTTCTAGATGCTTGTGCAACTGAACGTGATATTATCGAGCATTGTAACGAAGCTAAAAAACATAAATTTTATTCTGTTTGCATCAACAGTTGTTACGTGCCTTTGGCAAAACAACTTCTCAAAGATACTGATGTAAAAATTTGTACCGTAGTAGGCTTTCCTCTGGGGGCTGTTTCTACTGAAACCAAAGTTTTTGAAGCAAAACATGCCTTGTCTGAAGGTGCCGATGAGATTGACATGGTCATGAACCTTGGTTTTTTCAAAAGTAAAAACTACGTTGAGGTGTTAAAGGATATTAGCGATGTGAAATTAGCTATTGGTGAAACGCCCTTAAAAGTCATCATAGAGATTAGCGAATTATCTAAAAACGGAGTGGTAAAAGCCTCTGAAATTTGCGTAGATGCCAAAGTTGATTTCGTTAAAACCTCAACTGGATATACAAAGAACGGTGCGACACTTACTGCAGCCAAAATCATTAGAAAAACAGTTAAAGATCACTGTAAGATTAAAGCTTCTGGTGGGATACACGACTACGAAACCGCTAGAAAATATGTAGATATTGGTGTAGAGCGTATTGGTACCTCTATGGGCGTTCATATTGCAGAAGGAGAGTTTACTGAAGCATAATTAAAAGAAATTGATCTTAATAGATTGATTTAACACACTTTTTCGAAATCTATGGGATTGAGATGTTATATTTGATAGAACTTCAAATACAATAATATGAAACTATCATTACTTTCCATTTGCTTATTGACGCTACCTTTTTACGGTTATTCCCAAGATGATACGCAACAAAAAAGTAATATAACGACACCACCTTCCTCTAAAAATTTATTGATCAAAGAGACCTTGTTTTCTAGTGTATTGAAGCCTGAAAATAAAATAACTTTAAATCATGCTGTCAATAAAAAGGCAGAACTAAAAACAATAAATACGCTTGCAACAGATTCTAAAACGAGAGCCGATCGTGCCATAGCACTTTACGTTTTAAGTGATGATCTTAAGCCCAAAAAGAAATAGTCTAAATTGATATGTCTATGAGAACCCTCGTATCAATTATTGTTATTTGTTTATTTAGCATTTTATCATTTTCGCAAGAAAGCCGCTCAGAAACCACTTGCTATTATCTTATAAGACATGCAGAAAAAGATCGTAGTGATCAAACTAATGCTGATCCCGATCTTTTAGAAATTGGTCAACAACGTGCTGAACAATGGCGAGATTATCTCAAGGATATTAAATTTGATGCGGTGTATTCTACAGATTATAATCGTACCAAACAAACGGCGCTTCCTACAGCAAAAGCCAACAACTTACAATTGCAATATTACAATCCTAATTCATTATATTCTAAGGAGTTTCAACAAGACACAAAAGGCAAAACGGTTTTAATTGTTGGTCATAGCAACACAACGCCGTCCTTTGTAAATGCTATTATTGGTGAAGAACAATATGAAGCCATAGACGATAAAACAAACAGCAATCTCTATGTGGTTAAAATTTCCGAAGAAACAGTTACCCATGATCTTATTACTGTAAACTAACGGTTACGTTCGTTAACTCGATTTTTGAGAGCAGCTCCAATTGTTTTTTTTCAAATACATCTGGGAAATTTTGAAGAGATTTTAATGTTGATGTCGTTTTGTAATTATTATAGTCAACAAAACGAATGCCTTTAATATAACGTTCATTATAAGCTTCACGAAACCGAAATCCTTTACCATCTTGCTCTTCGTACGAGTATGCTAAATAGTCTGGTGTAAAGGTTTTGGTATTGATCCAGTACATAAAGACGTCTTCAAAATCTTCTCCTCCTCCATCTTGTTTAAAGGTGATTTCTACAACATGGTAGTTTTTCCCATTTATGATGGTTTCATTAAGTAGTTTCTTTTGAACGGCATCTGCGTTGAGCCCATAGGGAAGCACCGAAAAATAGTGTACCGAATTGACCGAAGCCGAATAAAGAGACGCCATAGAATCTGAAACGGCCACCCGCTTGTCATTTAATTGTCTCGAGAATCCGTCATTGGTTAAAACATCTGTGACGGTTCCTGTGGTATCTTGAAAGTTACGAGTTAATTCAAAAATGCCATTAGAGCGTTTTGCCGTATAGTGTTTATCTCTAAATGCGAACGCAATCTCAGCGTCGCCAACAAGATCGCCGCCACAAACAGAAATCGATTGCTCTATAATATTACTTGCAGTGCGCTTTTGTTTTGACTCTTCTTTACAATTACAAAACAAAAACACTAACAATAAAAAGGGAATATATTTCATATTTGGATCATTTCAGAATTAAAGATGGCAACAAAAGGAAATCCTTTTGGCTTAAATGATGTGTGGTCTTTATAAATTACTTAAAAACCTTAACTTTGTATACTATGGAGAACAAGGTCAACATAAAAAACAAAAAAGCAAAATTTGAATACGAGATTCTCGATAAATACGTGGCTGGTATTGTTTTGACGGGAACAGAAATCAAAAGCATTAGAGAGGGCAAGGCGTCCATTGCTGAAGGTTTTTGCGAATTTAATGATCGTAGCGAGCTATTTGCAATCAATATGACCATACAAGAATATGCCTTCGGAAATCATTACAACCACAAACCTAAGGCCGAACGAAAATTATTATTAAACCGTCGTGAGCTTAAAAAGCTCGAAAAGGAAGTTAACATTAAAGGAAACTCCATAATCCCTTTGCGATTATTTATAAATGATAGAGGTTTAGCTAAGCTTCAAATTGCTCTTGGAAAAGGTAAAAAGCTATATGATAAGCGTGATACCATCAAAGATCGTGATAATAAACGCAATCTAGACCGCATTAAAAAAATCTATAATTAGGCCGTTATTTTTTTCTAAAGAAAATAACAATTCATAAATCTTTAACAACCACGAGAAAATTTTATAGTTATGTTTGGTTTTCTTAGGCAACCATTTGATCATTTGGTGCGTCTATAGAATATAACCAACAACCAGATACTATGAAATTAAAACTACTTCTGCTTTTTACTGTTTTCAGTTTTACCTGCGCGCAATCTCAAATTAAGGGCGTTATCTCCGATCAAAATAAAGATCCACTGCCTTTTGTCAATATTTTTATTGAAAACACCTATAAAGGGACCACCAGTAATGAACAAGGCATTTATGAGTTAAATATCTCGAAACCGGACACCTATACTGTCGTCTTTCAATTTTTGGGTTATAAAACCGTAAAGAAAACGGTTGAGATTAAAAGCTTTCCGTTTGAGCTTAATGCTACTTTACTGGATGAGCAAATTAGTTTAAATGAAGTCGTTATCAATTCTGAAGATAATCCTGCCAACGCCATCATGAGACAGGCCATTGACAAACGCGAAGAAAATTTAGAAAAGATCAACTCTTATAAGGCCGATTTCTATTCTCGCGGATTGATACGAATCAAAGATGCCCCAGAAAAAATCTTAGGCCAAGAGGTTGGTGATTTGGGTGGCGGATTGGATTCTACCCGTAGTGGCGTGATTTACCTTTCTGAAACCATCTCAAAATTAGAATATCTTAGACCCGATAAGCTTAAAGAAAAAATATTAGCTTCTAAAGTAAGCGGTGATGATAATGGCTTTAGTTTTAACAATGCCATTGATGTGGATTACGATTTTTACAACAAAACCATTGAACTGGGCAATAATATCATCTCCCCTATAGCCAATAATGCCTTCGGATACTACCGTTTTAAATTAGAAGGTATATTTTATGATGACCGTGGTAATTTAATCAACAAAATCAAAGTCACCCCAAAACGACAAAATGACCCCGTGTTTGAAGGTTACATTTACATTGTGGAAGATCAATGGACCATTTATGCCACCGAACTCAGTATTTCAGGGACACAAGCAAGAATCCCAGTGGCCGACTCTATAAAAATCACACAAAACTTCTCTTATTCTAAAAACGACAACATTTGGGCAAAAATTTCGCAGAATATCGATTTTAAATATGGTCTCTTCGGTATCAAAGGAGATGGTAGGTTTACAGCGGTTTACAGTAACTATGAGTTTAATCCAGGTTTGACCAAAAGAGATTTTAGTAGAGAAATCGTCTCCTTTGCAGATGAAGCTAATAAAAAAGACAGCTTGTTTTGGCAACGTGTAAGACCTGTACCACTTACTGATGAGGAAATTACAGATTATATTAAAAAAGACAGCATCCAGATTGTAAAAGACTCCAAGGTCTACAAAGACTCTGTAGACACCGCGAACAATACATTTAAATTGGGCGATATCTTGGGAGGCTATACCTATCAAAATACTTATAAAGAGTGGAGCGCAGGAATCACCTCTCCAATACAAACCATTACTTTTAATACCGTTCAAGGTTGGAATGCCAACGTGGGTGCCTTTTACCGTAAAAGTTATGATGATTACAACCGCTACTTATCCATTAACGGTAACGCTAATTATGGGTTTAGCGATGACCGCCTTCGCGGTACCTTATCTGCCACTTATAAATTCAACAATACAAGTAGACCTTACCTCACCGTTTCTGGTGGAGTGACTACGCAGCAGTTTAATGCTTCAGAACCCATATCGAAACTTTTAAACACAGGCTATTCTTTATTAGCCGAAAAGAATTACATGAAACTCTATGATAAGAGCTTCGCTCAAATAGGATATAGTAATGAGCTATTTAATGGCTTTAGGCTTTATGCCAATTTGAGTTACGAAAGAAGAAAAGCACTTTTCAACACTACAGATCAGGTTTGGTATCCACAGGATGATCGTGATTATACAAGTAATAACCCTATAGATCCTACCGCTTATGGCATTGCTCCTTTTGCTACCCATAACATCCTTAAGCTAAGCATAGATGCAAGAATCAACTTCGCTCAAAATTACTTAAGCTATCCTGATGGCAAATTCAATATTGGTAATGAGAAGTACCCTACACTATTTGTGGGTTATGAAAAAGGTCTTGCGGCCTCTATAGACGGATATAATTTTGACCAAGTTAGAATGAGAGTGAGCCAAGGCGTTGATATTGCTGATAAAGGAAAATTTCAGTACAATCTAAAAGCAGGAAAATTCTTTGGAGCAGATGACATTTCGTTTGTAGATTTTCAGCATTTTAATGGCAACCAAACCAACATTGGTGCTGGAAGTTATCTCAATGTATTTAATAATTTACCCTATTATGCAGCCAGTACCAACGATTCGTATTTAGAGATGCACGCCGAGCATGATTTTAATGGATTTTTATTGGGTAAACTCCCCTTGTTGAGAAAGCTAAATTTCAATCTTATAATTGGCGCTCATGCTTTGGCAACACCAGATAACAAACCTTATCAAGAGTACACCATTGGTTTAGATAATATTGGCTGGGGTAAATTTAGATTTTTGAGATTGGATTATTTACGTTCGTACCAAGGCGGTTTTCAAAGCGATGCTATTGTATTTGGTCTAAAGTTTTTCTAATCTGAAATGTAACGATAAGAACTAATTCTTATCTTCTAACAGCGGAACAAACCTAAATTCTCCAAACTCGTGCTGTTCAAATTCTTTTGGCCCTTTTCTTATGATTAGGGTCATTATTTGTACATCATCACCCACAGGAATTACGAGACGTCCGCCTATTTTTAATTGACCCAATAACGGCTTTGGCACAAATGGCGCTCCAGCAGTGACGATAATGCCGTCAAAAGGCGCTTCATCTTTTAAACCGATATAGCCATCACCAAAGATGAACTTTTTAGCGCGATAGCCTAACTTAGGCAAAAATTTACTGGTTTTTTTATAAAGCTCATGTTGACGCTCTATAGAGTAAACTTGAGCACCTAATAAGCACAACACTGCTGTTTGGTAGCCACTACCCGTACCTATTTCAAGTATTTTATGACAGGGCTGTAATTTTAATAATTCAGTTTGAAATGCTACCGTATAAGGTTGCGAAATGGTTTGATCTGCAGCAATAGGGAATGCCTTGTCTTGATATGCATGATCTAAAAACCCAGAATCCATAAACAAGTGCCGTGGTATTTTACCAATGGCATCCAGCACCTTAACCTCAGTAATCCCTTTTTTCTTAACTGTAGCAACCAATTGTTGCCGCATACCCTGGTGTTTGAACGTGTCTTTCAATGGAAATCTATTTTAAGCGCAAGTTAATTGAATCGCTTTTAAGTTCAAAATGTAATGCCATCTCAGAGAAATTTTAAAAGCCTTAAGAACTCGTTCATGAGCTTTAATCAACTAACTACTACCGTTAATGATTTCAAGGACACTCATCCAAAATATTCGTTTACTTATTCGTAACTTTCCTACTTGAAATCTTATTTTTGTTAAAAACCACAAACAATGCTAAAAGCTGGGGTACTTGGGGCCGGACATTTGGGTAAAATCCATTTGAGGCTGCTCAATCAATCAAATACATATGAACTCATCGGTTTTCACGATGCAGATGCAGAAAACGGTAAAAAGGTAGAAGCCGAGCTAGGCTATAAATTCTTTCCCACCATCGAAGGACTTATTGATGCGGTGGATATGGTAGATATTGTCACACCAACACTTTCACATTACGATTGTGCAAAAAAAGCCATTGCCAAAGGCAAACACATCTTTATTGAAAAACCAATAACAAATACGGTTGCAGAAGCAGAGCACATTAGAGCACTTTTGGCAGAGCACAACATTCGTGGCCAAGTTGGGCATGTGGAACGATTTAATCCCGCATTTATCGCCATCAAGGACCATATCATAAACCCTATGTTTATAGAAACCCACCGTTTGGCTGAATTTAACCCTAGAGGTACAGATGTTCCTGTAGTTTTAGATTTAATGATTCATGACATTGATATTATTCTTAGTGTGGTGAAATCAAAAGTCAAAAATGTATCGGCAAGTGGCGTATCAGTAATCAGTGACACACCAGATATTGCCAATGCTCGTATAGAGTTTGAAAATGGCTGCGTTGCAAACTTAACCGCAAGTCGTATTTCACTTAAAAATATGCGTAAAACACGGTTTTTTCAGAAAGACGCCTACATCTCAGTTGATTTTCTTGAGAAGAAATGTGAAGTAGTAAAAATGAAAGATGCTCCCAAAGAACCTGGTGATTTTGATATGATTTTACAAAATGCGGAAGGCATCAAAAAGCAAATCTACTTTGACAATCCAGAGATCTCAAACAATAATGCCATCCTTGATGAATTAGAAACCTTTGCTCACGCCATTAACACCAACTCTACCCCGATTGTAACATTACATGACGGTACTGAGGCATTGCGTGTGGCCACCATGATCATCGATCAGTTTTAGTAACAATTTGACACAAAAAAGCATCATAATAAATTTTAATTAAAAAACCGTTTCGCGAGACCATCAGTCTTCTCGAAATAAAAAATAATGTCATGAAACATATTGCAGTAATAGGTGCAGGAACCATGGGTAATGGTATTGCCCATACTTTTGCACAAAGCGGATTCAAAGTTCAATTGATAGATATCAGTGACGCATCCTTAAAAAAAGGCTTGGCCACAATCTCTAATAATTTGGACAGAATGGTCAGCAAAGAGAAAATTTCCGAAGCAGATAAAAAAACAACATTAGATCATATTTCTACCTTTACCAGCATTGAAGAGGGTGTGAAAAACGCAGATCTAGTAGTAGAGGCAGCCACAGAAAATATTGACCTAAAACTAAAAATCTTTAAGCAGCTGGATGAAGCGTGTAGCCCAGAAACAATTTTAGCGAGCAACACCTCCTCTATCTCCATAACGCACATTGCATCTGTAACGTCTAGGCCTAGCCAAGTTATCGGAATGCATTTTATGAATCCCGTACCCATCATGAAATTGGTTGAGATTATTCGCGGTTATAATACTAGTGATGCTGTGACCAATACCATAATGGAATTATCAAAAACATTAGGAAAAACACCTACAGAGGTTAATGATTATCCAGGTTTTGTGGCCAATCGTATTTTAATGCCAATGATCAATGAATCTATTGAAACACTTTACAACGGTGTTGCAGGAGTTGAAGAGATTGATACCGTAATGAAATTGGGCATGGCACATCCTATGGGACCTTTGCAACTGGCCGATTTTATTGGTTTAGATGTTTGTCATTCTATTCTTCAGGTCATGCATGATGGTTTTAAAAATCCGAAATATGCACCTTGCCCTCTGTTGGTAAATATGGTGAGAGCTCAAAAATTAGGTGTAAAATCTGGTGAAGGTTTTTATGATTATTCTGAAAGTAGAAAAGCCGAAAAAGTGGCGAAACAGTTCGCTAAATAAGATCTCATAACGTTTTAAATCTGAAAATAAAAAGTTACAAAATCAATCTCCGTTGTCTAAAATCATTCCATTTAAAGCTGTAAGACCTACCCGAGACAAAGTAAGCCTTGTGGCAGCGCGTTCTTATCAAAGTTATACGCTCGAACAACGTGAAGCTAGGCTTCGTGACAATCCGTTTTCTTTTTTACATATTGTAAATCCTGGTTATCGCTATGACAAGGAAATATCTGGTAAAGAACGTTATCAGCTCGTGAGAAACCGGTATTTGGAGTTTAGGGAGGATGATATCTTTATTCAAGATCAAACACCAAGTTATTATATCTACAAAATTGTAGATAGAGAACATCAGGAGTTTAATGGTATCGTGGCGGCAGCAAGCTGTGAAGATTATGAAAACGATTATATAAGACGCCATGAAGACACCATTGAACACAGGGAAATAGTATTCAAGGACTATCTCAAAACCGTTGGTTTTAATGCAGAGCCCGTATTATTGACCTATCCAGACAATGCTATTATTGCAGCTATCATTTCTGAAACGCAAAAGGAACGTGCTGAGTTTGAGTTTACCACTACCTATAGAGACACCCATTATCTTTGGAATGTTACCGATGAAAGCACCATAGCAAAAATAAAGGCTGAATTTGCTGCCATGAAAACCATCTATATTGCAGATGGGCATCACCGTTCGGCCTCCTCTTATTTATTATATAAAGAAGAAAAAGAGCAGAATACTTCGCATGATGGAGCGGAGAACTATAACTTTTTTATGTCTTATCTCATTCCAGAATCTGATTTGAGAATTCATGAATTTCATCGTGTGGTCAAAGATCTTAACGGACTTTCGAAAGAAGAATTTTTAATTAAATTAGATACTATTTTCCGAATTGAGAATAGAGGCATTATGCCTTTTAAGCCTTCTGAAAAACATCATTTTAGCATGTATTTAGATGGTGAGTTCTATTCTTTATTTCTTCGGAAAACAGGTTATAAGATTCACAACTCACTAGATGCTTTGGATGCACAAATATTATATCAAACCATCCTAAAACCAATTTTAGGAATTGATGATTTGAGGGATGACACCCGAATTGCATACATCAACGGCAAAAAAGATGTCGTAAACCTTAAAAGTAGTATCGACTCCGGTGCTTATGCCGTAGGCTTTGGCATGCTTCCTGTAGATATCAACGAAATGAAACATATTGCCGATGATGGTTTAAAAATGCCACCAAAAAGCACATTTATTGAACCAAAATTACGAAGTGGCGTGACTATTTATGAATTTTAAAAATCACGACCGCTCAAAAAAAACAGTTATGTCTATAAAAGAGAACTTAAAACATATTCAATCGCAACTACCTGAACAGGTTACCTTGGTAGCCGTTTCTAAAACCAAACCCGTGAGCGACCTTATGGAAGCTTACGATGCAGGCCAGCGTATTTTTGGAGAGAACAGAATTCAAGAAATGGCGGAGAAATATGAAGAGATGCCTAAAGACATTCAATGGCATGCTATTGGACATGTACAGCGTAATAAAGTCAAGTACATGGCAGAGTTTGTGAGTCTCATTCATGGAGTAGACAGTTTGAAGCTATTGAAAGAAATTAACAAACAAGCAGAAAATTACGATCGAACGATATCCTGCCTACTTCAAATAAAAATAGCTGAAGAAGATAGCAAGTTTGGGATGGATGCTAAAGATGCCGAAAACATCTTAACCTCAGATGCTTTTTCTAAACTCAAGAATGTTAAAGTTGCAGGCGTTATGGGAATGGCCACCTTTACAGATGATGACACCCAGATTAAAAAAGAATTTGATAGGTTACAGTCCATATTTGAGCATTTAGCAACATTAAATCCAGACCTAAAGACCATTAGTATGGGAATGAGTGGTGATTACAAAATTGCGATTGAGTCTGGCAGCACCATGATTAGAGTTGGAAGTAGTATATTTGGAGCAAGAGACTAAGCTATCTTAAAGTCGATTAAAAAACATAAATTCAAAACTCATCGTAAGAGACTCCTCAGTCTTAACGACATAAAGGCAAGATCATTATCTACGCAATATTAGACATAGAAACTACGGGCGGTAAATACAACGAAGAAGGCATTACAGAAATTGCCATCCATAAATTTGACGGCCATAAGGTTGTTGACACCTTCGTAAGCTTGGTAAATCCAGAACGAGAAATACAACCCTTCGTGGTGAATCTCACAGGCATCAATAGCAAGATGCTAAGAACAGCCCCCAAGTTTTATGAGGTAGCTAAACGTATTGTTGAAATCACTGAAGATTGCATTATTGTAGCCCATAATGCAGAATTTGATTATCGGATATTACGGACAGAGTTCAAACGCTTAGGGTTTCCATTTAAAAGAAAAACCCTGTGTACGGTACAATTGTCTCAACAGCTTATGCCAGATCAAGAGTCTTATAGTTTAGGAAAACTGACACGTGCTCTTGGTATCCCGGTAAGTGATAGACATAGAGCCAATGGGGATGCCCTTGCTACTGTAAAATTATTTAAGATGCTTTTGTCTAAAGATTCAGATAAAACCATCATTATCGATAGCGTAAAAGAGGATGTGTCTAAACGTATGAAAGACAACCATATTGAAATTGTTGAGAGTCTTCCATCAATTACAGGGGTCTATTATATTCATGATGAAAGCGGACAGATCATTTATATCGGTAAGAGTAAAAACATTAAGCATCGCGTCAACCAACACTTAACCAAGACAGATCGTAAGTCGAAAAAAATACAATTACTGGTAAAATCAGTCACTTACGAAGCAACAGGCAGCGAGTTGGTCGCCCTACTAAAAGAGAGCGAAGAGATTAAACGAAAATCACCCAAATTAAATAGAGCTCTGCGTCAAAAGCGGTTTTCTCACGGACTCTATAGCTTTATAGATCAAGATGGCTACCTCAATTTAAAGGTTGAACAAATCAGTAAAAATTCGAATCCAATAACGACATTTGGTAATTTACAAAGCGCTAAATCATTTTTGTTCAAAATGGTTGAAGTTCATGAGCTTTGTCTCAAATTAACGGGGTTAGAACTCTCTAAAACGGCCTGTTTTAACCAAAGCATTAACAAATGTAATGGCGCCTGTATCCAAAAAGAACCTGTAGATGTTTACAACCATCGTGTTTCAGAATTAATTCAGAAAAATTCATATAGTAATCAGGATATGGCCATAATAGATAAAGGTCGTGATATTGATGAACGTAGTGTTATTTATGTAAAAGATGGCGTTTTTAAAGGTTTGGGATTTGCTGATCTTAATTATCAAATCAATAAAACCTCAATACTTGAGTCTATTATAACCCCCATGGAAAATAATAGAGATACTCAGCACATCATACAAAGTTATTTACGTAAAAACAGACGTGTAAAAATCGTCCCAATTCAAACTACATGAGAACCTACCTACTCCTAATTTTTCTAGCCTTCACTAATTCTGTTTTTTGCCAGGACATCGAAGATTCTGAAAATTTCATTGTAACCAAATCCGATCTTGAGCAAAAAGTTTATCCAAAAGACTCAACTGCAAATGCACTTATACTATATGAGGTAGGTAAAAGTTGGGTTGACAGGAACGACTTTGAGTTAAACACAATAGTACGCCGAAAGCTTAAGATACTCAACAGGGATGGATTTAATGAAGGCACTATTGGTGTTGTTTTATATGACAACGGAAAGGGGAAGAAGGAAAAAATTGAGGATATCAAAGCCACTATTTATAATATTGAAAATGATGAGATTACTTCAACCAAGCTTAATGAAGCTGATATATTTGAAGAGGCTTATGACGAAAATTATACTATAGTTAAATTCACTTTTCCAAATTTAAAAGAAGGCTCAGTAATAGATTATAGCTATAAAACAGAATCGCCCTTTATGTTTAAATATAAAGGTTGGAATTTTCAGGGTAATATTCCAAAAATTTACAGCGAATACAATGCAAGTATTCCCGGAAACTGGGAATACAATATTAAATTAGTTGGAGGAAAAAGATTAACAACCAAGTCTTCAAAATTAAAAAAACACTGTTTAAACACGTCTAATGGTTCTAGTGCAAATTGTGCAGAGTATAAATATGCCATGAAAGATATCCCTGCTTTTATAGAAGAGGATTATATGACTACCAAAAATAATTATCTGGCGAGAATTGAATATGAATTAAAAACATTTAGGGCATTTGATGGGCGAATAGACCATATCACAGCAAGTTGGGAGGATACCGATAAAGAAATCAAAAAAGAAACAGATTTGGGTAGAGAGTTGAGAAAATCTGCTGTAGTTAAAAATCTGTTACCAGATTCAATAGCGAGCGTTAAAAACACTCTTGAGAAATCGAAAGCGATATTTAAGTTTGTTCAGCGTAATTATAATTGGAATGAAGAGTTTAAAGTATTGTATAATATATCGATAAAAGATTTGACAAAAGAAAATTCTGGAAGCATTGGAGAAATAAATGCACTTTTGCATAATCTTCTACTTGAAGAACATATAGAAGCAAAACCGGTATTATTATCTACTAGGCAAAACGGGTTTGCGACACAAATATATCCTGTGCTATCAGACTTTAATTATTTATTAATTCAGGTTAAAATAGATGGGACCAACTATCTTTTAGATGCTACTGACAAATTTCTAACATTCGGTCAGATACCATTTAGATGTCTTAATCAAAACGGTCGCTTGATTGATTTTGACAAAGAAAGTACTTGGGTTGATATTAAACCTGAAAAGAGCAGTAAGATCCAATACATATCAGGAATGAATCTTGATGACCAACTTAATCTAACAGGTAAAGTAAGAAGCGTTAGTTCAGGATACCACGGTTTAAATGCAAAAAAGTCATATAATGACTATAAATCATCCTATCTTAAAACTTTTGAAAAAGAAAATAGCGACATTAATTTTGATAATTTAGAAGTCGTTACTACAAATGTTGATGATAAGAACTTTAGCATCAACTTTGAAATTTCTTCAGAGATTAGTGCCGTGGGTAACAAAATATTTTTAAATCCTTACATCTTAAAATTCTTTTCCAAAAATCCATTTAAACTTCAAGAGCGTAGTTATCCAGTAGACTTTGGTTATGAGGATACTTATATTTTTACCTCTACCCTCACTTTAGACGAAAGCTATAAGATTTTGGAACTTCCAAAACCTGTTAATATAGGGCTACCCGATAATAAAGCCACTTTAACTTCTCAATTCAAACAAAGTGGAAATACCATTCAAATTTATTTTAAACTAGCGTTTAATGACGCTATTTATGAACCCGTATTTTACGACGCGCTGAAAGAGCTAATGTCTACTGTAGTCGATGTACAGACAAACGCACTGATTGTTTTAGAAAAGAAACCATAATCTTTTAGTATTTTTGATTGTATGAGCAACCAAAATTCTAAAAGCACTTGGAGAAGTAGACTTCATGAAATCATTTATGAAGCCGATACCCGTGCAGGTAAAGCATTTGACGTCGTTCTTCTTATTGTTATTTTATTAAGCATTGCTTTTGTAATGCTAGAAAGCATCAGAAGCATTGACAGAGCATACGGTGAGGTCCTCAATATTGCCGAATGGGTAGTTACGATCTTATTCAGTTTAGAATACATCGCAAGGATCATCACCGTTAGAAAACCATTTAAATACATTTTTAGTTTTTACGGTATAGTTGATTTTCTTTCTACAATACCCATGTATATTTCTTTTTTTATAGGCGGTGGTCATGCCCTAGTTGCTTTTAGAGCCTTAAGATTGCTACGAGTATTTAGGGTTCTAAAATTAGCACGTTACTTGGGTGCTTCAGACATGTTATCTTCTGCCTTGAAGGCGAGTCGCGCTAAAATTTCGGTATTTCTGTTTGCCGTGTTGATCCTATCGGTGATATTTGGAACATTAATGTATCTTATTGAAGGTGCCGAAAGCGGATTTACCAGTATCCCCATAAGTGTCTATTGGTGTATTGTGACTTTAACGACAGTAGGATTTGGAGATATTGCCCCGGTAACACCTTTAGGCCAATTGATCGCTACATTTATTATGATCATGGGTTACGGTATTATTGCCGTACCAACTGGAATTGTTTCTGCGGAATATACTTCACAAGTCAATAAAGGAGCACCAAAAGCTCCTAAAAAACCATATCCAAATACACACTTAAATTCTCAATCCTGCCATAATTGTCACGCAGACAAGCATAAAGATAATGCTGAGTTTTGCTATAATTGTGGCTATAGATTGCACCATGATGTCTAAATATCTCATTGCTATTGTTGGCCCAACTGCCATAGGAAAAACGGCTTTAAGCATCAAACTGGCCAACTATTTTAATACAGAAATCATTTCTGCAGACTCAAGACAGTTCTATAGAGAGATGTCTATAGGAACCGCCGCTCCAACCAAAACAGAGCTAGCATCTGCACCACATCATTTTATCCACCACAAATCTATTGAAGACAACTATAGTGTTGGAGCCTTTGAGCGCGATGCGATAGCTCAACTCGATCAACTTTTTAAAACACGTCCAGTGGTCATTATGGTCGGGGGATCTGGGTTATATGTTGATGCCGTGACAAAAGGTTTAGATGAGTTTCCAGAAGTCAATCCAAAAATAAGACCCGATTTGAATGAAAAACTTCAATCTGAAGGACTTGAAGCATTACAATTTCAGCTTAAGCAATTAGACACTAAAGCTTATGAAACTATCGCCATAGATAATCCACATCGTGTGATCAGGGCTTTGGAAGTTTCTATTTCTAGTGGTAAGCCTTATTCTTCTTTTTTGACTTCTGAAACAAAGCAGAGAACCTTTGAGACCATTACCATAGGGGTTACAGCAGATCGAGAACTTATTTATGACAGAATCAATAATCGAGTTGACGTCATGATAAAAGATGGACTGGTAGATGAAGTTGAAGCGCTGCTGCCAAAGAAACAATTGAATGCTCTAAATACGGTTGCCTATAAGGAGCTATTTAATGTACTAGAAGGTGAGTGGGATTTGGAATTTGCGATTTCTGAAATAAAAAAGAATACTAGACGCTTTGCAAAACGACAGTTAACCTGGTTTAAACGAAATAAAGACACGCTTTGGTTTGACACAGAAACGGATATAAATCAAGTTATTGAGGCCATTGAATTAGCGATAAAAGCATAAAATTTAAAATATTCTTGAAATAATATATAAAAACTCTTGCTTTCAATTATTTAACCTTACATTTGTGGCTTAAATAATTTAATTAATATTATGAGTAAAGGTACAGTAAAATTCTTCAACGATACTAAAGGTTTCGGATTTATCACAGAAGAAGGAAACAACAAAGAACATTTTGTACACATTTCTGGTTTAATCGACGAAGTTCGTGAAGGAGATGAAGTAGAATTCGAATTAACAGAAGGAAAAAAAGGATTGAACGCAATTAACGTAAGAGTTATATAATTTCGATATTTTTTTAAAGTTAAAAGCCCATCTTACGATGGGCTTTTTTTATGGCATAAAAAGTCATGATATAAAAAAATCCAATCGATTAAGATTGGATTTTTTTAGTATTATAAAGTAATATTTATTCAGAATCTTTACTGTTAACCACTAATCTAAAGCCTTCTCCATGAATATTTAAAATTTCAACCTCTTCATCTAGTTTTAAATATTTACGCAGCTTAGCAATATATACGTCCATACTTCTAGACGTAAAGTAATTATCATCTCTCCAAATCTTAGTTAAAGCCAGTTCTCTTGGCATTAAATCATTTTCATGAAGTGCCAACATGCGGAGTAGCTCGTTTTCCTTTGGAGATAATTTAATAGGATCTTTACCATCAAATTTCAAGAAACGAAGTTTAGAATTAAGATCAAATCTTCCAATCTTAAATTCAAACTGCTTGCTATCTGCAACACTATCGGTTGCTTTTCTTTGCATGATTGCCTTGATTTTCATCAACAAGACTTCACTATCAAAAGGTTTGTTCAAATAATCATCTGCACCTACCTTATACCCCTTTAAGACATCTTCTTTCATGGCTTTTGCCGTTAAAAAAATAATGGGCACATCTTCATTCTTCTCTCTAATCTCTTTAGCTAAGGTAAAGCCATCCTTGTAAGGCATCATGACATCTAAAATACATAGATCATAATCATCTTTTTTGAATTTCTCAAAACCTTCCATTCCGTTCTTGGCATGAACTACATCATAATCATTCATCTGCAGGTAATCCTTTAATACCGTACCGAAATTTGGATCGTCCTCAACTAAGAGTATTTTTTTATTTTGTTCTTCCATAATTTAAGATATTAATGGTAGCTTAATTATAAACGTACTACCTTTTCCTTTTTCGCTTTCTACTGAAATATGACCTTGATGGTCATCTATAATTCGTTTGACATAGGCTAAACCTAAGCCGTGTCCTTTTACATTGTGTACATTACCAGTGTGTTCTCTATAAAACTTCTCAAACACACGCTTTTGTACTTGTTTTGACATCCCATTACCTTGATCTGAAATTTTCAGCAAAATGCTGTTTCCAACATTCTCTGTATAGACATCAATTTTGGGAGGTTCGTCACTATACTTAATCGCATTATCCAACACATTTACAATAACGTTTGTAAAATGTGTTTCATTAGCAAGAACCGACGATTCTTCTGCGTTTAAATGTGTTTTAACATAGCCTTGTCTGTCTTCAACAATAAGCTCTACGTGCGTAATGGCATCTTCAATAAGATCGTGTAATAGAAAACGTTCCTTACTAATATTCAACTCATTTTTCTCAAGTTTTGAAATTCTTAGAACATTCTCAACTTGTGCATGCATGCGCTTATTTTCATCTTTGATCATTTTTAAGTAACGCATTACCTTTTCTTGATCTCCAATGATTTTTGGGTTTCGAATAGAATCTAAGGCCAAGTTTATTGTTGCAATAGGCGTCTTGAACTCATGCGTCATATTATTAATAAAATCTGACTTGATCTGTGAGATCTGACGCTGCTTAATCAATTGATAAATGGCACTAGAGTATGCTAGTATAATTACCGAAGTAAAGATGATAGATAAGGCAATCATTCCATAAATGGAAGACAATAAATAACGCCTTCTTTCTGGAAAATCAACATAAAGGCTAAAATCACTCTGATTATTATTATCTAAAAAAACAGGCACGCCAATAGTAGACTGCGTGTTCAATTCAAAATTTTCAGAATGTACCTTAGTTGATAAGTCATTATCATATATAGCAAACTCATAATCTGTACTAATACCGTTATTTTTAAGCTGAGTATTGATTAAGCTATCTACTTCTTCGGTAGATACTCTTTTATACACCGGTAAGTTTTGAAATTGATCCCTAGTTATGGTTTCAAATTGTGCCTTGTCAAGATACGTCATATCATTGATGCTCTTGATAGACTTTTGAAGACTCAAACTCGCATTACCGTCAACATCATCTGTTTTAAAAATAGAGGTTGATCTATTGCTTTTAAAACGGCTTAAATTGATACTATCCAATCCAATTTCAAAGAACAATGATGGTACTTTATAACTTTCTTCTGAAATGGCATTACCATAAACTCTTGTTTCTCGGGAAGCATCATCCTGTTCTAGAATGATAATTTGCCGCATTGCTGAAGAATCTGGGTTTACGCCATTATTTATTAAATCCTGAATCTTACTAGAGTATAATCTAAACTCATTATCCTCTATGGCTTTAGAAACAAAACTAAGAGAGCGCTTTGCGTTTAGTGTAAACTGCTTTTCTTCATTTTCAAGAGAATTATTAATAAAGAGCGCCTGAACAAAAATAATCCCTATGAGGGATAAACTCATCAACACCACCAATAAAACGAAAAGCTTTTTGCCCATCGACCAAATTTAACATTTTAACATTTACAAAAACTGCCTTTAACCTTACATTAACACATCATTTCAGATGTATTTATGAGCATTCCTTAAAAGTTTAGCATGAATGTTCTCAACTTGTTTTTCTGTAGAATCTAAATCGTGATTTTCTATAATAAAATCCGATTTATCTGCCTTGTCTTTATCAGACCATTGATTTTCCATGATCTTTTCTATAGACGCCCTTGAGCGGTCATCTCTAGATAGAACCCGCTCTATGCGCGCTTCTTTCTCTGCAACTACAGTAATGATTTGATCATATTGGTGCTGCATATCGTGTTCAAAAATGATGGCGGCTTCCTTTATAGCGTATGGAGCGTCCTGTTTTTTACACCATTTTTTAAAATGCGCTGCTACCTTAGGATGAACGATGGCATTCATTTTTGCAAGTAAATCCCGATTATTAAAAATGGCCTCTGCGATTAACTTTCGGTCTAATATATTCTCGTGATAAACCTTCTCACCAAAAAGAGCAACAAGTTCCCGTCGCACTACTTTTGAGCGCCCCATGATCAATTTAGCTTCAACATCAGCCACATAGATTGGGACCCCAAGTTTTTTGAAATAATTTGCAACAGTGGTTTTGCCACTACCTATACCTCCAGTTAGGCCAACGATCATCATTGTGTAATTACAAATTCAACCTTATCCTGTTTCATTTTAGCAGTTTTTACTTGGGGATTGTTAATGGTTAATTTTGGCGTGAAAAAGGATTGGTTTTGTTGTTCGACCTCATTATAATCACATTCTATTTTAAAATCATTCGGTTTGATGGATTTATAATCTGTGAGACTCACATAGTAGGAGACCTTTATAGTCTTTGGAAAATAATTAATCTGTTTGTTAGCAGGTAAATTATTCAACAATACAGGAACATCAAGTGTGCCTTCTGTAAATTTAGCGACAGGTATGCTGACCTTAACGCTTTCCGAAGAAAATTTAAGCTGACTCGCATTTTCGGGTAACTCTAGATTTATAGATTGGTCCACAGGATTTTTAACCTCATTTAAAACAACAGTTTTTGTATAAATCTCCTCAAGTTCTGAAATCTTGGCTTGTGGCCCAATAATTTCAATTGAATCCGGGATGACCCTTATAGAATCTATAGCGTCATAGCCAGAGGCAAAAGATATTTCAGATTTTATCTTTACGGGAATTTTCTTCACGCTTAATGTATCAAACGGAAATTCAACAAGATTTGGAGCAATTGAGATGATTTCGGTAGACCCACCTAATTGATCTTTTATTTGTTCTCGGTTATCATCTGCCAACCAAATGTAAGTATCATTTTCAATAGTAGCATTTTGCTCTAGGTCTACCCCAATACTATGGCTAATAAGACTATAATAAAACAGCTTAAAGCCATAATCTGATATGGTTAATTTCACTTCTGGGACCGTATCAAATGTAATGACTCTACTTTCTGGAACATTTGTATAGTCTAATTGCAACGTTACCGTCTCAGTATAAACCTGTGACAATTTCGTAAAGACCAATATGGAAAATGATAGTAACAAAAACAGTCCGAAAACATTTATTTTTTTACTCTTAACAGACTTGGCAAGTTTTTGTTTAATGTATTTGATCATTGTCAAAGAATAAGTTCGGAAATCTTGATTTTGGGTCTTGTTTTAAAATATGTATGGCAATATGAGATTTTGCAAAACCAATACCATAACCAAAAAACTGAATAAATATAGCCAATACCGATTGAAATGCCACGCTTATGTTTTTGGAATTTATCAGTGATAAGACAAAAACCAAGAGCACATAAACTAAATACATTAATATTGGCAACAAGAATCCCAATATCAGTAAAACTAAAGACATTAATAAACCGACACTAAAACAAGTTGGAAGCCAATAGGTGATTTTCTCGGTTTCTGGATGCCATTTATTAAGTATGGGTCTTACTAAACCAAATTTAGAGACTTGCTTATAGAAACTTTTCCATGAAATACGACGTTTGTGATAGACGAATGCCTTCGGAAAAATTACAGTTCTAAATCCCATGTTATTAAGTCTTATTGAAAGATCTGGATCTTCTCCTGGATGTATGGTACCAAATCCCCCTGAAGCTAAAAATGCTTTTTTAGAAATGCCCATATTGAAACTTCTAGGCTGAAAATCTTTAATTTCAGCATTTCCACCTCTAATACCTCCAGTGGTGATTATTGAAGTCATTGCGAAACTGATGGCTTTTTGAAGATTTGTAAATGATGGATGTGCTGCATCTGGACCTCCAAAACAATCTACAAAATTGGATTCTAAATACTTTTTTACAAAAGTTAAATAGGTCTTTGGCAAGATACAGTCTGAATCTAAAATGATAAAATAATTACCTTTTGATTTAAGCATACCAAAGTTTCTGGAGTCTCCAGGACCAGAGTTCGCTTTAGAATAGTAGGATAGGTTTAACTGCTGTTGATAGCGCTCTACAACGGCTTTACAGTCTAAGGTAGAACCATCTTCTACAATCACAATTTCAAATGCGTGATTCCCATCTAAGTTTTTGAAACTTTCTAAGAGCTCATCCACCTCATCGGGTCTATTATAAACTGGGATTACAAAAGAAAAAGATAATCTTTCCATGAGGTAAAGGTAAGTATTGTGTTCTTAAAATAACTGGAGAACAGCGCAGCGAATTTAAGTTTTTAGAGAATGAATATCCTAATTGCAAAAACTAAAATATCAATCCTATAAGAGGCAAACAAAAAAAGTCCCGCTCTCGCGGGACTTTTCAAATTAATTAAGGTTAGTTAGCTATTAGTTACTCTTTAATCAATTTTATTGTTCTAGACGTATTTCCAATAGTCACTTTAGCAAAATAAGCACCTTGCTCAAAAGATCCAGTTTCTAAGTCTGCTTCTAAAGCTCTTGGCGATACATTTAATACTTCTTGACCCAACATGTTATAAATTACAACATGATCAATTTGTGATTGCGCTTTAAGGTGCAATTGATTGTTGATTGGGTTAGGGAAATATGTGAAATTAGATTGATTTTCAATTATGCTTGTAGATAATGTCGAGTCTACCGTCACTATATAATCTTCGGTCTCACCTCTTCCATTCCCATATGAACAAGGAGCATCATCTCCAGGGTTGGAATCATTGTAATCTATCATTACACGCATTCTATAATCTCCATTTGGAGTACCATCAGGAATTGTAATAGTTCCTGTAAATGGTCCGCTACCATAACTTGTTGTGGTAAAGGCTACCTCAGATGTATCAAATGTATAGTCGTTATTCCAATCTATCCAAACTGCACTTCCTACGGTACCTCCAACAATTACTATTTCAAAATCTAATTCGTCATTAGATGCCCCACTTACCGCTAAAGACTCTGTGTTATTTTGAAAACCATTAGGTGCAAATCCTGAAGATAGGTTTGAGATATTTTCGTACTCCCCTAAAGTTGAAAAGCTATCAATATATGTTGCACTACTTGTACTTGGTGGCACACAATAGCCAGCATTAAATGTAAAAACGGCAGACCATGCACTCAGATCACCACCGTCGCAGTTACTTTGAACACGTAGATCATAAAGCGTATCCAAGGTTAAACCTGTAGCCGTAGCAAATATATCTGCAGTAGAGCCACTATCTATAACACCAACACCTTGATCATTACCTTGAGGCACAATTTCCCAGTTATATTCTATTGGAGTAGTTCCATCAGTTGGTGCTTCCCATGACAAATCTGCTGAATCAGGTGCTACAAAACTAGCGGCAAGACCATCTGGAACATAGCAAGTAGGCGGAGTACCTACGCAAACATCAAAGGTTGATGTTTGTCCAGGATTAGAAGTCCAGGTATATACTTGAACATAATACGTATTACCAGGTGTTAACCCTTCTAAATTCACAGTTTGTGGGTCACTGCATTCTATGCTTTCTCCTAGATCACCGCAAGTACCTTCGTAAAACGTTATATACATATCACTGGTACCGCTTGTGAAATTGGTAAGTGACAGTCTATGCTCCTCTGATGTTGCTTCAAAAGTGAACCAAATATCATCATCTTCGGTACCAAAACAGGTGCTATTGCCAACACCTGAATCAGTAGCTCCAGCGATAGTAGCGTTAGTTACCTCATTACAAGAATAGTCTGGATTAACAGTTAAAGCTATAGCTCCAGAACAATCATCATTTGCCAAAGGCTCAACAATGAGTTCAATATTAACGTTATCTGTACCGTCCCAAGCACCATTAAATCCGCCATAAGTAAAACCTGAGTTATCCAGACGCCATCTTGCTGCTACATAATTTGAACCAATAGGTGCTGTTGCAGTTTCATAAAAGTACTCATCATCATTCCCATTATCTCCTAAATAAGTAGCCTCTTGCCATAATGTGGTATCCCATGTTGCAGGGTCTGTATTTTCATCATTTATTGCAATCCAACACTCAATACCAGCTCCTTGTCCTTCGGGGTTAGTCAGTCCATCTTCGTAGGCTTTTGCATAAACAGTTACTGAAGTACCAACCTCTACTGTTAATGATTCTGAACTTCCATTTTCCGGGTCACTTCCTGTTTCCTGCACATATTGCACATTATAAAAATCGAGCACTGAACCATCATTGACATTAACTGGCGCACCCACTGCGTCTAATGCTGCACAAATATCATTCTCACTCACAATATCCAAAACTTCTGCTGCTGTCGTCGTACCAAAAGTAACCACGCTTAAATCTAAAAAGTTAGGATCTGTTTCAAAAGCTGAATCTGTAAGAGCTACGAGTGTATGGATTGTGTAATCACCTAATTCAGTTACATCAAAACTTGGTGTTGCAGACACTTGCTCGATTACTAAATCTGCTCCTGAAGTTAACACATACGTTACGTCGTAATCAGCAGGCACCGTTGGCGCTGCATCTTCGGTCGCACTAATAGTTACAGTAGTTCCAGATAAAACTACTGACGCTTCATCTGCAGTTAAGGTACCTGCTGCTGCATTACAACCCTCTTCTATATCTAAAGTATATGCTGTACTTTGTGGAGTAGCCCAAGTAGAAATCACGATATAATATGTTATCCCTGATGTTAAGGCAGCTTCAACAACTCTATCTTCTGTACCGCTATTTCCTACAAAACCAACGCAAGTCGGCTCTGCATCTACACATCCATCTAAAACATGTAATCCAGAGTATGTGGAACCAATATTTGATAACGTAAATACAAAATTACCATCACTAGCTGGTGTAAATGCATATACAACATCATCTCCGCTCATATAGAATGCACTGCATGAACTTGAATTATTTTCATAATCATCTCCATAAAGATTCGTATTGTCTGAAGTGGTATATGGTAACTCACTTACAACAATAGGATCACTGCAAACTGACCCAGTAATGGGAGTATCAATAGTTGTAAACGTTTGCTCTGTACATCCAGTTGCACTACCGTTGTCATTGTATGGCGTGATAGTAACATAATAAATTGTTTCAAACGCTAATGTGCCAAGGTCATAAGAGGTGACATTACCAACGTTCGTTGTAGCCAAAACTTCAGATCCTCCACTAGTCGTTCCAACTGTTAACTCATAAAATGTTGGTACTCCTGTAGCTGCACTCCAAGATATGTTGCCATCAATCTCCACATCTGTCTCTTCAGCTAGAACCGCGTCACAGTTTGGTGGATTTTCTGCTACCTGTGAAGCAATAAAATTATCCACATAAAAAAAATAGTCACCGCCAGCCCAAGTGTTAAGTATTCTTAATTTCACATCACTATCCATTGGCAAATCTGTACCTGCAATTGTGGTACTAGCAACAGCACATTCGTTGTCTACAATGTGATTGCTATCATCTATTGTAAACGCAGTTGTCCAAGTTGCTCCATCATCGTTGGAATATTGTAATTCTGCAGTTCCCCAACCCGCCGGAGTTGCAACGGTAGCCGCAGACCAGTTGACCACTTTGTATTCGAAACTTACTGTAAGATCTGTAGCATTGGAAGCACCTACTAAATTTGGTGAGGTCAAATTTGCCGAAAGAACTCCAAAATTCCCTCCATACAAATTAACTCTTTCAGAATTGCCCTCACATGATTGTGAACCGGTATTGGAGTAATTGTCAGTCCAACCTGAGGGAGTTCCCGAATTGAAATTCTCGAAAATCCCGACCTGAGCATACGAAAACATGACTGATAAAACTGCCGTTAGCAGAATGGTAATTTTTCTCATTGTTTGTTAATTTTTAGTTAATAGAAGGTTAAGATATAAAGTTTAAACCACCTATCAGCCTGCCAATTAATCTAATCGATAAAACGGTTTTTTATTCGTTAAAAGAACTGTTTTTTGAAAAAAATTTGGGCTATTTCTTGATAAATGAATAGCTCTTTGTAAAATCATCACTGCTGATTTTGATTAGGTACATTCCAGAAGTTAAATTGGAGACATCTGCCTGTTTTAACAAAGAATCAAAGGGCACGCTCACAATTCTTCCTGAGACATCATAAACAACACATTGACTAACAGCGATATTGGCTCTTACGTAAAGAATTTCCTTTACAGGATTAGGATAAATCAAAATATCCTCCGCATCAACTGGATCTAGATTTAAAGTAGCACCCTCTATAAACTCTACGGTCTCATTGCCCTCAATATCTGTATAGCTCTCTATTAAACCATTGGGCCAAGTAATAGTTAACTCATCTATAATCTCTGTAGCGCCCAAACCAAAATATATAGAACTTGAATTTTGACTCAAGTATCCTTCCCCACAGTGCGTATAACGAAACTGGTGTTCGCCATTAATCGTCATTTCCAATCTTGCTCCTACAGCATCTCTGTTGCTCTCTGCACCCTGTAGTTTTATCTTAAGCCAATTATTAGCTGTAGTGGTATTATTGTGCCACAAATACATATTTTGATTCATATTGTTACTCACCGCCATATCAGGAAAACCATCATTGTCAACATCTCCAATAGCGTTAGAGTGGCTAAACCCCAGATCCCCTGAAAAACAACTGTTATTCAAAGTAAAGCTTTCATCACCATCATTTACGTAAAATGCAGCAGGTAAATAAGGACCAGTTGCCGTATTGTATTGGCTGCAAACATATAAATCAAGATTTGTGTCATTATCCGCATCAAAAAAAGCAGCGCCCCAACTTATACTGTTCATTAAAGTATTTGACGATGAGGCAATATCGGTAAAGGTTTCGTCTCCATTATTTTTCAGAAACACGTTACCGTTTTGGGTGTTGGTGAGGTAAATATCAAACCAGCCGTCATTATTAAAATCTCCTACTGTAACCGTCATGGCGTCAATAATAACTCCTGCTCCTGACGACTCACTAATATCAGTAAACGTGCCATCTCCATTGTTTTTGTAGAGTTTATTCGGAAACTCATACTTATCATTAGAAACATATAAATCTTGAAATCCATCATTATTGATATCTAAAAATGCAGAACAAAATGAATACATTAGAGTCTGATCAATTCCCGCAGAAACACTTACTTCGGTAAAGGTTTGATCTCCATTATTTCTATAGAGCTTATTAGGATACGTAATCGAACGGTTACTTAAAAACACATCTAAAAAACCATCATTATCATAATCTCCCCAAGATGCACCATAAGTCTCAAAATTAGTGGGGGATATTCCCGAACTATTAGTTATATCTTGCATCACCATATCCCCGTTATTTACCAGTAAGCGATTTCCATTAGTATCACTCGTCACAAAAAGATCTTTATCACCATCGTTATCAATATCTACCCAATTAACCTGTCGGGTTTGATAGAGAAACGTAGGAACCGTAAAATCGTCTTCTACAAAAGCACCATTGTTATTCTTAAAATAATGCACATCTTGATTACTGCCTGATGTTAAAGTAATGTCATCCCAACCGTCTCCGTCATAGTCATGAAATGTGATTCCGTTGCCTAAGAAGGTGGTTCCTGAAGAAATATCAAGCCCCAATACTGGAGCTTCATTTACGAAACTAATTTGAGCGTTTGAAACACCAAATAAAAGAAGTACGAAGAAACAAGAAAAGTAGTTTTTCAAAATAATCAGATTATTTAACGATAATTTAATCTAAAAGTAAACAAATAAATAGTCACTTTCTTAAAATACAGAGGCATCGTTATTAACCGAATAAGATAAGATTGAAGATGTCATGTTTTTACATGCCATCTAATACCTTCTTTTTTAAAACAGAAAAACCGATGGTTGAGCCATCGGTTTTTCTAGTATGTATTTAGAGTAATTTTTATTTATTCTCTACAAAGGTCTCCATTACAGCATCACTTACCCCCATATTACTAAAACCGCCATCATTATAAAGGTTTTGAAGTGTCACTCTCTTAGTAAGGTCACTAAACAAGGTCACTGTATAATTAGCACAATCTAAAGCCGTGGCGTTTCCTAAAGGTGACATTTTCTCAGCATAAGCAATAAAGCCGTCAAATCCTTTTACACCGCTTCCTGCTGTAGTAGGCGTTGGTGATTGTGAGATGGTATTGACTCGTACTTTTTTATCTTTTCCGAAGAAATAACCAAAACTACGTGCAATACTTTCTAAATAGGCCTTATTATCTGCCATATCATTGTAATCTGGAAACACACGTTGCGCTGCCATATAAGTTAAGGCTACAATGCTGCCCCACTCATTCATAGCATCTGCCTTATAAAGTGTTTGCATGACCTTATGAAAAGACATTGCAGAAACATCTGTTCCTTTTTGCGTCCAAGCATAATTTTGATCGGTGTAGTGTTTGCCTTTTCTCACGTTTATAGACATCCCGATAGAATGGAGTACAAAATCTATTTTACCACCCAAAATCTCCATGGCTTGTGCTACTAAATTTTGCAAATCTTCTTCTGAGGTTGCATCTGCAGGAATAATTTGAGAGCCAGTTTTTTCCGCCAATTCATTAATCTGTCCCATTCTCATGGCAACGGGTGCATTGGTCAACACAAAAGTTCCACCTTCTTCGTGTACGCGCTCTGCTGTTTTCCAAGCAATAGAATTTTCATCTAGTGCCCCAAAAATAATTCCCTTTTTTCCTTTTAGTAAATTGTATGACATAGTTTGAGTAATTAGCAGTTTTTAAAACCTTTCAAAAATAGAAATCGTTTTATTTACAATGGTTAATATTTTAAAGTCAAAGTTAAAAAAACTTTATACTTAAAACTGAAATGCTAACTATTAATTGAGTAGTTCTTTAGCATGAGCCAAAGCAGATGAAGATAGGTCTGACCCTCCTAGCATTTGTGCAATTTCAACAATACGTTCTTCTTGAGTTAATTGTTTAATCTGGCTGAATGTGACATTATCAATATCTTCTTTAAATACTTTATAATGTGTATCGCCTTTAGCTGCAATTTGGGGTAAGTGTGTTATTGAAAACACCTGCATCTTCTTACTCATTTGTTGCATGATTACTCCCATTTTATTAGAAATTTCACCAGAAACTCCGGTATCAATCTCATCAAACATAATGGTTGGTAATTGTGTGTATTTTGTAAGAACCGATTTAATAGCAAGCATAATACGAGACAGCTCCCCTCCTGAAGCGGCCTTTTTCAACTCGTTAAACTGACCTCCTTTATTTGCTGAAAAAAGAAATTGAAGATCATCTTTTCCGTTATCCAAGAATACTTCGGAAGGGTTGAGCTTGATATCAAACTTAGCGTTTGGCATCCCCAGAGTTTCTAAAATGGTTTCTAATTGCTGCGTTAATTTAGGTAGAATGGTTGATCGCTTATCGTGTATAGCATCTGATAACTTTTGTAATTCCAACTCGCAAGTCTCTAATTGCTTTTGGGTTTCTAAAATATCGTCATCCAGATGTTCTGTCACCTCTATTTTTGATCTTAGATCTTCCCGTATGGCAATTAATTCATCAATATCTGAAACACTGTGCTTTTGCAAAAGGTTATTAATGATTTGCAGCTTCGCGTTGACCTTGTCTAATTGATCTGGGTCTGCTTCTAACTGGTCTTGTAGCTGTTCTATTTCAGAAAAAATATCATCCAGTTCTATCAAACTACTCGCCACCCGCTCATAAATGGATTTATAACTTGACGAATAATTAGAGAGTTTGGAAAGCTGACTTTTAATTTCGGTCAAAGAAGCCGTTACACCAATATCATCATTACTCATAAGCTCATGAGATGCATTCAATTTTTCTTTGATTTCCTCTACGTTATTGAGCGTTTCGTACTCAGCTTCTAAAACCTCAAGCTCCCCTTTAATCAGTTTAGCATCATCTAATTCTTTTAACAAAAAGCTATTATAATCCAGCTCTTTAATTGCCTCGGCTTTTTGTTCTTGCAAGGCCTTAAGCGCTTTTTTAAGTTGCTTAAATTGCTTTAGTTGACCCGAATAAGTTTCTAAAAGCTTGGCATTATCAGCCAAAGCATCGATAACTTGAAACTGAAAATCATCATTGGTCAACTGCAACGTTTGATGTTGTGAATGAATGTCTAGCAAACGCACACCCAAAACTTGGAGACTATCTAAATTTACAGGCGTATCATTGATAAAAGCTCTCGATTTTCCCGATGGCAATATCTCACGCCTAATAATGGTCAAAGGCTCATAATCTAAATCTTCAGATTTAAATAAGGATTTGAGATTGTATTTTGTAATGTCAAACGTGGCTTCAATCACACATTTTTTTGAGTCGTCTTTGACACTGCTCAAATCTGCACGTTTTCCTAAAATAAGTGACAAACCTCCTAATAGTATCGATTTTCCCGCTCCCGTTTCTCCTGTAATAATGGATAAACCATTATTAAATTTAACAGATAGATCATCTATTAACGCGTAATTTTTTATGGAAAGTTGTGTGAGCACAGGCTATGTTGGAGTTCTATAGTTGTTGGTTATGAGATCTTTGATATCAAATGAATGTTTCATTTGAATAGGTAATTCTGGCTAAAAGCTAATACTACGCCATTGGGATGAACGTGTTGGCGCAATCTTAGTAAGTACTTCTTTCAATTCGGCGACATTTACTGTAGGTCCGCCGCTAAAAATCTGTTGAATTTCATCTGCTTTAGCATCAAAAAACACACGCAGTAAAAATGAATTAGGCCTACGACTGTTCATCGTTTTCAAGTTTTGGATACCAGATGCTATTTGCTCTTTCCCCGTTTTAGGATCTTCACTCATAACATCCAAACCGTTTCTATGATAATCGTACATTACATTTCTAAATTCTTTAAATGTAGGAGAAAGCAGATTGTCTATTAAGGTAAACCGTGTTTGCTGTCCGTCTTCTAGCTTCCAGCCTTTGGTATTTAATTGTTGTGAATAATTTAAAATGGTTTGCGCTTGTTTAAAATGCTCATCACCGCCTTTAAGCGCAAACGTATCTGCATCTAAGCCTAACAACATGTAGATATGAAAAGTAAGCACAGACACGAGATTAGATTCGAATTGATTAGGATTAAAGATTAAATTCTGAAATTCTAAGTATTGAAAATTGAAGTTCTTATCATTAAAATTATAAACTGGTGTAGAATAACTTGAACCATACACAGGCCTTGAGGATTGTACTTGAATGGTGCCTTGAAATGAATCTGAATTGTAGTCATTTATGGTAATCACCATGCTGCACGTAATGCGTTCTTGGGTTTTATAATTACCGTCTGTCCACTCGGTATTGTTTACAAATTCGGTTAATTGGCGCTCCAAGGTTTTAAATACTTGAACATTTTCATTACCCGTATTTTGAGCATTTACCACTACCTCACAATTGAGCTCTTGGGCCGAAGACGCCATACTCAACACTCCTATTAATGATAAAATTATGTTACGCATCTATTGTCTTTATAATAAATTGGATGAGATCATTAGCCACCTCTGATTTCGATTTTAAAGGAAACTCCTTGGCCTCATGATCACCTGTTATAAAAGTAACTTTATTTGTTGAACTACCAAAACCTGCACCTTTATCGTTTAAAGAATTTAGCACAATCATGTTCAGGTTTTTAGACTTCAATTTTGAAATGGCATTGGCCATCTCATTATTGGTTTCAAGGGCAAAACCCACCAAAAACTGTTTGGTCTTGATCTCTCCAAGAGATTTTAGAATATCCTGAGTTTTTTCTAGCTCTAAAGTTAACGTTGTATCCTTCTTTTTTATTTTTTGAGTGGCTACATTTTTTGGACGATAGTCTGCTACGGCTGCTGATAAAATAGCGACATCTGCCGTTTCAAAATGTAAATGAACTTCATCATACATCTCTTTTGCGCTGGTGACTTTCTTAAGCTGAATCAAATGACTATCTACATTTTCGTGCGAAGGTCCAGATACTAATATCACCTCAGCTCCCATCTTAGCCGCCGATTTTGCGATCTCAAATCCCATTTTCCCACTTGAGTGATTTCCAATAAACCGAACTGGGTCAATAGACTCATAAGTTGGTCCTGCGGTAATGAGTATCTTTTTACCACGTAACGGTAATTTTCCTAAAATATCATCTTCTATAAATTGAACGATGTCTTCAGGCTCTGCCATTCGACCTTCGCCAACAAGACCACTTGCCAATTCTCCGCTAGTTGCTGGAATCATAATATTTCCGAAGCCTTGAAGTGATTTTAAGGATGTTAATGTAGACTGGTGTTTGTACATATCCAAGTCCATCGCAGGCGCAAAGTAAACAGGACATTTAGCAGATAGATACGTAGCTAACAAAAGGTTATCACAAGCACCATTAGCCATTTTAGACAAGGTATTAGCCGTGGCAGGGGCAATAATAAATAGATCTGCCCACAGTCCAAGCTCAACATGATTATTCCAAACCGCATTGTCATCCTCTTCATTCACAAAAGAGGAAAACACGGGGTTTTTAGATAAAGTAGAAAGTGTTAAGGGGGTAATAAAATCTTTAGAAGCAGGTGTCATCACGATTTTCACGGTGGCACCTGCTTTTATAAAAAGCCGTGTAAGGCTCGCAGTTTTATAAGCGGCGATACCGGCAGTAATGCCCAAGAGTATGTTTTTCCCGCTTAATATAGACATAGGTATCTTATTCCTGGATATCGTCGTCTGTATTTCTGTAGTAGATTTTATCATCTAACCACTCTTGTACAGCCAATGCGTGAGGTTTTGGTAATTTTTCGTAAAATTTAGATACCTCAATTTGCTCTTTGTTTTCAAAAATCTCCTCAAGACTATCGTTATAAGTTGCAAATTCTTCAAGCTTGTCAACTAACTCACGTCTAATATCTGTGTTGATTTGTTCTGCGCGTTTTGAAATCACAGAAATAGCTTCATAGATATTATCGGTTGGGGCGTCGATAATGTTTCTGTCATAAGTTACAGAACTAACTGGAGCCGTGGTTTTTTTTAAATCTGTCATTGGTATCGTATATTAGCTTTTTGTATCAAATTGTTGTAACGCGCTGGTCATTTCAGCATTCATTCTATCTGCCTCAGGCATAAATTGAGAGCTTGGATAAAATTTCTTAAAGGAATCATAGTATCCCTTTGCAATATTTAATCGCTCCTCTTTTCTTCGATCTACACTATTGATGCCCAATCTGTAAGCCGAATCTAATCGGTAAAACATAGCATCTTCCCTAAAACTAGTTCCAGGGTATTCTATTAAAAAATTATCAAACGCCTTAATAGCCGCTTCATAATCTGAGGATTCAAAATAGGCAATCTTGTTATACTGTTTTGCAATTTCAAATGCCTTTTTCTCTAATTTATAATCCAACTCCTTAATAAGGATATTAGCTTCTGCCAAATACTGAGAGTTTGGATATTTATTGACAAACAATTGTAACTTCTCAAGAGCCTCAATGGTTTCTTTTTGTTCTTTAGAATATACTGGAGAGAGCTGATAATAACTCTTTGCAGATAAAAACGATGCTTCTTCTACCTTTTCACTCTGTGGATATGAGCGCTCAAAATTCTCAAATTGATATCCAGAAATATAATAATCTTTCATTTGATAAAATGCATTGGCATGCATAAACATCAACTTTTCGGCCTGTGGCTTACCCCGGAATTTAGGCACAATCTGCTCAAACAATCGGTTGGCTTTATTATACTTACCAGCATCATAAAGTTCTGTACCGAACTTAAACTTGGTGGCTACATCCTCAGACTTCAATGCTTTTTGGTATTCACTACAAGAGGACAATACCAAAACAGCCGTCATTACATAAAAAAAATTCTTCATATTAAAAAACAGGTTGCAAAAGTACGTATTAATAACGTATTAAAAAAACAAAAGTTAGGGACGAAAATAAGGGTTGTGATTAGCCTAAAATCCTATTTAAGTTATATTTAACGCTAAAATTAAGAATCTAATTTTTGAAGTGCTGTTTTGATTTTTTCCTGAAGTTCAGCGCTAGCCTCAACCAATGGCAATCTCACAGTTGGTTTCGCTAAACCTAATGCCGTTAAAACTGCCTTGATCCCCGCAGGATTGTTTTCAGAAAAAATTAAGGAGGTCATATCCATAAGATCAAAATGGATGTTGTAAGCTTCTTTCGCTTTTCCTTCAAGACCCAATCGAATCATTTTTGAGAACTGCTTTGGTAAAGCCTGACCGATAACAGAGATCACACCAGCGCCTCCGGCTAAAACAATCCCCAAAACCAGATCATCATCTCCTGATATAATTAGAAAATCTTGAGGTTTATCTCTAAGTAATTTTAAATATTGAGCAACATTATTTCCTGCTTCTTTTACGGCAATGATGTTTTTAAAATCGTTTGCTAATCTTATAGTGGTTTCTGGCGTCATGTTTGAAGCCGTTCTCCCTGGTACATTGTATAAGATAATATCTACAGGACAAACTGCAGAAATTGCCTTGAAATGTTGATAAATACCTTCTTGTGTGGGTTTACTATAATAAGGTGAGACTGATAGAATAGCATCGATCTCAGACAAATCGGTACTATTGATCTCCTCGATGACTGCAGCTGTATTATTACCTCCAATTCCCAATACCAAAGGGACACGCTTATCTGTAGCCTTTACAATTGTTTTAGTGATTTCTATTTTTTCTTGCTTTGTAATGGTTACGCTTTCGCCTGTGGTCCCACTGATCACAATATAATTGGTACCGTTTTTAATATTGAAATCCACCAAATTGGCTAACGCCTCATGGTCAACTGTTTGATCGTCTTTAAATGGTGTAATAATAGCAATACCGGTGCCGTTGAACTTAGTCATTATAATTTGTTTAGTACGTTTAAATATTTAGTCAACTCGCTCGTAAAAAGCTTGAATTGATTGGTTTCAACATCAATGGTTAAATCAAAAAACCGTAAATCCCTAGGTGAAATTCCCACTTTAAATTCGGCCTTAGATTGGGCTGCAATAACATCTAACTCCAAATGTGGCTCCCTATAAAAACATAACAGCATATCATAATTGGTATCTACAAACAGCTGCAGTTCTGGATGGTTTATTTTCCCGTTCCACCCAATATGTTTTGGGCTGTAGTAGGCTCCCCACAATTCACGTGATGCTTTTTCATCGGCCACAAAGGCTACAATACGTGTTCTAGCTTGCTGAATATCAAGACTTTTAAAAAAAGTATGAATGGCTTCTACATCATAATATTCATCTGTATTGAGAAGCACACCAACTGTTTGAATATCACCTTGTTTTACTGAGCCAGAGCGCTCGCTTAACAATTTGTTGATATACTTTTGATTCGATTTTTCCTTAAATCGCTTAAAAAACATTTACCTTTGACGTTTGCACAAATGTAGTAAAAACTCATTTCAAGACACGCTCTAAGATTCACAATAAAACATGAATAAATACTTGATCCTTGGCTTGGGCATGCTCACCTTAATGGCGTGCCAACAAAAATCTTACCTCAATAGAATTGAAGGCAAGCAAATCAATATCTCTGATACGATTGCCATTGATCAAAATATTGATGATTTTATTAAACCGTATAGGGAAAATGTCAAAAAAAATCTTGACAGTGTTTTAGCTTATGCTGTAGACACCTATTCAAAATCTGATGGGGATTATAATACCGCTATAGGTAACATGATGGCAGATGCTGTTTATGAAGAATCCAACCCCGTTTTTAATAGTAGAACAGGAAAAAATATAGACATCGTGCTTTTAAATCACGGTGGAATCCGCTCCATTATTTCTCAAGGAAATATAACGGCAAGAACTGCTTATGAAGTCATGCCCTTTGATAATGAGGTCGTGGTGGTACAACTGAAAGGTCCGCAAGTAAAAGAACTCATTGATTATTTATCAAAATCGAAGCGAGCACACCCAATCTCGGGGCTTCAAATCACATTAGATGCTGATGACCATGTAAAATCTTCAAGTATCAATGGTGCTCCACTTGATTTAGAGAAAACCTATTTTGTGGCGACCAATGATTATTTATACAATGGTGGCGACCATATGGACTTTTTTAAAACCAATGACAGTCTTTATGTTTTAGATTATAAAATAAGGAATGTTCTTATCGATTATTTTACAAAGATAGACACGCTTAAACCGAAGATAGACAACCGTTTTATTCAGCTTAACTAATTATGAAGAGAAGAGCATTTATTCAAAGAACCTCTGCAGCTTCTGCATTAATTGCATTGGGCGGTGCAGGACTCACATCTTTTGCGTCATCAACAAAAAAGATAACCATACTCCATACCAACGACGTGCACAGCCATATTGATCCTTTTGGTCCAGATGACGGTAGAAATCCAAACCAAGGAGGAGTTGCCAGACGCGCTACATTGTTAGATGCCATTAGAAAAGATAATCCACATACACTTTTATTAGATGCTGGGGATATTTTTCAAGGCACCCCTTATTTTAATTATTATGGTGGTGAGCTGGAATTTAAGCTTATGAGTATGCTTAAATATGATCTCGCAACTATTGGAAATCATGATTTTGATAACAGTATTGACGGACTTTACGCTCAACTCCCTCACGCCAAATTTGATTTTGTCTCTGCCAATTACGATTTCTCAAATACAGTGATGGATACCCATGTTGAACCTTATCGTACATTTACCAAAGACGGGATTAAGATTGGTGTTTTTGGATTAGGAATTGAGCTTGATGGCTTAGTGGATAAGCGCATGTATAAGGAAACTAAATATTTAGATCCTTTAGAAACCACTCAAGAGATGTCCCGCATCCTTAAGGAAGATGAAAAATGTGATCTTATCATATGCTTATCACATTTAGGCTACGAATACAGCCGTGCTGAAAAACCGAGTGATCTAAAAATTGCTGAAAACAGCACCAATATTGATCTTATAATTGGTGGGCATACACATACATTTCTTAAGAAACCTACCGTTGTAAAAAATAAAGACGGAAAAAACGTGTTGGTAAATCAAGTAGGTTGCTACGGAATTAATTTAGGCAAGATCGATTTCTACTTTGACGCTAATAAAAACAAATCTGCAGAAGGCGTATCTATTACCGTATAATTACTTAGAGGTTATTGGCGTCCAAAATGCTTGTGAAATACTAATACCTTTTTGTCCATTGAATTTAAACAGTCTACATCTAAATAGTGATGTTTTTTTCATCTGAAGGCTCGCTTAACTGCATTGAAACAATGCAATAGCATCATCTCAGTCGCTTTTAATGACACTAAATTAGCGATCGTAAGTATATTGTATTGGAATTTGATGTTTTAAACGTGACTGCATGTACAAGAATAAAAATGCCAAGACAAAAAACACGGAACACATCACGTTTACAATATTAAAAGGAGCCACATAAAAATAGGCCAATTGTAATACTTCTGAAAACACAATAAAAATAGAGCCAATAAGAATGTGAATGGCTTTTTGATCGTCCCTATACATATAATTGATTAGAGCCAAACACATTAAGAATACGATAATAGCGTTATACGCCATTTCTAAAGCATATTCACTTCCGCTCAACAAGTCTGCACCCTTTACGGTAACTGAAACATAATGCACACAGAATATACCGAGAACAATTAAAAGAAAAATTTGTAATGGAAATTTTTTGAATACCGCCTTTACATTAAGAGTCGAAAAGATTCGAAGAATTAGTAGGCTATAAGCAAAAATATAAAGGATATTAATAAAAAAATAAAACACTTTATACTGCGCATCACTTAAGGACGTTCCCTCATTGAAGGATATAAAATTAAAAATATCCGCTATTGTAAAAACCACCAAAAAGGAAGAAAACAAAATACTTTTTTGTCTATTACCTATCAAATATAATGTGGTGAGCAAAACCATAGCCAAAGCCCTTATACCTGCAGCCCACTTTTCGTGATCTGCAGTTTGAAAAGCTAAAAACATAACGCTCATCCCAATGAGGCTAGCTCCTAAAATCTTCGTCAATTTCATAACTTGTAAAATTTAATAGCAGTCAAATATACATATAAAATGCAATTAATCGAACTTTTATGCTTTTAATCGTTTAAAACTACCATTTTGTAGGATTCTACTTTAAAATATCCAACACATCCTGTTCTGAAATAATAGGCACATTGAGGGTCTCAGCCTTCGCCCTCTTACTCGGCCCCATGTTTGCCCCTGCAACCAAATAATTTGTTTTAGAAGATATAGAACTTGATACTTTGCCCCCATTATCCTCAATTAATTTCTTAAGCTCCGTTCTTGAAAGTGTCTCAAATACCCCAGAAATAACAAAGGTACCACCATCTAACCTATTGGTCTGGTTGGCTAATTTTTCAGCAGAGATTTCTAATTGTAGTCCGTGTTTTTTTAACTTCTCAATATAAACTCGATTCTCTGTAGATTCAAAAAAGTCGACCACGCTTTGCGCAATGCGTTCTCCAATTTCATCTACTGAGATCAATTCTTCTACCGAAGCTGCTGCTAAAGCATCTATAGTTTTATAATGTTTTGCCAGTTTTTTTGCTACAGTCTCCCCGACAAAACGAATACCTATTGCAAACAGGACGCGTTCAAACGGAATCTCCTTTGAAGACTCAATACCTTTAATCAAGTTTTCGGCACTTTTTTCAGCCATCCGTTCCAAAGGCAACACATCCTCTTTTTTTAAATCATATAAATCAGAATAATTGGAAATCAATCCTTCATTAACCAGAAGCGCCACTGTCTCTCCTCCCAAACCTTCAATATCCATCGCTTTACGGGAAATAAAATGCTGGATACGGCCTATGATTTGAGGCTTACAGCCATTATAATTCATACAGTAATGCTTAGCATCGCCCTCTTGTCTCACCAATTTTGATCCGCATTCGGGACAATGCGTAATGTACTGGGTAGGCTCTGAGTCTTCTGGGCGTTTTGACAAGTCCACAGAAATGATCTTAGGAATAATCTCTCCTCCTTTTTCAACAAACACCTCATCACCTTCCCTAATATCCAATTTTTCAATCTGGTCGGCATTATGCAGTGATGCGCGCTTTACGGTAGTTCCTGCCAACTCAACAGGTTCTAAATTAGCTACAGGTGTTATGGCTCCTGTTCGCCCAACTTGATAGGTAATTTCGTTTAATCTTGTAGACACCTGCTCTGCCTTAAACTTATAGGCCATGGCCCAGCGTGGTGCTTTTGAGGTATACCCCAATTCTTCTTGCTGCTGTAAATTGTTCACCTTAATCACAACCCCATCCGTTTCGTATGGTAGATCATGTCGATGCTCATCCCAATAATCTACAAAAGCTAAAACCTCATCAACAGATTTAGCCAACTTTGAAGCTTCCGGGACTTTAAAGCCCATTCGTCTTGCTTTCTCAAGGCTTTCAAACTGCGTCTCAAACCCCAGTCTATCGCCGGTGATATTATAAAGTAAACATTCTAAAGGTCGCTTAGCAACTTCGGCACTATCCTGAAGTTTCAAACTTCCAGACGCCGTATTTCTAGGGTTACGATACAGCTCTTCTCCAGCGGCCAATCGCTCCTCATTCATTTTACGAAACCCTTCATAAGGTAAAACAATCTCGCCCCTAATATCAAAACTCTTGGGAAAATCACCTTGCAACTGTAACGGCACAGATCTAATGGTCTTGATGTTTGCCGTAACATCATCGCCCTGAGACCCGTCTCCACGTGTTACTGCCCTTAATAAGTTGCCATTTTCGTAAGTTAAGCTAATAGAAGCACCATCATATTTGAGCTCGCAAACAAATTCAACCGCGCCGTCAATAACTTTTTCAATACGTTTTTCCCAATCTAAAAGATCTTCTTTAGAGTAAGAATTGTCTAATGAATACATACGGTAGCGGTGCGCGATGGTGTCAAAATTCTTAGTAATCTCACCACCAACGCGTAAGGTTGGCGAGTTGGCATCGTAAAACTCAGGATGTTTTTCTTCTAAGTCCTGCAGTTGCTTCAACTTCATATCAAACTCAAAATCATCTATACTTGGCTGATCTAACACATAATAATTATAGTTGTGCTCTCGTAATTCTGTTCTAAGAGACTCAATAATTGCCTTGGTATTCATCTTATTATAAATTTTTATTCGGAAATATGACGACTTCAAACCAGTTTTTAAAGAACCCCTTTGATCATCCTATCTTTTCCAAAAATATCTGTATTCAATTCAATCTCAGTAAAATTATGATCATTTAAAAGCTGTACCATCTCCTTACCCAAATACTCGTTAATTTCAAAATAAAGCCTTCCTCCTGGTTTTAGATAGTTTTGTGCAAATTCACAAATAGTCTGATAAAACACTAACGGACTTTCATCTTTTACAAATAAGGCCAAGTGCGGTTCATTGTCAAGCACATTAGCCTGCATCTGTGATTTTTCCTGCTCTCTCACATAGGGCGGATTGGATATGATCAGGTCAAAACCATCGAATTTAAGCGCTCCTCCTTCTTTAAAACTCAAAATATCAAGCTTACTAAAATCAACATTAACGTCATTGACTAAAGCATTTTGCCCCGCCACTTTTAGTGCCTCTTCGGAAATATCAACTGCAGAAACCTTCGCATTCTCAAAATGTTTGGCAATAGCTATCGCAATACAACCTGAACCTGTACCTATATCCAAAATTTGGATGGGCGCATCAAGAACTGAAGATATTGTCTTTAAATCTTCTAGAGCAAGAGCGACCAATTCTTCGGTTTCTGGTCTGGGGATAAGTGTATGGGAATTCACTTGAAATGGAAGTCCGAAAAACTCAGTAACCCCAATACTATATTGTATGGGTTTCTGGGAATTTAAATCAGATAATACCTTTAATAATGGCTTAGCGTCTTCCTCAGTAATTCTGAGATCGGGCTCTAAAACCAATGCTATACGGGCCATATCCAAATAATGACCTATTGCAATATTGAAAAAGGAATCTACCTCTTCCTTCCCAAAAATGGCATCCAGTTGCGCATGGTAGGTATTTAAAAGTTGTTTTAGTTGCAAATGGAGGTCGTTTTAAAATCTAAGTCAATCATAACTCTTTAGTCATCCAAACACCACAGCTATAATGGCCCGTGTCTCCTAGTGGTGCTGTTCTATGTTTAAAACCAAACATCTCATAAATATGAATGGCCGCTTTTAATTGTGGTGCCGTTTCTAAGTAACAGCTATCAAAACCAAAAGTTTTGGCTGCTTCAAGACATTTTGAAATCAACTTTTTCCCCAGACCCAGACCTCTCACTTCGGGAGCAAAATACATTTTTTGTAACTCGCACACATTGCCTTTAAAATCCTTCAAGGCTTTTATACCAGCACCGCCAAAAATCTCATCCCCTTTTGCCACCACAAAGTAGACTTCTCGATCGCCTCGGTAAGACTCATACATGATTGGAGTTTCAGAATCTTCATAGGCAGTACCTTTTAACGGAATTTGAAATTCTGGAAAGCAGGATTTAATAACGGCCTCTAATTTGGCGTTGTCACCCGCTTCAATTTCCCTAATGATTATCTCGTTTTCACTCACTAAATTATGCTATTTTTGCATTAGTTTTTCAGGGCATGAAGATACACGAAAAATACATAAAACGCTGCATAGAAATTGCCAAAAACGGGCTGGGCGCAACGGCACCAAACCCAATGGTAGGCTGTGTGATTGTATACAAAAATCAAATTATTAGTGAAGGGTATACCAGCGCCTTTGGGGGCAATCACGCCGAGGTAAATGCCATCTCCAAAATAAAGGATCTGTCTGTCTTAAAATCGGCAACATTATACGTCACCTTGGAGCCTTGTTCTCATTACGGAAAAACCCCACCTTGTAGCAACCTTATTATTGAGAAGCAAATCCCCAAAGTCGTTATTGGCTGTGTAGATGACAATCCTTTGGTAGCCAAAAAAGGCATCGCTAAACTCGAAGCCGCAGGGTGCGAGGTTATGGTTGGTGTTTTGGAAGCGGAATGTAAAGCCCATCACAAGCGTTTTTTTACCTTTCATAATAAGAAAAGACCTTATATTATTTTAAAATGGGCAGAGACCAAGAACGGCTATATCGCACCTGACCAAAAGGAAAAACAAGAACCTGTTTGGATCACCAATAGGTATTCTAGACAATTAGTGCATAAATGGCGCGCTGAGGAACAAGCGATATTAGTGGGTACAAATACTGTTTTAGATGATGATCCCAGTTTAACAGTTAGGGATTGGACGGGCAAGCAGCCTTTAAAAATAGTTTTAGACCACTCCCTAAAATTACCCAAAGACGCAGCAGTGTATAGAGGCATTGAGAAAGTCATTGTTATAAGCTCGAAAGAAAACGTTACAAAAAGCAATGATTCATTTTTAGAAAATACCATTTTGGAGTCGATTGATTGGCAAGACCACAACCATATCGCGCAGCAGATTTGCGATACGCTTTACCAACATCACATCAATTCAGTAATCATAGAAGGCGGCTCTAAAACCCTTCAAACCTTTATAGACGAAAACCTGTGGGACGAAGCCCGAGTTTTTACAGGCTCCAATACTTTCAATGATGGTATTTTAGCTCCTAAATTTTCAGGCCGTCTCATTTCCGAAGCCAATATTTTAACAGACAACCTAAGTATTTACAACAATGATTAAAACGCTTATATTTGACTTTGGAGCTATATTTATAAACCTAGATAAAGCGGGTGCTACGAAAAAACTGCTTGACATGATCGGTGCCGACGCATTGCCGGAAGCTGCTATTTCTGTAAACACACTTTACGAACAGGGTTTACTGTCTACTGAAGAATTTTTACAGTTCTACACCGACAATTTTCCTGAAGTATCACAAACAGAAATTAGGGATACCTGGAACAGTATCTTGTTAGAATTCCCCAAAGAACGATTAGAATTTTTGAAAACCTTGGCTCAAGACAAAACCTATGAACTTATTTTGTTAAGCAATACCAACGCATTACACATTGATCACATAAAAGAACAGGTTCCTTTTTACGAAGAGTTCAAATCTCAATTTGACGGCTTTTATCTATCCCACGAAATAGAATTAAGAAAACCAAACGCCGATATTTATCAATATGTATTAAAGCAGCATCAGACTAAAGCAGAACACTGTCTCTTTATTGATGACACTAAAGCAAATACTGATGCCGCGGCTGCTTTGGGAATCCATGTTTGGAATTTAGATGAAACCACACAAGATATTACGCAATTGTTTGACTTAAAATCCAAACTCTTTTGATATATCTTCTCTTAAGTATTGCAGCATCAACGCTGATCTTTATCATTTTTAAACTTTTTGACACGTACCGTATCAATACGCTTCATGCTATTGTAATCAACTACTCGGTGGCCTGTATTTGTGGATTGATTCGTTATGAGGGCACAATCAGCATAAAGGAAATTATAGGTTCTAATTGGTTTTGGGGCGCCGTGGTTTTAGGCTTTCTATTTATTGCCATTTTTAATGTGATGGCACTAACTGCTCAAAAAAACGGGCTCTCAGTGGCCTCAGTCGCCTCAAAAATGAGTGTTATTATCCCTGTAATATTTGGGGTTTACGCTTATAACGAAGGTGTTGGGCTTCAAAAAATTTTAGGGATCGTCTTAGCACTGGTTGCTGTTTACCTGACCTCAGTACGCTCTAAAACAGCAGAAAACCTCGCTAAAGGCCTAGCTCTTCCAATCATTTTGTTTTTTGGATCGGGCATCATTGACACCTCCATTAAATACATTGAGACCACTTACCTTCCTGATAACGGAATCCCGATTTTTTCAGCCACTATATTTTTCATTGCCCTTATTATTGGCATTAGTGTTATCTGCTATAACAGATTCTCAAAGACAGCTCCCATTTCCGAAGAAAAAGAAAGTCACCCTCAAAATAACCTTACTTCACTTTCAAAAGTGATTGTTGGTGGAAGTTTCCTGGGTATTGTCAACTATCTATCAATCTACTACATTCTTAAAGCGTTGGACCATGACACTCTTGAGAGCTCGACAATTTTTACCGTAAATAATGTGGCTATAGTAATGCTAACAACCCTTTTGGGGCTTTTTGTGTTTAAGGAATACATCTCAAAAACCAACTGGATAGGTATTGCATTAGCTATTGTTTCAATAGCTTTGGTTACTTTCGCATAGATGAAGGATACTTATAGAACCATCGCAAAAGCGTCGAGCGAAGTGTTATTTAAAGACAAAAACTCAAAATTTTTTGGCTATGCCTTTCCTGTAAAATCTGAGGAAGGCACAAAATCACATCTCGAAGATTTAAAAAAGCAACACCACCAAGCGGGACATTTTTGCTATGCCTACCAAATTGGAAAATCTGAGGATGATTTGATATATAGAGCTAATGATGATGGCGAACCCAACAACAGTGCCGGCATGCCAATTTATGGGCAACTGCAGTCCTTTGACGTCACCAACATACTTATAGTTGTTGTGCGCTATTTTGGCGGCACAAAATTAGGCGTTAGTGGTTTGATCAATGCTTATAAAACGACGGCTCAATTAGCCTTAGAAAATTCTAAAATTGTTAAACGCACCATTAATATCATTTATAAGGTTTCTTTTGATTATAAAAACATGAATAATGTGATGCGGGTGGTCAAAGAAAAAAACCTGAAAGTGATTGAACAAAAATTTGAATTGAGTTGCAATCTCATTTTTTCGGTAAGACAAAAAGAAGCAAATTCTGCTTTTGAAGCTTTTGATCGTATTTATGAAGTGACCATCAAAAATTTAAACGATTAAAACTGTAGTTTGTCTAAAATATAATCCGGACATCTTGTAGGCCGATTCTTAGCGACGTCTAAAAAAACCAAAATAGAATTTCCAGTTGTTAAAATTTCACCTTCTTCATTCGTGATTTCGTAGTGAAATTCAATTTTTGCCGTGGGTTTTTTGACCACCTCGGTTTTTACTTTAATCAAGTCGTCATAACGCGCTGATTTTTTGTAATTTATAGATAACGAAACTACAGGAAGCATGATTCCTTCAGCTTCCATTTGTTTGTAAGAGCATCCTGATTTACGAAGCCACTCCGTTCGGCCCATTTCAAAATATTGCGCGTAATTACCGTGATACACAATGCCCATTTGGTCAGTTTCTCCGTATCTTACCCTAAATTGTATTTCATCGTGTTTCGTGAGATTTGACATCTTGTTTGTCATTTTTTTTGTAAATTCAACAAGTTTTAAACATGGGGAAAATTTTCGGCAAATTCAATATTTTTCAATTTTTTTATTAAGAAATTTGTTCACATATTTGCCATGTGAAAGTGACACAAGAGAAACTCAGATTTCTCTTTTTTTTGCCAACTAACAAATTCAATACATCAAAATTTAAGTTAAACAATGGAGGTAACTGCGCAATCGGTTTGGAATAATTGTCTGTCATTTATAAAGGATAACATACAACCCCAAGCATACAAAACATGGTTCGAACCCATAGTTGCAGTTAAGCTCACCGATAATGCTCTTAGCATCCAAGTGCCGAGCAAATTTTTCTACGAATGGCTAGAAGAGCACTACGTTAAAATTTTAAAGGTGTCCTTAACTAAAGAGTTAGGTGAAACTGCAAAATTAGTGTACGTCATCAAGATGGAAAACACTTATGGCAACAAGCAACCTTTTACAGAGAAAATCCCTAGTTCAAATAGAAGTGCATTAAAATCTCAAGATGTTGATGTTCCTTTAAATAATAAAAATCCTGAGCTCAAGAATCCATTTGTGATTCCTGGTATTCGCAATGTAAAAATTGAATCCCAACTCAACCCTAATTACAGTTTCGAGAATTTCCTTGAGGGCGATTCTAACAGATTGGCCAGAAATGCTGGATTAGCTGTCGCTAACAAACCTGGAGGCACCTCTTTTAATCCCTTGTTGATTTTTGGTGGTGTTGGCTTAGGTAAAACACACTTAGCGCATGCTATAGGTGTTGATATCAAAGATAAATATCCAGAAAAAACGGTACTCTATATTTCTGCGGAAAAGTTTACCCAACAGTATATTGATTCTGTTAAAAAGAATAATAGAAATGACTTTATCCATTTCTATCAAATTATTGATGTTCTTATCATTGATGACGTTCAGTTTTTATCTGGTAAGTCTGGAACTCAAGATGTATTCTTTCATATTTTCAACCATTTGCATCAAAACGGAAAGCAAGTCATTTTAACAAGTGACAAAGCCCCTGTTGATATGCAGGATATAGAACAACGCTTACTATCAAGATTTAAATGGGGACTCTCTGCAGAATTGCAAAGCCCAGATTTTGAAACACGAGTGTCTATATTGAAAAATAAACTATACCGTGACGGTGTAGAAATGGCCGATGACATTGTAGAGTATGTTGCAAAACATATTAAAACGAATGTAAGGGAATTAGAAGGCGCCATCATTAGCTTAATTGCACAATCCTCTTTTAACAAAAAAGAGATTACAGTTAGCTTGGCTAAGGATATTGTTGAGAAATTTGTCAAAAACACCAAACGGGAAGTTTCTATAGACTACATACAAAAAGTGGTTTCAGATTATTTCCAAATGGATGTAAGCACACTACAATCTAAAACAAGAAAGAGACACATTGTTCAGGCGAGACAACTGGCCATGTTCTTTGCGAAAAAATATACTAAAGCCTCTTTGGCAAGTATTGGTTCTCAAATAGGAAAGCGTGATCATGCCACTGTATTACATGCCTGCAAAACTGTAGATAACTTGTCTTCTACTGATAAGCAATTTAGAAAGTACGTGGAAGATTTGTCTAAAAAACTATCTGTTTAAACTCATTTTACATGACCTCAATTTTGATGGTATGCTTAGGCAACATTTGTCGATCACCTTTGGCACATGGCATCTTAGCATCCAAATTAGATCCTAATTCATTTTATGTAGATTCCGCTGGTACAGGTAATTATCATGTAGGTGAGTCACCAGACCAACGCTCCATTTCGGTTGCAAAAAAACACGGCATTGACATTTCAAATCAAGTAGTTAGACAATTTAAAACCTCTGATTTTGATACGTTTGATCATATTTTCGCCATGGACCAGTCCAATTACGATAACATTATAAAACTGGCCAGAAATCCCGAAGATAAAGCAAAGGTGAAACGCATTCTAGATTTAGATACATCATCTACAACCAGCATCGTTCCAGATCCGTATCATGGCGATATTTCAGATTTTGAACAGGTCTATCAACTCTTAGAAAAGCCTTGCCAAATCTTAGCTGATCAGCTTCAAAATTCTTAATCCCTATTTTTTACCCTTAGAAGTTCTTGCTTTTTCGTAATTTGTTATCCAAATGTTATCAAAATGAAAACAATAACTTCACTCTTATTATTAGTTACTGCTTGCTTTGGCTATGCCCAAAATATTGGTTTAGAGGAATTTGCTACTGGCCTATCAAGTCCCGTTAACATTAAACATGCTGGAGATGACCGACTGTTTGTTGTTGAGCAAGGGGGACTTATTCAAATAATCAATACCGATGGTACCATTAACACCGCGCCTTTTTTAGATATTGACGCCAGTGTTAGCAATGCTGGAGGAGAACGAGGTCTATTGGCCATGGCCTTTCATCCAGACTATACCAACAATGGTTTCTTCTACGTAAATTACATTGACAATGCTGGAGACACGGTCATCTCAAGATTCACAAGAAATACAGATGATATTGCAGACGTAAATTCTGAACTCGTTCTTTTAAGTATTTCACAGCCTTTTTCAAATCATAATGGTGGCGATTTACACTTTGGAGCAGATGGTTACCTTTACATTTCCCTTGGAGACGGCGGGTCTGGTGGAGATCCTGGAAACAGAGCGCAAACCTTAACCACTTATTTGGGCAAAATGCTTAGAATTGATGTGGATAATACCAGTAATGGTAATAACTACGCCATACCAGCCGATAATCCTTTTGTTGGAAACAGCAACGCTTTAGAAGAAATCTGGGCCTACGGACTTCGAAACCCATTTAAATTTTCTTTTGACAGTGCCAACGGAAACCTTTGGATTGCCGATGTAGGCCAAAATCAAATCGAAGAGATCAATAGAGTCACATCTACCGCTGGCGGAGAAAATTACGGTTGGAAATGCTTTGAAGGGACTTCAGTGTTCTCCACAGAAAATGGATGCGACATCATTACGCAAACACCGCCAGTTGCTGAATACATCCATTCTAATGGTAGATGCTCTATTACGGGTGGTTATGTGTATCGAGGTACAGCATTCCCTAACCTTCAAGGCTCCTATTTCTTTGCCGATTTCTGCACCAATGAGATTGGATTTGTTCAAGAACTAATAACTGATACTTTTGAAACTACTTTTTTCAGCAACCTTTCTATCTCCGGACCATCGGCATTTGGAGAAGACATTAATGGACAATTGTATATCGCAGGGGTGAATGACGGTAACATTTTTAAAATTGTTGAAACCAATTTGAGCTTAAATGATCAATCCTTTTCAACACTTAAAATATATCCCAATCCATCAAATGCTACAGTGACATTTGATAATCAAAACGGCAACTTGAGCCTGGCATCTATTTCAATTTATGACCTTCAAGGAAAATTGGCAATGTCAGTTTCCGAGGTTATAAGTGACAAGAAAACAATTTCCACAACGCAACTGAAGAGCGGATTTTACCTCGCTGAGATAGAAGACACCGAAGGTAACAGGCTTATTAAAAAACTCATCATCAACTAGACTTTTCTACATTTATGAATTCAGAATTCGGCAAATTATACCTAATCCCAACGCGATTGGGAGACAATCCTCCATTAGAAGTATTACCCTTATCTGTAAAAAAAACCATCGAACTGGTTAATGACTACATTGTAGAAAATGAAAAGACGGCAAGACGTTTTATTAAGCGTATAAGTCCGCAAAAATCGCAATCCTCTTTAAACTTATTGGTACTTAATAAGTATACTGAAGTAAATGAGCTCAATCATTTTCTTGATGCATGTAAAGCAGGAAAAGATATGGGATTACTTTCGGAGGCTGGCTGCCCTGGCATAGCCGATCCTGGGGCAGACATCGTAAAACTTGCTCACGAATATAATGTTAGGGTCATTCCCTTAGTTGGACCATCATCAATTTTATTAGCCCTCATGAGCTCTGGAATGAACGGCCAAAGTTTTGCCTTTAATGGTTACATCCCTATTGACAAGTCCGAAAGAAAGGCCACTTTAAAACGTTTCGAGCGTCTATCTTTTGAACAAAATCAAACGCAACTTTTCATAGAGACGCCTTACAGGAACGACAAAATTCTTGAGGATATCTGTAAGTCATTACATGACCAAACTAGGGTTTGCGTGGCTTGCGATATTACGTTACCTACAGAGTATATCAAAACCCAAACTGTCAAAGAGTGGAAACACACCAAAGTCGATTTACATAAGCGACCCGCTATTTTTGTGATCCATAAAGATTGATTAATATCTTTATTTTAGATACTCTAAAACATTAGCTTCTATTCGCTCTTGAATATTAGAAACATCTGCTTTTACAAAGTCTTCACCCATGATCTTTTCATAAAGCTCAATGTAACGTTCGCTTACTGTTTGAATATAGTCATCGCTCATTTCGGGTACAGCTTGTCCTTCTAAACCCTGAAAATTATTAGAAATAAGCCACTGTCTCACAAACTCTTTAGAAAGTTGCTTTTGAGGCTCATCTAAATCTTGACGATCTTGATATCCATCTTTGTAGAAATATCTAGAGGAATCTGGTGTATGGATTTCATCAATGAGAACGATTTTACCAGCTTTCGTTTTTCCGAATTCATATTTCGTATCCACTAAAATCAATCCACGCATATCAGCAATCTCACTCCCTCTTTGAAAAAGTTTTCTCGTGTAATCTTCTAGAATGAGATAATCTTCTTCGGAAACAATGCCTCTTTTAATAATATCCTCTCGAGAAATATCCTCATCATGATCCCCCATTTCTGCTTTGGTAGCTGGTGTAATAATGGGCTCTGGAAACGAATCATTCTCTTTCAAACCATTAGGCATTTCTACACCACAAAGTTCACGTTTACCTGCTTTATATTCTCTAGCAGCATGACCTGACAAATACCCCCTAATAACCATTTCCACTTTAAAAGGTTCGCATAAATGACCCGCAGCAACATTTGGATCTGGAGTAGCAGTCAACCAATTTGGCACCAAATCTTCAGTAGCTTTCATCATGCTAGTGGCAATCTGGTTGAGTATTTGCCCTTTAAACGGAATGCCTTTAGGCATGACCACATCAAAGGCACTCAAACGATCTGTAGCGATCATGATCAATTGTTCGTCGTTTATATTATAGACTTCCCTAACTTTTCCTTTATAAACAGATTTTTGATTAGGGAATGTAAAGTTGGTATCAGTTATGGTGTTATTATGCTTAATCACGAATGTTTCAATTTAAAAGTTATAAGATGTTCTTAGTCTCTGTTCTCAATGCTCTTATACGCCTCAATCACCTTTTTAACAAGTTTGTGACGAATAACATCTTTATCATCTAGATAGATCATCCCGATGCCTTCCACATTTTGAAGTACCAATAAGGCTTCCTTTAAACCAGAAATTGTACGGCGTGGCAAATCTACTTGTCCAGGATCTCCTGTAAGTAAGAATTTGGCATTTTTACCCATACGCGTCAAGAACATTTTCATTTGGGCGTGCGTCGTATTTTGTCCCTCATCAAGAATAACAAAAGCATTATCTAAGGTTCGACCACGCATAAATGCTAAAGGCGCAATTTGAATGGTTCCATTTTCTATAAAACTCGCCAATCGTTCTGCGGGAATCATATCGCGTAAGGCATCATACAATGGCTGCATGTATGGATCTAATTTTTCCTTAAGATCACCAGGCAAAAACCCTAGATTCTCTCCAGCCTCTACTGCAGGACGTGTTAAAATGATACGCTTGACCTCTTTATTCTTAAGTGCTCTTACAGCAAGTGCAACCCCAGTATAGGTTTTCCCAGTACCGGCAGGACCTATGGCAAAGACCATATCATTGTTGCGCATACTTTCTACCAATCGGCGTTGGTTAACCGTTTGCGCTTTGATTATTTTTCCTCCAACACCATGAACTAAAGCTTCACCACTAACATCGGTAGTCTTATAATCTTCGCTGCTTACGCTAGTCAAGATGCGTTCAATACTATTCTCGTCGAGTTTGTTATACTTGCCAAAATGCGCCATAAGCATGTTCATCCTGAGATCAAATTCCCCAAGTAAATCTTCATCACCATAAGCTTTGATCTTGTTGCCCCTGGCTACAATTTTTAGTTTTGGAAAATATTTTTTAAGAAGTTCTATGTTGGCATTCTGCGCCCCAAAAAACTCCTTAGGAGTAATTTCTTCGAGCTCTAGTATTAGTTCATTCAAAAGCTATGATATTTATAAATTAATGTGTTTTATTTCTTAGTTTTGTGAAGAGGCAAAGAGTGAATCAATTTGACTTCATCTTACTCAAAAATAGTTGAAATTTTCTATTAAGGCTATTTCCAGATGGTAAAAATTCCATATAGTTTTTAACAGAGGTCAAAACGATTTTCGTCTCAAATGCCCACTAATTTATCTTGAATTTCGCCCATGGCAATTATTACATTAACCACAGATTTTGGTGAGAAAGACCATTTTGTAGCGGCCATAAAAGGGGCGATATACAGTGAGCTACCCGATGTAAATATTGTTGATATCTCTCACCTGGTTTCTCCGTTTAATGTTCCCGAAGCAGCTTACATCATACAGAATGCTTATAACAGTTTTCCAAAGGGAACCATACATGTTATTGGTATTGATTCTGAACTCAATCCAGAAAACAAACACATTGCCGTTAAACTAGACGACCACTATTTTATCTGCGCAAATAATGGCATTATGAGCATGATATGTGCTGAAATTGCGCCAGAAAAAATTGTAGAAATTAATATTCATGACCGGGTAGCCACAAGCTTTCCTGTTTTGGATGTTTTTGTTAACGTCGCATGCCACATCGCTAGAGGAGGCACTTTAGAAGTCATAGGTAAACTCATAGAGACTATTAAACCTATTAAAAATCTTATTCCTTTTGTAAATGATGATAAAACTCAAATTATTGGTAGCGTCATCTATATAGATAACTACGGAAATGTGATTACCAATATTAAACGTAACTTTTTTGAAACCGTACAAAGAACACGAAAATTTGAAATTTCGGCGAGGCATTACAAGTTCAAAACCGTTTTTGAAAAGTATAGCGATGTGGTCAACTTTGAGATTCCTGCAGAAAAACGGTACGATGAAGGCAAACGCTTGGTGGTATTTAATTCTTCTGGATACTTGGAGATTGCCGTTTATAAAAGTGATCTTGGTTCTGTGGGGAGTGCTTCTAGCCTACTCGGTCTAAAATTAAGGGATACCGTAACCGTAAATTTTATTGCCGCAAGAGTAAAACCTCAAGGCAAGGAGTTGCTTGAACGTTAGCGAATATCCACCTAACAAAGATTTTTCAAACCTTTATAAAACCGTTATTAACAAAAAAAGACCCTTTGAGCGTATCAAAAGGTCTTTTCTATAGTGTTTAAAAGTGGATTACATTGCGTCCCACTCTTTTAAAGAATCTTCATTCATCTTTACATAATCAGCATTCTTTGCTTCTTTTGCACCCGCTAAAGATTTCTTAGCAGTTTCAATAGCCTTCTTCTTATCACCAGCTTTAGCGTAGATCAAAGATTGTTGACGTAATTGGTAAAAACGTGGTTCTTTAGTCATTTCCATCGCTTTCTCCATCCACATTTTAGCCTTTTCAATATCTTTTCCTTCTTGAGAATAGTAAACGGCAGAAGCATAATAGTCACCAGCAGTTGGGCCACCCATTGCTCTTTCTATAGCTGTTGAAACTTTAGCATCTGTAGGTACCTCAAATTTCACAGGAACGTAAGCGTCTGCCCACATAATTCCTAAAACAGCAGAATTGCTCGTTAAATCATCAAAACCAAGAGATAACGTTTCAATTTTCATTGGTAAAGGATACACTTCAGATGTTACTTTAGCGGCAACTTTACTGTCATCCCAATTTTCAGGTAAGCCCCAGTTTGAAGCATCCGAATAAAAGATCACTTCCCAAGATTGTTTTCCTGGTGTTGCATAAACCGCGTAGGTTCCAGCTTTTACAGTTTCACCACCAATCATGACATCATCACTAAAGGTAATTTTTGTATTGGCATTTGCTCCAAGTCTCCACATTTTATCAAAAGGCACTAAATCACCAAAAATATCACGTCCTCTCATGTTTGGTCTAGAATACTCTAGGGTGACATCAGTAAGACCAACCTTTTGTTCAATTTTTGTAAATGGACTTGGTTGCGGTGTTTCAATTTGTGCACTCATACCAAAAGTCATTGCCATGGCTGCAAAAGCAAGTATTAATTTTTTCATTGTTTTATATTTAGTTTTTGATTCCTGTAAAATTACAACTTAGCCACGCCTTGGTTGTTAACAAAACCTTAAATAAATAGAATATAGGCATCGATTGCTCATTTAATCGTAATATTGCAATAAACAAATATACCGCTATGGGATTGATCAAAACAGAAATATTTTCAACAGAACAAAATGAGATCGCACGTCTGTTTAAAGCACTAGCTCACCCCGCCCGTATTGCTATTTTAGAGCATCTATTTAAATCTAAAACCTGTATCTGTGGTGATCTCGTTGAAGAAATAGGCTTAGCACAACCAACGATTTCTCAACATTTAAAAGAGCTCAAAACGCTCGGAATTATAAAAGGGACCATAAACGGTACTAGTGTTTGCTATTGCATCAATCAAGAGCAATGGCAAAACATCAAAAACATAGCTCATACTTTTTTTGACAAGCACGCTTTAATGGAAAGTAACTGTTGCTGAAAATTAGATTACATAAAAATCATTTTAAAACATATAACCATGACACTTTTAGAACTAAAAAAACAAGCCTTAACATTAGATCATCCCATGACTTTTGTTTTACCCAATGGAGAAACCGTTCCGGCACATTTTCATCTTACCGAAATTGGAAAGATTTCGAAACATTTTATTGACTGTGGCGGCGTATTACGTAGAGAAAAAAGAGCAAACCTTCAACTTTGGAGCGCCAATGATTTTGACCATAGATTACAGCCTGAAAAATTAGTTACAATTATAGAGATGGCCGAAAAAACCTTACATCTTGGTGATCTTGACGTAGAAGTGACTTACCAAGGAGTATCTACCATAGAAACCTATGGACTAGAAGTTACCAAAAATGGCTTTCAATTACTTTCGCTAACAACAAATTGTCTTGCAGCAGATGCTTGCGGTATCTCTCCAGAGCAACTACCTCAACGTGAATCTCAGAAAGCAAAATGTGATCCTGCCTCCAACTGTTGTTAAATCGTTTCAATGCCTATAATATGATTACCGATCAAAACTATATTTCTGAAACTTTAAAAACATTTTTAAGTCTTAGAACGGAAGCGGCCATTACAAACGCGAGAAAAGCGGAACTACAGATTTTAGTTGATTATGTTTCGACTACATCTAAAAGCAAGAATCCTATTTTATTAAATTTTATTTGCACCCATAATTCTAGACGCAGTCATCTGTCTCAAGTTTGGGCTCAGGTCATGGCATTTGCTTTTGAAATAGATCACGTTACTTGCTATTCTGGCGGTACTGAAATGACCGCCGTATTTCCTATGGTCATAAAGACACTAGAAAAGTGCGGTTTAGCAATATCTCCTTTATCTGCTGGTGATAATTCCGTTTATAGCATAAAATATGCAGCGAACCAGCATCCGATTATCGGGTTTTCTAAACGATACGATGCGCCGTTTAATCCACAATCTCAGTTTGCGGCCATCATGACCTGCGGACATGCAGATGTAAACTGCCCTATCGTTTCTGGTGCCAACAAAAGAATCCCGATAACCTATCAAGATCCAAAAGCTTTTGATAACTTGCCTATACAATCTCAAAAGTATATGGAATGCTCAGAGTTAATCGCCAATGAAATGTATTACATTTTTAAAACCGTAAAACAGTCCTTATGAAACGCTACATAGGAGAAGCCATTGGTACCTTTGCCATGATTTTCTGTGGCTGCGGCGCCATGACGGTTAACGAAGTCACCAATGGCGCTATTACTCATGTTGGCGTGGCCATCACTTGGGGGTTGATAGTAATGAGCATGATCTATGCTTTCGGTGAAATCTCCGGAGCGCATTTTAATCCAGCTGTCACAATTGGTTTTGCTTATGCTAAAAAATTTCCATGGAAAGAGGTTCCCAAATACATTGTCGCTCAGGCTATTGGTGCTATTTTAGCTTGTTTGCTCTTATGGTTCCTATTTCCACAGAGTGAAACTTTAGGCGCCACGATACCGGCAGAAGGTTTTGCCCCGTATCGCGCATTCGTACTAGAGCTGATATTAACCTTTTTCTTGATGGTAACCATTATCAATGTATCTACAGGAAGTAAAGAAATTGGAACCATGGCAGCCATTGCTGTGGGTGGCCTTATCTTGTTAGAAGCCATGTTTGCAGGGCCTATGACCAAGGCCTCTATGAACCCCATAAGATCCTTAGCTCCGGCCTTGGTCTCTGGAAATCTTCAGCATTTATGGCTATATATTACGGCACCTTTTATAGGCGCTTTTTTAGCTGTGGCAAGTTTCAAGCTCATGAGACCGAATCACTAATTTCATCTCATATTGATGAAAACACAAGTTTCGGTGTTAATTTTTGTTTAACATTAATTATTTATCCTTAAACATTTCTTATATTTACTCCTCATTCAACGAAGTATGGCTAAAAAGAAAACAATCTCGACTAACGACATCATCTCCTTTTACATGGATTATGTTCTCGAACATAACAAGCAACCCAAAACAGTTTACGCTTTTGCAAAAGCAAATAATTTTGAAGAGTCGAAATTTTACGAGCATTTTGGATCCTTTCAAGCGGTTGAAGAGCATGTTTTCAAAGCATTCTTTGAGAACAGCATTAATGCTTTAGAAAAAAACGAAGATTATCTCAATTTTGATCCTAGAAATAAATTACTAAGTTTCTACTTTACATTTTTTGAGAATTTAACGGCCAATAGAAGTTATGTGGTGTACGCTTTGAATGATCAAAAAGATAACATGAAACGTTTAAAGGTACTCTCTAAATTAAAGCATGCCTTTACACATTATATTGAGCATCTTGGGATCGATCTTATCGATATTAAACAAGAACAATTGGATAAAATTCAAATGCGAGGCCTAAAAGAGACCGCGTGGTTGCAACTATTATTGACCATGAAATTTTGGATGGATGATACTTCTGCCAGTTTTGAAAAAACAGATATCTACATAGAAAAATCGGTGAATACTAGTTTTGATGTGCTAGATGTTGCCCCTGTACGGAGCTTGATTGACTTTGGAAAATTCATTTTCAAGGAAAGAGTTCAAACGAAATAAAGCCTTGAATGAAAACAATAGATAAAATACCTGTATCAAAGATACAACGTGCTTCAAAGATGGTTTCGACCGGAGCTAAAGTTGGTGTCAACTATTTAAAATATTACGGCGATAAATTAACCAAAACAGAGTTAGAGGCAAAAGATAGATTAAACACAAACAATGCTTCTGACATTTACGATGGTTTAAAACAACTTAAAGGAAGCGCACTCAAAGTGGCTCAAATGTTGAGCATGGAAAAAAGCATTATGCCTCAGGCATATGTAGAAAAGTTTTCTTTGGCTCAATTTTCGGTACCGCCTTTATCGCCGCCGTTAGTGATAAAAACATTTAAAAAATACTTCGGAAAAACACCAAACGAACTATACGATACTTTTAATGCAACGTCTGTAAATGCTGCCAGTATTGGCCAAGTCCATATTGCAGAAAAGGATGGGAAAAAACTTGCTGTGAAAATCCAATATCCAGGCGTTGCTGAAAGTATTGCTTCAGACCTTGCAATGGTTAAGCCAATTGCAATGAGTATGTTCAATATCAAAGGAAAAGGTTCGGATAAATATTTTAAAGAAGTTGAAGACAAATTGGTAGAAGAAACCAATTATATTTTAGAGGTAGAACAAAGCAAGCAAATTTCTGAAGCCTGTTTACACATTCCGAATCTAAAATTTCCAAAATATTACGAAGAGTTATCTTCAGATCGTATCATTACTATGGATTATATGGAAGGCGAGCACCTTTCAGAATTTGTAGCCCATAACACCGATGAGGAAACTGCGAATATTTTGGGTCAAGCGCTTTGGGATTTTTATATGTATCAAATTCATAACTTGAAAAAGGTACATGCTGATCCTCACCCAGGTAATTTCTTGATTTCAAAAGACGCCAAATTGATAGCATTGGATTTTGGATGTATGAAAATCATTCCAGATGAATTTTACACCCCGTATTTTGATCTAGCAAATCCATTACACATGGCTGATCCTGAATATTTTCAAAATAAATTATATGAATTGGAAATATTAAGAACGGACGATACAGCAGATGAAGTGATTTTCTTTACTGAAATGTTTCATGAAATGCTCAGTCTATTCACACAACCACTGCATGCTGAAACTTTTGATTTCTCAAATCCTGAGTTTTTTGGCAAAATTGCAGAGTTAGGACAAAAATATTCCAATAATACAGAGTTGAGAAAAATGAACGCGAATCGAGGTTCTAAACATTTTATTTATATGAACCGCACATTCTTCGGCCTTTACAATTTGATGTTTGATCTAAAAGCGAATCATATCCAAATCAATAATTTCCACAACCTATAATGACATTTATTTCTTATGATGATTTTGACAGTTTTGACCATATTTATCGCATTAATCTCATTAATAGCTGTTCGGGCTACAAATCGGCTAACCTTATTGGCACAAAAAGTGCCGAGGGACAAGAAAATGTCGCGGTTTTCAGTTCGGTAACACATATTGGATCTAATCCGCCGCTTTTAGGTTTTTTTTGCAGACCTACCACGGTCACGAGACATACTTATGATAATATCAAAGCGACAAAGTTTTATACCATCAATCACATTCATTCTGAAATTTTAGCTGACGCACACCACACTTCAGCTAAATATAACAAGACCATTTCAGAATTTGATAAAACAAAGCTCATTTCAGAATACAAAAAAGACTTCCATGCGCCATTTGTGAAAGGCTGTCCTTTACAATTAGCTATGGAGTTTGTTGAAGAATATGACATCAAGGCAAATGACACCATATTGGTTATTGGAGAAATTAAAGGTCTTTATCTAGAAGACCATCTTTTAAAAGCTGATGGCTTTATAGATTTAGCAGAAGGCAAAACCGCAGCCATTAATGGTTTAGACGGATATGCTGTGCCAACTTCTAATGCCCGTTTTGGTTATCAAAGACCTAAAAACGAGTCGTAATTTTAGAGCATTGCTTTCATTTTAGAGAAAGTAGGCTTAACTTCCTTCAAGGAAATCGAAACACATAGATGAAAATACTCGTTACAGGTGCAACAGGATATATTGGTAAACGGTTAATTCCGTTGCTCATCAATGATGATCATCAAGTGGTTTGCGCTATAAGAGATAAACTTCGTGCAGATAAAGCCTATAAAGAAGAAGAGCATATAGAGATTATTGAAGCCGATTTCTTAAAACCAGAGACGCTTTCCAGTATCCCTGAAGACATCGACATTGCTTACTATCTTATTCATTCTATGTCTAATTCTTCAAAAGATTTTGAATCTCTTGAAGAACAGTGTGCAAAACATTTCAAAACCTATTTAGAGAAGACAAATGTTAAACAAGTCATTTATCTCAGTGGTATCACGAATGAAAAAAAACTATCCAAGCACTTAAGAAGTCGCAAAAATGTTGAAAAAATTCTAAAATCCCCACATTATGGTTTAACCATATTTAAAGCTGGAATTATTGTGGGCTCAGGGAGTTCGTCTTTTGAGATCATTAGAGACTTGGTAGAAAAACTACCGATAATGATTGCTCCCAAGTGGCTAGACACAAAGACTCAACCTTTATCGGTACGTGATGTCTTGTTCTTTTTGAGTAGAGGCGCTGGAGATGAACGCTTATATAATACATCTTTTGATGTTTTTGGGCCCGAAATTTTGACCTATAAGCAAATGTTGCTTCAATTTGCAGAAGTAAGAGAACTCAAACGTTACATTTTGACGGTGCCAGTAATGACGCCTAAACTCTCCTCCTATTGGCTCTACTTTGTGACATCAACGTCTTACAAGCTCGCCTCTTCTTTGGTAGATAGTATGGGCGTACAAATTATAGGTAAACCGAGTGATATCAATACCATGCTAGATGTTGAGCCACTATCTTATAAAACCGCAGTAAAACTGGCATTTGAAAAAATTGAGCAGAATAGCATTGTGTCCAGCTGGAAGGATTCTATGGTAAGTAGCGGCCGATTGAGTAACAGCTTTCACAAATATGTCAATGTGCCCAAATACGGCTGTTTTAAAGACTATAAAGAACGTGAGGTCAAGGACACCGATAAAACTTTAGATAAATTATGGCGAATTGGTGGTTCTACAGGCTGGTATTACGGTACCATACTTTGGAAGATTAGAGGTTATATGGACAAACTGGTTGGCGGTATTGGTTTAAGACGCGGTAGAACGCACGTGTCTCAACTGGATGCTGGAGATGCACTAGATTTTTGGCGCGTGATATTTGCAGATAAAACACAGAAAAAATTATTGCTTTATGCCGAAATGCGCCTTCCTGGCGAAGCTTGGTTAGAATTTAAAATTGAAGATGGACTCTTTAAACAAACTGCCACGTTTAGACCGAGAGGACTTGCCGGAAGATTATATTGGTATGCCGTATTTCCGTTTCATGGTTTTATTTTCAACGGGATGATCAATAAGCTAGTAGACGTTTAAGCATGTATTTTGAATGCCTATAAAAGCATCCAAACATCTCAACCCGAAAACCCATCTACAGGTTTCAACAACCAGTTATGAAACATACCAAAAAACAACATTTACCACAAAAAACATGTCCCGTTTGTGGTTTGCCATTTACTTGGCGTAAAAAATGGGAAAAGAATTGGGACCATGTAAAATATTGTAGCGAAAAATGCAGGAGACAGAAAACCGCATCGGATTAGTTTGGTTTAGAAACGACCTAAGAGTTCAAGATAATACTGTTTTAAAAAGTGCTATTGAGAATCACAAAAAAGTGATCGCCATATATTGTTTTGACCCTCGACATTATGAAGTAGGCCCTTTCGGATTTAAAAAAACAGAAAAATACCGGGCTCAATTTCTCATTGAAACAGTAACAAATTTAAAAGCAAACCTCTCCAACTATAATATTGAGCTATTTATTTATCACGAGCATCCAGAGGTAAGTATCCCCAAACTTGTACACCAATTCAACATAGAAGCGGTTTACTTTCAAGAAGAATGGACCAAAGAGGAAAAGGATGTTGAAATCCGTTTAAAAGACGCTTTATCTTCACATATTAAGTTGCAATCCCATTACGATCAATTTCTATTTCACCCTGATGATATCAATATGCCTATTGAAAACATTCCTCAGGTATTTACAAATTTCAGAAAGAAAGTAGAAAAGTACAGTGAGGTAAGACCTTGCGTTTCAATAGATAGTAAACCTGAACCAATAGAACTTGAAAATAAGAGCAAGATTCCCTCTTTAAGCGATTTGGGTTTAGAACAATTTGAGCAACATACACATACCGCTGTACCTTTCTCTGGTGGAGAACATGCTGCCTTAAGTCGGTTAGAAGATTACACTTTTAAAAGCAAAAAACTTGGGGTTTATAAAAAGACAAGAAACGGTTTAATTGGTAAAGATTTCAGTTCCAAATTCTCCATATGGTTAGCCAACGGAAGTATTTCTTCAAGAACCATTTACTGGACTATAAAAAAATTTGAAGACCAACACTTTAGCAATCAATCTACCTATTGGCTCATTTTTGAATTGATTTGGAGAGATTATTTTAAGTTCATCTCACTTAAGCATGGCGACGCTATCTTCAAAATTGATGGCATTCTCAACAAAAACTACGATTGGAAAACCAATAAGAAACAAATTCAACAATGGATCAATGGCGAGACCCGATCAGATTTTGTTAATGCAAACATGATTGAGATAAAGAAAACCGGATTTATGAGTAATCGTGGACGGCAAAATGTGGCCTCCTTTTTTGCTAAAGAATTGTTATTAGATTGGCGTATTGGGGCTGCTTATTTTGAAGCTATGCTCATTGATTATGATGTACACAGTAACTACGGAAATTGGATGTATGTTTCTGGCGTTGGCAATGACCCGAGAGATCGTAAATTCAATGTTGATTCTCAAGCAGATCGTTATGACGAGAATGGAAAATATCGTAGAATCTGGCTTCAAGAGAGCTTATTTTAATATAAGTAAACGTCTTGCAGAAGAATCCTAACTTTCAATAAAAGGATACACTCAAAAAAATTAAAAACGACCTCATGAAAACACTCAGACTCATTTTAGGAGATCAACTTAACATTAAGCATTCTTGGTTTAAAACTGTTGACAAGAATGTCACCTATTGTATGTTTGAAATGCGTCAGGAAACAGATTATGTCAAGCATCACATTCAAAAGGTCATTGGTTTTTTTGTTGCCATGCGCCAATTTTCCGAAGATTTAAAAAGTGAAGGTCACAACATCATTTATTATAACATCAATGACGAGAGCAATACACAAGATCTCACCAAAAATCTAAAAACACTTATTGAGGACCATAAGATTAAACGTTTTGAATACCTATTCCCAGAAGAGTTTCGTTTAGACAAACAGTTGCGCGATTTCTGTAAAACTATAGATATTGAAACCCAGAACATTTCCGCAGAACATTTTTATACAGAGCGCGATGATCTGGCCAAATTCTATGAAGGTAAAAAACAATGGGTGATGGAGAAATTTTATCGAGACATGCGTGAAAAACATGACATCCTTATGAATGCTGGACAGCCCGAAGGTGGAAAATGGAATTATGATAAAAGCAACCGTAATAAATGGAAAGGTGAACCAGAAATTCCCACTTACAAATACTTTAAAAACGATGTTGCCGATGTGATTGAGGATATCAATACTGCGGAGATAAAGACTATGGGAAGTCTCAACACCAAAACATTCCCCTACCCTATTACACGTGCCCAAGCTTTAGACCAACTTAAATTTTTCTGCGAGCACCTCTTGATCCATTTTGGTGATTATCAAGATGCTTTACATACCGATGAAGAGTTTCTATTTCACTCTAGAATTTCATTCGCCATGAATCTAAAATTGGTAGGTCCCAAAGATGTTGTAACCACGGTTTTAAATTATTACAGACAGCATAGTGACGCTATAGATATCTCTCAAGTAGAAGGCTTTATTAGACAAATTATAGGCTGGAGAGAATATATGCGCGGCATGTATTGGGCTTTTATGCCAGACTACAAGACCGAAAACCAGCTTAAAAACAACAATGCTCTAGCCGATTTCTTCTGGACTGGAGACACGAAAATGAATTGCCTAAAGCACGCCATCACTAATTCTTTGGAAAATGGATACGCACACCACATTCAGCGTTTAATGATTACGGGTAATTATGCACTTCTTACAATGACTGACCCTGACGAGGTTGATGCCTGGTATCTTGGCATATATGTTGATGCCATTGAGTGGGTACAATTAACTAATACGAGAGGCATGAGTCAGTTTGCTGATGGTGGTAAAATTGCTACAAAACCTTACGTATCCTCAGGATCGTACATCAATAAAATGAGTAATTACTGCCAAGATTGTCATTATAAAAAAACCAAAAAAGTGGGAGACGATGCTTGTCCGTTCAATAGTTTGTATTGGAATTTTCTAGATGAAAAAAGAGACATGCTTGGAAATAACTTTAGAATGGGCATGATGTACAGTTTACTGGACAAAATGGATCCCAAAGATTTAAGAGCGATGAAAAAAAGAGCGCAACACATCATAGAACATCAAGATGAATACTGATAAAGAGCACATTACTATTGTATGGCTAAAACGTGATCTTCGTTTAGAAGACAACGAGGCTATTGTTAATGCGCTAAAATCAAAAAGACGTACGCTACTTGTGTATACATTTGAAACCATGCTTCTTGAAGACGAGCACTACAGTCAAAGACATTGGAATTTTATCAAAGAATCTCTTACTGACTTAAACTCTAGGCTGAAACCTTACAACTCCAAACTATTGACGGTTGAAGCAGATATTATCAATGTGATCAACCAGCTCTTAACCAAATTTCATATTACCGATATCTACAGTCATCAAGAAACAGGAATTCTTGTAACCTACAACCGAGATAAAGCCTTTAAGCGTTTTTGTAAAAACAATCTCATCACTTGGCATGAAAACATTAATAATGGGGTGCAACGTGGGCTAAAAGATCGAGAAGAATGGATGCAAAAATGCAATGCTTTTTTTGAGATTGAACCTTTAGCATTTAAACCAAAAGAACATCAATTAGTATCCATTTTAGAAATTGAGGCCCTCCACTTTTTATTCGTAATTCCATCTTTGGAAACTCCGGAAGACGCGCCCTTTCAAAAAGGAGGCAGAACCATGGGGTTAAAATACCTCAACTCTTTTTTAGAAAGTAGGTATGTCAATTACATGTCCCACATTTCAAAACCAGAACAAGCCCGAACAGGCTGTAGTAGAATTTCACCTTATATCGCATGGGGAAATTTATCGATAAGAGAAGTCTATCATAAAGCGTATCATTTAAAGCAAACCGCAAAAAACAAACAAGCTTTGGATGCGTTTATGTCGCGACTTCGTTGGCAGTCACATTTCGTACAGAAATTTGAAATGGAACATACCATGGAAAAAGAGAGTGTTAATAAAGGGTTTCAAAAGTTAAAAAAAGACATCTCAGAAGACTATCAAATCGCATGGAAAACTGGACAAACAGGATTTCCTTTAGTAGATGCTTGTATGCGCTGCCTTAATGAAACGGGATACCTTAATTTTAGAATGCGGGCATTGGTTGTATCGTTTTTTACGCATAACCTTTGGCAACCTTGGCAAGATGCATCTCGACACTTATCTCGAATGTTTTTAGATTTTGAACCCGGTATTCATTTTCCGCAATTGCAAATGCAGGCCGGTGAAACAGGGACTAACATGTTACGCATTTACAATCCCGTAAAAAATAGCTTAGAACACGATCCTGATGCGCAGTTTATTAAAAAATGGGTGCCAGAGTTAAAAGATTTAGAAACGCCATTTGCTCATGAGCCCTACTTAATAACCGAGATGGAACAACAACTTTACAATTTTAGATTGGGCGAAAATTATCCGCAACCTATTGTTGATATAGAACTTACACGAAAAAAAGCAAGTGATACGCTTTGGAACCTTAGAAAAAATAAAAAAGTAAGAGAGGAAAGCGCTAGAATTCTAAAAAAACACACGCTTAAGAAATAAATATAATCTCTAATATTCTTATTTTCAAATATTTAAAACCGAATATCAAGGCTGTTTTGAATAGTGTTAATTTTGTCTAACAAATTTTAATAAACATTAAACATTTCGTAAATTTGATATAAAGTAAAAAGAAACCGTGATTTTAGATTCCACACATCCTAATAAAGAGCACAAGCAAATAATTGAAGATTTGGTTGGTAAGCCATTTTCATTTTTGCAATCTTTTAAGAGAAAAGGTGTTGGGTCGAAACGCATGATTGTTGAGAACGTAAGCCCAAATATGCAGCAATATCTCAATGTTGTAGATGATTTAAACTATGCAAATATTGAGATGCGTTCACATGGCATTCTCATTTACATCAATAAAGGGCTTAAAAATTACACGTGGATTATTCCCTATTACCAATTGGTCATTTATAAAACCAATGGAACAAGCATACATGCGCAAGGCAAATTTATACACTTTAAGAATAATAGAACCTTCAAAGAAAACAAACCGTTCTTTGAAAAACTGTTAGATGAGAAGGTAAAACACGACCAACAGTATAAGTTCCAAAATGTATGATAGAATTAACCACGAGACAAACCGACCGAATTATAGAAATGGCTTGGGAAGACAGAACCACTTTTGAAGCTATAGAATTTCAGTTTAACCTCAATGAACAGGAGGTTATAGAATTAATGAGGCGCGAAATGAAGCCTAGCAGTTTTAGAATGTGGCGTAAACGGGTTCAAGGTCGAAAAACCAAACACGAAAAACTACGCAGCTTTGAAAAAGGGCGTTTTAAATGCACAAGACAAAAACAAATTACACATAACTCAATTTCAAAACGCTAACGTGCTTTGCCATAAGAGTTGAGTACTTAAGGACAGCACACTAAAAAGACAATTATGAAAACTGAAATTTTAAAAAACACGAGCAAGAACGGTCAAAAATTAAATGGTTTTTCCGCAGAAGATATCGGCGATGACCACATATCCACTGGTTTAGAAACTCCAATGAAACCAGATGCTTTTAAAATGACCGATTCAGATAAAAAAGAGCGTATTGCCATTCTTTTTGAAGAAATTATGGACGTAATGGGTTTAGATTTAACTGATGATTCTTTAAAAGGAACCCCTCAACGTGTTGCAAAAATGTACATAGATGAGATTTTTTCTGGTCTCAACCCAGAAAATAAGCCAAAAGTGGCATTATTTGAAAATAAATACCAATATAATCAGATGTTGGTAGAAAAAAATATTACATTCTATTCCAATTGTGAACACCATTTTGTTCCCATCATAGGAAAAGCACATGTGGCTTATATTTCCTCTGGAAAAGTGATTGGTCTTTCAAAGCTTAATAGGATTGTACAATATTTTGCAAAACGTCCTCAAGTACAAGAGCGTTTGACCAATCAAATCGCGAATGAGTTAAAAGCCATTCTAGAAACAGAGGATGTTGCCGTGATCATTGACGCTAAACACCTTTGTGTCTCATCAAGAGGTATAAAAGACGATACGTCTACAACAGTAACAGCATATTATGGAGGACAATTTAATACAAACTCTAAAATAACTGAATTACAGAATTATATAAACCAATAAAGTCATGGATAAAATCATAGACCAAGCTTTAAAGTTTGAAGAACAAAAAATGAAATCACTATCCACAAGTGATCGTGTAAAAATATCTCGAGAGGCCAAGAGGTTAATTCTCGCGCTTAATAAAATCTATAAAGAGAAAAAAGACGAAAAAATCATGGATTTGATGAAACGTCTTACTAAAATTAAGCAAAAAGTAGAGAAAAGACTAAAAGGAAAACCGCTAAGAGCGTAGGTTTCCACAAAAATATTATCTAAATCAGTCAAGAAATAGATTCAGCGTTTTTAACTTTAGAATTCTAAAATTCAGAATATGAAATATCTAAAACGCTTTATCACGCCACTACTCATATTTATTGTGGCTATTTTCTTGAGAGAAATTGTTACGTTCTTTTCTTCTGAAACGGTACAACTTGTTTTTATTATAAAAAAAATAAGTTCTATCCTAGCTATTGTAGGCTTTACTTGGCTATTGATCATTTCTTTAAAATCTGCTAAACGGCGCTATCTTTTAAATTATGATCTCAACAGAGAAGATAACTTAAAGGCAAGAAAACTCTATACCCAATTTAATGTGCTTGAGCGCATTGTCACCTTTGTGATTATCATATTAGCAATTGGCGTATCATTAATGCTCTTTGACGGAGTTAGAAAATTTGGAGTAAGCCTCTTTGCATCAGCAGGTATTGCAGGTATCATCGTCGGTTTGGCCGCTCAAAAAGTACTAGGAACGATCTTGGCCGGTTTACAAATTGCCATTTCACAACCCATAAGATTGGATGATGTCTTGGTTGTTGAAGGAGAATGGGGATGGGTTGAAGAAATTACCCTAACCTTTGTTGTTGTTCGTATTTGGGACAAACGCAGACTCGTGCTCCCTACGACTTATTTTATTGAAAAGCCTTTTCAAAACTGGACGCGAAGCACTTCGGAAATTTTAGGAACTGTGTTTATTTACACAGATTACAACCTTCCGTTTGACGCGCTAAGGCAAGAATTAACTCGCATTTTAGAAGGCCATTACCTTTGGGACAAAAAAGTGAATGTCTTGCAAGTAACAGACTCAAAGGAAAATTATGTGGAAATCAGAGCTTTGATGAGTGCTGAAAATTCTCCAAAAGCTTGGGATCTAAGAGTTGATGTTAGAGAACAGCTCATCACCTTTATCCAAAAAAATTATCCAGATAGTTTCCCAAAAACAAGAATCAAATTACAAGATCACATAAACACTAAAACACCAGAATAATGAAAACATATATCGTCATAGGAGGAAGTAAAGGCATAGGCAACGCTATTGTTCATACCCTATTAGAAAACAACAAAGTGATTAATCTTAGCCGTTCTCAACCCGATATTGAACATGATAATCTTACGCACCACAACTGTGACGTTCTAAATGAAGAATTGCCAGATATTGATGCTGCTGATGGTTTGGTCTATTGCCCAGGAAGTATCAACCTAAAACCAATTGGGCGTTTTAGTTTAGATGAGTTTCGTGAAGATTATGAGATCAATGTTATTGGTGCCGTTAAGGCCATCCAAAAATACCTCAAGACACTTAAAAATGGCCAAGACCCTTCTATTGTTTTGTTTAGTACTGTTGCCGCAAAATTAGGTATGCCTTTTCATGCGAGTATTGCTGCAGCCAAATCTGGAGTTGAAGGTCTGGTAAAATCTCTTGGTGCTGAAATGGCAACTACTTTGAGAATTAATGCCATTGCCCCTACAGTAACAGATACCGATTTGGCTTCTAAGCTACTTCGTAATGATAAAATGATTGAAAATATTAAGGATCGTCATCCTATGAAGAACTATTTAAAACCTGCCGATATCGCTGGTATGGCGGAGTTCTTGTTATCTGAGAAAGCACAGTCAATCTCTGGTCAAGTGTTTGAAATGGACTACGGCATCGTAAGTTTCAAGATTTAGAATCTATGTTGAGATTTCTTTAATATATTATTTACCCAAGAAGCTATACCATGAATCCCATCAAATTATTCTTTCAAACGCTTCACAGCAATTCAAAATCAGGAAAAAAAATGGAAGTCGATACCTTATATGATATTAAAATCAACAAGCTTAATGGAGAGGCATTAGACTTGAGGCAATTTAAAGGAAAATCGCTATTGTTTGTAAACGTTGCTTCTAAGTGCGGTTTTACATCGCAGTACACCAAATTACAAGAACTACAAGATGCTTATAAAGAAGAACTCGTAGTTATTGGTGTTCCTTGTAATCAATTTGGAAATCAAGAACCAGGAAAAGCTGATGATATTGCCTCTTTTTGCAAAGTAAATTATGGGGTCACTTTTCCAATTACAGAAAAAATAGACGTAAAAGGTAGTGACCAACACCCGCTCTACCAATGGCTGACTCAAAAAATAAATAATGGTGAGAAAGACACTTCTGTAAAATGGAATTTTCAAAAGTACTTAATTGATGCTGAAGGGCATTTTGTAGACTATTATCTATCGGCCACCTCGCCAACAAGTTCAAAATTAATCAAGCACTTAAAATAAGTTTCTATGTTCGGATTATTCAAGAAAAAATCAGAAGTTGAAAAGCTTCAAGATCAATATGAAAAATTGATGAAAGAATGGCACGCTTTGTCAAAAACCAATCGCTCAGAAAGCGATAAGAAATATGCCGAAGCACAAGCTTTACAAGATCGAATTGCCGCTATCCAAAAAAAACAGTAACACGTGAAATTTGCAAAAGCGCTCATTTTATTTTTACTGTTAAACTTCGGGGCCTTGGGCATTGGCGTTTGGCTTATGGGAGATGGCGCTTTATCTGAATGGTATTTAAATCTTCAAAAAGCACCTTGGACGCCAGCTGGATTGGTATTTGGCGCAGCTTGGACGTTTATAATGTGCTGTTTTTCCGTTTACATGAGCTTTTTGATTTTAAAGCGAAGCACCAAAAAAGTTATGGTGCTTTTTGTTGTTCAATGGATTCTAAACATCTGTTGGAATTTAGTCTTTTTTAATCAACACCTCATTGATGTAGGTTTGGGCGTCATTGGCCTTTTAACCCTAATTGTCGCGGCTCTCTTTGTTACTTATCTTAATGATCTCAAAATGAAATCCATCTTAATACTGCCTTATCTTATTTGGCTTTGTATAGCAACATCCCTCAACTTATATATCTTTATTTACAACTAAGAGCGTCCTCTATCAATAAAACCCTATGAAAATATACACCTTACATAAAACGCAGAAATTACCCATTTCTATGGAAACAGCTTGGGATTTTTTGTCAGATCCCAAAAATTTAAAAAACATTACTCCAGATTATATGGGTTTCGAAATTTTATCTGGAGCAGATCGGCCAATGTATGAAGGTCAACTTATTCAATATATTGTAACGCCTATTCTCGGTATTAAAACCAAATGGGTTACAGAAATCACACATGCAAAACACCTCCACTATTTTGTCGACGAACAACGTTTTGGCCCTTATGCGCTTTGGCATCATAAACATTTTATAAAAGAAATTGAAGGTGGTGTCGAAATGGAAGATATCGTCGACTATAAAGTACCATTAGGAATTTTAGGCCAGTTGGTACACCCATTTCTGGTCAAACCAAAATTGGAAGAAATCTTTACCTACCGAACCAAAAAACTAGAAGAATTATTTGGTGTTTATACTCAAAAACAATCAAAATCGTAACTTTATAGTCAATTACATAGAAAACGCTCACCAGCGTTAATTTTTTTTGATTTCAAATTTTCTTTTACCTCATGAAACAGCCACTCAGTATATTTTGGTTTAGACGCGATTTAAGACTTGACGACAATGTTGGCTTTTACAATGCCTTAAAGGCTGACCGTCCCGTATTACCAATATTTATTTTCGATTCTGAAATATTAGATAAACTGCCAAAAACCGATGCACGTTTGTCTTTTATTTATGATACGTTGCAGAACATGAGAAAGCAACTTCAAGAGGATTATGGTAGTAGCATAGCCATGTATCATGGTAAACCCCTAGACGTTTTTAAACAATTAACTAAAGATTACGACGTCAGTTCGGTCTATACAAATCACGATTATGAGCCTTATGCAACAACTCGTGATCAAGCTTTAGGTGATTTTTTAGAAGAAAATGACATTGCGTTTCACACCTTTAAAGATCAAGTGATTTTTGAGAAAGACGAGGTGGTCAAAAAAGATGGTGACCCCTATTTGGTGTATACACCATACATGAAAATATGGAAAGAGCACTTTAAAGACTATGACCTCACCATTTATTATACCAATGATTATTTAAAAAATCTAGTTCAAAACTCTAGACTTCCCAATTTGAGTTTATCTGATATTGGCTTTGAAAGATCACAACAGCAAGTTGAAGATTATGAAGTGACGCCCACACTTATTCAGGAATATGAAGATAAAAGAAATTATCCCGCAAAAGATGCGACGTCAAAATTAGGTCCTCATCTTAGATTTGGTACCGTGAGCATTCGTAAAATGATGAAAAAAGCCATTGCCGAGAAGAATGAAATTTTCTGGCAAGAACTCATCTGGAGAGAATTTTTTATGCAAATTCTTTGGCATTTCCCAGAGACGCCCAAAGATGCTTTTAAAGCCAAATATGATAGAATTGAATGGCGCAATAACGAAGACGAATTTAAACTTTGGTGCGAAGGCAAGACGGGCTATCCTTTAGTAGACGCAGCGATGCGCCAGCTAAACGAAACTGGTTTTATGCACAATCGTGTACGCATGCTAGTTGGCAGTTTCTTATGCAAACACTTACTGATAGATTGGCGTTGGGGCGAAGCTTATTTTGCTGAAAAGTTACACGATTACGAAATGTCTAGCAACGTGGGCAATTGGCAATGGGTAGCCGGTTCTGGCGTAGATGCAACTCCATATTTTAGAATATTCAATCCTACCACCCAAATTGACAAATTTGATAAAGACCGAAAGTTCATCAAAACATACGTTCCCGAGTTTGAAACCGATGCATATCCCGAAAAAATGGTCGACCATAAAGAAGCTCGTGAACGTTGCCTAAAAGTCTACAAAGAAGCGGTAAGCTAAATTTGAACAAAAAGTCATTAAATCAAACTGAATAACGAGTGGTCTCTTTTCAGTGTAAAACAACAAGCTATAAAACCACCAAATCCCGAAGTCTTTCTGCAGCTTGCTCTGCTGTAATATCCCTTTGTGGAGAACCAAACATTTCATAACCGACCATAAATTTTTTAACGGTTGCGCTTCGCAATAATGGCGGATAAAAACTCATATGCCAATGCCAATGTTCATTTAAAGCAGTATTGGTTGGTGCTTGATGGATTCCACTAGAATATGGAAATGAGGTTTGAAACAACAAATCATAAGACTTCGTTATTTTTGAAATAGCATCGGCAAAAGACAAACGTTCTTTACTTGTAAGCTTAGAAATATCGGGTTGTTTTTGTTTTGGTATAATCATGGTCTCAAATGGCCAAACTGCCCAAAAAGGGGTGAGCACCACAAAAGATTCATTTTCATAAATCACTCGTTCTTTAGCTTCCAATTCTTGAGCCAAATAATCTCCTAACAAACTGGAGTGTGCCTTATCAAAGTACACTTTTTGTTGATGGTCTTTTTTTTCGACCTCATTGGGCAAGGTAGATTGACTCCAAATTTGACCGTGTGGATGCGGATTGCTACAGCCCATTACAGCACCCTTGTTCTCAAAAATCTGAACGTAATTAATCACCTTATCTTTGCTCAAAGACACGTACTCATTCTGCCAAACGGCAACAACCTTTTCGATGTCTGCTATCTCCATATCCGCCAAACTTTTAGAATGGTCTGGACTAAAACAGATCACCTTACAAATGCCTTGTTCACTTTCTGCCTTAAACAATCCTTTAGCTACCGAAAATTCTGGAGAATCAGATTGTAGTGCTGCGAAATCATTGGTAAACACGAACACATCCTTATACTCTGGATTCTTCTCTCCGTTAATCCTAGTATTTCCAGCACATAAATAACAATTAGGATCATGAGTTGGTCGATTTTCATTAGAGACCTTTTCATTTTGCCCCTGCCATGGCCTTTTGGCTCTATGTGGTGAAACCAATACCCATTCTCCAGTAAGAATATTAAGTCGCTTGTGTGAATAATCCTGTAAGTTTGAATCCATAATTCGTGATGTTATTTTGTTAAGTGCGTTCCTTTTGAAAGTTTGACACTATAAATTGAACATTCCCAGCCAAATTGCTGTACGTATTGCTCAGATATTTGCTTTTTAAAGTCTTCTACTGCAGTTGATAAAATCAAGTTTATGGTACAACCACCAAAACCACCGCCCATCATGCGAGCGCCAAGAATATGAGGATTAGATACGGTAATATCTACCAAAAAATCCAGCTCTTTACAACTGATTTTAAATTTGTCGCGCATACCCTCGTGAGATTGATATAATAGCGTTCCTAAGGTCTGTAAATCTTCATCTAAAATGGCTTTTGAAAATGCCAAGACCCGTTCATTTTCTTCTACAATGTACAGGGCTTTATCATAATCTTCCGTAGAAAGATCTTTACGTATACCTCGTAGCGCAGTTTTAGTAACATCTCTTAAAAATGGAACGTTTAATTGAGCAGACACCTGTTCACAAACCACTCTCCTATCATTATAGGCACTTTCAACCAAGTCATGTTTGACGTTGGAGTTAACGAGTAACAATTCGTAATCCTTAAAATCAATTTGAAAGGTCTTAGATGCTATAGAGCGACAGTCTAATAATAGCGCACTATCTTCAACGCCAAACATACTGGCATATTGATCCATAATCCCGCATTTTACGCCCGCAAAGTGATGCTCTGCTTTTTGCGAAATGGTGATCATCTGCCTTTTAGACAACCCTAAACCAAAAAGTATATTTAAACCAAAAACAAAGCTATTTTCTAAAGCAGCCGAAGAAGACAATCCTGCACCTGCCGGAATATCTCCAGCAAATACACTATTAAAAGGTTTTACTTTGAGTCCTAAATTGTGAATCTCAGCAACAACCCCTAATATATAATTTCTCCACCCCCCGTTGGCAACGGGAACAATCGCTGTTGTATCAAATGCATAGTGTTCCTTTTTATCTAAAGCCAAAACTTGGCAGGTGTGGGCATCACTCTTTTGAATTGCCAGCATAATTCCTTTATCAATGGCGGCAGGAAACACAAACCCTTCATTATAGTCGGTATGCTCCCCAATGAGATTAATTCTTCCTGGTGAAAACACCAACAGCGGGTCTGTATGATACTTCTCAGTAAAGCTTTCACTCACTTTATCTAATAAACCTTGATTCATTTTTGATATTATAATTAATTTTAAAATGGTCAGATTGATGCTCTAACAATCACATTACTTGGGTTTTCAATTTGTTGATATTCCTTATTGATGATCATTTCTGCCAAACGACCACCCATATGATTAAAGTTGGTAGAAATGGTTGTGATCCCTCCTTCTACGATTTCCTTAAGCATGGTCTCGTTATAAGACACAATCCCAATATTTTTGGCCAAAACCAAGTGTTGTTCTTTCATTTTCTTAATGATCCTAATCAAACTACGATCATCCAAAAGCACATAAACCTCACCGTCAACCGGTGTTCTGTCTTTTATGGAATTCACGACTTCATAACTTAAATTATGAGTTTTACAAAAGGCCTTAAATCCCGAAAGAATACCTTTTGGCTGAACATCTTCGGAATACACCAAAACCATCTTTTTGTAAGCGTTTATGTAATTTAAAAGCTCTGAAAGCCCTTTTACGATATCCCTCTCAAAATTTTGATAAATCGAAGCATATGTACTCAACTCCGGATAGGTTTGGTCTAGGACATAAACGCTATCCTTAGGTAATTTATCAATAACAAGGTGCGCCTTCTCAATATTTGCGGGCATGATAACGTAGTGACTGTATCGCCCCATACTTCCATAAATTAGCTTGCTAAAAATAGCTTCGTCAAAATGATGAAAGAAAATATCCACCTGAATATCATTTCCTAAATTCTCAATGAAGGAATTATACAAATCTTCTTTAAAGGAATTGAACTCATCAAACAACAAGAACACACTTTGTTTAATCGTGATGCTTTCACTGGCTAAGTAATAGCCTTTTCCAACAACAGATTGTACGATACCTCGAGTTTTCAATTCATTGTAAGCCATTAACACCGTGTCTCTAGAGAGTGCATACCGCATCTTGATACTATTAAGTGACGGTAGTTTATCTCCTTTTTTCAACTCTCCATTGGTGACAGCTGCTTCAATAGAAGCCACAATTTGCTTGTATTTTGGCTGACTTGATTTTTCCTGAAGCACAATGATTCCCATAAAACAAAGATAATTTAAAACCGGTAGGTACTAGTCGTTTTTATGAAGAAAATTTAAAATAGTAGGCTTTCATTAATTACCCCATATCATTAAGTCGTTAAAGCTTGGGTTTTTCTAAATTACAGTTATACATCGCTTTACATCTTCTATAATAACATAAACACGCTAAAAATATGCTGTTATCTGCATAACTGTAACATATGTAATCTTAATCTGTAGTTATATAACTTATTAGAGAAATAAGGTGTCACCTTTGTATGTCAATAGAAATTACTATTGAAAAAAGACATATAATGAAAACTAATGTAGAATTACAGACAGACGTGCAAAACGCCATCAAATGGGAACCGTTATTGCAAGCTGCTGAAATAGGAGTAACAACAAAAGATGGAGTGGTTTCCTTAAGCGGGGAAGTAGATAGTTATGCTAAAAAAATAGAAGCCGAAAACGCAGCAAAAAGCGTGATTGGCGTTAAAGGTTTGATTGAAAAAATCAAAGTCAAGTTTTCCAATTCATGGAAAAAAACAGATACACAAATCACGGATGACGTCTTAAAGGCCCTCGATGCAAGCTATTCTGTACCAAAAGATAAATTAAAGATTAAGGTAGAAAATGGCTGGATTACATTATCTGGAGAGCTGCCTTGGAACTATCAACGGGAAAATGCCGAGTATGCTATTAACTTTCTTGAGGGAGTCAAGGGTGTGACCAACGATATTAGCATCCGATCTGTATCGCAAGATGCCATTGAGCAAAAAGATGTTGAAAAAGCCCTAAGAAGAAGTGCCTTAGAAGACTCTGATATTAAGGTAAGAGTTTCTGGTACCACTATCACCCTTTTTGGAACGGTGAATTCATGGTATCAAAAAGAAGAAGCAGAACGTATTGCTTGGAAAACAAACGGCATTTGGCACGTAAAAAACGAATTAACCATAGACTATTATTACGAGTTGGTTGAATGATATAAACGAAACAACACTACCATAATGCGCACTTCAAAAACATCTCATCAAACAGAGACACGTCGTGGTTCTGTTTATAAAAATCTGAAGGGATTTAAGAGCAAAAAGAAAGCGGTCATCCATTTATATGCTGCGGAAAAGAGCAATCTCGAAGCTAGAGAACATTATGAAGCAGGAAACCATCTAAAAGCTGCAAAAAGTACGACTACCGCTCAGAACCATTTCAATCTTGCCATTAAAGCCCAAAAGGCCGATTTAAAAAAGCATAATAACTAGGATTAGTTTGCTCTAGAATCATTTAAAAGCACTAAAATGAAATCAAAAAAAGACATCAGCAACACCATCTTTTTAACCACCTTGAAAATTCAAGAAGAATATCCTGAACTCACTAAATACTTAGATGAAATCCCTGAACATGCCTTATTCCAAGCCAATGGAGACATCAGCAACAAAGGTTTGGTTGATTATCTAGAGTCCTTAAAAGATCTATTAAAAACCTACGCCAAAGTACATGACGCCAATCTACCTCATCAAAATTCTATGAAACAAAAAGACATGAGCACCCAAGACTCCAAAAAAGAAACAGAAGACATCTTGAAAATTAAGTTCCCAGGATATCCAACATACCCTGAAAGTGAAGACATTTACAATCAAGACAAGGAAGAGACCGATATGGATCCCGAAGATCTTTCAAAAATAAAATCGCCTAACGAGACCAGTGGAACAAAAAATGAAAAAGGTTTTGAGGACGATGTGTCTGGGAGCGACTTAGATGTACCTGGTTCAGAATTAGATGATCAACAAGAACGCATAGGCAGTGAAGACGAAGAAAACAATTACTATAGCTTAGGAGGTGATGAAAACCGTAAACTAGATGAAGATAACGGATGATCAAATGGTTCCAACTGTAAATAGGCGTTTAAAAGAATAAAAATCAACTCACAGAAAAACAGATCTCTTGAAACTCTAACTAATTTTTTGCCTCAAGTGAGATCGAAAAGAAGCGTTTCGGGATAAAAAAAAAGGTATTCAAAATTAAACCAGTCCCTAAAAAAGCGTACCTTAGATAGAGAAAAGTACTACTTAAAGAGCAGCAAAACAAAATAACGTGTTGCTGCTCTTTTTTATTTAAAAGCAGATTGTTTCAACCTTAAAAATCAATGCTATAACCCCATTTAATATTCAAAATAGATTTGGAAACAACAGAAGCTCCTCATGTCATTAAGGACCATAAAAAACTTTCGGTTTTAGCCTCAACTGCCATTTGCGGAAACGATATTAGCTCCTCCGTTTTATATGTATCGGCTTTGGCCATAGCATTTGCCGGACAATACGCTTGGATTACCTTACTCATTGTCTCTCTAGTCCTTTTTCTTTTTAGAAAAATATACGGTGAAGTTGTGGGGGCCTTACCGCTTAATGGCGGTGCCTATAATGGTTTATTAAACACCACAAGTAAATCTGTTGCCTCATTTGCGGCTACCCTCACGTTATTATCCTACATGGCCACTGCTGTTATTTCTGCAAATGAGGCTGTTCATTATTTACACCATCTGCTTCCTGTGTTCCCTGTTATCATTGCCACGATTGTTTTGCTCGTTCTGTTTAGCGCACTGACTATTGGAGGTGTTTCAGAATCAGCAAAAGTAGCTATTGCCATTTTTATATTTCATTTGGCTTCTTTTGTCGTGCTCAGTGGCTTTATTCTATATTTTCTATTCAATAACGGTATCGGTTTACTCGTTGAGAATTGGCACGTCCCAACAAAAGACGGCAGTGTTATTAAAGCCATATTTTTGGGGTTTGCTGTATCCATGCTAGGCGTCTCAGGGTTTGAAAGTTCTGCCAACTTTGTTGAAGAACAGCAAAAAGGCGTGTTCCCAAAAACCTTGAGAAATATGTGGATTGTAGTGAGCATTATTAACCCGCTAACTGCTGTTTTTGCACTTGCATTATTTGCATTACCAGTATTACAAACCGATGCCTATCAAAATACACTTTTAATTGAAATGGCATCTTATGTAGGAGGTAATTGGCTAGCTATTTTAATTGGTATTGACGCGTTTTTAGTATTGAGCGGTGCTGTACTCACCAGTTTTGTGGGTGTTGCAGGACTATTGGAGCGCATGGCTTTAGACCGTATTTTACCCCAATTTTTTTTAAAGAAAAACAGTAAAGGAAGTTCGTATAGAATTATTCTTATTTTTTTATGCTTAACCATATCTGTTCTACTTATCACCAAAGGCGATGTTCAAGTTTTAGCAGGCGTCTATACCATCTCCTTTCTATCGGTTATGGCTCTTTTCGGGATTGGCAACATTCTGCTCAAAGTGAAACGAAACCGATTGCCTAGACCAGAAAAAGCGAGTTGGTTTGCAATCATTTTTGCAATTCTAGCTGTTTTGATTGCTCTAGCGGGCAATATAATGATAGAACCAAAAGAAGGCATGCCCAGTAATTTAGCGGTCTTCCTAGAGTACTTTATTTCTGCATTGATTTTTATATTAATCATGCTCAACAGAACGTTATTATTAAAAGTTCTGCTGAAAGTGATACACTCTGTTTTTGATCCTTTTAGAAGTTTAGTATTAAAAACAGACAAGAAAATATTATCTGTAATCAATAATATTAACTCTCAGGAGTTTATCTATTTTACTGAAAATGATACCGTAGAAACCATCAATAAAGTACTCTTGTACATTCAAAAAAATGAACACACCAAAAAATTAAAAATTGTTACCGCAACCAAGAACGGAACGGCTATAACCGATCAATTTAGAAACGACATCAATGTGGTAGATCGAGAATACCCGCTTATAAAGATTGAATTTATAGAGCTCGATGAAAATTTTGGCCCAGACCTTATCACAAAGCTCTCTAAAGAATGGCGCATACCAATCAACTTTATGTTTATTGGTTCTCCTGGAGACCATTTTCCTTATAAAATTGAAGATCTTGGAGGGGTTCGGTTAATTATTTGATCAGGTTTTTACAATGATCTCCTTTTTCTATTCCAACTATAAATTAACTCCAAAAACATAACCTACTAAAGCAGTTAATCCCATGGCTACCGTGCCCCAAAATGTGATTCTCAATACGGCTTTGCCAATACTAGAACCTCCTGTTTTAGCCGCCAATGCTCCTAAAATAATAAGAAAAAACAAGGCAAAACCATAGAGAGCGTACTCCATACCATTTAGAGGCAGAAAGAGTGTTACCAAAAAAGGAAGCAAACCACCCACGGTAAACGAAGCCCCAGAGGCAACTGCCGCCTGTATCGGTTTTGCTTGACTAATATCATTTATTCCCAATTCGTCCCTCACATGGGCCGCCAGAACATCGTGTTCAGTTAATTCTTGAGCCACGATTAGGGCTGTTTCTTTTTTTAAACCTCTTTGCTCATAAATTTCTGCCAAACGCTGCAATTCTATATCAGGCATTTCCTTTAGTTCTATTTTCTCACGTTCAATATCTGCTTTTTCTACATCGGTTTGTGAACTCACAGACACATACTCTCCTGCAGCCATAGATAATGCACCCGCTACTAATCCTGCCAAGGTAGCCAAGATTACGGGCTCTCTTAATGTACGTGCAGCAGAAACTCCAATCGCAATACTAGCAGTTGATAAAATACCATCATTGGCGCCCAGTACTGCTGCTCTTAACCAATTACTTTTATGGATGTAATGATTGTCTAAATAATCATTTGAAATGTCGTTCATTTTTAAAGGTTTTGGTGTTATATGAAGTTACTTTATTTATAGGTATGGTAATTTACTATTTAAGCTGAAATTTTAGCCATCAACCTAAGAGCTCTAGACCAACCATTCCCACCAAAAAACCGATACAAGCTCCAAGTGCTGGAATCCAGTTCTTACTTATTTTTGACAACGGGGCGATGTCCTGAAAAATCAAATAAATAATACCTCCAGAGGAAAAAAGCATAAGTGCCCCAACCGTTCTTGGCATCCCTGATAGAAAATAGTATCCTGCAAGCGCCGATCCTAGTCCGGAAAAGCTTAAAACGAATAAAATTATCAAACATTTTTTTGCCGAATAATGTGCACTCAATTCTAAATAGGCGTTAAACGCCTCAGGGAAATTTTGAATAGCGATTATTATTGCCAGTAGCATGCCCAACTGAGGATTTTGGGAAAACACAGCGCCCATGGCGATGGCCTCGGGTACGAAATCGGAGAGCATTCCTAATAACTGTGACATGGCACCACCTTTTCGTTGCATATAGCGATCTATAAAAAAGAACGTGATCGCACCTATTAAAAAAAATAGGGCCATTGGCACTATTGACAAGGCGATCATTCCCTCAGGAATTAAGACCAAAGCGACTGCCGCCATTAAAATCCCTCCTCCAAAGGCCGTTGAACTATGGATGATCTCTGCTTTAATTAATCCTGATGTCACATGTGATCCAAAATAATGCGAAAGCAATCCTCCAAAAAAGACAGTTGATCCAGAGAGCAAAGCGAATACCACAATTAGTTCTAATTCTGTCATACCAAAAGCCAGTTGATTAAATCTCGATTAGTCTGTTTTTAATGTTTCCGAAGCTGTACATTTTAGCAACTTTGTTATGCGGGTGTCTTCACCATTTTCTTTTGACCTCTTGACAATTTGCAATGATGTTTTGACAAATTTTTTCAATAGGCACAGAAGTCTTATTTTCCTCTAAAGGATCTCCATATAAGTTTGCCAGTTTATTAATCGTCAAAAAAAGTGTACTTACAATTGCAAAAAGAGGTATTGCCAATAACTCTAAATAACTTTCTTCTCCTCCAATATCAATATCGCCAATGATAAAAGGAATCATAAGAACATAAATAGTAACGGTAACTCTAGTAAAGGCGCTATAGATTTTCAAAAAAGGCGTATTATTAATGCGTTCTGCTTTACCTTGAATATTATAAAATTGATTAATGTGCTGCATCAAATCACTTTTTTCAAAATTGGCCTTATCACTAAAAATCTGTTCAATTTTTAAAGATAAGGCCATCAAAATCTCATTGCTAACCTTATTGTTTAGGTCTATATTATAGATCTCGAAAAGCAATTTTGCCTCTTCAGTATAACTAGGATGTGGTTTTTCGTGAATCTCATTCTTCAATTGGTTAATAAAACAACAGGTTAAATCCATTAGTTCAGAAGCAACAACCGATTTAGAGTTATCTGCATCTGCAACTAGATTAGAAGGTGTTTGAATATACGTGTATATTTTTGCACTGAAGCTCCTGGTCGTATTGGTCAATTCACCAAAAATTTTTCGTGCTTCCCACCACCTATCATAGGCCGAATTCATTCTAAATCCTAAAAAGAACGCTACGGCCAATCCAAATACGGAACCAATTTGTGCGGAAAGTTTTAAAATATGATCCCCGAAGTACTCCTCTAAAAATACGACCATAGTTGCATAAGCAGCGCATAAAACGAAGTATGGTAATACGATTATGAGAAGCTCCCTGAACCCTTGTTTCTCTGTTCTTATCATAAAGAGATTGTATTTTGAATCACACTTCCATGAACTTTATTAATATTCAAATTACAAACCCGTTACTTTAATAAAGAGTTTAGAGTCTGTCATAGAAATTTCGCAACGTGCTGGCGCAGTAGTTGCATAGGTATTGCCACAAGTAGGACACAGATAATAAATTTTTGCTAGCGTATTATCTGTTCCTGCTTCTAATTCTGCTAAAGCTTCGATATAAAAATCACGATGTTTTTGTTCTACCTTATAGGCATAGGTTAAACTAATTTGAGCCATGTAATTTCCTGCGGCGTTAGCATCTTTTATAAAGTTGGGATACATGGTATTGAACTCATAACTCTCTCCTTTAATACTTTCCTTTAAGTTTTCTAGGGTGGAATTGACAGTAAACTCAGGTGCAATTTCAGGTATAGCTTCTCCCATCCTAAGCAAGACGACTTTGTGGTTATTAGCATGAATCAGCTCAGCTCCAGACGCTGCTTTAAATAGTAATGCTATTTCTGGGTGTCCTTCTTCATCCGCTTTTTTACTGTAAGCAGCATATTTAAAATGTGCAGTGGTCTCTCCTTTGTAAGCATCATGCATGTTTTTAATGGTCAACTTTTGCGGATCTTGATTTTCGGAAGTTTCCGAAGTTGCCCCCTCCATTTCCGTTTGACTTGATGCATTAATGTCAGTTTTCTTTTCTGAATTCTCATTACAGGATTGAAATAGCGTCCCCAATGAGGCTACGCCTAAAACAAATGCTAATAGTGATTTTTTCATTTTATGTATTTTAAAATTATTTAGGAATTCATGTTTAAGATTCCCGATTTCTCTTATTATTTTATTGATCTCATTCTAAAGTTATTCTTCAAAATCTGGCAGAGTCAATTCTATCCCAGCACCATGTTTAAAAACTAATTCTCCTCCCAAGTAGCCTGTTCTAGCTACAGAGATGACCAAGCCTGCAAACAATAAAAAACTTGCCCATTGCAGCCATTTTTTTTGATAATTAAAATAATACATTGCAACTCTTAAAATCGCTGTTAGTATTGCAAGCCATAGTGTTATAAGAGCAGCTTCTTCATGTGTTTCTAGAGGAGCTTGCAGCATACCATCGGTCATTCCGTCACCAGCATAGCTACCACTTATAAACGCCGCTATAGCACCAACCGCACCAATAAGTAGCAGATATAATGCAACGTTCTTGAAAAATGATTTTTTAGTGAGTAGCGCCATAAGTTCTGATAGAAACCCCACAAACAATAAAGCTATCGGAAAGTGAATAAGCATGGCATGAAGGTGTGGTGCTGTGATCATAATGATATGGTTTTATGGATATTATTATAGAGCATTACGTGACCTATGATTGCCCGAAATGATTTTTTACAAAGGCAACCTGCTGGTTGTCCGTCATCTTATCAGCAGATTGAACAACAACATTGATATCCTTAAAATGTGAATCTTTATTTAAATAGTTGTTTAGCTCTACATTGGCATTTGTTGGACCGAATAACAGCACTTGATTATAATTTAAAATTTGGTCTGCTATGTCTTTATAATAAGCTTCCTGCAGCTGCTGTCTTTTATTGTGCATGCCTTTTTCACTTCTATTGAGCGCTTCTTCTTTGGTATCAAACGTAAATTTTGAAGTTATAGAATGACTCTTTTTTTTAGAGTTCAAGTCAATTAAATTGGCTGAAGAATGATCCATCCAAATGCCTAATTGTTTTTGTGTTTCCATTGTATTTTTAGTTTTTATGTAAGCGTATTTTTTTAGAATTATATTACTGTATGATCTCCCACCACCTCACTTACTGCCATATCCTAATGTGGAATTTTGACTCCAAGCATTAAGTAGATTTGTTTTCAATTAAAAGAGGTGCGACCTCTATTGTGATTTCCATCGTAATTTTCGCCTTAATTGAATTGGTAATTAAACAGGCATGCTCTGCTTTTTTCAAAATGCGCATGGCCTTATCTGTATAAGTCATATTAGAGATAACAACAGTAGGTTTGAGAAGCACCTCACTCATCATAAATCTACCGTCAACCTTCTCCAAAACTCCTACGGCTTTACAGCTAAAACTCGAGAATTCTAGGCTGGAGTTTTCTGCAATGGCCAAAAATGTCGTCATTAAACAACCACTAACGGCTGCCACAAACAAATGCTCTGGAGACCAAATACCTTCCATTCCCTGAGGAAATTCTGGTGGTGTGGCCACTTCAATACAGATGCCGTTCTTTTTATTTAGTTCTGGAGAGCACAAAATGCCTTTACGCTTGCTTTCCCAATTAATGTCTACATTATACTTGTGTGATTCCATAGCTTTAGTGTTCATTTGTTTTGTCTGTATTGATTCCAAAAGGGAGGTAAAGTGGGCAAATACGAACGAGACTGGTTAAAAGAAGTACTCCCGAAATTGCTAATAATAGGATAGCAAAAACACCCGTAATTACATTTGTGACGTATAAAACCGGAGCGATTGTGGCTATCACCACTCTAATAATTCGGTCTGGTAATCCCATATTTTTTTTCATGTGCTTGTGATTTTATTCTTAAAGGAATTTTAGCTTACTCTCCACCGACTCTATTAAAACAGAAAGAACAACTAGTAATTGAAATACCATCTTACCTATTGCTCTTTCTGATTTTATAATTTAAAAGCTAATTGCTGCTTCTACATTAAAGCCATCAAACTGTGCTCCTGCAAATCGTCCTCCCCAAGCATTTCCTGTATATTCTTGATTGACGTATTCTAACTTCATCACAATATTTTTAGAGAGGAACCAGCCTCCTCCAATATTAAATCGATTGATTTCTAGATCATCACTAGCACTTTCAACCGTTTTTCCTGTGACTGTATTATATCTTCCTACGACATAAAAACGTTCACTTTCGCCAAAACGATAAACCAGTTCTGCTGCTAATTGCGTAAAAGAACCTTCTGTATCTGCTGTAGGAGCTTGGGTTTCATTATTTCCTGAAGCCAATTCATAAATCCCGAAGAACTCTAGCCCTTTAAACTTTACAAAAGGATTGATTTGGATAGCGGTCAATTTTTTGAAACGAGGGTTGTATCTGCCCTCAAACTCCCCGCCTTGTGTGTTTCCATCAACGTCAGGTTGTGTGTGCATCACATTATAGTATCTTGAGCCTGCACGATCACCTCCATAAAGCCAAGTTCCTGAGGTTGTACCTTGATTGGTGTATACCGATCCTGTTAATCTTACCCTTAGATCTTCTTTTAATTGTTTATCAAACCCCAATTTTCCGTAGAAAGAAGGCTTATTATCGGTTTGATCGGTAACCACGACTTTTTGATTGAGTTTACCATTAGTAAGCCCTACAACGGCTAACCATCCATTGTTTTGAAGCGTGACTTCACCAAATGCTTCTGTAGAAAAGGCGTCCATAATATAGTTTCCTACAAACGGATTAAAAATAGCTCTAGCATTATCGGTTCTTCGGAAATGTGAATCCCCATAATTAAATTCGTCTAGACCAATAGTAATTGTAGTGTATTGCATGATCCCTTCTAAAAACCCTGGTTTTATAAAATCGAGTTTATCCATTTGGATATGACCTCCTTTTACCCAAGTCTCTTCGTGGTGTTGTGATGAGAGATAGGCTCTTAAGTGCATTCTCACACCATCTATAAGCTGTACATCAAGATTTAGGTTAGCCGACGGAAGGTTAAAATCTGAACCTAAGTCCACAAGGTTTTTAGCGTCATTACTTTGATTAATACCTTGAAACTGCATGGCAAAATCCCCCCCACTCTAACTTTAACACCTTCAAATGGAATCGTGTCGTTTTTGGACGTTTCGAATACATTTAAACCGTTTTGGTCATTAGGTCTAAAATACTGTAGCTTTTGTTGTTGTGCCGTTATCCCTAAAGTAAACAGACACACTGTAATAATCAGAACTTTTTTCATGATGAATTTATTAATTGGTTTGGATAAAATTTTTATACTATTAGTTGATGTAGGTTACCGCAAAATTCAGTGTAGTCGCGTCTCCTGTTTTCATAAGCCCCATCATAAAAGACGGTGGCTCCACATTATAATCTGTCATCTTTAATTCATAAGCGCCTTTGCAAGTCACCGTATGATTATTATTAACAACGAGATGAATATCTATATCTACGTTTTTTGTAACGCCAGCTACAGTCAACAAGCCATTTGTTTCAAGAAGATAACCTCCACTTTCTGGAGAAACGTTAGAATTGGACATTACGTAATGAATCGATTTAAACTCATCTGTTTTTAAGGCCTTGTACGCATTTTTGTCAAGCCCCTTATTATCACTTTTTAAATCTGTAACTATCAAATTGAAGGTTAGTGATTTCAAAGACTCTAATTCACTTTCATCTCCCGACTTAAATGTAAATTGTGCCTCTCCTGTAGCGGTAACAGCATCCATCTCCCAATCGTGAAATGTTGATGTACCATTGAGTTTCATATCGATAGTTTCATTCTTTTGAATTTTGTATAAACTCTGTGCATTACCGATATTGCTGTATGTAATCATGCTGATAAGCAAAAAACCTGCGATTGTTGTTTTCATTTTTGAAATTTTTTAATTTTAGTGTTGGTATTAATTAGTAAGGATTATTTTCAAGGCTTTCTCTTTTGCCGCATTACCAAACACTTCATAAGCTTTGATGATTTCATCTAACTTAAAGTGGTGGGTTATTAATTTTTCTGGATTGATTTTTCCTGAAGTCACCGTTTTTAAGAGCATTGGGGTGGTGTTGGTATTCACCAGACCCATGGTGATGGTGATGTTTTTAATCCAGAGATCCTGAATTTTCAAATCAACACTTTTTCCGTGGACACCAATATTTGCCACATGACCTCCAGGGCGTACAATTTGTTGACAGATATCAAAAGTAGCAGAGGCTCCTGCCGCTTCTATGGCGACATCAACACCATCTGCCGATTCTGAAAGGATCTTTTGAATGGCATCTTCAGTTCCTGAATTTATGGTATCTGTCGCTCCCCATTTTTTGGCCAATTTTAGCCGATTTTCATCCAGATCTATCATATAGATTTTGGCTGGAGAGTAAAACTGCGCTGTTAGCAAAGCAGACATCCCTATTGGACCCGCTCCTACAATTGCTATGGTATCTCCTGGTTTTACGCAGCCATTGATAACCCCGATTTCATGACCTGTTGGCAAAATATCGCTTAACATTACTAAAGCTTCATCATCCATTTCTTTTGGAGCAGCGTAAAGGCTATTATCTGCATGTGGAATACATACATACTCTGCTTGTGTGCCATTTATAAGATTACCAAGGATCCAACCGCCATCTTTACAATGGCCATACATTTGTTTTTTACAATACTCACAAGTGCCACAAGCAGTAATGCAAGAAATGATAACACGATCTCCTTTTTTAAAATTATGAACGCCCTCACCTACTTCTTCTACAACCCCTACACCTTCATGACCAAGAGTAGTTCCTGGTTTTACACTAGGCGTTTTGCCGTGTAGAATACCTAAGTCTGTTCCACAAATGGTCGTCTTGATTATTTTAACCAAAGCATCGGTTGACTTTTTAATCTCAGGCATGGGCACCTCCTTAAAGGCAATTTTACCTGGACCATCATACACAAGACCTTTCATGCTTTTTTGATGCTTTTTAGAAATACCGTTTGACTGTTCTTTTTTAATAGGAGTGGTTGTAGTTGCCATCTGTTTTGATATTTTAGACTGTGAATATTACTATTGTAAAGGTGACTTAGTAATGCAGTAAAAGCATTACACATTGAGGGAGCAGGTTTACATATATCACAGATTCAAAATTCTCAGCAATGATTTTGCTAATTGCCCATTGAACTAGGACGCATTTTTTTGAGCGTTGATGATCAAATCGTAGTTAAGGTTTCTAAAGAAGAAAACATAAAACGCATACCATCTCTATTGAAGAATAGATGAGCCATCTGTAAGTTGTGTAAACATATATGCTAGTTATGTAAGGTCATAGGTATTATAAAAATCAACTTTGTGATGCTATCATTAAGTAGCAAATAATAGATGTGCGATGGACCTGAAGAAAAAAACAAACAATCATAAAAAAAGTCATGAATCTAGAGGGAACGATCTCAAGAAGAAAGATGGCTTCAGCAATAAAAATTCAGAGAACAAAAAGGGACATTCATTTAAAACTAAAAATTAAACACGCTCTCAGTCCTTTTTATTTTTTTCATAAACCATAGAAATAATTAATCATATGATCATAACTATATCATTCAAATCTGTGATTTATGTAAATGCAAACTGAACTTATGTAACGTTATCTATTACAATTTCATGAGATTCGCTTTTGCTATTAGTCAGTTCATTCTTGGGAGAAATCCAGACACATTTTGTTTTTGGTAAAAAAAAGCAGACTTACAAGTCTGCTTTTCTTTTAAACTATGACATCCTGATGAGAATTTGTAATACAACAAGGATCTATAACTTTTAGATCACAATCGATATAGTTAACAATCAAATTAAAAATATGCCGATCGAACAAAAGACCTTATATCAATGAAAACGAGACTAGCTTCAAAAATTAAACCGATGGAATATTTAGAACAAGAAAAAAGTAAAACCTTTATCATTTTGGAAATCATTGAATACATTCCTAATGCAGTAGTCATAAAAACCATTATCAAAAAAACCACGGGCAACGTCACTGTTTCCTCTTTTGATTCTGGAGAAGCGTTGGCAGAAAGGACCTCACCTTTTGATACATTTATTCAGGTAATTGACGGTAAAGCAGAGGTTGTTATTGATGGTAGGTCAAACGTATTAGATACAGGAGCAGCAATAATTATTCCTGCACATTCCAGTAATATCATCAAAGCAACTACAAGATTCAAAATCATTTCAACAGTTATCAAAAGCGGTTATGAAGAGGTCTCTATTTGAATGACGTTCAAATCAAATTCTACAAAAAAACAGACTTATAAAAACCATCATAAGGGCTTTGTTGAATTAATGGCGTAACTTCAAAAGATTATCAAGACCTTTTTTTTTAAGGTCGCATCCTCTATTCCCAATTTAAAGCGTCAAGAAAAAAATCAAATCCCATAACATATTACCAATTAGACATTAGATCATGAACCTAAATATTTTAGCGTCTTCATTAATAAAACATATATGAAGTTATACATCAAGTATATGGTCAGTCTAAGGTGTAAGCTCATGGTAAAATCTGAATTGGAAAAATTAGGCCTTCATTATATTAATATTGAGTTGGGTCTGGTAGAAACCAAAGAAACGTTGAACCCAAAACAAGTTGCTGCACTAAAAGCCAATTTAGCAGTCTCGGGATTAGAATTATTAGATGACGAAAAAAGTATTTTAGTAGATAAAATAAAAAATGTCATCATCGAGGTCATCCACTATTCTGATGAAATCCCAAAGGTGAACTACTCGGACTATATAAGTGACAAACTAGGCTATGATTACACCTATTTGTCCAATCTCTTCTCTGAAGTAAAAGGCATCACCATTCAGCATTTTATCATCAATCATAAAATAGAACGCGCCAAAGAGCTAATTCTGTATAATGAACTCAACCTTACCCAAATATCGTATATGCTGCACTATAGTAGTGTTGCCCATTTATCTAATCAATTTAAAAAAGTCACTGGACATACGCCTTCTTTTTATAAAAAAATAGGCAAAAAAAGAAAAGGAAATTTAGAGAATCTGTAGTTACAGTAATTATAGATTCTGCAAGTCACGTTTCTTATGATTGTTGAGTTCAAAAGTAGTCTTATTAAGAAATCTTGATCATAGATTAGAATCTATAAATCTTAATATGTTTCTAAGCTTTATATTACAGCTTATCTGCTGTGAAATTTCTTTAATAATGTCTTCAGCTATTTTTGGAATTCCCACCCTAAATTTATTTTTTAAAAATTGAAAAGAGTCATTTCAACTCAATCTATTTTCCATTCAACTACAGTAATATTACATCTACCGATATTCAAAAAACGTTTTGCGATCTGATTTTAACTTTGTGATATAAATTAAAATATCATGTGTTCAATTCGATTCTCTACATTTTCTATTTATCACATTCACACGTTGCTAAAAGTCTCCTTTTTGTTGAGCATTCATATAATGACCTTCATTATAAAACCAGCGTAGAAAATCTCAAAAAATCTTCTGATAAAGCTTACAATTTAAAATCATGAAACAATTACAAAAATCCATAAAGACCCGATATTTAGTTTTCATAACTACCGCCTTTTTCATAATTGTACTTTTTACCGTAGCCATACAACGTGGCATAAATGATCAATATTCTAATGTGGAAGTCGTTAAAAAGACTGGTGAAATATTGGTTTCATTTCAAAAAATGAATAGAACACTAAATAGTTTAGATACTATTACAGTTGATGATTTACGATCTCAGAGTCTTGAATGGGAAAGAGCACACACCGCTTTGTTTACAAATTCGCTAACCAAAAAAGAGAATCCCAATTTAAACGCCTTGTTGAATTCTATAGATAACACATTTCAAAACATATTAAAAAAAATACATCTCATAATAGAGGATCCTAATAAGACAGAAAACCATTTGCAAGCTATAAATGATTTTGAGATCAAATATATCGACGACATCTCTCTATTTCTTAATCAAAATGAAAGCATTACAAAAAATCACCAAAATGAATTACAATATCTACTTTATATACTCCTTCTTATTTCAACGTCAATTTTAATTCTAGAATTTTTATTTGTGTTGTTGCCTATTTATAAAAAATCATTAGCAAAAAACAGAGAGTTGTACCGAATAAATAACCAATTATTAGCCTCTAGAACCGATATTTCGTTAAAGATGGATGAGGTAAACCGATTGAAAACAAATTTAGAAACTCAGCAAAAGCTCAATAAAATATTTATAGACCAAGCACCTACAGCAATAGCAATGTTAGATAATAACATGCGTTATTTGGCAGTTTCCCAACGTTGGACAAAGGACTACAAAATGGAGGGTCATCAAATTATTGGTAGGTCACATTATGATGTTTTTCCAGAAATTGGACATGATTGGAAAAAAAAGCATCAGGATTGTTTAAATGGTGCCATAGATATATGTGATGAAGCACCGTTTAAAAGAAGTGACGGCACTGTTCAATGGATTTATTGGGACGTTAGACCATGGTACGTTTCCGAAGGAAAAATTGGAGGTCTGTTGATGCATACCGGAGATATCACATCTCAAAAGCAAAGAGAAAAGGAAACGTTAAGAACGGAGAAAATATTAGAAAAAACCAATAAAGTAGCTAGAATCGGGACTTGGGAATTAGATATAGAGAAAGATGAATATTTGCTTAGTGACATCGCTAGTGAGCTATTTAATGTGCCAATAGATTCTAAAATGAATCGTAAAAAAATCAAAAGTCTCTACAAAGAAGGAAAAAGCAGAACGCAAATAACAGAATCAATGAAAACCTGCATTGAAAACGGAACTCCCTTTGATCTTGAATTAGAACTTATAACTAACAACGGTAAAAATATTTGGGTTAGAGAAATTGCGCAGGCAGAATTTATTAACGGAAGATGCAAAAAAGTCTTTGGTATTTTACAAGATATTACCCCTAAAAAACTATACGAAAGAAAACTCTATGAGCTCAATTTCGAGCTTTCAAAAGTAAACAATGAATTGAACACCATTTTGGATGCTGGTCCTATGGCCATTATATCAATAGATAATGAAGGTTTTATCCAACACTTCAACAAAGGAGCTCAGCTATTACTAGGTTATACATCTAACGAAGTTGTAGGCTTAGAGAAACCTGAAATCTATCTTTTAGAAAATGAATTAGACAACTTTAAAAAAAATCTTGCTAAAAAATACAATATAGGTACGTTAGATTTCGACCCAATAACAGAAATCTCCAATAGAAATGATGTTGACTCAAGAGAATGGACTTATGTTAAAAAGGACGGGACAGTAATCCCCGTATATGTTACACTTACCAGCATAAAAAATGAACATGGAAAGCCCGTTGGTTTTTTGAGCGTGGCCGTTGATATTTCTAAATTAAAAAATATTGAAAATGAATTGGTCAATAAAAACAAATTGCTGGTGCGTGCAGAGAAAATTACAAAGATGGGACACTGGCAATGGGATGCTGTAAATGATAAGGTGAAATGGTCAGACAACCTCCATGATATTCTTGGATATGACAAGGATATACTCGATGTTACCAAAGCCACCTACTTCGACTTTGTTCATGAAGAGGATAGAGAAGATCAAATTAATTTACTCGAGCAAATGATAGACCAAAGGAGGTATTTACCAAATACCCATCGCATCAGATCAACCAATAATACAATTAAAACGGTGCTACTGCTAGGCGAAATGATACTAAATGATCAAGGTGAATTAATAGAAATTATAGGCACACTACAAGATATCACAGAGCAAAATGCTGCAAAAGAAAAAATAATACAGGCAAAGAACAATTTAGAAGTTATAGCTACAAAACTTACCAAACAAAATGTACAATTAGCCGACTTTGCTCAAATAGCATCTCACAATCTCAGAGCTCCAGTGAGTAACCTCAATTCGCTGCTCTACATTTATAAATTATCTGATACAGATGATGAGAAAATGATTCTATTTGAAAAATTCGAGTCGGTTATTGGCCACTTAACTACAACCTTAAATAATCTAGTAGAAGCTATTAAGACTAAAAACGACCACGCCACCAATACCAAACATTTAAGCTTCAAATCCATCTTAGAAAAAACAAAAGATATTTTAGCAGGAGAAATCATTGCTTCAAATGCAATCATAAATTATGACTTTAATGAAGCTGAAATTGTTAATTACAATGAAGCTTATTTAGAAAGCATTTTTTTGAATTTAATTGAAAATGCCATTAAGTATAGGTCTAATGATAGAGTTCCTGAGGTACATATTAGCACTTACAAAGATGAAGAAAATAAGATATTGCTTAAGATTCGTGATAATGGGTTGGGCATTAATATGGAACGGCATAGTGAAAAAATATTTGGGCTTAACAAAACCTTTCATGATCATTCAGATGCAAAAGGCGTAGGATTGTTTATGACCAAAACACAGATAGAGGCTATGGGAGGAGAGATATCGGTGAATAGTAATGTAAATATCGGAACAGAATTTTGTATAATTTTTTAACTTAAATCTTATGAACTTTACAAGTAATATTTATGTAATTGATGATGATGAAATACATCAATTCACCATGAAGAAATTACTAAGCATGTTAGGTCTTAGCAATCATGTCACAAAATTTCGAAATGGCGAAGAAGCCATTACTTTTTTAAAGACCCAAACTGAAAACAAAAAGTATCTTCCAGATATTATCTATTTGGATATCAATATGCCTATTATGAATGGATTTGAATTTCTAGAAGAATTTTCAAAATTAAAATCTCGATTAGCTAAGCAAGTGAAAATTTATATGGTCTCTTCTTCCGTTGATGATGTAGATATAAAAAAAGCTATCGAGAACAAAGAGATCGTGTCATATTTGACGAAGCCTATTGATTTGAATGAACTCAAATCTACAATCATCGATACGAAAATTGCTTAAAAATGACCAATAAAAAACGGCGCCGTACTATCTAAATAGTATGGAGCCGTTTTACTGTAATACTGGATGAGATTTTAATAAATCATCTCAACACTAGAACTTAAAGAAACGTTGACATTATAATTTTAATATCCCGATATGAGCTGGACCAGCACTAACCGAACCTTGAGGCGTATTCAACACATATTTAATTTCTACTATATCACCTGCTTGAAATTGATATTGATAGGTTCCTGAGGTTCCCCAATACTCAGTCCCAGTTCCTGGGATAGACACAAAACCTCTAGATAAATAACCTCTTACTTCATCGTTAACCCAAAGTGCCAAAATAAATTTTCTTGTTCCATTTTGTAAACCTGAAGTAGAAAAACTGCCATTGATAATGTAAATTCCCTCTTGCAGTATTTCTATTGTACCGTTACCCGTTACATTAAAAATTTCAGCATTATTCTGTACAATTTGACCAATTCCCAAAGGTAAATTATAATAGTTATTATCCTGAGCTGTTGTTAAACTAGTTCCTCCATTTCTATACATGGTCAAAGATTTTAAAGGCATATTTATGGATACGGTACTCCAAACAGGGACAGCTGTTGTTCCTGTGTTAATTTCTAAGCTATTGACATCAGTGTTAAATACAATTAACCCATTAGCTGGATCTGTTATAGCATCTCGTTCTGTTGCAGTCATTCTAGGTGGCAACAAACCTCCAGTAGTACTGCTAATATCCAGAGCACTTGATGGATCTGGAGCATCAGTGTTAATACCCACTTGGGCAAAACTGCTAGTTGTGGTAATCAATAAAATTGCTGCAAGGCATGTAATTAATCTCATAATAATTTGTATTTAATTTAATTTAATTTAATAATCAGGCAATTAAAGCGAAAAAGAATCAAATATCAAAACTTTACGCTTTATGGCATTATATAGGGCTAAAATGTAAATTTTATTCCTATGAAATAATAAACTCGAGTCCCTCCCGCGAGTTTTAAATAAAAAATTATAGTTTGACTATCCCTATATGAAGTAGATCACCTTGTAAATTATTTGCTCCATTATCAATAAGATATTTGATCTCAACAACATCATTAGCGTTAAACTTAAATTGAAAAGTACCAGAAGCACCAAAATATTCCGAAGTACCAGGTGCTGTTGCAAAACCTCTTGCGAGATAACCAATGCGGGTTCCATTTCTAAATACTCCTAAAATATACTTTCTAGTACCTTGACTCAAATTTTGCACAGAGAGACTAGCACTAATAGAATAGCTCCCATCTTTCAATACTGTAACCTTACCATTATTACTAGGTCCAGATGCAACTGTAAAATAATCAGTATCAATCTCTGTAACTTGCGCTAAACCTAAAGGAAAATTGTAAAAAGTAGATGAACTACCAGAAGATGTAATCGTATTATTAGCTCCTGCAAGATCTCTGTATAATGTAACAACTTTAGAAGACTCAGCTTCACAAACACTTTGCCATCCAGCAGATTTATATTGAAAAAGACAATCTTGCTCTGTATTATAAACTATAGCCCCGAGAGTGGCGGGCGCAAGAGCAGCCATACCAGCGTTATCTACACTTGGTGCAACCACAGGTGCAGTATCATCCACAGTATCCAATGCACGCCATACAGGACTAGCTGGTGTACCAGTATTTATTTCTGCGACCTCAGTATCTGTATTATAAATCACCAAACCATTTACTGGTAAAGTTATAAGATTACGCGTATCCGTATCTAAATTTGGAAGTATCAAACCGCCATTCCCACTTAAATGCAATACACTAGATGCGTCAGGACTATCTGTACCAATCCCTACTTGGCCGTAAGAACTAACTGAAAACAAGAGCATAAGCCCTAAAAAAATTGTAATTGATTTCATAGCTTTAAAAAAATTTATTAATAAGCCACGAAATAACAGTAAAAATGGTTAAAAATCAAACTTTCCTAAAATAATTCATCAGTTTTTTCTTATGTAGACCAACTAAACGTCGGATTTTGAGATGTTTCCTCTGAAACAAAAAAATTCAACTTACTAATAATCAGAAATATACATATTTATCTTATACGAAGACGATATAAAAAACAACTAACTCTCTCACTTTTTAGTTAATTCTGTGAATTTTAAATGCTTTTTTGCTAAAATTTAAACCGAATGAATTATATTTAGACAAAGCACAAATAAATCCGATAAAGTGTATTTTTTTTCAAATAAACAAATTATCTTTCCTATATTTGAGCTTTTAAAAAAATTATGCCGTTTATTGCACAGTTGTGTTTAAAACCTATTTTACAATGAGAAAAATTTATTTTACATGTTTATTAGTTACTGCTGCTTGTATTTCTAGTGCTCAGGAATTAGATAAAACGATAACTGTTAACGGAGGGACCGCAGTTTACGTTGAAGCAGGAACTACAATTTACGCAGATCAAGTCAATTTAAAATCAACATCAGACCGCTTTTCCAGCTTAATGCTGAATGGAGATTTAGCTGTGTCACAATCATCTTTGGAACCAGCAACTTTAGTTAATTATGATCGCTATGTTAATGTTGTTGGAGAAACAGGAGTTCCAGGCGGTAACGATTTAATCTCTATGCCGGTTAAGGCAACGGGAGATGTGACGTTTACTGATTTTTTGGGTTACAGTGCAGATGAAGGCACGACGCCAAATTCAGACATCATTGTAAGCAGTACAACAGATGTGTCCATATATGCTTTTGGCCCTTACAATAACGCTTTAGGATCTTACACAAATTATGACACTGATAATGCACCAATTTTATTGGAAAGAGGACTTGGCTATAGAGCAGCATCCTATTCTGGCCAAACGGTTAGATTCTCTGGAACTGTTTCTACAACTTCTGAAACTGTAGAAATCACTACTGTTGATGGTAATTATTGGAATACCATAGGAAATCCTTATCCTACCTATTTAAATGCTCAAGCTTTTTTGACGGAAAATGCATCTGTCTTAGACCCATACGGGGTTACGCTTTATGGCTACAATAGCACTACAAATTCAGGGCTTGGCACTATTGGAAACTTTACGTATATCAATAGCTCAGTTAATACTAATTTAAATATTGCTCCTGGTCAAGGGTTTTTAATTCCAAACAGTCCAGATGATGCTGTAAACACTCTAACTTTTACTCAAAACATGAGAACCATTGAAGGTACTGATGATTTTATTTTAGGAAGAACTGAAAATCAAAGTCAAATGTTGCGATTAAAAGCGCAACACGACTCCGCTGATTTTGCTACAGAATTTTATTTTAATTCTACATCTACCTTGGGCTTAGATCCTGGCTATGATGCTGCTTTATATAATGGTACTACTTCAAATTTCTTACTTTATTCTCACCTCGTTGAAGATAATATTGGAAAAAGCATGGCCATCCAAAGTTTTGGCAACTCTCAATTAACCGATGTTACCATTCCATTAGGCCTAAAAACAGTACAAGGACAACAAGTTACTTTTAGCATTGAAAATTCTACCTTACCAGAAGATGTTGAAGTATATCTTGAGGATAACTTGACAAACACCTTTACCTTATTAAATTCTGGGGATTACAGCTTTACCGCTAATACAGCGATATCTGGAACAGGACGTTTTTTCTTAAGGATTGGAAACAGCACACTATCTACAATTAATCAAGAGGCAAATAGTTTGGAGTTGTTTGCAAGTGAAAAAACAATCTTTGTAAACGGACGTATTTTACCTAACACTGAAGTTTCTGTCTTTGATATTCAAGGACGATTAGTACTCACTTCTTATTTAGAAGAAGGTTCAGCAAACAACCAAATTGAAGCCTCTAATCTGAACAGTGGGATCTACGTTGTTAAATTGACCAACAACAAGCAGGATCAAACAAAAAAAGTGATCCTTAAATAAAAACATTACTGATTACCATATTATTAAAGACCGCCTTGGGCGGTCTTTTTTTGTCCTTTACAAAAAATCTCAAGTTTTGATTTATGGTTTTAAGTTATTGATTTCCGGTCAATTACTATATCATATTGCTTACGGTTGGTATAAGCGTAAAAGAAGAATAAACGCCCCTACTTTTTGATAATTAATTTATTGAATAAAACTCAAATAGCGATTTGAGTTTATACATTATGACCTACTTTACAAAGGTCTTAATATAATCCAAACTCGAAGTCCAAGAAAGATCCTTGTAGCGGCTGTTCGCTAATTCGGTATGTTGTGCCATGAACATGGAGTACATGTATTGACCTTGTTGAAAGTTTGCGTACAATTCGTTTTCACCTGCTGGGTTCTCTGCTCGTTGTCTTTTAATGTATACAGCAAAATCCTCGAGACTAGAAATTTTATGAATTTTAAAGTCTTTCCCATTTGCCTGCTTTACTTGTTCAAAAATCATATTTGGACTCACTTGAAAACTAGCAATTTGCAGATTTCTTGGTGCGGTATCATCTAGTGCAGCTTCGGCAGTAAATGCAGCAGTATCATCCATAGTAGTGAAATCTAATTTCCAGTTAGCTTTGTCTCCCCAATAGCCAATACTTTTTTCCTTCATATTTAAAATGGGCGTATTGTACATCAAAATATCGGCAAAGCAGCCATTAAAAATAGACGTTACTTTAATGGGTGTGACATCAATTTGCGTTTTGAACTCTCTACGTAAATCAAAATTTCTATTTTCTCCGGTTATTAGATTATTGTAATCTGTGCAAAAGTCAGAGGGAATAAATCTAGGCACACCAGCTTTTAGTGCGCCCTCTAAAATTTGTTTTTGCAAATCAATGATTACGCTATCCAAGCCTGCCACTGCAGATATCACGCATGTAACACCTTCGCAAGCATTAGCAATCGCATCACAATCGTTCATGTCAATTTGTAAAACGGTTACACCTGTTTTTTCAAGGGCTTCTATTTTTTCTGAATCCGTAGAATGACGTACAATCGCCTTCACATTTGCTCCTTTTTCAATTAATGCCTTGGAAATTCTTTTTCCCAAATTACCTGTTGCTCCAGCAACTAAAATTGTCTTTTTCATTTCGATTTATTTTTTTTAGCTAAAAAGGGCACTACTGCCTCAAGTACTTGTTCTGGTGCCTCTTCAAACAAATAATGACCGCTTTCCAATATCCCAACGACTTTAACATCTGTTGCGACATGCGGTAAGCCCATATTCATATAGTTGTAGCTGATATAGCTGCCTATTCCCAAAACGGGCATGGTAAGTTGCTGATAGTTTTTAGTGTCTTCAATGTCTTGATTGAATGTTTGATACCAAGCGTTGGACGCCCTGATACTCTCTGTGTCGTTGTATGCCTGAGCATAAACATCTCTTTCCAGTTTGGTCATTTTAGAGGCGTCTACCATCACATAGTTAAAAAGCCAATCTTGCAGATAATGAAAGCGACCTTCCAGCAGTTGCTCGGGCAGTCCCTTCACTTGATTGAAACCCATCCACCAGGCGTAGGGCATGTTGGCATCCATTTTTTCTTTAAATGTTCCAGGAGCTGGCATCAAAGGCATTTGCATCATCCCTTCACTTGGATGTGCACCATCTAGAATCACTAGTTTCTCCACGACTTCAGGATGATTAAAGGCTAAACTCATGGCCACCATACCACCAATGTCATGCCCCATGATGGAAACCTTCCCCAAATTTAACTGCACTATAAGGCCTAAAATGTCTTCGGCCATTGTTTTTTTATCATAACCCGCTTGCGGTTTTTCAGAACTCCCCATACCACGTATGTCAATTATGATTACTCGGTATTTTTTTGCCAATTGCTGGGCAACGGGTTGGTATGAATACCAGGTTTGTGGCCATCCAGGTAAACAAATTAGAGGCGCACCACTTCCGCCTTCTACATAATGAAGTTGGACACCATTAGTCGTGATGTATTTGTTTTTAAAGCCCGGTAGATTCTTGATTAGCTCCGCGTCTGAAAACTTGTTTGTTTCTATATTTACGCTCATATCATTTTTTTAAAATTTAGTATGACACAAAAGTAAAGCGGATATGTATTGGTGAATCTACCAATTGGTAGTAAATGATGTTACTTGATATTTTTTCTAATTCTACTCAAGGCATTTGGGGTAATGCCCAAAACTGCTGCCAAGGTTTTAACGGGTATTTTTTGTGATAATTCAGAATTGCGTATCAATTGCATATAGCGTTCTTCAGCCGATAAGGTTTGAAAATTTAAAATTTGGTCAATCATCCTCACAGATGTTCCCTCCCAGATTTTTCTTCCAAACTCTTGCCATACAGGGATATGTCCATACAAAAAATCCATGTCAGATTTATCAATTACCAATAGCTTGGTATCTTCTATCGCTTCAATGTTAAATCTTGACGGTATTTGAGGATTCAGGCTTGATATTTCTGAAAAGAATTCATTTTTGAAAACAACCCAAGTTGTGTTTTCTTTATCGGAGGTCTCATAAAAAAAGCGCAGTCCGCCTGAAATTATGAAATAGTATTGATTTGCAATTTGACCTTTTTTTAGAACTGTTTTTCCTTTTGAAACAGACCGCTCTCTGAACTTTGACAACACTAGGTTTAAATCAATTTCATCAATCCCAACAAACGTTCTTATAAATGCTATAAACTCTTCCAATAGTAAGTTTTTATTTTTTTATGAACTTCATTGTATCGCCTTTCTCAAGCTTTAAGACATATAAACCATTCTCTAGTGTATTAATAAATAGCTTTTCAGTGTTGGAGATACTGCCGCTCATCACTCTCTCGCCTAGTATATTATAAATCTCGTAATTCTCTGTTTGAGTTAGTCCTGTAATTTGAATAACACTCTTTGAGGGATTTGGATATAAATGTATTGAACTCATTAATTGTGGATTGCCGGTGGAAAGTGTTGTTACGTCTAGCTTAAGGATTTTACCTCCTCCTGAAGTACTCATGTACAAATCGCTTCCATTTATTGTTAATCCTTGAGGACCATTCAAATCTGTTACAACATCTGTAGGAATTGGTGTGGTTGCTGTAATGTCAATCTTAGATATTTGATTTGCACCAAACTCAGCGATATATAGATCATTTCCGATAAATGCTATTCCACGTGGTGCAACCAAACCAGTAACCACATCTGTGGCTGTTGGCGTAGTGTCCGTAATATCAATTTTAGAAATTTTACCGCCATAAACTTCAGTAATATAGAGGTGGTTTCCTATTAGTAGTATTCCGGTAGGCCCATTTAGACCTGTTACTACATCTACAACAGTTGGCGTTGTTGCCGTAATATCAATTTTGGAAACTTTACCCGCAAGCGATTGAGCAAAATAGAGGTCGTTTCCATTAAAAAGTATTCCGGTAGGACCATTCAATCCCGACAAAACAGTCGTGGCAGTTGGCGTAGCGGCCGTAATATCTACTTTAGAAATCTTATTTCCACCGTATTCTGTAAAATAGAATTCATTACCAGATTGCGCTATTGACTCCGGTGTAATTACATCCGTAACAACACTCGTAGGAGTTGGTATTGTTTCGTTAAGGTCAATTTTAGAAATTTTAAACAACTCACAAAAGTATAATTCATTGCCAACGATTACCATTCCTCTTGGACCTGACAATCCCGTAACAATTTCTACTGTTTGTGCATTGAGATTAAATAAACAATAAAATAGAACTATTATAACACTGTAAATTTGTTTCATGTTCTTTCTGGTTAACTAACTTGTTATACTTCCTCAAATATAAACGTTTAGGCCATAATTTTATGATCTGAAACACCATTCATTTATTAACAAATCGACGCATAAGACTGTGTGAGGCCATAATAAGCTCTTTGTACTAAGACTACCAAGATATTACCTACATGCGCCATGACGTTGATACGGGTTACCTATGGATTACCTACGGGTGAACCCTATATTAGCCATTAAGTGTATGGGCATGATCAATGCTTTATAGCAGAGGGCTGTTGCTTTTTAATAAGAACCCTAGCAAGTTGTCCCTTTTACAGTGGCATTAGTTAAGTATAGCTCTATGTGATTAATCATCTTGCTTATGTTTATGCAATTTTTAGATGCTGAGTTTTTATGTCTATTTTAAAAATTTATAAGATTAGATTTGTTGCGTTAAGTTATTGAATTCTGGATTGCGTTTTTACATTAATAATAACGTGCTTGTATAAGATTAGTTGCATGGCTTAAGCAACTAATTTAGCAAATACAAACCGAGTCATAAATTCCTTAGGAATTTATAAAGTAAGTGAGAATAAGCAATTACTTATAGCTATTGTTAGCCGCCTTATTTTTAATTTTTAACATCCAATACGTCTGGCCAAATGTTAGGCAATTCTCCACTAAATCCCATTTCCGAAAGTTCATTTATTAGCTTCATCTCCTCGTCTGATAATTTAAAGTCAAAAATGTTGATATTGTCTTCAATTCTTTCTAGTGTATTTGATTTAGGGATTATGATGGTTTCGTGTTGAATAATCCATCGCAAACAAATTTGAGCTATTGATTTATTATGTTTTCTAGCTATAGATTGTAATACTTCATTTCCAAAGACTTTTCCTCTTGCCAAAGGTGACCAAGATTCAACCGTAATGTCATGCTTTTTACAAAATTCAGTCAATTTTGGTTGCCAATAACCAGGGTGAAATTCAATTTGATTGACTGCAGGAATTACGTTTGCGGTTTGAAAAAGTACCTCTAAATGTTCTTGCCAAAAATTGCTTACGCCAATGGATTTTATTTTTCCGTCAGCTTGTAATTCCTCCATAGCACGCCAACTGTCTGAATTTGCTTTTTGCCAATTTGTATAATTTTTTGCGTTGGCAGGCCAATGAATTAAATACAGGTCAATATAATTCAAGCCAAGTTTTTTGAGTGATTTGTCGAAAGCTTTTTTAGCTTCTTTATAACCTAAATTTTCACGCCATAATTTTGTGGTTACGAAAATTTCTTTTCTATTGATTCCACTTTCATTTATTGCTTTCCCAACTTCTTTTTCATTATCATATTTGGCGGCTGTATCAACCATTCTATATCCTATTTTCAAAGCATTTTTTATAGATTTAATACCGTCTTGCTCTGTAGATTTATAGGTTCCAAAACCTATGATTGGTATTTTATTTCCGTCATTTAATACTATTTCTTTCATTCTGTTTCTGGCTGTTTGTTTTTTATGGCTGAGTTCTTATGTATGAAACGTAGCGTATAAATTTATAATAATTTTCAGATTAGCAATTAGCCAAATCTTTGATTTGGCGGACTTCTTAAATACTCAGCGACCTTCGAAAAAGTCTAAACCAGCTATGTTTTATACAGATTGATGTGACCAGTACTATTCTATATCTAAAATTTGATCGATAACTTTTTTCATTCCTTCTGGTTTGTGATTTTCATTCTTCATTTTAGAAATTATAAGATTTCGAAATTGCTCATAGCGAATAATATTTATTTTATTGGTAAAGCACTTTAAAATGTTTCTACCATTAAAAATAGATTTCCAAGTATTATCTTTTAAAGCCGTACTGAATTTATTGGCAATTATTTTTTCTTTTTTATATAATTCTTTTTGGCTCAAAGAATTTTTCTTTTTTAGTTCAATTTCAGAAATCGTTTTTTCGACTGCTTTAAAATATTCTTCATTAAGAGAATTGCTACTATCTATTTTAGTTGTTACAGAATAATTCAATTCAGAAGTTACGAATTGATTTAATTCGTGCTGAATGTGGAATTTTAAATTCTCTTTAGCGCATTGCTTTAAGGATTCTAATATATTCTCTTCATTATCGAACTCTACATTTTTAACACCTAAATCCACTAACACTTTATGAATATATTTTTCATCTAATAGGTAGTTTTCTATATGGTAGGAATCCCATGAAAATTCAAGAGTTTCAAGATCTTCTATTATTTTACTTGAATCTTTGTCTACAATAGAAATAAATGTTTTTGAAATAATTCCTTCATCTGCTGCTATTTTTAGAACATGTTGGAGATTAGATACATTTGTTTTACTACCAGCTGATATGGAATTAGTATTGCTTTCGAATTCTGGAAATAACATGCTAGTCATGGTTTTGTCAAAGTCAGAATCCTCTCCCTCAAAAATGACAATTTTATTTCCTTTGTCATATGAAGAGAACTCTCCAATCAAATCTATTAATGCTGCTTCTGCATCATTTTCCAATGAAATTTTTCTTACTTGGTTATTTCCATCATTTAAAGATTCAGACATGTGATAAATGCTGTAATCAGTATTACCCGCAACTTGCTTAAGAATTGCATCTGAATGTGTAACTAACCAAATTTGGTTACCTAATTCTTTACCAATAGTTTCAAAATAAAATTCAGGAAGTTTTTTTGCCAGTTTAGGGTTTAAATGTAATTCTGGTTCATCGATAAGAATTACAGAATTTTTTGGAGCTTGATTTCTCAATCTCAAATATCCAAATAAGACTTCTTTTTCTCCCGAACTTAAATCGGAAATATCATGTTTTTCACCTGTCTTTATTTCAACTGGAAACTCCAGTGATCCATTAGCATTGGGGACCATTCCGTTAAAACTTTTACCAGGAAAAAAATTCGAAAATAAGGAACTCAAAGAATTATTAAGATCAGATATCGCATGATCAGTAGCACCACTCTCTTTAGCAATTAGAGCTTTTACATAACTGGAAGCCATCTCAGTTTTTACATTATTATATTTGTTAGTATAATTATATAACGCATGGTTTTGATAATTTTCATTTGAATTACCAAAATTTAAATTTAAGTTCTGTAAATTTTCTTTTTGGTAACTGCGGTGTGCACCATGATAGTCAATAATTCCAAGTTCATCAGGACTAAAAGTGTGGAATATAAGCTCCAAAATTATGTTTGGCAAAACCTCTTGAGTATTATCGGAAAAAATTAACACTTCTCCTTTAAATTCATTTTGTTGGATTAATTTTTCAAATTCAGCCATGTATCTATTGGTCTCTATTTTTACTTTTTGACCATACATTCTTTGATTAGAAGCAGCAGAATTTAAAGGATCATCACTAGTTGGGTCATAGTTAGGGTTTTTAGTATATGATCTCCAGAGCAGTCTTTGTAATAAAATTTCACCATTTTTCTTTAAAAATTCTATCTCTTTATCTGCTAGAGTAATTGTAGCACTTATTTTTATTGGAAGTTCTTTATTTCTAAAAAGTTTGTCTGCGTTAAATTGGTTTCCGATACGAACTTGAAATTCATTGTAAAAGTTGTTGATTTCATCTTGATTGTAACTTCCATAATTAGATTTGAATAATCTTATACAATCAAAAATGCAAGATTTCCCCACTCCATTTTGTCCGGCAATTAAAACTAAATCTCCAAGAGATTCAATCTTGACTAATTCAATTGCCTTAAAATTGTCAATTTGAAGTTCATTAAATTTCATTAATTTTCGAATTTTTGATTAGTATTGGCTACAACGTTATTGTGTATGGTTAGTTGCGTTGTTAAGCAACTAATTTAGCAAATAAAACACAGATAGAATATTCCGCAGGAATCTTCCAAATAAACACTATTAATAGCAACTAATTATATATGGTGTTAGCAACTGTTTTTTTGTACAGCTTGTGTCAAAGCCTAAAAGCAATACCTAAATTTATACTAATTGTATTTTCAAATAAACGTTTTTGGTTACTTTCTATGGATAGATTTTCTTGTCCATTTTCAAGAAATATTTTTCTTCGAAACTTTTCAGATTCGCCCTTTTCACGAAATACTAGTCCATTTTTTTGATTCAAATGTAGATTATACGACTTAGAAATTAAAAAGCTTACATGTTTGCTACTTTCTACGGACAAAACTAGACCTGGTTTTACCCGAAACCCTCTTTGAGAAAGAAATACATTTACCTTTTCGCTCTTGATTTCATTTCCATCAATTTCTATATCGTCTTCAAGATTAAACTGTTGAAGATAATAATCTAGCTCTTGGTATCCAAAATGAAGTCTTGGTGATATGTTTATAGGTCTTCCATTAGTATTTAAATTAAACTTACCTGCAATAACCACATCATGACTGTTAATTCCCGTTCTAGAAATTTTACTCTCGTTAGCATACCCAATCATAAAATGAGGTTTGACGGCGTAAAAAATGGATATGGCAAAACTAACTGACCCTCTCTTATTTGCCCTGTTATTTTGTTGGATATCAATGACTGAATTATTATAATCTATGGTATTGGATGCCATGTCTAATACAGTCCAAGTCAGCCCAGTTTAAAATGATATTCGTTTAACAAAATCAGGAATATTACCAGACTGTTTTTTGTCGTTCTCTACTTTTGTGTAATCAATAGATTTAAATAAAGACTCTGAAATTTCATTAGGTGAAATGATGGTATAATTATTCCAGAAGTCTGCATTGTATTCTTTTGTGTCGTCCAACAGAATTTCAGAGAACTGAAACCTTTCTAGGTATGGTATTTTTGTATCGTCTGGTTTAATATCTGTTGTCACATACTCGCTGGTTAAGTTAAGAATCTTACCTTGTTTTTTGAAGGCTGTTTTGTAATAAGAATTCATAAACCGCCATTGTTTATCTTCACCTTGCTCGTAAGTTACTGTAAAATTAAAAAATTCTCGATCACCTAAATTACCAAAATCAGAGTTTAGTTTAATTTCTGCTTTTACTATCGCAAATGTTTCTTCTTGGATATATACGTATGCAGAATTTTCGTTCTTTTTTTCAACAAAAACTTTATAAATATCTTTTCCGTTCTGTCTTAATGTATCGATTATTCTATACTTATACGCTTCTGGATTTGACAGAAAAGCTTCTCTTCTTGCTACGATGTCAAACCTATGTATGTGATGGCTCCCAGCATAAATTCTAAAATCTAGAGAATCTAGCGCTTCACTTTGATATTTACGTAATTCCATTAGTTTTACATCTCCAGACCTGTTTCTTTTAGTATAATCCTCTTTAATGGCATCTATTACAGCTTCGTTTATATAGATTGGTTTTTTTTTCATTTTCCCAAGTAGTGGTTTCTCTGAAAAAACCTGTGTGTCGCTCGTCGGATGTTGGGTAGTTGTTTGGAATTGCATTTATGGCCTTTTCTATAAGTTCTTTTGCGTAATCTTTTGAAACAATGACAACTTCATTTAACTGAGTAACATCTTCAGTCAAGGTTATCGTTTGATATTCATCACTTAAAGTTATTTTTTCTGTTTTATACCCTAATGAAGAAATAATTAGACGGTTATTCTTATTCTCAATATTCACGACTAATTTAAACAGACCAATATCGTTTGAAATCGTTCCTATATTGGTGTTTTCTAAACGAATATGGGCAAATGATATTGGTTCGTTGTTTGGGTCAACAATTTTTCCAGAAATAATGGATTGCGCTAAAATACATTGAAATGAAAAGAGAAATAATAAGGTCGATGAAATCAGCTTATTTAAAATTTCTAACGTGCTAAATTCTGATAATAATATCTTTCTCATTGAGTTTTGTTTTGCTTTTACAGCTCAAAATATAAGATGTTTAGAAATCAAGAATTATTCCATTGTCTCAAATTGTTGCTAACTTCTCGTACTCGTATATGAAAAGTAGCACTTAAAATAATCGATAATTTTCGGATTATACACGAGCGGAATTTTCAAATTTTTCTTATTATCTCTCCTTTGTCAACAAGCCAAATTTAAAAATTTGGCGACCTTGCAAATATGCTATTAACATTGGTTTAAGCACTCATTACCTATTATTTTTATACGTTGTTACCTAGAGTTTATTCAGCTCTTTCGTATTTAGTTTCAATCAGTCGTGAGTCAGCACCGAATACTGGAAAAGCAACCAATAATGCAATTCCACCACTTTCCCTTAAAACTACCAACTCTTTTTCTTTATTCATTGCTAGTTTGACCGAACTATCGCCTAAAGACCATAAAATTTTAAATTTAAAATCTGTTTTCAATTGTCTTTTAAGCTGGAAGTAATTATCAACAATTTTACCTTCGAGAATTCGAGTATCAATAATTTTGTCACCTCGAATTAATTCTGCTTTCTAGTTAAAATTATCGGTAACCTTTAATTTAATAATCAAATCTACCCAATCTTCAAGTTTTTCCGACTTATAATCTATAGTTGACCAAAGTGAATAAATTTCCGCTTCACATTTCTCACATTTGTTCTGAAATGTTCCGTCACATAATGTTAACTCATTACTTTTAATTTGAGCTACGTCTTAATTTGATTATGCTTTTTTAACCGAAGTACATCCAGTTAGAGTTATAATTTAAATTATAAATATGTAATGTAGTTTTTTCAAATTGTTACTAAAAGGTTAGTATATGAAAAGTAGGCGATTTCGAAACACTAAGCTTTCGGTTAAGCACAAACTTTGATACGAAAGCTGAACATTGAATTCAACACAAACTCGACTATTTTTTATTTACATTGTGAGCAACCGCCTTTATTTGTTTAGCTGTAGGAATAAAACCTTACTTGCCTTACTCCATTTCGTCAATAATCTTTTGTAAGGCTTTTTTATAGTAATCAAGATTTGGGTCATTGTTTTTGATTGCTACATCTACAGCTTTTTGATAACTCAATAAAGAAGCATTCAAATCTCCGTTTATTTTCAAAGCTTCTCCATAGCTACCAAATACATATTTGGGGAGTTGGGAAAAAGTATTGTATTTGATTCTAGAAGACATAAAGCAATTTTCGGCTTATTAAAATCCATTAAATATTGGTAACCTAAGTTATTGATATCCCATTCACCGAAAAGACTTGCTTTCACCAATTTTGTTATACTGCTTCTTATATTAGTCCCTGATGTTCCTTTCTCGTATTGATCAAGATGCGTGTTTAGTTCTTTATGTAACCTGATATAGTTTTCTAGTTTATTTTTTCTTCGATCTTCTGCTGCCTTTTTAACTAGTGCATTGACTTTTTCAAATGTTTCTTCTTTTGTTGTCTTGATTTCTGGTACAACACCTTTATTTTCCCAGCTTGTATTCGTAATTGGGTTAATAGCCCGACCTGTAGGTATAAAAACACCAAGATCTTTATTAATCATTCTTGTTCCTCCTGGATTCGCAGCACCCGCAGATGTTTGTCCAATTAAAATTGCTCTTTTCTGAGTTTGCATATTATATGAGAATTCTTCTGCACCAGAGAATGTTTCTTCACCTATGACAATAAATAAAGGCACATCAGCCATTTTTCTCCCACCAACTTCCTCTAAAGTCCAATATTCTTCTGTTCTATCTCCTTCTCTGTAATACAGACTATTTAAATGTAACTTTTGATCAAAGAAATAGCTGCATAGATATTGAACCATATGAGGGCTGCCACCGCCATTTTTACTTAAATCAATAATAACCGCATCTGCTTGGGACAATAATTTCATATAGGCATCTGCAATTTCTTTAGCTCTGTCCATCTCTGCAAATCCTCTAATATCCAAATATGCTACATTCCCTTCCAATAATTTCAATTCTCGAAAACCATGATTATAGGTTCGGTAATTATTGATCTGATCCATCCGCATTTCTGCCTTTCTTTCTAGAGAGTTTCCTCGAACTTCAAAAGGTTTGTTTGCCATTATGCGCATATGTTTATCCTTGTTGACACTTTGGACTTCGTTTGTGAGCGCTTTTGCAAATGATTGATTGTCTTTATATTGATTAAAAAACCCTGCTTCAACTTGAGTATTTAGATGAATACTAGTTTTTTTGGCCACATCAGGATAGATATAAAAATCGTTTATCAAAATCGATAGTTTTTCAATCACTTCTTTTTTATACTCATTGGTCAAAATCATTTCTTGACCAATTAAAGTTTGAGTTAACATTACAAACAAGATTATTAAAGAGTACTTACTATATATATTTTTCATAAAAAGGCTAAATTTTGATACAAAATTATTGAATTCTGGGAGTTTTTTTACCATTGCAGCCAACGGTTAGTGTATGAAAAGTTTCGTGTTTGCTAGCTTTGGTTTCGTATAAAACTAGCAATTTCTTATATAATGTGTTGTGTGTAGTTTTTTATTTGCGCTTATATTCATATGTCACATTATAACTATATCCCGCTCCGATGATTAATAATATTGCTCCTTCATTACTAAAAGCTTCATTGATAAGTAAATTCCCGTTTTTAGTCAGTCCTATTCTTCTTTTATTATTTCTGCAACCTCCAAAGAGATGTGGAATTCCGTTACAGTCAAGATATTTATTATCAAGATAAAACATTCCGTTTCTGTACTTACCTATGAACATTGTATCTTTAATTACTGTTGAGTTTTCAAGTACTTTCAATCTTAACTTCTTTGAGTTTTCCAGATTTAAACTTACTTGATATTCATTTTCCTTTTTCCGTAAAGAATCAAACTCTTTTCTTTTTTCATAGTTTTCATTGACTAAAAAATCGTAGGCGTTATTTCGAACTAAAGAATCTGGAATCTTATCATTTGGGTCTTCTTTTCCCAAACTATAATATCTCCTTATTGGATGAAATGAATAGTTTCCTTCCAATTTATTTAAATTTATGTCTTCAAGATTTTCAATTTCCTTTCGAAATCTTTTTTTAGTAAAGGACGCACAACAATTAAGAGTTATGCATAAAATTGCAATAATTAGAATATTTATCTTTCTGTTTGTCATTTCTCAAATTCTGAGTAACGTTTTCATTTTATCCTGTTTTTACTGACTTTCAGGCAGGTTGTATCTTACTCATTCTATTGTCTAAATTAGCAATTTGTTTTTGAAGTTCTAACACTTTTCTCTTTCTTTTCTGGTCGAGGTATTCATATATAATTGGTGGACAGTACTGTTGCTTTTTGTAAAGCATATTCCAAAGGATGGTGGCCAGTTTTCTTGCGGTAGCGGATACTGCCACTGCACGACCTTTTCTATATGCGATCCTGTTAAAGAAATTTGAGAGGTGCGTGTCCTTTAAATTTCCAATTGCATTTGCGGCTTGTCTGAGAGCGATCTTGAGCCTATTGCTGCCTTTTGGAGTCCTGCTGCTGAGAATACGTCCGCCCGATATCTTATTGTTTGGCGCGAGTCTTAACCAAGAAGCAAAGTGTTGTGCATTTTGGAACTCCAATATTCCCTTTTCACCAAGCTCACTCATCAATGTGAGCACTGTACCGTGACTAAAACCTTCTATGGCATATAGGTCGAGTCCATCAAAGTATTGATAGGAGATTAGGTTCAGGTCTATGTTCTTGGGTGTGTTCTTGTTGATTCTCTTGTGCACTTTCTTATCGATGAACAATGCTTTTTTTACATTGTCCCGGTCTATGAATTCGTCCAGAAGCTTTTTGATCTCATCATCACATTCCATGATCAGTTGTTGGGCATCTTGATATTTTCGCAGTTCCTGTTTCAGGACGAACAGATAATCCTGTCTATTGTTGCTCTGCAGTGCCTTGGCAATTTCTTCTTCTGACTTTTTACAGTTCCCATGTCTTAATTTGGCAAGCTCTTCTCCGCTGGTCTCCCCATTGCAGATCTCATTTATGATACGCAATCCGGTCAGTCCCACAATGTCCTTTACCACCACATCCAATCTGAAGTTCATCAGTCTCATGTTCTGGGACATCCTGTTCGAAGCTTGGGAAGTGGTCTCGATCAGATTGCCCCTATGGCGCACCAAGGTCCTTAAATATTCAGTTTGCAGGTCTGGCAGGAAACTTCCGCTCAAAAGTCCCAGTGAATGTAGCTTCTGGATCCACATGCAATCCAATACGTCTGTTTTTTTGCCTTTGATGTTCTTGGTGAATTTCCCATTGATCAGGATCACTTCAATGGTTGAGTCCTGTAGTTCGGCATATAGATTTTGCCAATATGAGCCCGTAGATTCCATGGCCACTGTTCTAACATCATTGTCGAGTAGCCATTTCAGCAGTTCTTTGGTGTCCTGGGCATAAACACCGAATTCTCTCACGTCCGATTGCTCTTGGTTGATTGCCACAAAATGTGAGCGACCTCCGATATCAATTCCAGCCGCATTGGGATTGATGATATCCATTTCTAATTTTCTTTCTGACATTTTATTTGATTTAGATTAATAAAAATGCTCAAAGAGAATGTATATTGCAATCAAGAAAATATTCTGAACGAGATATCCCCAAGGGATTCATCAGTGTGATTATCACAAGCCTTTGATACTGGATATATCAAAGGCTTTTTACATTCCAACCAGAATTACGCACGAGCTTAAGGGCATCAATTTAAAATCGGTCTTGCAATGAGCACTAACCAAGGTACAAAAACGTTACCTTAAAGTGATTATTTTTTTGGGAGAAGAGGGGAATTACACACAACGTAATTGTGTATAGTTAGTTGCGTTGGTAAGCAACTAAATTAGTAAACAAAAACGAACGCGGGAAAATTCCGAAGGAATTTTCCAAATAAGCAACGACCAAAGCAATTAATTATACACGGCAATAGTTTTTAGTTCGTTTTTTAAACTAATTATTCTCTTTTGTTACCTGCTTTTAAAACCGTTTCGTAAATCGTATCAGAATTTCTAATTAATCTTTCTAATTCTTGATTAAAAAAATCATCTAAATTTTGATTCCATTTACATTCTTTATTATGTAGCCATTCAAAACTTTTTGCGAGCGTATTTATATATTGTTTTTTTTCATCCGAATCTGAAATGAAAATTGATGGATAGAGTTGATACATTAACATCCAGTTTTTCGCCATTCTGATTGTTCTTCCATTTCCATCTGAAAATGGATGGATTCTTATCATTTCATGATGGAAATAAATAGCTCTAATTATTGGATCTTTGATTTCTGAAATTCGGTAAAACAATTCTTTTACCAATCCAGGTACCATTTCGGGCAAAGGGCACAAATATTTTCCAATCTGCACTATCTGATGTCTATACCTATTTGGGTGCGAAGAATGGGAATCAGGAGATATAAGTCTAAATAGTTGAAACAACTGTATTTCTGATGTAAAATCAACACTGTTCTTTACCTCATGAGAAATAAATTCGGAAGTTTTTCTCAGGAGCTTAGTATATTTAATTGCTTCTTCTTCATTTTGAGCTTCCATTTGAGCATTTTTGATACTCAGTAACTCTCTAAAATTTGAAGTTTGGTCAATATATGCATTCAGGAGATCATCCGCTAAATGACTTCTGCTGAAAGTAATAAGCCTGAAAGTCGATTCCATAGTGGACCTAATCTTATAAAGTTTTATAGGATCGAATTTTATCTCATTTATAGGAAGTAATTGCATTTTTTTCAAATTATTGCCAACTCGCTATATCCACTCAAATATAAACATTTACACAATAAATTTAAGGAGTAAACCAACATTCAATCATCAAAAACTAACACCTACTCCCCTATCTCACACAACTATTTTAATCACTCACTATAAAGCTTACTTGCTGCAAAAATCTTTAATGGGCCTGTAATTAACTCTTGAAACAAGCATTTGAATTTCTAAATTAGATTTGATCTCCAATGCAACCTATCAAAGTATTTTAGTGAGACGTTAATGCCTTTTTTACTTGTTTTATTAACACGCTACTTCTTTGGTTGAGCATTTTATTAAATTGGTGCAAAGCGGAGGACTCGAGCCCCTAAACCCTCTATCCTAAAACGTTTAATTTTCATCAGTTACTAATATGAATATTCCTGAAATAGGTTGACTCAAAATCAGATCATTAATTATAGTCACACCTGAAAACACAAAATGAACACTGGCAAAAAAACTATCCAAATAGAATTTAATTCTCTTTGTAAAACCAATCAAAAAATAATATAATTTTGCTTAAAATATTAATAGCGCATCGCGCTCAAAATGAACAAATACATTGTTGTAAATCAGCCTGAAAACTGGAACTTTTCAACTGATAGTGTTACAGTAATATCTTCACAAGATTACCTTACAAATCCGAAGTATTCCCTTTTAAAAAGCGCAAGAATTTTTAATCTGTGTAAAGATTACTCGTACCAATCTAAAGGCTATTACGTTTCCCTTTTGGCAGAAGCGAGAGGCCATTCACCAATTCCTACCACAAAAAATATTGTGGATATCAAAGCATTAAAACTTGTTAGAATTGTTTCTGATGAATTTGATGATGTCATTCAGCAAAACTTAAAAAATATCAAGTCTCAAGATTTTACTTTGAGCATTTACTTTGGGCAAAACGTAGCACAGAAATATAAAAACTTAAGTTCGTTGTTCTACAAACACTTTCAAGTTCCATTTTTACGTGTGAATTTTAATCATACGACAAAATGGAACATACAAAGCATAAAGGTCATATCGGAATCCGAAATTCCTGAAGAACACAAAACAAGTGTTTATGAATTTGCAAATCAGTATTTTTCTAAAAAACGTTACGATACAGCAAAGGTAGCCAACTACGATTTCGATTTGGCTATTTTGGTAAATCCAAACGATCCTGCTCCACCAAGTAACCCCAAAGCGTTGAAGAAATTTGTGGAAATAGCTGAAAAAATGAATATCTACGCCGAAATTATTGAACCTAAAGATTTATCAAGACTTTCTTCTTTTGATGCGCTATTTTTAAGACAAAGTACAGAAGTCAATAATGAAGCATACACGTTTGCCAGAAAAGCACAACAAGAAGCTATTGCCATTATTGATTATCCTGATGCAATTTTAAAATGCTGTAATAAGGTGTACATGGCAGAAGCTTTAAATAATGCAAACATATGCACTCCAAAAACAATAATTGTGCATGCAAACAACCGAAATTCTGTGCTAGAGCAAACTGGTTTACCATGTGTACTTAAGGCTCCAGATTCTACATTTTCATTTGGCGTAAAAAAGGCGAAAACACAACAAGAATATGATGCTTTGGTTACTGAAATGCTAAAGGAATCTGATTTAATTATCGCTCAGGAGTTTTGCCCTTCGGATTACGATTGGCGCATTGGCATCATAGACAATAAACCGTTTTATGCTTGTAAGTATTACATGGCAAAAGGGCATTGGCAAATTTATAATTGGAATACAAAAAATAAGAAAGAACAAGATGGTGAAGCAGATTGTTTGCCAATTGAAGATGTGCCAGCAGATATTATTGATATGGCGCTGAAATCAGCAAAACTAATGGGATTAGGTCTTTACGGAATTGATATTAAAGTGGTTGACGATAAGTTAATGGTCATTGAAATTAACGATAACCCCAATATAGATTTTGGAGTTGAAGATGCGCATTATGGCGATTTGGTTTACACAGAAATTCTTACTGCATTTAAAAAAAGATTAGCTTAAAAATGAAGAAGAAATATCACTTATTTGAAGTTTTTGGAATAGAACTCGAATATATGCTAGTGAAGAATGACACTTTTAAAGTCGCTCCTATCGTTGATGAATTGCTTACAAAAAAAGCGGGGGAACTAACGGCCGACATTGATAATGGAGCTATTGCATGGAGCAACGAACTTGTTGCACATGTTGTAGAACTTAAAACCAATGGACCCGCAAACAGTCTTGATGATTTATCAAAAAAGTTTCATGCCAATGTTCTGGAAATTAATGGAATTTTAAAGGCACTGAATACACAATTACTAGGTACTGCATCACATCCATTAATGAATCCTAATACAGACACCCAACTTTGGAAACACAGCTATAGTGAAGTATATGCACTATACAATACTATTTTTAATTGCAAAGGTCATGGTTGGAGTAACGTACAAAGTACACACATTAATTTACCGTTTTATAACGATAAGGAATTTGAAGAACTGCATGCAGCCATAAGAATCATACTACCATTAATACCTGGATTATGTGCCAGTTCTCCCATACTAGAAGGTGAAGTTACAGGTTTTAAAGACACGCGCTTAGAGTTTTATAAAAACAACCAGAAGGAGATTCCAGAATTGACAGGTCTTGTAATTCCTGAACGTACCTTTTCAAAATTAGATTATCACGCAACAATTTTTGAGCCAATAAAACAGGCCATTACACCGTATGATAAAAATAAGATTTTAGACAAACACTTTTTAAATTCGAGAGGAGCCATTGCCCGTTTTGATCGCAATGCTATAGAGATTCGTCTCATGGATATTCAAGAATGTCCAAAAGCAGATATCGCCATCTGCGCCTTTGTTATAGAAGTCTTAAAGGCGATTATAAATAAGGATTTTTGTACGCTACAAGTTCAAAAAAATTGGACAAAGGAAGATTTATTTCTCATTTTGAATGATGCCATAAAATATGCTGAAAATTCCAAAATCGATAATTTTGAATATCTCAGATTATTTGGTTTAAAAGAAACTCAAACTCTAGGAGACCTATGGAAACATTTATACCAACATGTTAAACCGAATTTACATAGTTCTCACCACCATTCTATTGAATTAATTTTAGAAGACGGCACCTTGGCGACGCGGTTGTTAAAAGGTTTTGGAAAAGACACTTCAGAAAAACATATTACTTCTGTATATCGTCAGCTTCAAGATTGTTTAATGACCAATACTTTATATAAACCGTGAGACTTGTTTTAACCTGTGAGCATGGCGGAAATGATATTCCCGAGACATATAAAGAACGTTTTCCAAACGATGAAGTTTTAAAAACGCATCGAGGGTACGATCTTGGTGCTTTAGATGTATTTCAATATTTAAAGCCTCTGTCTGATGTTTCATTTTATAGCACTACCTCACGTTTATTCGTTGAACTTAATCGTTCATTACATCACCCCATGTTGTTTTCAGAATTCACTAAACATCTTTCTAAAATTGAAAAAGACAATATCATAAAAGACTATTATTTGCCATATAGATTTAGAGTAGAAGACAAAATTCGTGATTATATTAATCATAGAGGAGAAGTGCTTCACCTTTCCATACATAGTTTTACTCCGCAACTTAATGGTAAAACCCGTAACTGCGATATTGGCTTATTATATGATTCTCAACAGAAAGAAGAACAAGAGTTCTGTAAACATCTAAAAACACAACTTTTAAAGCACCACCCAAACTTAAACGTGCGATTTAATTACCCTTATTTAGGAAAAGCAGACGGTTTTACAACGTTTTTGAGAAAACAATTTTCTAAGAATTATATTGGAATTGAAATTGAGTTGAATCAGAAATTTGTTGCTAAGAATATTATAGAGATAGAAATAAAGGAAGATATATATAAGGCTATCAGTGGGCTAAAGTCAAATTATCACGTTTTTAAGCACTAATCCTTGTAAAATTAAGACCATTAAACTCAATCGTGAGTTTAATATAAACGATTTTAAGAAAATTAAACACTAGTCAATAAGCTACCTCAAAGGGCGTATCACAAAACTGTATTCCAGATTATCTGTTGGGAAGATTTTATATTGGTCATGCGGCTGTGCTCCCCAAGAATTGTCGCCTCCAACTCCCATTTGTTTATAGTCGATATTGATGTTGACGATATCTCGTTCAATGATGTCGTTGGTATGCCGGTTCATTTTCTTTTCCCCTTCATCAAAATCCTCATTGTACTGTTGATGTGCTCCAAAACTCAATGGCGTATTCAGTGCTGAAAATTGTAATCCCTGACCTAAGCTATTTTGAAATGTCACCCAGCGCACATCGGTTTTATAGCCATTTTCTTGAGGGCAGACATAAGCAACATATAAATCTTTTACTTTTGCACTGTACTTACCAACTTGGGCAGACGATTTCCTGTCTTGATAATTTTCGTGAGGACCTCTACCATACCAGGCAACCGAGTCGTATGTTTTATCAATGACCAAATTAGTACCAAATCTAGGAAGCGGAGGCAGATCTGAGGTAAGCCCCTCAGCTGCTGTAGTAACTTTAATTTCTCCATCATTATTGATTTCATAACTGACTTTAATACTGGCATTGGTAGCTTCCACCCTAAAAGTAGACTCCACCAGTAGCGTTCCATTATGAACTTTCCCCTTGGTAATAGGTTTTACAGTATGCGTATTTCTTTCTGATATGGTAAAGGATGTCAATCGCTGATTTTTGCTTGCCTTTTTCCAAGCCTCCCAACGTTTCGGCATTTGAAAACCAAAATCATTGTCTGTAGTAGCTCTCCAAAAGTTGGGCTGTGGAGATGTTAAAATCAAATTGCCATAACCATAGTCAAGAACAGTGAGCTTACCACTTGCTGTATTAAATACAATCTTAACGTTTTTGTTCGCGATACTCACCAAACTATCGGTCGTTTGAACTGCCATATCCCCTTTGACTGAAGTGTCAAAAGGCATTCCTTTTAAGCGATTGATTTCAAACTCACCAAATGCCAACTCATGTCCTTTCGGGACCAATGGCTGCTCTTCCTTTGTGGTTGCTGAAATAACAAGCTGATATTCGTTTATTGCGGTATCCATATCCGGTAACTCAATATGTAAAACCTTACTGGTTCTTGGCGCTATACCTGAAGCATCCATTGCACCCTGTTTTTTGACTACTCCATTTTTTTTTAAGGTCCATGAAACATCAAACTCGTCTAGATTGATAAACTCATAGCCATTATAAATCTCTACATTCCCTGTTATGGCATCGAATGTTTTGAATTTGATAAATTGGTATACTTTTTTGACTTCATAAAGTGCCGGATGAGGCGTACGATCTGCATTGACAATACCATTGATACAAAAATTTCCGTCATTTTGTAAGTGTGAAGCTCCAAAATCACCGCCATATGCCCAATACTCTTGATTGCTTTTATCTTTGGTTAGCAAGCCTTGATCTACCCAATCCCAAATAAACCCACCTTGGAGTACGTCATAGGTTTCCATAACATCCCAATAGTCTTGCAAATTCCCAACACTATTACCCATGGCATGTGCATATTCGCATTGGATATACGGCCTTTTAGGATTGTTTTTAGCATAATCAATCATTTGAGTAATGCCATCGTACATTGGGACATATAAATCGGTATTGGCATAGTTTTTTGCCCCTTCATATTGAACAGGTCGTGTGGTGTCATTCGCTTTCAACCAGTCGTAGGTAGCAAAAAAGTTTTCACCGTTTCCTGCTTCATTCCCCAAAGACCAAATAATAATACTTGGAAAGTTTTTATCCCTTTCAAACATTCGGATGGTACGGTCTAGATGTACCCCTTTCCATTCCGGTCGATAGGCAGGATGGATGGCCTGTTGTGCTTTATTGTTGTCTAGACCCTGATTTGTGGTGCCCATTCCGTGTGTTTCTATATTTGCCTCATCTATGACATAAAAACCGTATTCATCGCACATCTGATAGAAGAATGGATTTTTAGGATAATGGGAGCATCTAATGGCATTGATATTATTTCGTTTCATGAGCTGTAAGTCCAGCAAGGTCAATTCTTCGCTTATGGTATGTCCGAGGGTCTCATCATGATCATGAAGATTTACACCTTTCAGGTAAACTGCCTTACCATTTACCAACAGCTGTGCGTTTTTTATTTCTACAGACCTAAAACCAACTTTAATAGCCGTTGACTCCATAGCTTGGTTGTTATTGTTTTTCCAAGTAATAACAAAGGTATAGAGGTTTGGCACTTCTGCACTCCAAGGTTTTACATTCTCTATAACGCCTTGGAACGTAAGGTTTTGATTATGGCCTCTATTTATTTTTGTTTCTTTATTGAAAGATGAAATTTCGGTGTCGCCATCCATTAATTTTGTGGACACTTGTATGTCTTTAGTTGAGGAACTAGTATTACCAAACTCCATGGTCACCCCAAAAACACCATTTTTATAAGAAGCATCCAGCCCAGATGTCACAGTAAAATCCAGCATCGTGGTTTTGTCTCTGGCATAAAGAAATACTTCTCTATCCATTCCACTCAACCTCCAAAAATCCTGATCTTCCATATAAGACGCATCCGCCCAACGGTAGACTTCTACTGCTATCGAATTTTTACCAGGATTTAAATAGTTGGTGATTTCAAATTCAGCAGCCGTTTTACTGCCTTCGTTATAACCCACATAGTTACCATTAACCCACAAATACATGGCCGAACGCACCCCTCCGAAATGAATAAACACATCTTTACCATCCCAGTCTTTTGACACTTGAAATTCTTTTATGTAGCTTCCAACGGGGTTATAATCGTGGTCTATAAACGGAGGATTTTTCGGAAACACATAAGCGACATTGGTATAAATTGGTAATCCATGGCCCTGTAATTCCCAATTGCCCGGAACATTTATATCATTCCATTGAGATGCATCAAAATCAGATTTATAAAAATCTACGGGGCGTTCACTCGGCTTTTTCACCCAATTAAATTTCCACTTTCCTTCGAGGGATTGATACAATGGTGAGTTGTAATAACGGCTATTCGCTATTGCTGATGCTTCATTGGGATAGCGGTAAAAGCTTGCATGAGCAGGAGCTCTATTTTCCTGAAAAATCTCTGGGTCTTCCCAATAAGGCCGTTCAGAAACCCTTAATTCTTGGGCGAAACCAAAACAAAACAAATTCAAGAAAACACAACAAATCAGTACTGCTTTCACATGGAATGTTTTTAGCGATGCTAACATTATTTTCAACCTAATAATCATATCTAAAATTTAATTTATTCTTGAAGTGCTTTCGGTTTTTTTGACATTGATTTATATAGTTTAATCTAAAAACTGTGTTGGTAAACCGTATTCAACTGGTTCTTTTCAGATAAAAGTAATGCCATTTTAAATTTGCTTAAATTTAAAATGGCACCTACTCAAAATTCGTTTATTCGATGACTCGATTTCTATGATAAATAGATGTATAGGCCTATGACCATCGCAACAACTGCATAACCAACTGGCTTTAAGTATTTCCAATCTGTAATGTCTACTTGACCTGTATATTCTTGTTTATAATCAGTTTCTCGTGGATAAAACTTACTTACAATAAACATTATTAAAATGGTCAACACAAACAAGATTCCCATAAGGTGCAAGAAACTCAAGTCTGGCTTGATGACATACAAGGTTATTAAATACGTAACAACACTAAATAAAATGGCAATATTTGCAGCTTTTCCTGAAACACGTTTTGAAAAGATTCCAACAATCACAATCGCCAAAATTGGCACACTATGCGTTCCGTTTAACTGCTGAAGATAGGTGAAAATCCCACCCTCTACACCATACAATAAAGGTGCTATTGCCATAGAGAATAAAGCGAGAACAATTCCGAAAATTTTTCCAGCCCTTACAACATGCATTTCCGAAGCTGATTTATTAATATATTCTTTATAAAAATCAAGTCCAAATAAGGTTACAGAACTATTTAAAGCACTGTTAAAAGAGCTCAAAATAGCACCAAATAATACCGCCGCAAAAAATCCAATAAATGCTACTGGCAACACTGCCTTTACAACCATTGGATAGGCTTCATCTGCATTTTCAAGATTGCCATTAAAAATATAGAATGCAATGATACCAGGAAGTACTACTATAAAAGGCCCTAGAATTTTTACAAATGCTGCCAATAGCAATCCTTTTTGACCTTCTTTCAAATTTTTTGCACCAAGCGCTCTTTGTATAATGGCTTGATTGGTGCCCCAATAGTAAAAGTTGACGATAATCATTCCCGTAAAAAGCGTCCAGAATGGTACATCTGAATCTGGACCACCGATAATATCAAACTTTTCTGGGAGTGCAGTAGTTAATTTATTTAGTCCTGTAAGCACATTGCCATCACCAATTTTCATCAAACCAAAAATAGGAATCAAAGACCCTCCTATGATGAGACCTACGGCGTTTATAGAATCTGATACCGCCACTGCTTTTAAGCCTCCAAAAATTGCATAAATACTTCCGAGAACACCAATTGTCCACACAGTTACCCAAAGTGCAGGTTCTGGCTCCATTCCTAACATTTCAGGAATTTCAAACATGGTATTAATGGCCAAGGCACCTGAATACAATACGGTTGGCAACATGGAAATGGCATATCCCAAGAGAAATAATAGGGACACAATTGTCTTGGTTGATTTACCATATCTATTTTGTAAAAATTGCGGTATCGTAGCAATACCACTTTTAAGATATTTTGGTAATAACACAAATGCCGTAAACACCATGGCAATAGCAGCAAGTACTTCGTATGCCATAATTGGAATTCCATCCCTGAAAGAGACACCATTCATGCCTACAATTTGCTCTGTGGATAGATTGGTTAACAATAACGATCCCGCGATTACAGGACCTGTTAAACTTCTACCTGCCAAAAAATAACCGTCAGATGATTTTTCATCCGTTTTTCTAGAAGACCACCAAGCAATAATAGCAACCAATACTGTGAAGCCGACAAAAGAAATCATTCCCATAATAAAAATTTAATTAGTTTACATCTTTAACCAAAGCACCATAACTCTACTTTATTTCAAAGAAAATTTAAAAATAGTTTTTGTCGTGTATGTATCACCTGGTTCTAAAACTGTTGAAGGAAAGGCTTTCTGGTTAGGCGCATCTGGATAGTGTTGTGTCTCTAAACAAAAACCTGTTCTGTGAGCATACATCCCTCCATTAGGCATCGGTAAAGTCCCATCTAAAAAATTACCCGTATAAAATTGAATTGCAGGCTCTTCAGTATAGATTTCCATAAAACGTCCACTGGTATCATCATAGGCAGATGCCGCGAAACGCAGCACGCCCTTGTCTCCGTTTAGTATCCAGCAATGGTCATACCCCTGTCCTCTTTTTAACTGCTCATTATCTGCATTGATCTCTTTACTAACTTGTTTTACAGATGTAAAATCGAAAGGTGTTCCTTGAACTTTTCTGATTTCTCCCGTCGGAATCAATGTTTCGTCAACTGGTAAAAAGGCGTCTGCATCAATCACAACCTTGTGCTCTAAAATATCTTTAGAAAAATCTCCTGTCAAATTAAAATAAGCATGTTGCGTTAAATTAACCACTGTAGCCATATCTGATGTTGCTTCGTAAGACACCTCAAGGGCATTATCATTGGTCAACGTATACAGTACCGTTACATTTAAATTTCCTGGATACCCTTCTTCACCATCTTTACTTAAATAAGTGAGTTTTAAAGATGAATCATCTGTGCCTTCGATAGGTTCCGCTGTCCAAACCACCCTATCAAAACCTTTTACGCCACCATGCAGATGATTTGAACCATCATTAGTAGCCAAGGTATATTCCTTACCTTCTAAGTTGAACTTACCGTTTGCAATTCGATTTCCAAAACGACCAATTAACGCTCCGAAAAATGGATTGTCTTTTTCATAGTCTTCAATGGTATCAAAACCTAAAACAACATTCTCAAATTCTCCATCTTTATTAGGTACTTTTAAGGATGTAATTCTTCCTCCGTAAGTAATCACATTAAGTTCTACACCGTTGGTATTTTTTAAAGTATACTGCTCTATAATAGTACCATCGTCCAGTTTACCAAAATCTGACTTTATTATGTTTTGTGTTTCCTCACTCATGGTTTCTGGTTTCTCGCTTATTTCTTCTTTCTTAGTTTCTTTACATTGAAAAACAACGCTTGCGAATAAAGCAAACATCATAAAATGTCTGACTGGTTTTAAAACTTTCATCTCTTTTCGGTTTTAGTTATAAACGATGTTGGAACATATTGTAATAGGCCTCATTGGCGTTCATTGTATCCTTAAAGTTTCTGATCTTCGTATCTTGATCAATAACTAATAATTCAATTCCTGTAATATCTGCAAAATCTTCCATATACTCTGTGGTTAAGGCTTGGGAATAGACGGTATGATGTGCACCGCCAGCTAAAATCCAAGTCGTTGCTGCTATATCTAAACTTGGTTTGGCATCCCAAAGCACACGTGCAACTGGTAATTTTGGTAAATCGCCCATTGGTTTTACGGCTTCAACTTCATTTACAATCAATCTAAAACGATTGCCCATATCTACCAAAGACGCATTAATTGCAGAGCCTTCTGGTGAGTTAAATACCAATCGAACAGGGTCTTCTTTGCCGCCAATCCCTAAAGGATGCACTTCACAACTTGGTTTGGCATCTGCAATGGTTGGACAAATTTCTAACATATGAGACCCTAAAACATAGGATTTTTTTGGTGTGAAATGATAGGTGTAATCTTCCATAAACGAAGTACCTCCTTCTAATCCATGTGCCATGACTTTCATAACACGCACCATCGCAGCCGTTTTCCAGTCGCCTTCACCTCCAAAACCATAACCATCGGCCATTAAACGTTGTACGGCCAAACCAGGTAATTGTTTCAAATCTCCTAAATTTTCAAACGTATCGGTGAATGCTTTAAAACCACCATCCTCTAAAAATGCACGCAACCCTATTTCTATTTTCGCCGCTTCAACTAGAGATGCTCTCATACTACCATCTGCCTTTAAATTATCAGACAAATTGTAATCGGCTTCATATATTTTGATCAAGTCTGAAATTTGCTGTTCAGAAACCTTCTCGATTTTTGAAGTCACATCTGAAGAATCATAACCATTTACAGATAAACCAAAACGAATTTGTGCTTCTACTTTATCGCCTTCGGTGACAGCTACTTCACGCATATTGTCTCCAATTCGCGCCACTTTCAAATGTCTCATTTCGTCCCAGCCTAAAGCGACTCTTGACCAGATTCCGATTTTTTTATGAACGCGCTCTTCTTGCCAATGCCCAACAACAACTTTACGTTTGATACGCATGCGCGACATGATATAACCAAACTCTCTGTCGCCATGCGCAGATTGGTTGAGGTTCATAAAATCCATGTCGATGTCTTTCCAAGGAATTTCTGCATTAAACTGTGTATGTAAATGACACAGTGGCTTGTTCAGAATACTCAAACCGGCAATCCACATTTTAGCAGGAGAAAAGGTATGCATCCAAGTGATAATCCCAATACATTCTTTGGAAGCGTTCGCGGCTTCACAAATGGCTGTAATTTCTGAAGGTGTTTTTACCGTTGGCTTGAAAACGACATTTACAGGAATATGAGTTGAGGCGTCTAAGCCTTTGGAGATTTCCTGTGAGTTTTTCGCCACTTGATTTAATGTTTCTTCGCCATACAAGTGTTGACTACCTGTTACGAACCAAATTTCTTTATGTGTGATATCAATCATTTTATGTGTGTTGGTTATTGTCCGTAATAGGCATCTTTGCCATGTTTACGGTTATAATGTTTTTTAATTAATGCTTCTTTTAAGCGTGGAGCTCCCGGATTTATTTGAAGTGTGAGATAGGCCATTTCTGCAACAACTTCCAATACTTTACTGTTGTAAACCGCTTTCGCTGCATCTTTTCCCCAAGTAAATGGACCGTGATTTCCTATTAAAATCATTTCGACTTCTTTGTAGGAAAGATTTTTATTCTTGAAACAATCCAAAATTTGAATTCCCGTATTATGCTCATAATTTCCTTCAATCAAATTATCGCTCATAGGCGGCGCACAAGGAATATCTGCAGTTAAATGATCTGCATGCGTCGTTCCGAAAATCGGAACATCTTTTTGCGCTTGTGCCCACGCACAGGAAAATTTGGCATGTGTATGAGAAACGCCCCCGATGTCATCCCAATTCTTGTACAAAAAAGAATGCGTCTTCGTATCTGATGATGGTTTCATTGTTCCTTCAACAACAGTATTCTCAAAATCGAGTATCACTATGTCTTCTGGTTTTAATGACTCGTAAGGCACTCCACTGGGCTTAATGCCAAAAACACCATTAGCTCGGTCGACGGCACTGACGTTACCAAAAGTGTACACGACCAAACCTAAAGCATTCAGTTGCATATTCGCCTCGTAGCATTCTTCCTTTAATGATTTATACTTGGTACTCATGTTTCTTTTCTTTAATAGTAGTTTCAATAAATTCCCCTAATACTTTATAGGATTTCATTCTATCTTCATATACCTTAATACGATCTGCCTGCGGAAGATATTCAGCCTCAAAATCACTTCCTATTTTTTTACTGGCCTCTATCACATTTGGATAGATTCCAGCGGCAACCGATGCATAAATTGCTGCTCCCAAAGCGGGTGCCTGGTCAGATTCGGCAACTTTCACTGGCATGTTTAATACATTGGCCAAGGTTTGCATGATGAAAGGTGATTTTCTTGCGACGCCTCCAATACCTATAACAGATTCAATTTTGACACCTTCACTTTCAAAACGGTCCACAATCATTTTAGAGCCAAAACAAATAGCATTCACTAAAGCCTTGAACATATGCGGGGCTTTAGTGCCGAGTGACAAATTACTAATTGCACTTTTTAATTCTTGATTTGCATCTGGTGTTCTACGACCATTTATCCAATCTAAAGCCGTTGGGATACTTTCTGATAAAGGAATTTGCTCTGCTTGTTCTGATAAGGTTTTGATGAATTTGGCATCAATTTCTTCCTGAAGTTGTTTCTTCGTTGCTTCTGAAAGCAACTCAGACGTCATCACTAAATTTTCAATTGGCCAATTCAAGATATCCTTGAACCAGGCCAACACATCTCCAAAAGCGGATTGTCCAGCTTCTAAGCCTATAAAACCTGGAATCACAGAGCCATCCACTTGTCCACAAATACCGCGAACGGTTTTGGTTCCTATCACTTCGTTTTGAGATATCATGATATCGCAAGTAGAGGTTCCCATGACCCGTACCAAGGTGTTTTTATCAATTTTTGCACCAACCGCTCCTGCATGTGCATCAAAGGTTCCAACGGCAATAATAGTCTCAGTGTTTAGCCCTAATTTTTTTGCCCATTCCTCATTAAGAGTTCCTGCTATCGTATCAGATGTAAATGTTTCGGTATATAAATGATCCCGCAATTCAGATAAATAAGGGTCTAACTGACCCAGAAATTCTTTAGGAGGCAGACCGTTCCAGCTTTCGTGCCACATGGCTTTGTGACCAGCAGCACAGCGACTTCTTTTAAATGATTTTAAATCCTTATTGTCAATCAATAAATAGGTCATTATATCGCAATGTTCCATCCAGGTGTAAGCCGCATTTTTTACAGCCTCATCTTCTCTGATGACGTGCAATATTTTTGCCCAAAACCATTCTGATGAATAGATGCCACCTTCATATTTTGTAAAATCCTCTCCGCCCCAATTATTGGCCAATTTATTGATTTCGTTGGCTTCTGGAATCGCGGTATGGTCCTTCCACAGCACCATCATAGCATTTGGATTATGTTCAAAACCCTCCACCATTGCTAACGGAATCCCATCTTTGCTTACAGGAACAGGCGAAGACCCAGTGGTATCGACACAAATGCCTTTAATCTCTTTAGCTTTTACATTGCTTTTTTCGACAACCGCTTTAACAGTATTTTCCAGGCCCTCAATATGGTCTAGGGGATGTTGGCGAAATTGATTGATGGACGGATTGCAATACTCATTATTTTTCCATCTCTGGTAATAGTGAACGCTGGATGCCAACTCCACTCCTGTAGATGTATCTAATAAGACAGCTCTCACAGAATCCGAACCGTAATCCACTCCAATTACATAATTACTCATCTCAATCTTTTAATTTAATACTTTTTAAAATCATTATTTTGCTTCCAATACAATTACGGAGAATGGTGGGAGAGTTACTTGAAGCACTCCCTTTTTAAATTTAAAATCCTTGTAGTTGGTTGGCTGTATGTTATTAGGCTTATCAAAAGAATTGTAATCCTGTAAATTTTTAGAGCTTAAAATGGAGGCAGTGACATTTTTCAATCCTAATACATTTAAGTCAAGTTCAATCGTATTTTCTTTGTGCGCATCTACATTAACCATAGAGATATGAACCGTTTTAGTACTGTCTTTTGAAGCAGAAACAGATACGGCAGGCAGTGTTTTTCCTTCAAAAGTGTATAGAGGAGATTCAAATTCCAAAGGAATCAATGTCGCATCTTGATGTACCTTGTACATATGCATGACATGATAAGTTGGCGTTAAAATCATTTTCGCTTTATCGGTAAGAATTACGGCCTGTAATACGTTCACACACTGCGCTAAATTCGCCATACGAACTCTAGCTGCATGATTATTAAAGATATTCAATGTCGCTCCTGCCAAAACAGCATCACGCATCGTGTTTTGTTGATATAAAAACCCTGGGTTCGTTCCTTCTTGGACATCATACCAACCTCCCCATTCGTCTACGACCAAATCAATTTTTTTATCTGGATCGTATTTGTCCATAATAGCGGAGTGCTTTGTTACAAGCTCCTCCATTTTTAAGGCTTCTGTCATGGTAGAAAAATATTGATTCTCTGTAAAATCTACAGAAGGTCCTTTATTTTCCCAATCGATTACCGAATAGTGATGTAATGCCAGACCTCCCAGCATTTTGTTTGGTACATTTTTCATCAAGGTTTCTGTCCAATTATAATCGTCGCCACTGGCTCCAGAGGCGATACGCACTAAGCCTCCAGAATTTGTCCAATCGGAAATAAACGTGGCGTAGGTTCTATAAATATTCGCATAGTAATCTGCAGTCATATTTCCGCCACAGCCCCAAGCTTCATTACCTATCCCCCAATATTTTACATTCCATGGTTTTTCCCTCCCATTTTCCTTTCTTAAGTCGCTCATCGGACTTTTACCATCAAAATTGGTGTATTGCACCCAATCTGCAAACTCTTGAACGGTACCACTTCCAACATTTCCAGAGAGATAAGGTTCAGCACCAAGTACCTCACATAAATTCAAAAAATCATGAGTACCAAAACTATTATCTTCGGTAACTCCACCCCACCATTGATTAACAATCGTCGGACGATTTTCTTTTGGACCTATGCCATCTTTCCAATGATACGTATCCGCAAAACAACCTCCTGGCCATCTTAAGTTGGGAATTTTTAAGTCTTTCAAGGCATTAATAATATCATTTCTAACACCATTTGTATTCGCTATTTTAGACGAATCACCAACATAAAAACCATCATAAATAGATCTGCCTAAATGTTCTGCAAAATGACCATAAATGTGTTTATTGATTTTTATTGTGTCATTTGTGTTACCCCATTTAACTGTGGTAGTCTGGGAATATCCTAATGTGGTAATACAAATAAAAATGAGCGGTTGTAAAAACTTGAAGAATTTTGTATTCATTAAATTAAATCTTTAAAAAGTAGTGGTTAGTAGTTTATCAATTCAATGTTTTTCTCTGATTATCTCAAAACACAGTGACTAAATATGTCACTAATCAAAGTTAAAATGGTATCTAAATTACATATAAGTGTATTTCAGACACTTCAAAGTAATTAAAAAGTATTTTGAAAACCTAACGTTTTAAAAAATAAATGTAATTTTAACACTTAAAGGATTTCAGCCCTTATTTATTAAAAGTTTGTTTTATTTTTGCAAAAATTTTTTTATGTATAAAGGTTACATGCCAGATGACAGGCTGTTTTTAGCTGTAGATTGTATCATTTTTGGATTTGATGATGAGGATTTAAAAGTGCTGCTGGTTCAGAGAGATTTTGAACCTGAAAAAGGAAAATGGTCCTTAATGGGTGGATTCTTGAAAAAAGATGAAACTTTAGATGACGCCGCTTCTCGCATTCTTTACAGATTGACAGGGATGCATGACATCTATTTAGAACAATTGTATGCCTTTAGTGATGTGAACCGCGATCCTGTAGCAAGAACCATCTCCACCTCTTACTTTGCCATTGTAAATATTGAAAAGCACCATGAAAAATCAACAGATAATTTTAAAGCGAAATGGTTTAGCTTAAGTAAAGTACCCAATTTGATATTTGACCACGACGAAATGCTTGCTAAAGCGGTAAGACGATTGAGACGCCGCACGTCAATAAATCCAATTGGTTTTGAATTATTACCAGAAAAATTCACGATGCGTCAATTACAAAAATTGTATGAAACGATTTTGGATAAAGAATTGGACAAACGAAACTTTATCAATAAAATCAAATCGATGGACATCCTGATTAAATTAAAAGAAAAAGATATGACCTCTTCAACGAAAGGGTCATATCTCTATCAGTTTGACCAAGAAAAATATGATGAAAAACAAACGAACGACTTCTACTTGAAGTTATAGTTTGTTTTAGTTATTTCCTTTTTTATAATCTTCTAAAAATTTAGCAAGACCAATATCCGTCAATGGGTGTTTCAATAATCCAGTGATAGATGAGAGCGGTCCGGTCATGACGTCACTGCCTAATTTCGCACAGTCAATAACGTGCATGGTGTGACGAATGGATGCTGCCAATATTTGAGTTTCGAACCCGTAGTTATCATAAATCAAACGAATTTCTGCAATCAGATTTAATCCGTCGGTAGAAATATCATCTAATCTTCCTAAGAAAGGCGACACATAAGTAGCTCCTGCTTTTGCTGCCAATAATGCCTGCCCAGCAGAAAACACTAAAGTCACGTTAGTTCTTACTCCTTTATCTGAAAAATGCTTACAGGCTTTTATTCCTGCTGCAATCATCGGTAATTTTACTACGATTTGTGGATGCAGAGCGGCTAACGCCTCCCCTTCTTCAACCATCCCGTCGAATTCCGTTGAAATAACTTCGGCACTCACATCACCATCTACGATATCGCAGATTTTCTTGTAGTGCGCCAAAATATTATCTTTTCCGGTAATACCTTCTTTTGCCATTAACGAAGGATTTGTAGTAACCCCGTCTAAAACTCCCAAAGCTTGTGCTTCGGCTATTTCATCAAGGTTTGCTGTATCTATAAAGAATTTCATAATCTTATTTTTTAGTTGTTTTTAAATACTCCAATACTTGTTTGCTGACTTTTTCTCCTGTGAAACCAAATTTTTCATCGAGCACAGTCGCTGGTGCAGAATAACCGAAATGGTCCAATCCGAACACTGTTCCGTTATCTCCAACCAAACCTTCAAGATTTACTGGTAAACCTGCTGTTAAACCAAATAAAGGTTTGTTTTTAGGAATCACGCTGTCCTGATAATCTTTAGATTGCAATCTGAATAATCCTTCAGAAATCACAGAAGCGATGTTCACTTTTAATCCGTTTTGGGACTCTAAAATCTCGGCTGCTTCAAACAAAGTTGCCACTTCAGAACCATTTGCGATTAAAACCACATCTGGATTCTCAACTTCTTTAACGAGATAACCACCTTTTTCAGCCGCTAATGCATCCTTATATCTTGAACCATTAACCGATAAAATATCTGTGATACCTTGTCTTGATAGAATCAATCCGGTAGGCGTTGAGTTATTTTCCAAAGCCATTTTCCAAGCAACACTTGTTTCTGCTGAATCTGCAGGTCGCAAGGCTAAAAAGCTTGGTTTACCGCTATGATTTTTCAATTTTTCCAATAATCGGATTTGAGCTTCTTGCTCCACCGGTTGGTGGGTTGGTCCATCTTCTCCAACTCGGAAGGCATCATGTGTCCAAACATATTTCACTGGTAATTCTTGAATTCCGCTTAAACGAATGGCTGGTTTCATATAATCTGAAAACACAAAGAATGTGGCTACGACTGGAATAATTCCGCCGTGTAATGCCAATCCGTTAGCGATACATGCCATGGTTAACTCCGCAACACCTGCTTGTAAGAAAGAACCTGAAAAATCTCCTTTTTTAAGCGCGTGTGTTTTCTTTAAGAAGCCATCGGTTTTATCACTATTAGATAAATCAGCAGAAGACACAATCATGTTCTCCACCTTACCGGCTAGATAACCCAACACAGCGGAGGATGCCGCTCTAGAAGCCAACCCCGCTTTCTGCTCGATGGATTCAAAATCCAATTCTGGCAACTTTCCTGATAAAAAGAAATCCAATTTATCTGAAAGCTCTGCATTCTCCTTTTTCCAAGTGGAGATTTCCTTTTTCTTTTGAGCTGCTTCAGTTTCTTTTTTCTTGAGAAGATCCTTGTAAAACGATTGAACATCTTCAAAAATATCAAAAGGACTTTCAACTTTAGCGCCTAGATTAAGTAAGGTTTTTTCGTAATCTGCTCCAGAGTTCCCGATGGGCTGACCGTGCAATTCACAGTGGCCTTCAAACATACTTCCGTCTGCTGCAACCGCACCTTTACCCATTATCGTTTTACCGATAATTAGGGTTGGTCGTTCGGTTTCATTATTGGCATCGGTCAGCGCTTTTCTAATCTCGTCATGGTTATGTGCATCAATCGTCATAACGTTCCATCCCCATGCTTTGTATTTCATTTCAGTATCTTCACTGGTCACTTCATCAGTGGCAGTAGATAACTGAATGTCGTTGGAATCGAAGAACATGATAAAATTGCTCAAGCCCAAATGGCCAGCAATTCTACCTGCACCTTGAGAAATCTCTTCCTGAACACCTCCGTCAGAAATGAAACCATAAATTTTATGATTCATCCAATCGCCAAAACGCGCTTGAAGGAATTTTGCTGCAATGGCAGCGCCAACGCCCATAGTATGACCTTGACCCAATGGACCAGACGTATTTTCAATGCCTCTTTTAACATCAACTTCAGGATGACCGGGGGTAATTGACCCCCATTGTCTAAAGTTAGCGACGTCATCTTTTTCGTAATTACCCAACAAATAATATTGTGCATACATCAAGGTTGACAAATGCCCAGCATCCATAAAGAAACGGTCCCTAAATGGCCAAGTCATGTCCGTTGGATCAAACTTGAAGAATTCCGAATACAGGATGTGCATAAAATCTGCACCTCCCATAGGGCCTCCAGGATGCCCAGAGTATGCTTTTTCGACCATGGCTACTGCCAAGGCTCTAATATTATCTGCCGATTGTTGGTCTATCTTTTTGTTCATTTTAGATGTATTGGTTTATGATATTTTCAAACAACTCTTGTTTTCCACTTTTCAATTCTAATTCGCCATTCTCTTGAGCTATCTTATATAAATCATTTAAATCTAATTTACCTGCTTCAAAGTCTTTTCCTTTTCCAGAATCAAAAGAACTATATCTTTCAGTTCTTAATTTTTCATAAGGAGATGATGTAATGATTTTATCTGCAATCAACAAAGCTCTTGCAAAGGTATCTGCACCACCAATATGAGCGTGAAAAACATCTTCTAAATCGGTTGAATTTCTTCTGATTTTAGCATCAAAATTGATCCCACCACCTTGTAAACCACCAGCTTTTAAGAATACCAACATCGCTTCGGTTGTTTCTTGGATGTTGTTTGGGAATTGATCCGTATCCCATCCGTTTTGGTAATCGCCTCTGTTGGCATCCATACTGCCTAACATCCCTGCTTTTGCAGCAGTTTCGATTTCATGTTGAAAGGTGTGTTGTGCTAAAGTGGCGTGATTGACTTCAATATTTATTTTAAAATCTTTGTCTAGACCGTATTCCTTTAAGAACCCAATCGCGGTTGCGGTATCAAAATCATATTGATGTTTTGAAGGCTCCATTGGTTTTGGTTCGATAAAGAAATTTCCTTTAAAGCCTTTAGAACGCGCGTAATCTCTGCACATCGTTAAAAATTGTCCCATGTGGTCCAATTCTCGTCCCATATCAGTGTTCAACAAGCTCATATAACCTTCACGACCTCCCCAAAATACATAATTTTCACCATCTAATGCCATAGTTGCATCTAATGCCAATTTTATTTGACCACCAGCTCTCGCCACAACATTAAAGTCTGGATTGGTAGATGCGCCATTCATATAGCGAGGATTTGAGAAACAATTGGCAGTACCCCACAATAATTTAACTCCTGATGCTTTTTGTTTTTCCTTAAGATATTCAGTAATCGTTGCCAATCTCGATTCTGATTCTTGGAATGTGGCGCCCTCACTAATTAAATCGTAATCATGGAAACAATAGTATCCAAAGCCCATTTTGGTAATAAATTCGAAAGCTGCGTCTGCTTTTTCTTTGGCTGCTTCAACCGCATCAGTTGGTTTATCCCACTCAAAACTTTGGGTTCCTGGACCGAACGGATCGCTTCCCTGTCCGCAGAAAGTATGCCAGTAAGCAATTGCAAATTTAAAATGCTCACGCATTGTTTTTCCTGCAACCACTTGGTCTGGATTGTAATATTTAAATGCTAATGGATTGTCTGATTCTTTTCCTTCAAACTTAATGTCTCCGATACCTTTGTAGTATTCCTTGTTTCCTATAATTGCCATTTTACTAATGATTTAATAAGTTATTATTTGTTGTTTAATATAATTTCTAGTTCTTTTTTCCAATTATTGTAAGCTTCCAAATAAGGCCTTTTGTCCTTGAATGGCATGAACGTCATGACATGGTCATTATCGATAATGCCCTGCCCAAAACTTTCAAAATTACCTTTATGTAAATCGGCTGCACGCGCGGCGCCGATGGCTCCTGTGGTGTTGTAGATTTCTATTTCCTGTTCTATCAGCGTAGCGACCGTATTTGCGAAAATTTCTGAACGGAATAAATTATCGTTACCAGCCCTGATGACACTTGGTTTAATACCATCTGATTTTAAAATTTCCATACCGTAGACGAATGAAAACGCGATGCCCTCTAAAGCAGCTCTACAGATATGACCTTTATGATGATTGTTTAAATTTAAATTTGCGATTCGCGTACCGATTTCTTTATTGTTCAGCATTCGTTCGGCGCCATTTCCAAATGGAATTAAGCACACACCATCAGAACCAATCTTGATGTCGGCAGCCAAATTATTCATCTCTTCATAAGAACTGACATCAAGGTTGTTCAGCAACCAACGATACTGAATACCAGCACCATTAATATTGAGTAATTTTCCTATTCTAGGATTTAACTTTTCATGATTAACATGAACAAAATTATTAACTCGTGTGCTTTCCTTTCCAGATAAATTGTCGGTTACCGCATAGACAACGCCTGATGTTCCACCTGTCGCCGCTACTTCGCCAGGGTTAAACACGTTCAATGATAAGGCATTATTCGGTTGGTCTCCGGCTCTGTAATAGATTGGTGTTCCAGCAGCAATGCCGCTTTCTGCTTCTCCTTTTTCATCCACAACAGATTGCAATCCGAACGTATCCACAATATCTGGGACTAAATTTTTATCGATGCCATAATATTCCAAGAGAAAATCAGCAACCGATTCATTTTTAAAATCCCAAAAGATACCTTCTGAAAGTCCCGAAATCGTCGTGTTGATCACGTTCGAGAATTTGAAAGCAATGTAATCGCCCGGCAACATGAATTTGTAAATCTTTTTATAGATGTCTGGCTCGTTTTCTTTTACCCATTTCAATTTTGAAGCGGTGAAATTCGCAGGAGAATTCAATAAGTGATTGGCACATTTGTCTTCGCCAAGAGCTTCTAACGCTTCGTTGCCTATCTCCACTGCCCTACTATCGCACCAAATGATACTTTTTCGAAGTGGATTCCCAGCTTCGTCCACAATCACAAGTCCGTGCATTTGGTAAGAAATCCCGATGCCTTTAATCTGGGTTCGAGAGATATTATATTGCTTTTTTAACCGTGTGATGGCATTGCAAGCGTGCTTCCACCAATCTTCGGGTTTTTGTTCTGCCCACCCGTTTTTTTGGGCAAACATGGACATTTCTTGCTCCGGTTCTTGGGCAACGCCTATGCTTCGTCCGGTAGCTATTTCAACCAAAGCGGCTTTAATTGACGAACTTCCGATGTCTAATCCTAAATAGTACATAGTTTATAATGAATCTCTTAATATTAATATTGTTGGTATATATTCTTGTAATGGTTTGTCATGTTTGATGAATTCCGCAGCGTGGGCTCCCATTTCCTTAAAGTCAGTTGAGATGACTGAAATCCCTTTATAGATGAATTTTTTCATTGGGGTTTCATTGTAAGACAGAAATCCGACATCCGTTCCTGGCTCAAAACCTTGGGCCTTACATTGTTCTAAAAACAGACCTAAAACTCTATCGCTTACGCTTATATAAGCCTCATTTTTTACGACTTTGAATTCTTCCGGATTGGTAATAATCCGATTTTTAAACTGATGTTCTTCGCAGAATTTCTTGAAATAGGCAAGACTTTCTTTGGGGTGGCTCGTAAACGTTGGATATACAAAAACGAGTTTCTTGTATTTTTTGAAAGGAAGAATCGTTTCAACCAAAGCGTCGTAAAACGACTTTCCAAAATCTTGAAACACATAATTATTTGCTTGAGTTGAATGGATATTCCAATCAATCAACAATAGTTTGTCATTATCGAATTCTGAAAAAATGGATGTTACCTCTTTATGATTAAAGGGCATCACGACATATTTATAATACTTGCCTTTGCTGTTATTGAGAATTGTTCTGAAATTATTGATGTTATAGTGATGAAACTGTACATCTACAATTACATTTTTAGGCAGGTTGTTCACAAAAGAATGATACAGAACTTCCTTATAAGCCTTGAACGTATCCAAGACTAAAAGGACTTTTCGAGTGTCGTTTGCGACATAATAGCCTTTATTAGGAACGGATTCTACCACCCCATTTTCCTTTAGAATAGTATAGGCCTTAAAGACCGTATCTCTGGAAAGATTGTAATCTTTACAGATATTATTTACAGATGGTAAGGCATCGCCACTAGAAATCGTACTGCTAGCAAGCGCATCATTTATGGTATTAACCAACTGCTGATACTTTGGAATATCGCTATCAAAATTAATTTCTAAATTCATTAACCGTTCTGTTCTGTTCTGGTATGTAAAAATAAATATTATATTTATATTTACGTAAAAATTTCAAAATATATTTCTGATGTACATAATTTTGAAATGATTGATTCAAAAAATACAACATCCTAATTAATATCTCAATTGCATCTTAAATTACTTAAAAATGAATCGAATCCTACTCAAACTCCTATCCTTTTATTGTGTCTTCCTTATTACTGGCTGTGAAGAACAAAAGAAGGCTTCAAAGTCAAGAAGTGAAACTTCAAACACTACGTTGAAGAATACTTTTAAGGAGGATTTCTTAATCGGAAATGCCTTAAATGAAGATATGGCATCTGGGAAGGATTCAATTTCTAGAACGATTATTTTGGAACAATTCAACGCCATTACCCCAGAAAATGTCATGAAAGCCGAGCGCATCAATCCTGAACCAGGCGTTTATAATTTCAAACCTGCCGATGACTTTGTTGATTTTGGAAAACAAAATAATTTATTCATTGTCGGGCACACTTTAATATGGCATAATCAAACCCCAGCTTGGTTTTTTAAGGATAACGAAGGACAACCAAAAACTAAAGAGGCGCAAATAGAGCAGATGCGCAAACATATTGAAACTATTGCCGGCAGATACGCTGGTAAAGTAGATGCATGGGACGTTGTCAATGAAATCATAGATAATGATGGCTCTTACCGACCAACCACTTGGGTCAATGGCATTGGTAATGGCGATACTTTAGTGAAAAATGCCTTTAAGTTTACAGAAACATATGCTCCAAACACAGAACTATATTACAATGATTTTAATGCTTGGCGACCTACAAAACGAGATGGAATTATGCGAATGATACGAATGCTACAAAAAGAAGGCGTGAGAGTGGATGGTGTAGGTATTCAAGGACATTGGGGACTGAATTACCCAAAACCGAGTATATTGAGGCTGCCATAGATTCCTTCGCTTCATTAGGTGCAAAAGTAATGATTACGGAATTGGATATCGATGTATTGCCACTAACTAAAGAAGGTCAAATCATTGGAACAGGATTATTGCACCCGCAATATGATTTGGAAGAGTTCAAAACATTTTTAGACCCTTATCAAAATGGTTTGCCAGAAGCTATGCAACAGCAATTAGCTAATAGATATGCTGAACTATTTAAAATATTTTATAACAAACGAGACAAGATAAGCCGAATCACATTTTGGGGATTACATGATGGGATGTCATGGAAAAATGACTACCCAATAGCCAATAGAACCAATTACCCATTACTGTACGACCGCAATAAACAACCTAAAAAGGCATTGGAGGCAATACTTTCCACGAAAGAAGATTAATTAGAGCGAAGGTTATATGTATCAATTTTATATATTGAAACCTTCGCTTAAATAAATACCCTCTAAATATCGGCTTAATTGAGTTTGAAAATCGCGAACGGCCTATCGTTATTTGCGATAAATACATATGAATTGTTTTGTATGGTAACCAATTCCATATGCTTCGCATTTAAATCATTGTAAAAACTGATATCCTTGTAAGGAGTCATTCCGCCTTTGGAATCCCCTAATAAGATATAGCCCACATTTGAATCATATCGAACGGTTTCAACCTCGGACTCATGTATGGCTCCAGAACCAATCACATCTAAATGTCCGTCTTTATTTACATCTGCAAACACATAGGACATGGTAGGACCCAATTGAGCGGTGGTTGGCAAATGCTTGATGACAAATTCACCATTTCCCTTGTTTTCTAAATAGACCGATTCAAATTCAGTGACCTTTTTGTGATAGGAATTCGCGATGACGTCCGCTCCATAAATATCTGTCAAGGTTGAATTTGCAAATTCTTTATACGATTTAATTTTTTGGCTAACAAACGGATTTTGACTTGTGGAACATTCTTTGCCTCTTACTGGCACCAAGTTTCCATGATAGAGTTTGCTCATAATCATATCGTAGTTCCCGTCAGCGTCGAAATTGTTTCCGTAAATATGTAGTGGTTTTTCTTTGGAAGGATGAAATTTGTTATTGCCACCAATGTTACCCACAAAATAATCCATATCGCCATCCTTATCAAAATCTATTTCTGAGATGGTGTTCCACCAACCTTCCGTATCGGTTAACGATGGAATCGCTCTTTTTTCGAATTTACCTTTCACGTTATCAAAAATAGTTATGGGCATCCATTTCCCAACAACCATCAAATCGAGGTCATTATCCCCATCATAATCAGACAAAATGATGTCGTTCACCATACCTACTTCCTCAAAATCCGGTGCTATCGTTTTTGTAACATCCGTGAATTTTCCATTTGAATTGTTAAGAATATACGATTTTGGAGATACCGGATATTTCCCTGGAATCACTCTACCCGCCACAATCAAATCTAAATCCCCATCATTATCATAATCAAATGGTACAACCGCTTTTGTACTGGTTAGCATTTTAGGCAAGTTATTGGACTTCGTAAAATTCCCTTTACCATCATTTAAATACAGCCTATCTTGTAATAAAGCGTCATTTTCATTGAGCTCATAACCTCCACTTGCCACAAACAAATCTAAATCACCATCGCCATCCGCATCAAAAAAGTGGGCGCCATTATCTTCATAGCTTTTATCTGTTTCAAAAATAGTCTGTTGGGTTTTATCAAAAGTTCCTTTACTATTTTGAAGATAGATTTCAGCGGGTTGATTTAGTGCACCTCCTACAAAAAAGTCTATCAAGCCATCCTTATTAATATCCGCTTGCGTAAATGCTGGGCCCTGTTGCGATTGTTTTTGAGGTAACAGCACCTGTTTTGAGAAGTCATTAAACGTATTCTCATCATGTTTGAAGGTAATACCCAATGATTCAGGATCCAATCTTGTAAAATTAGTTGGTCGCTCATACATCGTTTCAGCACCTGATTTCGATGTGCCCTTCTCAAATGTTAGTGTTTGATTCACCTTGACATTTTCCATAGTCGAGATCTTACCATCATTCCAAACGACTTCAATTCTATTTATCATTTCTTCATCACCAACTCCAAAATTCAAAATTGGAGATACGGACGATTGATAGCCTCTTGATAGAAATAATTCTTGATATTGTTGCGTGCTATCGGTATACACTTTAATTTTTGAGCCAATCGCATTGCTGTTTTTACTATCACCAACAAGTTTGATATTTACAAAATTATAGGTCGCATTATTTTGATAGATACTGGCTTCATCTTCAAGATTATTAATGACTAAATCCAAATCACCGTCATTATCCAAATCGGCATAAGCGACACCATTAGAATTAACTGCTTGATTTAAACCCCAATCTTCCATTACACGTTTAAAAGTCAAATCTTTATTGTTTTTGAAGGCATAATTCTGAAGTTTTTCGGAAGGCATATTATCCAAGATCTTGTCAATAGGCATGTATTGCAATGAATCTTGTTTTGAGTCCAAATAATTTCCAAAATCCTGATTTGCAATCTCCCTTTTAATGCCGTTGGTAATAAATATATCCTTAAATCCGTCGCCATCAAAATCTGCTATCAATGGTCCCCAACTCCAATCGGTTTTAGAGATACCAGCTACTTGGGCAACATCACTGAAATAACCGTTACCATTATTTAAATTTAAACCATTGGACATGTAAGGGTAATGAAATCCTGCTTCCACAATCCACCAAAAACCTTCTGTATTCATACTGGCCATATTTTGTTTGCCTCGATTATGGTCTTCTGCAGACATATCCAAAACCATCAAATCTGGTAAAAAGTCATTGTTAATATCCGCAAAATCGGACCCCATACTACTGTATGTGATATGCTTCAGGTTTGTATTTATTTGATTGGAAAATGTGCCATTTTTATTATTGATGTACAATTTATCTGGTGTAATAAAATCATTGGCCACAAACACATCCAACCAACCATCATTGTTATAATCGCCAATGGAAGCACTCAAACTAAACTCTTTATTTACAATGCCACTGTTCATTGTGACATCTGTAAATTTAGTGCCATCATTACGGTACAAGTGGTCAGAGGTTTGAGGATAAAACTCTTTGTCTTCTAGGATTGCTTTCAGGTTTACGGAATTAAGGAAATCGCTTCTATGATTGATTAAATACATATCTAAATCGCCATCTTTATCATAATCAAAAAAGTAAGATTGAATCGAAAATCCGTCATCATCAAGACCCCATTCTGCAGCTTGTTCTTTAAAAGTGCCGTTTTTTTGATTTACAAACAGTTTGTTTCTGCGACGTACGTTATCATTTAATGATGCTGATTTACACACATAGATATCCATCCAACCATCATTATTGATGTCTATCATGGTGACACCTGTCGTCCAACCTCCAGCATCAGCAACATTGGCTTTTGTGGTGATATCTTGGAATTTAAAATCACCTTTATTCAAATAGAGCTTATTCGATTCTTGGTTTGCTGTGAAATAGATGTCCTGTAGGCCATCATTGTTGATATCTGCAATAGCAACGCCGCCGCCGTTGTATGCATAATAATATTTTAAAACGTTGAATTCTGACGTTTCCTCAACCGAATTCGCAAAATGCACACTACTATGTTCACTTGAAATTTTAGTGAAAAGAGTTTCTGCCGTTGCTTGCTTTTTAATTATAGCGTCATCCTTACAAGAATAATTAAGGATAAATACAAAAAAAGCAAGCGTCTTAATTCTTGATAAATACATAAAATTAGGATTCGAAAATGAGGATTCACAAAAATCCGCAACCGTTTGTTTCAAAAATAAATAATGAAAGGCTATTTATTCAAAAAATCACTGTATTTTATTTCTTCTGAAAAATTTTCTGTTTTATTTTAAAATAAAGCCTCTGAAACAATAAATTGTATCACAACAAATTAGTTGATAGTTATTTCAAAATATTTTTTTTGTTCAAAATACAAATCAAGGATTCAATCCAAAATAACCCAATTTATTAAATTGTAATAAAACGGTCTCTGTTGTTTTAATTGGCATTTTACAGGTATTATCTTGGCACATGTAGATATAGGTTTCTCCTTCCACATAACGATTTTTAAGCAAGGGCATCTCACTTTCTACAGTAGAGCCAATAAGCAAGGTATTTGGAATATAATAAGTGTTCAATTGAGTAATTAATGCATTTGCATTAGTTCCTGTAACTACAATTTCAAAATACGGATAGGAAGTATTGAGCATCAAAACGCCCCAATTTCCAAAATTTTGAGGATAGTCTTTAAACTGACTGCTTACCAATGAAACCATCTCTTTGGATTGTTTTAGTAAGGTTTTGTCATAATTGATATGTCCGAGTTCTAATAAATTCTGTGCCATGATCGCATTTGCAGATGGCAAAACCCCATCATCGGCTCTAATTATTTTTGTAATCAATTCGTCTGTCGAACTAAAGGTCAATAAGCCTGAACTATCGGAAAAATCAGCAATGACTTTTTGGTTCAATTCCTTAGCGATATTTAAATAATTTAAATCGAACGTCACTTTATACAAGGCCAATGCACTTTGAATCATAAACGCATAATCTTCTAAAAACACGTCCTTTACCTTACTATCTTTCTTAAAGATATGAACCAGTTTTTTACTCTTATAATTATTCTTAATTAAAAAATCAAAAGTGCTTTTCGCTTTTTGTAAAATTTCGTCATCACCTAACGCCGTGTACGCATCTACATAGCCTTTTACCAAAAGTGCATTCCACGAGGTGATGATCTTATCATCTTTTTTAGGCTGTATTCTCTCTCTGCGTACCTTTAACAGGCTCGTCTTCCATTTTGAAATTTTATTTTGTAATTCGGAAACGGATATACTATTGGAATTGGCAAAATCACTAACGGCCATTCTATTAAAAGGTAGATACTTGCCATCTTTTGAATTCTCTTTATGAATTGAATAAAATTTTGAAAACAATGCGAAATCTGTTCCCAAAACCTTTTTTAATTGAGCATTGGTCCAAGTATAATATTCACCTTCTTTTCCGTTGACATCTGCGTCTATCGCACTAAAGTAACCGCCTTGATCACCCTTCATGTCAGCACTCAAAAACTCGAGTGTTGATTCAATGACGTCTTTGTAAGCAGGATCTTTAAAAACACGATAGGCTTTGGAGTATAAACTTAACAGTTGCGCATTGTCGTAAAGCATTTTTTCGAAATGAGGATATTTCCATTGATTGTCGGTACTATATCTAAAAAAACCACCTCCTATATGGTCATGAATACCTCCCAAAAGAATATGATCCAATGTGTTTTTGATATGCTCTCTTACTTCGGGGTTATCTGCGATGATGGCATAATCCAATAAAAAATTCAGTTCACTCGGCATTATAAACTTTTGATCTCCAAGATTGCCACCCCATTCTTTATCCCAAAGTTTTGATATTTTTAAAACACTCGATTGGATTAATTCCTTATTTATGGATTCATTTTGATTAATTGTCGCATTGCCATAAACCTCTTGAACACCATTGGTCAGAAGCTCTGCATATTGCTCTAATTGCTGCGGATTATTGTTGTACTCTGAACTAAATTTTGATAATATCGCTAACCAACTTTCCTTATCATGATAGGTTCCCAAATACACGGGCTTTCCATTAGGCAATAAAATAGCATTTAAGGGCCAACCTCCTGAGCCATTTACCAATTCTAGCGCCGTTTGATAAATAGTATCTACATCTGGTCGCTCTTCTCTATCTACTTTTATGCTTACAAAGCTATCGTTCATCAATTTGGCAACTTGAGTGTCTTCGAAAGATTCTTCCTCCATGACATGGCACCAATGGCACGACGAATACCCAACACTTAACACAATCAATTGATTGTTCTCTTTCGCAAGCTCAAACGCTTTATCGTCCCAAGGTTTCCAGTTTACAGGATTATGGGCATGTTGCAATAAGTAGGGACTTGTTTCACCTGCTAGCTCGTTTGTATATTCAAATTTTTCTTCTGAAAAAGCATCAGTTGCTAAAACTTCCTTGTTTTTTTGATTTGCATCCTTACAAGTGAATAAGACATTACAAATCACCAAAAATTGAATCCATCTTAAATAGCGCATTATCGAGTTTTAAAACTTGTCTTTAAGTACCTTACAAACATAACGAATAATTTGACGTTCTTGCTTTCACTAAACTTAAATAAACGCTATAAAAATCAGATCACATTTTAACTTGTACATGTATCGTTTTAATTTGTTGATTGTATGTTACACTGGTCTATTACGCCAGTCGCAACGTGTCAATATCACAAAACCATAAAAAAAGATGTATCTTTGAAACCACTAACTAACTGCATATGAAGATTACTAATGAAGTTACAATATATGATATTGCAAAAAAATTAAATTTAGCAACTTCAACTATTTCCAGAGGTTTAAAAGACCATCATACCATTAGTAAAAAAACCGCTCAGAGGATTAAAAAAACAGCGGCAGAAATGGGGTATCGGCCCAATAATTTAGCCGCTAGTCTTCGTGGTAACAAAATGAAAACCATAGGCGTTTTATTACCCACTGTGACACAACCATTCCTTTCTTCATTGATTAGCGGCATTGAGGTGGCAGCGCAAAAAGCGGGCTATACGGTATTGATCATGCAATCCCATGACTCTTACCAAGAAGAAGTTAATTTGACCCAATCTTTATACGATAACCGTGTTAGCGGTGTGATCTGTTCCTTGGCTATGGAAACAAAAAATACCGACCATTTCAGAAGATTTATTGATAATGATACGGCCTTGGTTTTTGTGGATAGAGTTCCGAAGAATTTTGATACATTTCACGTCGTTATAGATAACTTTGATGCAGGATATAAAGCCACTAAGCACCTTATCTCTCAAGGCTGTAAGCGTATTGCACATATTACTGCAGGTTTAGAATTCAGTATTTATTACGAACGAAAAGAAGGCTATTTAGCAGCACTCAAAGAGCATGATCTTCCAATAGAAGACGAACTTATAGTCAAGACAGATGCTATAACCTACGAAGAGGCTGAAAAGGCTTGTAAAAAGTTGTTACAATTAAAGAACCCTCCAGATGGCATTTTTGCTCCTGGCGATATATTAGGAGTAAGTGCCATACAAACTGCAAAAAAACTAGGCATAAAAATACCGCAACAACTAGCGGTCATTGGATTTAACAATGACCCCATTTCAAACATTATTGAACCTAATTTATCGACCATTACACATCCTGCATTCAAAATGGGAGAAACCTCTGCTGAAATTATTCTCAAAAATCTAAAAAGCAAGAAAAAGAAAACTGACATTGTAAAACAAATTACATTCTTAAACACCGAAGTTTTGGTTCGTGAGTCTTCAAAAAAAATATAGTTTTTACACACCCTTTATTTTGGTAGAACCGTCACAATGATTCGTTTATAACTCGTTAAGGCCGGAGTACCTTTATCGGTTACTTTGAGAATAAAATGAAGTGTTTCTTTCCTCTCAACTTTTGGTGCCGTTATATAAATTGCATGTGCGTTTTCTGGTTGAAATTTTATCTCTTCTTCATAAGTTCCTGCTTCTGGATACTGAAACCACAAAAATGAAATGCTGTCACCATCAGGGTCTGTTGATTCGCTCGCATCTACCCCAAAACCTTCTCCAGATTTCACAGTGATGTAATTTGAATTTTTCAATTCGATTAAAGGTGCATGATTTGCATCTTCATATGAACTTACACACCAATCCATTCTGGCCCTAAAATCATTCTGAAAGTCTTCTCGCCAACGGGCTAACGTTATTTTATAATCATTGAATGTTACGGTATCTTTCTTAACCGCTCTTCCATATTGATTGTAAATGTATGGCGTGTAAGAATCAACAGCATTCGTCCAAATTTCTCTAGTTTCTGGAGCCAATTCTACAATGGAACCACCTTTTGTTGTTTTAGAAAAATCAGGTTTATACAATTCGTAGCGACCTCCCCAACCACCATATTCTGGGTGTTCAGGGTTGTTTAATCCGTTAGGGATTAAGGACAAAAAAGCAGGTGTATCACCTTCAACGCCCCAAGCAGTATCAGGATAGGCTACTCCTAGTGCACCATGGTTTTGCTGCAGATTTTCAGCAATCCATTTATTGCTAATGACTTCGTTATTAATGCCTTTAAAAAATGTATTGATTCCGCTCCAGGTTGCTGTAGCGTAATGGTCGCCAGGACTTACAATATAAAACAGTTCAGGAAAATTATTTCGAATCCAAATACCACTATCATCTTGGTCAGAAATGGTATAAACCCTTAATTTTGAAATCATTTTTTTTGCAACTGCTAGAGATTTCGTTTCTTTTATTTTGTAAAGTGATTGCGCCAAAGTATTCACGCCGCCCCAAACCGAAATCCATAATGGGCGCTCATCATCTTCCTCTAAAATTTTTATAATCCAATCAGAACCTTCCGAATCCTTTCCTTTTCCAACGCCCAACATACCATACTTTGGCAAACCACTTTTTACAAGTGAAAGTAATTCTGTTTCATTAGGAAAATCAGCTTCGTGTTTTTCGAGATTTATTCGCACTTTACCATACGCCTGAATGATGTTTTCAATGGATTGTGGCTCCACACTATTTCTGTGCCAACAAGACGTTGTGGCAATCATACCTTCTATATCTATTTGATTTGAATATAATAGTAAGCGAACAAATGATTGTGTATCGTCTGGGTCTGCTTCAATATCAGATAATATAATGACTCTGTTTCTCTCATTGTTTTGAGCAACGACGTTTTGTGTACATGTTAAGCAATACATCACAATCAATATAAAAAGTGATTTCATATTTTTCAATTTTTATTCTTTAGTTCTAAAAGGAGAAGCAGGCAATCCTTCTTTGTTATAAAGATTCGGATTATCAGGATTATCGGCCCACGCGTAGCGAACGTATTTTGGATTAGGAACTTCATCGCTCCAAACAATTACGGTATCGCCTTCTATTTTCGCCTTTGCCCATACAAACTTTTTATCATCTCCCGCAATCGCAAATTCGCTTAATGCTTCACCATCATCAGTTGTTAATCCGCTTCCAACATGTTTAAAAGAAATGATGACTTTACGGTCTTCTATTTTATAACTATCATAAATAGGACCTGAATAGACAATGTCTTCATTATAAGCCAACTTCAATCCAGCCAAAGCCATACGTTCCCCAACATCTTTTTTATTGTCGGGATGAATATCGTTCCATTCTCCCAATTCAATATTAACGGTCATTGCCGTGTTTGGAACGGTCGATGCTGCTAATTGTGCTTCCCTTAATTCTGCCCAATTACTTTCTGAAGGCAGATAAGCTACATCCATAAAATTTGGAAGTTGTGCATAAATAAATGGCAGATTGGGTTGATTAAAAACGGTTCTCAATCCTGAAATCAAAGTGCGTTGATACGCTTCATACGCTTTTGGATTACCAGTATTACTTTCGCCTTGGTACCAAAGTATGCCTTTTAAAGGGATTTGGTGGTATGGAGCCACCATACCGTTGTATAAGGAAGTCGGTTCGTTTTGCGGATTTATACGTCTTGGTCTTGGCGTCTCTAGATTTCCGTTTGAAACTGTTGAAAAATCAAATGGCTTAAAAACATCTCCAACTTTATAATCCCAATAGCCTTTTAAATCCACAGTATCTTTTTTAGTAAACACATAGTAGGGTTTATCGGTAACAAAGCCACCCTTCCCATAGTTGTTGGTAACACGAACCACGAACACATTCTTACCTGCTTTTAAAAGATGGTCTGGCACATCATAACGTCTTTGAGGATATTGGTAGGTTTTGTTCCCTACTTTGACGCCGTTGATATACAATTCATCAGCATCGACGATTCTTCCTAAAAAAACGCGTGCTTTCTCACCAACCATCGATGCTGGTATGTCGATGTCCCTTCTGTACCAAACAACCCCATTTAAATCCTTCACCCCTTGGTCTTCCCAATATCCAGGAATATTGATTCGTCTCCAGTTTTTTGGCTTAAAGTTAATATCATACCAAGGCAATTCTCCAATGAGACCTTTATCTGTTTCCTCATCCACCTCTTTAGGAACTGACGGCTGGTTTTTCTTCAGATTGTTTACAAACGTGCTGTCTTGATTTTCTTCTATAATTTTTAAAATGGCAGGGAAATTTTTATAGCCTTCTTTGGGTATCCAAGCTTCTATTGGGGTACCGCCTACACTGGCATTTATCAATCCAATTGGGATTTGATTTTTCTCATAAATCTTCTTTGCAAAAAAATAAGCTACTGCTGAAAAGGGTCTGACCTCCTCGCCGATTGCCTTCTGCCATTCTCCGCCATCCAAATCGTCTTGAGGCCCAGCAATACTTGTGGTGGTTGGAACTTTAAAATGGCGAATGTTTGGATTGTTCGAGGTTGCAATTTCTTCAGCATAAAGCACATCATGAATATCCAATTGATGTACCATATTGGATTGCCCTGTACACAACCAGACGTCTCCAATTAAAATATCTTTAACCTCTAGGTTATTTTTTCCGGAAATAGTCATGGTGTAAGGACCACCAGATTTCATTTTACGCAGGTCCATCTTCCATTCGCCTGCAGCAGATGCGGAAGTCTTATACGTTTTTCCATTAAAGCGAACGACAATCTTTTCATTAGCACTCGCCCAGCCCCAAATCGGGATTTCGACATCGCGTTGTAATACCATGCCATCACTAATCAATTGAGGTAATTTTATTTGGGCATTTAAAGTAGAATTAAATACACTAAAAACTAAGATGATGAGTAACGATTGTAACTTATTCATTTGATATGGATTATTAATTTACAGTGAGTTCCAACTCGGCCATCTTAGCCGCTCCCAGTTCTGTACTTCGTTTCATGGGGCTGGAGCCACCAATATAGATTTTAAATTTTCCAGCTTCAATACTTCTAGAACCATCTTCTTTTACAATTTCGAAATCGTCTGGTGTCAATTCAAATTCCACGTTTTTAGATGTATTTGGTTCCAAAGTAATTCTTTTGGTTGCAATTAATTGAGAATTAGGGACTCGAACGGAGGCTTCAATATCTGAAATATATAGTTGGACCACGTCGTCCGACTTTACATTCCCTGTATTTTTAATGGTAACATTAACCTTAATCTTATCATTTTTTGAAATAGATGCTGTTTCGGTTTTAATATCTGAATAAGTAAAAGTAGTATAACTCAACCCAAAACCAAAAGGATACATGGGGTCTACATCCATGTATTTATAGGTTCTTCCTTTCATTGAATAATCTTCATAAGCAGGTAATTGGTCTAATGATTTCGGAAAGGTAATGGGCAATCTACCAGATGGCGACACCTTCCCAAATAGCACATCAGCCACAGCCGTCCCTCCTTCTTCTCCTGGATACCAAACATATAAAACGGCATCTGCCAGTTCTTGAACTTCGGAAAGGTTTACTGGGCTTCCTCCTGTAATCATAGCAACAATTGGTTTTTTATCTTCCGTATTTTTATCAGCGGCTGTTCTCAAATCCCGAAGATACTTGAGTTGGTTTTCTGGCAAATCATAATCCAATCTATCGCCAGCTGTGTCGGAATCAATAGAATCGCCCTCTTCACCTTGCAAGGTACTTGAGAGCCCTAAAACCACGATGGTGACATCGCTATTTCCAGCATTACCCGTGGCATAGTTTATAGGATTTAAAGATTCTTGGTTGAGCATCGCTCCCAATCGATATTGCAACTGACTCGCAGGATCTATGGCAGCACTGATACCCTCTAAAATAGTGACCATATTAGAATTGACGCCATAATAATTCCCCAATAGAATTTCTACACTTGTGGCATTGGGTCCGGTCACAAAATATTTTGGAAGGTCTGTTTTTAAAGGTAAAATCCCATTGTTTTTCAAAAGAACAATACTTTTTTGAGCGGCTTCTCTTGCCAAGGCTCTATTGCTTTCCGAATTCACGACGTCAAAAGAAATAGCATCGTAAGGATTACTCCCTTTTTTATCAAACAAGCCTAATTTAAAACGTGTTTTTAGGAGAATTGCCAATTGTGCATCAATCTCTTTTTCTGTTATCAATCCGTTTTTTACCGCTTCTGGTAATGCTTCATAAGCATCGCCACAATTCAAACTAACACCACTTTTTACTGCTAAAGCCGCTGCCTCCGCCTGCGTGGTCACCGTACCGTGGCCTCCCTTTCCTTTTGCAACATATAAATCCAATATGGCCCAACAATCACTCAATACATGACCTTTAAAATTCCATTGATTGCGGAGCACATCGGTAAGCAAATAATTATTGGCACAGCAAGGCTCGCCATTTGTACTGTTATAAGCGCACATCACGGCTTCAACTTTTGCATCTACTAATACTTTGAAAGCGGGCAAATACGTTTCCCACAAATCTTTTTGATTTACCTCTGCATTGAATTCGTGCCTTACCTGCTCTGGGCCGCTATGTACAGCAAAATGTTTGGCACAGGCTGCAGTCTTCAGATAATTAGGGTTGTCACCTTGCAATCCTTTTACAAAGGATGCTCCCAAAATTGACGTTAGATAAGGGTCTTCACCATAGGTTTCTTGACCACGTCCCCAACGAGGGTCTCTGAAAATATTAATGTTTGGAGTCCAAAACGTCAATCCGTTATAGCGATTATAATTGCCTTTTTCACTGGTTGCATTGAACAACGCTCTAGCCTCATCTGAAATTGCAGAAGAAACACGATACGTCAAATCGGCGTCAAAGGTGGCACCCAAGCCAATGGCCTGCGGAAAAACAGTGGCTGCAGAGGCACGACCGACACCATGAAGCGCTTCATTCCAATAATCATAAGGCGGAATTTGCAACCGTTCAATGGCAGGTGTGCCATTCATCATTTGTCCAACCTTTTCTTCAAGTGTCAATCTCGAAATTAAATCGTTCACGCGTTCATCAACTGCCAATGAGTGATTTTGAAATGGAAATTCCAAAGTAATATCTAGGTCTTTATCGCTTGTGAAATCTTCTTTTTGTTTATCGTTGCAAGAAAACAATATGGCAATCAATATGGTCGTAATCAGAAATCTAATAGTGAATGTTTTCATGGTTAGTTAAAAGGGTTTTTATCTTTGTGATAATCTATAAAAATGATTCTTGCGAATCAATATGAAGTCGCAAGTTTTACCGCAACACAATCGGTTGCAAATTATGAATATTTTGTTATCTTCGCAATTATCATTGGTAAATATTATGAAATACGCATTTAATTATCTGATGTATTGTTAGTGAAAATGTCTTATTTCTACAGGTAATCCATTATTAAATAAAACCTATGTACAAAGGAAAAATTTTAATTATTTTATGCTTAATCTGCTCAAAAGGATTTGCTAATGACGGTTACAAACTTTGGCTACAATACGACTACATAAAAAATGAAACCTTAAGATTAGACTACCAAGCTGATGTTAAAAACCTTGTGCATTTTGGAGATACGGAAACCATTAAGGTCGCGTTGAAAGAGCTTGAGCTTGGCTTTGCTGGCATGCTAGACTCTAACTACAAATCGCAATCCAAAAGTAATAGCGTTTTGATTCTTGGTAACAGGGCTAATTTAAGCAAGGATATTACAGGGCAATTAGGTAATACGTTTACTAAATTAACTGATGAAGGTTTTATTATCAAATCATTTACGCTCAAAGGGAAAAGTCAAATCGTAATTACTGGAAAATCTGATGTTGCTGTTTTATATGGTGTTTATCATTTTCTGAGATTGATGCAAATGAATTCATCCTTAAAAAATCTCAACATTGCAGAATCTCCAAAAATTGATTTTAGACTTCTAAATCACTGGGATAATTTAGACAGAACGGTTGAACGTGGTTACGCCGGATTTTCAATTTGGGATTGGCACCGTTTACCAGATTACAAAGACCCACGTTATATTGATTATGCCAGAGCAAATGCCTCCATTGGCATCAATGGCACCGTTTTGACCAATGTCAATGCCAATGCGCTTATTTTAACGCCGCAGTATTTGGATAAAGTCGAAGCCCTTGCAACTATCTTCAGACCTTACGGCATCAAGGTATATTTAACAGCTCGTTTTTCTGCTCCTATTGAAATTGGTGGTTTAGAAACGGCCGACCCATTAGATGCAGCCGTCATCAAATGGTGGAAAGAAAAAGCAGATGAAATTTATGCAAAGATTCCAGATTTTGGTGGCTTTCTGGTAAAGGCCAATTCCGAAGGCCAACCTGGACCACAGAACTATGGTCGCAATCACGTGGATGGTGCCAATATGCTGGCAGAGGCCTTAAAACCGCACAACGGAATTGTGATGTGGAGAGCTTTTGTTTATTCTGAACATGATGTGTCAGACAGAGCCAAACAAGCTTATTCTGAATTTGTTCCTTACGACGGACAATTTAAAGATAATGTGATTGTTCAGGTAAAAAATGGCGCCATTGATTTTCAACCACGCGAACCATTTCATCCGATGTTTGGGGCGATGCCAAAAACACCTTTAATGATGGAGTTTCAAATTACGCAGGAATATTTGGGACAAAGCACCCATTCCATTTTTCTACCAAAACAATATGAGGAAGTTTTAGAATCCGACACTTACCGAAAAGGAAAAGGTTCTACCGTCGCTAAAGTGATTGATGGTTCTTTAGATAACAAAAAACTGACAGGAATGGCTGGCGTCAGCAATATTGGAAATGATATCAACTGGACAGGCAACCCAATGTTACAAGCCAATTGGTATGGATTTGGGCGTCTCGCTTGGAACCCATATTTGAGTGCGGATGACATTGCCGACGAATGGCTGCATTGCACCTTCTCAAACGACGAGAAATTCATACAACCTGTAAAAGACATGATGTTAAAATCAACTGAAGCTGTAGTGAACTACATGACGCCTTTAGGATTACATCACATTATGGCGACCGGTCATCACTACGGACCGGGACCTTGGGTATCAGATTTATCTAGACCAGAATGGAATCCTGTTTATTATCATAAAGCGGATAGTTTAGGGATCGGTTTTGACAGAACGCCGACCGGAAGCAATGCAACCGCACAATATGCTCCTGAAGTTGCTACAACATTCAATAATCTAGACAACTGCCCAGAAGAATTGTTATTGTGGTTCCATCATGTGTCATGGGCTTACAAACTAAAGAATGGCAATACCCTTTGGAACAATCTTGCTTTAAAATATCAGGAAGGTGTGGACGAAGTTGCAACCATGGTTAACACGTGGAATAATGTGAAACCTTATGTAGATGAAGAACGCTTTAATGATGTGAACATGTTATTGAACATTCAATATAAAGAAGCAAAATGGTGGCGGGATGCTTGTTTACTATATTTTCAACAGTATTCTAAACAGCCATTACCCGAAAACGTTGAAAAACCAACTGAAACATTGGAGCACTTTGAAGCTTTAAATTTTCCTTTTGCACCTGGCAATTAAACTTAATCAAAATCATGACAAAAAAAATAGCAATAGTTACTGGTGGTAATTCCGGATTGGGATTTGCAACCGCTAAAAAATTATGTGATAACGGTATCACCACCTATGTCATCGGACGAACTAAAGATAAAACTGAAGATGCCTGTACAGAAATAGGCTCCAACGCCATCCCAATCATTTTTGATTTGAATAATTTATCAGAAATTCCTGCTATGATTGCTGATATAGCTAAAGATGGCAACATTGATATTTTGGTAAATAATGCAGGCATCAATTCCAAAAAGGAATTTACGGATGTCAGTGATGAAGATTTCGAAAACATCATCCACACCAATATAAAAAGTGTATTTTCAGTAAGCAGGGAAGTTGTCAAAGTGATGAAAAATCATAGCGGTGGTTCTATCATAAATATCAGCTCCATGGCATCACAATATGGCATTCCAAAAGTGATTGCCTATAGCGCAAGCAAAGGTGCTATTGAAGCGATGACCCGAGCGATGGCAGTTGAATTGGCGCAATTCAATATTCGTGTAAATTGTGTAGCACCTGGTTTTATTAAAACCAAAATGTCCGCAAAAGCATTGGATAGTGACCCTGAACGTAAAAACAAAGTGCTTTCTAGAACCCCCATGGGTATTCTAGGTGAGCCATCAGATATTGGTGATGCTGTTTTCTATTTCGCTACAAGCGAATCTAAATTCGTAACAGGAACTATTCTTCCTGTTGATGGCGGTAATAGTATAGGATTTTAATTTTTTTTGGATACAATGAAGCAAATGCAACAAACAATGAGATGGTTCGGACCTAACGACACCATTTCCTTAAATGATTTACGACAATGCGGAATTACGGGCATTGTGACCGCCTTACACGAAATTCCTGTAGGTGATATTTGGACTGTTGAAGCCATTAAAGAACGACAAGAAACTGTCAAAAATGCCGGTATGGAATGGACGGTTATTGAAAGTTTACCTGTTCATGAAGACATCAAAAAACAGAATGGTAATTACCTGCAATACATAGAAAACTACAAAATCAGTTTAAAAAACATTGCAAGCTGCGGCATCAAGGTCGTGACTTACAATTTTATGCCAATTCTAGATTGGGTTCGCACCAATCATGCCTTTGAAAACCCAGATGGCAGCAAGGCCTTGTTATTTAATCAGGTGGCATTCGATTACTTTGAAATCTTCTTATTGAAAAGACCGAATGTCGAAGATGATTATTCCGAAGAGGAAAAGCAAATTGCAGCTGACTACGGAAAAACCTTATCAGAACAGGATAAAGAAGTCCTTTTTAGGAACGTACTTCTAGGCCTTCCGGGTAGTAAGGTCAATTTCACCAGAGAACAAATATTAGATTTATTGGATGCTTATAAAGACATCAATAATGACCGATTGAGAGCGAACTTAATTCATTTCTTATCGGAAGTTGCTCCAGTAGCCGAAGAATTGGGCGTTAAATTAGCTATTCATCCAGATGACCCACCGTTTTCAGTTTTAGGCCTACCGAGAGTCGTCAGTAAACAAGAAGATTTGGACGCTATTTTTAAGGCGGTTCCTGTAAACGCTAACGGACTGTGTTACTGCACAGGTTCTTTAGGTGCACAGCCAAATAATAATTTGGTTCAAATCATAGAAAACCACGGAGAGCGTATTCATTTTTTACATATTCGCAATGTAAAAAGAGATTCTAAAGATGTCTTTAGAGAATCTGAACATCTCAATGGCGACAATCCGATTGAGGACATTATGGAGAAATTAATTCTATTGATGCAACATCGAAATATTGACCTTCCAATGCGACCTGACCACGGGTTTTTATTATCCATCGAGGAGGGAAAAGAGCAATATCCAGGCTATTCTTTGGTTGGAAGGCTTAAAGGCCTAGCCGAATTGAGAGGTTTGGAAATGGGTATTCGTCATAAATTGAAAGCATCCTAAATAGTAAAAGAAACTGAATTCACTATGAAATTTTCAAATAGAATAGCACCTCTCGTCATCATATGGGTTTTACTCATGATGGTAAGCAATAGTATGTATGCCATTGACCCTGAAAAATATGTAACATCGAAAGCTTCTAAAGAAAATTTTCCATTGGCAACTAACGGAACCGTCGCTCCTATTTTAATGAGTGACGATGATTTTGCTGGCGTAAAACGTGTGGCAGGGCATCTTCAAACAGACTTTTTTAATGTTACTGATATTCGTCCAGATTTGTTGATGACTAATTCAATTTCTGCAGATTACATCATCATCATTGGAACCCTAGGAAAAAGTTCAATTATCAATCAGTTGGTTAAAAAAGGTAAAATCGATGCCAAGCAACTGCAAGGCAAATGGGAAAAATTTACCACGCAAATTGTAGACAATCCCATGCCAGGCGTTAAAAAAGCCTTGGTAATTGTTGGTTCCGATAAGCGAGGCACCATCTACGGCATCTATGACCTATCAACTCAAATAGGAGTTTCTGCCTGGCATTTTTGGGCGGATGTTCCTGCTAAAAAACAATCGGAATTACATGTTCTTCCGGGCATTCACACCCAAGGAGAACCCAAAGTAAAATATCGAGGTCTTTTTATCAACGATGAAGCTCCTGCCCTTTCAGGTTGGGCCAAAGAAAATTATGGCAACTTCAATGCGGAATTTTACGATAAAGTCTTTGAACTTATCTTAAGAATGAAAGGTAATTACATGTGGCCCGCCATGTGGAATAACGCTTTTAATGATGACGACCCACTCAACAGACCTTTGGCAGATGAATATGGTATCGTTATGGGTACTTCACATCACGAACCGATGGACAGGTCTCAACAAGAATGGAAACGTTTTGGCAAAGGTGAGTGGAATTACAATACCAACGCTGAAGGATTGAACGATTTCTGGAAAAAAGGCATCGAAAATATGGGTACTGCGGAATCTCTTGTGACCATTGGGATGCGTGGCGACGGAGATGAAGCCATGACCGAAGGAACAGCCATCGATTTATTGGAAGGTATTGTAGAAGACCAACGTAAGATTATTGAAGACGTGACTGGGAAACCAGCAGAGGAAACGCCTCAAATTTGGGCCTTGTATAAAGAGGTTCAAGATTATTACGATGAAGGCATGCAAGTTCCAGACGATGTCACACTGCTTTTATGTGATGACAATTGGGGAAATTTAAGAAAACTACCGAGCCTAGATGCAAAACCTCGAAAAGGTGGTTATGGCATCTATTACCATTTTGATTATGTTGGTGGACCTCGGAATTACAAATGGATGAACACCAATCAGATTGAACGGGTTTGGGAACAAATGCATTTGGCGTATGAACATAATGTCAATCAAGTATGGATTGTCAACGTGGGCGATATAAAACCGATGGAATTCCCTTTGGAGTTTTGGTTTGATTATGCATGGAATCCCGAAGCCTACACTGCCGATAATCTTGATAATTATTATAGCTATTGGGCAAAGGATGTTTTTGATGGGATAGAAACGGAAGCTATTGCAAACATCATGAGGCGTTCAACCAAATTCAATGCGAGAAGAAAACATGAATTAATTGACCCCTCTACCTATAGTTTAACGCATTACAATGAAGCAAACAGAGTTGTTGAAGATTATAACGCTCTTGCAAAGCAGGCACAATCCATCTACGATAAACTCCCAGAAAACTATAAAGATGCTTATTATCAACTAGTGCTTTATCCTGTATTGGCAAGCGCTAATCTTAATGAATTGTATGTGAGTGCTGCAAAGAACAATCTCTATGCAAAACAAGGCAGGGCTTCGGCAAACGCTTATGCCGATAAAGTTGTGGAATTATTCAAAAAAGATAGAGAGCTGACTGATTATTATCAAAAGGAAATGGCCAACGGCAAATGGGACCATATGATGTCTCAAACCCATATTGGTTATGAAATTTGGCAAGAACCTAGATTTAATAAAATGCCGGAAACCTTTAAAATCGATGCAGCAGATGACGCCGAAATGGGCATTTCAATTGAAAATTCCGAAGAGTGGTGGTCTGGAGAAAATAATTCCGCCGTCCTTCCTGTTTTTGATGTCTTAAACAAGCAATCGTATGCGATTGAAATCTTCAACAGAGGGAAGAAAGCTTTCAATTATTCCATCAAAGCTAATGAGGATTGGATAAAAATATCTAAAGCTGAAGGCTCTGTGGAAACTGAAGAAATGGTTGAAATCAGTATCGATTGGGACAAAGCGCCGAAAGGTTCTAATTCTGCCTCTATCTTCGTTTCTGGAGCTGGGAAAGAGATTCCGGTTCATATCAAAGTAAATAATTTCAATACCAAAAACACGGAAGGTTTTATCGAAAATAATGGCTATATCGCCATCAACGCCAAAGATTTTTCCAATACATACGAACCAAAATATTTTGAATGGAAAGTCGTTGATAATTTGGGTAAAACTGGGGCTTCCGTAATTTCTTTACCGATTGACAAAGGACGAGTTGAGCTCTCAAAGAAATCTCCAAGACTGTCGTATGACGTCAACTTTCAGACGAAAGGAACAATAAAAGTGCATATGTACTTTTCGCCAACCATTAACTACGCCAATAGAGAGGGTATGTATTATGGATTGTCTTGGGACAAGCAGTCTCCTACTCTAGTTAATTATGCAGCTGACCCTTACATAACTAATTATAATGGGAAGGTTCCAAAAAATTGGCACAACAATGTTGCCGACAATATCAAAGTCATTACTAGTGAACTTACTATTGAAGAAGCAGGAAACCATACTTTAAATTATTATCGTGTAGATGAAGGTTTGGTGCTTCAAAGAATCATCATCGAAACAGAGGCAAGCACTCTAAAAGACACCTATTTAGGCCCACCAGAAAGCTTGAATGTAAACAGATAAGATGTGCCATATTTTAACGAAGAAACTAACTAATACTAATTTATGAAACTATCCAAACACATTTTGCTAGCCGTCGCTGCACTCGCAATTATTGTAAGCTGTAAGACAAAAGACGAGAAAATTGAAACCCCCGCTAAACCAAACACATTGAGAAATGTCTATGAAGATGCTTTTTATATAGGGACGGCTATCAATACGTTTCAAATTGAAGAAACAGATTCAGTTATGGCAAAAATCGTCGGTAATGAATTCAACAGTATCACTGCGGAAAACATTATGAAATCAATGATGATTCACCCAGAAAGAGACAGCTTCAATTATGAGCTCGCTGATAAGTTTGTGGCTCTTGGCGAAAAGTATGATATGTTTATTCATGGTCACACATTGATTTGGCATAGCCAATTATCACCTTGGTTTCAGACCATTGAAGATAGTTTAGAGTTTGCTAACGCTACAGAACGTCATGTAAAAGATATCGTAACACACTATAAAGGCAGAATCAATTCTTGGGATGTCGTTAACGAAGCATTGAATGAAGATGGTACCTTAAGAAAATCCGTTTTCTTAGATAAAATGGGAGAAGACTATTTAGCGAATGCTTTTAAATGGGCTGCAGAAATTGACCCAAAAGCTGATTTATACTACAACGATTACAACATGACCAATGCCGATAAAAGAAAAGGAGCGATCAGATTGGTACAAAATATTCTAGATAAGGGAATAAAGGTTGACGGTATTGGAATGCAGGGACATTGGCATTTAGATTCTCCTTCAATAGAAGACATTGAGCAAAGCATTTTGGATTATGCGTCGCTTGGTGTCAAGGTGGCTATTACAGAATTAGATGTTAGTGTGTTGCCAAACCCTTGGGATTTACAAGGTGCTGAAATCAGTCAAAATTTTGAAAACAAAGAAGGGATGAATCCGTATAAAGAAAAATTACCGGATTCTATTCAAGTGAAATTGGCCAACCGCTATAAAGATATTTTCAGTCTGTTTTTAAAACACAAAGACAAAATAAGCAGAGTAACATTTTGGGGCGTTAGTGATGGACAGTCATGGCTTAATGGATTTCCTGTGAGAGGAAGAACTAATTATCCTTTACTTTTTGACAGAGAATTAAAACCCAAAGCCGCATACGATAGTATCATAGCGTTAAAACAACGATTTGACAAACAACAACCAGTTAAATAACGAGTAGATATATGAGTTCAATTTCACATAAATTATCCATAAAGGAAAAAATTGGATATAGCTTGGGTGACCTTGCCGCCAATCTGGTTTTTCAAACACTGGTTACCTATCTGGCCTACTTTTATACAGACATTTATGGCCTTTCCCCAAAACATGCTTCTGCAATCATGCTCACGGTAGGGCTAATTGCTGCTTTTGGGTTTAATCCAATTATCGGTGCATTGGCAGACAGAACAAAATCCAGATGGGGAAAATTTAGACCTTGGATTTTATGGACTGCAGTACCTTTGGGAGTCATCGCATTATTAGCCTTTACTACTCCAGATTTTTCATATAAAGGCAAAGTCATTTACGCTGTAGTGACATACACTTTGCTTCTTTTATTATATGCTGCTAATAATTTGCCTTACTCCGCATTAAGTGGCGTCATTACAGGTGATATGAGCGAAAGAAATAGCTTGTCTTCTTACCGTTTTGTAGCGGTTATGTTCGCACAATTTTTCGTTCAAGTTTTTATGCTAGGGATTATCAAAAGTGCTGGTGATGGCGATAAAGCTCTTGGTATTGAAAAAGTTATGACGGTTTTGGCAATAGCAGGTACGATTATGTTATTGATTACTTTTTTCACAACTAAAGAACGTGTCATCCCTAAACCAGAACAAAAATCAAGTCTTAAGGAAGATTTAGGCGACTTGGTCAAAAACAGACCATGGATCATCATGCTAACACTTACGATGTTGATATTTATTACCCTAGCAATGAAAGGTGGATCTTACGTCTATTACTTTGAAAACTATGTTGACAAAGAAAATCTCGCAGCACTGATTCAACCTGTATTAGACTTTTTATCAACTATTGGGTTAAATCATTTTGGAGATGATCCTATATCCGCTGGATTTGGACTGTTCAATGCGGGTGGTATTATTTTTATGATTGTTGGGATTACTTTTTCTAAAAGGTTAGCAGACAAATATGGAAAACGAGATGTATTTGCTTTGTTTTTATTTATTTCAACACTGTTCATTTTAGCATTTTATTTCTTCCCACCTACATCGGTCATGCTGATGTTTATTTCACAAATTTTACATGGTTTTTTCTACGGAATCACCATCCCTATTCTATGGGCGATGATTGCGGATGTAGCAGACTTTTCTGAATGGAAAAATAATCGCCGTGCTACAGCTATCATATTTTCTGCTATGATGGTAGGACTAAAAGCTGGTTTAAGTATCGGTGGAGCACTGACCTCCTATTTTTTAGGGGTCTTTGATTACATTCCTAATTCTACTACGCAACCTGATTCGGCTGTTAACGGTATTAAACTGTTAGTCAGCATATTTCCTGGAATCCCTTTTTTAATTGGAGCTTGCTTATTGTTTTTCTATGAAATCAATAAAAAAATAGAAACTACAATTGAAGAAGATTTAAAAATTAGAAGATTATAATCTTAATTAAAAAAAATTACAATGCCTGAAAAAAATATAGATAATATTGATTTCGAAGTTTTAAACAAAAAAGCGATTTCACAGCCTTTGGTATCTCATATTTATACCGCTGACCCCTCTGCTCATTTTTTCAATGGAAAGATCTACATATATCCTTCCCATGACATCGATGCGGGAGAAGCCTTTGACGATTTAGGTAGCCATTTCGCCATGGAAGATTACCACGTTCTATCTATGGACAGCATAGATAGTGAAGCTGTAGACAATGGCATAGCCTTACATGTCGATGATGTGCCTTGGGCTTCAAGGCAAATGTGGGCTCCAGATGCGGCCCATAAAGACGGAAAATATTATTTGTTCTTTCCTGCAAAAGGATATGACGAAATCTTTAGAATAGGCGTTGCTGTGAGTGATTCTCCAGTAGGACCTTTTACGCCTCAACCAGAGGCTATTAAAGGAAGTTTCTCCATTGACCCTGCTGTCTTTCAAGATGAGGACGGTAGCTATTATATGTATTTTGGCGGACTTTGGGGCGGCCAATTACAACGTTGGAGAGAAGGTACTTACAACGCTGAGCATCTTGAAAGCCCAACAGCCCATCTTCCAAAAAATCATGAATTGGCATTAATGCCTAAGGTAGCTAAAATGAGTGATGACTTGTTGGAATTTGCAGAAACGCCGAAAGATGTTGTTATTTTAGACGAACAAGGGAATCCTTTATTAGCAGGTGATAATGAAAAGCGTTTTTTCGAAGCCGCATGGTTACATAAGTACAAAGGACAATATTATTTCTCTTATTCAACAGGAGACACTCACTTTATCTGTTATGCCATTGGTGATAATCCTTACGGACCCTTTACTTATAAAGGGCGAATTCTGGAACCAGTTGTAGGTTGGACCTCGCATCATTCGATTTGCCAAGTTGAAGAAAAATGGTTTTTGTTCTATCATGATTCGAGTTTATCAAAAGGAATCACGCATTTGCGGTCTGTTAAAGTAAGTGAGATCATTCATGACGAAAACGGATTAATTACAACTCTAAAACCTTATCAAAAATAATAATCTCATAGAAACTTAAATTATTGCGATTGAGTTTATTATCGAATTTATCAGCGATTATGCTGATTTATAAGTAAAATATTATATCCAACGCCAGGCCAAATAATTTTATAAAAATAAATTAACAAACTTTTCACACAATCGGTTGCTTTTTAAAAATGTATTATTTACATTTGTTAATATAGAACACATATTAGATAATATAGAACAGGTTTTGTTCTCTCTAAAAATCATTGATTGAGAGGTTTCTTTAAAAAGATTGAGAAAGTATCCTATATATAATCTATGTGCCATAATATGTTTGATTTTTTTATACATGTTAACATCATATGATTTACGCCAATTAATTATTCATCGATTTAATCCATTGTTTCGTCAAAATATTAATAACTAATTTTTTATCAACAACTAACTTCAATTTCTAAAATGATCTTCTATGACAAACTTTTTAAATTATAAAAGGAGAAACATTAAAGAGCTATGGTTTGTAATACTAGCTATACTCTTCTGCTCTGTAATGTCTGCCCAAACCACAGTTTCAGGGGTAATTTCCGATGAAAACGGTCCTGTTGCTGGAGCCAATGTCGTTTTAAAGGGCACAAGTAAGGGTGCTGCCGCAGATTTCGATGGAAATTACACTATCGAAAACGTACCTTCTGACGGTGTATTGGTATTTACTTATTTAGGGTATGTTACTAAAGAAGTACCTATTAATAATCAAACTCAAATAAACGTAACCCTAGAGCCTGATGCTGGCGTCTTAGATGAAGTTGTTGTTATTGGTTATGGTACTCAAAGCAGAGAATCTGTAACAGGTTCTGTAGTTTCTCTTAAAGGTGAGGACTTAAATGAGGTACAAAGTGCCAACTTTCAGCAGGCACTTCAAGGCAGGGCTGCAGGTGTTAATATTCAAACCAACAGTACAAGACCCGGATCTGCACCGCAAATTCGTATTCGAGGGGTACGTTCACTTACAGCAGGAAATGATCCCTTGATTGTTCTAAACAACATTCCTTTTTCTGGAGGTCTTAATGATATAAACCCCAATGATATAGAAAGTTTAGAGATCCTAAAAGATGCATCGGCAACCGCAATTTATGGTTCACGGGGTGCTAATGGAGTCATTTTAATAACTACAAAATCAGGTACAAAAGGCCAAAAACCACAAATACGTTATAATACCTATTATGCGGTCAAGGATGTATTTGCTAAATTCCCAATGATGAATGCTGCGCAACTCATACAATTACGTGCTGACGTGGCTGCTAACAATGGTGGGACACCAATTTTCGGTTTAGGTGGTGATGAATCTTTAGGCAATGATACCGATTGGCAAGATTTGCTCTACAAAAATGGATTGCAGACATCTCACGATATCAGTGTTCAGGGAGGAAGTGAAAATGGTTCCTATAATGTTGGACTGGGTTATTTTCAGGAAACATCTGTTATTCCCGGTGACTCTTTCGATAGGTATACCTTACGGGTACAACTCGATCAAAATATAGGAGATCATATACGTTTTGGGATTAACTCGTTGACTAACTTTAGTGAAACCAGCAGCATCGTTGGTATAAATCTGGGCGCATCTCCTTTGCTTAGTCCATTTGATGAGGACGGTAACTTTTTAGAATCTGTACGCCTTCAAACCCAAGCAGATAATATTTGGGTACCTACCAGAAACGAAATTGGCCGAACAGGGAAAAGAAGAGCGAATGAACAATTGGACTTTGGTAGCTATAACAACATTTATGGTGAAGTAGATATCCCTGGAATTGAGGGCTTAAAATATCGCTTAAATGTGGGATTGAACTATCGTTCCTCCAGAGACGGTAATTTTACCGGAGAGGGCGTGTTTAACTTTAATCCAATAAATCCATCTTCAGCAAGTTACAACAGCTCTATTTTAAGAGATTATCTTATCGAAAATCAGTTGATTTATGATAGAAATTTTGGAAAGCATAAAGTTAATTTCGTAGGTTTATTTTCCTCGCAAAACACAAAATTTGACAATATAGGTTTCAGTGCTCGAAATATACCGGATGAGACCTCATTATGGTATAACCTTGATGACGACACTATACTTACTGAAGATATCTTAGGTTATGGTACCGGATATAGTGAAAGTGGGCTGCTATCCTTGATGGGTAGGATTTTGTATCAATACGATAATCGCTATTTATTGACGGCTACTTTACGTAGAGACGGTTCATCTCGATTGGCTCAGGGTAATGAATGGTTTACGTTTCCTGCGGTTTCTTTAGGATGGAACGTAAGCAATGAAGCCTTTATGGAAAACGCAACTTGGGCTAACCTTATCAAATTGCGCGCAGGGTACGGAGAAACCGCAAACCAGGCGGTTACTCCCTTCTCTACGTTAGGAAGCTTAGGCCAAGTAAACTATAATTTTGGACCTAATTTTGCCACAGGTTATTTTGTAAGTGGATTACCCGGCCCTGATTTAACTTGGGAATTTTCGGAAACTTATAACTTTGGTTTGGATTTTGGATTCTTAAACAATCGCCTATCGGGAAGTGTGGAATATTATTTAACCAAGACCCGTGACCTGATATTGAACGAGCCATTACCACCTACTGGTGGAGTTGATAATGTATTCCGTAATATCGGTACCACAGAAAACAAAGGTTTAGAGGTTGCGCTAAATGGAGTGATTTTTGACAATCCTGACGGTTTTTCTTGGGATGTAGGTGTTAACTTTTACACCAATAGAAATGAAATTACTGCACTTACAGAAGGTGTAGAAAGAAATGAGGGAGCGCTCTGGTTTGTAGGTTCTCCGCTCAATGTGATCTATGATTTTGAAAATATCGGACTTTGGAATCAGTCAGATCCTAACTTTCAGTACCTGGATATTTTAGAACCTGGAGGAAATGAAGGTATGATAAAGGTGCGTTATACGGGTGAATATAACGAAGACGGCTCTCCTGTTCGCGCCATAGGTCCAGACGATAGGAAGATTATTGATCCTACTCCCGATTTTCAGGGTGGTTTTAATACTCGTTTTGCATATAAAAACTTTGACTTGAATATGGTAGGTGCGTTTCAAAGCGGTGGTATAGTCGTTAGTACTCTATATTCTTCAAGCGGTTATTTAAATTTATTAACTGGTAGAAACAATAATGTGGATGTAGATTATTGGACTCCAACTAATACAGATGCTAAATATCCTGCACCTGGAGGTATTCAAAGTGGGGACAACCAAAAATATTCGAGTACATTAGGCTATTTTGATGGCTCTTACTTAAAAATCAGGGCAATGACCTTAGGATATAATATTGATCAAAATGTTCTTGATAACACGGGGATCAAAAGGCTGCGTCTTTACGCCACGGTACAAAATCCCTTTGTTTTATTTTCCCCTTTTCACGATGAATCTGGACTTGATCCTGAGACCAACTCTGGGGTAAATGGCGACGGAACACGTCAAAATGTAGCGGTTGATACAGGTAATATCTCTGATGGTATACCAACTATTGGAGCCAATGCACCTACAACGAGAAACTTTTTGCTAGGACTAAACGTAACATTTTAAAAAAAATGACTATGAAAAAAATTAAGTATTTATCAATTGCAATTTTAGCTATTGCTTTTATTGTAACATCTTGTTCTGAAGATATTCTAGAAGAAACGCCGAGAGACCGTTTTACCCCAGAGTTCTTTCAAACTGAGCAGGGTGTAGAAGGGGGGTTAACCTACTTGTACCAAAATATGAGAAATATTTATGGTGACGGGTATTATCTGAACATGACCGAAACAGGAACCGATGAGTATGCTGCTGCACAGAGCGCCGATAATAACTTTTTCGATTTTGATCTCACTGACCAAGGAAATTTAAGCTCGCAAAGTGGTTTTGCGGTAGGTGTGGTTTGGGGTAACTCCTATCGCGCCATAAATACGGCAAGTGGAATTATTGAAAATGCTGCAGCTGTTGGACTGGATGAATCCTTAATAGGGGAAGCTCAATTCTTCCGTGCTTGGTATTATTTTTTATTGGTTCAAACCTATGGAGGTGTACCTTTAGATCTAGGCTCTGGAGAACTACAATTCAATCAATCTGCGACAAGAACGTCGGTTCGTAATACGGTTCCCGAAGTGTATGCTCGAGCTATACTTCCAGATTTAGAAGCTGCTGTAGACGCTTTACCAGATACTCAAAGAATTACTGGTGCTGTTACTAAAAATGTGGCAAGGTTGTATCTAGCACAAGCTTATTTAACTTATGCTTGGTGGCTCGAAAACCCTAATAATATTCCAACTTATCCCGACACTCCACGAACCGATCCTAATGGAAATGGCGCTGGATATTATTTTCAGCAAGCCTATAATACCGCTATTTTAGGGATTGAAAACCCTGGGCCTTACGAGTTACTCGATTACTTTTACGATGTGCACGTAGCGACCAACGATCGTCATAATGAGATGCTTTTATATGCAGACCGTACCGAGGAAAGTCAAATATATAATGGTGCAGATATAGGTTTTAGTGGTACCGGTGGCAGTGCCAATACTGCTGCTTGGATGGCAACTTCTAATTATACGACCATCAGTGTTGACGGTGTGGCCGCAGTACAACGCGAGGCTGCTCAAAGTTATGGACGACCTTGGACGCGTATGGCGCCTCCCATTAATGTTTTTGAAGAAACCTTTGACGACAAGGACAATGATTCCCGATACGACGCTACATTTGTGAGTAGCTATAGAGGAAACTGGGATAAGGCAGGTGATACTACACCAACTCTTACGGCTGCTAACGGACTGGAAATAGCTCCAGGCGACGCGGTAATCTCTTTCTTGGATGAATATAATCCAAACGTGACTTATGTAAATGGAGGAAATATAGGTGGTGGTGAAATACCGGGGAGATCCGATTATGTTATCAACCTAAATGAAATAAATAGAAGGTTTTATCCAGGTTTATGGAAATTAGGAACTTATCGTACAGATAATGAAGGCGGTTTGGGGTCACCCAATGGTGCCATAACTCGCCCCTATCCAATTGCAAAATATTCTGAATTTTATCTTGTTGCGGCTGAAGCTGCTGTAAAAGGCGCAAGTGGCGGCTATACTGCTAGACAATTAGTAAATGTCTTACGGGCACGTGCTGGAATGTGGCGTTTTGACAATGGTGAACAGGAAGAACGTATTGAAGACAATAGTACTACTTTGGTAAACGCAACGCCAGCAGTTATCGATATAGATTATATTCTTGCAGAGCGTTCTCGTGAATATTTTGGTGAAGGGAAAAGATGGTTTGATTTAGTACGTACTCAAAAATGGCAAGAATATGCCTCTAGTTACCAAATTGGTGGGAATGATGCTTCTGATCACAGTCCTACAACAACAAATAGAACCATTGAGGACTATCATTATTTAAGACCTGTTCCATTAAACCAAATAGATCTTTTAAATATGAGCGCTGCTGAAAAGGCAGCATACCAAAACCCAGGGTATCAATAATATATAAAATATATACATTTGAGTTAGTCTAATAGATTCAAATTATACAAAAAGAGGCCGTTAATACAACAGCCTCTTTTTATTTTTTGTAGCATCTTCTTCCTCTACCTTAGTTAAAGAATGATGTTTTTGAAAATCTGACTTTCTTAAAGTCATGATCACCCAAAACCATTTTCATTCAAAGACCCCAGGCCATTTGCATGCAGACGACAGCAATCAATTAGACGATGTGATCATAGAGAGTGGAATATGCTAAGCATGAATATAAGCGGCTATCGTTATATTGTAAAAATAGGACAGCAATATCTATATATCTAACACTCTCAATTTGAATAATGGTCATGATTATTTTAATGCCACTGCTCAAATTCAAAAAATATTCTAACTTGGAACCACTTCTTGCGGACTTTTACTCCGATGTCTTAAAATCAATCATAATCGGTTACAAAAGCAATTCTTTAAAAAAAGAAATTATGTTAAAACAATTAACACAATCGGTTGTATTTTTAATTTAAAGTATGTATATTTACGTTAAATGCTTTTTTTGGTCGTATGATTATCAATACGGTAAAATTACAATTACTTAAATAATTCAGCGATAATATTTGGTTTTGATCATTTAAATCAATTTAGCTCTGAAATATCATTAAATCATTTTTTTAAAACACTAGTATTTTATAATTTAATTAAACAATAAAAATATGTTAAAAGCTTTAAGATTAGTAGGTGCATTTTTAGCTGTTTTCGCAATTAGCTCTTTAGTAAGCTGTGAAGATGATTCAGATTTTGTCCCGGTAGTTATCAACAGTGTTTCTCCTGAAGAGCTATTTGTTGGTGAAGAGGTAATTCTACAAGGCGAAAATTTCAACTCAGTTTTATTTGTGTTTGTGGATAATGACCAGTTTCCTTATGAGCTGGATGGAAATACTATTACATTTATAGCACCTACCACCGGAGGCGCCGGAGAACGAACGCTGACACTAGTGATGGCAGATGGTTACATCGTTACTGAAGAAATCAACTTGAATATAAGACCAATCCCTATTATACAAGGCTTATCGACCAATGCTGCTCAAGAAGGAGAAGAAGTTACTCTAAGAGGACTATCTTTTGACAATCTTCAAAACGTAAGAATAGGTGACATAGACGCAAATGTTGTTTCATCCACGGCAACAGAACTAGTCATAACGGTGCCTTCTGGACTTACCATAAACGAAGCAAGTAACATCACAGTCGTAACAGATGGTGGTGAAGCCGTAGCACCAGGGAAATTTTGGATAAGTGATAATCTACTTCTTAATGGAGGACTCGAAGCTGGAGATGGTGATGAGTTTGTAAATTGGTCAAAATTCAATGGAGCAGATTTAATGACTGCTACAACTGAAGCTGAAGAGGCGTTTTTTGGAAGATCTTTACGTGCTGTTGGATTTGGAGGTGATGCATGGAGAACACAGATAGCTAGTGCCGCAACTGCCTTAGAAGTTGATGCTAGTTACACACTGTCAATGTTAATAAAAGCACAACAAGGCACTCCTGGAAACGGCGGGAATATGAGATTTTCAACCACGCCCGAGGCCCTTTACAGTGCTAATTATGAAATCACTACAGAATGGCAACAAATTGAGTGGACATTTACAGCTAACACTAATCCAGCAAGTGTTGTGTTAGACCTTGGGGTTACAGAAAATGCAGTATATTTTATTGACAACATCACATTAGTACCTACCTTAGATTAGTTTTAAAATAGGCGACATTACATATATATGGTATCAGTTTAGTACTGGCACTAATTGATTAAAATAATAAGGCCGTCATTCGATGGCCTTTTTTCTATTTTGGTATATAATTAAACTATAGAAATGACTTCTGAAAAATGGCTTTTTATTTCATTTATTACATTGCTAATCAGCTGCAATGATTTCAATGGCAAAGAGAAAAAATCTCCTGATACTACTACTTTGTTTACACTGGTAGAAAATTCGACAACAGGTATAGATTTTAAAAACACGGTTAAGCAAGACATCAATTTTAATTACCTAGAATATGTATATGCATTCAACGGCGCAGGAGTTTCTATAGGAGACATAAACAATGATGGTTTAGAGGATATCTATTTTACTTCAAATCAAAATTCCAATAAACTATACATCAATAAGGGTGATTTCAAATTTGTTGACGAAACGGCAAAAGCGGGTCTGGAAGATAATGAGGGATGGTCAACCGGAGTCTCTATGATAGATATTAACAACGATGGTTGGCTGGATATTTATGTATGTAAATCCGCATCTTTAAGAAATGATGAACTTCGAAAAAATAAACTCTTTATCAACCAAAAAGACGGTACGTTTAAAAACGAAGCAAAACAATGGGGTTTGGATCAAAATGGTTTTTCTATCCAATCCTATTTCTTTGATTCTGATAAAGATGGAGATCTAGACATGTATTTGGTTAATCATCGCTCAGATTTTGACCAAAGCGGTAAGATTGAGAGTGGTTCCGAAAGGAAGTATTTTAGGGAAACATCAGACCATTTATTTAGAAATGATGGCAACAAATTCACAGATGTTACACTTCAAGCAAAACTCATGAATAAAACATGGGGATTAAGTGCATCTATTGGAGATTTTAACAATGATGGTTGGCTTGATGTGTATGTCGCCAATGATTTTATACATCCTGATTATTTATATATTAATAACCAAGATGGTACTTTTTCAAACCAAATTAATACGAGGTTGAAACATATTCCATTAAATGGGATGGGATCTGATTATGCTGACATTAATAATGACTTTTTACCAGATCTTATAGTCTTGGATATGCTTGCTGAAGATCACCGACGGGGAAAAGAAAATATGGCTTCCATGAATACGGAAGGCTTTTGGAAAATGATAAATTCAGGGTATTTGCATTCCTATATGGCTAATACCCTTCAATTGAATAATGGTAACGGTTCTTTTAGCGATATTGGCCAATTGGCAGGAATCTCTAAAACAGATTGGAGCTGGGCGCCATTAATTGCTGATTTTGATAACGATGGATACAAGGACATTTTTGTTTCTAATGGTATTGAAAGAGAATTAGGTAATCAAGATTATAAAAGAGAATCCCTTAGACAGCAAAAGGAAAAAGGAGCTATGACAATTGAAGATATAACGAGTATTATGCCTTCTGAAAAAATCGCAAACTATATTTATAAAAATAATGGTGATTTATCATTTAAAAAAATGACTGAAGAATGGGGCTTAAGTAAAAAAATAAATACCAATGGTGCGGCCTATGCCGATCTAGATAACGATGGTGATTTGGATTTAGTAATGAACAATATGTCTGATCAGGCAGCAGTTTATAAAAATAATTCAACCAACAATTACATTAACATTAAGCTTATCGGGGATAAAAACAATATGAACGCCGTTGGTGCAAAAGTTAGAGTCTTTTCAAAGGAAAAAAAACAATACCAAGAGTTTTTTCCATCTAGGGGCTATCAGTCATCCATGGGATATCAAATAAATTTTGGTTTGGGTGATGAGGAAACCATAGATCGCATTGAAGTCATTTGGGGAGATAATTCAGTATTGGCTATGGACGATATTGAAGTGAACCAGTCCCTTACATTCAATAAAAAAGACTTTAAGTTTGATGGAATTGTTCCAGAGAAAGTCACTAAAAGTTTTGTAACAGTCAATCCCTATAGTTTAGGAATTACCTACAAGCATCAAGAAAATAGCTTTAATGATTTTGATTTGCAAACTTTGCTGCCCCAAAAGCAGTCCCAAAAAGGTCCTGCCCTATCTGTAGCTGATGTTAATGGGGATGGCCTTGAGGATTTTTACGTCGGTGGTGCATTGAATCAAGCAGGGGAATTATACATTCAAACTCAAAACGGAACATATAAAAGAACCAATGAAGCCTTGTTTTCAAGAGAACGTGGATACGAAGATAACACCTCCTTTTTCTTTGATGCCGATAATGATGGAGACTTGGATCTGTATGTTGGCAGTGGTGGCTACGAAATTGGAGAGAATAATCCATTGCTTCAAGATAGACTTTACACAAATGATGGAAACGGTACTTTTTCAAAATCCAACCAACTGCCCAAGATGTTAGGAATCACTAAAGCTATTGCCGCTAATGACATTGATGGGGATGGAGATTTAGATTTGATTGTTGGTGGGCAGGTAATTCCTGGAAAATACCCCCTTTCATCCAAGACCTATTTACTGAGAAATAACAATGGAAGCTATATGGACGCCACAGAGGAACTGGCCCCAGAACTTAAAGATATAGGCATAGTAAACGACCTCCTTTTTACGGATTATGATGGCGACGGCGACAAGGATTTAGCTGTTGTTGGGGAATGGTTTCCAATTACCTTTTTCAACAACCAAAACGGAAAATTCACTAAAGCTCCAAATACTTCATTAAATGAGACTGAGGGCTGGTGGAATACCATTACTGAAGTGGATTTGGATAAAGATGGAAAAATGGATTATCTGGTGGGTAATTTGGGGGATAACAACAAGTTTCATCCCACAAAAGAAAAGCCGCTCCATATTTATTCTACAAATTTTGATGAGGATGGCAAATATGATATGATTCTAAGCAAATACTACAAAGGCAATCTGGTTCCTATTAGAGGGAAGGAATGCTCTACAGAACAAAATCCTTTTGTAAGTAAAAAGATCCAGACCTATAAAGAATTCGCAAATTCTACCCTGATTGATATCTATGGCGAAAAGGAGTTAAATGCAGCTTATCATAAGACAGCATTTGAGTTTAGTAGTCTTTATCTCAGGAACAAGGGCAACGGCTCATTCGAAATTCAAAAGCTACCCACAACAGCTCAGTTTGGTCCTACAATGGCCTTTGAGATAATCGATGTGAACCAAGATGGTCATTTGGATGTCTTAGGCGTTGGAAACATATACGAGGCAGAAGTGGAAACCATTCGCTATGATGCTAACACAGGCTATATCCTTTTAGGAGATTCAAAAGGGAATCTTTCACCATATATGGATCATAGCTTTTTTACCGAAGGCAATGTGAAAGCCATGAAAAAAATAACGATTAATGGCGAACAATGCTATTTGATTACTAATAATGGTGGGCCTCTGACTATTTTTAAAATCAATAAAGGCTAGTTATGCTTATGCAAAGGCATCGTTTTGTTAAATGAAAATTCAGGCAAATCTAGCTTTTGAATTTCCCCTCCTTCTATAATTTTAATAGTTTGATTTACCTCTACATTTTTGAAAACAGAAATTAGTCTGGTTTGGTGGGGCCACTTGACCTCAACCTTTTTGATAACTTTAGCTTTTCCCAATCCAATTTCGGCCATTAAACTGTTACCACCAAAGCTAGCGCCAGAATCAACTGTATTGTAAATTTTGCGCTCTTTATGATTCTCCTCGATCGAGATAATGATTTTGGCACCAATGGCAGATCTGTTGCTTTGCTTACCTTCCAAAACAATATTGATCCAGTTATTTTCATTTCCAATAGGATTTTCAAAAAGCAAATTTCTAAAAACATCCCCTTCAACTGCTCCTCCCATAACGGCATAAATATCTTGATCACCGTCCATATCCATATCTCCAAAACCAATCGCATGCCCTTTTTGTATGTGTCCAAAACCACCACTATAGGTCACATCTTCAAAGCGCTTCCCACCTACATTACGATACATCTTATTTGGAACGATTGAAAAAAAGTCAGGATCTCCAGTCGCCAAATAAAAGTCTAGATAACCATCATTGTCCAAGTCTCCAAAATTGCATCCCATTGTTGCAATGGGTTCTGTCAAATTACTTGCCATGGAGACTTCGCTAAACGTATTGTCCCCATTGTTTTGATATAAAAAGGGTCTATATTCAGCCGTATTTGATCTAATATTTCTAAGCATCATCTCAGCTGGCAGAATTTCTGAAGAAGAATATCCTGAAACGAAAATATCTTCGTAACCATCGTTATTATAATCGAAAAACCAGGTTGGAAAACTTAATTTCGGTTCTGAAACTCTTGCATTTACAGCTAATTTAAAAGATGGTTTTCCAGAGTTCTCTGTAGTGTTAATGTACAAGGTATTTAAACCATCGTAATTAGAGAGATATAAATCTGGATATAAATCATTGTTTATATCGCCACTAGCCACCCCTTTAAAGAATCCTGGAATGGTAATACCCGCCTCTTTAGCAATATCCTTAAAGGTACCATCACCATTGTTTAAAAACAGCTCACAATAACTCTGCTTGGCTTCAGACCATTCGTTCGCAATAAAAAGATCGAGCCAGCCATCCAAATTTACATCTACCCAAACCGCCGTTTGTGTTGGGTTGAGCGAATAGATACCTGAAGATTTTGTAGTATCTGTGAATGTGCCATCACCGTTATTCCTCATCAAGGAATTTGGCAAACTTCCATATATGGATAACCACGCCCCCCTTAAAATTATGAAATCTAAATGTCCATCATTATCGTAATCTGCATGCCTCAAATTTAATCCACCAGTTACGCCTTCAAGGCCGGCTTCTTTCGTTTTGTCTGTAAATCCTCCTACTCCATCGTTTTCAAAATATCTGATTTGGTCATCAAAACCCCATGAAGACGCAATAATATCTAAATAACCATCGCCATTGAAGTCATCAACACAGGTCCCGCCAGACTTAAGATTAACATCAACACCCAGACTCATTGCAATATCCTTAAACTGCATAATTTTTCCGGACTTTGAGAAATGAGACTCTGGAATTCTGAATTTTTTTGGCACCTGTTCTGGATATTGTCCCAAAGTCATATGAGCGATATTCAAGAGATATTGACATTCAAGATCTTGTGGATTTAACTCAAGAAGTTCTTCAAGCATCGCAATGGATTGCTCGGCTCCTTCCTTTATAATATGTTGGCCTTTAGGACTTATGGGAATAATGCAAGATTCTTCATTATGATTAGCAAAACAATTATCCTGTTCTGCCTTTCGCATGTAAGCGATTGCCATTTGCTTTTTGATGTAGTAAACCGATTCTGACTTGGATGGCACATCAATGTTATCAAGTGCCATTAATACCTCTTTTAAGACGTTAATTGATTCTTCTGTTTTTCCCGCGTTCAGCAATTCTAAACCATACGAAAATAAAATATTTAGTCTCTCATTTCCTCGTGTCGATTGAAGCCTTTTTTCAATTGCAGACACCTTAGCATTATTGAAAATATATGGTACGCTTTCTACATTGAATGACGCTACTCTCTTTTCGATATCGTCAATCATCTCTTGGGTAGCGTTCTTCTTATTTTTAGTAACGAGCTTCGTTTCTGTTTCAATTTTATTAGTTTTCTTGCAACTAAAACATATTAATATTACTAAAATCGAGAGTTTAGCAATATTATTTTTGATGTGATAGAATTGATTCTTGTATAGACTTAATTCCATAACATTTTTAGAATTTTAAATAAAAATTAAGCTAGTTATCCACTCGTTGTTGATTGTATAATTATAATCTATTTACTAATTAGTTACAAAAGTTGTTATACTATTTGGTGGCAAATCATATAAATACGCCTCTATACTTGGTTCAATACTAACAGCTTCTTGAGTCTCCAAGTTTTGAGAAGCACTAGTTATATATGGAGTAACAGTGGTGCTATTTGTTCCCGTTAATACAATCTGCTGTTCTACGGTTTGCTCAGATTGATTTATGGCAACAACAACAATTTTTCCCTCACCCGAATATGCACTAATGGAAATACCCGTTTGAGGATTCTCATCTGCACCTATTCTTGTATAACCAGGCTTTATGAATTTTGAAAAATTTGACATTACATAGCCGCGCTTAGTGACAACCCCATTAGACGTTCCTTCTTCACCATCACCTATAAAGCTGTAATACCTTTTACCGTACCACCACACATAAGCATTGTATTGACCTATAGTCATACAATTGTGGATTTCCCGGCCAACTAACAAGGCGTCAGGCCACAGATTTGCACTTCGGTCACTGGATGTATAGTGTTCTGTCATCCACAGTTCTTTCCCTTTTTCCATAGCCAAAGGATAAGGGTAATTATCTAGCGCTGTACCATAAATATGTCCTCCAACAATATCTACATTGTCTACCGCTACAGGGTCATTTAGGGTCAGGTCTGTATGTTCATGCCTGAACTGAAAAGACTCAGAGGGCATTAGTTTAGTATTGGTTATAAGGCCTCCATAATCCCTCATAAAATCACGTACTTGAGCGGCAGACCAGTTACAAGACTCATATGAGACTTCATAATCACCTTCATTCTGAATACTTATAACTTCCAAGGGAACACCATTAGCATCCATGTATGATGCAAAATCATTGAGGTAGTTGGCATAATCTTCATAGGATTCTGTCTTCAATGACCCTCCTATTAAATCATTATTGGTCTTCATATCTGCAGGTGGACTCCATGGTGTAGCCATAACCAAAGCTCCTCTATTTGATGCCATTTGTGCATGATTAAGCTCAATAGCCCTAGAATTATCATCTGGGGCAACACGTATTCTCAGAATTGATAACCCAATCTCTCCCTCATCATTTCCATATAATTTGTCCATATCGTTAGCGCTAAGGGGACTATTCAATCTAAAAACTGTTGCGGCACCAAATCCACTTATGTCTTGTTTCGTTTCTGAAGACATAATTGTAGAAGCATCTGATTGTAAAACTGTAGGATCTGAAGGTCCTGCGGGAATTATGGGCCCGCCAACTCTTACACCGTTACTATCATCACTGCTGCTACAACTTAAACCCAAGGCCATTAGAATGAACATTAAAATTTGTGTAATCGTTTTCATCTTTATCATCATAATCTAATTTTAATTTACTCTTTATGTTATTTATTTTGAATTTACTCTCACTATTATCTGCTTCGGTTATATGCTCAGATTAAAAAGCATCATAATAATATTGAGATCTATAGTCAATAGAATTCTATGTCATATTCATAAGATCACTTTTAAACCAGCTATCAAGCTTTACTAAATGCATTAATTACCATCCCGAATATGGACATATTCCAAATTCGCTAAACCTCCTATCATTAAGATGATATTATTAAAAATTTTAGGTTAATAACCCGTAAAATCAGGCCGACTATATTTTGTCTTAGTCGGCACACGATTAATTCCGAGATTTACCGCTCAGGCTATAGAGAAAATTTACGAAATCCTATTTTTTGAAAGTCATAATCTTCTCTTCAGTGATTTATCTATATTGAATCTGTATCCACCGAATTTTTTAAAGTCCATCTGCAAATCCACGATGCGAAATCTTAAACTCATAATTTGAATTATAAAGTAATAGCCAGTCAGTTCCGCCGTCGTATCTCCAACTATCTTGATCTCTCATTCCCCAAATAGTAATTCCATATTGTTTATCGGAAGGCACGATAGAATTATACTCAGAAGAGACATGGTTGTAAAATAATTCTTGTTCTTGAGCACGCTCTAAAGTTAAGCTAGTTATATCTTCATTTGAATTTACCTGTATATCCAGTTCGGAAATATGAACCAATAAGCCAGAATTAGTAACATCTGTGATTGCCAATGAAATTTCCTGTAGAGAAGGCCACGCAAGACCAAGGTGCATTTGCATACCAATACCATCTATGGGTATGGCTGGCACACTATTTTGAAAATCGCTTACCATTGATAAAATCGAACTGCGTTTATTAGTTTGACCTGCAATATTATAATCGTTGTAAAAAAGCTTAACGTCAGGGTCTGCCTCACGTGCCCATTGAAATATCTTTTTAATATAATCTGATCCCATTTTTTGGGTAAAGAGACTATTTCTCAAATCTCCACTGTCATCAAAATATTCATTCACTACATCCCACCCAGTAACAATTGAGTTCCCATCGGCATCCTTTTCTTCTGCGAAATGTTCTACAGTGGTTTTTACATAGTTTTCTATATGTGCCTCAAACTCATCATTGGTTCCAGCAAAGTTTTCGAGCCAATCTGGTATGGCATAATCAGGGTGCCAAACCAAGGCATGTCCATGAACTCTCATTCCGTTGGCTTTTGCGTAGGCAACAATAGCGTTACCATCACTAAAATCAAAAGTATCTGGACCTATGAAAATGTTGTTCATTTTCATGTCATTTTCTGCAGTGATACTGTTATAATCAGTATTCAAAAGTGTTTTAAATTGGGCTTCCGACGAAGAATCTAAACGAGCAGCCGACACAATATTTCCTATAGGAAAGCTAGCTATATCTTTTAGGTTCTCAGTAGGAATATACAATAATGGATCTCCCGAGACTACCTCATCATCATCGGTTCCGCCAGAGGGACCGCCTACAGTAGGTCCGTTACTATCATCAGAACTACAGCCCACAGAAAACAGACAAACAACAACTAGTTTTAAAAAATTATTTTTCATTTTATCAATTTCTATTTCAATTAGAATTATAGCAAATTTTATTACGATCCTGTGTAAGAATACAACACTGTGTAATGATTTAAATTAAAGGATATGCAATTGGTTTTATAAATTTGAAAAATGAAAAATAATTAAAAAAAGCATTATTCACAACATTTGTGCAACCGATTTCGTAAAATCGTAAAAAATACATAATAAATTAGTGGATTCTACAAGGTAAAACTAGCAATCCCTCTCTTCTTTAAAGGTTAATATTATCTGCCCGCTTAGGACACATATGCTTAGGACACACCAAATATTCATACCAAAAAAATAGCTATATTTCACTCAATTCCTGCATTTAAACAAACAAAACACATGTACCTACTTATAATAGCAAGATTACTTAATAGTTAAGCGTCGTTTGAGATAATTCCAATACCTACTCTGGTTAGAAAATGAAAATCAAATTAAATTCTTCATTTTAAAATTCAAACAATCGGTTGTATAAATCTATTTTAAATAGTATCCTAATTTGATTATTTTTACGTGATGATTGAGGCATGTTAGTTTCACTATTAAAACAAATCACATATAGAAGTCAATTCAAAGGAACTTATAGAACCTATAATCCAGTAGGCCTTAGAGTAACAAATGTTGCAGTAGCACATCCGTTGCCAATTGGTGAATTATCAGAATTACATTTTATCACTAATTAAGCGGCAGTAAAAGTTGCATCAGGAAGCACCCCCTTTACTAGCTAAATCAACGTGATTTGTGCCCTTCCTTGAAAATGGAGATTCCTTAGCGGAGAACAAGAATTGAGGGTGAAAGATAATAGTGCCGTTCTAGTAAATGAAACTATAAATTTGAACATTTATTTAACTTTAGTGGAGCGTTCTCGAGACTATTTTGGTAAAGGCTAAGGTTGTTATCATGCAGTTCGTACTCAAAAAATGGATTAAGTTCGTTTTATGTTAAGAAATAGATTTAGTTATATTTATTAATCAAGAAGAGATCATGAACTTTATACGACATCATCAAACATTTCATAAATTCAATATAGAATTGTAAAAATTAAAACATGAAAACATCATTTTCTTTTCTAATTGTCATTTTAATTCTTTTCGGGTGTAAAAACAATCAAGCTCAAAAGAATCAAGATTCCCTAAAGCTAACAGAACCTAGGGGTGTTGAAAATATTGCCTATAAATGGGGACATATGGCATTAGTGGCTCAAGCTAACGATACCCAAAAATTCAAACCAAGGCCTACAGTAACCTCTCGTTATTTGGGATTGATATTCGTTTCTGTTTTTGATGCTTGGTCAATATATGATGAAAAAGCCATTCCTGTATATCTTGAGGGTGTGGATAAAAGATCATTAAAAGAACAAACGCTTAAGAATAAAGAAATAGCTATTAGCTACGCCGCGTTTAGAACCTTAAATGAATATTACTCATCAGACAAAGAGTTATTCGCTAATTTTATGAGAGAATTAGGACTGGACCCAAATAATCAATCATTAGATCCTGCTACTCCTGAGGGAATTGGTAATTTAGCTGCAAAAGCAGTTATTGAAGCCCGAAAGGGAGATGGCTCAAATCAGTATGGTGAAGAAGAAGGATCTAATGGAAAGCCATATTTCAATTATGTGAAATACGCTCCTGTTAATTCAGTGGATGAAAATATAGATCCAAACCGTTGGCAACCCAAAAATTTTTCGGATGGAAAAGGAGGTCAATTTGCGCCTGGATGTCTAACGCCTTTTTGGGATAAGGTAGACCCCATAGCCTTAAAATCTGGAGATCAATTTCGACCAGGTCCACCTCCCATGATAGGTTCTAAACAGCTGGAAATTGAAGTTAAGGAACTTATTGATCTGCAAGCCAACTTAACTGATCACCAGAAGGCATTGGTTGAATTCATGAGAGATGGCCCCCAATCCGTCCAACAAGCTGGTCACTGGTTGAAATTTGCCCAAGATGTGTCTCGCAGAGATAATCACAAACTTGATGAAGATGTTAAAATGTATTTCTATAATCAAATTGTTGCGATGGATGCTTTTATTGCTTCTTGGGATTCAAAAATGTATTATGACTTTGCAAGACCCTATGCACTGGTTCATGAATATTACGGTGGAGAAAAAATAAAGGCATGGGGTGGAGTCGGAAAAGGCATGGTGGAAATGGATGGAAGCCAATGGCGGCCCTATTCACCAGATACATTCTTATGTCCACCATTTCCAAGTTATACTTCTGGTCACAGTACTATTAGTGGAGCCTGTGCAGAAGCCTTAAGACTGTGGACGGGAAGCGACAAATTTGGTTCGGAAGTTCAATTGGTTGCTGGAGCAATGACCGAGCCTGATAATTTGGGGGACACCATCACATTAGAATTTCCAACATTTACAAAAACAGCGGAAATGGCAGGTATGTCTCGGGTTTTAGGCGGTTATCACATTCAAGCAGATAACGTTGCTGGATTGGAATTGGGTAGAAATGTAGCGAACGAAGCATGGACATTTTATAAATTACATGTTGGTGAATTATAACTGCGCAAGTAGTTATAATTCATTTTTAAACCATTATAATCACGTTTTTTAATTAAAAATCAATCAATGACATATTATTTAAAACTGCTGCTCATCCTTGGTGTTCTAATTCCTTCCTTTGCCATAAGCCAGCAAAAGGCCAAAGATACTATCAAAGTTTTTTACCTTGGAGGACAATCGAATATGGATGGCTATGGATACAATTCTGATTTACCTCCATCGTTAAACAAAGAATTCAAAGATGTCTTTATCTTTCACGGGAATTCCGTTCCAGATGAACAAGAAAATGGAGGATTGGGGAAATGGGAAACATTAAAACCAGGACATGGCACTGACTTTACATTGAATTCTGATAAAAATAAGCTCTCCAATCGGTTCGGTATTGAATTATCATTTGCAAAAAAATTACAGGAGTTATATCCAAATCAAAAATTCGCCTTTATAAAATATTCCAGAGGTGGTACTTCCATCGATACGCTTGCCGCTGGTCCATTTGGGTCATGGGATGTGGATTACAAAGGCACCAATGGAATCAACCAATATGACCATTTCTTGACGACACTGCAAACAGCACTAAGTACGAATGACATCGATGGCGACGGCAAAGAAGATCTTCTGATTCCTTCTGGAATTCTCTGGATGCAAGGAGAGAGTGATGCAGCATACACAGAACAAATTGCCAACAATTATTATAATCATCTCAAACGTCTAATGGATTTGATGCGCGCTAACTTCCACTCTGATGATTTACCTGTAGTCATAGGAAAAATATCAGATTCTTGGAATGACAAGGATGGCAAGGTTTGGGATTATGGTGAACTGGTTCAATATGCACAGGAAAAATATGTGAAAACTGATAAAAATGCTGCAATAGTGCGTAGCACCAGATATTATAAGTATTCAGACCGGTGGCATTATGATAGTGAGGGCTATATCGATTTAGGAGAAAAATTTGCAGAAGCTATATTTCATTTACAAAAGAAATAAATAGCGCGCTATAAATATATCATACTAAAAACAAATATAAAAACATGCATAAAAGAACATTAGGCAAAAATGGCCTCGAAATTAGTGAAGTTGGTTTAGGGTGTTGGCAAATCGGGGCTAATTGGGGCGATGAAATCGGTAAACAAGAAGCCTTTAAAATTTTAGATGCAGCCGTGGATAATGGCGTTACTTTTTTTGATACCGCTGATGTTTATGGCGATGGAAGAAGTGAGGAATTAATAGGAGCGTTTTTAAAGAACTCCAAAGCTGATATTAAAGTGGCAACAAAATTTGGTAGAGGTTCCAATGTTTTTCCTGACAACTATACTGAAAAAGCCTTAATTGAAAGTGTAAATGCTTCTTGTAAACGACTTGGTGTGGATTCATTAGATTTAATTCAACTACACTGCATTCCTCTTGAAGCATTAAAACAAGGTGACATATTTGAATGGTTACGGAAGCTTCAAAAAGAAGGAAAAATCAAACATTTTGGTGCCAGTGTAGAAAGTGTTGAGCAAGGATTGATTTGCCTCAATGAAGAAGGCCTTCAATCGCTTCAGGTCATTTATAATATTTTCAGACAAAAGTTAACGGATGAATTATTACCACAAGCCAAAGAAAAAGAGGTTGGCATTATCGTTCGTTTGCCATTAGCTAGTGGTTTACTCACCGGAAAATTCACCAAACAAACCCACTTTAAGGAAAATGACCATAGAAATTTCAACCAAGATGGCGATGCCTTTAACGTGGGTGAAACCTTTGCTGGACTTCCCTTTAAAATTGGAGTCGAATTGGCGGATGAGTTAAAATCATTTGCTCCAGAAAACTACTCCATGACAGACATGGCGCTTCGATGGATTCTAGACCACGAGGCGGTCTCAACCATCATTCCTGGGGCAAGTTCACCTAAACACATAAAGAACAATGCAAAAGCAAGCGAGCTATCACCTCTTCCTGATGAATTAATGAATAAACTAGAATCGTTCTATAAGGAGAAGGTACATCAGCATATTCGTGGGGTTTACTAGAGTAGTGTTACTCCTTAAATAGGAGCATTGCCAATTCACGCAAACCGCGACGCCAGGTCAAGAATTCATGTGCCGTGCCTTCTGAAATGTAAGACGCGGCATTAATTCCAGCATCTTTTAGTGCTGATGTTGCACTTTTTATACCTTCGGGATTTTCTTTACTTCCACTGCTTAAAAAGACTAATTTTAAGTTTTGGTGTTTTTCTAAATCTTCAGGAGTGTAAGTCCCTCCACTTAAAATCGCATAGTGTGAAAACATTTCCGGACGATTAAGAGTTATTAATTTTGTTTCATATCCACCCATCGACAAACCGGCCATCGCCCGATTATCTTGATTGGCTTTTGTTCGGAAATTTGCATCAATATATGGGATTAACTCATCCACCAACACCGTTTGAAAGCGAGTCACATCAAATTCATTTAGTTTTCCCCATTTGACTTCGTTAGTCATTCCGTAAGCCATCACGATGATAAAAGGTTCGATTTTGTTTTCAGCAATTAGATTATCCATAATCAAATTGGCGTGTCCTTGCTTGCTCCAAGAAGTTTCATTTTCGCCCCAACCATGTTGTAAATACAATACAGGATAGGTCTTGGAAGCATCTGTACCGTAACCTGGCGGCGTATATACAAAGGCTCTTCTAGTGGCACGTGTGCTTTTTGAAGCAAATAAAATCTCTTGAACATTGCCATGCGGCACATCTTTTAAAGCATAGAATTCTTGGTCTTTGCCAGGAATTTCAACTCCGCTCGCAAGACGTTCCATTCCGTAATAGGTATCTGTAGAAGGGTCCACCACTTCTGCCCCATCAATATTCAATACATAATAATGAAAACCTTCATCTAATGGGTCGGTCGTTACCATCCACTGACCGGCGCCGTCTTTCATCATGTTATATTCTTTGCCAAACTTTACACTCACTTGATTAGCATTTGGAGCCTTTACTTTAAATATGACGCGGTTATCTGGCAAGACTTGCGGATATTTTGCGTCATTCATATTCGTTTTTGAAGCCTGTCCCAACACAGAATATTTACTGAAGGAACTGTCATCCACCGGTTTAAACAACTGTTGAGAAAACATATACAGTCCATTTTTCCAAACCTTGAAATCATGATATCCTGGTTCTAAATAATAAATGTGAGGCACGTCATTTTCAAATAAATAATCGTGGGTGCGTTGGCTAAATGGCAACAATCCGTCAGCATCACCACAAGAAATCCAGAGTAATTTTAATTTATCTTTTGCTTTTTCAGGATTCGGAACTAACTCCTTTGGTGCTTTGGTATTAGGCGCAGATGAAAATCCGCCAACCCAAGCAAAGGTGTCTAAATTGCCCAATCCAAAATTAAGTGACTGCCCTCCTCCCATTGATAATCCTGCAATCGCACGCTGTTCTCTATCTTTCAGAACTGGATAATTTTTTTCTATATAAGGAATCAAATCATTCAACAAATCTTTTTCAAAGGTTGCAAAAGCTTCCACTTTATCCTTGGCCATGATATCTCCGGTCGCTCTATCATCTTTCATCGCGCGACCATTGGGCATAACCACAATCATAGGTTGCACTTTTCCTTGAGCGTACAAATTATCTAAAATGATTTGTGGATTTCCTCCTTTCATCCATTCATTCTCATCGCCACCAATACCGTGCAATAAATATAAAACCGGATATTTTTTATCCTTTGAATAACCTGGAGGTGTATACACATTTGCTTTACGAGTTGTGCCAACAGTTTTGGATGTATAGCTAATCATTTCAACCTTACCATGTTTGATACTCGAATTTTCTAAATCAAATCCGAATGGCGCCTGAAGTACCATAGCATAAGCGTCCCTATTGGGAACATAACCATATAAGGTCAGCATTTTTTGAGCGTAGCGATTCCCAAGTGTTCGGTAGCCTTCAGCATCAAAATGAAGGTTGTCTGGAAGCACTGAACAGCCTCTAGACGAAATTACAGATGCCGAAGGGATTGTTTCTGGCAACTTGGAAATGATGTCATTCATACTTGCACAAACACCATTTTGATCTGCGTGAACCACTTCTCCCGCCAATAAAGGAACGCTGTTCGGTTCCAAATCTAAATCCTTCAATAAATGATCATAAACCACTTTTACTTGTTGCGGCCAAAGCGAATCTCCTGTATTCGATTCGCCCTGATGCAACAAAATGCCTTTGATAACTCCTTTTGTTTGAGCAATTTTAGCCATTTCCACCAATCTGCCGTATGGATTACCATCGTATTCCGCAATCATGTTCTTCATCCAATCTGGTGCTGTTTTAGCATATTCCTTATAACGGTCTTTATCGAACAAGGCTATTTTACAACCACCAACCGCAACATTGATGACTCCAACGCTAACATCTTTCGGCAAGTTGTCAATCATCGTTCTACCAAAGTAATCAACAGGCGTTAATCCTGTATTACAGCGACATAAGGGCGGAACGGCTGTATACCACTCCCCTTTTTTCCTATCGAGATTTGGGCAGTCCAAAGTTTCCAACACCTGGAACCGTTCATTCACATTGATGGTGTCTTGAGCTTCAATTTTCGCGGCGCCTTCCATATTAGATTGGCCGAAACTTAAATACACATGAAAATTTGGGTCTTGGGCATACATACTGCTGACAGTTGTGAGCAAAAGAACCATGACTAGTTTTAGATGATTTTTCATTTTTGAATTGCAATTGTTGTGATTAAACATTTTTATCGTCTTCTCGCCGCAAGGATGCAAATTCGAGCGACATCAGAATAAACGAGACTATTTCACTATTGGCATCGCATCATTAGCCGAAGTCGCATACAAACCGATTAAAGCGCCTGTAAAGCCACCAGCAACATCCGTTGACAAAATATCTCCGGAAACGGTGCCACCGACAGTTTCAAAATTGGCTCCGTCTAGTGAATAGCCAAATTCATATGTATCACCTTTCGCTGTAATCTGAAGATTGATAGTTTTATCCAACTCGATTTTTTTACTTGCCACTATTTCGGAAATAATATCGCCTCTTCGTGATGGCCAGCTATTCTTTTGAAGTACTACATAATAATCTTTATCTTTTTTAGTGACTCCGAAAACATAATTAGAACCCTCATTTTGAAGTGCCACAACTCCCGCTAAATCAGTTTCTGATTTTGGTTTATAATCCAAAGTGGTCGTGAATGTAAAACTGTTATGTTGTTGTCTGTGAAATAAGGTTGAAGTCGGTTTTTTCTCTTTGATGTTCGTATCAAACGGATTGATTTGTAAGCCTTTTTTTGAAGTGGACATAAAGGCTTCACGTGGACCTCTTAATCCAATCCAACGGTAATCCAGTTTATCAGAACTAAAATTTTCTGTAAACGTAAAATTACCATTAGGCACAAATCCATTGGTTCCTGTTTTATTTTCGACACCTTCTGGCATTTCCAATTTCGGTTCTAATGGAATCAATCCATTTTCAAATACAGGAAATTCGCCAGACCAATCGACTGGAAGTATAAACGTCTCGCGGCCGGTATTCACTCTATTTTCTTCATTTGGACGCACCGCTAAAAACACACCGTAATACTGGTCGTTTGGTCCTTTGACCAAATCGGCATGACCTGCCCAATCCACTTTGTTTTTTCGATCTCTAGGAAAAAATCTTTGGGTAAGTATTGGATTGCTTGGCGCAGGAATAAACGGCCCTCTAGGACTGTCACTTTTGAAAATAACTTCCGTATGATTTCCACCGGTTCCGCCTTCAGCGCACATCAAATAATAGCTTCCATCTTTTTTATAAAGATGTGGCGCTTCAATCCAAATTGGTTTTTTTGAAAGGTCCACACCACCATCCACGATAATTTTATCAGTTCCTGGAATTACCTTATCATTTTCAACGTCATAATCCCAAACTTTTATAACACGGTGTCCGTTGTAGAGTTCCTTGCCTTTGTCAGGCGCATCATTATGAACGATGTAGCCTTTACCATTATCATCAAAGAATATACTAGGGTCAATCCCTCCAAAATCAAGTTTTATCGGGCTGCCCCAACCTTTTTTAGGATCTTTTGTTTTCACAACGATGTTTCCTAATCCTCCTGAAAACGCCGTCACAATCATATAAAAGGTGTCGTTATGCGGATTATAAGTAATCCCCGGAGCATAAACCCCTTCGCTTATCCCAGTCACATTCGGATTGAATTCTTCCACATTATTCAACACACCTCCCAAATCTGTCCAATTGACCAAATCTTTGGAATGGAAAATTGGCACTCCCGGAAACATCGCAAATGAGGAACAGACCATATAATAATCGTCGCCTTTGCGCGTAATGGCTGGGTCTGGATAACATCCTTGTAAAATGGGCGTGTAAAATTCGTTCGATTCTAGCGGGTTATCTTTATAAATTTGGTCATTTCCTTGGTAGGTAACTGAGGTAAATAGTGCTGGATTCTTCGATGCTTTTTTTGATTGACTGTGTGCAGTCGTAAAGGATGCTAATCCAGCCATTGCAGAGAGCAATATAAGTTGTGTTTTTTTCATTTTATTTCTATTTATTTTTCGTGTTTTATTCAAATTTTATCCAGTCTACTTCAGTTTTAGAATCATCTTTAGAGACAATGATTAGATTTTGAGTGTACGCTTTGAATTTGTTCAAAGTGATTTTTAATTCTTTCCAATTATCTAATTTAGGAATAGTGACAGTCGCAATAAGAGTTCCATTCATGGAATCTGTACGAATTTCCAAGGTTCCTCCGTTCTCTGATTTCGTTTTTATGACGACTGATTTTAAGCGTTTTTTACCAAAATCAACCGTATTGTATTTTATCCACGCATTAGAGTTGCTGAATACTGTTTTCCAACCTTTAAAAGTATCGGTGGAATCTATAAAATCAATGGCGGCACCTTTTTCACTAATCTGGCTATACCTGTCTATTTGAATTTCTTTGGAAGCCTTTGAAACTCCAATTCCTCTCAAGGTCGGAATTACTTTTTGAATAGTCCCATCTGCATTGAAGCTTAAACTATCGGCTCTGATGGACCTTGCTTTGTCAAAATTGGGCGAGTAGTCATTGTGATGGTAAAACAGATACCATTGGTTTTTGAAGTTTATGATGGATTGATGGTTGGTCCAGCAGCCCGTTGACGATTCATCCATAATAACGCCCGCTACTTTAAATGGACCTAAAGGATTATCTGAAATCGCATATTCCAGACGTTCTGTTTTGTTTTCAACATGGGGATAAGTCAAATAATAAATACCGTTTCGTTCAAAAACATAAGGGCCTTCCTTTAAGCCTTTCGTTGGAAGTTCTCCTAAAGTCATCACTTCAGAATCCAACTCCAGCATATTATCTTTTAGCTTGGCTCCAAAAATGTTGCCTTGAGACCAATACAAATAGGCTTGTCCGTCTTTATCGATAAACACATTTGGGTCAATCCCTTTGACATTCTTAATGGGCATTGGTTCGGTTGTATAGGGTCCTTCAGGTTTATCGGCAATCGCCACACCAATTGTGAAACCCTTGATATCCGTAAATGAATCTTTAACTGTTGATGGAAAATAAAAATAGTACTTGCCGTTTCGTTCAATGCAATCCGGTGCCCACATGCTATAACTATCAGGTTTTACCCAATCCACTTTATTTTGCTGAACGATGGTGCCGTGGTCCGTCCAATCCGTCAGGTTTTCCGAAGAAAATACATGGTAATCTTCCATGCAGAACCAATCCAATCGTCCTCTATCTTCTGTCGCCAAAATATCGTGGGAAGGAAACACATATACTTTATCCCCAAAAACACGAGCAGAAGGGTCTGCCGTAAATTGATTTCTAATCAGAGGATTTTGTGCATACGAACTACTGAAAGCAAAAACTAGCACTGCTATTTTGACTGAAATCTGATTTCTGAAATTCATAGTTATCTTTATTTTGAGAACATCCAATAATCAAAAAACAAAATCTGGCTCGCAGCTTTTCCCTTGAATATAAAATACAGGTCGTGAACACCTGAAACGTTTTTGATATCAATCGTTCGTAATTCCCATCTATCATTACCGCCAGTCATAGGCACTTTTATCGTTCCTAGTAGCTCGCCTTCTTTACTGTCCAATCTTATTTCCATAGACACATCAGAATTATGAGTAGTACCGATTCGCGCCGTAAATTTTGAAGCGCTTTCTTTTTGGAAATCAACCGCCTTCACTTTAGTATATGCGTCATTATAGTCGGCTGTGATAAAATTACCAACCATCCTATTTTCCATAGATTTTACGCCTTCTGACCAGGCAATCGTTTCGGCCTCATTTTTCACATATGGATTTAAGGTACCCAAACTTTGTTTGATGCCTTCAGTCATATTCATCTGAACGATGGAGCCATCTGGATTAAATTTGAGTTCTTCCACACAAACAGAACGGGTAAAACCACCACCACCTGGTAGTGCGCCATTATGATAGAAGAAATAGCTTTTCCCTTTGAAATCAATGACTCCGGGATGGTTGGTAAAAGCGCCGCCTTGGGTTGGCATTACAATTCCTTTATAAGTCCAAGGTCCGTTGATATTGGTGCTTGTAGAATAGCCGATATGCTCCGGAATTGGACCCGCAGCAAAGAATAAATAATACAGATTGTTGCGTTTATACATCCACGGTCCTTCTTCATAGGTCGTAGGTCTTTGTTCATTGACTTTTCCTTCACGTTTACCAAATGCTTCTATAGTATTCGGGATTTGTTTGATGTCGCCATCCAAGGTCATCATATCTTCGGTCAACTTTACGTAATAGCAAACTGGATTTCCCCAAAACATATAAGCCTGACCATCATCATCAATAAAAATCGTGGGGTCAATATCAGCACTCGTATTGGAAATTAATGGTTTGCCCAATGGGTCTATAAACGGCCCATACGGACTATTGCCAACCGCCACCCCAATACCATTTTTACCTTGACGGTCTGTAATTGGGACGTACATATAAAACTTGCCATCACGGGCAACACATTGAGGCGCCCAAGCATTTTTTTTGGCCCAGTCAAAATCTTTATAGGATAGTATAGCGCCGTGGTCAGTCCAATTGACCATGTCTTCAGTTGTATATAACCTCCAGTCGTCCATCGTAAACCAGGTAGACTCATCCTCATCATGGCTGGTGTACAAATACACTTTGCCATTGTGTACCATCGGCGCAGGGTCGGCGGTATAATTGGTTTGTACGATCGGATTTTGCGAACTTAAAACCGAATAATTTATAATACTTAATAGGAAGATTAATGTGTTTTTCATATTTATTAATTCGTGATTACAAATCCTCCATTTGATTGTATGGTTATTGAAAGTTCTCCATTTTTAGCAATTGAAATCTCATCCATGAAAGTGCTTTTATTTTTGTCATCGTTATAAACATTTATTTTACTTCCTGCCAACATTGGAAGATTCAACTTTAATTTTTTGGCGGAAGTTTCCGCATTGACGCCAGCGATGTACCATTTTTCGCCATGTCTACGAGCCACAACACTGTATTTTCCGGGATAGCCATCAATGAAAACGGTTTCATCCCAAGTGGTTGGAAGATTTCTTAAAAAATCGAGTTGATATTTTGGAACGTCTTCCAAGTTGTTCGGTGTTAATCCGAAAATCTGAACTGGGTTTTGATACAAGACACTGGTCGCCAATTGAAATGCATTCGAGGTTAATCGCTCTTGACCCTTTTCGTTGCCTTTGTTCAGAAATGTATTTAACAGTACACCGCCATATTCCATGCTCGCAACCGAATTCCGAATAAATGGATGCAAGGATGCGTAAAATGCTTCCTTGTCGCGTGCATCTTGGGTAAAAATTAACATCTCCGAAGCGATGACGGCTTCACTTCCGACAAAATTCGGGTACATACGTTCCCAACCGCGAGGGAGTGTGGCGCCGTGAAAAATAATCATCAGTCCATAATCATTCGCATCGGATAGAATGTCTTCATACAAACGCATGGTATCTTGCTTATCGCCACCAAAAAAATCAACTTTCAATCCTTTTACACCTGCTTCCTTGAGCCATTTCATTTCTTTTTTTCTGGCGATGGAGGTATTCATCTTACTGATTGGCGTCATAAACGTATCATTGGTCACACCGTTGGAATTATACCAAAGAAACACATCCACACCTTTCGATTTAGCATATTGAATCAACTCTTTCATTTTATCATAACCAATATCCCTATCCCACCAAGCATCGATTAAAATGTATTCAAAATCCATGGCAGCGGCCAAGTCGATATATGTTTTTTGGTCCTCATAATTCATACTATTGTCTTGCCAGACAATCCAACTCCATGTGCCACGTCCATATTTATACTCTTGCGATGGCTCATATAGTGGCTCCACCACGCTATAAGAAATGGTCGTTTCTACAATAGGTTTTAGCGTTTCGCCAACTGTAATCGTTCGCCATGGCGTGACTCCCGGAAGACCAATTTGAGCGCCCGTGCTTCCAAAACCATTGTTATTTTTCATATCGGGATACGCAACGCTAAAAACACCATCCTCAAAGCTGCTTAAGTGAGACCCGCAATACGCACTGGAAACGCCCGTTTCTGACAACAATGCCCAACCATTTTCTCCAATTCGAAAAAGTCCAGGGAAGACATATCCGGTTTCAGAAGTATTTGTTTCCATAGCAACATCTGCAGTATAACCACTTTCATAACTTGGAGCGGTACGAGCAAATCCGGTCATGGAACCCATCATTGGCGAAAGAAAACTCGTTGTGTTCGTTGGAAATCGATACCCCGTAAGCTCTTTTTCAACCACACAAGCCATGGTTTTATCCCAAATTGACAATTCGTATCTAAAAGCGATGTCATTATTACTAACTTGAAAAACGATGGACAACTGTTTTTTATCTGAATTTTCGAGCGTAAACTTTAAGGTGTTGGCTTGATACTTAATTGACGATTGTTTTATTTTTTCCTGCTCAAAATTCTTTTCAACGGTGTCTTTGGAAGAGGCTACAAACCCTAAATTTTTAGTGAAGTCACCTTCATTGGTTATTAATCCTAAAGGCGAATTTTCAAGGATTGGTTGATTGTTATAAGTGACCTTATAGATAGCGTTTCCATTGTCAACAGAAACCTTCACTTGTAATTTTCCATCAGGACTTATGACTTCAGCATTTTGTGAAATGACTGCTGATGACATCAATAGGAAACCTATAACCAGATGTTTTTTCATGCTTGTAAAAAATTCCTTCTTCATTCTAAATTTGCTTTCTTGGTTAAACGGACATGATAAATCTCGCTGGTACTACTATTCGGCTGTGCTTGAAAACGAACCCTGATTTTATCCTTTCCTTGTATCATCGCATTTGGAATAGGATATTCTGTTTCGATAAACTGACTGATATTGCTATGATTGGACGTATCTACGGATGCCAATTTTTCATCATCAATATAAATATCAAATTTTTTGGTGCCCCAATAAAATTCCCAATAGCGAAGTATCAATACAAGGTCGGTAGCAGATTGGGTGGACATTAAATAACTAAAATTACCGCCATCTCTGGCCGCTCTCCAAAACTCATCTTGTGAATTACCCGAAAAGGAATTGGAAGTTTCCATATAATGGTCACTTTCGGGTTGTTGCTCGCCAGTGCCCACAAAATCGACCGTACGTTTTTCGAGCTCTAACTTTTTCGTTTCGATAGTCGCCAAGGAATCCACATAACTTTTGTAACCTGAATTGGTCAATGACAACCAATACATCATATAGCGCGAATCATGAATTTTATAAAAAGGCTTCAAATTAGTAGCCAGCGGATTTTGCATCTCGACATTCAACTTAAAATTTAAAGGGTTGCCTTTTATAGGCTCTAATTTTTCAGCAATATGCTGCATATCGTCTTCCACCAAAATCGGAGCTTTGTTCAATGCTAAACGTTCGCCACCCGGATACTGTCCAAAACGACTGTCATCTGCAATCAAGCCTTTTAAATCTTGGGTTCCTGTTTCTGCTCCCAATAAAATCGGTCCGTGCAAAAACGCAATGTATTGCGGCACATTTGGAATTTGCTCCACCGTATTCTGCATTGGCAACATGAGTTTGACGACATCGCCTTTTTTCCAGTTCCTGTTAATGCTGATGTAAGAAGACGGTTTGTTTGTGTAATCAACGTTTTTACCATTCACTGAAATTTTTAAAGCACCTTCCTTAACCCAATTCGGATAGCGAAGCATTAAGTTGAAATTTGCGGTTCCTTCGGTTATGGTCAAGGTCGTTTGTTCTTCATTAGGAAAATTAGTTTCCTGTTTTAATGTGATGCCTTTGTCTTTCCAATCTAATTCTGAAGCGATAAAAAGATTCAAATACAAGAAATCTTTCGAATGGGTATAAATAAATTGATTGTATTTCCCATGGTTTTCCATTCCCGTCCCGACACAACACCACATGGCTTCGTTAGGTGCGGAATACACGCGATAATGGCGTGGACGTGCAGAGGTAAAATAGACATAGCCACCATGTTCTGGATGTTGGGTAGACAGAATATGATTGTATAAAGTCCGTTCGTAATAATCAGCGTATTTAGCTTCTGGATGTACGCGGAACAAATCTTCCGTCAGCTTCAACATGTTATAAGAATTACAGGATTCTGGTCCGTCATCTTCAGTCACATAATCAATGCTTGCCGCCTTGCTCGGGAAATGTTCTTTTCTGCTATTTCCACCAAAGGCCAAACTGCGATTGTTGACGACAGTTTCCCAGAAAAAACGTCCGGCATTGTTATATTTTTCGTTGTTATCCAACTCGGCAATTCTTTCAAAACCAACAATCTTTGGGATGATGGTATTTGCGTGCTTATTGTCGAGATGGTCAATGCCTTCTGAAAGTGGCTCCAAAATCGCTTTATGTGAATAGCGTTTGGCGGCCATCAAATATTTTTCTTCGCCTGTCATTTGGTAGGCATCTGCAAAAACTTCAGGCATACCTCCATGTTCCATATTTAACATAGATTCCATCTGTTCGTCGGAAAGTTTTGATGTGATATCAATTCCCCAATCGCAGAATTTCAGAAACATCGTTTTGGCTTCTTCATTATCAGCATATAACCAAGCATCCCTTAAGCCGGCGTACATTTTATGAAGATTATAAAAAGGTGCCCAAGCTGAATTATATAAGCTGAAATCGCCTTTTTTGAAGGCTGGCCATAATTTTGCGCTATTGGGAAAACCTCCAGCATAGCCGACTCCCCACTCTGGATGATTGATGGCATTCGCTTCCTGACATTCATTAACTTCAGAAATGATGTATTCCATTCGCTTTTTACATGCTTCATTTCCTGTTGCAGCGTAATTTATCGCCATAGCAGACAAATAATGGCCACCAACATGCCCATCGAGACCTTCCCAATTTGGGTACGAAGGTGCTTTAGGTTCCAGACCGGCTTCTTTTCTGTAAGGAGCCATAAACCTATCCACATCGTATTTCAATAAGACATCAATATTAAGGTCACGCGCATCTTTAAATGGACCATCCAATAAGGTTACGTCTTCCAAAGGAAACTCGTTGGGATATAATTTTTCCTGCGCTTGAATGGAATTCACACCTAGCCAAGAGCTTATTAAAAAGAGTACTATTTTATTCTGAAACTTCATCATTGCGTTTTTACTGTATGGTCACTTTCGTCATTTTTAAATCTTTTGAATCTGAACTGTTTCCATAGAAAACTTCATAGTCGCCTGGCGAAACCCTCATGGCGACAGCATCTGCATCATAAAATTCAAAGGAAGATGCCGGCAAATCGATAGTTATGGTTTCCGTTTTTCCAGCTTTTACTTCAACACGTTTAAATCCTTTCAATGTTTTAAGTGGACCATCGACATCATTCACTTTATGTACATACACTTGAAGGATTTCGGTGCCATCAACCTTACTCGTATTTTTTACTGGAATTTTCATTTGAACCGATTCATCAGTCTTGATAGTCGTTTTATTCAAACTTGCAGTACCAATGTTGAATGAGGAATAATTCAATCCGAATCCAAAGGGAAACAAGGCATCCTCCATATAACGGTAGGTGCGGCCTTTCATGGAATAATCCTCAAAATCGCCCAAAGCATCCGAATTTTTGTAGAAGGTTACAGGAAGTTTTCCGGCAGGATTATAATCGCCAAAAAGTACATCTGCAACGGCTTGGCCACCAGATTCACCGCCATACCAAGCTTGAAGAATGGCATCACAGCTTTTTGTTTCATCCAATAAGGCAATCGCAGAACCAGAACAATTTACAAACACCACTTTTTTACCAGCATCTTTCAAGGCTTGTAAACATTTTTTCTGAACAGATGGCAATTCGATATTGGTACGGTCGCCACCTTTAAAACCTGGGTAAGAAACCGGCATTTCCTCGCCTTCCAATAAGGTTGAAAGTCCGCCGACAAAAACAACGGTGTCAATGCCTTCCAATTTTTTAATCAATCCACTAAAATCGATGTCAAATTCTTTTCCAAAATCAAATTCCAAATTGGCTTGCCAGTCATTGGACTGTGCAAACAGAATCTCAATGTTATAGGTTTTGCCTGCTTCCACCTTAAAAGGAAGTCGTCCAGGGATGGTGCGCCAGTTGGTATATTTACTAATGGACTCGCCATTTACCAATAATTCAAACGCTCCAGTCGCTCCTGTTTTGAACACTAATGTATCCGTTTCTTTCGCTACAAATTCGCCTTCATATTTAGCTGAAAAGTCCTCCAATTTTACGCCAGTTGCGAATTCATGGTTTCCAGCAGTTGTCAATTTTAAAGGATTTGTAATTTGGGTTGTGGCAATTACAGGTCCGGTTCTATCAGGGGTATTCCAATAGGTAGCTTTAAAGCCTTTTTTTCCGTCGAAACTAATTTCAGGAAAATAACTAGTTGTCACTTTATCATCCACCAAATCACTGGCCTTGTCATAGAACACGCTTCCTTCGGAAACTTTAGATTTAATGCCATCGAGAATAGTAATAGTTTGATTCGGGGTACCGTTGTAATTTCCCCAAAGCATTGGCTCGTTATCAGCGTTTGGACCAATGACTGCAATCTTGTTGATTGATTTCTTTAAAGGAAGAATGTTATTTTTATTCTGGAGCAGCGTCATTGATTTTCTAGCCATTTCGAGCGCCAACTCCTGATGTTCCTTACTATTTAAGACCGATGCAGGAATTTGAGCCCAAGGCACAATGGCATCATCGTCCATTTCTCCCAAATCAAAACGACCAATTAAGACACGCTCCAAACTTTTATTGACGTCGGCTTCTTTTATTAAATCATTGGCAACCGCTTCAGGCAAGGTTTTGAAGGGATAGTTTTCCCAAACACATTCCACATCCGTTCCTGCCAAAACAGCTTTAGCAGCTGCATGTTCGGCATCAGAAGACACATTATGAGAGGTAAAGAAATCGGTAACGGCACCACAGTCTGACACCACCATATATTCATAACCCCATTCATCACGCAGGATGCGTTGCAACAATCTTGTGTTACCACAACAGGGCTCATCATCCAATCGCTGATAGGCACACATCACTTGTCGCACATCAGCATCCTGAACCAAGGCTTTGAAGGCAGGTAAATAGGTTTCGTATAATTCGCGGGGATTGACATCATTCAAATTAAGTTCGTGTCTGCTCCATTCTGGACCAGAGTGCACCGCAAAATGTTTAGCACATGCTAATATTTTTCGATATTTGGAATCTGCAGGGCCTTGCAGTCCTTTCACAACAGAAACACCCATCAACGAAGTCAAATAAGGGTCTTCGCCATAGGTTTCTTGGCCACGACCCCAGCGCGGGTCGCGAAAAATGTTCACATTTGGGGTCCAAACGGATAGACTCAAAAACCGTTTATTTTCGTTTCCATCTGCAATCCATTGATTGTACTTGGCACGCCCTTCATCAGAAACCGCGTCAAAAACACGATACACCAAATCGTTATCAAAGGAAGCTGCCATGCCTATCGGTTCCGGAAACACAGTTACGTTATCATTATTTGCATACCCATGAAGTGCCTCACTCCACCAGTTGAATTTCTTTATTCCCAATCTTGGAATGGCATCGGATTGGTCGCACATTAAGGTGGCTTTTTCTTCCAGCGTCAAGCGTGAAATCAAATCCTTAGCACGTTCTGCAGAACTCAATTCAGGATTTTGAAACGGTAATTCTTGTGCGCTTACTTGCAACATTCCAAATAAACAGATGCAAAGCATCCAAATCGTTTTTGTTTCCTGTTTTGTTCTGTTGAAATTCATATGCTCTTTTATTATTGTTTTGAAATCGTATCGCTAATATGGAAATAATCAAAATCGACATAGCCGTCTATATGTTTTGTGGCATAGTTGAACAGTCCAAATCGGTAGCCCATAAAATGTGGCAGCGTGTAAGGCATGTTGATGGATTCTCCAATAGGTTTCCAAGTTTTCCCATCGAGACTGTAGAAGAATTTCGCTTTGTCAGCTCTTTCGTTAAAATCGCATTCCGCTTTTAAGTAAATTTTGTTTTGATTTAAAGGAATACTTTGCATTTCTTTTGCTTCGCCTTTTGGCGCTGACATCATGACTATTTTTTTCTGGCCGTTTTCAAACTTTACACCCACCAATCCGAATTCTTTCTGCAATAAACAAAGCCCAGCAAAATCGCCTTCCTTCATTTTTGAAATATCCAAGAGTGTTGAACCTGTACTTTCTGGACCAATAGTGCGCTGGGTCAACGTATTTTTCGCTTGAACGAACCTGGAATCGATTCGTCCTGTTTTCAATCGTAAATAACCTTCGCGTTCTCTGACCGACCAAAGTGAATTATCTGGATTATGGTTCCACTGCCAAACCAGAGGTAAATCCGCTTCTTTCTTCTTGCGTTTGAAATCATCTGAATGCACAATTCCCGGAATCAGACCTTTGCTTGCTGGTAAATCCAACTGTTGCGGTACTTTGCCATCGTTCCCTATAATCGGCCAGCCATCTTCCCATGTCACAGGCACCAAATAAGGAATGCGCCCGACCCCTCCATTATCTTTAAATAAATAGGAAAACCATCTGCCGTCCGGCGTATCTATAAGTCCACCTTGGGCAACTCCCAAGTCTTGCAGACCCACTTTACCTTCCCAAGGACCTGTAATATTATCAGCGCGATGAATAATCACGGTGCGCATGCCACCTTGTGGCCATGTAATATTGAACAAGTAGTATTTACCGTTGATTTTATAAAGTTGAGAACCTTCCGCACCCAACATAATATTGTCGCCGGCCGGTGCGCTTGCATTTTCAATAAGTACTTTTTGGGTATCTTCCTTAACGCCTGAAAGGTCGTCTTTCAATTCGATAATATTGAGTTTGCCAGCTCCCCAAACCATATAGGTTTTTCCATCGTCATCAAAAAATATGGAATGGTCATGGTATGAAGGTTGAAATTCTATGGTTGTCCATGGACCTTTTTCAAGATTTTCAGTCACATAAATGTGCGTTTTACCTGTGGTTGCAGAAAAGGTGCTCACATAAAATTTTTCATTATGGTAGCGCAGGCAACTCGCCCATGAGCCGCGACCATACATGTTCTTCCCATTATCTAAATCGAGTTCATCGGAATGTCCAAGCGTATCATACCCATAATTGATAAGTTCCCAATTCACTAAATCGTTCGACTTCATGATAGGCAAGCCAGGACTCATGTGCATCGTGGTGCTACTCATATAATAGGTGTCGCCAACTCGTAGCATCGATGCATCTGGCACATCGGCATAGATGATGGGGTTTTGAGCTTTTTTATCTTGCGCGCTTGAAGTAATGCCTATAAAAAAGCTTAAAATCAGTATGCACTTGAAAAGTACGTTCATCAATTTGTATTGTTTTGTATGCTCTAAAAATTAGTCTTTCAAAATTCGTAATTCGTAAAATCTCGGTGTCGGTTTGTCATTTGTGGAGGACATTTTCACGTTGACAAGTTCGTTGTCGCTCAATTTTATTCGAATGGTTTTATTTTCTGATGAAATGATTTCTGCAGGTATCTCATTGATAGATATGTCAATGTTCTCTAATGTGATGTCGTCCAATGCTGAAATATCCAAAAATTGGCCTTCACGGTTTTTGTTTGATAATTGGTAAGACATGTAACCGCGCGTGCTTCTCCAAAATCGGTCCTCATCATATCCAGAGTAACTTTTTTCCCCTTTGTATAAATGCCCCACTTCTGGCTGCTGCTCGCCGCAACTCACTTTGTCAACCGTTTTTGCTTCCAAAGCTGCGGCGTCTAATTCTTGCTGTTTTAAGATGGCCTGTTTCTCTTTATATTCACCGGCACTATAGGTTTGAAAGTACATCTGATAGCGTGCATCATGCACTTCAAAAAATGGTTGAAGCTCCAAAGAATCCAAACTATAATGAAGGTTTTCAAGCTCTTTTGCTTGAGATAAATAACTGTCTTTATCACCAACTAAGGCATAAGCTTCATCCAACGGAATGTATTTTCCGTGAGTCGCATGCCCCATTCGACTATCGTCTGCAAATAATCCGTCTAAATCTTCGGTTGAGGTCTTGGCAGCCAAAACGATAGGACCGTCCACAAACGCCACCCAATTGGAACCATCGGGTAAATTTTCTAGATGAGTCGAGGTTTTAAATCTGACGGTAATTTTATCGCCAGACTTCCATTTTCTTTCAATGCTTCTATACGTCGAAGGCTTGTCATTCATCTTTTGAACCTTTCCATTGACTAAAATTTCAAAATTTTCTGCCCATTCGGGTTGACGAATGTTTACAATGAATTTCTGCTTATTTTTTAAATTTAAAATGATTTCTGATTGATTTTCATACGGAAATTTCGTGCTTTGGGTTAAAGAAATCCCTTTTTCTTCCCAGTTCAAAGTAGATGGAATAAACAGATTTACAAACACATCATTCTGGTTATGACTATAAATGAGTTCGCTGTATTTGGTGTGATTTTCTAAACCAGAACCCACGCAGCACCACATACTAGTCTCTGGTTGCGAATAGACGCGATAATGATTGGGACGGATGGGCGTGAAATATACAAATCCGCCTTTTTCGGGAAGCTGGCTCGACAGAATATGATTGTAAAGCGTGCGCTCGTAAAAATCTAAATAACTCACATCATTATGGTCTAGAAACAAGGCTTTGCTTAAGCGGACCATATTGTAGGAATTGCAGGTTTCTGGACCCTGATTGGACTTTACCATTCCGCTAAAATCATCCACCGGATTAAAATGTTCAGCAACACTGTTGCCACCAAAAGCAACACTGCGGGTTTGAGTCACATCTCTCCAGAAAAATTGGACAGCTTCAGCCAATTCCTTGTCATCAGTCAATTCTGCTACTTTTTCATAACCCAACACTTTTGGGATTTGGGTGTTGGCGTGTAAACCGGTTAGCTTATCTTCTTCATTCAATAAAGGTTCTAAAAAGGCTTTATGAGTTAGTTTTTCGGCGGTTTTTAAATATGTTTCATTGTTTGTCATCATGTATAAATCCGCAAAAGATTCATTGATGCCGCCATGCTCCGTTTTTAAAATATTTTGAATTTGTGCTTCGGAAAGCGGTGCAATCAAATCCACGAACCAATCTCCTAATTTTATGACGATGGATTTCGCCTGTTCACTATCGGTAAAGCGGTAGGCATCTATCAGGCCCGCAAATAGTTTATGAATATTATAAAGCGGCACCCAAGTGTTATTCAGTCCAAAACCACTGCCATCGATATCGCCTGTGTGAATACGCTCCCAGAAAACTTTCCCTTCCGGTATTCCTCCTACATAGCCATTGTCATTTGCGTTTTGGCATCGCTCCAATTCCGAAAGCATATAATCTAGGCGCGTTTTTAATTCCTCATTACCCGTGGACGCATATAGCATGGCAAGCGCGGACAAATAATGCCCGGCAATATGGCCGTCCAAACCTATACTTTCCCAATTGCCATAACGCTCATCTTTAACTGGCAAACCAGCGTCAATTAAATAAGGCGCCAACAATCTGTCGGGCTCCAATTCCAAAATGTAGGTCATATCCACATCTTGGGCATTTTTGAACGGTCCATCCGTTAGTCTTACGTCCTGTAAATCGAAGGACTGCATTTGCGAAAAACCAATTGAAGATATTAGGAATGCCAACACAAAACCCATTGATTTTGCGATTGTGAAAATTGAAGTATGTATGTTTTGAATCTGCATTTGTTTATTGTTATATCTATGATTTTATAATGAATTGGTACGAATTTCCTTTTTCAGTTGGGATATCATACAAAAACGTTTCTTTTAATTGTAAAGGTCGAATCGTGGATGCTTCCGAAATGATTGGTTCTTTAATTTTTGGCACTACAAAAAATGAATTCGGATTTTCGTCTGAAGCTTTATTTAATTTATTTCCGGACTCGAACTTCATTTCATTTGGAATTCGCAACCGCAGATTTCCACCAAGATTGGAAGTGATTTTTACTGAAACCAATTCGCCATTTTTCCAAATCATGTCTTCGATTGTAAATCCGCCTCTTGTTTTTAAACCAGAAACCATACCATCTTTCAAATTATCTGGAAGCGCAGGAATTAAATGAATGGCACCATCGGAGCTTTGCATCAGCATTTCGGTTATTCCAGAGGTACAACCAAAATTCCCATCAATTTGAAATGGCGGATGTGCATCAAATAGATTGTTATACGTTCCGCCGCCACTTTCGATAGTGCCGACTGGCGATAATTGATTTTGAATCAGTTGATAAGCTTTGTTACCATCTTGCATTTTCGCCCACCAATTCACTTTCCATCCCATACTCCAACCCGTGGAGATATCGCCTCTTTGTAACAATGTGTTTTTTGCTGCGGCAAAAAGTTTTGGATTTTTGTAGGGCGAAATTTGATTCGATGGAAACAATCCGTACAAATGCGAAATATGTCGGTGCTTATCCTCTGGGCTATCCACATCGTCTAGCCATTCCTGAAGTTGATTATGTTTACCAATCTGCATCGGCGGCAATCGTTGCCTTAAACCTTCCAGTTTTGCAATGAAATCTTTGTCCTTGTTAAGCACTTTGGCAGCTTCAATCGTAGCGCTAAACACATCGAACACCAGCTGATTGTCCATGGTAGAACCCGCAGTAATGGAGGCGCCTGGATGTTCTTTGGGTGCGTTTTCAGGAGAATTACCTGGAGCGACCACCAACCATTTATTTTTTGGATGTTCGACTAAAAAGTCTACATAAAATTCCGCTGCACCTTTCAGAGAAGGATAAGCGGATTCTAGATAGGTTTTATCGCCAGTGTATAGATAATGCTCCCATAAATGCTGGCTCAACCAAGCCCCGCCTCCGTTCCAGATGCCCCAAAAGGAACCATCGACAGGGCCCGTAATTCTCCAAATATCTGTATTGTGATGCGCCACCCAACCTTTTGCCCCATACATCACTTTTGCCGTTTCCTTACCAGTTTCGGAAAGTTCCATGACCATTTTTAAAAGCGGTTCATGCATTTCTGAAAGACTGGTCTTTTCTGCCGGCCAATAGTTCATCTCAGTATTGATATTGATGGTGTATTTACTATCCCAAGCTGGGTTCATATTGCCATTCCAAATGCCTTGCAGATTGGCGGGCTGTCCACCAGGTTGGGATGAAGAGATCAGTAAATAGCGTCCGTATTGGTAATAAAGAGTCAAAAACGAAGGGTCTGAAACATCCTTAAAGTTCTTAAGTCGTTCATCCGTTGGAAATTTGCTCGCTTCGGTAGAACCTAAATCAAGTTGCACTCGGTAAAAGTATTTTTGATAGGCAGAGATGTGTTCAGATTTAAGTGTTTCAAAATCCTTGTTGAAGGCTTTGTCCAAATACTCTTTTGCACGCATCTCTTCGTCGCCACTCAAGTCATTGTAATTGTTGAAGTTGGAGGCAATGGAAACAAATATTATAACAGAATTGGCTTTTTCAATAGCAACCGAGTTGTCCTTTTGTTTTAGGCTTCCGCCATCTATTTTTATTTTGGCAAGAGCGTTAAATTCGACCTTCCCTTCAACGCCTTCATGGTCACTAGTCGTTCCCCAAAGTGAAAGTTCATTATCTCCATTAACTTTAATCTCTTGTTTATTATGCTGGCTAGTAAATACCGTCGAAAATGATATCTTGTTTGGAGTATCCGCTGAAAGCCTTATAGCCATTACCCTATCAGCAAAGGATGTGAACGCTTCGCGGGTATAGGTGACGCCATCAAGCTTATAGCTCGTTTTGGTAATAGCTTTTTCAATATCTAGTTCTCGGTAATAATCAGAATAGTCAGTATGACCATTAAACGTCAATTCCAAACTCCCAACGGGTTGAAACTTTTGGCCGTGAGACTTTTTTGTGATTATTTTTTCATTGGCTAAATTTTCAGCCGCTTGGTATTGGCCGTCAAAAATCAGCTGTCTCACTTCTGGCATAGCTGCCAAAGCATTAGGATTGTCATTCCGATTTGGGCTTCCGCTCCACACTGTATGCTCATTCAATTGAAAGATTTCCTTTTCAACATTACCATAGACCATGGCTGCCTGAAATCCATTCCCAATGGGGAGGGCATTTTCCCAAACCGTTCCAGAAGGCTTATTGTACCACAGTTTTAATTCCTTGCTATCTTGGCAGAAAGCCTGAATAACGGAAATTAAACAAATAAAAACACATGCGAATTTAGCCATTGATACGTATACTCTATTTAATAATAACAATCAATAAAAATAAGTGTAATTAGAACACTTTTAAGATAAGTTATAATTTCACTTCAAAATCTGAAACCGACTCAAATTACATTGAAAACGTAATGAAAATCAAGTTAGAGATAAAACAACTATCCTGATCATTTAAAGATTGTATACAAACGCGTTATTACGACTAAAAAAGGTGTATTGACATTTAATCATAATAACTATGAAAAGCACAAAAACAAATGTAATAAATACACTTAATATAAGCAATCGGTTGTCTTAAATAAATTTCCTTTGTACTCAATACTTGAAAATTTTAGTGAAGTGAAGTGAAGTGAAGTTTCGGCTAATAGCTATGCACTCTTATTGATCAATTAGGACAAAATCTCATGAAGATCTTACATTTTGATTTTAAGTAGAATATTTCCTTTTTGTGGTTTTTAAGCTTGGATAAGATGAGTATGAACAGGAATGAAATATAATCGTAGAAGCACTTACAGGACACTTCTTGAAAGTGATCTATAATTACAAAAAGCATATAGAGTATTATCTAGGATCCGCTGTGCTCAACGGATGTCGTGTTTGATTTGAATGATCTTATTCGTCAAGAGAGTTGACGAGGAACAAATCACTACCTTTTAGAAGGTCTTGTATAGACACTCTTAAAACGATTCAGCATTAAATATAGAAACTAGATGTCTTTTCTGGAGTAAAAATGTCTTTAGTACAAGCATGAAGGCTCTAAAAAAGACTAGCCTAAGATTTCACAAAAGCTAAGAAGCTATGGATAAACAAGCCTCAAGCGAAGTCATTTAAAAAATTGTCGGGATGACAGGATTTGAACCTGCGACCACACGGCCCCCAGCCGTGTACGCTAACCGGACTGCGCCACATCCCGTATTATTTTCTAATTAAAAGTAACAAAAAAGCCACTAAAAAAGTGGCTTTATCTTTAGCATTCTTATCAAGAAGAATTTGCTATTTTTTCGATCATTATAACACCGTTATAACCACCTAATTGTGTCGGGGTGGCAGGATTCGAACCTGCGACCTCCGCGTCCCAAACGCGGCGCGATAACCGGGCTACGCTACACCCCGAATTGGTTATCTTTATTTAAAAAATGAGAACTTTGCGGAGAGACAGGGATTCGAACCCTGGGTACCTATTTCTAGGTACGACGATTTAGCAAACCGCTCCTTTCGGCCACTCAGGCACCTCTCCAATTGTATATGAACTTAGCATTCTCTTCAAATGCGGATGCAAATGTAAGATATCATCATTAACATAACAACTATTTTTAATACTTTTTTTAATGAAAATTATTCAGGGTATTCAATGCGCAAATGAAAGATATTGGCAAGCTTCGTCTTTAAGATTTTCTTTATGGCTTGAATCTCCTTAAAAGTGATGTTGGCATTAAGAAACTGCCCATCATCCATCTGTTTTGCTATAATGCTCTCCACAAACTTATCTATTTTTATAGACGATGGCTCTTTTAAACTTTTTGAGGCTGCCTCTACGCTATCACACATCATTAGAATGGCTGTTTCCTTGCTAAAGGGCTTTGGCCCCGGGTATCTGAAGTCATCCTCTTCAACGGTTTCATCTAGTCCTTTTTCCTTCATATAAAAATAATACACCAAACTTGTGCCATGATGGGTTCTAATAAAATCGATCACACGGTCTGGTAGGTTATTTTTCTTTGCTATTTCAATCCCATCCAACACATGATCAATAATGATCTTTGCACTTTCTCTAGTGGATAACTCATCATGAGGATTTAGACCTGTGGCTTGATTTTCGGTAAAAAAAGTTGGATTCTTCATTTTACCAATATCATGATACAGAGCTCCTACTCTTATCAACATGGCGTTGGCTCCAATTTCGTTCGCTGAAGCTTCTGCTAAATTTGCCACATTTAACGAGTGGTGAAATGTCCCTGGCGCTTTATTAGAAAGTTCTTTTAAGAGTTTGGTATTGGTGTCTGATAGCTCTAAAAGCGAAACATCTGAAACCAACCCAAAGAGTTTTTCATAAATATATATGAGAGGCTGTACAAATAACGTTGCCAAACCACAAATGATAAATAAACCGAATGTAGCCAGATCCATATTAGCAATACTGCCTTCATGGATTACAAAAAAGGCAAAATAGGCAATCATATAAATCAATGTAATTTGACCTACAGAAATAAATAGATTTGCGCGTTTATATAATTCTGAAACCGTTAGAATCGTCACAATACCGGCAATAATCTGAAGAAAGACGTACTCATTATTGTTAGGCACAATAAATCCTAATAACAATACGGTCAACACATGGGCAAATAAACCTAAGCGTGCGTCAAAAAAGGCTTTCAACACCAAGGGCAAAATACATAGCGGAACCACATACACATACTTTGAATCATAATTGACAATTAAAGTCGTCAATAAAATCATCAAAAGGATATTGAAGAAAATAAAGGTCACTTTGGTGTTATCCAAAAAGACTTCAATTCTATATTTCCGAAGGAATAACAGCAGCATTAACAATGCTAAAGACACTAACAAAGCATAGGCAAATATGACCAAATTATAATCTGAGGCGCTCCAAATTTGAGATTCATACTCCGCCTCTAACGATTTCAAGATGTCATATTTATTACCCTCAACAATCTCACCTTTTGAAATAATGAGCGTTCCTTTTTCGATGCTCCCTCTAACCTTAGAAATAGCATCTAGTTTTTCGGCTAGAGCATTTTGGGTAAGTGATTTATTTAAGGTTAAATCTGGCTTTACAATATCAAAAAACAGCGATACAAAAGCTGTTTTAAAAGTACCATAACCTTCATCTTCAAGCTTCTTTTCAATGATGCTTTTAAACTCATTAATAGCAGTTAAATCAGAAAACAAAGCCCTTGTGCTTTGGGTTTGTCCTTTGAGCAAAATGACTTCTTTGTCTTCCACATATTCATAACCCTCATCAAGTAAACCAAACTCATAGACCTCGTCAAGAGCAGATTGCCCAACTTTATATAATCTCGGATTCGATCGTTTTACACTATCTGGAAAAGCCGCTTTAAACTGTCGCTCATAATTGGCATACACACTTTCTTCAACAGATTCTAGAATATCAAAATAAATAGGACTGATCTTGGATGCCTCTACTTGCTCATTTTGAATTTCTTCAGCAGACTTTTTAATGGCAAAATTAAAAGGCGCCAATAAATTCTCTGATTGCCAAGGTTTGCCCTTATCAAAATTATACTTAAACCTACCGCTCTTCGGAAATAGATATACGATAAGAAATGTTGTACTTAAAAACAACAATATCTTATACAAAAGCGCGTGGTTCTTATACCACTTATTTACCAGATCCTTCATAGATACTATGTCTCTCCATAAACCTTAATGTTTAAAAGATGTGATTTACAGACAATTTCAAAAGTAAGAAAATATAATGGTATTAGGTTTTGATGTTATTGATATGATGCCAAAAATTCATTTAAAAATGAGTAGTTTTGTAAAAATTAAAATTACAGCAAATCATGAGTAGAGATGTAGTAATCGTGTCGGCGGCAAGAACGCCTATCGGAAGTTTTTTAGGAAAACTATCAACCGTTGCAGCCCCTCGTTTGGGAGCAACTGCCATAAAAGGCGCCTTAGATAAAATAAACCTCAAACCAGAATTGGTTGAAGAAGTTATAATGGGTCATGTTGTACAAGCTGGAGCTGGACAAGCACCTGCAAGACAAGCAGCCATTTATGCTGGAATACCAGATACAGTACCATGCTCAACAGTTAATAAAGTTTGTGCCTCTGGTATGAAAGCCGTAATGCAAGCTGCACAATCTATAGCTTTAGGAGATACAGATATTGTAGTTGCAGGAGGCATGGAGAACATGAGCTTGATTCCGCATTATTACCACGCCCGTACAGGAACCAAATTTGGACCCGCCACCCTAGAAGATGGTATGCAAAAAGACGGGTTGGTTGATGCATATGACAACAATGCTATGGGGGTTTGTGCCGATTTATGTGCTTCGGAATATGAATTTTCACGTGAAGATCAAGATCATTTTGCCATTCAATCCTATCAACGTTCTGCAAAAGCATGGAGCGATGGTAAATTTGATGATGAAGTTGTACCTGTAGAAGTGCCTCAACGTCGTGGAGACGCCATAATGGTTTCCGAAGATGAAGAATATACCAACGTCAAATTAGAAAAAATACCGGCATTAAGACCCGCTTTCTCTAAGGATGGAACGGTTACTGCTGCTAACGCTTCTACTATAAACGATGGTGCTGGCGCTGTTGTTTTGATGAGTCGCGAAAAAGCTGAAGAACTCGGTTTAAAACCTTTAGCTACAATTAGGAGTTTTGCTGATGCTGCACAAGAACCTAAGTGGTTTACAACTGCTCCAGCCAAAGCACTTCCCAAGGCTTTAGATAAAGCTGGACTCAGTGTAAAAGACGTTGACTTTTTTGAGTTTAATGAGGCCTTTTCTGTAGTTGGGCTAGCAAACATGAAAATTCTAGGACTTACAGATAAAAACGTCAATGTAAATGGTGGTGCTGTTTCATTAGGCCATCCTTTAGGGTGTTCTGGAGTAAGAATATTAATTACTTTGCTCAGTGTACTTAAACAAAATGATGCCAAAATAGGAGCAGCAGCTATTTGTAATGGCGGTGGTGGAGCTTCGGCAATAGTTATAGAACGTAATTGATATATCCTCCTGTTGATGCTTTACGCCATTTGCAACCTAAGTATTGTTCCCTTAAGAGCAGAGCCATCTGATAAAAGTGAATTGGTTTCACAAGTACTCTATGGTGAATTTTTTAAGGTTTTAGAACAGCGTAAATCTTGGAGTAAAATTCGATTGGCTTTCGATACTTATGAAGGTTGGATAGATAATAAGCAATATCAAGAGATTTCAGAGTCAGATTATCAGGAATTGAATGATCAGGTCCCTGTTTTAAGCAAGGATCTCATTGAGTTTGTTCATGACGAAGAACAAAATTTACATACGGTGCCTATGGGGGCCGTTTTAAATGGTGTTAATTTACTGCAGCACAAGTTTGATGGAAAGACGATTTCATCTCAACAAGGAAAAGACAGTCTCTTAAATACGGCTTTTTTATATTTGAACGCACCCTATCTCTGGGGCGGAAAGACACCTTTTGGTATTGATTGTTCTGGATTTACTCAAATGGTTTATTTGCTAAATGGTTATCTACTGAAACGTGATGCGTCGCAACAAGCCATGCAAGGACAAGCCTTGAGTTTTATAGAGGAAAGTGAGCCAGGAGATCTCGCCTTTTTTGACAATGCTGAAGGTGATATCATTCATGTAGGCATCATCATGGAAAATAATTACATCATTCATGCTCATGGAAAAGTAAGAATTGACAGATTGGACCATTCAGGCATTTACAATGCTGAAAAAAACAAACATACTCATAAACTAAGAGTCATAAAAAAAATCGTTTAAAGCTAAGATCTAGGCTTAAATTAATCCTAAATCGCATCAATATCTTTATTAAGAATAAAGCAAAATAAAAAGAGCGATTTGTTTACACAGATCGCTCTTTTTTATACATCAATTTTACTGAAACTTAATTTCCAGCTTCCATTTCAGCTACTTTAGCTTTCATGGCCTTGAACTTTTCAGTTTCAGAGGTTACGCTGTAAATATTCATAAGTGTTTTAGCAGCTTGAATATTTTGTGGCTTTAATTTCAAAGCAGTCTCTAAATAAGGAATTGCAGATTTATAGATTTTAACTCGTTGTGATCTTAACTCATCATAACGCGCATTATCTTTAGACGATGTTCCTAGAGAGTTCATCTCTTCAACAATCTCGCTCTCTTGACCTAATATCAGTACAGACATATTCACGTAAGCGTCAGCATAAGAAGGATCGAGTTCAATAGCTTTTTCATAATAAGATTTAGCCGCTTCATTTTCGCCTGCTTCCGCAGCAATAACCCCTAAGTTATATTGTAACTCTGCATTTTTAGGATCTTTAGAGGTAGCTTCTTCCATAAGCTCTTTAAAACGTTTTTTATTTCCCATTTTAAGCTGAACGTTAGCCTCAGAAATTAACAGTCCCAAATCATCAGGATTTTGCTCTCTTGCATCTTTCATAGCAGCTGCTGCTTTAGCATTATCCCCATTGCTTAAATGAATCAAAGCAATGTTCTTGACCACCTCTGCAGATTTAGATTCTGTTTTTCTATCTTTTGGAGCTATATGAGTGCCTTGTCTAACAGACAGATCTCTTATAGTTTTATTATCAAAGTTCTCTTCTTCTCCAGTTTCTTTACTGGTCGCATAGTACTCCATTCCCTCTCCAGTAAAGCCTAAATCTCTAAGCTCTTCATAGAATTTAAGAGAAGAATCATAATCTTGAGCAGTTACAGCTGTAGACGCTGCATAATAAAGATATAATGTGTCTTTTGGGGACATTCTATAAGCCTTATCAAATCCTTGGGAGGATTTGATGTAATCTTTACTTTGAAGGGCTGCATTAGCCTTTGTTAAAAAATTATTTAACATTTTAGTTTTCACTTCTTCAATATCGTCTGTATATTTCTTTTTTCCAGACTCCTCTTCAATACTTTCTGCCATCTCAAAACTTTCAATGGCCTTGTCAATGTCTTCATTGGTTCCAGTGCCATTTGCATATAACGCTTGGCCTTTAAGAAAGTAAAATTCTGCTCTCATCTTTTCATCTTCATTACTTATTAAAGATTCGGCAGAAGCGATTGAAGATTTTGCATCGGCAAAATTTCCAGATTTTATGGCCTTTTCAGCATCTCTTAGTTCTCTTTTTTGTCCAAAGGAAACTATACTAACCAAAAGTGCTGAGGCAACTATAATTCTTGTTTTCATTACGAGTTAATTTTTAGTGTTATCTGTTTTAATTAATTATTCTTCTTCTGAATTATCAATAGTTGTGCCATCCTCACTATCATCTGTGATGATGTCAGGGTTTAGGTTCACCTCATCCAATTCAATATCTTCCTCTTCTTCCTTCATGACCTTGGCCACCGCAGCAATAGAGTCGCCTTCTCTCAAATTGATCAATTTCACACCTTGAGTTGCGCGTCCCATAATCCTTAAGTTTTCAAGAGACATTCTAATTGCAATTCCTGATCTATTAATAATCATCAAATCATCATCATCAGTAACGCTCTTAATGGTTACAAGGTGTCCAGTTTTCTCTGTAATGGATATGGTTTTAACACCTTTACCACCACGGTTTGTAATCCTGTATACCGCTTCTCCATCTTCTGGATCATCGATGTAACTTCGTTTACCGTAGCCTTTTTCAGAAACAACCAGAACCGATTCTTCTTGAGAGTTTTCAATAGCGATCATACCAACAACCTCATCCTTGTCATTCGCTAATCGAATACCTCTAACCCCAGATGCATTTCTGCCCATAGGTCTCGTTTTGGCTTCTTCAAAACGAATGGCTTTACCAGATTTTAAGGCCAGCATCACTTGGCTATTTCCAGTTGTGAGTTTAGCTTCTAAAAGTTCATCATCATCCTTAATAGTAATAGCATTAATACCATTAGTTCTAGGACGTGAGTATTGCTCTAAAGAGGTCTTTTTAACTTGACCTTTTTTGGTGGCCATAATGACATAATGACTGTTGATGTAATCTTCGTCCTTAAGGTCTTGTGTACATATAAAAGCTTTAACTCTATCATCTTGCTCAATGTTGATCAAGTTCTGAATAGCTCTTCCTTTAGAAGTTTTACTTCCTTCAGGAATTTCATACACTCGCATCCAAAAACATTTCCCTTTTTGGGTAAAGAACAACATGTATTGGTGATTGGTACCAACAAATAAATATTCTAAGAAATCCTCATTTCGAGTAGTAGAGGCTTTTTGCCCTACGCCTCCTCTATTTTGAGTTTTATATTCAGTTAATGACGTTCTTTTAATATATCCAGCGTGGGAGATAGTAATGACTACTTGCTCATCTGGAATCATGTCTTCGATACTCAAATCGCCACCAGCATACTCAATTACAGAACGACGCTCATCACCGTATTTCTCTTTGATAACAGCAAGTTCTTCTTTGATGATCTCCATTCTACGATCCTTATTGGCAAGAATATCCTTAAGATCTTCGATGGTCTTCATCAATTCATCATACTCAGTTCGAAGTTTGTCTTGCTCCAAACCTGTAAGCTGACGCAATCTCATTTCGACTATAGCCTTGGCCTGAATTTCTGAAAGCTCAAAACGCTCTATCAATTTTTCGCGTGCTTCATCAGCATTAGAAGATGCTCTAATCAAGGCAATGACCTCATCAATATTGTCTGAAGCAATAATAAGACCTTCAAGAATATGAGCACGCTCTTCTGCCTTACGCAATTCATAAGTGGTTCGTCTAACAACAACTTCATGTCTGTGCTCCACGAAGTAATGAATCATATCTTTTAGATTCAATAGCTGTGGGCGCCCTTTTACCAATGCAATATTATTAACGCTAAAAGAAGACTGCAATGCTGTGTATTTATACAGCATATTTATAACGATGTTCGGTATGGCATCACGTTTAAGCACGTATACAATGCGCATTCCGTTTCTATCAGATTCATCCCTGATTAAAGAGATGCCCTCAATTTTTTTATCATTAACCAAATCCGCAGTCTTTTTAATCATGTCTGCTTTGTTGACTTGGTAAGGTATTTCAGTAACAATGATGCACTCACGGCCTTGAACTTCTTCTATGCGAGCTTTACCTCTCATCACCACACGTCCGCGGCCTGTTTTAAAAGCTTCTCTTACACCGTCATACCCATAAATGATCCCTCCTGTTGGGAAATCTGGAGCTTTTACGTGCTGAATAAGCTCATCAATCTCTATATCATTGTTTTCAATGTAGGCAATGGTACCATCAACCACTTCTGCTAAATTATGAGGTGGCATATTGGTAGCCATACCAACGGCTATCCCTGAAGCACCGTTAACCAAAAGACCTGGTATTCTCGTAGGAAGCACCGTAGGCTCTTTTAAGGTATCATCAAAGTTAAGCTGAAGATCAACCGTTTCCTTATCGATATCTGCTAACATCTCTTCGGAAATCTTTCTCATACGAGCTTCCGTATAACGCATGGCTGCAGGGCTATCTCCATCAATAGAACCAAAGTTTCCTTGGCCATCGACTAACATGTAACGCAAACTCCATTCTTGAGCCATACGAACCATAGCATCGTACACAGAGGTATCACCGTGTGGGTGATATTTACCCAGTACTTCACCAACAATTCTGGCCGACTTTTTATGGGCGGTATTAGACCTAACTCCTAATTCGTGCATTCCAAACAAAACCCTTCTATGCACTGGTTTTAAACCATCTCTTACGTCTGGCAACGCACGTGACACAATGACTGACATTGAATAATCAATGTAAGCCGATTTCATTTCATCTTCAATGTTAATAGGAATCAATTTCTCTCCCTCTTCCATATATATGTTTTAATTAGACTTTTGTAAGTTTTCAAATCGTGCTAAGATAAGTAATTTGGGCAGTTTTCAGGTCTTTAGAAGGTCGTTTTTCAGAAGTTTTTATTAACAACAATTTGAGGTTTTTTTAATAAGTAGTTTGTCAAAAACTTTGAATTCGCCCTGATTTTTCATCCCTTGCTAAGGTACATCGCAATTAAGGTATAGTTTTTGCCTTTATTTGGTAGATTTTATTATTTTTAATGCAGAAAGAAATTACTATGGATGATAATTTTTCCCCAAGAGTTAAGGACGTAATAGCATTTAGCAAGGAAGAGGCCTTACGATTAGGTCACGACTTTATAGGTACTGAACATTTAATGCTCGGGCTACTTCGTGATGGCAATGGTAAAGCAATAGATATCTTATCTGCGCTTGAGATTGATCTCAATCATTTAAGGCGCAAAGTAGAAATCTTAAGCCCTGCTAACTCAAACATTACGGTGTCTTCAAACGAAAAAAAGAACCTGCACCTTACAAGACAAGCAGAACGTGCTCTTAAAACAACCTTTTTAGAGGCCAAACTGTTTCAAAGCACGTCTATTAATACAGCACATCTTTTATTGTGCATACTAAGAAACGAAAATGATCCCACTACTAAACTGCTCAATAAGTTGAAAGTGGATTATGACAATGTTAAAGAACAATTCAAGTCTATGATCACAAATGATGACGACTATTTAGAAATTCCAAAAGCCGAATCTTTTTCAGAAGATGATGGCGATGATGGTGGAGATGCGAAACAAAATCCGTTTGGCCAATCTTCTACTAAATCGAACAAAAAATCAAAAACACCTGTATTAGACAACTTTGGTAGAGACCTAACAGTTATGGCCGAAGATGGAAAACTAGACCCTGTTGTGGGTAGAGAGGAAGAAATACAGAGAGTTTCACAAATTTTAAGTCGAAGAAAAAAGAACAATCCTTTATTAATCGGAGAACCTGGTGTAGGTAAATCGGCCATTGCCGAAGGTCTTGCACTTCGTATCGTAAAGAGAAAGGTGTCACGTATTTTATTCAATAAGCGCGTGGTGACCTTAGATTTGGCGAGCTTAGTTGCCGGTACAAAATACCGAGGTCAGTTTGAGGAACGTATGAAAGCCGTCATGAACGAACTAGAAAAAAATGATGACATCATTTTGTTCATTGATGAAATTCATACCATAGTTGGAGCTGGCGGTGCCACCGGTAGCTTAGATGCTTCAAACATGTTTAAACCCGCTTTAGCAAGAGGTGAAATACAATGTATAGGCGCTACAACTTTAGATGAATATAGACAATACATCGAGAAAGATGGCGCCTTAGAGCGACGTTTTCAAAAAGTGATTGTAGAGCCAACCACGGTTGAGCAAACTATAGAAATCTTAAACAACATTAAAGGTAAATATGAAGAACATCATAATGTTGATTACACGCCAGAAGCTATTGAAGCTTGTGTGAAGTTGACCAACAGATATATGACAGAGCGATTTTTACCAGACAAGGCCATTGATGCGCTAGATGAAGCTGGTTCTCGTGTTCATATCACCAATATCGAAGTTCCTAAACAAATTCTAGAGCTCGAAAAGAAACTAGAAGAGGTTAAGGAAACCAAGAATACCGTAGTCAAAAAACAAAAATACGAAGAGGCTGCGAAGTTAAGAGATGACGAAAAACAACTGGAAAAAGATTTGGCCATTGCCCAAGAAAAATGGGAAGAAGAAACCAAACAGCATCGCGAAATAGTTACAGATGACAACGTGGCTGATGTCGTTTCTATGATGACTGGTATTCCTGTAAACAGAATTGCTCAAACCGAAAGCAACAAGCTGGCAAAATTACCTGAGCTCATCAAAGGCAAAGTTATTGGCCAAGATGACGCTGTAGCTAAAGTTGTTAAAGCGATCCAACGGAATAGAGCGGGATTAAAAGATCCTAACAAACCCATTGGTTCCTTTATCTTTTTAGGTCAAACAGGTGTTGGTAAAACTCAACTTGCCAAAGTTTTGGCTAGAGAATTATTTGACAGTGAAGATGCGCTTGTTAGAATTGACATGAGTGAATACATGGAGAAATTTGCCATCTCAAGATTAGTTGGTGCACCTCCGGGATACGTTGGTTATGAAGAAGGTGGTCAGCTTACAGAGAAAGTAAGACGTAAGCCTTATGCTGTTATTCTACTTGATGAGATAGAAAAAGCACATCCAGATGTATTTAATATGCTATTGCAAGTACTGGATGATGGTTATTTGACCGATAGTTTAGGTAGAAAAATCGATTTTAGAAATACCATTATCATTATGACTTCTAACATTGGGGCCAGAAAACTAAAAGACTTTGGTCAAGGTGTTGGTTTTGGAACTGCTGCTAAAATTGCACAGGCCGATGACAATACGAGAAGTGTTATCGAGAACGCACTTAAAAAAGCATTTGCTCCAGAATTCTTAAACAGAATTGATGACGTGATGGTGTTTAACGCTCTTGAAAAAGAGGATATTAATAAAATTATTGATATTGAGTTACAGCACTTAATCATTAGAATTAAAGATTTAGGTTATGAGCTTGTACTTACCGATGTCGCAAAAGGCTACATTGCTGAAAAAGGATTTGACAAGCAATACGGAGCAAGACCGTTAAAGCGTGCTATTCAAAAGTACGTTGAAGACACACTTGCTGAAGAAATCATTAATTCTCAATTACATGAAGGCGATAGTATTTTAATGGATCTAGATGCCGAAAAAAATGAGTTAACCATTAACATTCAGAAGGCTGAGGAAAAAGCCAAACCTGAATAATCATAAGTTCACTTTTTATTAAAAAAACGTATGCTTTCATAAAAAAGAAGCATACGTTTTTTATTTCAAGAACAATAGCTATATTTAATCCATGGCTGAAATTTTAAAACTAGAATTCTGCAAAGTCCATATCGAAAATGGCTACATGATTGTGATAGTTGATGAAGGGCAAATGATTGATATTGAAAAAAGCGATATTCTTGAAGCTGTTGCTCAAGATTATTTTAAAGGCAATCCTTTTGTTTACATCACACATCGCATCAACTCATACGGAGTTGATCCAAATGTTTATAAATCGGTATCACAAATAAAGAATCTACTCGGCTTTTGTGTGGTTTCTTCAAATTATATGGCTAAATCCAATGCCATGATTGAAAAATTATTTCTAAATAAACCTTTTGAGGTTTTTGATCATTTGGACGAAGCGAAAGAATGGGCCGATTCTTTGGCAGTATGATTTTTTAATCAAAAATCAATTCGTTTTCAACTGATAACTCCGTGATAAATTTTATTGAGTTCTGCATTAAGTCATGTAAAATCTCATCTTCCTTTACAAAACCTATTTGGCTGCGATATGCCTTTAAAAATCCCTCAATCATTTCCGAAGAGCGCAAAGCCCCCCTAAAAAACAGAGCTTGAGAACCGTTTAAGAGTTCTATAGCTAAAATGCGCTTTACATTTTCAACCAAAGTGTACGCTTGTACTGCGGCATTAGCCCCCATGCTCACATGGTCTTCTTGACCGTTACTAGAAACAATACTATCTATACTCGCAGGGCTTGCCAACTGTTTGTTAGCACTTACAATACTAGCAGCAGTATATTGCGGAATCATAAACCCAGAATTTAGCCCAGGATTATCAACAAGAAACATAGGTAGTCCCCGTAACCCTGATACTAATTGATACGTTCTGCGCTCAGAAATATTCCCAAGTTCAGCCATGGCTATTTTAAGATAGTCAAGCGCAAGAGCTAGTGGCTGCCCATGAAAATTTCCTCCAGAAATAATTTCATCGTCACCTACAAAAATATTCGGGTTGTCTGTTACCGCATTAATCTCTGTAAGAAACGTTTTTTTAACAAACTCAAGCGTATCTTTTGTGGCACCGTGTACTTGAGGCATGCATCTAAAAGAATAAGGATCTTGTACATGTGCCTTGGTCTGAACAATCAGTTCACTTCCTTCTAAAAACCCCCTAATTCGCTCTGCTGTTTTTAATTGCCCCTTATGTGGCCTTACCAAATGCACCAAAGCATTAAAAGGTTCAATGCGCCCATCAAAAGCTTCCAAAGAAATACTTCCTATCAAATCTGCCAAATAAGATAATTTATAAGACTCTAAAAGTAGATGTATTCCATAAGCACTCATAAACTGAGTGCCATTAAGCAATGCTAGTCCTTCTTTTGATTTTAATACAATGGGCGACCAGCCAAAAGCATCCATAACTTCTGCAGTAGCACATATCTTGCCATCATAATTAACTTCCCCTTTACCCAATAAAGGAAGCGCTAAATGCGCAAGAGGCGCCAAATCTCCAGATGCTCCCAGAGATCCCTGAGTATAAACTACAGGTAAAATATCATTATTATAAAAATCAACAAGGCGTTGTACCGTCTCTAATTGCACACCGCTATGTCCATAACTTAACGATTGTATTTTAAGAAACAACATCAATTTTACAATCGGTTTTGGAACATTCTCACCAATACCGCAGGCATGGGACATCACTAAGTTTTCTTGTAATTTCACAAGTTTATCCTTAGATATTTTTACATTATACAATGAGCCAAACCCTGTGTTTATACCATAAATTGCGGTTTCCCCAGTATTTATTTTTTCATCTAAATAAGCTCTACATTTTAAAATCTTTTCAACGGATTCTTCTGAGAGCTCCACCTTACGGTCAAAAAAAATAATATCTCTTATAGTAGAAATTTCCAATCTTTCAGAGGATATATAATGTATGTCTTTCATGTGTTCTATTTACTGTTCAAATTTGAGTAATACCTAACTACTAACCAAGAAATGTTAATAATTATTAAATTTTCTTATTCAATCTACTAATACTCTATTTTTGGGCGAATTAAAATTTAAAACATGAAACGATTACTTATTGCGTTTACAGCGCTATCTATATTGGCTTGTGAAAAAGAAGCGAACGTAGATTACGCTTTATTAACTGGAAAAATTGAAAACACTAAGGCCCAAAAGGCCAAGTTGGCCGCTGGTGATTATGAGACTGAGATAAATATTAATGCAGATGGCACTTTTACAGATACCCTAAGAATTCCTGAAAATGGATTTTATGCGTTATCTATAGGTCGAGAATTTACACCAATGTATCTAAGCAAAGGTGACAGTATCAATGTATTGATTGACGCTATGAAGTTTGATGAAAGTGTGATGTACTCCGGTACTGGCGCCGCAGAAAACAATTATTTAGCTCAAAAAACAAGAGATAACCAATCTGTCATGGCTAACTCAGTAGAATTTTACTCACTCGATGAGTCTTCTTATAAGGCTAAGGTGGATGACATCAAAAAAACAAATCAAACCGCTTTAGAAGCGCTCGAAGAAGCTGATAAGGATTTCTTGTTAACAGAAAAGCAAAATTTGGTCTATGATCAGTATGCCATGTTACAATCCTATGAGCAAAGCCATGCGTATTATGCAAAAAAACAAGGTTTTGAGGTATCTTCTGAATTTTTTCCTGAAGAACTGAAGTCTATGACCTACGATGATGCGAAAGCCTACAGAAACTCGCAAAGTTATAAGCAAATGGCCTTTAAAGCAACAATGGACGATATGTTTGAAACTATTGGAGACGATATTTCATCTATAACTACGGAAGATTTAAGCGCTATTAAAGAAATTAAGATCCCTGCTTTAAAAACAGATGTGATAAGTTATTTAGGAGGCTTTTTGGTCTCTCCAGGAAATGAAAACATGGAGGAGATATACAATCTGTTTGTAAGCAACACCAATGATGAAGACGTTAAGAAGAGTTTAACCGAAACTTATGAAAAAAACAAAAATTTGGTTAAAGGCATGCCTTCTCCAAAATTTGTAAACTATGAGAACCATAAAGGTGGCACTACATCTCTTGATGATCTTAAAGGAAAATATGTTTACATTGACGTTTGGGCAACATGGTGCGGACCATGTAAACGTGAAATCCCGTTCTTAAAAGAAGTTGAAGGTAAATTTCACAACGAAAACATTGAGTTTGTAAGCACATCTATTGACAGAGCTGCAGACCATGACAAATGGGTAGCAATGGTAAATGATATGGAGTTAGGCGGTATGCAAATTTTTGCTGACAATGACTGGCAATCAAAATTTATCCAGGACTATGCCATCAACAGTATCCCTAGGTTTTTATTAATTGATCCTCAAGGAAATATTGTTAATGCAGATGCGCCTAGACCATCTGACCCAAAATTGACTGCAATGCTTGAAACGCAATTGGGAATGTCTTCAGAGACAACAGATTCCAATTCAAAAGTACAGATGTAAATCACAAGACTATTAAAAAAAGCGCTACCTCATAAAGGTGGCGCTTTTTTTTTATGATTTATTTTTTGCCCTCTGCTTCTGCCTCTTCCACTTGAGGGCCTTCTGGTTGGGCAAACAAATCAAGATAAGCTGTCCCTAAACTCTTTATAATATGAGAAGCAGTTAGGCTTTGATAGCCCAAGTCTTCAATGGCTAAATCTGCAGATTTGCCATGAAGATACACCCCAAAAATTGCTGCAGACAAAGGCTTATAACCTTGAGAAATAAGACCAGTGATTACTCCCGTTAAAACATCTCCCGAACCTGCTGTTGCCATACCAGGGTTTCCTGTGGTATTGACATAGCATTTGTCTTTATAAACTGTTATTGTATTTGCGCCTTTAAGCACAATTACCAAATCATGTTTTGAGGAAAAAGCCTTTGCTTTTTTGAGTTTATCAAAATCATCTTTCCATTTGCCAATAAGTCGTTCTAACTCCTTTGGATGTGGCGTTATTACGGTTTTGGATGGTAATAATTTTAAAAATGGCGCATTTTTAGAGATGATGTTTAGGCCATCGGCATCCGCGACTAATGGTATTTTATTCGATTTTAAAAAGCCTTCTAATGCATGAGCTGTTACCTCTGAAGTTCCCATACCTGTCCCTAAGCCTATAACCGTAGGCTCAATATCAAATTGAATGTTTGAAATTTCATTTTCAGCCGTATCAGTTAAGACCATTGCCTCAGGAAACGCGGTCTGTATAATCTGATAGCCGCATTTAGGTACATAAGCAGTGACCAAACCTGCACCAATTGCCAAAGCACTTTTAGAAGATAATAAAGCAGCTCCAATTTTTCCGTAGCTACCCCCTATTATCAAACTATGCCCATAAGTACCCTTATGAGAAAACTTTTCTCTTGGTTGGTAAAGAGGTAACACCTCATTTTTACCAATAAGCTCTACCTCGGTTTCTGTGGCCATCAAATAGTCACGGTCAATTCCAATATCTAAAACTTCCCATTGTCCTGAAAATTTTGCAGTTTCTGGAAGAAAAAATACCAGCTTAGGAGCTTGAAAACTTAGAGTATAATTGGCCCAAACAACACCTTCTTCTTGTTCTGGTGTTTTATCTGTATAAACGCCAGATGGCATATCAATAGCCAAAGTAAAAGCCTCGCTTTTTTTAAAATGTTGAAAAAGATTTTTAACCCAGGTGTCGGCTGGCCTATTTAAACCAATTCCGAAAACAGCATCTACAATGATATCATCCTTGCCAATATCTGGGAGGTCAGAATCGGCATTCAGCATATGAGGCCATTTTTTAGTGGTGTCCTTGATGCGATCATAATTCACTAAAAAATCCTTGGAGCGCTTGTCACTATAATTAACAACGTAAGTGTGTACATTATAGCCATGTGTATTTAAATGCCTAGCAACAACCAAGCCATCACCTCCATTATTTCCTATGCCGCAAAACACATGTATGGGCACTTGAGCGCCTTGCATTCTCACATGCAACCAATTGAAGATTTGCGTTCCGGCGCGTTCCATTAACTCTGTAGAACTTATGTTTTGCTTTTTTGCTGTTAATTGATCCCCTTCGTAAATTTGGGCTTTAGAAAAAATCTTCATGTAATTCTTTTTAATGACTTAGTGTATTATTAATATTTCACGATTTATTAGCCTAAAAAACAAGAATATGGGGCTGCAATCAAAAAAATCGCAAAATACTTTGATAAGTTTTTTTATTACTGTAAAAATAATACTTTTGAAAGGTTTATTGCGGTCTATAAAGGATTTTAATGCGTCGTAAAATGGGATTAAATCGGTCACTTTTATGTGCTCAAAACTCTTTTTTGCCCACTATTTCAATAAAAGAAACTACAAGAACTATTGGTTTTTCTGACAAGTATTCAGAATGCTATAAACAATCACAACACCAAACACTACTCTATAATGAACGTCTTAAAATTTGGAGGCACCTCTGTTGGCTCTGTAAAAAACATAAATAGTGTGATTGGCATTTTGCAGGATTATGCAAAAGAGGAATCATTGGTTGCGGTGGTCTCTGCGGTAGGAGGTATTACCGACCGACTTTTAAAAGCTGGCCAACTTGCGCAAGCCAAGGATGAACGTTATATTTTAGAATTTGATGCCATCAAGGAGGTTCACGTTAACATACTTTCAGAGTTAATGTCTTCGGAACACAATAGCAGTGTGAATCATTTGGAAGCAAAATTACAGCTGCTCAAACAGCTTTTGGATGGTATTTTTCTTATTAATGAACTATCTCCCAAAACTTCAGATAAACTCGTGAGTTTTGGAGAGCTTCTATCCTCATTTATTATTGCCGAAACCCTTAAAAGTAGAGGTGTTGATGCCGTAAGAAAGAATAGTCAGGATTTGATTGTGACCAACTCCAATTTCACAAAGGCCGAAGTGCTCTACAAACAGACCAATACTAACATTAACGCTTACTTTTCCGAAGCAAAACAACAAATTACCATTTTGCCTGGATTTATTTCAAAATCCTTATCCGGAGAAATTACGACTTTGGGCAGAGGCGGATCAGATTTTACAGCAGCTATCGTTGCAGCTGCTCTTAAAGTAAATCGTTTAGAGATTTGGACCGATGTTAGCGGCATGTACACCACAAACCCTAAACTTGTAAAACACGCATTTCCTATAGAGCACCTTTCATATCAAGAAGCCATGGAGCTTTCTCATTTTGGAGCCAAGGTTCTATATCCACCAACCGTACAGCCGGTATTGGATGCCAACATACCTATTCATATCAAAAACACCTTAGAGCCTCAAGCTGATGGCACCAAAATATCTAACGATCATGTTATGAGCTCAAACCCTGTAAAGGGCATTTCCAATATTAGCAATATTGCTTTGTTAACGCTGCAAGGCAACGGCATGGTAGGGATTCCAGGCTTTTCAAAACGATTGTTTGAAACCTTGGCTACCGAAAAAATCAATGTTATTTTTATTACCCAAGCGTCATCTGAACATTCCATTTGCTTCGGAATTGACGCCCATGATGCTGATCTCGCAAAATCGTCCATTGATCAAACCTTCGAGAATGAGATTTCACTTCACAAAATCGATCCATTAATTGTTGAAACAGAATTATCGATTATTGCCCTAGTAGGTGATAACATGAAAAGTCATCAGGGCGTGAGCGGAAAAATGTTTAGCACATTAGGAAAAAATAATATCAATATTAGAGCCATTGCCCAAGGTGCTTCAGAAAAAAACATTTCGGCCGTAATTGCTGAAAAAGATGTCAAAAAAGCACTGAACACCTTACACGAACGTTTTTTTGAAACACAGACCAAACAGCTTAATGTCTATATCACTGGCGTTGGTAATGTGGGCGAAAGATTGATTGAACAAATCAAAAAGCAAAAGTCTTACTTAAAAGATCAACTTAAAATCAATATCAAAGTTGTTGGTCTCTCTAATAGTAGAACGATGCTACTCAACGATTCTGGCATTCACCTAAAGGATTGGAAAGCACAATTAGCAGACGGAGAAACGGCTTCTCTAGATGGTTTTTTGGAGCGCGCTAAAAGCTTCAACCTTAGAAACAGTATTTTTGTGGATATCACGGCCAATGATGCTGTAGCAAAATTATATCCGCACTATCTTAAACAGAGTATTGCTGTTGTGGCCTGTAATAAAATTGCCTGCTCTAGTGACTCTCATACGTATAAAGAACTTAAGGAACTTTCTAGAAAATACAACGCCCCCTTTTTGTTTGAAACCAATGTGGGAGCAGGACTTCCTGTAATTGACACCCTTAACAACTTGATTGCTTCTGGAGATCAAATCACCTCCATCCAAGCTGTGCTATCGGGTAGTCTTAATTTTGTTTTCAATAATTTTAATGCCAACACCAAATTTCATGATGTTGTAAAGCAAGCTCAAAAAGAAGGCTATACTGAACCAGACCCTAGAATTGATTTGAGCGGTGTAGATGTTGCACGTAAAATATTGATTTTAGCGCGAGAAGGTGGTACAGAAATGAATCTTGAAGATATTGAAAATGATGCTTTCTTAACCAAGCAAAATCTTGAAAGTGGCAGCGTATCAGATTTCTACGAGACACTTATTGATGATGAGCAACACTTTCAAAAACTATTTGCCTCTGCACAGCGTAATGCCTCACAGTTAAAATATGTTGCCGAATTTGATGGCCATCACGCAAAAGTAGGACTTAAGGAAATTCCAGCGGGACATCCTTTTTACAATCTAGAAGGAAAAGATAACATTGTTATGTTTTACACACAGCGTTATCCAGAACAACCCATGATTATTAAGGGAGCTGGTGCCGGCGCAGGTGTAACGGCTTCTGGTCTATTTGCAGATATCATTAGAACACTTAATAAATAGATTTATGACCTTCGGAAATCTTCATCAACTATTTAAAACAAATAAGTGAATACAGATAGCATAAAAATTTTCGCCCCAGCTACAGTAGCAAATGTCTCTTGTGGTTTTGATGTGTTAGGCTTTTGTCTAGATACCATTGGCGATGAGATGGTGATTAGAAAAACAAGTCAAAAAGGCATTTTTATTTCTAAAATTGAAGGCTACGACTTGCCTTTTGAAGCCGAAAAAAATGTAGCAGGAGTATCGGCATTAGCACTTTTGAAAGACGCTCAATTAGACCATGGCTTTGAGCTTGAAATCTATAAAAACATTAAACCTGGAAGCGGTGTTGGTAGCAGTGCTGCAAGTGCTGTTGGTAGTGTATTTGGCATGAATGAACTTCTTGGAAGGCCATATAACAAGACCCAATTGACAAATTTTGCCATGAAAGGCGAAGCTTTAGCCAGCAAATGTGAACATGCCGATAATATTGCCCCGGCTATTTTCGGCGGATTTACTTTGGTAAAGTCTGTTGCGCCTCTTGAAATCTTACAATTGCCAACTCCAAAAGATTTATTTGCTGTGATCATCCATCCACAAATTGAAATAAAAACTGCGGAAGCTCGGGCTATTCTTCCAAAAAACATTGCATTACAAGATGCCATCACCCAATGGTCGAACGTTGGCAGTTTGGTACATGCGTTACATACTAATGATTATGAGTTATTAAGTAAATCTTTGATAGACGTTGTGGTCGAGCCTTTTAGAAGCCAATTGATTCCGCATTTTGATGCCGTTAGACAATCAGCTTTAGGACATGGTGCTTTAGGTTGTGGGATTTCAGGCTCTGGACCTTCGATCTTTAGTTTGTGCTTCGGAAATGAGAACGCCCAAAGTGTCGCCAAAGCTATCAAAAACATATATTTTGAAACCGGAATTTCTTTTGAGGTTTATGTGTCGAAGATCAATACGGAAGGCATTAAGATTCTTTGAGAAAAAATTGACAAAAGACAGAGGACTGAAGACTGAAGACTGAAGACTGAAGACTGAAGACTGAAGACTGAAGACTGAAGATATAAAACAAAAGACGACGAGACTATTTATCAATAAAAATCATTATGAAATAAATAGAGTATTATGAATAGATTCAAGTTTGAGAAATTGATAATTTGGCAAAAAGCTATGGATTTTGGAGAAGAAATTGATCAAATCTCTGAAAGTTTTCCAGTTAAAGAAAAATTTAATTTATCATCTCAAATAAGAAGAGCATCAGATTCTATAGCTTTGAATATTTCAGAAGGCTCAATAGGTCAATCTAATCCAGAACAGTATAAATTTGTAGGGTATTCAATAAGATCCCTTGCGGAAGTTGTAACCTGTTTATTTAAGGCCAAAAGAAGAAATTACATTACTTCTGAAAAATTTGATTCCTTTTACTTACAGTCTCATACTTTAATGAATATGATGATTGCTTTTAGAAAAAATTTAAAATAAAAAATCCAATGATAGAATTGAAGCGCATAAAGCTTCGGTCTTCAGTCATCGGTCTACATTTTATGAATTACTACAGTTTAAACAGAAAAGCACCAGATACTAATTTCGAAAACGCCGTTATCAAAGGGCTTGCGCCTGACAGAGGCTTGTATTTTCCGAAGCATATAGAACCATTACCTAAGTCTTTTTTTGAGGATATTGACAACAAATCCTATAAAGAGATTGCTTATGAAGCCATTACACAATTTGTAAGTCCGGAAATTCCAGAAGACGTTTTAAAAGGTATTGTAGAAGACACATTATCATTTGATTTTCCTGTTGTAAAACTCGATGACCATATTTCAACATTAGAATTATTTCACGGACCAACCATGGCTTTTAAAGACGTTGGTGCACGTTTTATGGCAAGATGCCTAGGCTATTTCAACAAAAATAACACCAATGAGGTTACCGTTTTGGTCGCCACTTCTGGAGATACTGGCGGGGCTGTTGCTCATGGTTTTCTTGGCGTTAAAGGAGTTAATGTGGTCATTCTTTATCCGTCTGGGAAAGTAAGTGACATACAAGAAAAACAATTGACAACACTTGGTCAAAATATTACCGCATTAGAAGTTGATGGCGTTTTTGACGATTGCCAGGATATGGTTAAAAAAGCATTTTTGGATGAGGAACTCACCAATACCATGCAACTCACCTCGGCCAACTCCATTAATGTGGCGCGATGGTTACCTCAGCTGTTCTATTTTATGTTTGCCTACAAGCAACTCCATAAGCACCACAAGGACATCGTGTTTTCCATCCCTAGTGGAAACTTCGGAAACATCTGTGCTGGAATGGTCGCTCAACAATTAGGTTTACCTATCAAACATTTTATTGCATCTAATAATGCCAATAATGTGGTGACAGAATATCTAAAAACAGAACTTTACAAGCCAAAACCTTCCGTAGCCACCATAAGCAACGCTATGGATGTAGGCAACCCTAGTAACTTTATAAGAATAAGGGAAATTTATAAGGACAACTTTGAAGCTCTTAAAAAGAATCTCTCTTCCTTTAGTTATGATGATGCACAAACCAAAGCAGCCTTGGTAGAAATTTACCAACGTTACGATTACATTGCAGATCCGCACGGTGCTGTTGGCTACTTGGGTTGTAAAGACTACCTGAAAGACCATCCCAATGCCCATTGTGTATTTTTAGAAACGGCACACCCTACCAAGTTTTTGGATGTTGTTGAAGACGTCATTGAGACCAAAGTAGCGCTTCCTGAACAAATACAAGCAGTTATTGGCAAAGAGAAAGTGGCGACTCAAATTGCCAGTTATGAAGATTTGAAAGCGTTTTTATTGAAACGTTAGAATCAAGCAGATTTCGTTCGAATTGTTGACTAAAAAAAACCATTGATTATTAATCTAAACTCGGCAAATCCAATCCATTCAAAACGCTTTTTTGTTTCATTAACTGTTCAATCTCCTGGGCCTTACGTGGCGCTTCCGCAGAAAGGTTTACGGGACCATTTGCTGTAATTAAAATATCATCTTCAATACGAACGGCAATACCATGCCATTTTGGATCACAAGCACTTCCTTCGGGAATATAAATACCGGGTTCTACAGTAATCACCATGTGCGCTTCTAACCTTCCATATAATCCTGGATCGTGAACATCCAGACCAATATGGTGTGAGGTTCCATGAGGAAAATACTGTCTTGCCTCACGTTCATTCTTGGCAATACCCAAATCGATCAAGCCTTGATATACCACTTGACGCGCTGCGGTATCAGGAGATTGCATGCTATTACCAATAACCGTTGCTTTTATACCAGCTTCTTGAGCCTTATAAACGATATCATAAATGGCTCTTTGCTCTGTATTGAATTTTCCATTTGCAGGAATCGTACGAGTAACATCTGCGGTATATCCATGATATTCGGCACCAAGATCCATCAGCACCAAATCATTTTCAACCTTCATTTTTGAATTCTCAACGTAATGCAGCACACAACCATTATTACCCGCGCCAACAATACTTGGGTAGCCTTCGTATTCGCTACCATAGGTTTTATAAATGTATTCATGCACACCTTGTATTTCTGTTTCAGACATGCCCGGGTGCATGGCTTTCATAATTTCCCGTTGCCCCATAGCTGAAATTCTAACGGCTTTTTTAAGCAAAACCAACTCCTCGGGAGTCTTGATTTCACGAAGTCCAGCCATCAATGTTGAAATGATCTTAGTATCGGTTTTAACGGTTTCTGCCTTTATATTCGCCGTGTTATCTAATTCAACATCATTTGTTTTGTTTTCAATTTTATAATCATCTACTAACTTGATCTGTGTTTTAAAGGCATAGATGAGGTCGTACAAATCTGCTGAGTTACGTGTATTTCGATAATCATCTTGAAAATCTTCAAAAATCACCTTATCAAAACTTGCAAAGTCAATCTCAGAGTTCAAGAATGCACTGCCATTATCAACCATCTCAAAACCAAGGTCATCCTTTGCCCCTTCTACTCCAAGCCTGCGGCCCGTCCACTGCTCTGCTGCGGGGTTACGCTCTTGTACGTAGAACTGTTCATCATAAGATTTGCCATCTTTAGTTTGCATCTCTGAATATACCACCAACACCGCGTGAGGCTCCTTATAACCCGTTAAATAATAAAAATTGGGATTTTGGTGATACACATAATCCACATCATTGGCACGATTGCGAACCGGATTCGCAAAAAACACGGCCACACTGTTTGATGGCATTTTAAAGCGAAGTGCTTCCCTTCTACTTTTATGAAATTCCTTCTTTAAAAAATCATCGGCTTTTCCGTCTTGAGAAAAGCTTAGAGATACGCTGAAACAGAGTACTAAAAATGTGACAAAATACTTCATGATCTGAACTTGATGTGTTTGGTTTCGGAAATTTAGCAATAATATATAATTAGCGATATTGACTTTGAAAAGATTAACAGTTTTAGACTTTTGCTTTCTATGGGAAACCTTTCCGAAGAACAAATAATTTTCGATACTTTTGCGAAAACAATGACGTAAACCAAGCCATCTCCTTGATAAGTACAATGCATCAACGGAGCGCTAAAAGACTAAAAATAAAACCATGAAAAACACAGCTTTAACAGACACTCACACAGCACTTAGTGCCAAAATGGTTCCTTTTGCAGGATATAATATGCCCGTACAATATGATGGTGTTAGTGCAGAGCATGAAGCGGTACGCACAGGTGTTGGTGTTTTTGACGTTTCGCACATGGGCGAATTTTTAATTGAAGGGCCTAAGGCTTTAGAACTGATACAAAGCGTCACTACTAATGATGCCTCAAAATTAACGATTGGTAAAGCACAGTATAGCTGTCTACCAAATGATGAAGGCGGCATTGTGGATGACCTTATTATTTATAAAATTAAAGAGGAGACTTATCTTCTCGTAGTAAACGCAAGCAATATTGAAAAAGATTGGAATTGGATTTCCTCAAAAAACGATATTGGCGCCACCATGCGAGATTTAAGTGATGAATATTCTTTGTTGGCCATTCAAGGACCAAAGGCTGTTGAAGCCATGCAACCCTTATCTAGTCATGATCTTGGTGCCATTCCTTTTTACAATTTTGTTGTGGGTGATTTTGCCGGTATTGAGCATGTGATCATTTCGGCGACGGGCTACACAGGAAGTGGTGGTTTTGAAATTTATTGTAAAAACTCAGAGGTTAAGCAAATTTGGGATAAAGTGACCGAGGCTGGCGCTAAGCCTATTGGTTTGGCAGCACGTGATACCTTGCGTTTGGAAATGGGCTACTGTCTCTACGGAAATGATATTGATGACTCTACCTCTCCTATAGAAGCAGGCTTAGGCTGGATTACAAAATTCACAAAACGTTTTACCAGTTCTGAAAATTTATCTGAACAGAAGAAAAGCGTCTTGAAAAGAAAATTAGTGGCTTTTGAACTGGACGGAAAAGGCATTCCTAGAAGTGGCTATGATATCGTTGATCAAGATGAAAAGCTGATTGGAAAAGTAACCTCAGGAACCATGTCTCCTTCTCTCAAAAAAGGGATTGGTCTGGGTTATGTAGAAACGGACTTCAGCAAATTTGGTGATCAAATTTTTATCAGAATTAGAAAAAACTTACTTCCGGCAACAGTGGTGAAATTACCTTTCTATAAAGGTTAACTATGATAGATTACCAGACGATTTTAGACGAGATCCAACACGAGCTTTCAACCTGTGAACATCGTGGAAAGGTAGCATCGTACATTCCAGAATTGGCTAAAATTGATACGGCTAATTTTGGAATGCATCTGCAGCTTTTAAACGGAAAATCGTATCATACTGGGCGCTCTAAAACTCCTTTTTCGATACAAAGTATCTCTAAGGTGCTTACGTTTGCCATGGCGATTGCGCTTCAAAATCACAATTTATGGGAACGTGTTGGTGTAGAACCCTCAGGAAATCCGTTTAACCATTTATCCCTGTTAGAGCAAGAGAAAGGAATCCCTCGAAATCCGTTTATAAATACCGGTGCATTGGTCATCTGCGATATTTTGATAAGCGAGTTGGAACATCCTAAAGAAGCATTTTTAGATTTTGTTAGAAAATTGACAAATGATCCCTCGATAAACTATAATACTGCAGTTGCCAAATCTGAACAAAGAACAGGGTTCAAAAACTTTGCTGCAGCAAACCTTCTAAAATCTTTTGGAAATCTCAAAAATGACGTCAGTGAGGTTTTAGACTTCTATTTTCATCAATGTGCTCTAGAGATCAATTGCAAGCAACTGTGCAATGCCTTTTACTTTTTTGCAAATAATGGCGTTTGTATTAATAATTCCACCCACTTAAAAGACCAGCATGTTAAACGTATCAATGCACTCATGTTGACTTGTGGATTTTACGATGAGGCCGGTGAATTTGCCTTTGAAGTGGGATTACCAGGTAAAAGTGGTGTTGGAGGTGGTATTGTAGCATTGCTACCTGATGAATTTGTGATTTCGGTTTGGTCACCAGGACTTAATGAAAAAGGAAACAGTAAACTAGGAATGATGGCCTTGGAAATGTTTACAACAAAAACCGAGCTTTCCATCTTTTAGAGGTGTAGTAGATTGCATATGATGAACCCTTCCGAAGAACATAAACATAGAATACTCATTTTAGGCGCCAGTGGATTTATTGGTAATGCTATTTATAGAGAGCTACGCGCTTATTTTAACACCTTTGGCACTTATCGCGTTTCTAGAAAGGAATTTGACAACAATCAACATTACTTTCAATATAATGTAGAGGAAGATGATATTTTTGAGGTACTTGAAGCGACCAAGCCATCTATTATCATCTCGTGTTTACGTGGTGATTTTCATGCACAAACTATAGCTCACCAGCATGTGGCCGAATACTTGATGGCGCACGATTCTAAAATGATCTTTCTTTCCTCGGCCAATGTCTTTGATGCTTATAGCAAATTTCCCAGTTACGAGTTAGATAAAACGTTTAGCGGAAGTATTTATGGCCATTTCAAGATCAAGATTGAAAATATGCTACTTCGCCTTCCGAAGAAAAAAGTGGCGATTGTAAGATTACCAATGGTTTTAGGGGTTCAGTCTCCGCGTCTTAAAGAGATCAAACAACATTTGGAAGATAATACGGCCATCGAGTTATTTCCTAATATTATCATGAACGTAACGACCGAATCTAAGGTCACACAGCAAATTCACTACATTATCAACCGCAATAAAAATGGGATTTTCCATTTGGGAAGTACAGATTTAGTGCATCACGATGAGTATTTTAAAGATATTATTGGTCAAATTACCCAAAAAAATGGTGTGAGCTATAAACAGGTATACACCACTAATGAAGATCGTTATCTGGCTGTACTCCCCAAATACAACAAATTACCAAAACACCTACAAATCACAAGCACTCAAGTGCTTGAGGAACTCGCTAAATAAACTGGTCTTTATAATCATTATAAAATGAGCGCGATAAACCCATTTCAAAAACCCTGAGCATCAATTTTCTCAATTATATTCCTTATTTTTAAATCATACTTAAATAAGATTTTAAAATGAGTAAACTATCAGAAGACATCATAGAAAAAAAATTGCTTCATTTCCCAGACTGGGAATTTCGCGACAATACCATATACGCAGAATTTGAGTTTGAAAATTTCAAAGACTGTTTTAGCGCTATGAGCAGGATAGCCTTTGAGTGTGAGGCACAAAACCATCATCCTGAATGGACCAATGTCTATAATGTTTTAAAAATTTCCCTATCAACTCATGATGCCGATGGCGTTACCCAAAAAGATTTTGATTTGGCCGAAGCAATTGAGGAAATTGTTGAGGTGCAAGAGTAGTAAAGACTAAACTTCCGCTTATACCCCTATGTCTAAAATCCTACTTTTTATAATTTCTCTAGCATTTGCTATGCCTTTATTTGCTCAAAACGATGCCGTTTTTTGTGAGCAAGTACAAGCATTACATCATCTGGTGCAGCGAGAGCACTTTGTTCCTAAAGCATTAGATGACAGTCTTTCAACTCACGTATTTGATTTGTTTATTGCTGAAATAGATACAGATAACCGTTTATTTCTAAAAAGTGACATCAATCTGTTCTCAAAAGACAAGTTGCTATTAGATGATTATATTGCTAGCAATAGCTGCTCTTTTATCAATAAATACATCACTAAGCTCAACACGAGAATCGAAGATACCAAATCCATACTCTCGGCATTACGAGCCATAGATTTTGACTATTCTGGAAAAGACACTTTAAGGTTTAAGGGACGAGAGAAATTTAGTAATTTTAACAGCAAAGAAGACCTCAAGCGCTATTGGAGCAAACGTATTCGGTACGACATCATTTACACCATGATTGAAAATGATAGTGTCTATGAGCATATTGAGCAAAATTTTAAAAGTTTAGAGCATGATTTAAAAGATAAGATCATTTCTCAAGAACTCTGTAAATTAGAAGAACTACAGCATAAAAAAGGCAGTCTCGAAAACTTTGTACAAGAATCTTTTTTAAATGCCTATTTGCTCTATCATGATCCCAACTCTTCTTATTTTAATGCTTCAGACAAGAACGTTTATGAGAATAGACTTTCCAACAATCAGCTTTCCTATGGTATCGTTACCGTAAAAAATGACGATGGCGCTATTGTAATAGCCCATATTGTTCCTGGAAGCGCGGCCTTTAAAAACGCTAACATTGAGGAGAACGATATTATTTCGGCGCTCATTTCCGAAGAAAAGACATTGGAAGCCTATTGTGTGTCTAATGACGATATTTTAGCCTTTACCAATGACGATCAAATTAACACGCTAACGTTTCGTTTAAAAAAACCAGGTGGCATCATCAAGGACGTGACACTCACCAAAGAAGAAACCAAAAGTGAGGAAAACACAATTACAGGTTATATTTTAAACTCTGGAATAAAAACTGGTTATATTCATATCTCCAGTTTTTATACAGATTTTGAATCTTCTAATGGACTTGGCGTTGCCAATGATGTGGCCAAGGAGTTGTATAAACTGCAAAAAGAGGATATTGAAGGCTTAGTAATAGATTTGAGATTTAACGGTGGTGGCTCAATGAAAGAGGCCGCAGATTTATCTAGAATGTTTATCAACCGCGGCCCGCTTTCTATTTTAAAATATAATAACGGAGATACGTATACCATTAAGGACATGAATCGTGGGTCTTTATTTACCAAACCCATTGTGGTACTTATTAATAATTTTAGTGCCTCTGCTTCAGAGTTTTTTGCTGCAGCCATGCAAGACTACAATAGAGCCATCATTATTGGCAGCACTACCCACGGCAAAGCATCGGCGCAAGTGATTTTACCTTTGGATGCTAAAAAAGATTTAGGCTTTACTAAAATCACCGTGGAGAAGTTTTACCGAATTACAGGAAAAAGCCATCAGTCACAAGGGGTGATTCCTGATATTGTACTTCCTAACATGTACGATAATTTTGAGACCGAAGAGCGATTTAGCCCATTTGCGCTTCAAAATGATCGCATCCCTGAAACCATGCGCTATTCTAAATTAAAGGACATGGATTTTGAAAAACTCAGAAAGAAAAGTAAGCTTCGTATTCAAAACAATGAGCGCTTTAAAGCCGTTACACATCTTAATGAATTGATTATAGATAACTATTTTAAGCACTATACAGCATACCCATTAACCCTAGAAAATGTTTATAACGACGTACAATCCTACCATGACAAATGGCAGGAATTAGACACCATAATGTCTGATCAAAACACGGGGCTCAATGCAATCAATTCAGCCGCCACTCAGCATGTTTTAAGTTATGATCCAGAACAGAGCGCTATCAATGATGAACTTCTAAAGAACATCAATAGTGATATTTATATTCGAGAAGCCAACGCCATATTAAAAGATGCGTTACGTCAACTAAACTCCTCTAACTAAATAAAAATGAAAACCACTTCCTTTTTAATCAGCTTACTTTTAGTATTAACCTGCACCGTTCATAACGCACAGTCTTTTAAAAACGCATCAGAATATTTAGATTTTATTGGTGATGAGCAAGAAGACATTACTAAAGACATGTGGAACTACACCAAAGCTATAGCACACAGCAAAAGTGATAAGAACATTGATAATAGACGAAAACGCTTATTGAAAACGATTGAAAGTGCCATTACCAAAATTGAAAAAGCGGACGGATATGGTGACACTGATTACAAAAGCAAGGTACTGCGACACATGAATTTCAATAGAGATTTACTGAATTAAGATTACGCAAAAATCATTGATATGAAGGCAGTAGCAGAGCAATCATACGATGATATGGAGGCTTATATCTTAGCACAAGAAATGGCGCAACAGAAAATGGAAGAATCTCAGCAAGAATTTGAAACCGATTTATACAGTTTTGCAAATGCCAATAATATTGAAATTCTTGAAAATGACTCTGATCTCGGTAAAAAAATGGCAACTTCAAATGATGTATTTGAGCATTATAGTGATTTGTATTTGATCTATTTTAAAGTGTATATCAATGAAATCTATTTAATGGAGGCCTTAGAGAAAAATGATGTCGGTGCCATTCAACAAAATGCTAATGCCTTGAATGCTGCCGCAAAAAACGGCTTAGAAGTTTTAGACGCACAAGAGCACTACAAAAAAGACGATTCTGTGATCAAAGCTACCAGAGCAGCTTTTGAGTTTTTCATAGAGGAAAGCGGAGATAAAATTCCGAAAATCACTGATTTCTTGGTAATGAATGAAGACTTCGAAAAGATAAGAAACACCCTAGATCAAATGCCTGAACGTGATAGAACCAAAACACAAATTGATGAGTTTAACAAAAAAGTGAAGCAGATCAATAAGGGTATTAATGATTATAATACTATCAATAACGAACTCAACAACGATCGTCAGACGGTAATTAACAATTTGAACAATGCAAACGCCAACTTTTTATCACGACATATTCCTAACGATTAATTGAAAGCGTTACCTAAACACTCATCACATTGAGAGACATTGTATTAAACAAAACGGGACTTAGTGACTAATCTATTGTCCGTTTGCTTAAATTTCAATAATTTTAACCGCAATAAAAACAGATTTTAATATACAATTATGGGAAGAGCTTTTGAGTTCCGTAAAGCAAGGAAAATGAAACGTTGGGCTGCTATGAGCAAAGCCTTTACACGTATTGGTAAGGATATTGTTATGGCCGTTAAAGAAGGTGGCCCAGATCCAGACGCCAATTCTAGGCTGCGGGCGGTAATTCAAAATGCCAAATCTGTAAACATGCCCAAGGATAATATCGATCGTGCCATAAAGCGTGCCTCAGATAAAAACCAAGGCGATTATAAAGAAGTTGTTTTTGAAGGCTATGCCCCGCATGGTATCGCTATCTTAGTAGAAACTGCTACAGACAATAATACACGTACCGTGGCTAATGTGAGAAGCTATTTCAATAAATGTGATGGAAGCTTGGGGGTTTCGGGATCGGTTGTATTTATGTTTGACCACACTTGTAATTTCAGAATTAGTGCAGAAGGCGTTGATCCCGATGAGATTGAATTGGAATTTATTGATTTTGGAGCAGAAGAAGTCTTTGCAGATGATGACGGCATCCTCATTTACGCCCCATTTGAAAGCTTTGGTGCCATACAAGCCGAATTGGAATCACGTGATATCGAAATCCTATCTTCAGGGTTTGAACGCATCCCACAAGTGACTAAAAAACTGAGTCCAGAAGAAGCTGAAGATGTTGAAAAACTTTTGGAAAAACTAGAAGAAGATGATGATGTACAAAACGTATATCATACTATGGAAGAAAGTTCAGAAGACTAATTTTCAAAACAGCAATAACGCCTTTATATTCTTGATTTAATTCTAAGAAATTTATCCCTTGCTATGATGAATTGCATTTGTAGTCTCTGATTACATGCCTTTTTCTTTTCAAAAATTAAAATTAATTCTTAAATTTAAGAGGAGGAGAAGAACGTCTTTAGACTAATGGCTATGAAAGAAACTGCTAGACATTTTGTAGAGTTATATTTTCGATTTTATGGGGAAAGAAACTCCATTATCAAAAATTTATTTGATGAGGATTTCATGGGTCTTGATGGCATTACAAATACTATTTACGATAAAACGAAATGGATTAATGCCATAGATGATGATTTTGAACAAATTGGCACGCCTTTTAAAGTCGGGATTATTGATTTTGACACTCGGGAATTAGGTGATGGGATGATCTTAGCGTCTTGTATTTCGATTTGGGACATTAAACTATTTCAAGATTTCCCTGAATTTGATAGGGTTCGAACCGTATTTATTATTAGAAAAGAAAATGATACTTTTAAAATCAAACACCTGAGCAATTCCATCTCCTTGCTATCACTTACAAAAAAAGAACTATTTCCTTTTACGCTTCGAAAGGTATTAATGGATTGGAAAAATACCTTATTCTACATGGGCAAAAAACAGTAGTTTGAATTGGCTTACAAATTTTTCAACTCAATCCATTTAGACATGTACTTTGTGCCCTGCATGGTGTGATGCATCAACATCTGACCTGTAAAATTAAGCGCTCTTTCCTGTTGCAGATTTTGTATTAAAGATTCCAATCGTTTTAAAAACGCTGTCTCATAACTCGATTTATCAAAATTTTCATTTAAAATTTTAAATCCGTTCTGCTGTAGCTTCATCCAAAGGTCCTTATCGGTATAACAGTTTACCGCATAGTCTACAAAAGTATCGGGATGATCTGCAACCACAGGATCCATAAAATCAGTATCTAAAATGCCCTCTGCTCCTATTTTTGAGGTCAAGTAAGGAGTGCCATTTTGCATGGCGTCAAATAGCTTACCCTTTAATCCTGCACCAAAGCGTAAAGGTGCTAATAACACTTTTGCAGAGCCAATAACAGTATTGGCATTATCTGCCCGCCCTTTAATTAAAAAACCTTCCTTTTGATTGTGTAGTTGCTCGACTTTTTGAGCGCCATAAGCACCATAGTTATGCAATTCTGCCTTAGGCAACTTCAGTTTAATCTTAGGCCAAATGGTTTCTTTAAGATATAATAAGGCGTCATAATTTGGAGGATGGATAAAGTTTCCTATCGTCACAAAATGATCACGATTTTCAAAGCTTGGAAGTTGCTGTTGTGTTACTTCGGAAATCGGCTCCACCAGAAATGGCAGATAAAACAATAATTGTTTCGGCATTTGAAACCGATTTTCTAGGAGTTGCATTTCAGCTTTAGAAATAATCAGACTCAAATCACAGCGATACATGCTTGCAATTTCCCGTTTTGCAAAATCGTTAAAAAGATGAACGTTTGAGAATTCCTCATGCTTTCTATAAGCGGCTTCCCTACCCTTTCTTAAAAAATGAAGATCTTCGGTATCTAAAATTCTCAACGCATTTGGCAACTGCTCTGCAACGCGCCAACCAAATTGCTCCTCTGTCATAAACCTATCAAAAATCACGACACTTGGTTGTAATTCTATAATAAAGTCATCAAAGGAACCATCATTCAGTTGAATGGTTTTTTTAGTGATTCCGAGGGTCTCTACATCAAAGGCATTATCGCTTTTTGCACAAGCTGAAGCAAAAGTAATGTGGTAACCTTGGGTCTGAAAAAAGGATATGAGCTGCATCATTCGGCTGCCGGCCGCAGAACTTTTAGGTTCTGGCCAAACAAAACCAATGATGAGTAGTTGTTTGTTCATTTGTGAAAAAGAAGAGAGTTCAATACCTCAACGTTCGCATTCTAAAATGCAAATTTGATCTTGAAGTTAAAAAAGATAAGCTCTATAAATAAGAATATTGAATTACTTAGAGTTCAAGCCCAAATTGTAGCCTGCTCTTACTGTTTTAGCCCAATCTACTACCGCCTTAATTTGCGCATCAGATAAGTTAGCCTCGGTATGTGTGTAGGTATAAGACTCTAAGGGCATTTCCTTATCCTCAACCTCCTCTATAAGTTCATCTAATTTATGATCTTTCTTTTTGATGGAATAATTATCCCAATCTGATACATTAAAATGCTCTTTCCCTTCTTCAATATGATTTGCCAACCAGTAATTAACAGGGGTTATTTTATCATACCAAGGGTATCTGGTTACGTTACTGTGACAGTCAAAACAAGTGGTCTCTAAAATTGTTTTGACCTCGTTTGAAGGATTGGTTTCAGCAACAAAAGCATCTAAAGTTGCGAGATCGCCTTCATTTCTTTCAGGTCCAAAAAACTGCATAATCACAAACACCGCCAATAACATCAAAAGAACCTTTTTTACTATTTTCATTTTTTCTATTTTAGAATGGTTAAATTAAGTAAAATCGCTTGACTACCGAAGCACTTTATGAAGAATTAAACACTGTAGATGCTTCTCGCGAAAGCCGTCTACAGCATTCCCACATGATCATAGCTCAACCTAAGTTGATTCCTAAATTATTAGAGATTGCATTTATGGTAGATGACAAAATCTCCTGCAAAGCAGCTTGGGTCTTTGAATATACTTGCAGCAATAGCATTGAATTAGTCTTACCTCATCTTCAATACTTTACTAATAATTTGCATCGCGTGCATTTAGATTCTGCCGTAAGACCAATGGCCAAAGTCTGCGAATTGTTGATCACAGCTTTCTACTCAAAACATGAAAATGCGGTTAAAACTCAATTGCAACCATTACATAAAGAAAAGATTATTGAATCTTGCTTTGACTGGATGATCAAAGAAGAAAAAATTGCTCCAAAAGCTTACGCCATGAATACGCTCTATCTCTTAGGAACTGAATATGAATGGATCCATCCCGAACTCAAGATCATCATTGAGCGCGATTACAACAAGCAAAGTGCCGGCTTTAAGGCAAGAGGCCGAAAAATACTCTTAAAAATGGATAAAATAGCCTGAAAATCTCATGCATCTATTTCTATAGCCTTACAATGAAAAGACCTATCTTTGGGGCTTCAAAATTAACAAAACCATGTCCATATCTTCTTTAAAAGCCATCTCACCAATTGATGGCCGATACCGAAACAAAGTAGAATCCCTTGCACCTTACTTCTCTGAGGAAGCACTTATTAAATATCGTGTACAAGTTGAAGTTGAATACTTTATTGCCTTGTGCGAACTAGGATTACCTCAACTTCAAGGTGTCGCAACCAATACTTTTAAAGATCTTAGAGCGATTTACAGTGATTTTTCTACTGAAGATGCACAATCCATTAAAAATATTGAGAAAACCACCAACCATGACGTTAAGGCGGTAGAGTATTTTATAAAGGAAGCATTTGATAACTTAGGCTTAACGGCTTATAAAGAATTTATCCATTTTGGCCTCACCTCACAAGACATCAACAATACAGCCATCCCGTTAAGTATTAAGGAAGCTGTTAATGATGTATACGTACCGGAATACTTGGAGGTTTTAAAAAAATTAAAAACACTGGCTAACGATTGGAAAGATATCCCAATGCTAGCAAGAACACATGGACAACCTGCATCACCAACCAGATTAGGAAAAGAAATTGAGGTGTTTGTAGTACGTTTGGAAGAGCAGTTTAATTTATTGAACGATGTCCCTAGTGCCGCTAAATTTGGTGGTGCCACAGGAAATTTTAACGCTCATAAAGTAGCTTACCCAACAATAGATTGGAAGGCTTTTGGAACAAAGTTTGTTCAAGAAACCTTAGGCTTACAGCACTCTTTCCCTACCACCCAAATTGAGCATTATGATCATTTAGCAGCACTATTTGATGCTCTAAAACGAATTAACACGATTATTATAGATTTAGATAGAGACATTTGGACTTATGTTTCTATGGACTATTTCAAACAAAGAATCAAAGCTGGAGAGGTAGGCAGTAGCGCCATGCCTCACAAAGTAAATCCTATTGATTTTGAAAATTCTGAAGGCAATTTAGGTATCGCCAATGCCGTTTTTGAACATTTGTCGGCTAAACTACCAATATCAAGATTACAGAGAGATCTTACAGATAGTACGGTTTTACGTAATGTAGGTGTTCCTTTTGGGCATACGCTTATTGGCTTTAAGTCTACCGTTAAAGGTCTTGATAAATTGTTGCTTAATGAACCTAAGTTTGCTAAAGATTTAGAACAAAATTGGGCAGTGGTTGCAGAAGCCATCCAGACTATTCTTAGACGTGAAGCTTACCCAAATCCTTATGAAGCTCTTAAAGGCTTAACCAGAACCAACGAAGTAATTAACGAAACCTCTATTGCTAACTTTATAGACACGCTTGAAGTTTCCGAAGCTATTAAAACGGAATTAAAAGCAATAACTCCTAGCAATTATACAGGTATCTAATTCTTTGTACGCACTTTACTTAGAGTTTAAGAGCTGAAATTTGACGCTCAAACGTATAAAAAAAGCCATCTAGATGATTATTCTAGATGGCTTTTTTTTAAATTAAATCTCGAAATGTGACTAATCAAAAAACTCGGTGAATTCTTTGAGTTGGCCGTCCTCTAAATCCATAGTTTCAAATACCGAAGCTAATTTCATGATCTTGTTCAAATTCATATCGTCGCCTAACACTCTAATCACAGCAAAGCCTTTCTCATTAGCACTACCTAGTAGCACAAACTCTTCCACGCTCTCCTCTTCTCCAATAAAATTAACGACAAATTTCCCGTCCGTTACATTTCCGCCACGAATTAATTCTTGGTATTTCGGATTTTTTAAAATGGCTTTTACCTTGGCAAATTCTTCATTGTATGCTGCTTGATTGTTATCGTCTAAAACAAAAGCAATCATGCTCAATTTCTCGACAGACTCATAAGCCTCTTTTTGTTCTTCGGTCAAGGATTCTGTGTCTATTTTAAGCATGCTTATGGGAACATCTACTGAGGTAAAGCCCGACTTTAGTTCATTATCGACGTAGTAAGATTGTAAGGTCGATTCTTGGTTGCAACTTAATAGAGTTGCAACCAGAATAGAAAAGACCATTAGTTTTTTGATTGATGATGTCATGATGATTTGTATTATTTTTTACCAGCTTTTTTCAATTGCTCACCTCCTGGCATATCCATTTGGCTTGTCAATTTTGATATTTGTCTCAAATCTATATCTCCAGTAAGTGACAGTAATACCGTTTCAACTTCTCGTTTTTTACCGTTAATGGTAATGTCTTGGTCTTTTGTAAATTCTCCAAGGCCATTGACAAACATCAAGAGTTCTTTAACGTGATTTTCGTCTTTACCTTCTTTTACATAAAAGTTCACGGTTTGATCACCATCTTTAATACGCATGAGTTCTTCCAGTTTCGATGTTTTTAAATAATTGGTCACCGTGGTATTCATGTCTTGGGAAATTTTCAGATCTCCTGTTGTAAAGACTTTTAATCCTGTGATATTTTTGGCCATTTCTATATAACCTTGAGCCTCTGGATCGTCAATATCCATACCCATAGTAGCCAACATTTTAAACATTTTTTGATTGATGACTACAGACATCACACCGTCTTTATCTTCAAATTTATCAAAGATGCCCTGTGCAAATGTCACAGTAGACGATAAGGCAATTGCTGCTATTACGATTAACTTTTTCATAATTTCTAATTTTTGTTTTTAGGTGTTTGTTTCTTTTTTACTAATCTATTTGTTGTTTTTGAAAATTCTTTAACATGCATGACCTGCTCTGCACCTTTATTAAAATTTGTAGAGACCAGACTTAAACTGCCAACACTACTTGCTGCATCGTTAAAATTTGATGACAACATTGAAAGCGCTTCTTTTGTTTTATCATAAGTTTCTCGTTCTTCTTGACTAAGACCTGCTAAGGTTCTGGCGGGTTGGTCACCCATCATATTTGGTATCAAAATCCCTAGCATAAGAACGGCGACGGCCGCAATAGAAATCCATTGATAAATTCTACTCTTTTTTTGTTTTGATCCCGCTGGTTCAATTGAAATCGCTTTGATGTACATCTCCTCTTTTGTAGTATCAAAATATTGAAACATCACTTTATAAGACTCCAAATGCGCTGGCACATTGCCTTGAGAAAAGTAAGCTTTTAGCTGTTGCTCTTCGCTAAGCGATGTTTCGCCCAGGTCATACTTTTCTAATAATTTTTCTATCTCACTTAATACCATATTGATGCGTATGTGTTAGTTTTTCCCGAATTGTTTTTCTTGCTCTTGACAAAGCCACTCTAATTGCCGTAGGATTCATATCCACTACTTTTGCAATCTCGTCATAATCATACTCCTCAATGTCTCGAAGTTGTAATATTATTTTTTGCTGTTCTGGTAACTCTTCAATAATCTTAGACACCCAACTGACGCTATCTCTATTTTCTACTTCTTTCTGTAACGAGATCGTATGATCTTGATAGTTGCTATGTACTATTTTCAAATTTTGTGCCTGTTTTGATTTTAGACGATCTAAACAGAAGTTCTTGGTCATGGTCATCGCAAAAGCTTCAGTATTCCTGTATTCAGCAATTTTTACTCTATTATTCCATAACTTTATTAAGATCTCTTGTGTAGCATCTTCAGCTTCTTCGCTAGAAACCAAAAGACGTTTTGCTAGTCTAAAGACCTTATCCTTAAAAGGCGTCACCAATTTTATAAAATCAGTTTGTGTCATTTTTGTTTGGTTAGTGTAAAAGCAGGTGATTATTCTGCTTCTTACTGTTACGACGAGTATGGAAGAACTTTGTTACAAGCTTTTTGAAATTAAGTCTATTTTTAGATTAAATTGGACACTGTCAGTGTTTTTAAGCATATCTCGCCCAATTGAATATTTTAAAATTCACAATAATGTAAGTAAATTTAGAGTTTATAAAATCAATGCTATAAAAGAAAAAGAACCTAAAATTTTTAAGCGTAGTGCTAACTCACACGATCTCGGCTGTTTGTTATTCTTCCCGCAGAGAAATTTTAAAACTCCAAAAACACAAATGAAACTACTTAAAATCACTTTGCTCTGTCTAGTCGCAATCACCTTTACCGGTTGTTTTGAAGATAATGATGATCATCTTATTTCCGCAAGCGAAATCAATGATTTTGTATGGAAAGGGATGAACGCCGTATATCTTTATAAAGATGAGATTCCTAATCTAGCCAATGATCGGTTTTCTTCAAATGAAGCGTATGCCAATTATTTGAGTAGTTACAACGCTCCCGAGGTCTTATTTGAAAGCTTAATTTATGAACGTGAAACGATAGATCGTTTTAGTGTAATTGTAGATGATTACATCGCTCTAGAACAGCAATTTTCTGGTGTGTCAATTAGTAACGGCATGGAATACGGTGTTTTTAGACTAACGGAAGAAAGTACCGAAGTTTACGGTTATGTTAGATATGTTTTACCAAATACCTCTGCAGAAGCTCAAAATGTTCAAAGAGGGGATGTTTTTTACGGGGTTAATGGTGTACAGTTAACCACACAAAATTATCGTAATTTACTTTTTACTACTGAAACCTATAACATCAACTTGGCAACTTATAATGATAATAATACTCCCGAATCCTCTGACGACAGCATCTCAAACACAAACGAAGTCATTTCTTTGACAGGTGCTGAATATACCGAGAATCCTATTTTTATAAATTCAGTATTAAATGTAGGTAGCGAAACAATTGGCTATTTAATGTATAATGGTTTTACTGGAACCAACCAATTTGATTCACAACTAAATTCTGTTTTCGGAGAATTTCAATCAGCCGGGATTACTGATTTGGTTCTAGATTTACGATATAACGGGGGGGGCTCTGTCAATACGGCAATTTGGTTAGCTTCCATGATCACTGGTCAACATACTGGAGAGTTATTTACTAGAGAAGAATGGAACAGTGAAATTCAAGCTCAAATTTTAGCTGATAATCCAGAACTATTAGAAAACCCATTCGTTGACGAGATGTTGAAATTCAACAATAATGGTGAAATTACGTTTCAGGAATCTATAAACAGCTTAAACCTCAATAGAGTGTATGTTTTAACAACACGAAGCACCGCTTCTGCAAGTGAATTGGTAATTAGCGGCCTAACTCCATACATAGAAGTAATTAAAATAGGCAGTGATACCAGAGGGAAATATCAAGCTTCAAGGACAATCTATGATTCTCCAAATTTTAGTAGACAGGATGCCAACCCAAGACATACCTATGCGCTGCAACCATTAATTTTTAAAACGATAAATTCTGCAGGATTTACTGATTTTGACTCTGGTCTTAACCCAAATATCTCGATTTCTGAGAATTTTGGAAACCTTGGAACATTAGGTGATATTGATGAGCCATTTTTGGCTGAAGCTATAAATGCTATTGAAGGCACAGGTCGATTTTCTGGATTTGACGATTATCATGTGGAAGAGTTTTCCAGCTCAAAAGATGATCGTCCGTTTTCTTACGAAATGTATGTTGAAGGAAAAAACACAAGCTCTACAAATTTCATCAACAGGTAGTTCATATTTTTTAAAAATTTAAAAGCCCCTTGAATCCATTTGGAATCAAGGGGCTTTTTTTAAGTTGAAAAATGTACTCTAATTAAAATACACGCCTCCAGGAATGATGCCTAAAGTGTGATTAAAAACCTCAGCGTTCGTGTTTAAATCATAAACGCTAAGCACACCATTACTGGCATAATCAAGAGCGTCAAGTCCGTATAGTAATCCATCTTTGACCTGCATATCGTCAAAACTTAAGCTATCAAATTCGGCTGTGGTAGGAAACGTTGAGGATGAAGCACTCATTTTATATACAGATCCACCCGCATAAAAGTAAAAGTTACCATTGTCAAAATTTAAATCTGAAGGAGAAGTAACGCCATCTGAAAAAGCAATAGTTTGAATAAGCTCATTGTTGACAGTATCTATTTCAACTAAGTTTTCCGAAGATAACACCCATACATCTCCTTCATCATCAACTTGAAGGGAATTTGGAGAATTACCAACTGTAATTGAGGTTTCAAGCTCATCAGTAAGAGTGTTGATAACATCTACTTGATTGCCCTCACCGTAAATACCTGTGGCCACAAAAATTTTATTCCCTACGGTAATGAGTTCCTCTGGCAAATAACTACAGCTTATCGTATTTACTACAGCTTGTAATGTGAGATCTACTACCGCAACAAAATCATCTGTAGCCGGCGTGTAATCTCCCCAATTGGTAACATAACCCTTCCCATTACTAATCGTCATATATCTTGGGTTTGATAACCCAGTTTCAATCGTCGCGACCGATTCAAAGGTATATCTATTAACCACCTCAATTTTATTAGAACCACTTAAAATAATATAGGCAAAGTCGCCTTCAAAGGCCATGCTTTGCGCTGTATCTCCTAATGCACGGGCATTTACATTACCAAAGATGTCATTCTCTACGCTTTCATAATCATTAGAAACGTAAGAGATGGACGCATTTCCCTGCCCAAAATTACCCTCGTGCGTTATTAACAATCCATTTTCATAGTCTCCTCTTGGTGCTATGGGTGTCAAATCATCGTCATTACTACAAGATAAACAGGTGAATGCCAAAAAGGCAAGTACAAATAATTTTTTAGTCATCGTTTTAAAAGTTTAAGGTGAATTTAATTGTGTAATTTCTATTTGGCATCGGTCTAAATGCCACATTTTCATAGTAAGTATTGTAGAGGTTGTTGATTCTGAAATCGGCAGTACCATTCCAGGTTCCCGTTCTGTTGAAGGTATAAGTAATCCCAAAATTAGCGACATCAAAGGCTTTCAAGTCACCACCAATAATGGCTACTTCTCCATTGTATAGGTGCTGGTAATAACTTGTAAAATCTTTATAATTGTAAGATAAAGAGGCATTGGCCTTGTGAAGAGGCACATAAAATAAACGCTGCGCTTTCTCAATATCTTCTGCTTCGGTATAAGAATAATTTGCTGCCAACAAGAACGTATCATGATCACGTTTCAACTCGTAATTAAACTCAGTTTCCAAACCATACTGTCTTGCACTAGCAACATTAACTGGGTTCCAACTACCATTAGTACCGTTTGGGCGCCATTGTATGAGATCTGAAGTTTCAATGTAAAAGGTATTTATCTTAAAACACAGGCTTTTAAATTTGAGCTCATGCCCCAAATCCAATTGATAGGAAGATTCTGGCTTTAAGTTTAAATTTCTGCCGGGGTTCCAGTACAAATCGTTAAAAGTGGGCACTCTGTAATTTTTGGAAATATTAAGTTTTAAGACATAAGGTTTGAACATCTGATAAGCAAGATCTCCTGAAAACACTAACGGGCTCTCAAAATCTGATATAAAATCTTGCCTAATATTAAGCGCATACCTCAATTTAGAGGTTGGTCTATGGCTCATAATCGCCGTAGCAGAGAAGGCGTTTCTTGAAGGATTTTCAAAACTATCGCCTCGTCCCGTAATATGACTATAATCGGTAATGATGCTCAAATCAAGTTGATTTGACACCTGCTGCTTATAGCGATGTTTTAATAACCAAGTGTTGACCTTTCCTTCTGAAAAATTCTTCAAATCCTTATTCTCAAAGTATTGAAATTGTTCAGACAAGTGAACCGCCTTTAGGTTTGAAGTGTAATTGGCTTTGATATGTGCCCACTCCAACATACTGCGGTAATCTTCGGTTTTATACTTGCTCTTTGATGGTGCCAAAAGTGTTCCTGAAAATTCTCGGTCACTTCTAAAGTTTTGATGATAGACTTTCAAAACATCAGTATCGTTGAGCACATACCCCAGATTGAAGTTGATGTCCAAATTATTAAAAGCACCGTTTTCATTTCGTCTGTTGCTACCCAGATATTCGAAATCATTTTCAGAATCAACATAGGCCACTCCCGCATTTGCTGAGATCTTACCATTTCCGAAGTCGGCTTTATAACCAGCATTCTTTGTATCAAAACTCCCGTAACCTAATTGTAACCGTTGCTCAAAATGCTTCTTAAAGTCTAGCGTATTAGTTAAATGAACACTTCCGCCAATGGCACCACTGCCATATTGTACGCTTCCGCCACCACTTCTAATACTAATAGCATCATAATTTGCAGTGCTCAACGTGTTGAAATCTACTTGACCGTTGAGCTGGCTATTGATATTGATGCCGTTCCAGATCACTGCAGTTTGAGATGCATTTGTACCACGAAAAGAAGGCGAAGACACCATACCGTAACCATTCTCCTTGAAATAAATATTGGAATTAAAGCGAAGTACATCTGTTAATGAGGTTCCATTCTTTCTAAGTATAGAATCGTTTAAGATGTTAATTTTGTAACCTTTAGCGTAGTCCTTAAGCTTAATATCACTTAGCACAACCTCATCCAAGCGTTGGATAGAATCCATGAGCGACTGGGCACGTACAAAGCGCACTGAACACAGCAAAAACAGAATTAAGATGGTATATTTCATATCTCTAAGACTCTTCTCCCGAAAGTCATTGTGATTATGAATAAAGGCAGGTCTCCTGACTTATTTTTTGCTGTTTAACCTTCCCATCCCGTAATTTAAAGGACAGTGGTTTTGAAGAAAACAACAACTCTATACAGAGACACTAAACGATTTTAGTGTAAAACTTACAGTTGCGGGAACAGTTCTGGTCTTTCACCAGATTCCCTTTTAATTGAAGTAGTCATCCTGAATTTGTTTTTAACCTTTTAAGGGTTTAAAAACTTTCGCTGCGACTAAGTCAAACCAAAATTCGCTGCGAAAGTAAACATTTTGTTTAAGGATTGACCCAAAAGATTAATTAATATTACTTTTGGATGAACTCAATTAGTCATATGCATTTTCCAAGAATTTTTATTTTACTAGTATTCATCCTGTCTTTTTCATGTAAGGAGCACAACACGAAAGCACAACAGGAACTGCCCATACCAAACGTAGAGGTTGAGAACGTCTCCTTAGACTATGCCGAAGGTTTTTCTATTACCGTTAACGAGAGCTTTAAGGTATTAACTATTAATAACGCCTGGCCAGATTCTGATAAAACCTTTACTTACGCCTTAGTAGATCGAGACATGTTACCAAAAATAACGATCAACAAAGATGAGTTTGATGGCATTATTGCAACTCCCGTTCAAAAAATAGTGGTCACTTCTACAACCCACATCCCTGCTTTAGAGCTTTTAGAAGTTGAGCAAAGCTTAATCGGTTTTCCTGGGACAGATTATATTTCTTCGGAAAAAACCAGAGTGCAAATAGATAATGGATCGGTTAGGGAACTGGGTAAAATTGAAGGTATCAATACTGAAGTGTTGCTAGAATTACAGCCTGAACTTATTGTCACTTTTGGTGTAGATGGCACCAATAAAAGTCTAGCTACTATTGAAACTTCTGGTATTCCTATTCTATACAATGGCGATTGGGTAGAAAAATCACCTTTGGCAAAAGCCGAATGGATCAAGTTCTTCGGGGCATTGTATAACAAACAACAGCAGGCAGATGCTATCTTTAATGAGATTAAAACCAACTACGAAGACGCCAAAAACTTAGCTTCAAAGGTAGACCAAAAACCTACCGTGCTCTGCGGGGCAATGTATAAAGACATTTGGTATTTGCCTAGCGGCACTAGCCCAGAAGCGCAGTTTTTAAAAGATGCGAATGTTAATTATTTATGGAGTGAGACCACTGGAAAAGGAAGTTTGGCCCTAAGCTTTGAAGCTGTTTTTGAAAAAGGAAAAAATGCGGACTTGTGGTTAAGTCCATCTTATTACACAAGTTTAGACGCTATAAAAAAAGCAAATAGCCATTACACCCAATTTGAAGCTTTTAAAAACAAGCAAGTGTACTCATTTGCAAATACTACTGGTGCCACGGGAGGCGTTTTATATTATGAGCTAGGTACCGCTAGGCCCGACTTGGTATTGAAGGATATGATTAAAATTTGTCATCCAGAATTATTAGGCGATTACAACTTGACTTTTTTCGAAAACATGGAATAATCTTAGTATTTAAAAACAAGGACTTTACACTAAAACCACAACTTTTCATCTCATCCTTTTTAGAGCAGCCCATTGACTATCAAAAACACATCTGTACTCGTAATCTTATCGGCCATCTTGATCGTCTGTTTCTTTATGAATATTAGTTTAGGCTCTGTAAGCATTCCCGTTAGTCATGTGATCTCGGCAGTTTTCGGAACCTCAGACCATGAGTCGTGGCAATACATAATTGTAGATTACAGGCTACCAAAGGCCATCACAGCCATTTTGGTAGGATCTGGATTAGGAATTTCGGGTTTAATGATGCAAACCCTTTTTAGAAATCCTTTGGCCGGGCCTTTTGTTTTAGGTATAAGTTCTGGTGCTAGTTTAGGCGTAGCTTTGGTTATTTTAGGCTCGGGACTCTTTGGTGGCGTTTTTGCAGGAGTACTCATTTCAAAATGGAGCATTGTTATAGCCGCCAGTTTAGGAAGTTTTCTTGTGCTGCTTGCCGTACTATTGATCTCCGCTAAAGTGAGAGATACCATGGCCATACTTATCATTGGGTTAATGTTTGGAAGCATTACAGCTGCCATTGTAAGCGTGTTATCCTACTTTAGTTCTGCGGAACAATTACAACAATACATATTTTGGGGTTTTGGAAGCCTAGGTAATTTATCATGGGACGAACTTTGGATTTTCTTCGGAATTTATGCCTTGGGACTACTATTTGCTATAGCCTCTTTAAAAGCACTAGACACCTTTTTACTTGGAGAGAATTATGCCAAAAGTTTAGGTCTAAATATTAAGCAAAGTCGCTTAATTATCATTCTAGCCACAAGCCTTTTGGCGGGATCGATTACGGCCTTTGCAGGACCTATAGCATTTATAGGCTTAGCCATTCCGCATCTCACACGTCAACTTTTTGACACATCAAGCCATCGCATCCTATTGCCCGCAGTATTTTTAATTGGAGCTATCGTCATGCTTATTTGTGACAGTATTGCCCAATTACCAACAAGTGACTATATGTTACCAATAAACGCCATTACCTCATTAATTGGAGCGCCTGTGGTGGTTTGGCTTTTGGTTAAACAACGTAAAATGATATTTTAATACAAATCAAAAACTTTAAATGTTATTCAAATTAGCTAGACTAAAGACCTAGATTTAACACATGTTAGACAACACATCATCCATACTAAAAACCTCCAAGCTCGCTATTGGCTATACGTCAAAAAAAGGGACTACTGTGGTTGCCAGTGACATTCATCTCGAATTAAAAAAAGGGGAACTCATTGGTCTTGTAGGTGCAAATGGTATAGGAAAATCGACATTATTAAGAACGTTAGCAACCATACAACAACCATTAAGCGGTAGCATGACACTAAGGGGAACACCTCTGGAAAGTCATAGCGCCATAGATTTGGCCAAAATCATGAGCTTAGTGCTTACAGAACAATTGATGTCTAAAAACCTTTCCGTTTTTGAACTCATTGCGCTCGGTAGGCAACCTTACACCAATTGGATGGGAAAACTTTCAGCAATTGACATTGGCATGGTAGACCAAGCCTTAGAACAAACCAATCTTACAGAATTAAGAGATCGCAAATGTTTTGAGTTGAGTGATGGGCAATTACAAAAAGCCATGATTGCAAGGGCCTTAGCCCAAGATACAGACCTGATAATTCTAGATGAACCTACAACTCATTTAGACATGTATCACAAGGCTTATATTTTAAAGTTGCTGCAACAATTAGCCCAACACACGCAAAAAACTATTTTATTTTCTTCTCATGAAATAGATCTGGCCATTCAGCTCTGTGATACCATGATTGTGATGACCAAGGATCAAGTGGTCACAGATGCACCCTGTAAATTAATTGAACAAGGGGTTTTTAAATCTCTTTTCTCTAAAGACCTCATTGATTTTGATGAAAAGACAGGGAGTTTCAAAGTTAGAAAGTGACCTTATTCTTTTAAAATAGCCTTCAAATCGTGATCAGCTTGTCAATCCTTTTTTCATCAAAAAAACTATCTTTGATGAAACTTCTTATCAAAACATGACCGATAACATCATTCTCATTCTTGCTATTATTATTTCCGCAGCTATTGGTGCGTATTTAGGAATGCTTTTTATTAAGCTGAAAAGTAAAAGTGAACAAAGCACTTTAGAAGAACGCAATGCAAATTTATCGCAACAATTAGATGATGCGCGAACCTACCATCAAGCTGAACTTCAGAAACAACAAAACGATTTCAATTCGAAAATTACTGAATTGCAACAAATCCTTCTAAAAACTGAAACTGTTCGCGAAGATATTAGAAGTGAAAAAGATCTCTTGAGTACCGAGTTGGCTCGAAGAAATACCGAATATGAAAATCTACAAAATTTATATCAAAAACGTGAAGCTGAAGTAGAAGATCGCCAACAACAACTTCGGAAAGACTTTGAACTTTTAGCCACTAAAATCTTAGATGAAAAATCTGAAAAGTTCACCCTTCAGAATAAAGAAAACATCAAGAATATTTTGAGTCCTTTGCAGGAGAAGATCATGGTCTTTGAAAAGAAAGTAGATGATACTCAAAAGGAAAGCATTAGTATGCATTCTGCTTTAAAAGAACAGCTCTTAGGTTTAAAAGATTTAAACCAACAAATGACCAAGGAGGCTACTAATTTAACCAAAGCCCTTAAGGGGGATAGCAAAATGCAGGGTAATTGGGGTGAATTGGTTTTAGAACGCGTGTTAGAAAAATCTGGCTTAGAAAAGGATCGAGAGTATTTTGTACAGCAAAGTTTTACCTTAGCCGATGGCTCAAGAGTTTTGCCCGATGTGGTTTTAAATCTTCCCAACAACAAAAAAATGATCATTGACAGCAAAGTATCGCTTACTAATTATGAGCGCTACGTAAATGCTGAAGAAGAGGAACGACCCATTTTTTTAAAGGCGCATATCAGCTCGATTAGAAAACATGTGGATCAACTTTCTGATAAAAATTATCAGGACCTTTATGATATTGAATCGCCAGACTTTGTACTGCTGTTTATTCCTATTGAACCCGCATTTGCCATTGCCATAAATGAGGATAATTCGATATATAACAAAGCCTTTGAAAAAAATATTGTTATAGTGACACCATCCACCCTTTTGGCAACATTACGCACCATTGATACCATGTGGAATAACGAGAAGCAGCAACGTAACGCAATAGAAATTGCAAGACAAGCGGGTGCACTTTATGATAAGTTTGAAGGCTTAGTTAAAGATTTAACCGGTGTGGGCAAGAAAATTGATGATGCCAAAAAGGACTATTCTTCAGCCATGAATAAACTAGTGGAGGGTCGTGGAAACCTCATCACTAGTGTTGAAAAATTAAAGCGTATGGGCGCCAAAGCCAAAAAGTCTTTACCGGAGAGAATTTTAGAGCGCGCTTCTGATGATAGTGAAGAATAACCACTTTTAATAGTTAATAAAATTCTTGATACGGGTCAGCAGTTTCAACTATTTGAGAGACCTTCCAACAAAAATTAAATCCATCCAAAAGGCATGAAAAAAGTAGCAAGTATTGTCGTTATATCTGTAATTGCGTTAATGGTCATTTACTATCTTGTGATCTATTTTGTTCCTTACAGCGAGGGCTATCGTTCTGGAGAACTCATTAAAATAAGTAATAAAGGAGTGATAGTTAAAACTTGGGAAGGTCAAATTAGTCAGGGTATATCTGGTGCCCAGATCTTTTCATTTTCAGTATTAGATAAAGACAAACAGGTTATAGAGGATTTAAAGAATTTTCAAGGAGAATATGTAAAGTTAACCTACACAGAACGTTTTGGAACGTTCTTTTGGCTGGGCGATACTAAGTATTTTGTAACCAAAGTAGATAAAGAATCCTCACCACATTTTAGAAAATAAAAATCCATGCCGCTTTATAAAACCATTGACGACTCAAGAATTAGCATTTCAGAATTGATGCAACCCTCCCACTCCAATTTTGGAGGAAAGATTCACGGAGGTTATATTTTAAATCTGATGGATCAGATTGCTTTTGCTTGTGCTTCAAAACATTCTAAAACTTATTGTGTAACGGCCTCTGTAGATACTGTAGATTTTCTAAACCCGATAGAAATTGGTGAACTGGTCACGATGAAAGCATCGGTAAATTACGTAGGGCGCACCTCTATGGTTGTTGGCATTCGTGTTGAAGCCGAAAATATTACTACAGGTGAAGTCAAGCACTGTAATTCTTCATACTTCACTATGGTAGCTAAGGATAATCAAGGTAAGTCTGTAAGTGTGCCTGGGCTCATTGTGAATGATGAACAAGAATTGAAACGTTTCTTAAAGGCCATAAAACGAATAGAGACCAAAAGGATGCGACAAAAAGAATTTGATAGTGAAGATTTTTCTCATGAGCATTACCTAGATGATCTTAAACCTTATAAGGTTAGGATAGAACTTCCTGAAAAATAAAAACCTTCGACAGTTGTCGAAGGTTTAAGTAGTTATGTTTGTTTGGAATTTATAATTTCACAAAACGTTTGGTCAAAGTAATGGCATCATCAGCAGACGTTAATCGTACTAAATAAACACCGCTATTCCATTTTGAGATATTCACTTTAGTCTTAATAGCTCCTAACTGTTGAGTATACACACGCTTACCGAGCACATCAAATACCTCAAGATTTAAACTTTGATCAGAGAGTCTAGGTAGAGAAATATTTAAAAGGTCTGAACTAGGATTTGGGTATATTGAGAATTTTGTTGGTGCATCTTGTCCGTTTAAATTTAATGCGCCTTCCGCCACAACTGTAATTGTACCGAACATAGATCCTGAGTGAGGTTCACAAACGAAAGGATTTGAACCGACAGTTGTAAATGTATGAGAAAACGTGAAATCATTTCCCATTAAAGCACCGCTTGAAAAAGATTCGGTTGCAGACCCGTCACTAACGACATTATGACTGCCTGTAGAATAAAAGTACCAATCTACTGTATCACCAACTTCAATAGTTCTATTCGCATTAGCATCTCCTTCCGCAGATGGATTTGAGCCAAAACTCCAATTAATAGTTACTGTTTCTGTAGTTTGAGCAGAAATATTTAACGCGACACTCACAAATAAAATAAAGAGTAGTTTTTTCATCATAGGTTGAATTTTAATTGAAAGTACAAAAAAATCAAATACATCACCATGAAAGTTCAATTTTTACGATGAAATGCACGCATCCCATCGTAAAAACAAAACCTACTATCGTAAAAGCCGTACAACTTACTTACTCAAGTACATACGTCTTCTCGCGTAAAGGTCGTAAAATTGATCATCCTTTAAACTATCGATAAAGAGAATGCTCTCTCCCGTACTCTTCATTTCTGGCCCTAATTGTTTATTGACATTAGGAAACTTATTGAATGAAAATACGGGTTGTTTGATTGCAAAACCTTCCAATTGTGGATTAAAGTCAAAGTCTGTTACTTTCTTCTCTCCAAGCATGACTTTAGTAGCGTAATTGACATAAGGCTCACCGTAAGCTTTAGCGATAAACGGTACCGTTCTTGATGCTCTCGGGTTGGCTTCAATGATGTAAACCACCTCGTCTTTAATTGCAAATTGAATATTGATAAGCCCTACCGTATTTAATGCCAAAGCAATCTTTTTGGTATGATCCTTTATTTGTTGCATGACGAGTTCGCCTAGATTAAAAGGAGGCAAGGTCGCGTTACTGTCTCCAGAGTGAATGCCACAAGGTTCAATGTGCTCCATGATACCAATGATATAAACGTTCTCTCCGTCGCAAATGGCATCAGCTTCAGCTTCTATAGCGCCATCTAAATAATGGTCTAAAAGCAATTTATTGTTTGGTATTTTCCGAAGTAAATCGACAACATGCTCCTCAAGCTCTTTTTTATTGATAACAATTTTCATGCCTTGACCACCTAATACATAAGAGGGTCTTACCAAAATTGGAAAATCTAATTTATCTGCAACAGCAAGTGCTTCATCTGCGGTTGAGGCCACATCAAATTCAGGATATGGAATGTTGTTCTCTTTTAATAAGGTTGAGAAACTGCCACGATCTTCGGCTAAATCAAGAGACTTATAAGTAGTCCCTATAATTTTAATTCCGTAGCGGTCTAATTTCTCAGCCAATTTAAGAGCGGTCTGCCCACCTAATTGAACAATAACGCCCTCAGGTTTTTCATGACGGATAATGTCATAAATGTGTTCCCAAAATACCGGCTCGAAGTAAAGCTTATCTGCAATGTCAAAATCGGTAGATACCGTTTCTGGGTTGCAATTGATCATAATGGTTTCATAACCACACTCAGCACTAGCAAGTACACCATGTACGCAACAATAATCAAACTCAATACCTTGACCAATACGATTAGGGCCAGAGCCTAAGACAATGATCTTCTTTTTATCTGAAACGACACTTTCATTAACAGAATAACGTTCTCCATCTGCGTTTTCGACTTCATTTTCAAATGTAGAATAATAATATGGTGTTTCTGCTTTAAACTCTGCAGCACAGGTATCTACTAATTTATAGACGCGATTGATGTTAAACTCAACACGCTTATTATACACTTCACTTTCAAGACATTTTAACATGTGGGCTATCTGACGATCCCCATAACCTTTTTGTTTTGCCTCAAGTAACAGATCACGTTCAATGGTATTGATATTGAACGTTGAGATTTGTTGCTCTATTTGATGCAATTCTTCATATTGTTTCAAGAACCACATGTCAATTTTTGTGATTTCATGGATTCTGCTCAATGGAATGCCCATATTAATCGCATCGTAAATAGCAAAAACCCTATCCCAACTTGCGTTGGTCAACTTATCTATAATTTGATGATAATCGGTGTAGCCTTTTCCATCTGCACCTAAACCATTGCGTTTAATTTCTAAAGATTGGGTTGCTTTATGCAAGGCTTCTTGAAAAGAACGACCAATGGCCATTACCTCTCCTACGGCTTTCATTTGCAATCCTAAAGTACGGTCTGACCCTTCAAACTTATCAAAGTTCCAGCGCGGTATTTTAACAACTACATAATCTAATGTGGGCTCAAAAAGTGCCGACGTAGAACCTGTAATTTGATTGTTTAATTCATCTAAATGGTAACCAAGTGCCAGTTTTGCCGCTATTTTTGCAATAGGATATCCAGTGGCCTTACTTGCCAATGCTGAAGATCTTGAAACACGAGGATTGATTTCTATGGCAATAATATCTTCTTTCTCATCTGGACTCACAGCAAATTGCACATTACAACCTCCTGCAAAATCACCAATGCTTCTCATCATATGAATGGCCATGTCCCTCATACGTTGGTAGGTTTTATCTGAAAGCGTCATGGCTGGCGCCACTGTAATGGAATCACCGGTATGAATCCCCATTGGATCCATGTTCTCAATGGTACAAATAATAACCACGTTATCATTTTTGTCCCTCAAGAGCTCTAACTCATATTCTTTCCAACCAATCAACGCTTTATCGATCATGACTTCATGAATAGGCGATACTTCTAAGCCTCGAGTCAATAACTCATCAAAGTCCTTTTCATCGTGAACTATAGAGGCGCCATCACCTCCCAAAGTATAAGATGCTCTAATAACCAGAGGAAAACCAAACTCCTGTGCAATTTCTTTACCTTTTAAATAAGAGTTAGCTGTGGCTTGTGGTGCCATGCCTACTCCAATTTTGAGCATTAGTTCTCTAAACTTTTCACGATCTTCAGTAATATTGATGGCATCAATATCAACACCAATGATCTTGACGTCAAAGTCTTTCCAAATTCCCTTTTCATCAGCCTCAATACATAAATTTAGAGCAGTTTGTCCTCCCATTGTTGGTAATACGGCATCAATATGGGGATGTTCTTTTAATATTTTTACGAGTGACTTCGTGTTTAACGGCAACAGATATACGTGATCTGCCATCGTTGGATCGGTCATGATAGTCGCTGGGTTAGAGTTTATTAGGATGGTTTCAATACCATCTTCACGCAAAGATCGTAATGCTTGCGTTCCAGAATAATCAAACTCACAGGCTTGACCGATAATAATTGGACCTGAACCTATAATCAGGATAGATTTTAATGTGCTGTCTTTTGGCATGGATGTATTTTTACGATTTCAAAATTAGGTAACTATTGGGTACAAAAAAAGGCGTTACACCTAAGTAACACCTTTTAAATATTAACAATTGTTAATCATTATTTCTTATGTCTTGGTTCAGTTGAAACAGACAATTTCTTTCTTCCTTTGGCTCTTCTACGTGCTAAGACTTTTCTCCCGTTAACAGAAGCCATTCTCTCTCTAAAACCATGTTTGTTTCTTCTTTTTCTCTTTGATGGTTGAAACGTTCTTTTTGGCATTGTCTTATCTTTTTAAAATCTTGTGATCGTGTTTATTTCTTTGAGAGCTATCTCAAAACTGCGTGCAAATATACAAAGACTTTTTATTTTGCCAAATCTAATTTTGAAAATATTTTCTATCTGAAATTTTACACCTTGAATCTTACAAAAATTTCAATTAAAACCTCATTTCCATCTCATTTATGCCTTCAATTACCTAGGTTGAAATCATAAAAATCATTTACTTTGCAGCCTCTTATACCGAGCAATACATGAAACCAGTTGCCTTTTTCTTATTAATTTTTGGTCTTTGCGCTACCGCATTTGCACAGAAATCCTATGATTTGGGATATAAGGTACAAAAAGGAGATGCTTTTAAGGTTTACCAAAGCGCAGATCAAGAAATCATTCAAGACATGAACGGCGAAAAGCATGAGATGAGCAATATGATTGAAGGCGAATACACCTTTAGGGTTGCCAGTGTTAATGATAGCATCATTATATTTAATTTTAAGTTTGATCGATTTAAAATGAAGTCCACCTCAAGCCTTATGGGAGAATTGATGAATGTAGACACTAAGGATAGTATTAATGCAGATGACGTAGAAGCCAAATTATTCTCTGGCATCACTGCAGCCTCCCTAAAAATGAAGATGTATAAAAACGGCCATATAAAATCTATTTCGGGTACAGAGCAACTTATTGAAGGTATGGTCAATAATGCTGGCGACTTTAATGCCTTTACAAAAGAACTCATGAAAGAGTCCATGAAAAAAGAGTTTGGAGGAGCTACGCTTTCTGAAAGTTTTGAGCAATTGACTTATGTGTATCCAAAAGTGTCCGTTAAAAAAGGAGATACTTGGCGCAATAATTTTAAGGGCGATCTATCTTCTTCTAACGTTTGGACATTAGAGAATGTTTCCGAAGCAGTATTTATGATAAGCGGCAAGAGTGATGTCTCCTTTAAAATTGAAGACGATACGATCATGATGGATCTTTCTGGCACTATGACTTCTAAAGTAAACACCTCTAGAATTTCAGGGTTTATCAGTTCGGTTAGCAGCACATCTACCGCTACTGGAACTTCTGTAATGAAATCTATGAAAGGCGTTCTTATACCAACCACTGTAACTACCAAAATAACTTATAAAGTAAAAAATTATGTTCAATAAAAATATAAAGCTCGTTATCGCATTTTTGATCGTCGCTTTTGGGGTGTATCAATTTACTGAGGGCAATATTGGCAATGGTATCATGTACCTGCTTTTATCCTTAATATTTATTTTTCTATACTTTAAAAATGAATTTATTTTATTGGCCTTTTTAAAATTAAGAAAGCAAGATTTTGAAGGTGCCACGCGTTGGTTAAACAAAATCAAAAATCCTTCTAGCGCCTTGATCAAAAAACAGGAAGGCTATTATAATTTTCTACATGGCGTCATGGTCTCACAAACCAATATGAACGAAGCTGAAAAGTACTTTAAAAAAGCCTTGAGTCTTGGTTTAAGCATGGACCATGACAAGGCTATGGCTAAATTGAATTTGGCCGGAATTGCATTTAGCAAACGCCGACCAATCGAGGCTAAAAAATTGCTTAGTGAAGCGCAAAAATTGGATAAACGAAATATTTTGACAGACCAAATCAAAATGATGAAAGATGGTATGAAGAAATCCCAAGGCCCAAAACAGCATTACGGAAACAGAAATGCAGGAAGACGCTAATTATTCTTTCATTTAAAATAAAAAAACCTCCTTTAAAAGGAGGTTTTTTTATTTTATAGTGTTCACTTATCAAATGACCTTATTATAAAAGCGGCGCCCATAAACGGCTCACAGATTCTTGTAGTTTACACCAATTAGAACGATCTATCCAACGCTCAAGGTCTAGTTTCTCACAGGATTTTAAATCGTCTTCAAAATGAGATTTCAGCTCTTTTGCTTTTTCAGAATTATAGAGTAAGGCATTGATCTCAAAATTGATATTGAAACTTCTATTATCTAAATTACAAGTTCCAACGGTGGCAAAAGTATCATCAACCACCATGGTTTTAGCATGTATAAACCCTTTTTCATACAGATAAACTCCTACCCCAGCATCTAAAAGCTTTTCTAAATATGAGGCGCTAGCGTGCTGAGCTATCCAAGAATCTGATATTTTAGGAATAATTAACCTTACGTCTATCCCAATTTTTGCGGCAATTTGCAAGGCCGTTACAATTTGATCATTTGGAATGAAATAGGGTGTGGTGATATACACATATTCTTCGGCATTATTAATGGCCGTCAACAGTGCTTCCATAATATTGGCCCAATCGGTATCAGGACCACTAGCCGCTATTTGCACCGCTACATTCTCCTCGCATTCAATGTCTGGAAAATAAGTCGATTTAATTTCTATAGCCTCATCTGTAACAAAGTCCCAAGTAGTTAAAAAGTGAAACTGCAGTACCTTTACGGCCTCGCCAGCAATTCTTAAATGCGTATCTCTCCAATAGCGCTGTTTTCTGTGCGGTCCGTTAATATAGCCATCTGTAATATTAATACCGCCTACATAGCCTATTTGGCCATCAATAACTGCAATTTTACGATGATTTCTATAATTGGTTTTTCCGGTTAAACTTGAAAACAAAACAGGCATAAACGGTGCGTGATGCACACCGCTTTCGTTCATTTCTCGCTTGTGTTTAGATGAAATACTGCTACCTACATCATCATAGCTTAGTTTAACTTCAACACCTTCTTTAGCTTTCTTACAAATAATATCTAAAAGTTCTGAGCCAATCTCTCCTTCTTCTAAAACATAGTACTCTAAATGGATATGATGTTTGGCATTTCTTAAATCTTCAAACAGTCTTTTAAATTTAGCTTCACCATTTCTTAATATATCCACCTCATTTTTGATGGTCAATGGAGACTGGTCACTTTTCTTCAATAAGCGCACAAGCTTGATTTTATCATCAATAAGCTCTTCCACTTTTTTAAGATCGCCTTCTTTAATACGTAAGTTATTACCAACTTTGGTGATGACTTCTGAATTGGAGATGTCCTTTCTGTTGAAAAGCTTTGTTTTTCGGTATTGCTGCCCGAATAAATAATAAACCACTAACCCCAAATATGGAAAAAGGGCAAGCACAAGAATATAGCTAATGGTCTTTGTGGGGTTTTTATTTTTTAAAAGAATTACGATGATAGCAGAAATCGCCACCAAGTAATTAATGATGATAACAATGCTCCAAATATTACGTTCTAAAAAATCCAAGGGCTAAGGTTTTGCGGTATAATGACCTTTTTCAGGTATATCAATAACATATTTTTTACCTGAAGCATTGTTTAAATGATCTTCACGCAACCAAGGGTTATGAATTTTCAGGATCTTATAATTGATCCCATATTGTTTGGCGAACGCTGCAAAGTCGGTTACGGGTTTATCCAACTCTACTTGATACGTTGGAACATTCTTGTATAAATCTTCCGAAGAAAAATTGAAGCCATACTTTTTTGGGTTGCTTAAAATTTCTTTCAACGCAACTATTCTAAACATATATCGTCCGGTTTCTTCACCCAACAATAAGTCATAATAATCTTTGACGTCCTGCTCTTCCAATCGTCGTTCCATTCCAGATTTTCCAGCATTATAAGCTGCTGCAGCTAAGGTCCATGACCCTAATTTCTCTTTAGAATCTTTTAAATACTTACAAGCGACCTCGGTCGCTTTTTCAAGATGGTAACGCTCATCTACGTTATCATTAATTTCCATACCATTTTCTCGACCTGTGGCTGGCATAATTTGCCAAAATCCACGAGCGCCTGCAGGTGATACAGCGTTTATTAAACCACTTTCTATAACTGCTAAATACTTAAAATCGTCAGGGATTCCATTCTTTTTCAATATCGGCTCTATAATAGGAAAATATTTACCCGCTCTTTTAAACATTAAAAGACCATTAGATTGCCAATAGGTATTGACCAAAAGCTCACGATCCATACGCTCCAAAATATCAGGATTCTCTAAAGGCAATTGTTCTCCCGCGAAGTTCAAGTCTTCAGGAATAGATAATGCATAGACGTTATAATCTTTTGTGGAGGCTTCAGAGGTATTCTTTTGATTTTGTTTTGCTGTTTCAACTGAAGTTTGTTCAGTATTCTGATAGGCAAAAATGAAGAGCCCTGATGCGCAAATGAGACCAATTGCAGCTAAAATATTTTTTATGATTTTCATCTTTTTCTTTTTTTTAAAAGTATTAAATAATCTGTTCAGTCTACGGATTCTGGCAGAATTAGTTTGGGTAAATTTTCATTAAACCATTTGTATTTATTTATAATCATGATATGGGTACCTCCCTTGATGATGATGCAGTTACCAACACAAGAATGCGGAAAAACAGCATCATTATCTCCTTGAATATAAATGGCATCTTTATTTGGAGCATCTTGATCCCACTCTATCACTTGAGCAATAGCCCAGTCGAGGTATTGAGGATCACGAACAGAAAGGTATTTTTTGTAAAGCTCAATACGTTTTGTAATGTTATCTCCAAAAGAATACTTGGCCAAAAGATCAATACTCCTCACCAATTGGGTGGGTAAAATTTTGTAAGCTTTAGTGTATTTCATCACCTTCATGCGCTTAGGCAACTCGTGCATAGACTTTACACTAGAAACGACAAAAAGCGCTCTTAATTTGATATGCTTTGACATTTCTTGAACTAAGATGCCTCCAAAGGACACTCCCAAAAGTACAACATCGTCATACTCAATCTTAGCAACCATACGTTTAGCATAAGATTCTAACGTCTCATTGACTTCTGGCATCATCCACTTTAACCAATGAATCTTAAATTGATTTTCATCTAATTTAATATGTTCAAATATGGTCGGGTTAGCGGCCAATCCGGGCATTAAATAAACGTGTATTAATTTATTGTTCATAACTTTCTACAAATGAGTATCTTGCTCGTATCTTATATTTTTCGTAAATTTACGAATACAAAACTATGCAAAAGTATAGTTATACCCTACCAGCCAAATAAATTAAACCCGTAATTACCATGATTGATGCAGCAGAATTGACTGACAACGACTTCTTACGCCAATTCGAATTTAAAACCGAAAATGGCTCCTTGGCTAAAATTGAATATTCATTACAGGATCGCAAAATTTTTCTTACAAAACTTTTTATTCCAGAAGGGTTGACAAATGAAGATTTCGAAGAAGAGTTTTTGACACTTGTATTTGAAAATATTAAAGAACGGGAAATAGGTGTGGTACCTACAAGTCCTGAAATAGCAAAATTTATTAGACGCCACCGAAAATATAAAAAATTACTTCCAGTAGGTATTCGAATATAACCCGTAGAACCCGTTGTTGGTGCTCTCTTTTATTTAAACACCTCACCTCTACTTTCAATGGGTTTATTTTACCTCACTTAGTCATTAACAACATTATTTCCATTTTAAGAGCTCTTAACATAATACGCTAAATCTTAGTTAAACCCAATGATTACTTAGGTTGGAACCCGTTTTAAAGTTATATTAAGAGTAGTATTAATTTAAAACCGAAACGTAAACATGGAAAATTTAAATAAGAAAACAGTTGCAATATTAGCAACAAACGGATTTGAAGAAAGTGAATTGAAACAACCAATGCATGCTTTAAAAGAAGCTGGAGCAGATGTTCACATCATTTCTGAAGATAAAGGAACTATTAAAGCTTGGGCCGATGGAAATTGGGGTAAGGATTACACTGTTGATAAAACATTAGCAGAAGTATCTCATTCTGATTATAATGCGCTAGTGCTTCCTGGTGGTGTCATCAATCCAGATACATTAAGAAGAAATGAAGACGCATTATATTTTATTCGTTCATTCTTCGAAAACCACAAGCCAGTAGCAGCAATATGCCATGCACCTTGGTTGTTAGCCGAAGTTGGCGTAGTAAAAGATAGAAAAATTACATCATTTAGTTCTATAAAAACCGATATGGTCAATGCAGGAGCTAATTGGGTAGATCAAGAAGTTGTGGTAGACCAAGGGCTAGTAACTAGTAGAAATCCTAACGATTTGCCAGCCTTTTGTGCAAAAATCGTAGAGGAAGTCTATGAAGGAAAACACGAAGAGCAAACTGCATAATTAGCAATTAGTAATAAATGTAATGGCAAAGCAAACAAATCATGGAGCGAGTATTAAAAATGACGCTCAGTATGAAGCTTTAAGAGATGAAGGCTACAGTAAGGAAAAGGCTGCTAGAATTGCGAATACGAAAAATTCTGGTGAAAAAGGCGGAAACGCAAAGCCTTATGAAGATCGAACCAAAGAGGAGCTTTACAAACAAGCTAAAGATATTGGTATCGAAGGACGTAGCACGATGAACAAGGAAGAACTTATAAAAGCTTTAAGACAAGATTGATTTAATTTTCCTTTTACATTTGAAAAAAGCAGAATCTATTTCTAGATTCTGCTTTTTTTATGTTGAAACCTGAACGGTTTATTTTCTATATAAAAAGTAATTATTCACTAAATCGATATAGATGCGTTTAGCTTCATCTTGAGTAACATCCTGCACCTGAAATAAAGCGTTTGTCTTAAATGCATTTATAATCGGCTTACTTCCATTTGGCCTACTATAATCATTGCTGGCTTTTTTATAATACGCATATAGTCTTAATAGAAAATCTGCTGGATAAGCTTCTTCAAAACTATTAATGCGCTCTACAGCTTCTTTAAACTCTTTATCAAGTTCTTGGGAGTTCATCGACGTTCTGCTATTATACTTTCACCACCTCGAACTCTCTGGTTAAGTTTAACCTTGATCTCTGCGTCTAACGGTAAAAACAGGTCTACTCTACTACCAAATTTAATAAAACCCGAATCAGAGCCTTGAATGGCCTTCTCATCTATTTTTGCATAATTGACAATTCGCTTGGCCAAGGCTCCAGCTATTTGTCTGTATAGTACTTTTCCGAAGTTTTCATTTTCAACCACTACCGTAGTTCTTTCATTTTCTTCACTAGCCTTTGGGTGCCAAGCGACGAGGTATTTTCCAGAGTGGTATTTACTATACACTATATTACCACTAGTGGGAAAACGGGTCACATGAACATTAAGCGGGGACATAAATACAGACACCTGAATGCGCTTATCGTTAAAAAATTCCTTTTCGAAAACTTCTTCAATAACAACAACCTTACCATCTACTGGAGATAAGGCAGTATGTTCACCTAAAACCGTATTTCGTTTGGGATTTCTAAAAAATTGGAGAATTAATACCAAAAAAAGCGCTACCGCAATCATTAAAGCAATGCGCAACCATGGTAACACAACCAAATAATCAATTAAAAATATCAAGCCTACCGTTAATGCCAGTGCTCCTAATATAATTTTATAGCCTTCTTTATGAAACATATGTGATTATTCTTAAATATAAAAATATGAATGGTGCTGCAAATATAATGCTATCTAATCTATCCAAGAGTCCGCCATGCCCTGGCATGATAACACCGCTATCCTTAACATTAGCTTGACGCTTAAATTTTGATTCAATTAAGTCTCCTAAAGTACCAAAAACGCTAATAATAACGCTTAAAATAAGCCAATTGTTAAACGTTAATATCCCAATAAAATGACCTATAAAATAACTGGCTACACAGGCAAAAAACAGACCGCCTAAAAAGCCTTCTACTGTTTTCTTCGGAGATATGCTCGAGAATAATTTTTGTTTACCAAAGTTCTTACCTACAATATATGCAAAGGTATCATTTACCCAAACAAGAATAAAAGACCCTAGCAAGATGAGAGGTGTAAATGTATTTTGAAAATTAGCTATGGAAATCAAAAACACAAAAGCACTCGATAAATAAAATGTTGTTATTATGAAACGTTTCGACTCAAATAGCGGAATTGTTTTTTCTGAAAACAAATCTTTAATAAGTAGCAGCTCTACAAAAACGGAGAGCGTCAAAAGAATCTGAGACCCTTCATTGAACACTTCATTCGCATCTGAAAACAATTTCCAATAGGAAAAGCCAAAATACAATATGCTAAATACGATATAAGGAGAAAAACTATTGAGACCAATAAGTTTTTTGAACTCGCCCATACACACGAGACCGAAGATGTAGAATAAAATAATTAAAGCATGTTGCCAAAACAAAGATGCTATTAACAATACGATATAGATGATGCCAGACAGTAATCTTGTACGAAGTTCTTTCATCTATAAATCTTCTAGCAACAATAAATACAGGTTCTTTGAACTACTTCCGTAAGTTAAAAAATCCTTTTCTTCAATAGTTTTAAAGTGCTTTATGGTAGTTATATTGGTAGGTATTTTTTGTTTGTTCTTTTTCTTGATCCCCTTCAAACCTTCACCAATATTCTCAACAAATTGACTTGTGGTAGCAAAAATGATAAAGTCGTCTGGGAGCTCTTTTAATTTTTTCTCAGCAATTTGGTTGGATGAAATTAAAAGTGAACCATCATCAGAAATCAGGTATTCACAAGTCGAAAAAAAGTAAGCACTTTCAGATATTTTTTTTGTAGTACAAAAGTCAAAATCCTTAAAGAGGTTAGCTAATCTTTCATCAAAAAGAAGCACTTTTTCATCTTTCCAGCCATTTTCCTTTAAAATGTAGGATAAACTCTGCTGAATCTCCTGCATATTTTCACAATATAAAAATTTGCCACCGTTGGCCTTGAAATTTATAGTGAATTGTTCATCTACGGGCAGCTTAATTTCAGGCATGTATTTGCCTCTAGATTCGCTTTTTATGTTTTCTTCGGGCGTATTCTTTAATCCAAAGATTTTACGAAATAGACTCATGTAACGAAATAGCTATTAACCTTAGTTATACGTAGGTATTACCAAATATAAAAAAACTTAAATTAACCTATGGCTAATTCAAGTTTTTTATGTGTAATGTGTGACAAGATTAAGGTTCTTCCTTAATTTCAACTGTTCCTTCTGGAGCTGGAACATTAGGCTCATTGAGCTCTTTTTTAGCAAACGGACGCTTACCAAAAATCTTCTCTAGATTATCTTTAAAGATCACCTCTTTCTCAAGAAGCACTTCAGCCAACTGGGTTAACTTATCTTTATTTTCCTCCAACAAAGCAATGGCACGTCTGTACTGATTTTCGATAATATCAGAAATTTCTTTATCAATAAGTTCAGCAGTTTGTTCACTATAAGGCTTCGAGAAATTATATTCTGACTGCCCACTAGAGTCGTAATAGGTCAAGTTACCAACCTTCTCACTAAGTCCATAAATAGTGACCATAGCTCTCGCTTGCTTAGTTACTTTTTCCAAATCGCTCAGAGCACCTGTTGAAATTTTATTGAAAATCACCTTTTCAGCGGCTCTACCACCAAGGGCAGCGCACATTTCATCCAACATTTGTTCTGGCCTTACGATCAATCTTTCTTCCGGCAAGTACCATGCTGCTCCTAGAGATTGTCCTCTTGGCACAATAGTGACTTTGACCAATGGTGCTGCATGTTCTAACATCCAACTTACAGTGGCATGACCAGCTTCATGAAACGCGATAGCTTTCTTTTCATCTTTAGTGATGATCTTATTTTTCTTTTCTAAACCACCAACAATTCTGTCAACAGCATCTAGAAAGTCTTGTTTATCCACTGCAGCCTTACCTTTTCGTGCGGCAATTAATGCAGCTTCATTACAAACATTCGCTATATCAGCTCCAGAGAAACCTGGTGTTTGTTTAGCCAAAAATTCTATATCTAATTTTTCGGACTGTTTGATAGGTCTTAAATGCACTTCAAATATTTCTTCTCGTTCTCTTACATCTGGAAGATCCACAAAAATCTGTCTATCAAATCGTCCTGCACGCATTAACGCTTTATCTAAAACGTCTGCTCTGTTTGTAGCAGCTAGAACAATAACGTTTGTATTGGTTCCAAAACCATCCATCTCGGTCAAGAGTTGGTTTAATGTATTTTCTCTTTCGTCATTAGACCCTGAGAAGTTACTTTTACCTCTGGCACGACCAATAGCATCAATCTCATCGATGAATATAATTGCCGGACTTTTTTCTTTAGCCTGCTTGAATAAATCCCGAACACGAGATGCACCAACACCAACAAACATTTCAACAAAGTCTGAACCAGATAATGAAAAGAAAGGCACTTTAGCCTCACCTGCAACAGCCTTAGCCAATAATGTTTTACCCGTACCTGGTTGACCAACTAATAATGCACCTTTAGGTATTTTACCACCTAATGAGGTATATTTATCAGGGTTTTTAAGAAAATCAACAATTTCTTGAACCTCTTCTTTTGCACCTTCTAAACCAGCAACATCCTTAAATGAGGTCTTTACATCTGTTTTTTCATCAAAAAGCTTGGCCTTAGATTTCCCAATATTGAAAATCTGACCACCAGCACCACCTCCAGCACCGCCAGACATACGTTTCATTATAAAAATCCATACCGCAATAATTAAAACAAACGGTAATAAAGAAAAAATGAAATTGCCCCAAACGTTTTCTTCAGACTTAAAAGAAACAGGAACGTTGATATCATTTTCAGATTTTATTTTATTGATCTCTTCTTGAAACAATTTTAAATCTCCAAACTCAAATACATAATTTGGTTGTGGAGACACAGAAGGTAAAATACCTGAAGGCGCTGAACTTTTGTGTACCTCTTTGCTCATAGCGTCTTTAGTTAAAAAGACTCGAGCTTCTCTATTGTTTACGATGTTTAACTTAGCCACATCGCCCTCTTTCATATAATCAAAAAATTCTGTAGGATTGATTTGTTTAGCAGAACTACCGCCAAAACCTCCTGAGAATAATTGAATACCTAAAAATGCGACTATGACTAATCCATAAATCCAGTAAGGACTGAATTTTGGTTTTTTATTTAAATTCTTATTGTCTTTTGCCATGCGTATCTATCACAACTGTGATAAGCTTAATTATTAATAATTTTAGTAACTCGTTTCTATGACGGTTGTCTTGGCATCTCCCCAAAGACTCTCGATGTCATAGTACTCCCTAATATGTTTTTGAAAGACGTGGACAACTACATTGACATAGTCCATTAAAACCCACTCAGCATTGTCACTACCTTCAACATGCCACGGGTTATCTTTGAGCTCTTTACTAACTCTTTTTTGAATGGAATTTACAATGGCATTTACCTGAGTGTTTGAAGTACCTTCGCATACCACGAAGTAATCACAGACAGTATTTTCGATTTCTCTTAAATCAAGAATTGCAATTTCTTTACCCTTTACATCTTCAATCCCAGCAATAACTGTTGTTATAAGTTGGTCTGGAGTCGTATTTTTTTTCGCCATTAAATTAATTTAAATTTGTGCAAAGTTATTGTTTTTTTGTGTTTTACCCGAGGTAAATTTTCATAAGAAAACTTTAATTTTTATGAAAGCATCACAATGAACATAATCAAACTTAGTGCCATTGACTCTACAAACAGCTATTTACGTCAACTTCAGCTTAAAACCGCCATTGCGGATTTTACAGTTGTAGTTGCAGAAAAGCAAACTAATGGTCGAGGGCAAATGGGCACTATTTGGCAAACTCAAGCCCATAAAAACCTGACTGCAAGTATTTTTACAGATGTTTCTTGGCTTAATTTAGAGCGAAGCTTTTATATCAGTATGGCTACTTCTTTGGCCGTATTAGAAACTGTACAGCACTTCAATTTAAGAAAATCAGCTATAAAATGGCCTAACGACATTATGGCAGATGGATTTAAAGTTGGAGGCGTACTCATAGAAAACATTATTAAAAAACAAAAACTTCAAGCTTCCATCATTGGTATAGGACTTAACGTCAACCAAACTGATTTTGAACATTTACCTCAAGCCTGCTCAATGAAATCTATTGCCGGAATACATTATGATTTAGATGAAATTCTAAATCTATTAGTAAGCCATTTAAAGCAACAAATGGCACGTTTAAAACGGATGCACTTTAACGCTATAATGCAAGATTATGAATCTCATCTTTTTAGAAAAAACAAACCTTCCACCTTTGAAAATATAAAGGGTGAGCGTTTTTCTGGATTTATCAATGGAATATCTTCTACTGGAAAACTCAAAGTTCTACTAGAAGATGAGATTATAAAAGAGTTTGATCTCAAACAAATCAAACTCTTATATTAAACTTCTTGAGGCATTTTGGTAACCAAGGTCTCAATAAATTTCTGAATAGGACTTTTGATCATCATTCCCATCATAGCATTAAATTCTCCTTCAAAGGTGAGTTTAACTTCACTAGACGACTCGGTTACTTGATCAATATCTGCTATCAAAGCGAAGTCTAATTTGCCTCCCGCTGCGCCTAAAACTATTTTAGAATTAGGAACGGCCTCTTTCTTTTTAAGAACAATTTCTGGCATTCCCTTTAAGGCGAACAAAAATTTATCGTTTTCCAAAACCTCAAATTTGCTAATGTTCTCTGGCATTAACTTTTCAAAGTTCTTAACGTCTGACAAAAAATCAAATGTTTCTTGTTGACTTTTAGGTATTGTGGTTCTTGATGATTCTAATTTCATAAGGTATAAGTTGTAAACTTCGATTTAGTGTGATGGTATGCCCTTCCACTCGCTAGGATTGGAATTCCAAAGAGACAACACCTGTTGTTCCTTTTTATTAATATACATGGTTTCCATCGCTTGCTCTAAAAGGTTCTCGTAATTACTCAAGGTATAAAGGTCTACATGCGCTTCATCAAAATTAGATTTGGCAACCTCAAAGCCATAAGAAAAGATAGCCACCATACCTTTAACGTGTACATTGGCTTCTTTGAGTGCCTTAACCGCATTTAAGCTGCTTTTCCCTGTACTAATTAAATCTTCTACAACAACAACGTGCTGACCAGATTCAATAAAACCTTCTATTTGATTTTGTCTGCCATGAGATTTCGCCTCGGGGCGAACATACACAAAAGGTAACCCTAAATATTCTGCAACCAAGATACCAATACCAATAGCTCCTGTAGCCACTCCTGCTATAACATCTACCTTGCCATAATGCGCTTGGATGTGTTTTGCCATGGTGTCTCTAATATAATTTCTTATTGGCGGATAAGACAATACTATACGATTGTCACAATAAATTGGGGAAGTCCAGCCAGATGCCCATGTAAAAGGATCGTTGGGCTGAAGCTTTATAGCATTAACTTGTAATAAAAGTTCTGCTGTTTTTTTTGCGGTTTCTTTGTCGAAAATCATAAAACAAAATTACGATTTTTTAACAATAGGGAATTTTAAATCGTTAAAAATTTAATTTATCGAATGACGCCGACCTATTTTAAATTAATACTTTTACACGGTAAAAAATTAGAAAATGTCCCGAACGTATCAGGTTTTTGTAAACGACAAGCCCATTATACTCACCACTGCTGTTGAGAAAGAAGACGGTTTTAAGAATTACTTACTTTCTAAAGTGCGTATTCGTAAAGTCATCAAGACACTTAATAAGACCGATTTACCTAAAGTTCACTTGATAGGAAAAAAGGAAGAGACGCTTTTAAAAAAGTTTTTAAAGAAACTACCCAATGTTATTGCGGGTGGAGGAAAGGTCTATAACAGCAAAGGCGAAATATTATTTATCTACAGAAATGATAAGTGGGATTTACCTAAAGGAAAGACTGAAAAAAAAGAGAGTATAGAAGAAACGGCATTGCGCGAAGTTGAAGAAGAAACTGGCGTTAAGCATCTTGAAATCGTGAAACCCTTAGACACCACCTATCACATCTTTAAGCGCAATGGCAAATATAGAATCAAGATAACCTATTGGTTTGAAATGCGATCGTCTTACGAAGGAAAACTTAATCCCGAACAAAGTGAAGGCATTACAAAGGTTAAATGGCTATCTGAGGAAGAGAGTAAAGCTGCTTTAGAAAACAGTTATGCCAATATTAGAGGTTTAATTGAGTAAGTCGCTGTAGAGCAGATCAATTTCTAAATCTCATACAAAAATTACATTACTTGCCGTTTCCATCTAAAAATCAAGCATATACATTTATAAAATCTTCTTGATTTTCAAAATTAATTAATTGCTTAAAAGACTGATATTTAATATTCCATAAGTTAAAATATCGTTTAAACGCAAATTTATTCGATAAATAGCATCTTTTTCTTGGTTTTTAGGAATGTATGTCTTACTTTTATTAAACCATGTTAGTCCTTATTGTCAGTGCGCCATATATCTGATGATAAAAAAACGAAAAGGATGCAACCTTAGTTACATCCTTTTTTGATTTTAAAACCTTTATCTTCTTTAGCCACACCTACTCAAAACTCTGCATGTCTACTAGTTTTTTATAAACACCACTCTTAGCCAATAATTGATCGTGAGTGCCTTGTTCTGCAATTTCGCCTTTGTGCATCACTATAATCTCATCTGCCTTTTGAATAGTAGATAATCTATGGGCAATTACAATAGATGTTCTATTTTTCATCATATTTTCTAAGGCATCTTGAACCAATCTTTCGCTTTCTGTATCTAAAGCTGAAGTCGCCTCATCCAATATCATGATAGGAGGATTCTTAAGTACAGCTCTTGCAATACTTAAGCGTTGTTTTTGCCCGCCAGATAATTTGCCTCCAGAGTCGCCAATATTTGTATCAATACCCTTAGGAAGGGACTTCACGAACTCCCAAGCATTTGCAATCTTCAGGGCATTAATCACATCTTCATCAGATGCATCTACTTTACCTATTAAAATATTGTTTTTAACCGTTTCATTAAATAGAATAGAATCTTGCGTTACCAATCCCATCATACTGCGAAGCGAATGCTTAGTCATATCCCGAATATCAACGCCATCTATAGCAATTTGGCCGTCATTAACATCATAAAATCGGGTTACAAGATTAGCTATTGTGGATTTACCACTACCCGATTGCCCGACTAGCGCTACACTTTTGCCTTTAGGAACTTTCATACTGAAGTTCTTAAGCACCAAATCATCCTCATATTTAAATGAGATATTTTTAAGTTCTATTTCAGAATTAAAATCCGTTTTGACCAAAGCATTAGTTTTGTCTTCTAGAACATTATCTGTTTCTAAAATTTCCAGGATACGATCGGCTGCGGCATTACCTGATTTCACTTTATAACTGGCCTTACTAATCGCTTTGGCCGGCGTAAGTATTTGATAGGACAAGGCCATATAGCCAATAAATGCACCACCAGATAACGTCTGCTCCACCATCACCATATTGCCGCCATACCATAGTAGAGCCGCAATAGTAGCAATACCCAGAAACTCGCTGGTTGGTGAAGCTAAGTTTTCCCGATTCATTAAGGTGTTTGAAAACTCGTAATAACGATTTGTAGAGTCTTGGAATTTACCATAAAATCTTTTTTCAGAATTGAAGCCCTTTATCACTTTCAATCCCGCTAAGGTCTCTTCTACTGTAGAAAGAAAAACGCCCTGTTCCCTTTGAACCTTACCTGACTTTCTCTTAAGACTTTTACCAATCAAAGAAATGACGAATCCTGCAACGGGAATAAAAAGAAACACAAAAATGGTTAGCTTAGTCGAGATTATAAACATGGTAATTATGGCAAAAACAATTGTTAAGGGCTCTTTAACAATAAGCTCTAAAACCGAAAGCATCGAATTTTTCACTTCAGCCACATCACCAGAAATTCTCGCTATAATATCACCTTTCTTTTTTTCAGAATAATAAGATATCGGCAGCGTAACAACCTTGAGATACATTTCATCTCTGATATCCCTCAAAACACCATTACGCAAAAAAGTAATAAAAAAGAGACCGAGATAATTAAAGACATTTTTCAACAGAAACATACTTATGATCAAAATGATCATGTACAATAATGCTTGTTGAGGCCCTTTATTTAAAGTAGTCGTGGTTACAACGAAGTTTAGATAATTTTCAACAAAATTCGTAATGTCATGAATACCACCATATAATGGTTCTTCATAAACCTTTTCACTCTCGCCAAATAACACATTGATCATTGGCATCAGGGATACCATTGCCAAAGTGCTAAACAAGGCGTAAAACACGTTACAGATGATATTTAAAATCGCATACCGTTTGTAAGGTAATATAAACCTTGAAAGCTTTTTTATATAATCCATTAACCGAGTTTCATGTCTTTTAGGATAGCATCAATTCTATCTTCGAGTTGTGCGTCAACCTTTTTAAAGTCTTCAGCAGTAGCTAGTTTATCATTAACGCTGATGTAAAATTTGATTTTAGGCTCTGTACCACTAGGTCGTAAAGCAATCTTACTTCCATCTTCAGTATAATAAATTAAAACGTTTGATTTTGGAATGTTGATGACGTGTTCTTTAATATTCAAGATATCTTTTTCAACCGATAATTGATAATCCTCAATCTTGATCACTTTTGAACCATTAATCTCTTTTGGTGGATTTTCTCGAGCATCAACCATCATTTGTTTGATCTCTTCTGCTCCTTCAATGCCTTTTTTAGTTAGTGACACCAGTCGTTCTTTATAAAAACCATGCGCCACATATAAGTCGATAAGCTCTTGGTACATAGTTACCCCTTTCGCTTTTGCCTGAGCTGCAATTTCACAAGCCAACAAGGTTGATGTTACAGCATCCTTATCGCGAACAAAGTCTCCTACCATATATCCAAAACTCTCTTCCCCTCCGCCAATAAAATCCATTTGCGGAAAATCTTCAATCATTTTAGCGATCCATTTAAACCCTGTAAGACCTATTTTGCAGTCTACACCATAAGCCTTTGTCAAAACAGGTAACATTGGCGTAGACACGATGGTAGTCCCTACAAATTGGTCTCCATTTATTTTTTTGGCAGACTTCCATTGTTTCAATAGAAAATCTGTCATTAATAACATCGTTTGGTTTCCGTTAAGAATGACCAACTCATTATTTAAGTTTCTTACTACAACACCAAGGCGATCACAGTCAGGATCGGTACCAATAACAATATCTCCTTTGACCTTTGCCGCTAATTCAATTGCCATTTTAAGTGCTTCTGGCTCTTCTGGATTTGGAGATTGTACTGTAGGAAAGTCGCCGTTGGGTTCTCTCTGCTCCTCTACAATATGTACTTTGGTATAACCAGCTTGCTCTAGTGTTTGAGGTATGGCAGTAATAGACGTCCCATGAAGAGATGTAAATACAATATTCAAATCTTCCTTAGCTTCTTTAGGCGTATTGAAACTTCCGTTTTTAACGGAATTATCTACAAAGACATCATCAACAGCTTTACCCACATATTCTATCAAGTCGTCATTAGCATCAAATTTGATTTGGGCATAATCAAGTGCGTTGATTTCTGAAATAATTTCGGCATCTTGTGGTGGCACTAACTGCCCGCCATCTTGCCAATACACTTTATAACCGTTGTACTCTGGAGGATTGTGCGAAGCCGTTAATACAATTCCGCAATGACAGTTTAAATGCTTTACGGCAAAAGATAATTCTGGAGTAGGACGTAAATCTTCAAATAAATACACTTTAATGCCATTTGCCGAAAACACATCTGCAACCACCTTTGCCAAGGATTTACTGTTGTGTCTGCAATCGAACGCAATGGCTACTCTTAAAGTTTCCGAAGGAAATTGTTCTTTAAGATAATTACTTAAACCTTGGGTGTTTTTGCCTAAGGTGTACTTATTGATACGGTTTGTACCAACGCCCATGACGCCTCTCATACCGCCCGTACCAAAATCTAGATTTTGGTAAAAGCTTTCTTTTAACTCTTTAGGATTGCTTTCCTGAAGTTGCTTTATCCTATTGTGTGTATGCTCATCAAAAACTGGAGTTAACCAATTATCAATGCGTTTTTGAATTTGTGATTCTAATGTTGACATAATATTAGTATTGTATTATAAAAGTACGTAAATCCATATTTTTATTATGATAAGGAGGTGTTAATTCAAATTGGAATGAAAATTAAGCTCCTGCCCTATAAGATATCTTTTTTCATTGCGTTTGGTGCGCAAAATGATTTCTCCCAGAAATCCCGCGACAAAAAATTGCGTACCAATAATCATTGTAGAAAGTGCAATATAAAATTGTGGACGTTGCGTAATCAAGCGACCAGTTGGGTTTAGAAACAACTTATCTACGCCTAAATAAAGCGAAAAACCAAAACCAATGGCAAACATGATCACTCCAAGGGCTCCGAATAAATGCATGGGACGCTTGCCAAATCTTGAGATAAACCAAATGGTAATTAAATCGAGAAATCCCTTAACAAATCGGTCCATTCCAAATTTTGTCTCACCATATTTTCTAGCCTGATGTTGAACAACTTTTTCTCCAATCTTTATGAAGCCCGCATTTTTTGCTAATACCGGAATATAGCGGTGCATTTCTCCGTTAACGTCAATATTCTTAACCACATTTCTATTGTAGGCCTTGAGACCACAGTTGAAATCATTAAGTGTTACTCCCGATGTTTTTCGGGCTGCCCAATTAAAGAGTTTAGACGGAAGATTTTTGGACAAAAATGAATCGTATCGTTTCTTTTTCCATCCAGAAACAAGATCAAATTTCTCAACAATAATCATATGGTAAAGCTCTGGAATCTCTTCTGGATTATCTTGTAAATCGGCATCCATTGTGATGACTACATCCCCTTCTGCTTTTTCAAAGCCCGCATGTAATGCTTGTGATTTTCCGAAGTTCTTGATAAACCGAATTCCTTTGACATTCTCATTTTTATGGGAAAGTTGCATAATGATAGACCAAGAATCGTCAGTACTGCCATCATCAATAAAAATGACCTCATAAGAAAAACGATTGGCTTGCATGACTTTAGCAATCCAATCGCGTAATTCTATAAGTGACTCCTGTTCGTTAAGTAGTGGTATGACTACTGATATGTTCATGCAATCGCTTTGATGTTATAAACATCAAAAATACTGAAATTATTTAAGCTAGATTGGGATCTTCCTTTTTCATTATTGCGCCAATAATTAACGAAATAATCAAACCAAAGAAGGTTGAAGCTAAAAGCGTCATCGTTGACAAGAAAAATGGTGATGTAAATATATTCATCATTGTCGTTGCCGTTTCTAATTGCTCTTCTGACATATTTTGATTTCCAGCCGTCATATCGTTATAAGCTTTTTCTCTAATACCATCTATAAATTCTGGTTGGATAAACTCATAGTGAACATAGGCATATACAGCTCCAATAATTCCGCCAACGACAGCCATAGCAAGACCAACTTTTATGGCTTCTTTAATTGAAAGAAAATTGGAATTATTGGTTTTGAAGGCGTTGATACCGTAATAGTAAATAATGATAGTAATGACGACACTTACAGCGCTTACGACCCAATTTTTTTCCAATCCGGTTACATATTGAAATACAAGTCCAACAACGGTTAACAAGCCCAAATAGAGACCATAGGTATAAGCTATTGATTTAATCGAAGGTTTTTCGGTTTCCATATTTTAATTTCTTTTGATTAGTTATGTTTGTATTCTGTTAGTATCTCTTATTACTGAAATGTTACATAAGAAAAGGATATATAAAAAAAGAATATAATTTATTGGTAATTTACAAAATATAACTAAATTTGCACTTCCAAAAAAGTACAGATTTTTAAAGATAAACGAGATGAAAAAGGGAATACATCCAGAAAACTATAGAATTGTTGCATTCAAGGACATGTCAAATGAAGATGTGTTTTTAACTAAGTCAACTGCTGATACCAACGAAACACTTGATGTTGACGGTGTTGAATATCCAGTTATCAAACTAGAGATTTCTAGAACATCTCACCCGTTTTACACTGGTAAGTCTAAATTGATAGATACTGCTGGACGTATCGATAAATTCAAAAACAAATACGCTAAATTCAAGAAATAAATTTAGTTTACGATATTATAAAGCCTTCATAATTTTTTATGAAGGCTTTTTTTTGTGATACCTTTTATTAATTTAACTTTGAGTGAACACTCATAATGCCAAGTAATCCATGAACTACATCTTATTTGACGGCCCCGCAAGAACTCAACTCTTACCTTTTACGTTTACAAGACCTGTTGCAGACATTAGAATTGGAATTCTTACCATTAGAGAGAAATGGGAACGCTACTTAGATGCGACTACTTCCACAGTTACAGAAGATTATCTATCGGAGAAATTCCCAATGATTGAAATGGAGGAAAATATTATGATCAATGCCTCCTTTATTCCTAATCTGAAATTAGCGGAGCTTGTGATGGATCTTAAAGAAAACCAAGCTTTATTTCATGGCGACCATATGGTGGCCTTTTCTACTAAAGATACTCAAGACGATATTGATTTTACAACTTATGAGCATCTCGACTACAATGAGGAAACGCTTTATATTGAGCATACTTGGGATATTTTTTCAAAAAATGATCTTGCTATAAGAGCTGACTTTGAACTGCTCACTGAAGGACGAAAATCACAGCCCATACCAAGCTCAAATAACGTACTTGATACACATCAAATATTTATTGAAGAAGGTGCGAAGTTAGAATTCACCACTCTTAATGCTACCTCAGGCCCAATTTACATAGGTAAGGACGCTGAGGTTATGGAAGGCAGCATCATTAGAGGTCCATTTGCGCTTTGTGATCACGCTACTGTAAAATTAGGTGCAAAAATTTATGGCCCAACCACCGTTGGACCACATAGCAAAGTTGGTGGCGAAGTGAATAACTCTGTTATTTTTGGATACTCCAACAAAGGTCATGACGGTTTTTTAGGCAATGCCGTGATAGGTGAATGGTGTAATTTGGGTGCAGACACCAATAACTCCAATCTTAAAAATAACTATGCAGAAGTAAAACTATGGAGTTATCAGACAGAGAATTTTGCCAAAACGGGACTTCAATTCTGCGGACTCATGATGGGAGACCATAGTAAGTGCGGGATCAACACGATGTTTAATACGGGTACCGTAGTTGGTGTTAGCGCCAACATCTTTGGAAGCGGTTTCCCAAGAAATTTCATACCTAGTTTTTCATGGGGCGGTTACTCTGGCTTTAGCACCTATCTTACAAAAAAAGCATTTGAAGTGGCAGAGGTTGTTATGAAACGCCGTGACATTGATTTTTCTGAAATCGACAAAAACATCTTAGAAGCTGTTTTTGATCTTACTAAAAAGTGGCGTAAGGATGCGTCTTGATTCTGAAAATATGGTGTTAGTACCAACTAAGTTTATACAGCTGTTTTCTCAATTGTGCTTAATCTTATAGCCGTAGTATTCCCTTTTTTTGTATTTTAGATCCTACCACCTAAAAACCAACTTATTATGCAGCGTATCTTCAATAATATTCTGAAGTTCTCTATCTGCTATTTTTCTATCGTTATGATAGATTTGGTTTTTATGACGTTTTCTGAGTTAGAAATTTTGAGATTAGTGACTAAGCCAGCGCTCATGTTGTTGCTTATTTTTTTCTATACCTTAAACGATAATGAAAGCACAAGCAACAATTTTGTCTTTACCATCTTAGCCCTCTCTTTTTTTCTTTTAGCAAATGTGATGACCTATTTCAAAACTGAACCTATTGTCTTAGTTGCAGGAAGTATTTTTTTTATTTTGGGAAAAGTATGTTACGTCTGTCGCTTTTCGAATAATAGAGACTTCAATATCCTTCAATTTTTACCTTTTCTAGCCTTCTATCTGCTCTACATGTTTAGCATATTAAATCTAACTTTAGATAATCTTGGCTCATCCTTAATCCCTGTACTTTTGTTTTTATTTGTGACCTTGTTATTGGTGCAATTTGCTTTTTTAAGAAAAGAAGAAGTGAGCAAGAGCAGCTATATATTGGTAATGATAGGTGTTTTCTCTTTTCTTTTGGCAGATACGCTCTCTATTTTAGGGTCGTTTTACAAGTATTGGTTTTATGAGCGGTTCATCACTATGTTTGTCTATGCATCTGCCCAATATATGATCATCATGGGGTTGGTCAAGGAAAAGATTGAGCCTCAAACTAAAATCGAAATAGAATCCTAATATTCAAAATTTAATCTGTTTTTCGAACACGTTTTAGATCTAATAGATTGATGGGATTAATCCCCAAACCCGAAACTTCTTTACGAGTAAAACGAACCACCTCATCATAGAATAATGGTACCACAGGAGTTTGAGACATCACCAAACTGTCCATTTTACGATAAAGTGATTCTCTTTGTTTAGTATCTGTTACAGAAAAAGAACGCTGATACAAATCATCAAATTGCTCATTTTTAAAATGGGTGTAGTTTGGTCCGTTAGGAGCAAAATTTTTACTGTAGTATAAGGATAGATAATTTTCTGCATCAGGATAATCGGCCACCCAACTCGCTCGAAACAGATCTAATTTACCATTGGCTTTTGCATCTTTTAAGGTCGCAGCAGGAATGACATCAACATTGACTAAAATTCCGATTTTCTGAAGCTCTCTTTGGATATATTCACAAAAACTCAAATAATTACCGGTAGTAGTTATTGTAATTTCTGGTTGTGTGTTTCCGGTCTCATCTTTAAATTGTTCAACCAATTGCTTCGCTTTTTCTGGCTGAAATGAATACCCAATATGCGCATCATAACCAGGAAGTCCTTTTGGAATAAAACCACCGGTAGCAGGAATCCCAATACCATTTCGAAGATAGGTCATCATTTTTTGCTTATCGAAGCCATAATTAACGGCCTTTCTCAATACTTGCGATTGCATCTCAGAGACATCAGAATCCATATAAAAAGCAAGGTACTCTGTATTGAGGTATGGACCTCTAATCATATTAACAGCTCCAGCATATTGCTGACGCAAATCTCCCGTGGCCGTCAAAATCTCATCTTTATATGAGGCATCCAAACCAGAGACAAAATCAATATTTCCTTGTGCAAACTGTAAAAACTCACTCTGCTTATCTGGCAAAAAGGTTATAGAAACGGCCTCAAGATATGGTAATTTGTTTCCAACGGAGTCCGTTTCAAAGTAGTCGTCATTTCTTCGGAAAACGAGCTTTAAATTCTCCTCCCAGCGCTTAAATCGAAAAGGACCAGTACCTATAGGGTGAGCTCTAAAATCGTTAGCATATTGCTCTACAATTTCCTGTGGAACAACAGAGCAATATTTCATGGTGAGTAAGCCCAAAAATGCCGGAAAGGCCTGTTTCAATTTAATTTCCAATAAGGTATCATTAACAGCCTTTACGTGATCTACCCTGTTCATCGTAAAACTTCCTGGTGATGCTAATGTCTTATCTGTTAACCTACCGAGACTAAACTCAAAATCTCCTGCAGTTACGGTTCTTGTAGAATCTTTTCCAAATAATTGATGTTTATGAAATGTCACATCGTTACGGAGCGCAAATCTGTAGGTCGTGCCATCTTCGGAAATAGTCCATTGTTTTGCAATACAGGGTTGAACTTTTAATTGTTCATCCATTTGCACAAGGCCATTAAACAGCTGATTAGTAGCCCAAATATCAGCATTATCCTTAGCAAAAGCCGGGTCTAAAGATCCTATGTTTTTGTGTTCATTATATCTAAAAACAAGATGATCTTTAATACTGTTGTTAGGGTTTCCGCAGGAAATACAAAGAAGAGACAGGCTTAAAATGATTAGCGATTGTCTAAAATATTTTTTAATGTCATCATTTACCAAACTATTCATAAATCAATCCTAATTGAAGTCTGTTTTTTAATTAAGTAAATATAATAGATTTCCCTTCCCTAAGAAATAATACCCAGAATGAATAAGACTCTATTCTGTATCATCTATCCTAAAAAAACAAGCTAACCTATTTCATCTCAAATCAAGACCATATCAAAATTACAATACTTATAAATTCTACAATCATCAAAATACCAATTAACTTCAGTAGGTCAATGACAACGCTTTTCAAACATTTTTCCCAACTAAAACTAGTCTCTTAAACTTTGAAACTAAAGATTTGTAGCAGTTTATCCTTCTTTTATTTACTTTATCTAGTTTATTCTTTATTAGGGAAGCGCGCAATTATATTTGATTACCCAAATTGAAAACGACATGAAAACGATTCAACTCCTTTTATCGTCAATCGTATTATTAAGCCTACTTTTATCCTGCTCAAAGGATGATATTGACAATGACAATACGCTCACAGGATCTTACAAATTAACCTCTTGGCGTGTCGAAACCCCTATAGATCTTGATAATGATGGCGTCGCCTCTTTAGAATTTGAACCAGGCTGTTTGAACGATTCTGAATTGAACTTAGGGACTAATCATTCTGGTAGCCTGCTTTACACATCATTTGTCTCTTACAACACCTATTTGGAGGACGGAAAAACAGTTTTTGCGACCTCATGTTCTATGAATACTGATTTAGACAGAAATACACTAAGCTATACTGAAAGTGAAACAAGCATCTTCATAGCATTGAACGGAAACACATATAGTGCTGTAAAAAATGGCAACACGCTACTCATGCATATCCCTAATGGGTTTATAGCTACAGATGTGGATACTTCTGAAACTACAATTGAGCAGGACGTTACTTACGTCTTTAACAAACAATAAATTGACGGATGAACTGAGTACCGAACGACTGACTTTAATTGAAGATTTTAACCAATAATTCTCTTAAAAGATCACTTTGGGACACGGCATTTGAATTGACACCCTTCCCCTTAACATCAAATTCTCGCAAGGTTCCAATAACACCACTCACTTTTCTCATAGGAAAATTTCTAGCCGCATCAATGTACTCTTGTACAAAATAGGGATTGATCTTTAATGCTGTAGCTACACTTCGCGGGTTTTTATCATGTAAGCCGTGCAAATGCAATAGCTGTGAAAAAAAATTGAAGAGTAAGGATACCGTTACGACCATAGGATTATCTTTTGGGTTCTCTCCAAAATAATTAATGATCTTGAATGCTTTTACGGTATCTCGATAGCCAATAGCCTTTCGTAACTCAAAGTTGTTGTAATCTTTACTTATGCCAATGTTTTTCTCAATATGCTCAGGAGTAATCTGTGTGCCTGGAGGGAGTATGATTTTTAGCTTGTTGAGCTCATTCATAATCTTGCTCAAATCTGTTCCTAAAAACTCCACTAACATTTGTGAAGCCTTTGGAGTAATGGTATAATCTTGTCCAGAAAGCACGCGCCTAATCCAATCTGCTACCTGGTTATCATAAAGCTTTTTACTTTCAAAAACCACGCCCACCTTTTTGATGGCCTTATAGACTGATTTGCGCTTATCTAATTTTTTATATTTATAATTTACGACTAAAACAGTGGTTGGTTGGGGGTTTTTGGCATAGGCCTCTAACTTATCAATAGTTCTTGATAAATCTTGAGCTTCCTTTACAATCACTACCTGCCGCTCAGCCATCATTGGATATCGCTTTGCATTACTTATAATATCTTCTACGGAAACATCTCGGCCATAAAGCGTCATCTGGTTGAAGCCTTTCTCTTCTTCAGACAGTATGTTCTTCTCTATATAATCAGATATGGCATCAATATAATAAGGCTCCTCTCCCATTAAAAAGTAAATGGGCTTGATCTTTCCTTTCTTGATATCTCCTACAATGAGCTTAACGTCGTCCAAATCTTAAATTGCTATCAACTAATTATTTTTATTACTAAAGCCGAAATACAACTAACAATACACAAGTATCCTATTTTAAAAAACCAATAGATATTCGGTTTTCAACTTGTGTCTATTATCTTTGGAAAAAACAAGAGCCATTGTTGCCAAGTTTAAATTTTCCGCAGTTTTCATTTCGATTCAAAAATAGCGAAAATAAAGTGGCTATTTTTGATGCCATTCGTAAAAAGTTCGTCGTATTGCAGCCAGAAGAATGGGTGCGTCAACATTGCGTTCAGTATTTAATGGAAGTTAAAAACTATCCAAAATCCTTAATCAATGTAGAAAAGAAATTAGAAATCAATACATTGACCAAGCGCTACGACATTGTGATTTTTAATACCGACGGAAGCATCCATCTTATTGTAGAATGTAAAGCACCAAAAATCAAGATTGACCAAAGTACCTTTGATCAAATAGCACGCTATAATTTAGAGCTGAATGCTAGTTATTTGATGGTAACCAACGGAATTAATCATTACTATTGCCAAATGGACTTTGAAAATGAGCGCTATCTCTTTTTGGAAGATCTTCCAGAATTTAGCAGAAGTTAAAAATCGATTGGACAACCCCTTAAAAAACAGCTATTGACGTCTAAAATTGCCATAGTTATCTTAAATTGGAATGGAAAAGCACTTCTTGAGCAATTTCTGCCATCGGTTATAGAACGCTCTGAGGGTGCTACTTTATATGTAGCCGACAATGCTTCTTCAGATGATTCCGTTAGTTTCGTTAAAACTCATTTTCCGCAAGTAAAAATCATTGTAAACTCAGAGAATGGCGGCTATGCTAAAGGCTATAATGATGCTTTAAAACAGGTAGATGCCGATGTGTTTTGCTTGCTCAATAGCGATGTTGAAGTCACAGCCAATTGGTTAGAACCCATAAACGCTACTTTTGAAAATTCTTCTGAAGCCGCGATTATACAACCAAAAATTTTAGACTATAAAAACAAAAGTCAATTTGAATATGCTGGCGCAGCTGGCGGCTTTATTGACAAGTATGGTTATCCCTTTTGCAGGGGCCGGGTGTTTGACACTGTAGAAAAAGATGTGCAACAATATGATGATGTTGCAGATATTTTTTGGGCATCAGGTGCCTGTTTCTTTATAAAATCTTCTGTATTCCAAGAACTTGGAGGTTTTGACGAAGATTATTTTGCTCATTTTGAAGAAATTGACCTCTGTTGGAGGGCATTCAATAAGGGGTTTAAAAGCAAATACGTTGGAGCCTCTACGATATATCACGTTGGAGGAGCCACTCTTAATACATTGAGTCCTAAAAAAACCTATCTCAACTTTAGAAACAGCTTGTTCACACTAATGAAGAACGCTGGCGGATTGATCTTACCCATCATTTTTACTAGACTGACTTTAGATGGTATTGCAGGTCTTAAATTTCTACTCAAATTTCAACCAAATCATTTCGTGGCCATATTAAAGGCGCACTTTAGTTTTTATTGGCATCTTCCTAAATTATTGAAACAAAGACGGCTTTCAACTAAGCGTAAAGATTACTACGCCACACCCTCGGTGGTCTGGGCTTATTTTATGAAGGAACAAAAGATTTTTAGGGACCTCCCCAAGTGTTAAAATTTTAGTTAAAGCATACATCAGGGCACATTCTTTTACATAATTTTGGTATGTTATTTAACTAATTATTAAACACTATTATGAAGAAACTAATGCTATTAAGCGTTGCTGGGATGCTGATTTTGTCCTCTTGTGTGTCTAAGAAAGAATTTACGACATTACAAGAAAAACAAAAGGAAACTCAAGATCTATTGAATTCCGCAACCGTTAAATTGAACAGTTGTATGTCAGATAAGGCCGCTGCAATGGCACGCATGGAGGGCTTACAAGCTCAACTTGCTGATATGCGCAAAACCAATGAAGATTTAATAAACACTAAGGGGAATTTGACCACCTTAACTCAAAAAGGTGCAGAAAACCTTGAAAAATCATTGGAAAGCCTTAAAGAGAAAGATTTAAAAATTACAAGATTGCAAGATGCATTAAACCGTAAGGATAGTGTAACTCTAGCTATTGTAACAAGCCTTAAGAAAGCCGTTGGCATCAACGATCCAGATATCGAGATCAATGTTGAGAAAGGTGTTGTATTTATCTCTATTGCAGATAAACTATTATTTAAGAGCGGAAGTTATGATGTAACTAGCGAAGCAAGAAACGTATTAAGTAAAGTTGCTAAAGTAATTAATAGCAAACCTAGTTTCGAAGCAATGGTAGAAGCGCATACCGATAACGTTCCTTACCAAAAAGGTGTGCTTTTAGACAACTGGGACTTAAGTGTAAAACGTGCAACTTCAGTAGTTCGTGTTTTAGAAGACCTAGATGTTAACCCACAACAATTGGTTGCTGCTGGTCGTAGTCACTATGTGCCATTAGTAGCTAATGATACTGCGGAAAACAGAGCAAAAAATAGACGTACTCGTATTGTAGTAATGCCTAAGATTGATCAATTCTACGAAATGGTAGAAAAAGAAATGAAAGAATTAGAAGGTCAAGGAAAATAATCCAAACTTCAAATTATAGAAAAAAGCTCAACTTATCAGTTGAGCTTTTTTTATTTTCATTTATCAACCCTAGCATTGACCAGTCTTAAATTTAAAAAATTTCGAGACTCCCCTTCCCTTCTCTAACAATGATTGGCTCGCTCTCAGAAAGATCAATTACCGTTGAAGCTTCATTATCACCATAGCCACCGTCAATAACCAAATCTACAAGCTTATCCCATTTCTCAAGAATAAGCTCAGGGTCTGTGGTATACTCGATCACATAATCCTCATCACGAATAGAAGTTGAAATAATGGGATTACCCAATTGGTTGACAATTTCTAAAGCAATTTTATTATCGGGAATCCGAATACCAACCGTTTTTTTCTTTTTGAATGGATGTGGTAAATTAGTTGAGCCAGGTAAAATAAAGGTGTAAGGACCGGGCAAGGCACGCTTTAAAATTTTAAAGGTTGTGGTGTCAATCTGTTTTACATAATCACTCAAATTGCTCAAGTCTTTGCAAATAAAGGAGAAATTTGATTTTTCTAATTTCACGCCCTTAATGCGCGCTACCTTTTCCAAGGCTTTAATGTTATTAATATCACAGCCCAAACCGTAAACGGTATCTGTAGGATATATGATAAGTCCACCCGCTTTTAAGACTTTAATTACCTTCTTAATTTCCTTTGGGTTGGGATTTTCTTCGTAGATTCTTATTAATTCAGCCATAATATATATCTTTCCTTAGCGTTTACAATGTAACTAATAATTTCATTATGAGAAACATCAACCAAATCTTCTTTCTGATCATCTTACTTTTAGGGTTACAGGCTTGTTCAAAATCAGATGCCAACTCCAGTTTAGAAGAGTTAGAAAGCTTAGAGTACGCCGAGCTATTGGAGGTCTCTTATGGTGAAGATCCTGAGCAAACTTTTGATATCTATTTACCTGCCTATAGAACCGAAGACACTAAAGTAATGATCTTAGTGCATGGTGGCGGCTGGACCTCTGGCGATAAAACTGATATGAACCTAATAAAAGATCTCATTCAAACAGATCTTCCAGATCTTGCCATCGTCAACATTAACTACAGATTGGCTAATCCAGATCATCTGCCATTCCCAATGCAAATTGATGATATTACTGCGGTTGTTAATCATCTTCAAGATAATCAAAGTACATATGTGATATCCAATGCTATCGGATTTTTAGGCACAAGCGCTGGGGCTCAATTATCTCTACTTTGGAGCTATGCTCATGATACCGATAATCTTGTAAAAATGGTGGCCAGTATTGTTGGCCCTACCAACTTCACAGATCCCGCCTATTTAGAATCTAACAATCCTTTAGCCTTAGCACTTATCGCCAGCTTTGGGATTGACACCTCAACAGCATTTTTAGAGTATGTAAGCCCATATCATCGTGCTACAACTACATCGCCTCCAACAATTTTGTTTAATGGAGGAAGCGACCCATTAGTGCCAACAAGTCAAGGTGTAGATATGGATGCTAAGCTCACAGAGCTTGGTATAACGCACAGCTTTACATTGTATCCTAATGAAGCACATGGATGGGATGGAGAAGAATTGATAGATACTTGGACCTCTATAAAAGCATTTACTCAAGTACACCTGGATTAAACCTGTAACAAATGGCGTTTTTTGGAGTCTGCTAAATATGAGAACATCCATTTTATTTTACCTTCTAATCGTACTACCCTGTATTGGTTTCGCCATAACAGAACCTCCACTAATCACTTTTCCTAAGGCGGAAATTTTAAGCGAACACACTACGAGAATACCATTTAAATTGGTAGATCACCTTATTGTCATAGAAGCCGAACTTCTAGATCAAAAGGGAAATTTTATTATTGACACAGGATCAGAAACCCTAATTCTCAATAAAGTTCATTTTAAGTCTGGCAAATCTATTTTTGGAAGTAGAGAAACTTCTGGTGTTATTGATAGAATAGAAAATCCTGTAGAACAACGACTCCGAGAGTTTATGATCAAGGACATTCTTATTGAAGATAAAATGTCTGATGTCATAGATCTGTCTCATATTGAAATCAGTAAAAAAATCCATTTGCTAGGCATCATCGGTTACAATATCTTGAAAGATTATGAGGTTTTTGTAGACATGTACCTCAACCAAATTACACTCTCAAGGGTAGACCGAAAAGGAGAGAAATTAGATCATAGCGTCTATTTGGAGAAGATAGTAGACACTATCAATTTCAGCTTAAAAAAACACACCATTGTCTTAGAGGCGTTCATCAATGATGAGAAAGTAACATTTGGCTTAGATACCGGAGCAGAATACAACCAGCTTAATAAACGCAGCAAGAAAAGGGTTTTAAAATACTTTTATCCTAGTCAGCGTATTTTGCTTTCTGGGCTTAGCGGAAATCAAATGGAAGTCATGGCAGGAAAATTGTATCGTGTAAAATTATCAAACACCATCTATTTTGCACCTATGGAAACCCTACTCACTAATTTGCACCAAATGAATGATGCCTTCGGGACCTCATTAGATGGGGTCTTGGGCTATGAATTTTTTAGACAACAACGAACCATCATTAACTATAAAAAAGAGCAACTGTATTTTATTGCTTTTCCTATAAACAAACATTGAACTATTCATTAACATATCGCTTCTTTCTGGTTCTGGTCATAGCCATAAGCTCAACCTTTGCCCAAAACCCAACTACAAAGGGGTATAGCATTGATGGTAATGACATTGTATTTACCTTTCATCGGGATGATTATCAGGTGTATTCTGATGATGCCCTTGGAGGCCGTATTCCATTTGATGAACTCGATGTCAATAACGTGGTCGTATCGGGAGAGTTCAACGATTGGTCTAAATACCGATGGAAAATGGAGAAGATTGATAAGAATACGTATCAATTACGAAAACCCATTAGCAATTTTAATAATGCTTTTTCTTGGGAGTTCAAGTTTATTGTGAATAATCAATATTGGGCAGAGCCTACCAACAATGATGTCAATATCGCTCAAGCTACCGAAGAAGGACGGCCGTTGCATGTCTTTAATCTCAACATGTTCACCAATGCCTACCCTAGTCCAAAAGGTAATGTGCGTTTTAGATTGAGAGGTTATGAAGATGCAGAGAACGTCATCTTAGCCGGGTCTTTTAATAAATGGAACGAAGGACTTTTTAAATTATACAAAATTGAAAATGGTTGGGAATTGCTGTTGCAAATGACACCTGGCGATTATCAATATCGATTTATTGTTGATGGTCAATGGATGGAAGACCCCAGCAATCCAGACAGAATCCCTAATGAGTTTGGAGAATACAACTCTCACATTAATATTGGAAAACACGTTACCTTTCTATTGAAAGGTCATCAAGATGCCAAAACGGTGATTCTAGCTGGTTCTTTTAATGATTGGAATGAGAATGAGCTATCCATGCAAAAAACAGAGAGCGGCTATTGGTCTTACCGACTACCGCTTTCCGCAGGAAAACACCATTACAAGTTTATTGTGGATGGTGAGTGGCTTCTAGATCCTTCAAATCCTGTTAAGGAACGTGACGGCATGGGCCACGTCAACTCCGTACATATGGTCAAATAATTGGCCTCATCTAAACGGCTCTACTTACTTTTGTTTTCTATATTCCATAAACTTCACAAACGGGTTTGTATCTCTATTCATAAACCCATGAACCCCAGAACTCGTAATTAAAATAACGGCTAACGCCACTGCAGAATACACAATACTATCATGTATTTCAGAATTGGCATAAGCGATGGCAATCAAAGCCCAAGCCCCTACTAAAGCAAATTCCCGCATGTTTCTTTGCCATGTTACTGCAAGATTAATCACTGTAGCCACAACCATCATGATGATGGTCCATTTTACTTCGGAAATTCCAAAACCATCCCATCCCGTTTTTACTAAAAAAGACGACACGTTTGCGATAACAGCTACGGTAACCCAACCACTATAAAACACAAAAGGCCACCACAAAAATGAGATTACCGAAATTGGCGCATCCCAGAGTTCCATACTATTATCTATCACAATTTTAAGTAAAGATAACAACAGCAATACTATAAAAACGCAGGATAGACCGGTATAACCATATAGCCAGCAAAACACCCAGGCACTATTTGCCAAACATGAAATCACAAAAGACCAGCCAATTCTTAATACAAAATCATCGTTTCTCACTTTAACAAATAAGCTTCTCCCTTGATACACAATAAAGCCCAATAAGAGTAAATAAATAAAGCCCCAAATAGAGAAGGCATATCCCGCAGGTGTAAAAAGTGAATTTAAGCCATCAGAAACCTCACCAATGGTTGTGTTATTAAGCTTTCCTGTATTTGACAAGTAATTTATAATAATGGTAGACACTAAAGCAACGCCATTGGCGACTTGTAATATTTTTTTCATTTTTTCTATAATTATCGGTTATGGAAGATAAAGAATTTGAACCCAAAGACGATTCTTATTCAATGAAAGTTAAACTTTATTACCTTTGAAATTAACGGCTGAATAGAACAACCCCATATAACTATGGCTAGTTCTTCTCTTGCCAGTAAGCACTTTAGTGACTCCTATATTATAATAAATAGCTCTTATAAATAGTCTTGATATTGCATGACCCTAAAATCAAAGGTGTTGAAATCTGGATTATTAGCTTTTAGTTGTTGATATAAGGGCGACCGACTGATAGAGATATTTGCTGCTCCTGAGCTTGAAGTGAGAGAGACTGTTTTGATTGTTCTCGATTGCAATATTGATTTGTTTGACGCAATGTCTATTTCAAATTCGTGAATTTTTGGAGCTTCTTTCGATACTAATTTTAATTTTAAACCATGTTCGCGAAGCTGTTTTCTAAAGAAGTATTCGGGGCCGTTTTTACTATTTCCACCAATAAATACGAGCATTTCTATGTTGGGATAATGTTTTAAGATCCCGATAAGGTCACGAAGTTTCACTTCTTTCATCCCAAGGTCTGAGGCATCTATCTTATCTCGTTTAGCACTCTCTACAATATCGCACACACCAATGCAATGCTCCGTCAAAAAAGATTTACGTTGATTTACGGCTGCTTCAGAATTATCATATCTCAAATTTAAGTTATAAATGGCATCAATAAATTTCCAAAGTGAATTGTGATAACTTCCGTAGCAAAAATCAACATCTTTTTCTAATAGCTCTCCAGTAGTAAATCGAGGTGGCGGTAAGGTACCAACAATCAACTTTGTGCTGTTATCTTTAATAAATGGCGGATAAGGATGTTTGTGAAAGAACATATCATTAGGTTGATAGTTATTGCCTATTTTCGTAACTTCAATTTTCACTATAAAATATCATACACTTGGGAAAAGGCGATAAAAAATCGAAACGAGGAAAAATCAACAGAGGCAGCTTTGGCGTAAGACGTCCGCGTATCAAAAAACGACCTAAAACTGAAGATAAAATCAATCCGAATAAAAAGGCCTAGCCGTTATCTCGTAAAGACCAATTCGTTTTCTGACGATAATTTTTCGGTAAAACGGTAGTTGTCCAAATCAAATCCTTTGAGATCTTCTGCTGTTTTAGCATCTGTATTTACGATGTATCGAGACATAAGCCCTCTTGCTAATTTTGAATAGATGGCGATAGTTTTATAATCACCATTTTTTAATTCCTGAAACTTAATGTCCAGGACAGGTACTTTCAAGGTTTTAGTATCTACTGCTTTAAAATATTCATTACTCGCCAGGTTCACAAACAGCTCATCGGTAAATAACTCCTTATTTAAGGCCTCGGTAATGCTTTGGCTCCAAAATTCATATAAGTTTTTATGTTTTCCCACGGGAAATTTAGTGCCCATTTCCAGACGGTAAGGCTGAATCAAATCCAAAGGTTTTAATACACCATAAAGACCAGACAATATCCTCACCGTATCCTGTAGTTTATTGATCTTCTCATTCTCAATCGTATAAGCATCTAAACCACGGTAAACATCCCCACTAAAAGCATAAATTGCTGGCCTAGCGTTGTTAGTATCAAATGGCACTTTAAATTCTTGATTGCGCTCATAATTAAGATCTGCCAAATTATCGGAAATACTCATAAGCTTTGACAGCTGTTTTCGAGATTTCTCTTTAAGCAAACTATTGATCTTTTCAGCTTCATTTAAAAATTGAGGCTCGGTGTGTTTTGAAGTTGGTAACTTACTATCGTAATCTAAGGATTTTGCAGGGGATAATACTAGTTTCATATGTTGGTCCTGTAACTCAGGAATGGATTTTAATTAATATACTATTTCTAATTTTTATAAAAATACCATCCAAATCGCGTTCTTCCAACCAATTTGTTTTCTTATTACCAATCCTAAGATAGATTTTGATAATTGTAAAAATAATCACTCTAATTATCGATCTCTGCGTTAAGGATAGAAGCGGCATCCTTTTTTCTAGAACAAAGTCAATGCAATACTCTCATTATAACATTGAAAAAAGATACAGCGGACAGCCTGACCACGCCAAAGCGTGGTAACGCCCAAGACAGTAAATATTTACTCCTCAATATGTGTGGCGTAATTACGCCATTTGTCTATACACTGCTGCATGTCTTCTGGCACAGGAGAATCAAAGCTGAGGTGCTCTCCAGTAACTGGATGCACAAAGCCTAAAGTTTTGGCGTGAAGTGCCTGTCTCGGTAATACCTTAAAGCAATTATCTACAAATTGTTTGTACTTGCTAAATGTGGTTCCTTTTAAAATACGTTCTCCACCATAACGTTCATCATTAAATAAGGTATGGCCAATATGCTTCATGTGTACACGAATTTGATGGGTACGCCCTGTCTCCAACTTACAAGACACTAGGGTTACATATCCTAAACGTTCTATAACTTTATAATGTGTTACTGCAGGCTTGCCTTTATCGGCATCGTCGCCCTCAAAAACGGTATTTTGCAGACGATTTTTAGGATGGCGACCTATATTGCCCTCAACCGTTCCCTCATCTTCAACCATATTGCCCCAAACAATTGCGACGTACTCGCGCTCACTGGTTTTATTAAAAAACTGCTTAGAGAGATGGGTCATGGCCTGCTCGGTTTTGGCAATAACCAATAAACCACTCGTGTCTTTATCAATACGATGCACCAAACCTGGGCGATCACTCGAGTTATTGGGTAAATTGTCAAAATGAAACACCAAAGCATTGATCAGTGTACCAGAGTAATTACCATGGCCAGGATGTACCACCATCCCAGGTTGTTTATTAACCACTAAAAGCACATCATCTTCGTAGACGATATCTAACGGGATGTCTTCTGGAGTTAAAAGAAATTCATAAGGCGGATGCTCTAAAAGCACGCGTATTTGATCTAAAGGTTTAACCTTATAGTTTGATTTTACGGGTGTATCATTTACATAAATACTCCCATCTTTTGCTGCGGCTTGTATCTTATTACGTGTGGCATTTTCAATGCGGTTCATCAAATATTTATCGATACGTAAAGGATTTTGCCCCTTATCTACCGAAAAAGCGTGATGTTCGAACAACTCATCGTCTTGCTCGTCTGTGGAAGTATCTACAGTAGTCATATGTATGTTTTAGTTTAGCGGTTACCGTTGCCTAAAACGATATCTATTTTTGAAGTCAGAGGTAGTAAATCGCCTTCCTCTATGGTCTTGCCTTTATGCTTAATGGCAATCACCTCATCTTTACCAATATCATCTAAATAGGTGATTTTACCAATTTCAAAACCTAAGGTTTCTAAGGTAGGTTTGGCTTGACGAAAGGTGCGACGCACTACTTTAGGGATTTCTACCTTACGGTATCCCGAAGGATTTAATGTCAAATATATTTTTCGATTTTCCTTTACTTGTGTTCCAGCTTCAGGATATTGCTCTATCACTGAGAACTTAGGATATTCTGGATTGAAATTTGCGGAATCTTGAATTTCCATGGCCAAATCATTATCATTCAGCTCAATCTCAACAGTACCCAAACTTTTACCCGTTAAATCGGGTACGGTTATAAATTCACCATGATTTGTAGTACTGCTCAACCATTGCATGGTTAAAAAGATAATGACCACTAGAGCAACAATGGCCAAGGCCAATTGCTTTAAAAAAACCTTACTTTTAAGAAACGAAATAAAACTCATGCTCAGTATTCATTAAGCCACAAAGATATAAAAACCAACGGGTTTTTGTTGGGCGTTTATTTGGTATTTTAGCATAACTAAATTCTTTAGGTTTTAGTATTTTGCACTCTCAAATTTGAAATTCCTCCATTAAGGGAAACAACTATGAAAAAAAACATTGCCATCATTATGGGCGGATTCTCAAGCGAATTTGAGATTTCCTTAAAGAGCGGCCAAGTGGTCTTTGACACTTTAGACCGCGAAGCATACAATGTGTACCGCATTCATATCTTAAAGCATAAATGGGTTTTTGTTAATGAAACCAATGAAGAGTTCCCCATCGATAAAAATGATTTTTCGGTAAAGGTCAATGAGACCAAAATCTTATTTGATTGCGTTTTTAATGCCATTCACGGCTCCCCAGGAGAAGATGGTTTTATGCAAGGCTATTTAGAGCTATTGAAAATACCCCATACCAGCTGCAACATGTATCAAGCGGCTTTAACGTTTAATAAACGCGACTGTTTGAGTGTTTTAAAGCCTTATGGCATTAAAACTGCAGCATCTTATTTTGTGAATTTAGGAGATGCCATTGATGAGACTGCTATTGTTGAAAAAGTAGGATTGCCTTGTTTTGTAAAAGCCAATAAAGCAGGCAGTAGCTACGGAATTTCTAAGGTCTACAAAAAAGAAGATTTACAACAGGCTCTGGAGGTTGCTTTTGCCGAAGATGACGAAGTCATTATAGAATCTTATTTAGATGGCACAGAAGTTTCGGTTGGCGTGATTTCTTACAAAGGAGAAGTGACCGTTTTGCCTATAACTGAAATTGTATCAGACAATGATTTTTTTGACTACAAGGCAAAATACCTTGGGCAATCTCAAGAAATTACCCCTGCAAGAATTTCACCAGAACTTTCTGAGAAAGTAACGAGTACCGCAAAAAGGATCTACGAAATTTTAAAATTGAAAGGTTTTAGCCGAAGTGAGTTTATTTTTAAGGACGGAGAACCGCATTTGTTAGAAGTAAATACCGTTCCAGGATTAACCGCAGCCAGCATTTTACCGCAACAAGCAAAAGAAGCTGGCATTAGCATGAAAGATTTGTTTGGCAATGCTATTGAATCTGCCCTTAAGGGATAAGGCAGGAATGTGTCTCAGATTTTTTTTTAAACTGAGATACTATTGTAACTTTAAAGTCACTTTTATTTCTTGAACCATCAATAAAATGCCTATTACTCCTTTTTGAGCATAGGACATAGGAAAAATACATATGAAACGAGCACTATTTCCAGGATCCTTTGACCCCATCACCAACGGGCATTACGACATCATTAAAAGAGGTGTTAAATTATTTGATGAAGTCATTATTGCCATTGGTGTTAATGCCGATAAAAAATATATGTTCTCTTTAGAAGAGCGCCAGCATTTTATTGAAGAGGCTTTTAAAGGGCACAAACAAATCAAAGTGATGACCTACGAAGGGCTCACAACCGACTTTTGTAAAGAAGTAAAAGCTCAATTTATTTTAAGAGGTTTGAGAAATCCTGCCGACTTTGAATTTGAAAAGGCCATTGCGCATACCAATAGAAAATTGTCTAAAATTGAGACCGTCTTTCTACTGACCGCAGCACGCACCTCATTTATATCGTCTTCAATTGTTAGGGACGTCATTCGTAACCATGGGGATTATGCACAATTAGTACCCAAAAGCGTACGCGTTAAATAAGATTGTTCTTTTTAGCCTTGTGCACCGCCTCTAGTTTATTGTGTACCTGCAGTTTTCTGTAAATATTTTCAATGTGCTTTCTTACGGTGCCTTTCGAAATGATCAAATTATCTGAGATCTGAATATAGTTCAGCCCCTTACTCAACTGCTCTAAGACTTCTGTTTCTCTATTGGATAATTTGATATCTTCTTTATCCGTCTCATTTTCAATACACAATGGATTACGGAGTAATTTTAAGGTTTTCATGGCAATGGAAGGGTTCATTGCCGCACCGCCATCTAAGGTTTCTAAAATACCGTCATGAAGATCTTTTGCATTGATTTCTTTTAACAAGTACCCATCGGCCCCAGCTTTTATGGCATTAAATATATGTTCATCATTGTCAAAAACCGTGAGCATGATAATTTTAATATGAGGGTATTTTTGTTTGACAATCGCTGTAGTCTCAATGCCATTAAGAACAGGCATTTCAATATCCATTAAAATAAGATCCAAATGATGGTTATCGTCCAAAGCAGTGAGTAAGTCAGACCCATTGGTCGCAGTGATTTTTACACTAAATGCTTCAAAAAAAGATAATTTTTCTTTTACAGTGTGAATCAAAAACGAATTATCATCCACTATGGCAATTTTGACATTCATAAACCTCATTTTAACAACTAAAAAGATACGTCAAAAAACGATGATCAACCATACGCTATTTGTCGTATTTAACCGTTCTTCATTTTTAGGATAATCTCTGTTCCTTGATCACTGGAATACAGATCAATCGTAGCTCCCAAATCATAAGCTCTTTTTTTCATGTTATTAATACCATTACCTGTTGGGCTTGTCTTTAAATTAAAGCCTTTACCGTCATCTGCAATTTTGAATATAAAATGATCATTTTCCGAAGTAAAATGTACCGTTATCCGTTTTGCTTCAGCATATTTTAAAGCATTATTGATGCTTTCTTGAATAATGCGATAAATATTCATCCCTTCTACAGATGAGAATTTACGCTTTTCGATAGTTGCCGTATGATTATTAAACTCAAACGATACGCCATGTGATGCGGCATCTGCTTTCTCTATAAAATTTGAAATTCTCAATTGTAAATCCTCTAGTTGGATTTCAGGCTTGTTCATTGCCCAAATCGTATCACGCAATTCATAAATGGTTGCCGAGGTAAATTGACTGATCATGTCTAATTTGGTGGTGAGCTTCTCATCCTTAAGGTCAAAGCCATATTTTAAATTGTCTATAGAAGAAATGATAAAGGTCAATTGCGCGCCAATATTATCGTGGAGGTCTCGACTAATTCTTAAACGTTGCTCCTGCAATCTATTTTGGGTTTCTATTTTAATCAAGGCATCTTTAAGTTCGTTTTCTTTTCGAAGCTGTTTGTTTTTGAGTTTTTGCTGATTATAGAACAGATATCCCAAAAGTGCTAATATGAAAGCAAAGGCCAACAATCCATAGAGTTGAAAGTTCTTTTTTTGAATCGTCAATTTCTGTTCTGCTAATTCTGCTCTTTGGATAAAGAGTTCTCTCTCCTTTTTTTCGGTTTCATATTTAACCTCTAAATCTGCGATAGATTCGGCATTTTGTTTAGAAAAAACAGAATCCTTAAGTACGATAAATTGTTGCTTATGTAGGCGCGCGTTTTTAAAATCCCTGAGCATATAATAACTCTCGGCACTTGTGAGATATAATTCGGAACCAACAAGTTCTTTTTCCGGGAATTTTTTAAGCAAATCAAAACCTTTATTGGCATAATTTAGTGCCAGTTTAGGCGCATTGGTTTCATTGTATAGCGCGGCGATATTATTTAAAAGCGAAAACATACCTTTTTCATCTCCCTCAAAACCTTCTGGACGATCTAAAGCCTTTAAATAATTTTGGAGTGCCAATTCAAGTTCACCATTGACGTGATAAGCATTGGCCAGGTTATCTAATAATCTAAAGTACTCAATTTGATTATTTTTGCGCTGTGCGAGTTCTAACGCTTTTTTAAACGTAGATATGGCTTCATCAATTCGGTTTAAATCCTTTAAATTGATTCCTATGTTGTTTAAAGAGGCAATCTGATCCTGTTCTAGATTGTATTTCTCTCTTACTTTTAAAGCACGCCTATGATATTCTAGAGCCTTCTGGTTTAAGTTCATTTCTTGATAAATGAGCCCTATATTATTTAGACAATTGCCTGTACCAGCTTCATCGTGGTTGAGCTCGTTCATTTTTAAGGATTGAAAGAAGAAATCCAAGGCCTCTTGGTAGTGTCCTTTATTCCAATTGAACATCCCTAGATTGTTGATGCATTTAGCTTCTAATCCTTTAAAGCCATACTCTTGACTTAGCCGATAGGCCTCTTCAAAATAATAGTTTGCAGAGTCCGATTTACCTGCAACATCCATGTAAATGCCATAGGTATTAGTTAACTCGGTGAGGCTAAATTTGAAATTGTTTTTTTTAGCTAATTGAATGCCCTCTTCAAGAATGTGCTGAGCTTTCTTGGTGTTGTTAAAAATATAGCCAAATCCAATTTTATTAAACATTCTTAGTTTAATAGAATCGTCTTTAGTAGCTCTAGCAACCTGATATAAACTGTCTAGGTTTTGAGAAAAGCCAACAGAAACTATTAAAAAAAACAGCAAATAAAGCGTTCTATTTTTCATTACAGCGCATAAAAAAAGCATCAGATCATAGCGGTCTTGGGGACAACTACACTTACTGACGCTTTATTAAAAATCGATTAATAGCATACCAAATATATTAATATTTCAAACTTTTGTAGGATTTTTTCGTCAATCCGCATTTAAAAAAGATTAAGCGCAATCTTATAAAAAATCACGCCTAATCATAATCTCAACAACAAGATTTAATTATTAAGATTGTAAGCATAAATGGTTTTATCGTTGGCCTTGTAATAGAGATAACCACCATATTCGTCCACTTGATACTCTGGTTTTTTATCTTTTAAAATAATCTCCTTATCCACCTTACCGGTATCTTTATTCACTTTTACCAAACCAACACCATCTTCTAATTTTGTGAGTATAAATTGTGCATTCTCTGTTGCAGAACTTGCTTTAAAACGTTTGGATAATACTTTAAAAGAAGCGCCTGCAATGTTTGAAAACATTTCGGCCGTACGCAAATTCTCTTTACCGTATTCGTTATAATTTCTTAAACTATTACCGTAACCCATTTTATTCATTTGAGCTTTTGCTGAGTAAGCCACAGACATCGTTATTGAAGCTGCTGCTGTAATACCAGCTGCAATCTTCATGAAACCACTTTTAGATGGCGACTTGTAATATTCATGATATATTTTCTGGCCATTTTCCTCTAATAACATGAGATTTTGTGATGAATTTAAAAATAAATTTCCATCTCTCACTTGTATATTTGTTGGCGATTCTTTCTCTTCAAAATCAACTTCAGCAATTTCAGAGATCTCACTAGAATTAGCATCTATGGCATAAATGGTCTCGTTAGCTGAAATTAAATACCTGCTGTTGGCCTGGTCAAATGTTGATGCCACACGTTCAGCACTTTTGTATTTCAAAGGTTTTTTCCAAACCTGTTCACCATTTTCAAGATTCACAATATTGGCGTCTTCGCTGGTAATGTAGATCAACCCATTTGGTGTATGTGCCATGATCATGATATTTTCTCCAGTTTTGAGCGGTTTTTTAAACAAAGGCTCACCTTCAAAAGAAATTTTGTTGATACCACCAGATTGAATTCCAAATAAAATACCATCTTCCATAATATAGAAATGCTGTACGTAACCTTTCGTTTTTGGAGCTTTTTCCCATAGATCTTCTCCTGAAACGGCACTTAAAAATGCGATTTCAGATTCACTTTTTGTAGAGAAAGCGCCGCCGTCACTACCGTCACCTTTATTACTTACAACAGCAAGTCCGTTGGGTAGAATTTCAAAATTTGTGATCACGCCTTTTATTTTTCTATCGTCTTCCCACAGTTCTATACCATCTTTACCAATTTTATGAATTCTAGTATTTTTACCATTTCCTGTTGATTCAAAACCGTAAATTTCAGTTTCTGTCTCATCTGAAACCATCCAGCCGATATTTTTTATTTTAGTTTCCCAAAGGTCTTCACCCGTATGCGATTTAGCTATTAAGCCTTGAGCCGTTGGAATAATAAGGAATTCTTTAAGTAAAAGCGGAATGCCGGTAACGTTAAAATCTTTAGACAAGCCCACACGACCTGGTTTATCTAAAAAGAAACTGTAATCAAGCGTATTAGAAGCTAAATCGTAAACCGCGACTTTTGGTGTCATTTTCTCAAATTTATCACCTTCCTTTTGAATGCCACTTACGATGAGTTTATTTTCCGGAAGTACAACGTCACAAGTGTAAATTTGATTCCAATTGTCATTTTCAGAGTTGAAAATAACCTGTCCGCTCAAATAATTTATTACTGCTCTCTTCGTTTTTGTCAATCCTGCAAACCTAGAGTCTCCACCTTGTGAAACAACAATATAGGGAGAGTTTGGTATAAATTCCGTTTCTTCAGCTTTGAGTTTGCCAAAATCGTTAAAAACGAATATTGGCTCACTTTGATCTGGCTTAATACCCGCTAATCCATCATTGGTGGCTACCACCAACACACCGCCAACAGTAAGGGTCATTTCATTTATATTGGCACCTAAATCATATTTTTGATTGGGCTGCTCTGCTTTTTGAGCTTGCATTGGTACTGCACTCAATAGGAGAGCAAGAATCCATAGAGACTTTAAGTAAAGTAATGTCTTCATAACTGACGGTTATTGTACTTGTTTTTCAAGATTAAATGAGCCATCTGTAATGTTCTTGACAGAATTATCACCGTTTAAATTCTTACACGTAAACTCAAAGGTTCCTAGAATTTTGGTATCTGTTTCTTCAGAAATACTAATGGATCCTACAGATAGATTCTCATAAGGCGCTTGCCAAAGTTCTGTGGTAGACGCTTGTGGATTGCTTAAGTTCACATCCGTTTCACTATAAGAAGCTACATTTACGCCCGTTAACACATCTCCGTCAATCATATAGGTTCCAACACCTTCATAATTAAATATGTTAAATGAAAATGCTTTGCCGTCACTATTAGTAGCGATAATTAACAAAGTTTGAGCAGATCCAGAGTTAGCAATAGTTGCAGAAGATGAGATCTCCAAAGATTGGTAAGATGCCCCATCAACCTTGGCAGATAGCGTTCCTGATGCTGCGTTTCCTGAAGATCCGCCGTCATCATCACTAGAACATGATGTTAAACTCATTACTGATCCTATCAGTAAAAAAACAATTAGTTGGTTTAATTTTCTCATTGTTGATATTTTTAATGGTTACTAATGAGACAAATATGTAGTAAAACGAAACCTTATGCAATACGGCAAATGACGTATATTTACATAACTAATTGAAATTAAGTTGTTTAAATTCTAAGTAATCAATTAAAACTGAATGTGTGGAAACTGTGCGGTCAAGGCCTCTTGCTTTTTCTTGAGTTGGGCTAAAAATGTTTGATGCGCTGCCGAAATGGGATTCACGGGACGATGCGCTAATCCTTTTTGAATCGTCGCAACGCTTTCCATAACGGCTGTAGTTTCTTCGGAAATGTAAACCTCTTGAAAACGCTCCCAGATATAATCAATAGCCGTCGTATTTGGGTGGAGCATGTCTTCCTTGTAAAAACGATAATCTCTAAGCTCGTCCATCATGATTTCATAAGAAGGAAAATAGAAAGCGGAATGTTTTATTGAAGGTGACCCATTAAGAAAACCATGAATTGCTGAAATCAAATGCGACTTACTTTGCGTATTTTCTATAAAACCATCTTTGAGATGTCGTACGGGAGACACCGTAAAAATAAAGCCCACGTTGGGATTGATGCTCGAAATCATGCTTGTTATGGCATCCAACGATTCTGAAATGGTTGCTACGGAAAGTAACTCCTTTAAAAATTTCTTTTGGGGCACTTTATGGCAATTGGCAACATAGGTATCGGTCTCAATAAAGCGATAGGCCCATGCCGTTCCCAAAGTGATGATGACATGTGAGGCCGACTTTAGAAATTGATGCGTTTTTTCAATCTGAGTATTTAGTTGCTCAAGTAAATCTAATTTAGATGGATGACTGAGACGAGAATGCGCATCATAGCAATGCCACTGCTCGTTTAGCTGAAAAACATCTTCCTCAGCATAGACGTCTTTATTGATTGCCTTAGTTACAAAGTTTTCTATGGCCAAGGGATGAAATAAGATCCCAAAGGGGTTGCTTAAGCCTTGAAATTTATAATAGTCAAACTTGTCTCCAATGTGCTCAGAAAAACAAGATCCTAAAAGCAAGACTTTTGATTCATAATGTATTGAACCAGAAGCATTTTGATGTAAAGGTAGTTTTGTTTGAAGCTTCATCTATTATGTATATCAATTAGCCTATAAGTAGTACCTAAACTTATAAAAGGCCATTCTTTAGTTCAAATTCGAGCTGGCAACAACAAATCATAAATAGCCTTCAGCGGCCTTCAAAGCCTCAGCAATTCCTGCGGGATGCTTGCCTCCTGCCGTTGCAAAAAAGGGCTGACCTCCGCCACCGCCTTGAATGTGTTTCCCAAGTTCTCTTACAATCTGGCCCGCATTTAGATTTTTGTTAGCTACAAGATCTTTTGAAATGTAACAAGATAGAATTGCCTTACCATTATCTTCCGCAGCAAATAATAAGAACAGATTATCAAATTGGCTTCCCAATTCAAAGCAAACATCCTTAATACCCGAAGCGTCCAAATCTAATTTTTTAGCTAAAAACTGAACCCCATTGATCGTTTTCAATTCATTTTTAAGATCCGATTTAATGCTGCTCGCTTTCTCCTTCATCAAACTTTCCACTTGCTTTTTAAGCGTGGAATTTTCCTCTTGAAGTTGTTGCAATGCTTTGATGGGCTCCTTAACGTTATTGAGCAAATCTTTCATTTCAAAATAAGCGCGATTGTTTTCAAAGTAAAACTCTTTTACAGCGTCGCTTGTTATGGCCTCTATTCGTCTTATTCCTGCGGCCACAGCTCCTTCTGATACAATCTTAAAATGCCAAATATCGCCTGTATTATCTACATGAGTTCCTCCACAAAGCTCTATGGATTTTCCGAATCTTACGGCTCTTACCGTATCACCATACTTCTCCCCAAAAAGGGCCATTGCGCCTTGATTGATTGCTTGTTCCATCGGGATATTACGCTCCTCTTGTAAAGGCAACTTCCCTGCAATTCTAGCATTTACAAAGTCTTCTACTTCATTTAATTCATCCACCGTTAATTTGGCGAAATGAGAAAAGTCAAATCGTAAATATTTGGAATGCACTGCAGAGCCTTTTTGCTCAACATGTGTGCCTAAAATTTCTCTTAAGGCTTGATGCAACAAATGGGTTGCGGTATGATTACATTCGGTACGATAGCGCTGTTTGGCATCTACACTTGCCTTAAAGCTAGAGTTGAGATCCTTTGGTAAATTCTTAGCGAAATGAACAATGACATTATTCTCTTTTTTGGTATCTAAGATATACACCACATCGCCATGAACATCTTCTAAATACCCTTTATCCCCAACTTGACCACCACCTTCTGCGTAAAAAGGCGTGAGATTGAAAACCAATTGATACAGTTCTCCATCTTTTTTAGAGGTTACTTTTCGATAGCGCGTGAGTTTTACCTGAGCCTCTAAAGTATCATAACCTACAAATTCCTGCTCTTGGTCCTCCACCAAAACCGTCCAGTCATCAGATTTGAGTTCTGATGCTTGCTTGCCACGGTCTTGTTGGGCTTTTAGCTTTTGTTTAAAGTCGGCCTCATTATAAGTATAGCCTTGTTCCCTTAAGATTAACTCGGTCAAATCTTCAGGAAAACCATACGTGTCTTTAAGCTCAAAAACTTTAGCTCCTGAAATTTCCTTAGAAGTAGCCCCTTTTATGATGCCATCTAAAAGCACCAAACCTTGATCCAATGTTCTTAAAAAAGAGGCCTCCTCTTCCTTGATGACATTTTCTATTAACTGCCGCTGCTCCTTTAATTCAGGAAAGGCTTGCCCCATTTTTTTAATAAGTACATCTACCAAACGGTAAATAAAGGGTTCGTTTTGATCTAAAAAGGTAAACCCGTACCGTACCGCACGGCGTAAAATTCGTCTAATCACATAACCAGCACCAGTGTTACTTGGCAATTGACCATCTACAATAGAAAAAGCTACCGCTCTTACATGGTCTGAAATGACCCTAATGGCAATATTCACTTTGTCTTCAACTTCGGTAAGCTTTTGACCTGGTTTTTGAACGCTATAGGTTTTATCGGTTATGGTTTCTATTTCCCTTATGATGGGTGTAAATACATCGGTATCATAATTAGATTGTACACCTTGCAATACCATGCATAAACGTTCAAACCCCATCCCGGTATCAATGTGTTTATCAGGAAGGTTTTCTAAGCTACCATTGGCTTTGCGATTGTATTGCATGAATACCAAATTCCAAATTTCAACGACCTGCGGATGATCTTGATTAACCAAGGATTTCCCGTCTACCTTCGCTTTTTCTTCTTCAGAACGGATATCGACATGAATCTCACTACAGGGTCCACAAGGACCCTGATCTCCCATTTCCCAGAAATTATCCTTTTTATTACCCATCAAAATCCGGTCTTCGGGCACTAAGGTTTTCCAAATATCATAAGCTTCTTGATCCATAGGGATATTGTCGCCTTCATCACCTTCAAAAACCGACACGTAGAGTATGTCTTTATCAATCTCAAATTTTTCGGTCAACAGTTCCCAAGCCCAAGCTATCGCTTCTTCCTTGAAATAATCTCCAAAGCTCCAATTGCCCAACATTTCAAAAAGTGTATGGTGATAGGTATCATACCCCACCTCTTCCAAATCGTTGTGCTTTCCAGATACCCGGAGGCACTTTTGTGAATCGGTTAAACGGTTGTTCTTTGGCTTTGCATTTCCGAGGAAATATTCTTTAAAAGGTGCCATCCCTGAGTTGACAAACATCAAGGTGGGATCATCTTTCAAAACCATTGGCGCTGAGGGCACAATACTGTGATTTTTATCCTTAAAAAAATTTAAAAAAGTATTTCGAATATCTTGAGACTTCATAATCAGTTTATAACACGATGTTTCTTAGATATTACTTTAAATAAGAAACAATTTATATATTTGTGAAACGTTCTGTTCCCTGCAAAAATAGAACTTTTATAGCTATGGCTAAAGTAAAATATTATTACGATCCAGATACGCTGTCCTATCGAAAGATAGAGCGTAAAAAACGCACCACAATAAAGTTTGCTTCTATATTTATATTGGCGGCGGCATTGTTTGGGTTTCTGTTCGTATTTATGGCCAGTCAATTTGTGGAGTCGCCCAGAGAACGCGCTTTAAAGCGTGAACTCGTCAATTTACAATTACAATACGAAATTTTAAATGAAAGTGTTGATGAGGCCTTTGCTGCGTTGCAAAATGTTGAAGAACGTGACAATGCCATTTACAGGCTGTACTTTGAAGCCAATCCCATTCCAGAAGAACAACGCCGTGCCGGTTTTGGTGGGGTTAATCGGTATAAAAAATACGAGGGTTTTGACAACTCTAAATTGATTATAGAAAGTAATAAACGTTTAGATCAATTACAAAAAGCCGTCGTTGTACAATCACGCTCACTTGATGAAATTGCAAAATTAGCAGAAGATAAAGAGAAATTTTTATCTGCAATCCCTGCCATTCAGCCCGTTAGAAATGAAGATATGAAATATGTAGCTTCAGGATATGGTTACCGAACAGACCCGTTTACTAAGGTTAGAAAATTTCATTTTGGGATGGACTTTACTGCCCCTCGAGGAACGCCGATCTTCGCAACCGGTGATGGTGTGATTGCTCGAGCAGATAATAAATCAACCGGTTATGGCAACCACATTAGGATTGACCACGGTTATGGTTACATTTCCTTATATGCCCATTTATATAAATATAATGTGAAGCCCAATCAAAAGGTGAAACGCGGCGATCTTATAGGTTATGTCGGCAGTACGGGCCGATCTGAAGCCCCACACCTTCATTACGAAGTATGGAAAGATGAGGACCGCATTAATCCAATTAATTTTTACTACGGAAACTTGACTGCAGAAGAATATGCTCTAATGCTTAAGAAAGCATCCCTAGAAAACCAATCTCTAGATTGATGCCATGCACATAGACCTTCCTGAAAAACGCTATTACGGTATTGGCGAAGTCGCCAAGGCTTTTGACGTGAACACCTCTCTCATTCGGTTTTGGGAAAAGGAGTTTGACGTTCTCAAACCTAAAAAGAATGCCAAAGGCAATCGAAAATTCACACCTGAAGACATCAAAAACCTTAAGTTCATTTACCATTTGGTAAAAGAACGCGGGTTTACTTTAGACGGTGCTAAAACACATCTCAAAGAAGAAAAGCAACAGGCGCTCAACACCTTTGAGATTATTGATAAATTAGAGGGCATCAAGGCCCAACTCGTTAAAATAAAATCACAACTCTAAAACCAACTATCATGAAAAAATGGCTTATTCCCGTAATTATAATTGGCCTTTTGGTCGTAGCACTTTACTCTTGGGGCAAAGGATTCAACAATACCGCTGTGGAGCTTAATGAAAATGTAAGCGAGGCATGGGGTAATGTGCAAACGTCTTATCAAAGAAGAAATGATCTTATCGGTAACTTGGTTAATACGGTAAAGGGAGCAGCAGATTTTGAGAGAACTACCTTGACCGATGTTATTGAAGCCCGTGCAAAAGCAACGCAAACTACCATTGATCCTTCTAATATTACGCCAGAACAGTTAAAACAATTCAACGAAGCACAAGGTGGCTTGAGCAGCGCCCTTTCTCGTTTATTGGTTACTGTTGAGCGCTATCCTGAATTAAAGGCCAATCAGAACTTTTTAAAACTACAAGACGAATTAACTAGTACAGAAAACACGATACAAACTGCTAGAACCCGCTATAATGAAGCCATTAAACCTTATAATAACCACGTTAAGAAATTCCCGAATTCTATTTTAGCAGGACTCTTTGGTTTTGAAGGCAAGGCTTATTTTGATGCAGAAGCAGGTGCAGAAAAGCCAGTCGATGTTGAGTTTGATTTTAATAATTAATTCCTACGGAAATGTCTAAAATTGAAACATTCTTAAGTACTGAAGATGAGGCAGAAATCGTTGAAGCCATTAGAACAGCTGAAAACCGAACCTCTGGAGAAATTAGGGTTCATATTGAAGCAAGCTCTAAAATGGATACGTTTGAGCGTGCGATGGAAATATTTCATTATCTCAAAATGGACAATACCCAACAACAGAATGGCGTATTAATTTACGTTGCTGTAGAAGATAAAGATTTTGTGATTTATGGAGATAAGGGCATTAATGACGTTGTACCAAATGATTTTTGGGAAAGTACCAAAGACATTATTTTAGCCGAATTTAAAAAAGGCGATTTTAAGACAGGGCTTATAAAAGGCATCCTAAAAGCAGGAGAGCAATTAGAGCGTCATTTCCCTGGGTTACACGGCGATGTTAATGAGCTAAGTGACGATATTAGTAAAGGATAGTATTACATTATATAAAGCAACATACAATTATGATTAGAAACACCAACAAGATACTCTCAAACGCAATTTCAAAACAACGAATTTTTGGAGGCTTGTTATGTTTTCTAATGCTTATCTCAACTAATAATGTCTTTGCACAGTTTGATATCCCAGCAATACCTGAGAAACAGACCAGTGTTTACGATTATGTCAATTTACTTTCTGCTTCAGAAAAGACAAATCTGGAAGAAAAACTCGTTCGGTATTCAGATACCACCTCTACTCAAATTGTAGTTGCCATTATCGCAACGACCAAAGGAGAAAATATTGGTTTGCTCGCTCCCAAGTGGGCTCAAAAATGGGGCATTGGTCAAGCTAAAGAAGATAATGGTGTCTTTGTGCTTTTGGCTCGAGATGATCGAAAGATTTGGATCTCCCCAGGATATGGCGTTGAAGATAGACTTACTGCAGGTATTACTGGTGAACTCACAAGAACTGTAATTATTCCCGAATTTAAACGTGGGGATTATTACCAAGGACTCAACAAGGGTGCTGATGCTATTTTTGAAGTCTTAACCGGTAAATATCAAGCTACTCGAAAAGCAAATGGAAAAAACAGCGGATCGCCTGCTGGCTTTCTGTTTTTTATATTCATCATCTTTATAATTATCATTATCGTTTTATCTAAAAAGAGAGGTGGCGGTAATGGAAGCGGCGGTAGAGGAAACCGACGAGGCCCGAGCATTTTGGATGCTATTATCTTGAGCAATCTAGGACGCGGCAGTTACGGAGGATCTTCGTCTGGAGGCGGCATTTTTGGAGGTGGTTCTTCAGGAGGTGGTTTTGGCGGTGGATTCGGTGGCGGCTTTGGCGGCGGCGGATTCTCTGGCGGTGGCGCAGGAGGTAGTTGGTAAATTACTTAGCAACAACTTTAAGACAAAGAACGTAAACTAAAATAAAGACGTTCTATACTCCATTTCCAATGGTGTTTTCTCTAAAACAGTTATCGAATATTTTCGTTTCAAAGCCTATCATTCGCCAATGCTTGATTAATCAGAAAAATAGAAATTATTATCATTTGTCTCTCCCTTTGAACCTAAGCTATTAAATTTCCAACTAAAACTCAACATGAAATACTGCTGCAATACGGTACTTTGTGAATCTTGTATGTAATTATCTGTCGCTACTCTTTGAGCATTGGTGTTCTGATTAAGCAAATCAAATACTTTTAAGGTCAGCGTCCCTTGATCTTTCAGCATGGAATAGGCCAAAGTAGAATTCCAAAACCAGGCACTCTTTTGAAAACCTGCCGCCACATTAGGGTTGTAACTAAAATCAACGTCATTACGCCATTCAAATTTCTTGGGCAAATAGGTAGTCAAGCGTAAGTCTAAGTTATGTCTTAAAAAATCTATATTCTCAAAGGATGGAATGCTATAAGTGTTCTGCGTAAAACTAGGGCGATATCTAGGTCTAAACTCCATAACCTCTTTCCAAGTGAATCGCAAGCCAACACTAGGCGTTAAAGCAGTGACGTTACTTTCATATTGAACCTCATTATTAAAATTGATATTTCTACTCAATCTAGTCCCCATACCAACATCATATTTAAGATCTATTAGCGAGTCCAACTTAATGGTTTTACTAAGGTTTACATCTCCATAAATATCATAACCTCCATTGACGTTAGCGTAGGTGGTTGTTCGTTTCAAGGTTTCTGGGTCAACAGTTGTTCTTGTCACCACTTGGTTATTGACAATATTAACGCTGGCATAACTATAGAAACCACTCTTTGTTTGCCAATCGAACGCATTATAACCCGCATAGATGCGATGATTATTGGTGGGTTCAAGTTCAGGATTTCCCGTTACCGTGTTTAATGGATCTGATACATCTTGAAAAGGTTGTAGTTGATTTAAACTAGGCGGATTATTACTCAAAGAGTATCCACTATAAATGGAAGCCTTATCACTAAAACGATAATTAAAATAACTTCTAAGTTCTAAAGCCTCAAAGTCACGTTTCAAACTAAGCTCTGGCCTTAAAAAATCTTTATTCTCCAAAGTTCTAAAAACATACTTCCCTTCTGCGGAAACGGACCAGTCTTTTTTTCGATACACGAGTCTTAACGACGGCGTATGAGCTGTATTGAAATATTCAAAATCTGTACTTAAAGCCAAATTGAAATCATCAAAGCCATTGGTAATTTCATTACGATCAAAAGTACTTCTTAAACTGGTGCGCTTATCGTCTTGAAAAACATATTGAAAATCCATAAAAAAGACCTTGGCAATTAACGGCAGTCTATAAGTTGCTGACGTCCTTAAACTTCTAAATTCGGTTTCAGAATCTGTAAATTGATCTCTTATGATATCTTCATTGGCCTGCGTAAAAAAGTTGGTTTCAGAATTAAGAAAATCTTCGCCCTCGGTAGTATTTAAATCTACATTAGCTGCTAGCTTTAAGAATGCACCAGCGCTACCAAAACGTTTGGTCACATTGATATCATTACCAAAATTCTTAGCTAAATTTTCTACATAAGATGCCGTTGTAGATTGGTTGGTGAGTGCATCTTCTTCATTACGCGTTTCTTCATCTCTTGAAAAGGTAGTTTCAGATTTAGAAAGTCTAAAGGACGGACTGATATTGATTAGAAGTGTAGAATCTACCTCAATATCAAAGCCCATATTCGCGCTGTGATTTTGACTATCATTTTCCGATCGCGATCTAGAGTTGGTAAAAAATCGAGAGTCTGGTAAAATATTTTCTCTCTCGGTCAGTGTTTCATTTATTGAATTACTACCAGAATAAAAATAATCGGCATCTGCTTCTACTTGTTCGCTCAACACATCGGCATAGTTGGCACCAACGTTTCTTGAAGTGGTAATGCCTTGTCCGCCACCAAAACTGCGCCCACCAATTCCAAAAGATCCGTTACTATTCACGTACATACTCCCGCCGCCAAACATTTTTTGAATTTCACCAAAACTAAACCCTGGTGAATTTGTATTGTTTCCTCCTGCCAAAACGCTAACCCGACGATCATTATCAAAAAAGTTAACCATCCCAGCGTACTCATAGCGTTTGTCGGTTCCCGCTCCTGCGGCAACACGCCCAAATACCCCTTTATTATTTTCTTCCTTAATAGTAAGGTTGATGGTCTTATTTTCTTTGTCTCCCTCCTCACCCGAAAATGCTTCAGATTTGGTTTTGGTATCAACAATCTGAACTTTCTCAATAAGATCTTTGGTTAAGTTGCGGGTAGTTATCGTGGGGTCATCACCAAAAAACGGCTTTCCATTAACCAAAATCTTACTCACATCCTTACCATTAATGGTAATTTTACCTGCTTCGTCTACCTCTACTCCTGGCAACTGCTTGAGTAAATCTTCAACGCTTGCATCTTTTTTTGTCTTAAACGATTTTACATTAAATTCTAAGGTGTCTTTTTTAATGGTAATGGGCGCTCTAGATTTTATAACGACCTCGTCTAAGGAGCTTGTACTAATTGCCAAATTAATGGGATCTAAGACAACTGTTTCTTTGTCAATTGAAATTTGTTTAACATAGGTTTGATACCCAACAAAAGTCACATAAAGATTTAGGCGCTTCTCGTTACTGTCATTAACAAGAGAGAACTTCCCGTCCTTATCTGAAATGGTGTAACTCACCAAACTACTGTCTTGAACACGTTCTAAATAAATGGTGGCCGACTCAAGCGGCGATTTATCATCTTCGGAAATAATAGTACCAGAAACTGTAGGATTTTGGGCAAAAACAAAAGCGTAGCACCCCAATAATAGGGTTGTAAGAAGAGTTCTCTTCATGTTAGTTAGGGTAATGTATTCAAAAAACAAAACGTGTTTTTTGAACTGATTGATTGATGATTATAACTTTGAAAACGAAAATAGAAAAGAAATCGTATGATTTTTCTTAATAAAAGTTAAAACATAAATTTTTAACGTTTCAAGGTAAAGTGTCCTTGAAAGTTACGGCCATCTTGAAGTGTGGCTGAAAACCAGTAATCACTCGTAGGTAAGGCAAAGCCATTAAAGGTACCGTCCCAAACATCTGTCGCAGAATTTAAGGTGTATAGTAATTTGCCATGGCGATCAAAAATAAAGACTTTGCTGTTGGACTGAAATTGCTCAGACACACCACGCAATTGCCAAAACTCGTTGACATTATCCCCATTTGGAGTAAAAAATTTGGGATAACCTACCACCGAAACCTCAACAGAGACTACGCCACAATCATTTTTTACATCCTTGATAAATACCGTATAAATCCCTGCCTCTACATTTGTAAATACATTAGAGGTTTGCCAAAAGCCATTGGCATCGTCAAGTGCAAACTCATAGGTACCATCTCCTGTAACCTCAACAGTAATGCTATTACTATCTCTTAAATCATTAACAGTCACTTGATCAATTGATGCAACGTTGGATGGAGAAACGGTTATGGTTCTTGTTTTTGGACAGCCATCAACTGGTGTTACCTCAACCGTATAGACGCCAGGCTCATTGACTTCAATGTTAATCGTAGTCTCGCCAGTTGACCAATTGTAATAGAAGTTATTTGGAATACCTTCAACAACACCTCCATTTAACACTATAGGCTCTGGAAAAGAATTCAGACAATAAAACACCTCTGCATCAGGAGCTAAAACGGGAAGCTCGATAACTTCTAGGTTGACTTGACCGATACTATAACAAGAGCCATTATCATCAACTCTTGAAAAAACAGTTTGATTGTATGGTACTATATTGGTATAACTTATAGGTAATGGATTGGACTGAAAAAGCGCATCAGTATATGTTAGGTAATAAGTCACTTCAAAATCTTGGGGAAGATTTGCCAAGACTTGATCATTGGCAAGAGACAGATCAAAAGATGTAAGCCCGTCTTCTTGCTGACTATCACATTGTTCTAAAAATGCGGTATTGGTGTTAGACGTACTCGTCTGTAAAAGGACTTCAGAAGAATTTGAACAGCCACTTTGGGTATCAATCACTTCTGCGTAAATAGTTTGAGGATTAGAGAGGCTATTATACATTTCTGGATCAATGGAAATTGTAAAAGCGGCGTCTTCATAAAAGTTGACCTCCCTATTATTGACAATATTATCTGTAATGGCATCTTCATAAGCATTGAGTCCAAAAATGGCAAGACCATCTTGAACTTCATCATCACACTGTGTAATAGCGATATCAATAGCCGCTGGAATGGGAAAAACAGTAACCGTTAAAGGTTCACGCGTTCCGGTGTTACACCCATTAAACAGCGGCACTACCCAGAATGTTGTTGTTTCGCTAATAGTAACATCATAGGTAAACCCGTCATTAATTGGTATAGTAGACGTTTCAGTCTCATACCATAAAACTCGTGGTGTGTTGGCGCTAACGCTTAATTGGGACGTACTATTTCCGCAGGCAGATGTGCCATCTAAGCTTATTCTTGGGGTAATAATCGACGTACTTGCAGACAAATTAATTTCTGGATCTCCTGGCATGCCACCATATTCCACAAAATATCCTTTTGGGTAATACGGACTGCTAGGACTAGGATCACCAGCATTGGGAAGATCATTCCAAGAACCAATGTTACCTACACTCGGATCGGTAATGTGGGCATAATCTTCATCGCCGTTGAAATTATTGGGCTCACCAACATTCCAAAACGAAAAAGCTCCATTTTGTGGTGTACCATTATTTTGGCCTATCCAAAATACCTCGCCCGCTTCTGGCCCAGTAACCCATTGCCAAGTACCATCATTTTGGGCATCTGTGGCGCCGATCCATCCCGTTCCCGGACTTTGTTCTCCAGCCAACTGAGATTCTTCCGCAGAGGTCAATGTTGCGAGATAGCCTTGTATTCCGAAGAACACTTGACTTTCGGCAGCCGCTTCCGCTTCAACCCAAGAAATGCCCAAATCTGGAACATACACATAATAATGCCCTGTGGATGGCAAGTAATTTGCTGATGACAGGTTAATGGAGATAAATTTATCTTCATTAAAAATGGTTTGAGTGGTTTCAAACACCACATTGCTAATGGCTACTTCAAATTCATTAAAAGTAGCAGGACCATTTAAGGTAAGCGTACCTTGAGCGTTAGACCAAGTAGCACTTATATTTGGAAATGTACCATCTAAAGACAGTAAGTCTTGATTAATTTGATAGCCTTCTGAAATCTGAATAAAGACGTTCTCCAAGGTATTATCACCAACATCATCATCTCCAATAATCACACTGGTTACAATATTAGTTGGTGCATCTGCGCAATATCCCAAATCACCGGTGACCTCTATTTGAGGTGGGGAATCTTGAGCATTTAGGTTTAGGACAGACAGTAGCGCAATTAAACCACTTAAAAAATTCAATCTTACCATCCTAAACATAAACTTTTTTTTATTTTTTTCTCATGTAAACACTTACAGGCACACCGTTAAAATCAAATTCTTCCCGTAGTTTATTTTCTAGATAACGCTTATAGGGCTCTCTAACGTATTGTGGTAAGTTACAAAAAAATGCAAACTGAGGTTGCGGTGTTGGCAACTGCATGATGTACTTAATCTTAACAAACTTTCCTTTGTAAGCTGGTGGAGGATAGTTTTCTATGATAGGCAACATCACTTCGTTGATCTTGCTGGTCTTAATTTTTTTAGATCTATTTTTATAGACCTCAACCGCAGTCTCTATGGCCTTGTAAATACGTTGTTTATTGACTACGGAAATGAATACAATTGGCACATCTGTAAACGGTTCAATTTCTTTTCTAATTGAACGCTCAATATCACGCATGGTCATGGTCTCTTTTTCTACCAAATCCCACTTATTCACCAAGATCACAATTCCTTTTCTGTTGCGTTCTGCTAGCCAAAATATATTCTGTACTTGTCCGTCAAAACCACGAGTAGCATCTAATACCAATAGGCAAACGTCACACTGCTCAATTGCTCGAACACTTCGCATGACCGAGTAAAACTCTAAATCTTCCTTGACTTTAGATTTCCTACGAATACCCGCAGTATCTACCAGATTGAATTCAAAACCAAATCGATTGTATTTTGTGTCAATAGCATCTCTTGTAGTTCCTGCAACATCGGTAACAATGTAGCGCTCCTCTCCAATCAAAGCATTTATAAAAGATGATTTTCCTGCGTTAGGTCTACCAACTACGGCAAATCTTGGCAATTGATCTTCTTCGCTCTCTTCTTCGGCATCTGGTAATGCTTCTATTACAGCATCCAACAAATCTCCTGTACCACTCCCATTAATACTGGCAATGGTAAAATATTCTCCTAACCCTAGTGCATAGAATTCTACCGCATCTTGAGCTCGTTTATTATTATCTACTTTGTTGACCACAAGAAACACGGGCTTCTTCACCTTTCTAAGTAGATTGGCAACATCCTCATCCATCCCGGTAACTCCAGATTCTACGTCTACCATAAAGATAATCGCATCTGCTTCTGCAATAGCCAATTCAACCTGACGGTCAATTTCTGCTTCAAAAACATCATCGCTACCTTTAACGTATCCTCCTGTATCTATTAACGAAAATTCCTTTCCGTTCCATTCACTTTTTCCGTAATGGCGATCACGAGTAACGCCGCTTACGGCGTCAACAATAGCTTCACGCCTTCTAATCAACCTATTAAAAAAGGTAGACTTCCCAACGTTTGGTCGTCCCACTATAGCAACAATACTGCTCATTTGTTCAAAATTAAGTGTACAAAGATAGTACATAGATGCTAGTTTGCAGACAAGTGTTATCACTTTTAAAATTGTTTTAAATTATCCCTAAGTCGCAGGCGTCTAAAACAAAACCAAAATTCATCGAAGCATTGTTAATATCCTGTTGATAACAACTATTCGCATCAAAACATATCGGTTATTTTTTAGTAATTTTATAAACTGATTAATCCTTACTAAATATTTGTTATAATGGGACGATTTCTTTGTCTTGTCTTTTGCTGTATCATATGTTCATACTGTAGCTTAGCACAGCAAAACACCATTGAACATACTATAAAAAAAGGACAAACTGTTTATAGCATATCAAGGGATTATGGTGTATCTGTTCAATCCATTTTTGATCTCAATCCAGGATCCAGAGATATCATTTATGCGGGTGGCACGTTGATTATTCCAAAAACTACCAAATCATCAAAACCCATAACATCAAGCAACAATGATGACATTATAAATTATACCGTTGTTCGCGGTGACACCAAACTGAGTTTATCTAAAAAATTTGGTATTAGTATTTGCTCATTGGAGCTACAAAACCCGAAGATTGTTGATATGCTCCAAGCTGGACATAACTTAAAGATTGATCCTAATTTTACAGGAGAAAAAATTTCTACTGAAATTATTGAACATCGTGTTGATAAAGGAGAGACGCTTTGGGGAATTGCTAAAGACAATAGCATTTGTCTTAATGCGTTGATCGCGGCAAACAAAGACAGATTATCAGACGTATTGATGGCTGGGCAAAAGCTTAGAATTCCTGGGAAAAATTGCAGTTTTACAATTAAGGGCCTATATATCGTACAAAAAGGAGATACAAAATTTGGCCTAGCTAAACTTTTCAATACAGATATTGCTAGTTTAGAAGCCAATAATCCGCAAATCAAGGATATGCTAATGGCAGGCCATCGCATCAAAATTGATGGTGAGGCTTCCAATAACGATGCTACAACCGTCGCAACTACTTCAGAAAACAACCCAGAAATTGAAACAGAACAAAGTGAAACCGCTGTAGCTGAAGTTAAAACTGAAGAAGTTGAAACAGTTACTGAATCAGAAACCGAACCCCTAAATAAACCCGAACCCCAGATTGAAACTGAAACTGAAGCTGGAGTTGAATCTGAAACTGACGTCATTGTTGAAACACCAATTGAAGAAGAGGTTGTGCAAGAAGAAGAAGAAGAAGAAGAAGAAGAAGAAGCAATAGTGGAAGAAGAAGTGATAATAGAAGATAAAAAAGAAAACGTCGCTGAGGCACAAGAACCAGAAAAATTCGACATAATAGAAGAAAACGAAAATACAGAGACCGTTTCTGAAGACATCATCGAAGACACTTCTCCAGAAACACCTTTACCAAATACACAAGAGACCACTACAGATGATGACCTGTACATGGATTATATCATTCAACCAAATGAAACGTTATTTGGACTTTCGAGAAAAGCAGGACTCAGCATGGACCAATTCATGGATCTCAATCCAGAATTGAAAAATGGAGTGATTGAAGGGGCATTAATTAAAATGCCTAAAAATCCCATTGCCTCAAGAAACCAGAGCGACGGATCTGGAGATTCAAACAATGCTCTAGGCAATAATAATTTGGTATCTAATATTAATCCCACAAAATCCATTGAACTGTATTTTTATCTTCCTTTTTCACAGAGGGAGTTTAATGAGAGAACGATAGATTCAACAAATACAGCTTCTCCTGATTCCGCCAAAAGAGCTTTAGAGTTTTATGAAGGGGCAACTATAGCCCTGGATTCTGCTAGAGCCTTAGGGATCAGTTTTGACGTTGCCTTAATAAACAGTCATGAGGCCAGTGAAATTAAAATGGATCGCCCAGGCGAACGTAGTTCAGTTATAATGCCTTTTTTTCAGGGTGACAATTATCCTAAAATTATTTCAGACGGACCAACTTCAATAATAAACATTAGTTCAAATTATCCTGCCACTAATGGTAATGCCGTTTACGAGGCTTTGCCTTCAGAACGAGATCAACAGCTAAAAATGTTGAATCACATTAATAGCGTAGATAGTAATGTTGTGGTTGTGAGTGACCTTGAAGGAACAGATAACCTTAATTTGGTCTCTAAGATTATTCCAACAGCTACATCCTTAAAAGTTGACAACGCTGGTTTCTTCGAGGATGACGTTCTTGAAGCAGCTCTAGATAAGGACCGACTCAATTATATTATACTAGATACGGATAAAACCATTGTATTCTTAAATACCACCACAACACTTATGGGTAAACTTTCCCGTTACAATATACAATTGGCCTTATTGGGAATGTCAAGATTACCATCAGAAGGTCAGGTCTCTAAAATTAGATTTCGAATTCTTAAACTTACATATCCTTCTATTCTTACTTCTGAAACCTCTAAAAACCTAATCACTTTTAACACTAATTACGAAAGGCTTTTTAATAAGGAAGCATCAGAAACTGCAATTTCTGGCTTTGATACTACTTTTGATATCTTACTAAGAATGTCACAAAATGATTCATTGGAATCTACCATAAAGCAAACTTCTACAGAGCATCTACGCATGCGATTTGATTATCAAAAAACCACAGAACGCAGCTATCAAAACAACGGCATCTATATATTACAATATAACGCAGATGATACCATAATAGAAATTGATTAAAAACGGAATTGCTATATTAGGACTGTTTACATATATTTGCTTACCCTCAAGAGCGTTTTAGTTTTTGAAATTGCTGTCACTAATCCACGTCATTAATTTCATTTAGCCTATAGCCATTTTAATGAAAGTCAAACCATTTTTTTTTAATTCCTTGAAGGTGAAATTTCTATTTTTAGCATCATTTACTTTCTTCGGATTTTCTATTAGTTCAGCACAGTGCCCCACAGTCGATACTCCAATTCAAACCTTTTGTGATTTGGAATCGGTTTTGGTGGGAGACTTGATGGCAATAGATAATGGTAACGGTGTGGTTTGGTATGATACGCCTACCTCAACAACTCCCATTAATAATGCCGCTGGTCTCAATAATGGGGAAGATTATTATGCAGATGACAACTCAGGAAGTTGTGGCTCCCGCCAGCGTGTGGACGTCGTAATTGTTGGTCCTCCATCAGGTCAAAATTTTCAAGGGGTTTGTTTAGATGATCCAACAAATGCTACAGTTGGCGATTTAGTTGCCAACGGAAATGATGTGCAATGGTATTTGGCGCCCACTGGCGGTACAGCTTTAAGTGATTCTACCGTTTTAAATGACGACACCCTCTACTATGCAGATCAGGAAAATCCTGAAACAGGCTGTCGCACCTCTAGACTTTCGGTACTGGTAAATGTCGGGTCGACCCCTGTTCCCGAAGGTGATACTGAACAAGAGTTTTGCATTACAGATTCCTTTAATGCTACCGTTGCTGATCTTGAAGCGAGCGGACTCAATAATTGGTATTCTACCTTATTTTCGGCAGTACCTTTAGCTTTAGAGACACCATTGGTTAATGGGCAAACCTATTACGCTACCACGTTAGACCCACCCTGCGAGAGCACCGGAAGGCTGGCTGTTTTTGTAATACTTTCCAGTAGCCCTAATGCTGGTACAGGTGCCTCATTAGATATTTGCCAAAATAGCGAGTCCATAGATTTATTCACTGTTTTAGGAGGGTCTCCTGATACGGGAGGAACCTGGTCTCCAGCGCTTTCTAGCGGAACTGGGGTTTACAATCCTGAACTGGACCCTCCAGGAGATTACACCTATACCATTATTGCTACAGAACCTTGTGAAGATGTCTCTGCCACAGTGAGCGTAAATATTCAAGTAGCACCAATTGCTGGTACCGATAGTACTTTAGACCTTTGCAGCAATAGTGATAGTGTAGATTTATTCGAGATTTTGGGAGGTTCGCCTCAAACTGGAGGTACTTGGTCGCCTGCCTTAACAAGTGGCTCAGGCCTGTTTGATCCTTCCATTGACCCAGAAGGCGTCTATTTTTATACCTTACCAGGCACTGGACCATGTGATGATGTCTCAGCTGCTGTAACGGTTTCTGTATCTACATTACCAGTTGCTGGAATAGATGCTTCGGAAGAGATTTGTGATAATATCACACCATTTAATTTATTTGATACCCTTGGCGGAAATCCTGATCCTGGCGGTACATGGTCACCGTCATTAAGTAGTGGTTCTGGTATTTTTAATCCAACCTTAGACCCAGCTGGAACTTATACGTATACTGTTTTTGGCAGCAACCCTTGTCCTGATGATTCTGCTACTGTTACAATTATTATTACGGAATTTCCAGATGCTGGCACCGACGGCTCAATCGACCTATGCTCTAACAATCCTTCGGTTAATTTGTTCAACAGCTTAGGAGGAACACCAGAAGCAGGTGGCACTTGGTCTCCAGCATTAAGCAGTGGTACAGGCATTTTTAATCCTGCGATAGATCCACCAGGTGTTTATACCTATACTTTAGTAGGAACTCCTCCTTGTCCAAATGCCACTGCATCGGTTACGGTGAATGTGGAGACTGCACCAAATGCAGGTACAGATGGTTCTTTAGACGTTTGCAGCGATGCTGGAGTGATCAATTTATTTAACAGCCTTGGCGGCAATCCAGATCCAGGTGGTGCTTGGTCTCCAACATTAAATAGTGGTACTGGAGTTTTTGACCCTTCAATAGATCCAGAAGGCACTTATACCTATACCATTTTTGGTACATCAATTTGCAGTGGAGATACTGCAAATGTTACTGTTGTAATCGTACCATTTTTAGATGCAGGGTTAGACGGATCCGTTAATTTATGTAGTAACGACACCGCCGTCAATCTTTTTGACAGTCTCGGAGGTATGCCACAATCTGGTGGCGTTTGGACCCCAACACTTAATAGTGGTACTGGCATTTTCGATCCTAATGTTGATGCACCTGGAATTTATACCTATACCTTATCTGGAACAGCTTCTTGTTCGGATTCTTCGGCAGAAGTAACGGTGTCTATAGAAGTAGTACCTGAAGCAGGTCTTAATGGTTCGCTAAATATATGTAGTAATAGCGACCCCATTAATTTATTTGACAGTTTGGGGGGCACTCCTGAGCTTGGTGGTACATGGTCTCCTAACCTTAATAGCGGCACAGGTGTTTTTGATCCAAATATCGATTCGGCAGGCACATACACTTATACACAGCTATCCAATACCCCTTCTTGCGAAAATGATACCGCAACCGTAACGGTAACAGTATCAGAATTAGCCAATGCTGGAAATAATGGCGCTATTGACCTATGTAGCAATAGCGGAATTGTTGACTTATTTGATAGTCTTGGCGGTAGTCCAGAGACTGGAGGCAGTTGGTCTCCTGTGCTATCCAGCGGTACAGGACTTTTTGACCCCGCTATTGATCCAGAAGGCATTTATACTTATACCATTGCAAGCACTACTCCTTGCCCAGATGTTTCGGCGACCGTAGCTGTTGGAATAGAAACTGTTCCTGAAGCAGGTTTAGACGGCTCCATTGATTTATGTTCAATTGATGCGCCAGTAAATCTTTTTGATAGCCTTGGAGGAACTCCTGATGTAGGTGGCACATGGTCCCCTGCACTTAGTAGCGGTACAGGAATTTTTGATCCTTCCTTAGATAGTGCTGGAAACTATACCTATACCATTAGCGGAAGTACAGGAGTTTGCCCTGATAATACGGCGATCGTTAACGTAACTGTCAGCCAAATACCCAATCCTGGCATTGACGCTGATTTGAACGTTTGTAGTAATGATGGACCGATAGATTTATTTGATGTGTTAGGAGGCACGCCACAACCAGGTGGGGCATGGTCGCCTCCGCTCATAAGTGGACCAGGTATATTTAACCCGAGTATTGATGCTGCAGGAGTTTACACCTATTCAGTAATAGGGGCTGGCAGCTGTCCAGATGCATCTGCTGCGGTTAATGTAAGTATTGAACCAGAACCAAATGCAGGTGAGGATGGTACAGCGGAAATTTGTGACGATAACCCTGTTAATTTATTTAATTTTATTGGTGGCACTCCTGATGCTACAGGGTTTTGGTCACCTCCATTATTAAGTGGAAATGGTATTTTTGATCCTGCAATAGATATAGAAGGCACTTATACTTATAGCGTATTTTCTTCAGAATGTGATCTTCTAGATGAAGCTTCTGTGATAGTCACTCTAGGTGAGAGCCCTGATTTATCAAATGTCGTGATATCCTCAGACTCTAATTTTTGTATTGGTTCTAGTATTGTGGTCACTATTTCTGGGGCTAACACACTAGCCGATGGAACTTATGATATCACTTACCAACTTTTTGGCGCTAATAATTCTGTAAATAGTACTACGGTTAACTTAGTCTCTGGAATTTCATTTTTCAATATCTCTGGAAATATTTTAGAAAATCCAGGATTAACAACCATTACCATCACTGAATTTTTCTTTTCAGGCAGTACCTGTTCTGGAGATACACAAGCCATACAACCCATTCAGGTCACTATTGAAAATATTGAGACCCCTGAACTGGTAGAAGAAGGCGCCTCATTCTGTTTAGAAGATGAAGCAACCATAACTAGTTTAACCAATAATGTCATAGGAGCTGGTACTATTGTTTGGTATGATGCTGCGGAAGGTGGTAGCATTTATGATCCCTCAGATCTTTTAGTGGATGGTCAAATTTATTACGGTGCTTTTGTATCTGAAAATGAATGCGAAAGTTCTCCAAGGTTGGAAGCCACAGTTATTATTGATACCTGTATCTTAGAACTGATCATCCCTGATGGATTTTCACCAAATGATGATGGGATCAATGATGATTTTCATATTGTAAATCTAAACGAACTTTTTCCTGAGTTTCAGTTGACCATCTTTAATCGCTATGGTAATGAATTGTACAAGGGCGATGTCAATTCACCACGATGGAATGGTACTTCTAAAAAAGGAAATGGTATCGCTCCTGTTGGGGTCTATTTTTATATTTTAGAATTTAATGACGGCGTACGCTCACCACAGCAAGGTCGCGTATATTTAAGCAGATAATGATGACGACTAAATGAGCAACGCATTTTTGACATATAAATTACTTTTGATGTTCTTAGGGCTTACCTGTCTCATGCAAGCTCAACAAGATCCTCAGTTTACCCAATACATGTACAACATGAGTGTATTAAACCCGGCTTACTCTACGGCAGATGAAACCTCGTTAAATCTTGGGACGCTTTACCGTACGCAATGGGTTGGATCTGTCGGTGGTCCGTCTACTGGAACCTTTTTCGCACACACTAAATTTACCGATCGTCTAGAGGGGGGTATTTCTGTAATTCATGATCAAATTGGTGATGTGGTTAAAGAGACCAATGCTTATATTGATGTTGCCTATGTAATACCCGTTAACGACAAAGCAAGTGTTTCTTTTGGTATCAAAGCTGGTGCCTCATTTTTTAGTACTGATTTTAGCGGATTTATTTATTCTGATCCCTTACCCGATCCAGCGTTTGCAGAAAACATAAGCCGTACCTTTCCCAATATAGGGGCTGGTGCTTATTATTTTACAGATCACTATTATGTGGGATTATCTGCCCCTAATTTATTAAACTCAAAACACTTGGACGAAGACAGCGGCATTGTAACTGAAGGCGCTGAAAACATTCATCTATTTTTAACTGGTGGTTATGTTATAAATCTTAATGACCGTCTTAAATTAAAGCCAGCTTTTATGACGAAATATGTGAATGGTGCACCATTATCTATAGATATTACCGCCAATGTATTATTTAATGAAAAAATTGAGGCCGGTGTTGGGTATCGTTTTGACGACTCTGTGAGTGGATTGATCAACTTAAGGATATTACCAAATCTTAGGGTAGGATATGCCTATGACTATACCTTGTCAAATCTAGGCCGATTCAATTCTGGATCGCATGAGGTGTTTTTATTATTTGACATTAGTAGATTGACCAAAGGTTATGATAAATCCCCAAGATTTTTCTAATGAGACGCCCATGAAACCATTTAAAATCATAGTAATTATACATGTCCTCTTAAGCACAGGATTCTTGAGTTTTTCTCAAAACTTAAAAAAGGCGAATAAACTTTATGAAAATCGAGCCTATATTGATGCTGCAAAAATTTATGAAACATTAGAAAAAACTCCTGAAATTTTAGTAAAACTTGGAGATTGCTATTATTTTAATATGGACATCAAAAAGGCAAACGATGCTTACTCCCAAGCATTTGATAACGGCGATAAATCTCAATTGTCTTCAGAATTTTACTTTAAATATTTTGATGCTCTAAGAAGTTCTGAAGCTTATGAAAAATCAGATTCCATCTCCTCCCACTATTTAAAAGTCCCATTACACACGGCCGTATTTCGAATTAAACTTAAAAAGATTACCCCTTTTACCTATGCTTTAAATAATTTGACCAAACAAAATGGAACTTCAAGTTTTAGTACGGGGATTATAGGTGGCGACCATATTATTTTTGCATCCACAAGAAATCCCGAAAGTCCAGAATACCGATGGAACAATAAGCCCTATTTAGATCTCTATGAAGCTAAGGTCACAAAGGGTACTGTAGTGCGTTTAGACAGCATAACGGCTCTTCCTGAAATTATAAATACTAAGACGCAGCATGAAAGCAATGCCATAGTCACAAAAGATGGCAACACCATGTATTTTTCTCGCAATGAAAAACGTCGTGTAGAGATTGATTCTAATAAGGTTGCGGTGGTTAGTATTTTTAAAGCAGAAAAAATTAATAATGAATGGACCAATGTTGAGCGGGTATCATTTGCGAATGACTTCTATTCTACAATGCACCCTGCCTTAAATTCAGAAGAAGATAGAATGTACTTTTCTAGTGATATGCCAAAGAGTATGGGATCCTTTGATATTTTTTATGTCGATATATTGGAAGATGGCAGTTTTGGAAAGGTAAAAAATCTCGGTGCAGAAATCAATACCAAATACAGAGAGCAATTTCCTTTTATTACAAAGGATAGCATTATATACTATGCCTCAAATGGAAAGCAGGGCTTTGGGGGACTTGATTTATTTTCTAGCAAATACGAGGAAGGGCATTATTTAGAGTCTCTAAATCTAGGTGAGACCATTAACAGCCCTAGAGACGATTTTGCATTTGTATTAATTGATAGTATTAACAGCGGATATTTCTCTTCAAATCGAAGCGGTACCGATCAAATCTATAACTTTGATCGTACCCCAAAAGACAGAACCTATTTTGTTGAAGGCTTGGTAAAAGATAAAGTTACGGGTGAACTTCTACCTAATACTATTGTGACCTTATTTGATAGAAAGGGTACTATTATAGAAGAGCTTGTTGTTGGTAAAGATGGTAGTTACAGTATGGAAATTAGTCCAAATCAACATTACCAAATCGAAGGGTTTAAACCTAAATATATTCCCGAGCTCAAAACCTTTGACACCAATGATAAAGGCGATATCGAATTTAACATAGAATTGGAAATCAAGTCTTATGATGATGCCGAAGAGATTATTACTAATCGTGATGATGGGAACACTTATATTGAACTTGAGAACATTTACTTCGATTTTTCTAAATGGGAAATTAAAGAGCAAGCCGCAAAAACATTGGATGTTTTGGTTTCGCTTCTTAAAAAATACCCACGGATGGAAATTCAACTAGGAGCTCATACCGATTCTAGAAGTTCTGCAAGTTTCAATTTGGAGCTGTCCCAAAAACGAGCTGCAGCAACACTAGAGTATTTAGTGCAAAATGGAATTAATAGAAGCCGATTGATTTCAAAAGGCTTTGGAGAATCTCAACCTATTATCCCTTGCGGTACTAAGTGTACAGAAGCTGAACATTCCATTAACAGACGCTGCGAGTTTTTAATTCTTAAATAGACCAAAACCAGTTACTATTTCAAGTGATTTAATACTCACAAATTGAAACAAAAATCAAAGACTTTAATGAATTATGACCGCGGTGCATTTAAAGTATATGATAAATGCACCAAGCTTATTGATTATAACCAAAGCGTTTTAATTGCTTTTGATCGCTTCTCCAATTTTTATTGACTTTGACGTAGAGTTCTAGGTGCACCTGTTTTCCGAAGAATTTCTCTAAATCCTTTCTAGCCTCAACACCAACGCGTTTTAAAGCAGAGCCTTTATGACCAATAATAATTCCCTTTTGAGAATCACGCTCCACCATAATTACAGATCTCATTCTGATAATGTCTTCTTCTTCAAAAAACTCTTCTGTATCGATTTCTACGGCATAAGGAATTTCCTTTTTGTAGTGCATTAAAATTTTCTCGCGTACCGTCTCATTCACGAAAAACCGTTCTGGTTTATCGGTCAATTGATCTTTTGGGTAAAACGCAGGAGATAAGGGCAAAAGCTCCACAATTCTAGAAAAAACCTCTTTTACATTAAAGCCCTCTAGAGCAGAAATTGGAAAAATTTCGGCATTGGGCACCTTTTCAGACCACAATTGTACTTGGGATTCTAACTGTTCTTGGTCTGATTTATCAATCTTATTCAACAACAAAAGCACTGGGATTTTGGAGTTGGTAATTTTATTAAAAAAGGCTTCGTCCTTGAGTTCTTGTTCGCCAATCTCAACCATATAAATTAAGACATCAGCATCATCAAAAGCAGATTTTACAAAGTCCATCATAGACGCTTGTAACTCATAGGCAGGCTTTATAATACCTGGCGTATCGCTCAAGATCATTTGAAAGTCATCCCCGTTTACAATCCCTAAAATACGATGTCTTGTCGTTTGGGATTTTGAGGTAATAATAGATAACTTTTCGCCCACAAAAGCATTCATAAGTGTGGATTTCCCCACATTAGGATTGCCAATGATATTTACGAAACCGGCTTTATGTGCTACTTTTTCCATAGAAAACAAAGATAGTCCTTAAATTGTTTATACAAAGTGCTATTTTCAGTAAGCTTTCAATTCAAACCCTACTTTTTAAAAAACATCTGAAATTTTAGAGATTGGATTAGATCCTATAAGCATAGTAAATGTAACCAAAACATTGCACGACGTTGATTATTACTCGCATACACGATAAAATAGAATCACGAAAACACGCTACATATTTCTATAGAAAGCAACTATAAAAACCACAAAATAGTTGAACTCTTTGGTTAATGATGCCGCTTTAATTGTAAGCCCTAAACATGGAACAGTATCATAAAAAAACGGGAATGATGTCGTTTGAATCAATAAAATATTTTAAAAAATACAAGGTGCAATTTTATTTTTTATATAAATTTTCATGTCTTTTAGAACTTAAGTTAAACGTGCGTTAATACGCATTACACAAAGGTTTCATCAATTTACATTTGACGCCAAATCAAAAAAAATCATAACATGAAAACAGTATTTTTAAGTACAGTATTTTTAGTTTTTTCAATTGCTACAAGTTTTGGACAGGCTGACTCAAAATCGATAGATTTTGGAGTTAAAGGTGGCGTTAACTTTTCTAACATCGGTGGAGATGATTTTAGGGATGTGGATTCGAGAACAAGTTTCAATGTAGGTTTAGTATTAGAAGTTCCTATTAGTGACCGCTTCTCTTTTCAACCAGAATTACTATACTCAGGACAGGGATTTGATATTCGTGAAATTGACCAAGACAATGTATTTGATACCGATGATAATATCGAGTACCAATTAGATTACATCCAAGTACCTCTTTTACTAAAAGCGTATTTAGTGAAGGGATTGAGTGTAGAAGCAGGACCACAATTTGGTTTCAAAATCAACGAAGAATATGATTTTCAACCAACTGCAGATGGTGGAGATATAGAGATTGATGATGAGGATTCTTCTATCAAAAAATTTGATACGAGTGTTGCCTTAGGGTCTTCTTATAAATTTGATAGCGGTTTTTTCTTGAGTGCGAGATACACTTTTGGACTAACAGATGTATTTGAAGATGATTCAATATTTCAAAATGTAGATGCAAAAAACAATGTTTGGCAATTTGGAGTTGGCTTCATGTTCTAAACATAAAAGCATGTGATTTATCTTGAATAAGATATCATGAATTTTATCTATTTACTTAAGAGAGAAAATCCCATAACACGTTATGGGATTTTTTATTTTTGAAAGTTTTGACTAATACATAGTTTAATTCAAAGCTTAGAAAGCACTACCTCAGTCGTATTACAAAATTGAGGTCTCTATACCTACTCCAACTTTCATTTGTAAGACTCACGTTCTCGCTTGTTCAGTAATCCTATTCAACATAAATATAAACAGATCACACAAAAAACTCATTATTTTCTTGAGCAGCGATTTCAATGGCACCCGGAAGAATCTTAACTTCAATGTCTGTTTGTTCTCCAAAATATTCGCCATCAATCTGTAAGGCTATGGAATGCTTACACGTGACATGAACAGCATCGATACTGAAATGTTCTGCGAATTCTGATTTGAGTTGATAGCCATTGGTAAACGTCTTAAGAATTTGAAAAAAGTTCAATTTTTTGAAGATGATCACTTCAAATTTTCCATCATTCATTTTCCCGTTAGGGTTTATGGTGGCTCCCATCCCAAATTTAGGCGCATTGGCTATGGCTAGCAAAATGCCTTTAAAGTTTTTACGGTTACCATCTATAGTAATTTCAAAATGATAAGGGTAATCTGCTTTAAATAAGGTTGGGATGGATTGTAAGATATAGCCCAGTTTTCCGTGGATACTAGAGCTATCATAATTCCGTATCAGCTCGGCATTCAATCCCAAGTCGGCAACATGAAGGCAATCCTCCCCATTAACCACTAGCATATCCATAGCATAGGTAGTTTCACCAAGAGCTACTTTAATTTGATCTTCTAAAGCATCTGGCAGGTTTAAGTTGAGCGCCAAACCATTGGCGGACCCCGTAGGAATAATCCCCATACTCACTCCAGCATCTTTTAAAACTGAAGCGGCAAGATTAATCGTACCATCGCCACCAGCCACTACAACACGATTAAAGTTTGAGCCTTTGACCTTGTCTGCTATCCGCTTTTGATCATTGTCCCCACTGGTCTCCATGATTTCGAAAGCGAGACTGTTTTTTTCACAAACGTCCTTCACCTCATCTTTTAATAAGTTGACATCGCTATTCCCTGCTGTGGGGTTTAGGATGAACAAAACATTGTTTTTTAGCGCCATTTAAATGTGTTTCCATATAAAATTAAGTAATTTTAATGATTATGATGTTAATAAATGCCCAATAATGAAGGTTGACTTAAGCATATACCGAGGCTATATCAATAATAAGGAACTGGTGATTTCCGGACATATCTTTAAGTCCTGGGCTCCAAGCCAATACAGTATACAACAGCCCTCTATCAAACATGCCATGGCTATTTTTAAAATGTTTAATATCAAACCGCTTAAAAATGTATCCATTAGGTTTGAGTTTAAAGACTTAAGCGTCACCACAAAATCATTGGATGATGGCTATTTTAGCTTTAGAGTTCCGTTTTCCGAAGCTTTAGAAAGTGGATGGCACTCCTGTTCGGTCTCTCATAAAATTGGTGAATTTAACATTATTGCCAATAGTGAACTTCTTAAGCCATTTGACGGAACCTATGGCATTATTTCAGACATTGACGATACCTTCTTGATTTCTCATAGTTCTAATATTTTCAAGAAACTATTTGTAATGCTCACTCAAAACATCAACAAGAGAAAGATCTTTGAGGATGTTCCAGAACATTATCAAGCCTTAAGCGCTGCGGGTCAAACTAGCGAAGCCGCCGCCAATTCATTTTTCTATGTATCCAGTAGTGAGTGGAATTTGTATTCCTTTATTGTTGCCATTGCAAAAAAATACCAATTACCAAAAGCTGTGATTTTATTAAAAAAAATCAAAACAGGAATTGGCGATTTTGTATTTACCGGTGGTGGCAGTCATGACCATAAGTTTGAAAAAATTAAAGACATTATTTCCTTCTATCCAAACTTACAGTACGTGCTTCTTGGTGATGATTCACAAAAAGACCCTTTTCTTTATGAACGCATCTGCAAAGTGTTTCCGAAGAATATCAAAGCCATTTATATAAGACAAACGCGGAAAAATCAAAAGCAAAACGTCGTAGAAACTTTAAATAACATCAGTGATTTGGGAGTCGAAACCCTATATTTCACCAACAGTAAAAATGCCATTGTTCATTCTAAAGACATTGGAATTATAAAATAAAAGGGGCTCTAGAACCTACTCACCGTGTGATTAATTCAATTTCTTTCCATTGATCAAGAGCCTTTCAGATTTTTTTTCCAACTGACAAAAGTCATAAAATAAGGCGATGTGCTGCCCTAAATTTGTTGTATCATTTTAAATCAATAGTTATGACAACTTTAGGAAAATTAGAAAAAGACTTTACAAAAAACATAATGGGTTACTCTGCAATGGGCATTGTACTCTCTACGTGTTTAGGATCAATTGCTATCATGCAAATACTCACGTTTGGCTATGGATTTCTACAAATGGCTCTAGTCATGATTTGCCTTACGATCTGTACGCTTCATAATGCGGCAATCATTTCGGTACAAAAACCGCAGTTAATTTTTAAACTCCTTGTTACTAGTGTTATTATTAACACGCTCGTACTTTTTATCAGCCTATTTCTATGATTGATCCCAGAACACTCATTTCAAAATATAACGTCCCTGGTCCCAGATACACAAGCTATCCCACTGTCCCTTATTGGGATGCGGATAGCTTTTCTGCTTCAACTTGGAAACAAAGCCTTAAAATAGGACTTGATATTGACAGCCATTCTAAAACAACAAACATAAAGCAAAACAGTATTAGTCTTTATATACACTTGCCTTTTTGCGAAAGCATGTGTACGTTTTGTGGCTGTAATAAGCGCATCACCAAAAATCATTTGGTAGAAACCCCATACATCAAGGCCCTACTTAAAGAACTCTCTATGTATGTGGAGATTTTAGGCAAGCGCCCAACCATACAGCAACTGCATTTTGGAGGTGGTACGCCCACCTTTTTTTCCTCTGAAAATTTAGAGACATTATTAATCGGGATTTTTAAAATTGCTGATAAATCCAAAAATTGCGAGTTTAGCTTTGAAGGCCACCCAAACAATACTACAGCCCAGCATTTGAAGATGTTCAATCGTAACGGATTTAGCCGTGTGTGTTACGGCGTACAAGACTATAATATAACCGTACAAAAAGCCATTAACCGGATACAACCTTTTGAAAATGTTCAACAAGCGACCATCAATGCGCGTAAAGCAGGCTTTGAGTCTGTAGGTCACGACATTATTTATGGGCTACCATACCAAACCCAAGATCACGTTGTGCATACCATAAACCAAACCATCTCGTTAATGCCAGACCGGATTGCATTTTACAGTTATGCCCATGTACCATGGATCAAAGGGAATGGGCAACGTGGCTATAGCGAAAAGCATTTACCGTCTCCTGAGCAAAAACGATTTCAATATGAAATAGGCAAAACCATGCTTTTAAATGCGGGTTATGTAGAAATAGGAATGGATCATTTTGCCCTAAAAACCGACGCACTTTATAAAGCACAGCAAACAGGAATCTTACACCGTAATTTTATGGGTTACAATGCATCAAAAACCGACATTATGATTGGGCTTGGCGTATCTGCTATTGGTGACAGTTGGTTTGGTTTTGCGCAAAATGTAAAAACCTTGAAATCCTATTATCAATTGTTAAAAAATAATAGCCTCCCCGTTATGCGTGGACATATATTAAATGAGGAGGACTTGATCATTAGAAAGCACATCCTCAACTTAATGTGCAGGTTTGAAACCTCTTGGGATGAAACTCAAAAACAGATTGACATGGATAAAATTTTAGCCAAGCTCTCTGAAATGGAAGACGATGGCTTAGTTGTTATTGGTGAAAACAGTTTAAAAATCACCGCCTCTGGTAAGCCTTATGTAAGAAACGTTTGCTTACCCTTCGACCTAAGATTACAACGAAAAAAACCAGATACGAAATTGTTTTCTATGACTGTATGATTATAAAATTTGAGCATAATTTAAAAAGGGGAATTCTAAAATAGAGCTTCCCTTTTTCTGTAGATTAACGCAACATAAAAAGAAATTAATGACAAGACTGTTTTGATGAGAGTTGCTCTACCGTTACTATTTCCGAAGGAGAAACATAAGGAATCCCTAATCCTAGCCCTCTCAAGATAAATAAGACCCCCATAATAACAATAAAGACAGGCACAGCTTTTATTATCCGTTTTTTAAAGGTACCGTTTAAAAAGTTACCTAAATAAGTAGCCACGGTCATTAACGGAACGGTACCCAAACCAAAAAAAATCATGTAAAATCCGCCTTGCCAAGCACTACCAGCTGCAATACTTCCAAAAACAGCCATATAAACCAACCCGCACGGTAAAAAACCGTTTAGAAAGCCAATGGTAAAGAAGCTATCCATTGATTTGCGTTTTAACTCCGCTCCTAAAGAGCGTTTCACTTTAGCAACCCATTTATATATAAATTTAGAGCCATTATAACGACTAAATATCTTAGAGGGCAATAGAATGACTAGAATCATCAAAACACCTATTGCTATGGAAATATACTGCTGAAACCCGAATAAATAGAGTCGCTTTCCTAAAAAGCCAAATAATACACCAATAATGCTATAGGTCAACAACCGACCAACATGATAGATCAATACTTGAAGCACTCGCTTTGCCGGATTATGTCTATCTACCGGAAGTAAAAATACAATAGGGCCACACATACCGATGCAATGGAAACTCCCCAATAAACCGAATATGAGCGCTGTATATAGCATCTTTAATAGATGATTTGTTTTTTAAACCGATACTGTTTGCCTTCGTACTCCCAATCGATCGTAATATTCCAACGTCCATCTAATAAGCGATGATCTGGTATGAGCACCTTTGAATCTGTTAACTTTTCAATAGGAAGATCAAAATCCAATAGTTTATTTGACGGTCTGTACAAATAGACCACTCCCTTTATTTTATTGGACTCGTACCCCTCTGGAAATTGGAGCATATAGCCCATTTCATTTTTGAAGCTCTTAATCTGGAGCTCCATGTCTGCAGTATTTTGTTGCGCATAAATATCATCCTGTAATTCCTGCTCTTTCTGATAGTAACCCTCTGTTACCAAATCGTGATTTAGGCTATTCTCTGTACTGATTCTATAAACAAAAAACAGAATAAAACCCATAAAAAGTGCCATTCCAATTACCAATCCTGTTCCCCAATTAATTTTCATGATGTTCTAATTTAGTCTCATTTTTTTGTACTTCTTGCGATGTCCTGAGCTTGTTTAACATCTGCTTTGCTTTGCAAGAAGGGTTTTCACCTGGATGCCCGTTTTGACAGCCTTTACAGCATTTCTTTTGGGTTTGATCTTTCATAAATCTTTTATTTTTATTAGTTTTTACGGTCTTCTAAAAAGCATTAATTAAAACTTCTTGGCCCCAGAAAGGCAGTACGTGTGGTTTCAATCTGTTCATCACCACTAAACACACCTATGAGTACCTTATCTTTATCACCACTTAAGGCACTGGCATTAACTTCTATAAAAAGAGTACCCTGCACAAGTTCTCCTGCAGGAACCATTAAATTCTCATGACTCACAATTTCAATAGTCCCTTTATGAGAGAGTAGTTTAAAGCTCACGTCTTTAATATCCGTATTGGTTTTATTCACCAATTTGTAGGTATAAACATTACTGATCATGTTATCTGCTTTATGTTCGTAAAGCTGGCCCGGTAATCTTAGAATATCGGCTTCTACGTCATTTCTTAAAAAGAGCATTCCCACTAAAACCGAAATCAATATCCCTAAAACAACACTATATCCTTTAAGACGCGGCGTAAATTCAAAAGACGTTTTTTTCTCTATATTTTCTTCGCTGGCGTAACGAATCAATCCTTTAGGAAGATCAACTGCCTCCATAATCGTATTGCAAGCGTCTATACATGCTGTACAGTTAATACATTCTAACTGCGTACCATTGCGAATATCAATTCCCGTTGGGCATACGTTGACACATTGATAGCAATCAATACAGTCTCCTTTTCCTGTGACTTCACGATCTTCATTTTTCTTAAGTTTTGCCCGACCTTTCTCTTTTTCTCCTCGTTTATGATCATAGGCCACAACAATGGATTTATTGTCTAACAATGCACCTTGCAATCTTCCGTATGGACAAACAATGATACAGACCTGCTCTCTAAACCAAGCAAACACAAAATAGAATACCCCTGTAAAAATGGTGAGTGAAATTAAGGTGCTCCAATGTGCTGTAGGACCATCTATGACGTAACGAATCAAACGATCGCTACCTATCAAATACGCCAAAAAGACATTGGCTATTAAAAATGAAATGATAAAAAAGATCAGCCATTTTAATGAGCGTTTTAAGATCTTCTCTTTCGTCCAACTCATTTTTGCGAGCCTTATCTGTTTCCCTCGATCACCATCTATCCAATACTCAATGCGGCGGAAGACCATTTCCATAAAAATGGTTTGCGGACAAACCCATCCGCAAAATAATCTACCAAAGGCTACTGTAAATAAGATGACAAACACCACACCCGTAATCATCATGATTACAAAAATGTAGAAATCCTGTGGCCAAAATGGTTGTCCGAAAATATTGAATTGTCTCTCAAGCACATTAAACATCAAAAATTGATGCCCATTAATCTTTAAAAATGGAGAGGTAAATAAAATGACTAAAAGTACATAACTCACGTACTTTCGATATTGGTACCATTTACCCTCTGGTTTTTTTGGAAAGATCCACGCCCGTTTACCTTCTTCACTAAGCGTTCCTATACTGTCCCTAAAATTGTCCTTGCCCTGCTCTGCCATTAATTCCTATAATTTTCAATCTTGAAAATAATCTTCTTACAATATTCAGTCTCAACCCCTACATTGATTTAGAGATTTAAGTCAGGCATCATCTCTATGAAAGCTCTTGACTTAGAAACAACAAAATGATAGCATCATCCCAAGCCATAACACTATGCTTTAGATTTAAAGGGATTTCGTAACTCTCAAAACACGCATAGCGTCTACTTTCTTTTTCTGTATTAAAATCCACTTCGCCCTTAATCACCAATAACGTTGCTTTACAAGGAGCGACATGTTCTGTCAACTGCACGCCACGCCTCAAACCGATAGCCACAATCTTCGTTTGGTTGTAATCGTAAATTGTTTTGATAATTGGCTGATCATTACAGCTTAACTTCTCGATTACTTCTGAAAGCATGACATTTTAGTGTTTTAATTAACTACATCACCTGTAACGGGCTGATCTTCAATAATGACCTGGATTTCTGTACTGTCTTTTACTTTTACCTCAACCTGTTCTACAGGAGCAAGAGGATCCATCCATAGCTCACCTTCTGGCTCTTTAGGATCTGCGGGATTAGTCCCGTGCAGACTCAAAATGTAGCTGGCCACTTGCGCCATTTCAGAAGGTTTTAGATTAGATTTCCATGAGATCATTCCTTTTCCTGCCCGGCCACCTTCAGAAATGGTTTTAAAGACGTTTTTAATTCCGCCACCTAAAATCCAATAATCATCGGTGAGATTTGGACCAATTCCGCCAGCACCACCAACTTTATGACATGCCACACAGTTTCCAGAAAATATGGCTTCTCCTGCTTTAAGATCACTGGCATCTGTTAATTGCTCAACGGTATTGAAATCCACTAAATCTTTAGCTGTTCTCTTATATTCTTCAATCTCTACTTTAGCCTGAGCTACAGCAATCTCATATTCTTCGATTTGATTTACGCCTCCAAAAATTTGAAACCGGGCCATATAAACTATGGCAAATACAATGGTTGCATAAAACCCATAGACCCACCAAGGCGGCAATTTATTATCCAACTCTCTAATGCCATCATAGTTATGATCTAAGACAATCTCACCTTCTTCTTCAAGAGGTTTACTCCCAAGCATTTTTTTGTAGGTTTCCTTGATCCATTTAAAACGTTCTGCTTTTACCAAAGCCAAACGCGCATCATATCTTGCCTGCTTTTCTTCGGAAAGTGATCTATACATCACATTACGTAAAGCTTCTAAACAAATTTCAAAAGCAAAATGCACCAAAACAATTACTCCTACAAAGACCCAGATCCAAGTCTGTTCAATAGCGTTTGATACGCCTTCCATTGTACTTATATAATTGAGCAATAGAGATGCAAAAAGCCCAAAAACCAAAATTCTAATGAGTGCTGCTGTTTTCATAAGTCGCCGTGTTTTGAATTGCTATCTAATGGAAGCTGACTCACTTCGTCAATATGAGCTTTGCTCGTTGTAAATACCCAATAAAAAAGTGCAACAAAAAAGAAAAAGAAAATGAGCAGTGAAATAATTGGGTAGATTTCTACGCCATCAATATTTTCTAGATTGCCTTTTATATATTTTAACATATCTATTCGTTTTTATCTGCGGTTAATTTGTCATTCGTTTTGATTTTAATGTCTGTTCCCAAGCGCTGTAGGTAAGCAATAAGCGCAACAACTTCGCGGTTTCGCATTTCTACAAAGACCTCGTTATTTTCTTTGGCATAGGCTTTGTCAGCTTCGTATGTTTTTACGAAATCCGGATCAGCATTGAGACGCTGTTCTATTTGAGTGCCTTGCTCTGTCATCCACGCTTGTGCTCGTTCTATTTCAGCTGTTGTATAAGGCACTCCCAAAGTGACCATGGCTTCCATCTTAGCTTCGGTTTGAGATTTGTCAAGCTCATTTTTTATCAGCCATTTATAAGACGGCATTATAGAACCTGAACTTGTACTTTGTGGATCATAAAGGTGATTGAGATGCCAGTTGTCATTATATTTTCCGCCGACCCTAAAAAGATCTGGTCCTGTACGTTTACTGCCCCAAAGAAATGGATGATCATAAACATACTCTCCAGATTTTGAATACTCTCCATAGCGTTCTACCTCACTTCTAAAAGGTCTTATCATTTGCGAGTGACAAGACACACAGCCTTCTCGAATGTAAAGATCACGGCCCTCCAACTCCAAGGGTGTGTATGGTTTTACGGTAGAAATTACAGGCACATAATCATCAACCATGAGCGATGGAATAATTTGAACCATCCCGCCTATCAAGATAGCCACGGTGGCAAAAATTGTTAATTTCACAGGACGTCTTTCTAACCAGGTATGATAACCTTCGTTTAGGGTTCTTTTTTTAGTGACGCGTTGTAGAGGCGATGATTCTGCCAATTCATCGGTAACCGTACTGCCGTTTCTAACTGTTTTAACAATGTTGTACAACATTACAAAAGCACCAAGAATGTACAATGTTCCCCCAATGGCACGCATCCAATACATAGGGATGATCTCGTTGAGCGTCTCAAGAAAGTTTCCGTAAGTGAGCGTTCCGTCTGGATTGAATTGTTTCCACATAGAAGCTTGAACAAAACCTGCAACATACATTGGAAGCGTATACATAATGATCCCTAAGGTGCCTACCCAAAAATGCACGTTTGCCAGTTTGGTAGACCACAAGGATGTTTTAAAGAGCCTTGGTACAAGCCAATAAATCATTCCAAAAGTTAAGAATCCGTTCCAGCCTAAGGCTCCTACATGTACGTGCGCAATGATCCAATCACTAAAATGAGCAACAGCGTTAACATTTTTGAGTGATAGCATTGGACCTTCAAAAGTGGCCATACCATAACAGGTTATCGCTACGACCATAAATTTAAGAACAGGATCTGTTCTCACTTTATCCCACGCACCCCTTAAGGTGAGTAAACCGTTGATCATACCTCCCCAAGATGGGGCAATAAGCATGATTGAGAAGGCAACGCCTAGATTTTGAGCCCAGTCTGGTAAAGCAGAGTATAATAAGTGATGCGGGCCAGCCCAGATATAAATAAAAATTAGAGACCAAAAATGCACAATAGACAGACGGTACGAATACACTGGTCTGTTGGCCGCTTTGGGTACAAAATAATACATCAAACCTAGAAATGGCGTGGTAAGAAAAAATGCAACAGCATTATGCCCATACCACCACTGTACCAACGCATCTTGAACACCTGCATAAGCCGAATAACTCTTTAATGCACTAATTGGAAGTTCGATACTATTGACAATATGAAGCACAGCAACCGTCACAAATGTTGCTAGGTAGAACCAGATGGCCACATATAAGTGACGCTGTCTTCTCTTTAGAATTGTTCCTATTAAATTGGCACCAAAAGCCACCCAAATTACAGCTATTGCAATATCAAAAGGCCACTCTAATTCGGCGTATTCTTTAGAGGTTGTATAGCCTAAGGGCAATGAAATAGCGGCTCCAACAATGATGGCCTGCCACCCCCAAAAATTTAAATTACTTAACCAATCTTTCCACATCCTTGCCTTAAGCAAACGTTGTGTAGAATAATAAACGCCCGCAAAAATGGCATTTCCTACAAAGGCAAAAATAACGGCATTGGTGTGTAAGGGACGTAAACGCCCAAAACTTAGCCATGAAATACCATCGGTGATGTTAGGAAATAAAAACATAAAGGCGAGCAAAAGCCCCACGCTCATCCCTACGATACCCCAAAAAATAGTGGCATTTACAAATTTCTTTACGATGACATTATCGTAGTAAAATTGTTCTGTTTGCATAGTCTCTCAGTTACTGGTTTAAATTATCTAGTGTTGTAGTTGATTTCTTTTTGATAGGTTTATCTTTCACCAATTCATCTTCAAAAAGCATTCTTACCGATGGTGTGTAAGTGTCATCATACTGTCCCCTACTTACCGAATACACAAATGCGATAAAGAAAATAACGGCCACAATAACACTCACGGCGAGTAATAGATAAATGATACTCATATCTTTTTGTATTATGGTGTAAAATTATTGAGATAGGGGTTCTTAAAAGATGACTTTTGTCAGTTATGGAAAATTATCCCGAAAATAATGGACATGAACTTTCAGCCCTTTGCTTTAAATTTGAAGCTTCAGTCGTTTATTAAACCATGACATACATGCCAAAAATTGCGGCTTCTTTATGGAGATTGATTATGGACCGTTTTACTAATTGGCTATTGGTATAAGACAATCTTTTCATCGATTGTAGTTTAATTTGCAAACCATAAAACGCTTCTTTCAAATTACGCTGAGTTTCAATATTCCCAATGCCTTGATTTTTATGGTAAATGGATTGCAGTGATTCTAATTGCTTTGCTAATTGTGTGATTTTCTTATTCATTTTTATTTCATGTGTTTTTTGAGCTGCTTTCCTAAGAAGTAGGTGCAGATTGTTGTAAAAACCACTATGGTAATAGAACTTAGTGGCATTAAAATAGCAGCCACAACCGGTCTAAGATGGCCTGTTACAGCAAAACTCAACCCAATGAGGTTATAAATTAGAGAGCCTATAAATGCATATTTTATAATTTGAATCGACTTTCTAGAAAGCGTCATATATGTGCTCAAATCTCTTAATCTAGAGGCATCTATAATGCCATCACAAGCGGGTGAAAACACATTGATATCTTCGGAAACCGCAAAACCAACATCACTTTGTGCCAAGGCTCCAGAATCGTTTAAGCCATCCCCCACCATCATGACCTTTTTGCCCTGTTGCTGAAGTTTTTTAATAAATAGCAACTTGTCTTCTGGTTTCTGATTGAATTTTAATTCAGCCGATGCAGGCAGTTGTGTTTTAAGGTAAGCCTCCTCTCCATCGTTATCACCAGACAGCACCACCAAATGCGCCAATTGGCTCATTTCAGAAAAAAGCTGAGACATCCCTTCACGATAGGTAGTACTAAAAACATAAGCCCCCTTGTACTCATCATTCGCACTAATATGAACTTGAGTGTTTTGAGTTTCAAAAGCGGGATTTTCATGTGCTACAAAATTAAAACTACCTACTCTAAGACTCGTATCACCGCTAATACCAATGATGCCTTGACCTGTTTCTTCACTAAAGTCATCCAAGGTACAAATACCATTATCCTGCAACACGTCATAGAGCGCACGGCTCAACGGATGGTTAGAGGCTTTTAGCGTACTTGTAAGTACGTGCTTCTCACTTTCGGTGAGCGAAATGCCTTCGTAAGTAATCCCGTTTTCGTGATGCGTAGTAAGCGTCCCCGTTTTATCAAAAACCACCGTATCAATTTGTGCCATTTGCTCTATGACTCCGGTCTCTTTCAAGTACAATTGACGCTTCCCATAAATGCGCAACATATTACCTAGTGTAAATGGTGCCGCAAGTGCAATGGCACAGGGGCAAGCAACGATGAGTACTGCCGTAAATACATTAAATGCAATGGCAGGGTTGATAAAGAGCCATATGATGGTCGCGATTACTGCAACACTCAAAACGCCTATTGTGAAACGTTTGCTTATATGATTGGTGAGATTTTTAAAGTGTGTTGCTTTGTTTTTGCTGAAAATCTCATTGTTCCAAAGTTGGGTCAAATAGCTTTGATCAATAGATTTGACAACCTCAACTTCAATAATTCCTGCTTGCTGCCTTCCGCCTGCAAAAATCTTATCGCCACATTGTTTGGTAACGGGTGCCGCTTCTCCTGTGACAAAACTATAGTCAATGACTGCGCTCCCCTTAATCAAAATCCCGTCTGTAGGAATGAGTTCATTATTCCTAATCAAAATACGATCTCCTCGCTTTAATTCATAAACAGGGGTCTGTAATTCTTTTGTTTTTAGAAGTTCATAGTTGTTATCATTATCCCTTTCGGAATAGCCGTATTTATGATCATTTTTGATGAGTTTTGTCACCGCTATGGGGAAATACGATTTATAATCCCGTTCAAACGATAGAAAAGCATAGGTTTTTTGCTGAAAGAACTTACCCAGCAAGAGAAAAAAGACCAAACCTGCCAGACTATCAAAAAAGCCTGTCCCCCAATGCATCACGATGTCTAAGGTTGACCGAACAAAAAGCACTGTGATTCCTATCGCGATGGGTACGTCAATATTCAAGATCTTTGATCGTAATCCCTTAAAAGCTGAGATGAAATAATCTCGACTAGAATAAAATACTACAGGAATCGAAAATGCAAACATGAGCCATCGAAACACTATTTTGAACTGATCTAACCAAAACTCCCCACCATCTGTATCGCCAACAAATGCTAAATATTCCGGAAAAGATAAAAACATGATATTTCCGAAGGCAAATCCTGCCACACCCAATTTGTAAATTAGGCTTCTGTCTATTTGCGTTGTTTTCCTATTAAAATCTTCTAGTGAAATGTTAGGCTCATAACCAATTTTACAGAGTAAGATCACGACATCTTTTAAGCTGATTTCCGAAGAATTGAAGGTGATTCGAATTGACTTTAGAGGAAAATTAACCTGACTGTTCTTTATTGAAGGCTGCAGTTTATTTAAGTTTTCTAGCACCCAAATACAAGAACTACAGTGCATATGAGGGATGATAAAAGATACAATTTGGGTATGCTGCGCATTAAACTCCAACAACTGATCCCTAATTTTTTGATTATCGAGAAAATCAAAACGTCCTTCAATTTTAAGAGGCGATTTACCAGGCTTATCCTGCAAACTGTAATAATAGGTGAGATCATTGTCCTCCAAGATCTCAAACACCATCTTACACCCGTTGCAACAGAACATTTTATCCTGATGTAAAATGGTCGTGTCACGGCAAGTGTCTCCACAATGATAACAGTTTTCCATAATCGTCTAAATTGCTTGAGCAAAGGTGTTAAGAACTCATTACGAAAAAAATGACTTTTGTCAGCTTATCCTTTTTTATGATATTTTTAAAATGATCTATTTTATAAATTCATAATTTCATACTTATGAAAATTTCAGCACTAACATTACTAAAACTAACAACTCTGGTGTTAATTACCGTGGTTATTTTTGCCGTGATGAACATCTGGTTTGGTTGGATTTTCTTTGCGACCTGCGCTGGACAGATCTTATTCATTTATACTGTATATCGTATTTTAACAGATGATTATAAAACCGATAAAACCTTTCGCGATTTTTATGAAGACAAAAACGATCTAGGATCATGAGCTTGATTTTTTTTTATTTCTAAGATTTCAGCTAGATTTGCCCTATATGGATTCATTTGAACATTCTCGTTGCGAAAATTGCATTATCAGGCAAATGAATAGCTTTAAGGCTTTGACCAAAGAAGAATTAAAGCAAATGTCTGACAGTAAAGAGACCAAAACCATTAAAAAGGGCGAGTCCATCTTTAAAGAAGGAGATCGTGTTAATGGTGTTTTTTGCGTGAGAGAAGGCGTTTCAAAACTCACTAAAATGAGTGATAACGGTCGGGATCAAATTGTGAAACTTGCCGCAAAAGGGGAAGTCTTAGGTCAACGATCTGTTATTACGTCTGAAAAAACCAATTTAAGCGCCACTGCCCTCGAGGATATGCAAGTTTGCTTCATTCCAAAAACACATATTGAAAGCAGTCTGCAAAACAATGCATTTTTTACCAACGCGGTGCTTAAGCATATGGCGAATGATCTTAAATTTGCCGATGATACCATTAGGAATATGGCACAAAAAACGGTGCTTCAACGTCTTGCAGAAACACTGTTGTATCTAGACAAAAATTTTGGCAATGATGATGAAGGCTATCTTAAACTGGTGTTGACCCGCGCCGATATTGCCGATGTGGTTGGTACGGCTACTGAACTTCTTATTCGTACGCTTACGAAATTGAAAAAAACACAAGTCATCAGCACTGATGGTAAGCGGATAAAATTAGAAGATAAGAAAGCGCTTTACAATATGGCTGAAGGGATTTAACATTAAGTCTTAAGGTTAAAGCTCAAAATCCTATTTGTTTTCTATTAAAATTTTTGGCTTTGCAATAAATGGAGCCCGTTTATAAAAAATTTAAATCAGGATGTAATTGTACTGACTTTTCATCTACTTTAATTTTATGAAATGCAACTCAAAATAAAAAGAGCATTCAAAATAAACTTGAATACTCTTTTTTTTTGATTTATGTGTTATTCAAAGTTTAAGCCTTAGCCTTTTGGTTGACTCTGCTTTCAGCAAGTTTATCCAATTTATTATCGGCGTCGTATTCTTCATCCAAAGTTTGCTGTAACTTCTTTGCAATATCTACATGACCCAATTCTTTTGCAAAACGAACAGCTGTACCGTATCCTGCTATTTCATAATGCTCAACGCGCTGCGCCTCTGCAATAAGTCCAGCATCCATAACTTTATCGCCTTCGGCTTCCTCCATAAATCCAGTAGCCTCTTTAATAAGTCCTGCCATAGCCTGACATTTCTCTCCCGTAGGTTTGATCTCTAATTGCTCACAGATTTCTTCCAATCGAAGTTTTTGATTTTTGGTCTCTTCCAAATGATCTTCAAAAGCTTTCTTTAGTTTAGAGTCTGATGCCTTTTCAGCCATTTTAGGCAAGGCTGCTATAAGTTGAGATTCTGCACTATATAAATCTTTTAATTGATGCTCAAATAATCCTTTTAAATCTTTCATTATTATATGTTTTTTTGTTTCAGATAAAGTTACCCCGCCTATTTTCAGAAGGTTGGTTATTTTCACTTTTTAATTAACTCAAAAAGGCGATTGAGAACATTAAGGTTTAAGTATATCGTTATAATGTTCTCTATCATCTGTTTTGAATTAACATTCTCTTTAAAAACATACCTATATCATCTTATAAAAGGATTAATTAGAGTCTCGGATGGAGGTAAAACTATTTTCTATTGAATTATATATGAAACAAGAACCCAATAATAGACTCATTAAACAAACCTGTATTGTAACCGGAGCAAGCTCTGGAATTGGAAGCGCCGTTGCTATTGCTATGGCTGCAGAAGGTGCAAACGTGGTAATAAATTACCATAGTGACAAAGAAGGTGCAGAAAAAACGGCTTCAACAATTGATAAGTTATCGAACGCAGGAAGCACAATCATAGTACAAGCCGATGTCAGCAAAGAGAAAGATGTTGAACGCTTATTCAAAAAGGCCAAAACCCAATTTGGCACAATTGATATTTTTGTTGCTAATGCGGGTATTCAGATCGATGCCCCAATACATGAAATGAAACTTGAGGATTGGGAAAAAGTACTGTCTGTAAATTTAACGTCCCATTTTTTGTGCGCAAAATTGGCGCTTAACACATTTATGGAACAAGGCGTTAGAACAGACGTATCTCGATCTGCCGGTAAATTTATACATATGAGTTCTGTTCATGAAGTAATCCCTTGGTCTGGTCATGCCAATTATGCAGCATCAAAAGGTGGGATGGCGATGCTCATGCAAAGCATTTGCCAAGGTTACGCTAAGTATAAAATTAGATGTAATAGTATTGCGCCCGGTGCAATCAAAACAGATATTAATAAGGAAGTTTGGCAAGATGAAGAAAAATTAAAGTCTTTACATAAACTGATTCCTTACGAAGAAATGGGAGTCCCAGAACATATTGGCAATGTTGCAAGTTGGCTAGCATCGGACGCATCGGAATATATTAATGGAACTACGATTTTTGTGGATGGCGGGATGACGTGTTATCCTGGATTTTCAATGAATGGTTAATTAAATTTAAAAAAGAAAATGGATTTAAATATTAAAGGAAAAACAGCGCTAATCACAGGAGGTAATTCTGGTTTAGGAATTGAGACTGCTAAATTTTTAGCTCGTGAGGGCGTTAACATCATTTTATCAGATAAGAAAAAAGGCGAGGCTCTTGAAAAAGCTAAAGCAGAAGTAGAGAAAGAAGCTGCTATGGGAGCAAAAGTGGTCACTATCGCTGCGGATATTTCTAAAAATGAAGAGGTATTGTCTTTAGCCAATCAGATTGAAACTGACTTTGGAGGTGCCCACATTGTATTTCATAGTGCAGGTGCGAGAGGAGCCGCAGATGATTTCTTAAAACTTACAGATGATGACTGGATGAAAACTATAGATGTCGATCTTATGGGAGCGGTAAGGGTTTGCCGTGCTTTTATCCCGCAAATGCAATCCTTAAATTGGGGCCGTATGATTTTGGTAGCTTCAGAAAACGCTTTTCAACCCTACGAAGAAGAGAGTCCGTACAATGCGTGCAAAGCAGCCATCATAAACTTATCTAAATGTTTATCTAGATCCTATTCTAAAGAAAATATTCTCTTCAACTGTATTTCTCCTGCCTATATAGAAACACCAATGACAGATGCCATGATGGAAGAATTAGCAGAAGAAAAAAACATCACCATAGACGAAGCCGTAAAATGGTTTGTAAAAAACAAGAGACCACATATCGCCATGGAAAGACGAGGCAAACCTGAGGAAGTAGCCTCAATGGTGGCCTTTCTATGTTCTGAACATGCGAGCTACATCAACGGTACTAATATTAGAATTGATGGTGGATCAGTTGAGTCTGCTTTTGGATAAAATTGCTCAATTTTGTAAAGATTCGCTAAAGATGTTATTTTCGTAAAGCATTCAGAATTAAAAATCAATGCACTCAAAAATAAATTTTCTATCCTGAAAGTTGTGAAACCAAAAAATAGATAATAGGCATGATTAAATTTTTCAGTAAAAACAAAAAGGCTGTTTACGGTGGTTTACTCGCAACTGCCTTTACGGGTTTAGGTGTTTTTTTGGTGAGGAGCTTGTCAGGTTAAGAGGCCAAACACCTCTTAGATGTATCCATATCAGGTTTGAATATGTTATGTAATACTATAGTTCTGGGTTCAGCAACTATTCTAACGCTTTCACTAACGGTACTAAGTGTAAGTTCTGGCTTTGGTAGTAACCTCAAGAAAAAACACTACTTACAGGTCTTAATATTGCAAAATTTGATGTCATTCTGTTCATCTCAGCTTTAATTTTATTCCAGTTTTTTAACATTCCAATTCTAGAATCCGAACAAGTACCGATCTCGTGGTACAATCATATTTATTGGGCCACTTTGATATCAACCTCTATAATAAGTGGAATGATGATTACGGTCATCCTCATGCTGTATAATGCGATTACAAATTTGATCTCTATAATAGGACTCGGTGAAGATCATGCGATGATTTCTAATGATGAGACCAAAGACCAAATGGAAGAAGACAAGTAAAATTAGAGCAAAATCTCAAAGTACAGATATTACAATCAGTATCTTTCATATGAAATGCTAGCACCATAGATGATTATTCCTGAAACGATCATTTGGTTGGATTCTTAATCAAGATATTAAGCGTCAAGCCCGATACGATTAAAAAGATCCCTAAAACGCTATACAAAGAGTAGCTTTCTTGAAACCAAAACAACCCAACACCAATAGTAAACAATACCTCTAAATATTTTAATGGAGCCACTTGGTTGGTCTCCCCCATTTGCATGGCCTTGGTCATATACATTTGACCAAAATATCCGAAAACACCTAAGCTCAAGAACACTAGCCATTCCTTTCCTAATGGTTGAACCCAATCTTCAATTGAGAGACATCCTGCAATAACTGCTGAAATGACCATAAAATAATTGACCACCACCAACGGATGATCTTGGGTGCCTATCTTTCTAATGGATATATAAACAAGACCGGCAAACAGAGCAGAAATTAAAGCATATACTAAACCTATACTTTTAGCATTACCGTCAAAACCCTCTAAGATCAATACCCCTATAAATGCTAGCACAAAGAAAAACCACTGTATTGGTTTTATCTTTTCTTTTAATAAAAATAGGGCGAAAAACGCCGCAAATATAGGAGCAATATAACGTATGGATACCGCAGAACCCATTGGTAAATATTTTAGGGATTTAAAGAAAAACACCATAGAAATAAGCCCCACAATACTCCTTGACACCAATAGCGTTTTCTTATTTCCTAAAGGTGAAAGCTTGAATTTATAGAGCAATGGTATGGTAAAAAACAAAGAACCAATAGACCTAAAAAACACAATTTGATACACATCAAAACTGCGAAGTTCTTTTACAAAAGTGTTCAGCAATGTAAATGCCAGAGCACTTATGATCATATATTGAATCGCGCTTTTCAGATTTTAAGAGTTTTGGCAAAAGTAAGTTATTTAGACGCAAGACCTATTACAACTAGTATTTCCGAAGTGTAAAAAATAATCTTTGAACAACTTTACCATCCTTCAATTTTAGAAAAGTTTAACGCCCAAACCTCAGGAATCTCCATTTTAAAGCCCAGCCCTTTCGCAAAGTTATCGTAATTTTAAATTTCGATAGAAATAAAGTGAAATCAACATTAAAAATGAATAAAACCATTGTTTTAACTGGAGCCGGTGGTGTGCTTTGTAGCACTCTAGCAGAGGCTTTAGCAAAAGAAGGACATCATATTGCCGTATTGGATTTAAGAAAAGAAGCAGCAGATCAAGTTGCTGATACTATTAACAAAAATGGAGGTAAAGCCATTGGTGTTACTGCAAATGTTTTAGAAAAAGACAGCCTCATTACTGCAAAAAAAGAGATCAACAATACCTTCGGAAAAGTAGATATTTTGGTGAATGGAGCTGGAGGAAACCACCCTTTGGGTACAACCTCTAATCCGTTTTTTGAAATGGAAGATCTGGATAACACGACCGAAGGCTTTAAGACCTTTTTTGATCTTGATCCCAAAGGTGTTGAATTCACATTCAATCTCAACTTTTTAGGTACGCTACTCCCTACTCAAATTTTCGCAAAAGATATGGTGGGACGAGAGGGTTGTAGCATTTTGAATATTTCTTCAATGAATGCGTTTACACCGTTAACCAAAATCCCTGCCTACAGTGGTGCAAAAGCTGCCGTGTCTAATTTTACGCAATGGCTCGCTGTGCACTTTTCAAAAGTTGGTATTCGGGTTAATGCTTTAGCCCCTGGTTTTTTTCTAACCGATCAAAATCGATCACTGCTCACCAATGCCGATGGAAGCTTGACCCAAAGAGGGCAGCAAATTATTGACCAAACACCAATGGGACGCTACGGCAAACCAGAAGATCTCATAGGCACTACCTTATGGCTTTGTGGTGAAGGATCAAAATTTGTAACCGGCGTGGTCGTCCCTATAGATGGAGGATTTGCTGCTTATAGTGGTGTTTAATTTGTAATACCATCTCATTTTATTTTTCTTAAAATCTTTTTCAATGCGTTTAAAACTAGAACAAACTTGGCGATGGTACGGTCCCAATGACCCCGTTTCGCTCTCAGATATCAAACAAGCTGGTGCTACAGGCGTAGTGTCTGCATTGCATCAAATACCAAATGGAGACGTCTGGCCAATTGAGGCGATCCTGGAACGGAAAGATCACATTGAGTCCTTTGGCCTCACCTGGTCTGTTGTTGAGAGTGTACCCATTCATGAACATATTAAAACCAGATCTGGTAATTTTAAAATCTACATCGAAAACTACAAGCAGACCCTAACCAATTTGGGGAAATGCGGAATAGATATTGTTTGCTACAATTTTATGCCGGTATTAGATTGGACGCGTACCAATCTCGATTATGAACTAAAAGATGGTTCGACCGCACTCCGTTTTGAGGCTGCCGCATTTGCAGCCTTTGAGCTGTTTTTACTGAAACGACCTGGAGCAGAACAGCAATACTCGGAGACAGAGAAGCAGGCGGCAAAAGATTTTATTAAACACACTTCTAAAACTGAGCAAACACAACTCATCAACACTATTATTGCTGGCCTTCCAGGCGCCGAAGAAGGCTATACTTTAGAAGCGTTTAATCAAATATTAGCCACGTACAAGGATATAGATGCTGCCCAATTAAAACAGCATCTCTTTTTATTTCTTTCTGAAATTATACCCACTGCCGAGAAGGCAGGCGTGCTCATGTGCATCCACCCCGATGATCCTCCATTTCCAATTCTTGGCCTTCCAAGAGTGGTAAGTACAGAACAAGATGTTGTGGATTTGTACGACGCTGTGAAAAGCCCCAATAACGGACTCACATTTTGCACAGGCTCCTTTGGCGTAAGAGCAGATAATGATTTGGCAGGTATGGTAGAGCGCTTGGGAGATCGCATTCATTTTATTCACTTACGCGCTACAAAACGTGATGAGCAGGGCAACTTTCATGAAGCCGATCATTTAGATGGAGATGTAGATATGTATGACGTGATGAAGGCCTTGGTTAATGAGCAACTGAAACGTAAAAAGAATGGCAGAACAGATATAAGAATGCCTTTTAGACCTGATCATGGTCATAAAATGTTAGATGATTTAAACAAGAAAACCAATCCCGGTTACTCGGCTATAGGTCGCTTACGGGGGCTTTCAGAATTGCGAGGTTTAGAATTAGGAATTAGGCGTTCGCTATATAATCATTGAGTAAATTCATCCATAATTCGCATCACTTTCAATCCGTCTTCTACTGAGCATGGATTTTCAGAGGTTCCGAGGAAATAATTTACCGCTTGTTGAATCATCGGCTGTTGCACATGCTTAGGATTTGTAAATTGAAAGGTTTCAGTTTTTCCGTTTTCGCATAAAGAAACATGGTCACCATAAAAGGAAAATTTAATATGTCCTTTTGTACCATAAATGACACATTGATCCTTTTGATCTGCTTCGGAAACATTAAAACACCATATGCCTCTAAATTGAAGGCCATTTTTAAAGTGTATGATTCCATTGACAGTAGAGGACACTTGGGTTGTGTTGCCATTTTTGGTTGAGGCTCCAAATGCAGAACGCATATCTCCAAACCAATGCAGCATCAAATCAAGCTGATGTGGTGCTAAATCATGAAAATAACCACCACCTGAAATCGACGGTTTTAAGCGCCAATTGTCTTCGGTGTCAGCAATAATAGTCGAGCTCTTAGGCTGTAATATTTGAATATCTGCAAACAATACATCTCCTAGAATACGTTGTTCAATGAGTTCTTTTACTTTTAAAAAAGCGGGTAATTGTCTTCTATAATGTGCTATAGTAACTTTACTCTTGCTAGATTTTAAGGCCTCTAAAAGTTGTTGCCCTTCATGCGCATCTAGTGTCATTGGTTTTTCCAGATACACATCCTTATTTGCTTTAAGAGCCTGTAATGCATATGCTAGATGGCTAGAAGGAGGTGTTGCAATATAAATAGCATTAATCTCTGGATGTTGGATCACCTCATCAGCATTATCATAGAAAAAAGGAACCTTATGCCTCTTAGCGAAGTTTTCTGCTTTAGCTTTATCACGGCGCATGACTGCTACAAGCGAACTGTTTTCTGCAATTTGAAAAGCGGGACCACTCTTTACCTCGGCCACATCACCACAACCAATAATACCCCAAGAAACGTGCGTTTTCATAATGAACTAAATTAAAAAATATTGAATTGTTAAGCTATTGCTTAGGTATAGACTGCAAAAAAAACAATATGCTTTGAACTAAAGCTGTATTAAGAACTTAAAACCAGATTGGCATAAATCCCTAATGTCATCTGGAGATTTTGAGTGGTCAATGTCCATGGCGACCAATGGAATCGAGAATGTATCGCTATAATTTATATGCTGATTTTTGGAAGCGGAAATAACAATAATACCATCAATTGAGCCGTCATTCAAGCTATTGATACAGTCTAACTCTTTGACTGTACTGCCTCCAGATTGATAAAACAGAATGCGATATCCTGCCTGCTCTGCCGATTTTTGAAGAAAACAAAGCGCATGGCTGTAACAAGCCTCTGTTATTTTGGGGAGAATGACTGCTATAGCTTCAGACTTTCTCGCCCTTAGGGAAACAGCATAATTATTAGGAATATAATTATGCTGTTTAGCTATGGTCTTGATTGTTTCTCGAGCAGTCTTACTCACATCAAGCTTGTTATTTAAGGCTTTAGACACTGTAGAAGTAGAATAGCCTGACAAAAATGAGAGCTCTTTTATGGTGACTACAGGTGATGCTTTCAATGTTTAAGACTTTACAGAATTTATAATATCTAATGCGGCTTTGGTATCTGCTTGAATTTTAGCAAGATCATAATTGCCATCTGCATCTTTATTAATGAGTTTAGAACCCATACCCACGCAAGTTACTCCTGCTTTAAACCAAGCTTCTAAATTTTCTTTAGTTGGAGATACACCGCCAGTTGGCATAATACTCGTCCAAGGTTGTGGGCCTTTTATAGCTTTCACAAAGTTGGGCCCATAAATATCGCCAGGGAATAGTTTCACGATTTCACAACCTAATTCTTCAGCACGACAAATTTCGGTTAACGTTCCACAACCTGGAGACCAAAGTACTTTACGTCTATTACAAACGATAGCGATATCTTCTCTAAGCACTGGTGTTACAATAAAGTTTGCACCCAAAGACATAAATCGTGATGCTGCTGCGGCATCTGTAACAGAGCCAACACCCATGATCATTCCTAGTAACTCTTTTAATACATATTTATTTAGTTCTCCAAAAACTTCGTGAGCAAAATCGCCACGTGCAGTAAATTCTAACAAGCGTGCACCGCCATCATAACAGGCCTTGATTACTTTTTTACTGATTTCTACATCTGAATTGTAAAACAACGGAACCATTCCCGATTGCTTCATTACCTCAGCCACTTCTAATCTTGTATATTTTGCCATATCCTATTTTAAATCCTTCCCAAATCTTACGCTTTCAGTAAAAATTGGGAAGGTATTTCTATTTTAATTATACTTTATTTTCTTAACGTGCAACACGCCCTGAAGCATCGCCACCCATAAGTTTTTCTACTTCGGAAACTGTTACCAGATTGGCATCACCTTTAATAGTGTGTTTCAAACAAGACGCTGCTACTGCAAAATCCAATGCATTTTGGTCGTCTTCAGGGTATTTTAGTAAGCCATAGATCAATCCGCCCATAAATGAATCACCTCCTCCAACACGATCAACAATATCAGTAATTTGATATTGACGTGTTTCAAACATTTTAGTACCATCATAAAGGACACCTGCCCAAGTATTATGAGATGCAGAGATAGATCCTCTTAAGGTTGTAATTACCTTTTTAGCTCTTGGAAATTTCTCCATCATTTGCTTACATACAGATAAAAATGCTTCTGCCTTAACATCATGACCATGCTTATGCACATCTAAACCTTCTGGGTGAATCCCAAAATGCTTTTCTGCATCTTCTTCATTACCTAAAATCACATCGCAATAAGAGGTAAGTTCGGTCATGATTTTAGTTCTTTGGGCATCATCACAAAACGTCCATAATTTTGCACGGTAATTTAAATCGGTAGAAATGGTAACGCCCATCTCACTCGCCACTTTTACTGCTTCTAAGCAAGCGTCTGCTGCACTTTGAGAGATTGCAGGTGTAATTCCCGTCCAATGAAACCAAGCCACATCCTTAAACACAGATTTCCAATCCACCATTCCTGGCTCTATTTCAGAAATTGCAGAATGAGCACGATCATAAACCACTTTACTTCCTCTACTCACGGCACCGGTCTCTAAAAAATAGATTCCCAAACGATCACCTCCATAAATAATCTTGTCTACGCCAACACCTCTTTTACGCATTTCCATCATGGCACATTCGCCAATATCATTCTTTGGAAGACGTGTTACAAAATCAACAGGAACGCCATAATTAGCAAGCGATACCGCTACGTTAGACTCTCCGCCTCCGTAAACCACATCAAAACTTGATGCTTGTGAAAATCTTAAAAATCCTTCTGGTGCTAGCCTTAGCATGATCTCTCCGAAAGTGACTACTTTTTTCATTCTAAAATGTATTTTATCTATTAATTATTGTTTTGCTTAAACGTTTAAGCAGATTTACTAAAAATAAATCAAAGGGTCTAGTTTTGATTTGTTATGGTGAAAACCGTATTTTTGCTTAATCGTTTAAGCAAATATATAAAAGTTAGGTGAATAAAAAAAAAACAACCATAAAAGACATTGCCAATGTTTTAAATATTTCTCCTGCCGCGGTGTCAAAAGCCATGCACGACGATCCCCGAATTAGCGCAAAGACAAAAGCTGCTGTCAAACGTGTTGCTAAAGACTTAAACTACCAACCCAACCATCTTGCCAGTGCGCTTAGAAAAGGAAAAAGTAATTTGGTAGGCGTCATTGTACCCAGAACCAATAGCAATTTCTTCTCTTCTGTAGTACAAAGCATGGAGGAAGTACTCAACAAAGCAGGGTATAACATCATCATCACACAATCTAATGAATCTTTTAAAAAAGAGTGCAGCAATATAGACACCCTTTTGTTTACGCAAGTAGACGGCATCATTGCCTCTATGGCGAATGAAACGGTTGATTTGTCCTATTTTGAAAAAGTGAAGTCAAAAGGCATCCCGTTGATCTTATTTGATCGCGGTGAAAATGACCTTAACGTAGACTATGTAGGGATAAATGATTATGACAGTAGCCACATGATTGTAGAGCACCTTATAGAAAAAGGTTGCAAACGTATTGCCCATATTGGAGGATTTAGACGCACCCGTATTTTCAATAACCGAATTAAGGGATACGTAGATGCCATCTCAAAAAACAATCTTCCTATGGATACGAGCTTGTTGATTGAAAGCGATTTAACTTTGGAGGATGGGCGTGATAAAATGACAGCCTTATTACAATTAGAACATAGACCAGATGCTGTTTATGTAGCTAGTGACAATGCTGCGTTGGGCGCGCTTCAAGTTTTAACTGAGGAAGGTATTGACGTTCCAAATGACATGCGTTTAGTAGGTTTTGGTAATGAACCCTTTACATCATTAGTAACACCAACTATTACCAGTATTGATCAGCACAGTTCTGAAATAGGAAGACTAGCCGCGGAGACGTTTTTAAAGCGTGTGGAAATGCCGGAACTAAAACAAACGCTCAATAAAATTATCCTTGACGCAAAATTGGTGATTCGCGATTCTTCAGAATAAATAATTTTTGGAACCCAAACCATGAGTACGTCTTATCTCTTTTTGAACTGAATTATTGCAAAGCATAAAAAAAGCCTCTTATTTCTAAGAAGCTTTTTTTTAATTTCTAATTTGAACCAAATTCATTGCGTTTTTAACTTTGGAATAATGGTGTATTAAAACTATTGTAAGGTAAAGATAAGCGCAGCATAACCAGGGATATCGATTTGCCCCGTAAAGGGCTTTTGATCTGTTGATTCTTCAATAAGCTTTGGATCATTGACTTCCAGTGCTGAAAAATCAGCATCATACTCTTTTGCTACCGTGTTTATCTTTAATTTCCAATGACGCCCATCATCAACCCCAATGCCGTAATCACAGCGATCTTGATTAGAAAAATTAAGTACTATCAATACTGGATTTGAAGTATCGTTTCCTCTTCTAAACGCCAATATCTTTGTCTCTTGATTACAATGTACCATAGACATTTCTTGAGAGCGCAGTCCGTCACCATCGGGCATTTCGCCAGTACGTAATTTTATAAGATCCGCTACCAATCTGGTAATTCCTTTATGTCGGCTTTGTTTGTCCCAATCCAACTGTTGTGAATCTTGAAAGTACTCGTCTTCAATAAATTCCTGTCCTTGAAAAAACATAGGAATCCCAGGAGCTGTAAGCGTCAATACCATACCGAGCAAAGCTCTTTTTTTGGCAAACGGACTTTCGGCATCACCAGGTTGAACCTCCTCAGGAACGCGCGCTTTTCCATTGGCAACTTCATCGTGAGATTCTGTATAAATAACGCGTTTAAAAGCATCGCCACTATAGCGATATTCAAGAGCATCCACGATCTTCTGCAAATCTCTGGAGTCATCATTGGCATCTATCAAAACCTCTCTAACAGGATGCACAAAATTCATATCCCACTGCGAGCCATACCCGACCCCACCAGCATCAATGGCATCTGTTACAAATTCTTGACCTTTTAAATCCTCAGCAATTGTAATTACATTCGGATATTTTTCTTGTAACTCTTTATTAATTTCCCGCATCATTTGATTGCCCTCTTCAATGGCTTTATCAAATCCTAATCCGCCACCTTCATATCGTATATAAGATGTTGCATCTAAGCGCAGCCCGTCACAATGGTACTTTTCTATCCACATAAGCGCATTATCGCGAAGATACTGTCTTACTTCTTGTCTGCCATAATCTGGGCGCGTGTCTCCCCAAGGTGTCGAGCTTCTATGGTCATTATAAAAATAAATGCCACCCTTGTCATTTTCACTCCAACCATCAAACTGCCATAAATCAACATCTGTAGGTCCAAAATGATTGTACACCACATCCATAATCACCCCAATCCCTTTTTTATGAGCTGCCTTAACCAGCGCAGCCAAACCTTCTGGACCTCCGTAATCTTGTTCTATAGCAAAAGGGTGAGCTGGGTTGTAACCCCATGAGATAGCGCCTGGGAACTCGGCTACTGGTAAAAGTTCGATGCAATTGATACCAAGATTTTTAAGATAAGATAGCTTTTCAATAACATCGGCAAAAGTGCCAACTGTATCCTCATCTTTTCTATTGAAAGTACCCACATGTAATTCATAAATCACCAATTCATTAAAAGAGGGCAATACATAAGTATCTTCTTCCCAATCAAAATCCAGACGTCTGATAATGGAATTTCCATTACTGTTGGTCATCTCAAAAGCATATGGATCATTACGATCCAATACCATATCGCCATTATGAATGACGTATTTATATTCATCTCCTATTTCAGCTTGATCGGTGGTTACCGCCCAGTATCCGTTTTCTTCTTGCTCCATTTCAAGATTCTCCTTTGACCAGTCATTAAATGTGCCCATCACAAAGATGCGATCTGCATTTGGTGCCCAAACTCTAAAGGTGGTCATGCCATCTTCAAAAATGGCGCCCATACCGAGGGATTTTTTAATTGTCAATTCCATAACTCATTATATTAAAAGCTATTTATCTACATTTTCATCATTAAAAATGTCTAGCTAATTTAAGATGTTGATCCCACTAATGATTTGATTTACATATTTATTAACGCGCTCTAAACGGTAAATGATTGACCTAAAACAGATGTCTCTTATATGAGCTCAGAATTGTTCTACATTTATGGATAAAATATATTGTATCATGAAATTAAGATCTAGTGAACCTTTTTGGTTAGAAAAAAACGGTATCGTAAATTCTTATCCGTCATTACGTAAAGATTTAGTTACGGATATCCTAATTGTTGGTGGTGGAATTACAGGAAGTTTGATTGCACATCAATGCATTAAAGATGGTTATAAAACCGCTTTAATTGACAAACGGGAAATTGCGCATGGCAGCACTTCTGCAACCACTTCTATGTTGCAATATGAAATTGATGTGCCTTTGCATGAATTGATGCAGCAAATTGGTGAAGATGCTGCAGTGGCCAATTATAAAGCGTGTTCAGACTCAATAGATACATTAGGGGCACTTTCTAAAAAAGTCAAATCTCAGTGTGGCTTTGAGAAAAAACAGTCGTTATATTATGCGGCCTACAAAAAAGATGTCCCTAAGCTTAAAAAGGAATTTGAAGCAAGAAAGGAAAATGGTTTTTTGGTAAAGTGGTTAGAAGCAGATGACATCCTAAAGACCTTTGGATTAAATAACACACACGGCGGAATTCTCTCCGAACAAGGCGGAAGCATTGATGCCTTTAGATTGGCTCATGACATTCTTGCCTATAACCATAAGAAAGGGCTCTTGATTTTTGATAAAACCAACATCACCAAGGTGATTTATAAAAAAACTGGAGTTACTGTAAAGGTGAACGACAATAGTACTATACGAGCCAAAAAACTCATTTATTGCAATGGTTTTGAAAGCACAGAAATCATCAAGGAAAAATTCGTGAAACTCATCTCCACATTTGCTATGGTTGGAGAACGTTTTGAAGACCACCAAGAGCAGCTAGAAAATACTCTTTTTTGGAATACAGCAGACCCCTATATCTATATGAGAACCACTGATGACCATCGTTTACTCATTGGCGGAGAAGATGAAGATTATGTAGATCCCGAAAAAAGAAATGCCAACATTGGTAAAAAAGCTGAAAAGCTAAAAAAATACTTAGGCAAAATCTTACCAGATTATGATTTTGTAAATGATTTTGCATGGGCAGGAACCTTTGGAGAAACCAAGGACGGGCTTCCCTATATCGGTAAACACAAAGATTTCCCAAGCACTTATTTTGTATTGGGTTTTGGAGGAAATGGTATTACATTTTCAGTTATCGGGATGGATATTATTGCTGCGCTACTAAGAGGAGAAACCCATCCCTTAGAAGCGTATTACAAATTTGGTCGCTAGATTTATGCTATTTAAGCATTTCTCACTTCGCATGCTGATAATTTTAACATCCGACTAAATTTTTCTTCTTATTTTTCCTGAAAATTAACGCTTTATTGGAGACCGTAAATCCTGACCGTAAAAAACCCATCAAACGCAAGTGGTTAAAGAGAATGCTCTTGACCCTCGCTATTTTGATATGCATTCCTGTAGGTCTCTTTACACTTGGCTGGTTAAACAGGGACACGCTTATCAACGTTTTACAAGAATGGTATAGCGAAAACCATAATGGCACCCTATCTATTGGTGAGGTCAACACGAGCTTTATAAGCAGTTTTCCCAAAATAGGCTTTACCGTTTTAGATATTGAACAAACCAGTATCGATACTATCTCAGACAAGCATTCTGCCATATCTATCGAGCAGGTTAAAATCACAGTAAGACCTAGAGATCTCTTACAAGGAGATATAAAAATTGAAAAGATTGACATAAAAAATGCGACTGTCTTTTCAGAGGTCATCCCAACGAGACCTAATACCTATTACCAGCAACTCAAACTAGATAACGCAAATGAACCTGTAGATCCTTTGCAACTATCAGAGCTGTTAAATGAAAACAAACTTCAATTTTCTCTAGAAAATGTCACTTTCATTTCAAAAGACACTACAGAGCGCAAACATTTTGATTTGGATTTTCATAAACTCAACGGACGATATGATGGCGATCTCGGTGCAATAACCGGTGATGCCTCATTGGATGTTACCGTTAACTTGCTCGGATTTAACATGAAGAAAGGCGCCTTTTTTAATGGTGCTCGGGTACAAGGCAAGCCAGAATTTAAGTTTAATAAAAAAAATCATAGCATTGCTGTTTCAGAATTTCCGCTTCATATCGATGATCAAACGTTCCGTCTTGAAGCAAATTTTGATGTAGGCCAAACTAGAACCTATGCCTTTAGATTGACCAACCCATCCACAGATTTCAAGCTGGTTAAAGGCTTGCTTACCGATAGCATTTCCGCAAAATTAAAAGATTACCAAATCATCAAGACTTTTAAATCTGAGCTTGATCTAACAGGAGCATTTAGTTATGGCAACGATCCTAAGGTCGATGTGGTGTTTTCTTCTTCGGAAAATCACGTTGTTATTTCAGAACTGTACAATTTAAAGGATGCTAGATTTAGTGGACGTTTAACTACAGATATCTATGCGACGGATAGTTTAAAAAAAGCGAAGAAGACTTCTAAAGACCTCAAACTATATATGGATGCCTTTAAGGCAGACCTTGATGGCATTGCTGTTGCTGTAGATTCCGCGTATTATATGAGCACTCCTGAAGTTTTAAATTACGTCTATGCGCCAGTACAACTCAAAGGAAGTAATGAAGCGTTGACGCGGTTAATAGACACTGATAATTTTGATTTTAAAGGCGGCAATTTTGATTTAGCGGCTCAAATTTCTGGAGATATCCCAGTACTCACCGAGCTTGCCAATCATGCAAAAGGCAGGTTTAGTTTAGAGAACACTCGGGTAGTTCTAAAAAGTAATGGACTTCAATTACCAATAAACAGCATTGTATTAGATCTTGATCAAGACATTGCCAACCTTCGGAAACTAGAAATATTAATGCCAAATGGCCATACTTTGGTGCTTAAAGGATGGCTTAGTCATCCGGCAGATTTGATATCAAAAGTACCTGTATCTTCTACAACAAGTAAAATTGATCTGATCTCCAATGCGATTAATATTACTGAAATCATCCAGATGGCAACCGAATTTCTCCCTGAGGAAAGATCAACCTCTGAGAATCGGAAAACGCTACACGAAACCCTAAATACAGTATACACTCAATTTCATCCTCAATTTAATATTGATTTAAAATCAATGCAGTTTAATGACATCACCTTAAAAGATGTTAGAGCTCATTTATCGCTCACCAATGCAGAAACTATTTCTATTAGTGAATTTGATTTTAAATATGATAAGGCAGTTACAAGTTTACAAGGTAGCCTTAAAGTTCCGTTGCCAAATGGACGCTCAAAAGATCCTATTGTGGTCGATTTAGAAGTCAACTCTTTAGGACCAGTTCAGGTTTTTAAAGACTTGTTCAACATCGAATTATTGGCAATCATTTCTGGGCAGTACGATTTTGACGGCAGTGTTTCTGGTAATATTCAAGAATTTAATGAGCTTTTGAAAACCGCTAAAGGGAATCTGGTACTTACTGAAAATCATTATTATTACCAGCCAGCAGACCTAGATATCAAGTTTGATTCTTTGGCCCTCGATGTACGAGACTCTAACATCACTTTAGAAAAATTCAATTTAGACCTTGCCGATCTACGACCAATAGAGTTAAAGGGTCAAATAAGGAAATTTCCTAGTTTTCTTTTAGAAGACGATAGCAATCCTGGCTCTATTGATTTATCGGTTTCTATGCCTTTTTTAGATGGCGATGATGTTTTGGATATGGTGGCCTCATTAAGCGATGAGGAAAACAACAAAATCAACAAACCACGCAAACAACTGCATAGTGTTTTTACAGACATTAGCCATTTTGATCCTGATATTAGCTTGTCTATAGACTCCTTAAAATACAAAGACCTTATTACTAAAAACATTGGGGCTCATCTTTTTTTTGAAAATGATTCTACACTCAATTTAGATTACTTAAACATTGGTTATAAGTCTTCTCAAGCGCAGGTCATAGGGAAGGTGATCACCACAAAATCAGATCAGAACCAATTATACTCCAATCCCTTTGAGTTCAATTTTATTGCTAACGCCAAGGGCGAAAGTAAAGATTTAAATGATTATCTCAAGACTACAAACTTTGTGTTTAATTCGGGGGCATTTGAATTTACCGGCGTCTACAATGGCCAGTCTGAAAACCTAAAATTGATTAATAACAATACCCAAGGCCAATTAAAGCTTGGACCATCGGTGGTTTATAATGAAGCGGCTAAGCTAAGTATCCCTATTGATAGTTTGAATGTAGAAATAGAGAATGATGTGGCTACGTTAAAGAAACTTCAGCTGGATCTGCCAGGAAGAAGTTCGGTAGACTTTTCAGGGACCATTGATCACTTTTCAAGTTTTGTAAATAGCACCAATGAGATTGATAATCAACGTTCAAATTTTAATATCAAATCGAGTTACCTCGACACCAAAGACATAAAAGCCTTTTTATCTTCAACACGTAAATCGGTAGAAGACACAACAAAAACCAATATCAATCTTAACGGATTAAAAAAAGCCCTCAATGGCATCAATACATCTTTTAACCCCACCTTAAATATAGAGCTAGACAGTTTGAGACATGAGAATCTTGAAATAGAAAATTTCGGTTCTGTATTATTCTTTGATCGAAGTGATCGATTCCATATTTCAGAAACCGCACTTGATTTTTTTGGCGGCGCGGCAGATCTCGACCTTAAATTTGGTTTAGCGTCTCAAGAGAAACTGCCGGTAGATATTGATATGAACGTCACACATATTGACCTAAACGCGTTGATTTCGGGCCTAAACTATTTAGATAATGACGCGCTAAAGAACACAGATACCATTGAAGGGACACTTAATTATAAATTACAAGCTACAGGCTGGCTAGATAACGAAGGAAAGTTAGATATGGGCTCTCTCAATGGCTCTCTAACACTTGATATTATTGACTTGGCAATCTATGGCTTTCAACCCATAATGGATAACGTGCCACTCATGAAGGCGGAGCGCTTTGAACAGCTAAGATTTCAGCCTATTGTACAGACCTTCGAAGTTGTAGACGGAAAGATCCTTATACCACGAACAGAAATACAATCTTCGGCACTACATTTTTTTGTAGAAGGGCAGTTTAAAATGAATGAATTTGTAAATGTTTGGATTTCTTTACCTTGGAAAAACCTCAAAGGTAATGATGGATTGATACTCCCTGAAAAAACAGGTTTTGAAAATGCCGGAAGCAAATTTTACGTCCAACTCATTCAAAATAATAATGACCCCAAACCTAAGCATCAGGAACTGAAGGTGAAACTAAGATTGAGCAATCGGAAATTAAGAAAGCAGAAAGAAGATCTGAAAAACAATAAATAAAGAAAACCCTGTTTCTTAATGTTTACGTTTTCAGAAAAAAAAAATTAAGTCTTTAAATTCTCAGTGACAATTTTCTTTATTTGAGCATTAAGTGACCTCATGGATTTATAACTCGTATGCTCTAACACGATAACTACCAAATCGTCATCTAAATAGGTTGTGAGCGCGGTACTAAATCCATTCCATCGTCCATGATGATAGATGGTATTTTCTCGCTTGTTATCAATTCTAAATCCAAAACCATAAGGAATTGTTCTACCTGAAATTGTTTTTCCTTCAGCATACATTAGGTCTAAAGATGCTTTGCTAAGAAGCTTGCCTGTATTTAACCCTAAGGTCCATTTAAAAAGATCTTCGGCTGTGGTGTATACATTTTTGTCGCCCACAACGGCGTCGTTTACGGTGCCTCCAATCTTAAGATGCCTCCAGCCTCGATACAGCCTATAACCGTCTAGCTGATTCTCATTGATACTATCATTTTCAAAGCTATATACGAAGGAGTGATCCATTTCTAACGGATCGAAAATGTTCTTTTTCAAGAATGAGCTAAAAGACGTTCCAGAGACTTTTTCAACTATAGATGCCAAAACAAAGTAATTGGTATTGGAGTAGTCAAAATTATGACCAGGTTCAAAAAAGCGTTGCACGTTGCTCTTCTGTAATAATGACATCATTTCGCTATTGGAAGGAGCTTTTTCCTGATTCCATTTGTGCTCAGACACCCAGAAATATTTTGGCAATCCTGCAGTGTGGTTGAGAAGGTTTTCAATAGTAACGCCCTCATATGGAAAACCCGGAAAATAGGCATTTACAGTATCTGTAAGTTTAATTTTGTGCTGCTCGTGCAATAACATGATTGCAGCCGCAGTAAATTGTTTGCTCACTGACGCTAATTGAAAAACCGATTCTTTATTTAGAGGTGTTTTCTTATTGAAGTCGGCCATTCCTACTTGATTACTGTAGAGAATCTTATCATTCTTTGCCACCAATATCGCGCCATTAAAATCATGTCGTTTATTAATACGATCTAATAATGAATCTAATTTAGCACTTACATTTTTGGACTCTTTCTCTGGATATCGCTCGATGATGAGTGGCGAGACACCTTCTTGTAGGGTTTCGAGTGAAATTTTTGCTAAACCTCCAGCATTAGCTGATGAATTTTCAGCAAAAGAAGCTGAAGAAAGCACAACTATTGAGAAGGTACAAATAAGAATTAGAGAAACGACCGATATTTTTTTGATATTATTTTTCAAATAAAGCTAAGATTTTATGGGATGAAGTTAATAATCATTACACGATATTCAAAATACTTTAATGAGATATATTGTATTTGTCAATTAAAATAGCTTGTTCCTGTTAAAACGATCGCATTTTTAAGAAAAACATATAATTAAAATTGAGATAAAGGGCCATCAAGCTTTCTATTCTGTTAGGAAGAACTCAAATTCATACTTAATAACCTTTAGATATATTGTGTTATAAGAAAAGCTCTTTTAATACTAAAGTTTGAGAAAAAAAAGGATTAATCTCTTCCAAGCAAGATCGGTGGTGGAGTGAGCAGGGACATATAAAAATAAAAAAAACGGAATATGTTCTCACATTCCGTTTTTTTGATCGACTCTCGTCTTAGTAGCGGGAACTGGACTCGAACCAGTGACCTTCGGGTTATGAGTTTTTGATACTATACTATCAATTTAATATAAAAACACTATAAATCAATGATTTACATACTATTTAATATAGTTTGACAATATATAATATCAAACAAAACCAACAAATGTTGTACCTATGTTGTACCTAAAATGACTACCTTTATAATCCAAAAGTAATTATTATGGCAACAGTAAGAGTAGTTTTAAGAAAAAAGAAAAATAAAGCCGGACGGTTTCCTATTTCTATTCGCATAACTAAAGACCGTAAAAGTTCTTACTTAAATACAGGTCAATATATAGATATAAAATTTTGGGACGAGAAAAACCGCAATGTTAGGAAGTCGCACCCTAATTCAAAGGTGCTGAATAATTTTATTATAACTAAGGTAGCAGAAGCTAACGATAAGGTATTAAAATCTGAAATGAAAACTGAATATCAGACAGTTTCAGAAATCAAAAACAAAATTGTAGTTACTAAAGGACTTGACTTTTTCGCCGTAGCCGAAATGCATCTTCAAAATCTAAAAAATAGAAACAAACATCATCAATACGATACTGAACTTGGGCGACTAAAAAAATTCAAAGAATTTCTTTGCAAAGATTCACTTCCTTTCAATAGACTGAATGTCACAGTTCTAAAGAAATTTGAAACTCACTTACTGCATACTAAAAACCTTTCGCCGAGGACAGTTGTAAACTATTTAATTCTCATCCGTACAATCTTTAATTTGGCAATTTCTGAATCAATAACAGATAGAGGCCTCTATCCATTTGGCAAAGGAAAGATGACTATACGAATTCCCGAAGCTCAAAAAATTGGCTTTACGGCAGATGAAATTCAAATATTAGAAAATGCACAAGGGATAACTGAAGCTCAACAAAAGGCAATTCATATTTGGCTCGTCAGTTTTTACTTTGCAGGTATTCGAATTGGGGATGTATTACAACTAAAATGGTCAGATTTTAACGATGGACGCCTACTCTATCGGATGAACAAAAACAGTAAGCTTGTTTCTCTTAAAATTCCTGAAAAAGCTATAGAAATATTTGATTTTTACAAAGACAATTCATCTTACAATGAGCTTGTCTTTCCTCAATTAAAAGGCACCAACCTCAATGATACTGAAGAAATATCGAAAAGAACACAATCAATAACTCGAAATTTGAATAGAAGATTAAAGATTGCCACTAAGCAACTGGGGATAAAGAAAAATATAAGTATGCACATTGCCAGGCATAGTTTTGGTAATATTTCTGGGGATAAAATTCCTATTCAAATGCTGCAAAAATTGTATCGTCACTCATCTGTAACAACGACTATACGTTATCAAGCAAATTTCATCCATAAGGATGCTGATGATGCTTTGGATAGTGTAGTCAATTTTTGAACCATTCCAATTTTGCAACACAGTTGCACAAAAATTCTGTTATCTTTGTAACGTGGAATTTATTGTAATCATACTTTCGTTTTATTTCTTGGCACTTAATGCTGTGCCTTGCAATGATATGAATTATAGCGAAGATGATTCCCAAGTTGTTACGGTAATCGATGCTGATGGTGACCACAGTCAAGATTGCGAGTTATGCTCGCCTTTTTGCCAATGTCATTGTTGCCACGTTCACACCATAAATTTCGGGCTTGCTGTATTCGAGCCATTACAACCTGCAATTCTACACGAATTTTTCGCCAATTTTGATAACCTCGGCAAAGATATCCCACATTCCATTTTACTGCCAACGGTTATAATTCAGTTTCCTAGAAGAGGTTTTTTTGATTTTTAATAAACATACTCAAGGATTGTCAAAATTACTTTGCACAACCTGTGCATCGATTAATTCGTATATTTGTAAAACTTTATGAAAATATTCGTTTCCATATCGATGTCGTTTCTATTCTTTTTTCAAGGAATAGCGGCCAATATGGAAGTTTGTGAGCAGATAGAAGAAATATCCCATTTTATCGCGCATTATCAAGACCATAGAGAAAATGATGGACTTTCTTTTTTTGAATATGTTTATGAAGATTACATAAATGATGATGGAAAAGTGGATAACCACCATCCAGATTCAGACCACGACAATGAGCCTGTGCATATGAGCCACCAATGTTGTCAACATTTTGTATTCTTCGCACCTTTTCAACCTACGTTAATAAGTAAGGTTTCCCCCGAGGCTAAAAATCAGTATAATCATTACACATTCCAATTAAATTCCAGATATCTGGAATCGCTTTTCCAACCCCCTAAAGTATAATTCAGTTTTTTTTTAGGATAGCTATATCCTACCGTGATGCTTTTCAAAGTAAGTATCGCATCATAAACGTATTGCATCTCTTTGCATTGCGATGTTTAAACTGAATTAATACTTTTTCTATGATTAACAAAATCATTTCATTTTCCATTAATAACAAGTTTATTATTGGGCTCTTTATAGTGGCACTTGTAGGTACGGGCATTTGGTCTATGGCCACTATAAATCTGGGTTCTGTACCCGATATTACCAACAACCAAGTACAGGTTATTACAGTGGCCCCAAATTTAGGTACTGAAGATATTGAGCAATTTGTTACCTATCCGGTAGAATTGGCAATGGCAAATCTTCCTGACGTTATCGAGCTGCGTTCAGTATCCCGTTTTGGGCTGTCCGTGGTTACCATTGTATTTAAGGACGAGGCAGGCACTTATCTTCCCCGGCAATTGGTACAAGAGAAATTAACCGAAGTTGCTGGAGAAATCCCCGAAGGCTTCGGCACGCCATTTATGGCACCAATAACTACAGGTCTGGGCGAAATCTACCAATACACCTTAAAATTAAAAGAGGGCTACGAAGATAAATACGATGCAATGGAGCTTCGTACCATCCAAGATTGGATTGTAAAACGTCAAATGGCATTAGTCCCCGGAGTGGTCGAGGTCAATGCTTTTGGAGGTTATGTAAAACAGTATGAAGTTGCAATAAATCCTAATAAGCTGAAAAGTTTCGGTATTACAATGAATCAGGTCTTTGAAGCCTTGAAAGTCAACAATGCCAATACTGGTGGTGCTTACATTGAAAAAAACAACCAGGCCAATTTTATCCGCGGCGAAGGTTTGGCACGTAGCATTGAAGACTTGGAAAATACAGTTGTAACCACACAAAACGGAAGCCCTGTTTTAATACGGGATGTCGCCGAAAAAGTAGGCTTTGGTAATCAGGTACGTTATGGTGCGTTTACCCAAGATGGACACGAAACTGTTGGTGGACAAATTTTAATGCTGAAAGGCGAAAGCCCAGGCAACGTAGTCGAAAATGTGGAGAAGCGCATTGTAGAAATACAAAAATCCCTACCCGAAGGCGTTTACATAGATACATTTTTAAGCCGAAGTGAACTCATTGGAAGAACCACAAGCACCGTTGAAAAAAACCTTATTGAAGGTTCATTGATTGTGATTTTTGTGCTTGTCTTGCTTTTGGGAAGTTTCCGTGGTGGCTTGATTACAGCTTCGGTAATACCTTTATCATTGCTATTCGCATTTATTTTGATGAAACAATTTGGAGTATGGGCAAACTTAATGTCCTTGGGTGCAATCGATTTTGGAATCATCGTGGATGGTGCTGTAATCATTGTGGAAGGAATGGTATTCCACATTCATCAACGGATGAAAAAAACCACAACCGCCATAGACCAGTCTGAAATGGATGAAATAGCCTATGAATCGGCAAGCACGATGATGAATTCGGCATTTTTCGGACAATTGATTATCCTTATTGTATTTACTCCCATTTTGTTCTTAACAGGCGTTGAAGGAAAAATGTTCCGTCCTATGGCGTTTACGTTCGGATTTGCCGTTTTAGGAGCGATTATCCTTTGTCTTACTTATGTTCCAATGATTTCAGCACTATTCCTAAAACCTGCTAAAAATCAGAATAGTTGGTTTGCCAAATTTGAAAACAAGATTGATAGGTTCAGTGATAAAATAATGTCCGGTTTAAACAGAGGGTATGTACCATTGCTCAATTTTGCACTTCGCTTTCGAGCTGGTGTCGTAATTGGCGCAGTTGCTCTATTACTGATTGCAGGATTTATTTTTAGTAATATGGGTGGCGAATTCATACCTAAATTTGATGAGGGCGATATTGCGTTTCAAGCGTTAATAAAACCGGGGAGCAGTCTTACCGAGTCTATTGAGGCTTCAAAAAAACTTCAAAATTTAATCAATGAATTTCCCGAGGTAAAAACGGTAATTTCAAGGATTGGTGTGGCCGAAATACCAACAGACCCAATGCCTATGGACATTGCCGATAGTTACATTATTCTTGAAAAAGATAAGAGTAAATGGACTTCCGCAGATAGCAAAGAAGAACTCATAGAAAAAATTCAAGAAAAAATTTCAGTCGTTCCCGGCGTAAATTTCGTATTTACCCAACCTGTAGAACTTCGTTTTAATGAATTGCTTACAGGTGTTCGTGAGGACGTGGCAATCAAACTGTACGGCGAGGATTTAGAAGTGTTAGCCGACAAGGTACAGGAAATCGCAGCGGTCATCAGAACCGTTCCTGGAGCGGCTGACCTCAATGTGGAAGCTACAAGCGGCTTGCCACAAATGACGGTGGAATATAACCGTGCGAAAATGGCCCAATATGGTGTAACTGTTGACAAGTTGAACGATTATGTGAGTGCATCATTTGCAGGCGAACAGGCAAGTGTGATTTTTGAGGGCGAAAAACGGTTCGATGTGGTCATTCGTTTGGCAAAGGAATTTAGACAGGACATCAACAGCCTTAAAAATCTTTATATCGATTTGCCAAACGGAGCGCAAGTGCCTTTAAAGGAAGTGGCAGATATCAGCTACAAACCCGGGCCAATGCAGATTTCAAGGGACAATACCTCTCGTCGTATTTCGGTTGGTGTAAATGTTCGTGGGCGCGATGTGAAATCGATGGTCGAGGAAATACAGCAAAAATTGGAAACGGACGTGAAACTACCGCCAGGTTATTTTGTAACCTACGGAGGTTCGTTTGAAAACCTTCAACGTGCTTCAGACCGATTGATGATTGTAGTGCCTATTGCACTTTTCCTAATATTCATATTGCTCTATTTTGCATTGAGTTCGTTCTCACAATCCCTAATGATTTATATGGCAGTGCCCTTGGCGGCTATTGGTGGCGTGTTTGCCCTTTGGATAAGGGGAATGCCTTTTAGTATTTCTGCCGGAGTAGGTTTTATTGTGCTCTTTGGAGTTGCGGTTTTAAACGGGTTGGTACTGATAAACAAATTCAATGAACTAAAAGAAAGTGGAATGACAGACTTAAAAAAACGAATATACGAAGCAACGCACGAACGTTTACGACCAATTCTGCTGACGGCAACGGCGGCCATTATGGGCTTTATCCCGATGGCGATTTCTACCTCTGGCGGTGCGGAAGTGCAACGGCCTTTGGCAACAGTGGTTATTGGCGGTTTGATAACCGCAACATTTTTAACGCTTGTGGTCCTTCCTGTATTGTATTATTGGCTCGAATCGAGAAAGAAACGAAACAATAACGATGGAGATGTAAGTTATGTCAACAAATCAACGAACATTGTAACTGTATTATTGATGGTTGGAGGTTTGATGGCTTCTGGAACTGCGTTTGCTCAAGACATTAATCAAGATGGTACAATTCCAAAGACATTGACCATTGATGAGGCCATTGCTCTGGCAAAACAGAATTATCCATCCCTTAAAGAGAGCCAAGCTTTTATTGAACGGGAAAAAGCACTAAAGGGAACGAGTTTTGACCTTGGTAGCACCCAAGTTTTCACAGGCAAAGAAGAATATGGTAATAATCTTCCTGGAGTACAAACAACCGTTGGTGTGCAACAGGGCAATATTGATTTGCTATCCGGATTTTCAAAATCGAAGTTTTATAAAGAGCGTATTGCCTTGGGAGAAAAGTTTTATGTGGCCAGTGAACAACAATTGGTGCGTAATGTGATGCAAGCGTATGACCAAATAAATTATTATAAGGCGCAGTTGCGCTTTGCAGACCAACTGGACAGTATTTATGCCAATTTTAAGACCGCTGCCCAACTTCGGTATGATACGGGAGAAACAGGCAAATTGGAATTTATTTCAGCCTCTTCCGAATTTCAACAGATTCAAGTATTAAGGCAACAAGCCTTTGATGATATTGAAATAGCCAAACGTGCCTTAAAACAATATTTGGGAACGGATGAATCCATTGAAACGATTAGTGAACCATACAAAACATTGGATTTTATGGCGACATTAGATTCCACTTCGGTAGCGAATAACCCAATGTTGCAATATGCCTTGCAAAATGCCGAAGTAAGTAAAGCAAACGTGGGCGTTGAGAAATCACAATTCCTACCGAAATTCAGCTTATCGTATGGCAGACAGGTTGTGGATGAAGTGTCAGGCTTCAACACCTATCAGGCAGGTATTAGCATTCCGTTATGGTTTTTTCCCCAGAAGTCGAGGGTCAAGGCAGCCAAGGCAGACGCAATGGTAGCAGAGAATCAATATTTGGAACAAAAGGCGGTCACGGAAAGTCGTGTGTCGCAATTGACCAAATCCCTTGAAAAAACAAAGAAGATTTTGCAATATTACGAAGAAGGCGCACTACTCTTGGCAGAAGAACAAATTACCACCGCACAATTGGCATCTAAAGAAGGCGAAATAGATTACGTCAATTACATCACGATTCTCAATAGTGCCATCCGCATTAAACAAAACCATTTACAATACATCAATCAGTTTAACCAGCAGACCATTGATATGCAATATCAATTGGGCAATTTATAACCTTAAAAAAAGAAAAATGAAGAATATACTATTAGTAAGTACCGTATTATTTACACTTATGTTTATGAGTTGTAATGATGCCCAAAAATCTGAACTTGGGCATAACGAAGCCGAAGGCGTATCAAAAACCAATGAAGCTGGAGAAGATGCACACGGCGATGAAGGCCACAATGAAGGAGAAGAAGAAGAAGGAGGTCACAGCGAGGAAGAAGGCGTTGTGGAACTTACAAAGCAACAGGCCGAAACCATAGGTTTGGAAATGAAACCTTTGGAAGAACGGAATTTAGGGAACAACATTAAGGTAACAGGAACGCTGGAACTTTTCCCACAGGACAAGGCGAACATAAGCCCTTTTGTTGGTGGAAATGTGAGTGCCATAAAAGTCATCCCTGGAGATAACGTAAGCAAAGGACAAGTGTTGGCATATATAGAACACCCAGATATCATTGCAATGCAACAAGATTATCAGGAAAAAAATGATGAACTGGTCTTTTTGAAACAGGATTTTGAACGCAAGCAGACCCTTTATGATAAAGGTGTTTCTTCGGGAAAGGAATTTCAGATGGCACAGTCAAAATTTCGTTCAACAACATCCAGTGTCAATGGTTTGCGGTCCCAATTGAGACTGTTGGGAATTAACCCGGACAAAGTGGCGGAAGGCCAAATATATCCCGCTGTTCCCATTACCACGCCCATAAGTGGTTACGTGGATGAAGTAATGATTAGCCTTGGCGATTACGTGGCACAACAATCCAAAATGTTCTCAATAAGCGATAATTCAAAGATTTATGTCAACTTCAAAGTATATGAAAAGGACATAAAGCATATCAAGAAAGGGCAACAGATATATTTTTCCACGGCCTCACGCCCAGATGAACTGCTTAAAGCAACCGTTCGGTCTGTAGGTAAAACCTTCAACACCGACCCAAAAGCTTTGGAAGTTCTGGCAGATATTGAAAACAAGGATAAAAACCTATTGCCAGGTATGTATGTGGAAGGGCGAATAGTGCAGGGAGAGAAAAAGGGTTTTGCCGTACCGGAAGCTGCCATTATAAAAGAAGGCGAGCAATCCTTCATTTTTATTTTGGATGAAGATGAAGAAATGGAAGCGAACAAAATGAAGTTTAAAATGATACCCGTAACGGTCGGTATTACTGATTTAGGCTTTGTTGAAGTCAATTTGCCTGCCGAAGTTTCAAAGGATGCCAAAGTTGTCATAAACGGAGCGTATAACCTGTCTTCGGAAATGGTCAAGGGCGAACTGGAACACGGACATTAATTCAATAACAATCAAAGATTTTGATTCCGAGTTTGTTTATCGTCTTAATTAGTTAGTTAAAAATTAGAAAACAAGCTCGGTTCAAAATCGATTAAAACATAAAAATATTTTTAAGATGAAAGAAATAAAAGCATTTGTAAAACCGAACCGAATCCAAAGAGTCATTGAAGCACTATCAGATAATGGATTTGAAAGTATGACCCTTTCACAAGCAGAAGGCACTGGCGCATTCAAGGCAAAAGGTGCAAGACCTTCGTTGGATTTTCGTATTACCGATAGTCCTGTGGTTAAGCTGGAATTGGTCTGTCAAAATGAGGAAGCCCAAGCTGCCATTGAAATAATTTTAAAAAATGGCAAAACGGAAGAACCTGGAGACGGCATTATCTATATAGCAAATATCGAGGATGCCTTTCAGATTAAAACCGGGGAATCTCTCAAGAGGTATGACTTATAAAACCAGCTGTGGTGCATTTAACCGAACGCTACGGAAATTAGAAACGAAAAATAAAAAATATGAATGCCAAGTTTATTAAAGTCTTTTTGCGATTAGCAATTTCAATCGGTTTTTTATCGGCAGTCGCCGACAGATTTGGAGTTTGGAGCAAAGAAGTTTCTGTTTGGGGAAATTGGGAAAGTTTTTTGAGTTATACCCAATTGATAAATCCTTGGATTCCCAATTCACTAATCCCAACAATAGGAATTTTAGCAACCGTAGCCGAAATTGTTTTTGCGATTTTCTTGATAATAGGATTTAAAACGGAACTGTTCGCAAAATTAAGCGGATTTCTATTGTTAGTATTTGCTTTGTCAATGACTTTTTCAACCGGAATAAAAGGAGCGTTTGACTTTTCTGTTTTTAGTGCTTCTGCCGGAGCTTTTGCTTTGAGTCTTATGAAAGAGAAATATTTGGAATTGGACAATCTGATTTCTAAACCGAAAAACTGAACGAAAAATAAAAATGACACCGTATAAAAATAATTGCTTGTCCTTGCCTATTCGGAAAATCCTTGCGGATTTTCCAGTTGATTCTGGACTTGCGAAGTTTATTGCTAAAACACGCAACTATTCTTTCATAAACCTGATATACAAATGGAAAAAATAGTTCAATTTTTAGAAAGCAAAGGAATACGACCTACGGCTATGCGCCTTATGACCTATAAGCGGTTGGCAGAGTTGAATGTGGCCATCAGCCTTGGCGACTTGGAAAAAGATTTTAAGGTCAGTGAAAGAAGTACCCTATTTAGGACTATGAAAGCGTTTGAAGAAAAAGGTATTGTGCATCAAATCGAGGATGGGACCGGAATTATAAAATACGCCCTTTGCGAAGAAAATTGTGAATGCGAGGTCGGCAACGACCTTCATTTGCACTTTCATTGCAACAATTGTAATGAAACGGTTTGTTTAACAGAACATAAAATCCCTCATATCAACTTGCCTGATGGCTATATCACGGAGGACATTAACTTGGTGGTAAAGGGCATCTGCGAAAAATGCAGTGGCAATTTGGATTAAACGTTTGGTTTTTAAATTCAATTATCATTTATAAATAATGAGCAATGATAACAATCTATAAAAAAGAGGCTACTGTATATATGGTAGCAGAGAATAAGCTGGATGCCAAGGATTATGAAAACTTGATACCGGTCTTAACAGAACATATAACTGCATATCAGGAAGTTTCCTGGTACATTGAAATTAAAAATTTTGAAGGCTGGACGGCAAACGCATATTGGAAGGGAATTGAATTAAATCTTCCGAATGAAACGCATTTAAAGCGTGTTGCTTTAGTGGGTAGCGTTAAATGGCAGGAGCAATTTACCGAGGCATTGCTTCCTTTTTCAAAAGCTCATATAAAATTTTATAAGCCAGAAGAAAAAGACAATGCCAAAGAATGGATAAAAAAATATAGTAAAAAATGAAAAAAATACAACTAAAAATCCCAGTCATACTTCCGCAAGTTCCAAACGAAAAAGATACTTGTGTTGAAAGGCTTATTCAAGAATTACAGGCCAAAGAGGGCATCGAAAAAGTGCACGTGGCCGATGCAAACGGAGATGATTTGCCACAGCTCTGTTTTCATTATGACCCCGATATCATTTCCATCGACCGCATTCAATCCCTCGCCGAACGGACAGGTGCCGAGATTACCGAAAAGTACGGGCATTTGCTCATAGAGGTTAAAGGAATCAGACACACAAGGCAGGCTCGTTCCATAGAGAAAACCCTTTTGGCAATCAATGGAGTTTTGGAAGCTTCGGTTTCAGGCTCTGGAATGGTACGACTTGAATTTGATAAAAAGCAAACAAATTTTGATGAAATAAGTAAACAAATTGAAAATGAAGACCTTCAGATTCAGCGGAGTGCTTCAAACGAAAATGATTACACCAAAGCATCCAAAAAACAGGAGCGTTCAAAGAAGGAAGATACTAAAGAACAAACTTCCACAGAGGGCGAGACCCACGATGAAGGAGAAGAGCACGCCCACGGTGGTATTTTCGGTAAAAATACGGAGCTCATTTTTTCCATTATCTGTGGGGCACTTCTCGGAATAGGTTTCGGGCTTTCCTATGTAGAATCCATCCCAGATTGGGTCAGTCTTACTTTATATATTGGTGCTTACTTTTTCGGTGGTTTTTTTACGGCCAAGGAAGCAGTACAGACCGTCGCCAAAGGTGGTTTTGAAATCGACTTCTTAATGCTTGTTGCAGCCATTGGGGCAGCCATTTTGGGAGAATGGGCAGAAGGTGCCTTGTTGCTGTTCCTGTTTAGTTTGGGGCACGCCCTTGAACATTATGCAATGGAAAAGGCCCGAAAGTCCATTGCGGCACTGGCAGATTTAGCACCAAAAACGGCATTGCTCAAAAAAGATGGCAAGACCGAAGAAGTTGGAATTGAGGAATTGAGTATTGGCGATATTATAGTGGTCAAGCCCAATAGTAAAATATCCGCAGATGGCGTCGTGGTCAATGGAAAAAGCAGCGTCAACCAGGCACCTATTACCGGGGAAAGTGTACCCGTGGACAAAATTCCCGTGGAAGATACGAGCAGGGACTATTCCGCAGATGATGATATAAATGATGAAAACCGCGTGTTCGCCGGAACTATCAACGGTAATAACACGCTGGAAATAAAGGTAATCAAAGAAGCCAAAGACTCTACGCTGTCCCGACTGGTCAAATTGGTCAACGAGGCACAGACCCAGAAATCCCCAACCCAGCTGTTGACCGACAAGTTTGAAAAATACTTTGTACCATCCGTACTGATATTGGTGGGCATCCTGCTCTTTGCCTTTCTGGTCATTGATGAACCGTTTAGTGCCAGCTTTTATCGTGCAATGGCGGTATTGGTAGCTGCAAGTCCCTGTGCACTGGCCATTTCAACACCAAGTGCCGTATTAAGCGGTGTGGCAAGGGCAGCACGTGGCGGCGTGCTTATCAAAGGTGGGCGACCACTTGAGGATTTAGGGGTCATTACTGCTTTGGCTTTTGATAAAACGGGCACGCTTACAGAAGGCAAGCCCAAACTTACCGAAGTAGTACCATTAGGGGATATTGAAGAAAATGAACTGTTAAAGATAGCTGTTGCTGTTGAAAATTTGAGCGACCACCCTTTGGCCAAAGCTGTCGTAAGGGATGGGAAAGAGCGTCTGAAAGGTACTGATATTACCGATGCGTCAGATTTAGAAGCGGTTCTCGGAAAAGGTATCAAAGCGTCCTTGGGCAAGGATAAAATCTATATTGGAAACCTTGACTTGTACGAAGACCTCGATGAAGCAAAACCATCCGAAGAAATATCGAATAAAGTAAAAGAACTTGAAGGTGGTGGAAATACCACAATGCTCATAAGAAGGAACAAAGAATATATCGGTATCATCGCCCTGATGGATACCCCACGGGAAGCGGCCAAGGAAACACTGAAAAAATTAAAGGAAATCGGCATCAAACGGATGATAATGCTAACCGGGGATAATCAAAAGGTTGCCGATGCCGTTGCTAAAGAAATTGGGTTGACCGATGCCTGGGGAAGCCTGTTGCCAGAGGAAAAGGTTGATGCCATTAAAAAATTAAAAGAACAGGAATCCAAAGTCGCAATGGTAGGCGACGGTGTGAACGATGCCCCTGCAATGGCAAACAGCACCGTAGGAATCGCAATGGGTGCTGCGGGCAGTGATGTAGCATTGGAAACAGCTGACATTGCCCTAATGGCCGATAAACTGGAAACCCTGCCCTTTGCCATAGGTTTGAGCAGGAAGGCAAAAACCATTATTAAGCAAAACCTTTGGGTAAGCCTCGGTATTGTGGCATTGCTCATACCATCGACCATTATGGGTTGGGCCAATATCGGTATTGCAGTGGTCATCCACGAAGGCTCAACGTTACTTGTGGTTTTTAATGCGTTAAGGCTTTTGGCTTATAAAAAATAAATTTAATAAAAAAGGGTTGCTTTTGAAAAGGTTAAAATGACCAAAACGGAAAAGATACTATCATATCACGGGATTCGACCTACTAAAATGAGGTCGAAGATATACAAGTTCCTAAAAAGGAAACAAAGTGCCGTGTCCTTTTCCGATTTGAAAAAGGCCTTTGTTCAAAAGAGCGAAACCAATAAAACAGCAAACAGAACGACCTTTTATCGCAATCTCAAGATTTTTGAGGATAAAGGGTTGATTCATCAGATTAATGATGGGGTCGGAGTGGCAAAATATGCGATTTCTGATGAAAACGCCAAAGGTAAATACGGTACAGATTTACATATGCACTTTCATTGTACCGATTGTAGGAAAACAATCTGTTTACCAAATAAAATATCGGAAGAGAGCTTGCCAGACGATTATGAAGTGAACGATGTGAACCTTGTATTGAAAGGAATATGTGAAAAATGCAGGAAAAAATAACAGGTGGGAGTACTTGAACCTTGAACCTTTGCGCCCAATGGTCCAGTTCAGGTTTTTTCCACCCTCTTTAACTAAAAAATATGGCAGAACTAAAAAAATCTTTGGGTACGCTTCGACTTACCTTTTATGGCGTTGGCACGATTGTGGGTGCAGGAATCTATACCGTGATTGGTGCAGCTGCTGGACAAGCGGGCACAGACCTTTGGTTGAGTTTTATTTTTGCAGCAATTGCGGCTAGTGTCTCTGCAATGTCCTATGCAGAGTTGTCCTCTACCTATCCCAATGCTGGTGCGGAATTTATTTTTGTACGCAAGGCATTTCCAAAAATTGATATTCCGTCTTTTCTCACGGGTTGGACGATTGCTTTTCATAGTTCGGCCACCATTGCAGCCGTGTTACTTGCCTTTTCGGGGTATTTCAATACGTTTTTTAATATGCCCTCTCTTCTAATAAGTTATGGCATTTTATTGGTGTTGTCATTAATTAGTATTACAGGCATCACAAAATCGTCGACAGCAAATATTATTATGGTCAGCATTCAACTTTTGGGATTGTTATTATTGATAGTATTTGGACTTTTGGAAACTGGTCCACCCAAAGCAGAATTTTTTAAAATTGAATCGATTTCTGGAACTTTGGCGGCCACAGCTACACTGTTCTTTATCTATACTGGTTTTGAACATATGGCAGCTTTGGGTTCGGAAGTTAAGAACCCAGGGAAAACAATTCCCCGTGCATTTTTAATGACTATGGTAATAACTACAATAATTTATTTATTTATTGCTTTTACGGTTTTGAATATTGCAGACCCTTCCGCTTTGGCAAACGTGGATTCGCCACTTTCTCTTGCAGCTTCCAATCTCAACAATTGGTTGCCTGTGGTATTGGCTATCGCTGCACTTTTTGCTACGGCTAATGCTGCTTTTAGTGGTATCATATCCATAAGTAGGTTGCTTTTTGGAATGGCCAGTGTCGGAGAACTTCCAAAGTTTATGACCAAAACCAATGCACAGAAAGTACCGTGGGTTACTACTATTGTAGTTATGGCAGCAGTTGCGGGATTTTTATTGTTGGGCGATATTAAGATTGTAGCAGGTATGTCTTCTTTAGGCGCACTGCTTGTGTTTGTAGCCGTAAATATTGCACTCATTGTTTTACGTTTTAAAGAACCAACACAGAACAGACCTTTCAGAGTGCCATTGTCTATTGGCAAAGTTCCAATACTGCCCATTTTGGCCATATTGGTTAGCCTAACTCTAATTATTCAGTATGATGGATTGGTTTACGCTGCCTTTGTAGGAGCGATAATAGTGGGAATAATACTCGATTATTTTTTGGATAAAAGACCAAGAAAAGAGATAGATGGTAAAGAAGAAAACGAATTGTTTAACCACTAATACATTTTTTATGGACTGGACATTTGAAGAATTTAGAACAGAGCTTGACGCCCTTAATCCATCGGTAAGGAAAAAGGCAATCGAAATTGCGAAAGAATTAATCGAAAAGGAAGACTTTTCAAAAGAAAAAGCCATAAAAAAAGCAGTCGTAATGGCTGAAGAATGGTTTTACGATTTAGAAGGATGATTATTAATTAAAAACCAAACAAAATGTTACGGATAATCGAATTAACAAATAAAAATACCATTGCTACAAAAGCTTCAGGCAAATTGAGAAAAGAAGATATAGAAAAAATCCATCCACTTATCCACGCTATACTGGACAAGGGAATGAAAGTCCGTTGGTATTTTGAGATGGACAACTTTACGGGTTGGGACTTGCCTGGTTTATGGGAAGACCTCAAAATGGACACGGCCCACGCCAAGGACTATGAAAAAATAGCAATGGTAGGAGATAAAAAATGGCAGGAATGGATAGCCCAATTTATGAAGCCTTTTACCAATGCAGATATCAGATATTTTGATTTGAAAGATAAGGAGACAGCGAAACAATGGATTAAAAATTAAGGTCACTTTAATACTGGTATTAGTTGTGTAAGCACCGCGGTATCTATGTATTATATTATGCCTGAAAGTAACAACAAATGAAAAAAGGAAAATCAAATAATAACAACGAGAAAATCAATAATCCAACTCAACACCCTGAAAATGGATGTTGTGATACTATGGAAATCGCGAGTGAAGAACCCACGAGCAGAATGAATCTAAGACCCTACATCCCTGCAATTTTCAGCTTCATAATGTTGATGGCGGGCATACTTTTTGATTATTTAGGGACATTTCCGCATTTTACGGGTTGGATAAGAATATTATGGTATACCGTGGCATACGTTCCCGTAGGTTTTCCTGTGATATTGGAAGGTTGGAAAAGTATTAAGAATGGCGATTTATTTACAGAATTTCTACTGATGTCCATTGCCACAATTGGTGCATTTGCCATAGGCGAATATCCCGAAGGTGTTGCTGTAATGCTGTTCTATGCGGTAGGTGAATTATTCCAAAGTGCTGCGGTTAAAAAGGCCAAGAGTAACATTAAAGCCCTTTTAGATGTGCGCCCCAACGAAGCTTTAGTATATCGAGAAAACGATTACATTTCAGTAAATCCAGAAAAAGTAGCTATTGGCGAAAAAGTACAGGTCAGAGTTGGAGAAAAAATTCCTTTGGATGGAATTTTACTGTCAAAAAAAGGCTCGTTCAACACAGCAGCATTAACGGGCGAAAGCAAACCTGATACCATTGCTAAGGGTGAAAAAGTATTTGCGGGAAGCATCAACCTTGATGGCGTTATTGAAATCGAAACCACCAAAGAATTTAAGGATAGTTCTATTGCCCGTATCTTGGATATGGTGCAAAACGCCACTGCTCGTAAGTCAAAAACCGAATTGTTCATTAGAAAATTTGCGAGAATCTATACGCCTATCGTTGTGTTCCTTGCAATTGCGTTGACATTTTTCCCGTATTTCTTTGTAGATGATTATGTGTTTCAGGAATGGTTATACCGAGCTTTAATTTTCTTGGTTATTTCCTGTCCGTGTGCCTTGGTAATTTCTATCCCATTGGGATATTTTGGCGGATTGGGAGCAGCTTCAAAAAATGGTATTCTATTTAAAGGCGCATCCTTTTTGGATGCAATGACCAAAGTGAATACTGTTGTAATGGATAAGACAGGAACCGTGACCAAAGGGGTTTTCAAAATCAAGGAAATTATCAATAAATCTACTTTCACGGAAACAGAATTTATGCAGTACCTGATGGCAATGGAAGAAAAATCTACCCATCCAATAGCTAAAGCCATATTAGAATATAAAGCCGAGGGCGCGGATTTAGAGGCTACAAATGTTTCTGAAGTTGCTGGAAAGGGTTTAAAAGGTAAGGTCAACGGCAAGACTGTTTTGGTAGGAAACAAAGCCTTGATGACCTCAAATAGTATAGAAGTTCCATCTGCAACCAACGACATTGTGGAATCAATCGTAATGGTTGCCATTGATGGAAAATTTGCAGGTTATGTAACTATTGACGATGAATTGAAGGAAGATGCCCATCAAGCCATAAAACAAATTCGGGAATCAGGAATTTCAAAAATCATAATGCTTTCGGGCGATAAGGATTCCATAACCCAACAGGTCGCAAAAGAATTGGGTATAGATTGGGCAAAAGGCGGGTTATTGCCAGAAGATAAGCTCAACGAAGTCGAAGAGCTCAAAAAGCAACCTGATACGAAAGTAGCTTTCATAGGCGATGGTATCAATGATGCGCCTGTATTGGCAGCAAGCGACGTAGGTATTGCGATGGGTGGTTTAGGTAGCGATGTTGCGATTGAAACTGCCGATGTCATCATCCAAAACGACCAACCGAGCAAGATTGCAAGAGCTATTAAAATTGGACGTTCAACCCGTAGAATCGTATGGCAAAATATTGGCTTGGCATTCGGTGTGAAAGTAATTGTACTTATCCTTGGTGCAGGTGGATTGGCGACGATGTGGGAAGCTGTTTTTGCAGATGTTGGTGTGGCGTTATTGGCAATATTGAATGCAGTACGGTTGCAGAAGTTAAAATGGGAATAAAAGAACTTAATACGAATTTGAAATTGGAATAATAATAAAAACAGAAAAATGAAAATTATAATTAAAACTATTGTCCTGCTGTTAGTTGCGGGAAGTATTCAGAGCTGCTCACTTTTAGGTGCGGCAGGAATTACCAGTCAAGGGCAACCAACAAAGAAGGTTGAAGGCAAATTAGTCTCTACGACCGCAAACTCTTCTGTGAATGTTGACCATACGATTTGGGATAATTTGTTGAGGAAGTACGTTAACAATGAAGGTCTTGTTGATTACGAAGGTTTCAAGAAAGATTTTGAGACTTTAGAAGATTACTTGAAAATTCTTGCCACACAAGAGCCAAACGACGATTGGTCTGTGCAGGAATTGCTCGCCTACTACATCAACTCTTATAATGCTTACACAGTAAAACTAATTGTAGAAAATTATCCCGTGAATAGTATCAAGGATATCGATGGACCCTGGACAAAACCTTACGTCCCAATTGATGGTCGGGAAATAACCTTGGCGACTATTGAGAATGGTGTGCTTCGTAAAATGAACGAGCCTCGAATCCATTTTGCTATTGCCTGCGCATCTATTTCTTGTCCACCATTATTAAACGAGGCCTACACTGCTGGTAAAATAAATGAGCAGTTAGAGCGTGTAACAAGGGATTTCATTAATAATGAAAAATTTAATGAGATTTCAGCTACCAACCCAAAAGTATCAATGATTTTCAAATGGTATGAAAAGGACTATACCGTTAATGATAAAAAAGATGTCATTGGTTTTATCAATAAATATGCAGACACGAAGATTAACGCTAATGCTACCCTGCAATATCAAAATTATAACTGGGACTTGAACGAGCAGAAATAATTTCTCTAAATCTAAAATGTTTTGAAAACTTGATAGGGTTTTCAAATTTGGTAATCTTTCTGGCTAACGAAAAGAGAATACCCATAAATGTAAAGATATGAGAATCAATTCCTATCGATATCGCTGTCGCTTTTTTGCCCATATTGAATGCGATATGATTGTAGAAAATGAAGTGAAAATCATCAAAAGTAATGTATCAAAAAAGTAATTCTAAAAGAAACAAAAAAAATCGGAAATCATCTAATACCGACATCACAAAAAGAGATAAGGTCAGGGGTATTCTTATGATAATCCTTATGATAATGGCCGCATTTCTGCTTTACTTTTTTGTGCTAAAAGGGAATATTCATAAACATTGATTAACTACAAGAATATAATGTTCCAAGTGGTTTGTGTGTAATGGAAGAAAAAATGATTAATGCTATTCTAATCAATGTTGCTTGATGAAATTTAATTACAAATAATAACCATTATATTTATAGGGTAAAATAAGTCCTGTATTATGATACATATATTAACTACTGGTGGCACCATAGAGGGTTTAGACTATGAAGATGGCAGCGGAATTACGAAATCCAATGTTACCATTAAAGACTTTCTTGAAAGTGCAAATGTTAATTTTAACTATACCATCGAGAGTGTATTTAAAAAAGATAGTCGAGCAATAAATAAAAATGATATAAAACTTTTAGTTCGCAAGATTTCAGAATCTAAAGCGACCAAAATTTTAATAACTCACGGTACTTTCACTATGGAAGATACCGCAAATTATATAGGAAAGCTCAATTTGAACAAAACTATTGTTTTGGTTGGGTCATTCATATTGGGTTCATCTGCAGATACAGATGCACCTTTCAATTTAGGGTATGCAATTAGCTCATTACAGCTTCTAAAACCGGATGTTTATATTGCTATGAACGGACAAATTTTTCCTTGGAATAATGTTTCCAAAAATTTAGAAACCAACAAATTTGAGCGCAATGAGTAGGAATATAAATGTTTGGAACTTCAATACATTGGACAACGTTCTTCTATCTAATAATAGATACGGTCATTGTATTGTTTACACTCTACTTTTCAGGAAAGAAAACGCATAGTAGCTTTAAGCGTTTTCTAATTCTCGGTTTACTATTCGTCGTCTATAATGTAACTGGCGGATTTCTTCCAACAGATAATTTTCCTGGGCCTTTTATTATTCAATACATCATAACGTATAGCGTGGCAATAACGCTATGTGTCTTCATTGTATATTATCTCTATAAGGAATATGATATTGTTGTTCTGAAGTATAATTCTTCCATTCGTAATCTTGCTATATTCACGAGCGTTAGTTATATCATTCTTTTTTTAATTCCGTATTTTGTTACAGGCTCTTTAGACTCTGCCAGATTCCTATTTACCATACCAATATCCATAGCTGCCATTATATTTCTGTTCATTTTTTACAGAAGGATTTCCAATCCAAATAATCCAAATGCCTTTATTTTGAGACGGAATAGACTTTCTATCGTAAGTGTAAGCAGTATTGCATTGTTACCTATTTGCACGGTTATTGGGGACTACCAATGGATAACATTTACCGTGATGAACTTGGCTTTTTATGCCATAACCACAATTGAAGTAGATAGGTATTTATATTTCATAGAAAATAATAACCGAATGTACGAGGTGTTTGCTCTTAAGAAAAAACAGAAAGATGAAGCGATAGAGAGTAAAATCTTTTATGAAGATTTAACAAGACGAGAAATTGAGATAGCACTTTCCATTTTAAGTGATTTAAGCTACCGAAATATTGCTAAAGATTTATTCATTGCTGAAAGTACAGTATCAAAACACGCATCCAATATCTTCAAAAAGACAGGCGTAAAGAACAGACGTGAATTTTTGAAGCGATTTCGTAAGAAAAAGATGTAGTCGTAATCAATCTGAAAAGCATTGAGTTTAGAGTGTTTCACAAAATGTCCGTAGAAAAATACGGTGTATTCCGTATTTAATTACGGAAAGTTTTCCTTGTATAATTACTACGTAAAGTTAACTTACAGACAGTTCCATAAATTCTACTAATGAGCCACAAATTTTATTATTTAGAGCAGTCATTACATAAATTTTGCAGGACAATGAAAACTAAAACGCAACCTTATCAACTAAATCCCATTCCTATGGTTTCCAAACAAAAATTGCCTGCTTATGAATTCTCAAATACTATCAAAAAAACTACTTCAGGATCTGGATGAAATAAAATTTCAATATGAAAATATTTTAGAACGGGCATATCGTTCTATAAAACTGTGTCGTAAAGTTTTAAGTACTTACAAAAAAGAAATCCTCAATAATGAATTTAAAACTACCAAGGAAGAAATAGAATTCTTCAAAGAAACCAAACAGATTCCTCTTATCAAACTCATCTACTTTTCAGAAATCCATTCTTTTGAAATTCAATTTCCTAAAGGGGATAAACATTCTCAGTTAAAATCCATCAAAAAGAAAATCAACAAGGTAAATCGCTTTTTTCTCTACAATATGGATTTTGGACGATACGTTAATTCTGGTGCTACCCATTTTGACGAGGAATATTACACGAGGGATTCTATGGAAACATTTCATATCACTACCTCAAAATTCTATTTTCAAGACCCAGAATTTTGTACCCCAAGAGATATGCTTTTGGGCAAATACAAGGCGTATGATTTTTTAGTGACCTATTTAGATGAAAAAAAGCATAAAGTTCGTAAAGGATTAAATGGGAAATTGTCCACCATTAAACCAATTGAAAAGATGGACTGGCCTTTTTCTAATACAGACTACGTGGAACTGGTTTACGCATTGTGTGCGAAAGGATTGGGTAAACAGGAAAATCAGGGTATAATGCAAGTTTCAAAAAAGTTACAACAGCTTTTTAATATTGAGCCCAAGGACATCTACAAAACCTATCACGATATCAAAAACAGGAAAAACAGTAGAACGCTTTTTCTCGACGAACTCTCAACATCACTACTCATAGAAATGAATAAAAGCGAGGAATAGACCTTCAATTTTTTCATTATGTCTTTCTTTTTGAACTGTTAAAAAAAGACCGTAGTACGGTTAACCTACGGTAATTGAATTCTGCATTTGTTTTTCATAAAATTTAGTTCAATTTGATGGTGTCGATTTACAAAAACGCCTTCAAATCTTATCAAAACACACCAAATTTCAAAATGTTAAATTTTAACCGTAGTACGGTCGTACTGGGGAATAAAATCCAATAAACCTATTCAAATTTGTAGAACGAAAGTCAAATCAGGTTAAGGGCTATCAATTAAAAATTTAAACCTCTGATAGTCCTTTTCTTTAAAACCGTTCTATTATGCCGACAAGTATTATTACCACAGACGACCTTCGAGATTTCAAAATGGAATTGCTCGATGACATCAAGAAACTACTTACCAATCAGTCCAAAGGAAAACTTAAAAAATATCTCAAATCTTCCGAGGTTATGGACTTGCTTCAGGTAAGTCCAGGCACTTTGCAAAATCTTCGTATCAATGGGACACTACCATACACTAAAGTAGGTGGCATTATCTATTACGATACAGAGGAAATTCAAAAAGTTATGGATGCTAATCGTGTACAGCACGGTCTAAATTCATAGGCGATGAACTATATAAAGCTACTTAATGCGGCTTTTGAAAAGTTCTATTCTGATGACCGCCTCAACCCTACCCACATCAGCCTATATATGGCGCTGTTCCAAGAATGGAACAGTAGCCGCTTTGCGGATGAGTTCTACGTAAACCGTCGCGACCTAATGATGGCATCAAAAATAGGCTCGAAATCTACGTACCATCGTTGTGTAACCGAGCTTGATTCTTGGAACTACCTTTTTTACTTCCCTTCAAACAATCCCTATAAAGGCAGCAAAATCAAGATGGCCATTATCGAGACAAGTGATGAGACGGTTACGGGACAGTACCATCCCGAATTAGAACATCTTGCGGAACGGTACCATCCCATAAGAGAACCAGTTGAGGGACAGTACCGTCCCATAGGTGGACAAGCATTGGTATCTACTATAAACAATAACAAACAAGAAAACAATATAAAACAACCAAAGGGCTGGCAGGCCGTTTTTATTTTTTTTGAAGAAAAAGGTTTTGATGCTGATGAAGCAAAAAAATTCTTTGAGCATTACCAAACTCGTAACTGGCAAACAAGCGATGGAAAAGAAATTCGAGATTGGCGAGCCGTAGCCATCAATTGGATGGACAGAACTGAAATATTCGCCGAGGAAAAAAAATCAAACAAAAAACAATTGTCCCAAATCAAGGACAACTTGCGAACCACTAAAAACAAAGATTATGGACAACCCCTCTAAAATAACCGAAGGTGGCGTGGAATATTCGCTCGGAAAATTTGATGGCAAAAGTGTCCTCTACGATTTTCCAAAAATCTTGATTTACCTGAATGCCAAAGGCAAACTTTTGTTTGGCGAAAAGTTCAGGATTTATGATGAGGACAAGGATATTCTGCTGAAGCTCTGTTCCTATTTCATCAAGGACAAGGATAACTGTGAGATTTATGGCATTGACATTGACAAAGGCATCTTGCTTTCTGGACCAGTAGGTTGCGGAAAAACCAGTTTGATGAAATTGTTGCGCCATTTGGTGCCATTGCAACGACCTTACGAAATGATTCCCTGCCGGAACGTAACCTTCAGTTTTAACCATCTTGGCTTTAAAACAGTTGAAGAATATGGTAACACAAAGTTTTATTGTTTTGATGATTTGGGCGTGGAACCGTCTGGCAGATTTTACGGTAAGGATCTTAACGTGATGGGCGAAGTGCTTTTATCTCGATACGAGCTGTATTTGCAAACCAAACATAAAATTAAAACACACGCCACAACTAACCTGAATGCCGAGGAACTGGAAGAACGCTATGGAAACCGAGTTCGTAGTCGAATGCGAGAATTATTTAATTTGATTGCTTTTGATACAAAGGCTGGGGATAAGCGGAAATGAACATTTACCTATCCCTTTAACAACTTAAACCTCGATTTTACCATAATATTTTTTCCGCAGCCAAAAGGAAACCCGAACCAATAGTATTAACGCTGGAACTTCCACTAAAGGTCCAATAACACCAGCAAAAGCTTGTCCTGAGTTCAACCCAAAGACTGCGATGGCAACGGCAATCGCTAATTCAAAATTATTTCCTGCGGCAGTAAATGCAACTGCTGCTGTCTTGTCGTATTCTGCACCTGTTGCTTTGGTAAAGAAAAAGCCGATGATAAACATTAACGTAAAATAGATGAGTAGAGGAACTGCAATAATCACTACGTCCATCGGGATTTCCACAATCAGTTCGCCTTTTAGCGAAAACATTATTACTATGGTAAACAAAAGTGCAATCAATGTTATGGGCGAAATTTTCGGAATAAATTTATTTGTATACCAATCTTCGCCCTTTAGTTTTACTAAAATTAGTCTGCTCAATATTCCCATCACAAAAGGAATACCTAAATAGATAGCTACACTTTCAGCGATAGTGCCAATTGAGATATCTACAATAGCACCTTCAAAACCAAAATAAGGCGGAAGTACAGTTATGAAAATCCAAGCATAAAAACTATATGCAAAGACTTGAAAAATACTGTTCAAAGCGACCAGACCAGCACCATACTCGCTACTTCCTTCAGCAAGGTCGTTCCAAACCAAGACCATTGCGATACAACGTGCCAAGCCTATTAGAATAAGTCCAACCATATATTCGGGATAATCACGTAAAAACGTGATTGCCAAAACGAACATCAAGACAGGACCAATTACCCAATTCAAAATGAGTGAAATAGAAAGGATTTTTGTGTTTTTGAAAACTTTAGGTAAGAGCGCATAATTGACTTTAGCCAAAGGTGGGTACATCATCAATATTAAGCCTATCGCAATAGGTATATTGGTTGTTCCGCTGCTGAATGAGTTTATGATATTTGGAAATGTTGGAATGAAATACCCAATCCCGACGCCTATTGCCATTGCGACAAAAATCCATAGTGTAAGGTTTCTATCGAGGAAGCCTAATTTTTTCTTAGCCATATTATTTATTGATTGATTGATTTTTGATACGCCTCGTGGCTCAAAAGATTTGAAAGCTCGTTCAGGTTACTAACTTTTATCTTGACCATCCAACCTTCGCTAAAAGGTTTTTCGTTTACAAGTGTTGGGTTTTCAAGTAGATTCTCGTTAACAGCGGTAACTTCGCCCGAAAGGGGCATAAATAAATCACTTACTGTTTTAAGAGCCTCGACAGAACCAAAAACTTCGTCCTGTTCAAACTCATCGCCCACGCTTGGTAAGTCAACATAGACTATCTCGCCAAGTTCACTTTGGGCAAAAGTGGTAATACCAATAGTTCCGGTATCGTTTTCAATTTTTATCCAAGTGTGCTCTTTGGAAAAATATAGATTGTTAGATGCTTCCATAGTTGCAAGGTTTTAATATCCGTTTCTCAAATTATCAGCATAGCTGTTGGGTAAAATACTGTCTTCGACCGCCTTTGCCGCTTTCTCGATATCGTATTCAAACTTTACGAATTCTACAGAAATACTGTCCTTATCTTTAACCGAAGCATTCTCGTTGATATCTAAAATGATGTAACTACCTCGATTATCGCCGTCTTTGGGTTTACCAATTGACCCGATATTTATAGCGTGCCGAAAATGTGACGCACTTTCATCTGCCGAATCGAAAGTTCTGTGATAAGGTTTATGGGTATGACCAAAGCACATCACATCGGCATCGGCTTGTTCCATAATACGAATCATACTTTTCTCTGCTCTGTCTTCAAAAAGATATTCATTTATTTTTCGTGGACTTCCGTGTACCAATAGCACATTCAATTGGTCTTCATTCAATTGAAATTCTAATTTCATATGGGCTGGAAGTGTTCTCAGATACGCTCTGTTTTTATCATTAACCAATTCGTTGGTCAAAGAAATTGAAACCTTCCCATTTGCTTTTTCTTCATCAGTTTTATAGGCGCAACCGCAATCATTGCTTTTCCTGCCAATACCAAAGTCATAATTGCCGGCGATGGTCGGTATTTTTCGCTTTCTGATTTCCTCGATGACCTCATTGGGCCAAACGTTATAGCCCACCAAATCGCCAAGGCAGTAGATGGCATCGTATTCCCTGTTTTCCAAATCTTTAAAAAATGCTTGTAATGCAGGTAAGTTTGAATGAATATCGCTGAATAGTATTATTTTCATTATGAAGTTTTTTTTAGGTTTAGCAACAACCGCTATCTGGTGCGCAAGAAGTTGCGGTTTGAATGTCGGATAATTTCATTTTAGGTTTTTCTGTAGGAATACCACATTGGTCTTTAGCCAAACAGTCGGTTTGTTTGGATGTCAGCAAGAAATTGTTTCCGTCGAAATCGAGTCCGAATTTTCCAATCGTATCTGCTTGGTATTCTACTTCAACTTCCAAATCGCCTATTTCCAATATTTTTTCGGAAAGCTCGATGATGTTCAACAGTTTGCTGGGGTGCAACCTGTGGTCATAATCGTTTGCGTTCCACAGTTGAAAATTGGCAACTTCCTCTTTTCTTTCGGTTCCGCCACAATCAATGAAATGTTTTGTGATTTTGCCCACTTCGGTAACGTGGAAGTGATTTGGAACCAAATCGCCATTTGGTAGTTGGAAGGCGATTTTATCCAACTGCGTAAGTTGGGCTTTGATTTGTGATAATTTCATAAAATTATTTTTATTGTTTTGTTTGCAATAGATTGTTTATTCGTGTTGCCATATAGAGCATTTCTTTTGGAATGCTTGATGTATCTGAAAAAAGTAATTCAATGTTGTTTTTAGTCTCGTCGTCAGATAAGTTTTCCAGATATATATTGAAAGTAGTCTCGCTGTTTAAATTTAAAGATTGAAAAGATTTTGGATATACGGTCCAATTGCCAGAACCGAAGTCAATCTTATAGGATATTGGGTTTTCCCCGCGCGTATTTCTTATGCTGAAACCATATTCCTTTAATTCCGCAAGTTTTGGCATAGGTTCAATCTTGGGCGAGAAGCCTGCGGATTGGATATTGAATATATCGCTATGTCCATAATATAGCATACCTGTTTGAAGCCATATCATTGCAAGTTGGCTAATTTCTTGATTGGTCTTATCAAGAAATAGCACGTCAAGCTTGGTGCTGTCTTCTAACTTTTTGAATACTAAAAAACTAACCTGGTCAAGATACTTTAGCCTGTCCATTGGGATTTCAGGGAATGTATCGCCAATTTCAACCACGGATTTCTGAATTTTGTTCTTGAGGGTCTGTGCTTGAATTACTTGCTGAAAGCAAAGTAAAAACACCACGATGGGAATTATTGTTTTTGTTTTCATAATTAAAGGTTTAAAAAACTATATAAGTTTATCGCAATAAAGCGATTAATTAAATTAAATTTTTTTAACAACATTCATCTTTTGGCAACAAATCTTGCCCCAGAAATTCGGTCATAATATCTTTCATTTCCGTCCAGTTTTCGGTGTCTATGCAATAGCAAACACTTGTTCCTTCAACTGTTCCTTTTATCAAGCCTAAATATTTTAGTTCCTTCAGGTGTTGTGAAATTGTCGGTTGTGCTAAACCGATTTCCTTTACTAAATCGCCACAAAAACAAGCATCAATTTTGAAAAGATGTTGCAGGATTGCCACTCTGGCGGGATGTCCAAATGCTTTTGCAAAAACCGAAATTTGGTTTTGCTGGTCTGTGAACATTTCCGTTTTGGCTAATCCCATCGTGATTTATATTAATTCATTGCAATATTACGATTAATATTTAAAACGTCAAAATTATTTTATCGCATTAAATTCTTAATCTCTCTGAAATAAGCAAAAATAAGTTGCTTTATGCTTCTAATAATTTCGATGAATAGCTCTTTCATAACCTCATTTTTTAATTTATAATTTCTTTAAAATTGATAGCGCAATGGCGAGAACATTTTCTTTTCTCATTAAATACTGAGCTTCATCTATATTGCTTAAAAAACCCAATTCCATTAGTATCGCAGGACAATACTCTGTCGTTTCCCTCAGCACCTGAAAGTTTGCAAACTTCACACCTCTACTTTCATAGCCTATTGTTTTACAAAGGGCTCTTTCAATTTTATAGCCTGCAAATACCGATTCCTTCGAGAACCTTTCTTGTTTTCTCAAAGCATAAACCTCTATTCCTTTCGCATCTGGATTATCCGAATGATTGCAATGCAACGACACAAATAAATCCGCTTTTAAAGCTTTGGCCAGCTTAGTCCGGTTAGATAAAGAAATGAGCGTATCACTATACCTGGTCAAATAAATATCGAGTGGTTTTTCCAAGTTGTTATTTAACCTCAAAATTTCATTTGCAATGGACAAAACCACATCCTTTTCTTGGATGCCGTTTATGCCAATTGCGCCAGCATCTTTTCCACCGTGTCCAACGTCAATTACAATTCTTTTTTGAGCAGTCGTTTCCTGTCCAATAATGATGCACATTTTTAGAAGCAAAATCACGAAACTGACGTTTTTGAGCACTTTTTTCATTTTTAATTTTCGGGTTATCAACAACTTCACTTCAAAAATCCATAGAATTTGATGGTAATTAATAGCAAAAAAATTCAATTGATTTCAAATAATATTTTATTCACAAATATTTGATATTCAGTTATTTATATTCAAATATATGTAAATTTCCAATAACGAAAATGAACTAAAAATTTAAACTTTTCCGTTATGAAAAAATCACACTATTTAGCATCCATTCTTTCGCTCTTATCCACTTCGCTTTTTGCTCAAATTGGTGGCATTGAAGATTCAGTTAATGATGTTGGCGACACTATCCGAACTATTTTTCCAATACTACTCGGTGTAATCTTCCTTGTAGGTTTCCTGTTCAACGCAGGACATTTTTTTGGGGAAAATGCAGATTTAAAAAAGGGGATTACCCGAGTTTTAGTATTTGTATTGATTGCAGGTGCAGTAGTAGGAATCTTTACTTACCTAATAGGAATCGTTGTATAAATGAAACGCTTCGAGGTCTATAAAAATATCAGGAAAAGGGCGGTCATTTTTGGGCTGCCCATTTCCCTGTTTGCCTTAATGATGGTTTCCATTTTGGCTTCGTTGCTCATCATCATCTTCTCTTTCAGCTTTGGGATAATAATAGGTGTATTGGTATTTAATGCTTCCCTTTATGTGGCGCTGACACGAATAGCCCACAATCCACAGCTTTTCCAAATGGCAAAGGCTTTCCCTCAAATTATTAGTAACAAAAGATATTCTGGCTTCAATTATGAATAAGATTAACCTTTCGGCATATCAACCCATTGTAGATATTCAAGACAATATCGTATTTGCCAATAATGGCAATGTGGTCCTGTGCTATAAAGGTAATCTACCAGAAATCTATTCGCTATCGGAAAAAGATTTTGAGGATATGCACGGTGCTTGGTTTCAGGCTTTGAAGTCGCTGCCAGTTGGTACTGTGGTTCATAAACAGGACATCTACCTCAAGAAATCATATACTTCAGAACAACTTCCGAATTCAACCTTTTTGGAAAAGGCTACCCACGAGCATTTTAAAGGTCGTGGACATATCGAACATAGCTGTTATTTGTTCTTCATCTTGACCAAAAATAAGGCACTCAACAATCCTAAGTATGTCAACCCTTTTAGGAAAGTTACAAAGGGAATAGTACAAGAATTAGATGATAATATCAAGAGTTTCGCCAACTCGGTAAGCGATTCGGTCTCGTTCATCAACAATAGCCGAAAGATGGGTTTTGTTTCGCTTAAAGCGGAAGAAATTCAAAAACTAACAAACAGTTACTTCAATGGCTTCAATGAAGGCTATGATACCGATGTTTTACTGAACAAAAAAAGCGTCAATATTGGCGAAAACCATTTTGATGCCCTTGCCATCAACAGCGAACTGTGCTTTGGCGAAAGTGTACAGAGTAGCAAAACCAATGAGAAATTCACTTCTGACGATTTTGTATTTCATCAAGGGTTTATTGATGGCTTAGGGCTTACGCTTAATGAGAACCACATTGTCAACCAGATTTTGTATTTGGACGACAAACAAAAATGGCGCAAGCTACTTGATAAGAAGATTGAGGAACTGAACAAAAGTTCCAACTTCGGTTCGCAGAATAAAGTGGTTCTGGGGAAAATCCAGCACATTCTTGACCAAATCAATGCCGATGATAATGCCCGAATCATTCGTGGTCATTTGAATATCGTGTACTGGGCAAAAGAAGCCAAAGAGCTCGATAAGATAACCTCAAAAATAAAGACTGAATTCAAGGAATTGGATATTATCCCTTACTATCCACGAGGCGAAGAACGTAAGAATTACATCCTAAATAGCTACTGCTGTTTCTCATCCAATTTCTCAAACAATGATTTATACGTAACCGATTTAAAACACGCGCTCTGCTTGTTCATCAATAATACCAATTACAAAAGTGATAACACCGGAATCATCTTTAACGACCGTGAACATAACATTCCTGTCCTAAAAGATGTTTGGGATGAAAAGAAGAAACGCATCAAGGCACGAAACTTTGCCATTTTCGCCCCAACAGGCGAAGGAAAATCCTTTTTGGCCAATAACATTTTGCGCCAGTATTTTGAAAGTGGCGTTCGCTTGGTCATCATCGATTTGGGTGGTTCTTATACCAAATTCGCCAAACTCTATCCCGAAAAATACACGGTGCTTCGCTACGAAAGCGGAAAGAACTTAGGCATCAACCCATTTTACATAAGCGATACAAATGACCTTACACCCGAACGTTTGGAAGACTTGTCGGTTTTTTTGTTTGAGTTATTTGCTTCAGATTTAAAAGTTACAAAAGCGCAATCAGTATCGGTTAAAAAGATATTACGCCATTATTATGATAGCATTTCAGAAAATCACTCGCTGGATGGTTTTTACAGTTTTATAGAAAGGAATCAGAAAGATCTTCTGAGTACCCTAAAAATCCATCCCGACTACTTCAATGTCACGAGCTTTTTGCACGTAATGTCCGAATACGTCGGCGATGGTCTATATAGCTTCCTTTTTGAAGTAAGCGAAGACCAAACCTACAAAATCGAAGACAAACGATTGATTGTATTTGAACTGGATGAAGTAAAAGACAATAAGGAAATCTTGTCTGTAATGTTAAAGCTGATTAAGTCTGCTATACAAAGAACTATTTGGAAAAACAGAGCCGAAAAAGGTATCATCCTTTTTGATGAGTTTGCCAAACAACTAAAGTTTGAAAATGTATTGGAAAGTGTCGAGTTCTATTATCAAGCTATCCGTAAACAAAACGGTGCGATTGGGATTATTCTTCAGTCGATAAACCAGCTGCCTAACAATTCAACTTCAGCAAGTATTCTTGAAAACACGCAGGTCATTTATAGCTTAAATAACGAAAAAGGCTATGATGAATTGGTCAAAAGACTCAACCTATCTAGCCACGACCTGAACCAATTAAAATCCATCAAAAACAACCTTTCTGGTCCACGTAAGCACACCGAAATGTTCATTAAAATTGGTCGTGAGAGCAACATCTTCCGGCTTGAAGTTCCAAAGGAAGTGTACGCAGCTTACCTGACCGATGGACAGGAAAACGAAGAAATAATGAAGCTCTACAACGAGCATCACGATATGCAAAAAGCAATAATTCAATTCACATCTAAAACATAATATTATGAAATCGAAGATTCACGAATACCAAAACAAATTTTTTACAATGAGTAAAACAAAAATCAAAATTTTAGTAATGACCGTAGCTCTGACCTTATTTATGTCGGGTAATGCTACCGCCCAGGGAATGCCAACTTATGATAACACCAATTTTATCAGTTTGGTAAAACAGCTTTTGGAATCTGGGAAACAGACCGCTCAAATGATAAAGTCTGTAAAATTTCTGAAAGATGCAAAAGAGGCTATAGAAAAAGTGTCAAGCGTTGTCGAACAACTGAGAGCAGTTGAGGAAATTGGACAAAACAATCAGCACCTTATCAACGTAATGCAAAACGATGTACAAGATATCCTTAACTCGCCTTACATAAAACCTGATGAAGTCTCAAGGGTTGTGCAATCATTCGATGCCATAGTTCAAAACTCATTGGACACGGTAGATTTCATAGATGAAGTTCTATCCAGCGACTATCTCAAAATGAGTGATGCCGAACGTGCTGAAATTCTAAAAGCAAAAGAGATGGAATCAAAGCAAATGATTTCCAACATCACTACAAAAACTAAACGCTATCGTGACATTATTTCCTTTAGAAAAATGCAGGATAAAGTCAATAATCGCGAAACCGAATACTAAAATGACTGCCACAATTCTCTTAGGGATCGGGCTGGAATATATAGATGCCGTTTTCCAGACCATACAGGCCAGCGACTTTTCGCAATACACTATTGCCGGAATGAAAACGCTCGCTGTCCTGTTTTTTTTGGTCAACATTCTTAAAAAATATAATGAAGGCATTGCAGATAAGGATGGTTATACTTGGGGATTGAGTCCAGGCGAACTGGTCAAGAATTTTGCCATTGTCATCTTGGTCATATTCTCAACTCAGGTCTTAGGGTTTTTTGATGGCATATTAGTAGCTATCGAAGGGCAATATCGAGGGACAGCACCAGCCTTATTGCCATTGCAGATGCAAGATATTCCCATCGAAGAGGACGTTAGTATTATTGAAGTTGCACAATCAGCTATGACGCTGTTATATGAAGCCTTGGTTACACCACTTTACGGTTTCAAGATACTTGCGTTCATCATTAGCCTTTTCCTATGGATATTGGATTTGTTCATCTATCCGCTGTTTTTGGCAGAACGCTTTTTTCTACTTGGAATAATGCAAACCTTCTTTCCTTTGGTCATCAGTTTAGCCGTATTTGAAAAGTTCCGCTCATTAGCCTACACTTTCTTCAAATTGTATGCAGCTGTATATATGCTGGTACCTGCCTTCTTTTTGGTCAACGTTTTTGTAAATGAACTATATACCGAAATCAATACCAATTTCTGGGTCAACCTTTTCGGAACCGATACAGGTCAGGGCTTTTTTGCACCAGTAGTTCAGCTGGGCTCAGTAGGCTTTATTGTTTTCCTGAAATTCAAACTGTATAAACGTGCTACGTCCTTTACACTCAGATTATTTACTGCTTAAATCAGATTAATATGAAAACACCATATAAGAATATTTATAATGTCCTAAAACTGAACCGATTTATCGTTTTGGCAGTTGTTGCCTGTGCGTTGCTGTCCAGCACTTTTTCAGTTTGGATGGTGTTCAACACCAATCAAAAAGCGCTCAATAGTGCTTTTGCCATTAATACCGATGGTAGTATTATTCCGCTGAAGCTCGTGACTCAAAAAGAAAATTTTCGGGTCGAAGCATTAGCACATTTGGATCTGTTCCATAATTACTTCTATAACATCGATGCCAGTAATTATGAACGCAACTTGGAAAAGGCACTTTGGTTAGGTAACAGTTCCGTGGACAATCTCTATCGCCAGAAAAAGGCCGATGGTGTTTACAATAGATTACTTCAGTATTCCTTGGTTCAAAAAGTACTAAGCATCGATTCGCGGATAAATGAAAATAATGGCTCGTACAGTTTTACCACGACGACCATTTTTGAAATCAATAGAGGTTCAATCATCGACACTTATGAATTGGTTTCCACCGGAAACTTAATTATGGTTGACCGAAACTTCCCAAACAATCCACACGGCTTATTGATTACCAATTACTTCGAAAATACCTTAAAGAAGGTATCAGATGAAAATTGAAAGCCGATAATCGGCACTTAAAAACTCACTCTTATGAAAGTAGAAAAAAACAAGATAGTATTTGTAGCGGTGTTGGCCGTGATTTTCATATTTCTGATTTCCTATTCCGTAATGGTAATGGGCGATGATGAAAGTGAAACCGAAAACCTTAAACAGACCTTAGTGCCAGATTTGGAAGAAGACCAGAAAGAATATGATTCCAAACTTGATGCGATTAACGACTTGAAAAAAGTTAGGGAAAATAATGCGCCCAGCATCTATGACGAAAAACTGATTGATTCCTTGGGATTTTACGATCCAGACCTTCCGGAACGGGAAAAAGAGCGTATCGTAGATAGCATCTATGAGGCTGGTAAGATTCAGTATTCAGATAAGCGATACCAGAATTTGGGACAGAAAAGAACTGTTCGCAAAGCGGTATCAACGATTGATTCTGCTGAAGTGAAGCGGGAACAAAAAATTGAAGCTAAAGAATTGGGCTTGGAACACCAATTGTTCTTTGCTGCTGCGCCAAAACCGGACAAGGTTTCAATAATTGGTAATACCGATGAAACAATTTACGTGGTAGTAGATGGCGACCAAGTCGTAAAAGCGAATACCAGATTGCGGATGCGCCTGACCAAAACTGCTACAATCAATGGTAAAGAAATGCCTAAGAATACACCTATTTTCGGTTTCATCAGCTTTCAGCCCAATCGTGCGCTCATTGAAATTGAAAACATACAGCACCATCCTACAAAGCTCAAAGCTTTTGATTTATCTGATGGTAGTGAAGGTGTTTACGTACAGAACAATTTTCGGGCAGAAGCCACCACCGAAGTTCTTGACGACATTATTGGCGACATCAACATACCTACCGTTCCGCAAGTAGGTGGCATTACAAAAGTTCTTAGACGTAGTAACCGTAACGTAAAAGTTACAGTATTGAACAATTACAAATTAATATTAAAACCAAAATTATGAGGCCCATAATGGGTATTTAAAAACGCACTCTTATGAAAAATTCAGTCTTAATAATAGCAGTCATATGTATTTCCGCTTTCGCGAAAGCGCAAACAACTACAGTTCTCGATACCATTTATGCCAACGACACCAAAAACGTTGCGCTGTTCTTCCCAGAACCTATTAGGCAAGGTATTACTGGTTCAGATAATTTTGTATTTACTTACAATCGTGAAAAGGAACAGTATTTTGGACTTCTTCAGGCAAAGCCAGGGAAGGAAAGTAATCTGTTGGTAGTCAATAGAAATGGTTCAATTTTTTCGTATATTGTAAGATATAAAAAACAGCTATCTAAGCTCAATTATTTCATTCCGCTATCCAATAGTATCGGAAATGAAAAACCTATTGTTATAGAATCGGTTATTGCTGAATCTTCTGAAGAACTTGTAGATAATAGCACGTATTATTACCAAAAATTCTGCTCGTATCTACTCAAAAGAAAACAGCGCATAGGTCGGATTAAGAAACGGAATGAAGGCATTATATTGACCGTTGAAAATATTGTTTTTGATAAGGATGAATTGTATTTCGTTATCGAGATTGAAAATAATTCTTCGTTGGATTACGATTTGAATTTCTTGAACCTTTCGATTGAAACTCGGCAAAAAGGGAAAAGAAAATCATTGCAACGTCTCTATCAAGAACCGATATACAAACATAATCTACCGTCTAAAATCAAGGAAAGTGAAACGGTACGATTTGCTTATGTGATGCCCAAGTTCTCATTATCCGATGACCGCAGGGCAATTTTGGAATTGAATGAAAAGGATGGCGAACGAAATATAGAACTGAAAATATCACATAGATATATCAATAACCCAAATTAGAATATTATGAAAAGAATAGTCATTTGCTCGCTTGTTCTGTTGTTCCTTTGTTGTTCAGAAAGCACAACGAAATCCCCTTCTGAAACTGCCAAGGCAGTTGCAGAAAGTTTTTTCTCAAAAGACGAATCAGCTTTAAAAAAACATACTACTTCAGAAGGCTATGCCAGTTTGATTACTGTACAGAATATGATACCAGATTCTGATAAAGACATCGAAGTAGAAATTTTAGATGAAGCTGTTGATGGCGAAATTGCTTGGGTGAAATACAGCACCACCTACGATGGGAAAACTGGAATTTTCAAATTGGCTAAAGAAAACGGCCAATGGAAAGTTACGAGTAAAGGTCCGAGGGAAAAAGGGCCTTTTTGAAAAGTTTTTTTAGTTTTCATCGAGATTGATTTCCCAATAGCCTCTTGTTTCGCCTTGACGCACTAAAAAACCTTTATTCTTTATAGCTGTTATATGCTTGCCAACAGCAGATTCATTAATACTTAAAGCTTCAGCTATTTCATTATAGGTTATTGAAGTATTAGCAGCAATAAGTTTAAGAACTTCTTTTTGTCTTTTAGTTAAAGCTTCAGAAGAATCAATTACACCACCTATTGCACCACCTATTACACCACCTTTTTGACCACCCATTACACCACCTATTTGACCACCTTCTTCAACAGCAGTTTTTTTAGCTGTAAAAGTCATTCTAAGGAAGTTATCTGAAAATTTAAAACTCTCTTTCCCATAGTGTTCCAAAATACGAGGGATGCCAGAACCCAATTGTTCCACAAGTTCCAAATCCTTTAAAATTCGCATCAGTTCCTTGTTGCGTGGGACTGAAAAGCCCTCAAAAAATTCCTGTTCGCTTAATCCTTCTGGAAGACCACCAGACGAAGTGATTTCAATTCTATCACTAAAGATTTCAAACTTTGGGGTTATTTCGTTTGTGTAGTCATTATGCACAAAGGCATTGATGATGGCCTCGCGTAAGGCGATGGGATTCCAAAGGTTGGCTTGTTGTCTTTCCTTAGCCGTTATTTTAGTGTTGGTTCGGTTCTCGACAGCAATTTTATCTATCACTTGCTTGGTGGCCTTGACCAAACATTCGTGACCATACTCGTTGCTTTCTATCAAGTCCGTTCGGGTTTTGCCCGAATACTTGGCCACTTTAATAGAAGTGTTATTCTTATCTGCCAAAAGATAGCCGGCATAATTGAATGCGCCATCTTCGGTAAGTAGTTCCAAGTTCTTTGCAAAAGCTTTACCAAGTTTGTGTCCTGATTCTTCGTAGTAGATTTTCAACTGACTAAAACTTAAATCTTGCCGACTTGCTTTAATCTTACTGATGGAATTTCGGGTACGTTTGGCAAAAAGCTCGTCTATCATTTTTTGTCGCATCGGCTCAGCTGCTGAACCCAAGCGAATGAAACAACCCTTTTCGCTCATCCCATACTTTTTGAGATAATAGGGCTTTTCGGGACCACTCGCCACAATGATTTTTACGATGTTCTTGCCCTCTCGTTCCTCGCTCACAATATCAAACAAACCCAAAGCTGAAGGACGGATATTGTTCTTTAACCTGTCCTTAATTTTTAACTGGTCGCCATCCGCATCAGCCAAACCGTAAGTGTTCCCTTCCTTATCAATACCGATATAGATAATGCCACCTTCGCGATAGTTCAAAAAAGCAATGACCTCTTTCTCAAGTCCATCGGACAGTTCTCGTTTGTATTCTATGCGGTTTGTTTCGGTCATTATTTATTTAAAATCAGACGGTAAAGATAACGATATTAAATTGTGATAATAAGTTTTTAAAATCTACAATAGGATTACAGTTATTCCGAATGCAAGAAAATGTTTGTTAAATTTACAAGTTTAACCAACCATCCAATTGCGTATGTATTTATCCAAACTTGTCATCAAAAATTTTAGGGGAATCAAAGAAATGGCGCTTAATTTTAACCGTAGTATAAATATACTAATCGGGGAAAATGGAAGTAACAAATCGGCAGTTATCGATGCTATTAGGTTACTCTACAATATGGGTGAACCCATTAGGGATATTTCAGTAGGATTTGCTGATTTCCACGAAAGTATAGAAAAAGATGCTGAGGATAACTTGAATGTCACGAGAGCAGATAAGATTACCATAATTTTCCAGTTTAAAGGGCTATCAGCCGCACAAAGAGGTGCATTGTATGAGTATATGGTAATTGACCCTGAAGATGACACAAATGAATATGCACAAGTTGTTCTAACTTACGAGGATAAAGGTGGAAAATACCCTATTTCATCTTACTATACTGGGAATGTTGAGGGTCAGAAAGCAGATTATAGTACATTCGCAATTTTTCAGCATTACTATCTAAGTGGACTCAGAGACAGCACGCGTGACTTATTGACAAATCGAGGTAATGTCTTGGGTCGTGTTATCAAAAGGCGAGTTGAAAAAAACGAGACTGAAGATGTCATTGAAGGTATTATGCGTACTGCAAATGATGAACTTTTAGCACAAGCAGAAGTTTCGGAAACCCGTGATGGGGTAAACGAAAATCTCGCTGGTATTTATCAACGCTTTAGAGATAACCAAATTGGACTTCAAATAGAGCAATCAAAAACCGAATATATTGTAAACGCTATAAAACCATTCTTACCTCACGATAGAGATAGTTTGGCAGGTGATGGTTTTTCGCTTTGGCAGAATAGTTTAGGGCAAAATAATCTTATATATATCGCAACAGTTCTTGGTGATATTAAAGACCAAATCAAAGATAATAAGGTTCCTCATTTCGCCCTGCTTATTGAAGAACCCGAAGCACACCTACATCCGCAACTTCAGCTAAGTCTTTATAGTTTTTTGAGAGATTCCAGCAAATCTAAAAACAGCCAATTATTCATTACAACACATTCCCCCACTTTAACTTCCAAAGTGCCCTTAAAGAACTTAATATTATTGGATGGTCAAGCCTTTCAATTGAGCAAGCAGTTTAAAAATAGGGTTTCAGAAAAGATTATAGAAGACACCGTTAAGGATAAGGAATTGACCCAAGCAAATTTCAGATTCAGACGAAGACAGTTGGAAAGGTATATAGATGTGACAAAATCTCAACTACTGTTTGCCAAAGCAGTACTATTTGTTGAAGGTATTTCCGAAGAACTTTTAATATCAGCTTTTACAGCCATAAAGAAATATCGTTTGGAAGATTACAGAATAGAACTGGTCAATATTGGTGGCACAAGTTTTTATCCGTTTATTCACTTGTTCAATTCGAGCCAGCCACATAAATCCATTGACAAACCAGTTTCAATTCTAACGGATGATGACAAATTTTCTGGCTCGAAGAAAAAAGAATACTCTTTTAAGAAACTTCTTGTCACAGATTATGAAAAGCTGGATGAACTGGATAATTTAATTCAGGCAGCAGACGTATCATCGAGAATTCCAAATATTACTTCCGCGATTAATGGTAAAGACACCGTAAAAATCTTTTCTGCTGAAAAAACTCTTGAATATGAATTGGCACTTGCAAATATCCCAAATACAAAAGAGGGTATTGAAAATAACTTTCTATTTAAGTACATCAACAAAATAAGACCTAAGAAAGCGAAAGCCATTCTTGACTATGTGGATGCCGTGATTGAAGAAGAACTTACCGAAGAACAACAGAGAAAAGCAGCTATATTATTGTGGAAGTCGTTTCCAACTAAAGGCGAATTTTCTCAAAACTTCTCTCTATATATTCTCAAGAACCTAAAGCGTGCCAGAAAAGAATTTGTAATTCCAAAATACATTCGAAAAAGTCTAAAGCATTTAAAGGGGTAGGTATGGAATTGGACATTACAGACGAATTAAAAGCCTATTTTGATGCCAGAGGTAGAGTTGTTTTAAACGCCTGTCCTGGTGGTGGAAAAACTACTGCGATTGCTCAAAAAATTATCAATCTTGAGGATGAGTATAAAAAGATCTATGGCAATCACTCAGGAATTGCTTGTTTGTCATTCACTAACGTTGCTAAAGATGAAATTAACTCGACATGTAACAAACTTTGCAGTAAGAATTTGCAATACCCCCATCTTGTAAGTACCATTGATAGCTTCATCAATACATACATAACATTACCATTTTATTACCTTTTAGAAAGAAATTTTGCTCGTCCTCAAATTTTGGACAAAAAAGAGCGTTTGGATTCATTTTGGAAAATCAATGATGCTAAAACCGGAAAGAATACTGGTGCACTTAAGCGACCAATGAATACTTTTAAAACTAAGCAAAACAAAATATTATTCTTCCAATATGCACCATCAAAAATTAGGTTAGAGCCAGATGGCACTTATTCCGTAAATGGTGGCAACCCATCGACTGAAAAGGTTGATTTAGATGTTTTTATTAAATATTGTAAATACATAAAAAACTGGCAGTTTAAAAATGGTCTCATTACAACAAATGATTCTGCATTTATTGCATTAACTCTTCTTAGAAAAAATCCAAAAATTAGCAAATGGTTGTCTAAGAGGTTTCCACATATTATAATTGATGAGGCACAGGACAACTCATTAATGCAGCACCAAATTTTTGAAGAATTAAATAATCAAGGCTTAATTAATCTCGAATTTATTGGCGACCCTTATCAAAGCCTTTTTGAATTTAGGGATGCCAATCCGCAACTATTTTTGGACAAATATAATAGCGAAGATTATGTTGGTTTAGATTTATCAAACAACAGAAGGTCGCCACAACATATTATAGACTGTTTTTCCTTATTAAGACCCGAAGATCAACGAACTATTTCAAGTGCCTGCAAAACCAACTTGAACGAGCCTATTCTTATCTATAAATATAAAACTGGCGACAGAGGCGAAATCATAAATCATTTCGAAGAATACTGTACCGATAAAGAATATAAAAAGCTTAAAGTGGTAGTTCGGGGGAATAATATTAGAAACAAAATGTTGGGTAGAGATACACAACAACAACCTTGGCACAATTCCTTAGCATACGAACTTATTGCTGCCAAAATAGAATATGATGATAAAAATTTAAAAGAAGCCATCAACATAGCCAGAAATATTGTAATTCGTTTGGAAAATAGGGGATTGTCTTTTGCTGATTTTGGTCATTTGCGAGCTGAATTAAAAACTGATTATCTCTATAATGCCCGCATTATAAAGTTTGTTGAAGGATTGCCTGAACTCTCACTTACGGTAGAGGACTGGTCAAATTTATGCCCATCTTACATTCAGAAAGCTCTAAATCTTGATTATGAAATAGATTTTGGAATTAAAAAAACTTCTAAATATTTTGCTAAGACCACGAGAAACGAGCCTGTATCGGCTCATTTCAACCGCGTAGACATTGAAAAAACAAGCTCGCTGACCACAGTTCATAAAGTCAAGGGAAAAACATTGGATGCTATCCTAATATTTTTTGATGAAAAAAACCACGCAAGCAATATTAATTTTAGAGATTTAGAGCCTGATGCTGATGGATTCATAAAAGAAAAGAAACGTATAATTTACGTGGCGATGTCAAGGCCTAAGCACCTTTTGGCTATGGCGTTTCCTGACAAAATTACTGATGAGCAGTTAATTAAAAGGTTCGGGGAAGAAATTTCAATCATTAATCTTGAATGAAACTGTATCATTCTTCAACTAAATATCGACTTCGCCTCATCATAAACCCGCTCAAAATTAGCCGCTAAATCCGCCTGAGAAAACTGCTTGGTGTCATTAGGAAGTTGCCTTTGAATTCTGGCTAATTTAAACTGGACTTTCTTATCTTTTCCATCAGCATAAGTGATAAACTCGCCCTGCTTCAACCGGAAGAAAACATCTGCTCTAATCTTGGGGATTTCCTTTTCGCCTGTTGTGATTCGTGTATCAAAATCAAGATTATGGCCACGACTTATACTTTTAGTCGGGTCTTTGATTATTTCAAAAAAGCGCTCATAGTATTTTGCAGTATCTGGGTCATTGACTTTTCCGAAAAACTGATAGGATAGATTGCTTAAAATCGCTTTGCTCGCCTTATCGCCATACATCATATCGTTCTGTATTTTATCTTGCATCACATAAATGGTGGCAATATCATAACTACGTAATGTTGCTGGAATACGGTGCATATTCAGCAGTCTAATGGTAGGCGCCTCTTCCATCAATAAAAAAGACGGTTTAGAATTTCGCACGCTCATTTGTTTGGTAATGGTGTGAATGATAGTGGCGATTACAGGCGAATAGGATGTCTCATATTTTGGATTGTTTACCACGGAAATTATTGCAGGATTTTCCTCGCTATTGATGTTCAAAGGCACTTCGTCTGCGGATAGTGCCATAAAAATGCGTTGTGTACTAATTCGTTTGAGCGCATTTGCCAAGGTACTTTTCACACCAGCTGTCTGTCTATCTGAATCCTTCCCACTAATAAAAGCATCTGCCATCGCTCTCGATGTGGTGTTGGTTTCCAAAAACTGGATTAGGCTATCGGTATCGAGCATTTGATATATGGCTATTAAATGTGGTAACGTACAGTATTTGGGATAATCGCATTTCAGTTTCCAGATCAATCCACCTATCAAACCTTCGGCTGCATCGTTAAAGAATTTTGTTGTTCCTGTTGTGCCACTTTCTCTTTGTTCTAAAAGGTTTTCGATTAATACACGTGAGACTTCGTTTACGCTTTCCTCGTTCTCTAAATAGCGTGGTGCGATAGGATTTACCCTGTGGATGATTTTATCGAAGGAAATAACCTTAAATGGAATATCGCTATCCCTAAAAAGAGGATAAGCCATTTCGGTCAGCTCAAAATCTTTATAGTCGTGAATGATTCCGCAAAAGCTCTCTTTCCGGAAGTGTTTTAAAAATCCATACACCACACTTTCGGTCTTCCCGCTTCCAGCAGAACCAATGATGGATGCACCCCTTTTGATGTTATCCAATTTAAAATTTCCTTTGGTTGTAGCGAAATTGACTTGATACTTTGTATCGCCATTTTGTACATTTTCAGTTTTATGCAGAAAAACGTACAATCCTATATTAATTAGCATTAGAGGACACGCCAGATAAAGCAATATTGATACTAATTCATTTCCTTCAGTAATATAGAAAACGAAGACCGAAAGCATTATGATATTCAATAGGAACGCATACTTACTTACCCGAAACATTGCATAGAAAATAATACTGGTTAGACCAATAATTAAAAGTATCGTTATGACATTATATATCTGCATATTAATTAGATTCCGATGGAACTTGATTTAATTGCCACCTCTGCACCACGTCTTAATCGTTTGAAAATCCGAAGTGCGATTTGTGTTTGACTAACTGGAATACTTGGCACTATCGGTAATCCTGATTTGGTAATCATTTTAAACGCTAATGCTTTTTCGTTCGCTGGTAATTTCATCAAGGCGGCGAAATATAGATTTGGGCTTTTTACAAAATCCTTTCGTGCTTTGTAGGTCTCTGCAAAGTTGCGTTTGTACCCAAAAGTCTTATCAAACGTCTTTTCAGCTTTCTCAAAAAACTTATCTCTGTCAAAACCACGTTTTACGGTTTCCCCATTCAACTTCACATCGGAAGCTTTGTATTTGCTTCCAGGTGACAAACTAAATCTGTTTGACGCATCCTTTCGGCTCACAATGATATGGATGTGACTTTGGTTTCCATCTTTCGCCATTCCCTGGACAATCCGTTTTCCATTTTGTTGATGTGGTGCTTGGCGTTCCAGTTTGGCAATTTCTTTTTTCATCTTTTTGATATTTCCTTCAGCTCGCCCTTCTTGAATATTTCGGATTTCAGTTTTTAGCTGAAGTATTTTTGTGGCAAAAGGTTGGTTCTCTTTTACCTGAAAATCCGTCCCCTTAAATGTGCGTTGGTGTTCAACTTTAGCATAATATTTTATGTCGTCGATACTGACAGGTCGCCCTTTGATTTCCCTGTTGAATGAAGCCACATAATCCTTCATCAGCTCGCGAGTATATCTTTTTAAATCTTCGCTACTGTTCTGAAGTTTTCGCAATTCAAAATTTGAAGGACTCACGGTAATTGAATAGAACCTTGGTTCGTGTTTTTCCAATTTTGCGGTATTTCCATCTATTTCTTTGACTACTTCTTCAGCGGAAATCTCATCGCCATATTGATTGAAAAAATGTTCCATTTCGTGTTGTTCCAATCCTTGGTTTTCCTTCTCTAAATAGCCAACAAAATCTGCTGAACTTTTGGAAAAGTTACCGCCCATTTTTTGAGGTGTGATTGTGATGTACATAAGCTAAATCTTTAAAGTTCATTGTTGGTGTTTCGCTTTTCGCGAAAGCGTACTTCTTTCTTTTCCTCAGCATATTTTTTTTCCAAAATGAGCGGTTTCTTTTTAGGTTCGTCCATTACAAAAAGGGATTGCAACATTGCGACTGTAGGTTTGGTTTGTGTCTTTTCCACATCTCGCATTATGGCGATAACTGCATTGATTCTTTTGAGTAACTTAGCTTCTATGGTACGTCCAGTTGGTCCCAATTTTTCCTTTGGTGATATCTCGTTGTAGAGGAAAAAATCAAGGATGTTTTCCATCGCTTCCGTGTGCGTTTTGAAGTGCTTCTTGGAAAATTCCTGAAACCTTTTGGCGGTTTTCCGTTTGAACCTGATAGTGATGAATGAGTCCATTTCCTTTCGCTTTTTTAAAGATTTGACGTAAATCCATCCCTGTTTGCTGGTGTTTCAAAACCATTTGACGCAAATCGATGGATTTTTTATATCTACTTTATTTTTAACTGCTTAAAAATCAATAGATTAAAATGAAAATGGAATATGTAACGCGGCGCAGCCCGTTACCCTCTTGCTATTCCTTTTCGTCACGCGCAAGCGTGACAAAAATCCATACAATCCGGCTAAAAAGCCGATTGCCATTTTCAGGGAAAATGATTTTCCGATATGTTATTTTTCGATGTGTATGGTTATCGGCGAAAGTCGAAAAGTGGATAACCCTACTTAAATTTGAATGCTGAATTTCAGCGAAATAAAGATACGTTTTTTTCTTGACTATATATTAATTGCATAGAAAAACACCTCTAAAATTTTAGAGGTGTTCGTTGCTCTATATCATAGTGCTAAATGTTGAAAACGAAATTATAGGTGTATAAGTTTTTAATCATTTCTTCATCTATCAAACTATCATAATCTGCCCCAGTTTCGTCAACATATTTTTGGATGGATTCCCCATAAATATGTGTAACGTGTTGTCTCGAAACCTGTAAAAGTTCCTCTTGTTTTTCCTCGCTCAAATCTTGAAATTTTATGTGAATCATAGCTTCAAAATTTTAATATTCGCTTGGTAACATCAGCGTATCATTTACAAAAAATAACCGCAGTTCATCGAGTGGAAAATCGGTTGCCCTGTAACGGTGTTTTTCCAAAATATTGTCGTTGCCATCGCTGTAAATTATCTCGGCTTCATAACCAGAATAATCCTGTTTTTCTTTGGGCAATCTTTTGAAGTCTATGGTTACAAATTCGCTTCGGTTCATCAGACTTTTTGCAATTACGGACGTGTCCGTAATGAGCCAAAAACATTCCGCTACCGTAGAAAGATATTTTAATCCGTCCGTAAATCTTGTTCGTATGAGCGGTAAAGAATAGAACATTTCTGTTCCCGTAAAATATTGCAATCGCTCTTTTATTTCGTTAACTTGTGCTTTCATTGTACATATATTTAATGTGTGAATAATGAAAAAGAGGGCGAAACTTTCGACAGGTGCGCCCTCTTTAATTTTGAAGATTACTTATCGCTTTTGCTTCCAAGTAATAGGATTTCATCAGCTATAACTTCGGTAACATAGCGTTGTTCGTTATCATCAGTTGTATAGCTTCGGGTTTTAAGTTTTCCCGATATTCCAACTTCTTTGCCTTTTTCGACAAATTTCTCAACGATTTCAGCAGTCTTGCCCCAAGCTACTACGGTGTGCCAGTTGGTGTCCGTTTGTTTTTCGCCTTTTGCATCTTTGTAATACTCGTTTGTAGCGAGTGAGAAGCGGGCTACTTTCTTACCGCTTTCAAGGTTCGTAATGGTTGGCTCTTGTCCAACGTTTCCAATTAACTGTACGTGATTTTTAATAGTACTCATAATAAAATATTTAAGGATTTATATTTCCCCTATTGATTTAAAACAGATTAAATTTTAAGGGGTGTTTGTTCTTTTCTTCTGTGCACCGCACAATGGATAGAGTGGGTTTTGTCAAGACTTTTCGGGCAAAATCAGGTGTGTTTGCGACGTAGTAAATTCCTTGGAATTTCAAGGAAGTAGAAGCCTTATTTTTCACTAAAACTTGTATAGTCTTGACAAGTTCCATAAGGGCATTAGCAATTCTTTTAAGCGCAGTTGCGTTTGAGCGTACCGACAGTTAAGCGAGATAAGCAGCTGTGATTAAATTAGAATTGGTTATGTCGTGCCTGTTTTTCGACGCCCCGAAAAACAACAAAGGCTTTATCCATTATAAACCCCTTAAAATGTGTAGGGCAGCGGTTCGGTTTTTAAGGATTTTCGAGTGAGGGCTCAAGAAGACCGCGCCGAAAATCCTGTTAAGAAAACCGAAGGGATGACTTTCCGATGAAAAGCGGACTTAATCCACAATTTTGGCAAAGGAATGAAGTGTTCCTTCCCAGAGCATCGGGAAGGGTTAACGGAATGGAAAGCTAAAATTGGGGATTGTGTCCAAGATATGTGTAGTGAAGCTCTTTTTCCGAAATGTAGCTTTTGGCGAAATGCAGGGGAATGTGCTGAACGGATTAAGAAAACTATTTATTCTCATTATGCAGGATTTAAAGCGGACTTGACTTTGAAGGTGTAGGTTGGAATGCAGTTTGACCGTTTCCCGATATTTCTCGGGAATGTACGGGCAAGTGGAATGGAAAACGGAAGCTTTGAAGTTGTGTCCAAGACTTTCAGTAGTGAAGCGCTTTTGCCGTAATGAAGCTTTTCGCGGAATGTAGGGGAATGTGCTGAATGGGAATAAATCTAATGGCATAAAAAAAACCTCCCTACCAATGTAAGAAGGTGAATTTGTTTCCAATTTAAACCAATTATTTATTTAAAATATGTCTTCTAACGATTGTCCCTAAATCTTTTTCCGAAAACCATATATCCTCTGGATGAAGATGCATAACAGGTGCTTGTTCGCACTTGTTGTTGCAGTCCATATCGTCAACCTCAATTTTATTTTTTAACTTGTATTTCTTTATATAATAATCTAAAAGCTTTCCTTTTTTCTTTCGGCAATTAACGCCGTCACACCGATAAATAACGGGTTTATTATTTTTATATTCTTCCATAGTATTCTATTTATAATGAATGTTTTTTAGGTCTTAATAAAATAACCACTAACACCAATATTATTAATGTAATAATGCCTCCATAAAGGAAGCTTTGATTTGGGAATGTAGTACCCAAAAATCCTGCCAATGGATATGCAAATGCCCACCATAGATGTGAAAATGCAAAATGAGAACCGTAGACTTTACCTTGTTCTTCGATGGGTACTGTTTCTCCGATAAGTGTTTCGGATGGAATCTCCGCAAGGCTTTGACCAAGTCCGGCAACAATCCATACAATGAATAACATTGAAAAATCGAGGTAATTGGCAAAACTTATGGCAACTCCTAAAATCAGAGCTCCAATAATGAGAGATATGCGTCTTGATTTGGATTTATCAATTGCTCCAGAAACAAATGCCGCTACCATTGCACCAATAGCGAAAGCTGCCATAATGATTCCGTAATCTTTATCTGTAAGTTCCAATCCACCTTTGACCAATATGATGGTATTGACCAAGATAAGTGCGCCAGCAACCGCAGAAACAAATTCAATGAATAATGCGAAGCGCACGTATTGATTGGAAAATAGTAGTCTAATACCCTTTAAAACATCTTGCCAAGTGGTTGGCTTTATCTTACCCTCGATTTCGTCTGCAACAATATCCAGCTTACTTTTTGGAAGGCTCAACAATAAAATACCTGCGATAACAAATGTAACAGCATCGACAAAAAATATTTCCCTTGCACCTAACCAGATGGCTAAAATCCCTGCCAAGCCTGGACCCAATACTCCTAACAGCTGATACGTGGCTGCCGATAAACCTATCGCTTGTCTGTATATTGATTTATCTACAATCTGCGGAATGATAGACCGATAAGTCGGACTAAAAAATGCGTTAAATACATTCATCAGAAAAATGAGGACATAAATTTGCCATTCTTCAGTCACGAAAGGCAGACAACCTACTATAACCATTCTGATAAAATGTGTGGTATAGAGTATTTTCTTTCGGCTAATCCTATCTGCTAATACGCCTGCAAAAGGCGAAAATACAATGAATGCAGTAACTCGTAAAGTAAGAGCTGTTGCCAATATGACCGCAGCCCTTTCTTCGCCGAACTGATATGCCAAAAGAGCCAACCCGACCCACGTAAAGGCATCGCCCAATAAACTTATGGTCTGTGCCAAATAAAGTTTTGCGAATAAACGATTACGTAAAGCTTGGAAGGTCTCTAATAGTTTTGACAGTTTCATCTATTCTCTTAAATCATATTGTTTCGTTTGAATTCCGTTTTTTATTAACTAATAGCTGATACACACAAGGAATTACCACCAAGTTCAAAATAGTAGCTGAAAGCAAACCACCCAAAATCACAACTGCCATAGGGCTTTGTATTTCACTTCCGGGTTCGCCACCTTTTAAGGCTAATGGTATCAATGCCAGACCTGTGGTAAAGGCAGTCATTAAAATGGGATTTAATCTATCTAATGCACCTTTCTTTATCAATTGAAAGCCTTGGATTCCTTCCTTTCGTAAATCTTCATAACGTGATACCAATAAAATACCATTACGGGTTGCTATTCCAAAGAGACTGATAAATCCAATGGTCGCAGCGATACTGATGATTCCTGATGTGAAGTACACAATCAAAATACCACCAATCAACGCTAATGGTAGATTGATTAAGACTACGAACGCCAGTTTTACATCCTTGAACTCATAATATAATAGCAAGAAAATGATGGCTATTGCAATTATGGCTGTTATCAAAAGCAATTGTGATGCTTTGGATTCACTTTCAAATTGTCCGCCATATTGTACACGATAACCTTCTGGCATATTTACATTGCTGGCGACCACTTCCTTTATTTCGTTAACGGCACCACGTAAATCCCTGCCTTGAACATTGGCTGCTACCACAATCTTACGTTGCACATCTTCTCGATTGATAGTGTTTGGACTGCTTACAGATTGAACGGTTGCCAGTTCGCCCAAAGTGGTTTGACCACCATTTGGCAAACTGATTAACGTGTTACCAATATTCTCAATGTTGTCCCGAAACGGTTTTTCATAGCGTACTACCAAATCAAAATATTGCTGTCCTTCGTAAATTTCGCCTGCTTCTTCGCCTGCAAAAGCAATATCCACTTGTTCCATTAAATTACCGACCGTCATACCATAAGCCGAAAGAATCTGGCGTTTGGGTTTGATACGTATTTGTGGTACTTCAATTTGCTGGTCAACCGCAACATCTGCCAATCCATCAATATCCTTAATGTTCTGTTCTACGCTTTTACCAACTTCAAACAAACGTTGTAAATCGGAACCAAATATCTTTATAGCAATATTGGCGCGTGTTCCAGAAAGCATATGGTCAATACGGTGTGCGATGGGTTGTCCCAATGTGATATTAACACCAGGTGCGATACTCAATTTATTTCGGACTTCTTCAAAGAACTCTTCTTTGGTTTTGTTCTCAAGAACAAAGGGCACATCAATTTCCGAAGCATTAACACCTTGTGCGTGTTCGTCCAGTTCGGCACGTCCTTGTCTTCGAGTAACGACCTCTACTTCGGGCATATCCAATAAAATGGTCTCTATTAACTTTCCAGTCTTATTACTTTCTTCCAAAGACATTCCCGGTGGACCAACCACGCTAATTACCAATGAACCTTCATTAAATTCTGGCAGGAAACTTCTTCCCAATTGCGTTACAACCAGAAGACTTAATACAAATGCAATGACAGTTACGCCTATAATGGTTTTAGGTATTCGTGTCGCTCGTTCCAGAAGATTGCCATAATGTTTCTGCAACCAACGCTCTACTTTTGTACCATCAGCCTGTTTGTTTAGAAGCTTCTCATTGTCCAATAAATAAGAACATAAAATTGGGGTTACGGTTACGGCAACTACCAATGAGGTCAATACTGAGGTCACAAAGGCTATTCCGAGCGGTTGTAACAATCGACCTTCCATTCCGCTTAAAAAGAACAAGGGAACAAACGAAACGATAATAATCAAGGTAGCGATGATAATGGAACTTCTTATTTCTACTGAAGCATCACGCACTACTTTTATTGTCGATTCCCGTTCCCCTTTTGGTTTTCTGATATTTTCACGCAAGCGTTTATATACATTTTCCACATCAATGATGGCATCATCTACCAACGCCCCTATGGCAATGGCCATACCACCCAAACTCATTGTATTTATGGTGTAACCCAGCCATTTTAAAATAATGATGGATACCAATAATGAAATAGGGATTGCCAGCAAGGAAATAACGGTAGTTCTCCAGTTCATTAAAAAGATGAACAGGATAATCATTACAAAAAACGCACCTTCCAACAAAGTCATATTTAGATTACTAATAGAAGCATCTATGAAATCGGACTGTCTAAAGATTTGGCTTTTGATGTTGACACCTTTTGGCAAGGTTGTGTCCAAGTCTGCAATGGCTTCGTCCAAGCGGTCTGTCAACTCCAAGGTATTCACATCGGGTTGCTTTGAAATGGTCAGAATCACAGCGGGTTTTGCATTTAATGAACCGTCGCCAATTTTATCGGCAGCTCCGATTTGTACAGTTGCTACATCTTTTATTTTGATGGTTTGACCATTCACTTCCTTAAGAACGGCTTCCTGCAAGTCTTCCAGCGCATAGGCTCTACCGCTTCCCTTAATGATATACTGATTGCCATATTGATTGATGACACCGCCGGGTGCATTTTGATTTGCTTCCTTAACGTGTTCCACCAATTCTGATAGGCTCACGTCGTAATACTTCATCTTTTCGGGATTGGCAAATACCTGATATTGCTTGTAATCGCCACCAATGACCACCACATTTGCAATACCGCCAATGGCTTTTATGCGAGGTCTGATTGTCCAGTCGGATAAGGTTCGCAGTTCCATCGGCGAAAGACTGTCTGATGTCACTCCCAAAAGCATTATTTCGCCCATAATGGATGAAATAGGTGCCATTGTTGGTGCTCCAATTCCTTCGGGTAAATTTTCCCGTACCATCGGGATGCGTTCACTAACAATTTGGCGAGCACGATAAATATCTGTTCCCCATTCAAATTCTACCCAAACAATGGAAACACCTGCTGCCGATGACGAACGGATTCGTCTCACATTTGGCGAACCGTTTAAGGCCGTTTCCAATTGATAGGTTACTAATTTTTCTACTTCTTCAGATTCCATTCCGTGTGCTTCGGTAAGAATTGTTACCGTGGGCGCTGTAAGGTCTGGGAATACATCGACGTTCATTGTACGTGCATAATACACGCCCAACACACTCAATGCAACCGCTCCCAATAAAATGAGCAATCTATTTTGAAGTGAAATTGATAATATTTTGTTTAACATTTCACTTCGTTTTTAATGTTCGTGACCGTGTGCAGGTGTTGAACCCGACATTGAAGCCATTTTAACTTGATATGCTCCTGTAGTTACCACTACTTCGCCAACTTCCAAGCCCTGCACTATTTCTACATTCTCGCCATTGCGTTTTCCTATTTTTACAGGACGTCTTTCAAAACTTTCGCCTGAAAGTTGCACGATAACAGAATAACTTCCATAATCTTCCAATAAGGCATCAACAGGAATCGTTGTATTTTGGGTCGCATTTCCCATTGCAATTTGAACGGGCGTTAAACTTCCTTCTGGCATATCGACCTCTGCATTTACTTGTGCAAAAACTGAAATCAATGGATTTTCACGCTCTACATCTTTACCTATGGAAAGAATCTTGCCTTCCGCATCTGTTACATTTGCCCATTGTCCGTTGCTCGTTTGATACCAGATTCCCTGTACATTGTCCATCGTAAGTCCATAGTCAGGTGCTAACTGGGTTTTCAATACCTTGGATTGATGTGTCCCTATAGCTACCAATGCGACGCCTTGCGCCACGTAATCACCATTGGAAACCGTAATGGATTTGATAAAGCCATCAAAAGGTGCACGAATTTGTTTGCTACCTCCCGAAACGCCTAATGTCAATGATTGATAATTGGCTTTGGCGATTTCAAAATTGCTCTCTACTTTCTCGAATTCAGATTTTGGGACAATTTTAGAGTCGTATAACTCTTTCTTTCGGTCATATTCAGATTTGGCCTGTTGGTATTTCGCTTTCGCGGAAGCGATATCCGTACTCAAATTATTAGATGCCAAACCTTGGCTATTCAAACTCATTAAGAGCTGACCTTTTTTTACTGCTGTGCCTTCCGTGAGGTTGCTTACTTTAAAATCTACCACCCCATTGGATTTTGCTGCCAAGGACTTTACAGAACCGGGCGAGGGCATCCAAACACCAGAGGTGTTGATGACATCGTAAATTTTACCTGAAACGACAGGTGCGGTTTGAAAATCGATTTTCCAAGCTTGTTCCTTTAAAAACGAAATGCTCCCATCATCTTCGGCTGCACCCAAAGCTTTTATGGCTTCATCTATATTAGCATAAACCGTAACATCGTCAATTGTTATTTTATCTGAATATTCAGGTGTAGTTAATTCAAAAACCAATTGATAGTTTCCTTCTTCTTTCGGTTGTATGGCAGGCGAAAAAATGCCTGGGGATGACGGTGCATCTACCGTATTTCTAATTCCTTTTCCATCTTTTATTAAGCTGACCGTTACAGAACCTTCTTGAACGGGCTGGTGTTTATCCAAAACCGTAAAATGGGCTGCAAATCTACTTCCGTTACCTACTATGAGCGCAGGAAACTCAACAAAGAGTTCTGTTTTATCCGTCCAGATAGTATGGCTCAATCGTGGAATTTCTTCGCCCACGTGACTACCATCTTCGTTGTGTGCGTGTGCGTCTTCTGACTTGTTATTGCAGGACATTGCCAAAAAGGCGAGCACTATTATTATATATTTCATCTTTCGTATGTTTTTGATTTTTAATGGTCGTGGTGTTCTGACTCATCATCGTGTTTGTGGGTGTCAGAATCATCATCTGTATGATTCCCTTCTGAATCGTGGTCGTGCCCGTGTTCCTCTGTTTTTGTTTCCATAGAATCAGTTCCTACTTTAAACTCTTCTTGCTCTATGGTTTCTTCCGTATGACTACCATCCTCATTATGCTCGTGACCGTGGTCGTCAGTATTTTCGGTTTTTGTTTCTCGACAAGAGGTTACTAAAAATGTTGATGCGATTGCTATTGCGAATATTGATTTTGAAATTTTACTCATTGCTAAATATTTGTTTTGGTATTCGTGAATCTTCGATTTCATAATTGTATGTTTAAAAATTTATAACTGATGTTTTAATAATTGTGCTTGAAGCAGTTGCAGTTCCTTTTCCATTTGCAGCATTTTATCTGATGCATTCCGATAAAACTGAAGCTCCACGTAATAATCCATAAACGAATACTCGCCCAACATATAAGCCTTAAAAAGCAGTTGCTCGCTATTTAAATTGCCCATAGTGGTTTGATACTCATTAAATTTTTCGAGTATCAATTCGTATCGATTATAGGTTTTTTGAAATTGTGTATAAAGCGAAGTGGTAACTACCTGCGTGTTGGACTGTTGATACTCATAATTCGCTTCGGCAGCTTTTACTTTGTTCTTGCTACTCCAAAGTGGAATTGAAACACCGCCATAAAACCCAGAATAATGACTACCGCTAACGCCTTGATAATTATAGCCAAGTGCCACGTTTGGCAGCACCTTGTTTTTTTCCAGTTTTACTTTTTGACGAGATGCAGATTCATTAGCCTTTAATTCTTGTAGTAAAGGGTCTTTCGCTAATTTTTCCTGCCAAAGATTATCTACCGTACCAACTTCGATAGGTAATGCAATACTTGACGAAATAGCATCAATTGCATTGCCTCCGTTCAAGGTTTTGAGTTTGGATAACAAAATTTGGATTTCGCTTTCAATCTGTTCCACAACAAACTGCTCTTGAATCCAAGCAATTTTCGCTTTATTCAAATCTAAAATGCCTACTTGCTCGGTATCAAAAAGTTTTTGGATTTGGTCAAAAACCTGCTTGCTCTGGGTTTTTCTTTCTGCTTCAATAGTTTTTTGCTTTTGCAAGAAAGCAAGTTCCAAAAGCGTATTTTTTGCTTTCAATAAGACTTCCAGTCTTTTATTAGCATAGGCTGACGCTAACTGTTGCGATTTAGACTCGTTCCATTTGCCACGAGCAGCATATACCGTTGGGAATTCAAAAGATTGCGATAGTTGATATTCGGTATAATCTCCAGTTGTATTGTCGCCAAATGGCAAATAAAAGCCAGAAAGCTGTGGGTCAGGCAAATTATTGTTGCTCCTGTTTTCGAGTTGCTGACTTTCAATGAAAGATTGATAGCCTTTTAACTCTGTATTGTTCTGTTCTATTTCGTTAAGCAGTTCCCCAATATTTTTATCCTGTGAGAAACCATTAACATAGAACAGGCATCCGCAAATCGCGGACACGATGTATTTGTTCATTGTTTGAAATTTTAGGTTTAATCTTACCTGTCGACTGACAGGTCTGCATTTATAAAAGGGAATAATACCATAGCGATACCATTCTCCTAAATGATTAACCTAAAGATGGTGGGCCTCGTGAGTCGAGGGAAGAGAGGTAGGGATTAAAATATGTATTGGGTGGATGATAGACAGGCGGTTTACTATTTTGCCTATAGTCAATCAAAAAGATTTTTTGAGTTTCAAAAGAACTTTTTACTATATCCTTATCAACATTGGTCTGCTGCTCAACTGTATTCCTTTTAAGTACAACAATATCGCTGGATACCGTTGAGTGGACGTGCATTTCCATAAAGAACCCAAAAAATCCGTATGGGGATTCTTCCTTTTCGTGCGAACTGTCATCGTGATGATGGTGTTCGTCAGTATGAGCAATATCTGAAAGGGAATGCGTTTCCTCGTGCTGATGGTGCAAATGCGGAAAAACCTGATGCAGCATCATAAGGCTAAACAAGCCTAAAAAGAAAAATGCCGCTATTTTATTTGGTTTTTGCATTAATTACAAAGATAGCAATATTTCTTGTCTGGGAAAATTGACACACTATCAAACTAAATTCTAAATTATTTTATAAGTATTGCAAAGGGGGGAAATCCAGTTTAAGGTACTGGATGAACCTTTTGGCTTTATGCCATTGCATAGACTTCGTCGAACAGTTTTTTATCCAACCGTTCTTGTTGGCCAAAGCTTTTCTTCAAAACATTATGAAGTACTGAATTAAACGCATTGTAACCTAACCACAGATTTGGTTCTTCATTGAGCAACAAGGCTTCATAGTTTAAGATTTCGATGACCTCACGAGATTTTTTCGACGGGTCGCTATTATTATCGCTACATTCATACCTAAACAGTTTTGTTTTGTCAAGAATCGCTTTTACAAATTCCTGTGTATCGATGATTTTAAATTCTTTCATCTTGTCGAATTTCTTTGTAATGGTATAGAATTCATTGTCGAGAAATTTATCGAATAGATTGTTCAGCCTCGGCATAATCAAGTGCGTATTGTTCTTACTGTGCTTGATGGAAAACTCGATTTCCGCTTGAGAAACGTGCAAGCCATTTGAACATACTTCCCTGTAAAACCCAAAGTGTCCAGAGGTCTTTTCACTTCCGTCATACGAGTTTTTGAACCGAAGCATCGGCAGTATCAAGTCCTTATGGTTCTTGACCGTAAACTGGCTTTTATCATCGATGATAAAGTCGGTAATAAACGACCTATCATTTTTGTTGATGGTGCGTTTGTGGAAATTCAGTTGTTCATCGGTCAGCATTTCTTCAGCTTTCTTGAAGAACAGTTGATTTGGAATGTGGCCATAGCTGTTCGATACCACATTGACGATTTTGCCATTAGAGATTATGGCATTTTCAAGCCCTCTTCGGGATTCCATCTGTGTCAGACTTTTTAAGGATTTCATTTCTGATGGAACAAAGATTTCATCCTGTTGTAGATTTTGTAAATACATTACTTTTGAATTTAGACCTGTCTGCCGACAGGCAGGTTAAACATTTTCTGATAATACTCGGTAATAGTTGGGATGCTTATCCCTGTAATAAGCCAAGTGACTTTCGCCACTATCAATGTCATAATTTTTACTACTTGACTGATAATGCTTTTCAGCTTCTTGTAGCGAAATTTTAGGTTTTTCAGATACTCTTTTCATAATGATATATTTTGATTAAACAATATTTGAGCAGTACCTAAACGGAAGATAAAATCTCAGCTCAAAAGGAAACGGAATAAATAAGCGTAGGATGTTGCGTTGGCTTTATGCCGTAGTCTTTTGATGGGTGTATTTTACGAGTTTACCTTTGCGCTAACTATTGATTGATAACCCCTTCCTTGTAAATACGTCTTTTAAAAACTATCATAAAAAAGAAAAAGGGCCAGCACGAATGCCGACCCTTCCTCAAACAACAAAAGCTAATCGTTGAGTTCCTGAATTTGCTTTTCAAGAACCGTGATGCGCTCTTTCAAACGTTCTTCACGCTTGTCTCGTTTTTCAGCATATTCTTTTTCTATGCCAGCAATCTTGGATTTGTAATATCCTTGTATCGCATTGTAGAATGAAATGTTCGTCAGATTATTGACGTGATTGCTTTCGCCAAAATGCACTTGCTTTGTGAGCATATAGCGTATCAACTTGTGAAAGATTTCCTTTTTGAACTTCTTTTTGAAATTCTCGACCATTTCAATTTTGGTCATCTTTGAAGTGTCGCCCAAGAACTTTGAGAAATATTTTTGTTGGCTCATATAGTCCACATTATTTTCAAATAGCGATATCGAGAATGCCACCATTTCATCAGTTGAAAGTGTCTTCTTCGTATCAATATATTTCGTCTCACGAATCATTTCTACAACTTCTTCAAACTGCTTGTTGTTCTCAATTTGCTTCTTCCGGATTTCCCTTTCGTTGATTTTAACGATTTGTTCTTCGGGTGTACAATCTGCCATTTTTCTACTGGCCAATGGTGCCGAATATTCCGTAGAAACGTTCTTTGATTTTTCAACAATCTTTACAAAAATTTCCTTGTGCTGGAATGAATCGGGATGGAACACAACGCCGCTTTTATATCCATCTTCTTTTGCTGAATTGAATTTTTCCAAGGCTTCTTTATAATTCTGCATTGCTTCATCCAATTCTGCCTTTAATTCATCTTCGGAATAATCGTAATGCTGATATTCTTCCTGAATAGCTTCGATTGTAGGCTTAATCGGATTTTCAATGACTTCAATATCGTCCAGCAAATAGACTTTTAGTCCGTTCTTTTCTAATTGCGATATAATGAGCTGATTGTTCTCGTCATCTGCCCAATACTGTCGTATTTCAGGAATCAATAGGATGTTCTCTTTTTTGGATTTATCAATCAGGTTCAAGAACGATTTGCTTTTCTTCGTTTCAAAACAGGCTGCTTTTGTACAGACCATTTTACCATCGCCGAACAGATTGCCTTGATTTGCAGCATTGAAAGGACATTCAACACAAGACCCAGCTTTTGGGACCAATTTTTTATCGGCTACATCAAAAGATGCTTTTTCCAAATCGTATGTCTGGTCTTTAATCATCCTGTTTATCTGATGTGCATTAAAATCCTCGCCCATTGTTTCCAACATCATTTGCTGTTCTTCCGGCTCGAAGAGTGCTACACCAACACCCAATGATATGGTCATTTCGCCATTGCGCACAAATTCCTTAAAACCGTCTATCAATCCAGCCAACTTTAGACGCTGTCTGATGAAGTTATCCGTTCTACCCAATCGCTTCGCTATTTCGGTAGGCGCATATTTCTCACTTAGGTAGGCAATCGCATCGGCTTCTTCGGTCGGTTCGACATCCTGTCTTTGTAGATTTTCGACAATCTGAACTTCAAGAACATCGTTGTTCTTATATTCCCTGACAATACACGGAATAGTTTTCTTGTCGGCCAGCTTACTTGCTCGATACCTACGTTCGCCCATCACGATGATAAATCCGTTTCCAGATTTTCGAACTGTAATAGGCTGTAGAACACCGTGCTTTTTGACGCTTTCGGAAAGCTGTTGCAGATGTGCTTCATTAAAAGTTTTTCTGGGCTGCATCGGGTCGGGAATGACCTTTGCAATTGATAGGTTCTCAATCTGAAGTCCAATCGCTTTTTGTGTCAATTTTTCTTTGACTTCTTTCTTGGCGGCCGTAATTTTTTTACCGCTCTTTCTTGTGGTACTCGCTTTTGTTGTCATAATACTCAAATTTTTGATTAAACAATATTTGAGCAGAAACCAAACGGAAGATAAAATCTTGGCTCAAAAGGAAACGGAATAAATTAGCGTAGGAAGAAGCGATGGCTTTATGCCGTAGTCTTTTGATGGAAGTATTTTACGAGTTTAAATTGCGGTTATATTGTATGATAATAAACTCCTCTTTTAGATAATTCTATTATCAATTTCCAAATAGTACTTCAGTATTTAGAAATAGATTATAAATTAGGGATTCTGTTGCAGACAATATCCCTTGATTTTTTTGAAAAAATATTAGATTGAGTGATTATAAAAACCTATTAGCTATGCTTCCCAAATAACACTTATAAGTGTTTTGTATTTTTTCGTAGGTAAGCAATATTCATTAAACTCAATATCTTCTTCCCAGTCATTTAATTTAAACCAGGTCGACTTTTCAATAGATTGAGTTTTCTCAGCTCCTTCATAGATAAACTCATAATTTGAATTTATATACTCTTTTGCAACTGAAAACTCTGGTGGCTGAATTTTAGTAATATCGTTTGTATAACATTTAAAATCTTCCGTTTTGCGCCAATAGCGTACAACACCGTCGGCCATAAAAACAACGAAAAAAGGTGCAATTTCCAAACTTAACATTCTAAATATTACAGAAGTTAAGCTGGTATTGAAACGCTCACTTAACTCTTTAATCAAATCTGGACCAAATGGCTTTCTTGCAATGAAGTCTCTAAAAACTTGTTCGGGCATTAAAAGCTCGCCTGCAAAATCGTTCGCTTCAATTTCTTGAATACCTCTTTTGTGAACTTCTTCTAATCTATTCCAGCTTAGAGTTTTCTCATCGTCCAAATGAAATTCCAATTTATCGTGAAGAAAGAAGTGTCCTAATTCGTGCGCAGCAACAAACCTTTTGCGCTGAAGGGTAGAAATATTTGTATCTACCTTAATGATTGTTTTTGACTTACCTCTAATGATGACACCGTCTGAACCATTTAATTCTTCTTCTATGTAGATAACATCAAAACCAGCCAATAAATCTTTCATAGAAAGTTCTGTGACTTCATCAAATCCGATTTGTTGTAATATTTCTTTGGCCTTGTTACTGCCCTTCTGATTCTTCCTCAAGCATTTCTAAAATTTCAATCAGGTTTTGGTCTTTAATAATGTCTTTAATTTGTTCTTCAGACATTTTTTCCAATCTACTGAATTGTGTTTGTAATTGATTTGTTTGAATTAAATTGTTCATATACGTAATAGGCTTATCTAGCCCTTTGGTTAAAGCATCTTTAAAATAATTTGATGCTTTGTCAAGCATACTATCATTCTTCAATACAATACTCTTTGACTTTAATCTAAATTTCAATTGCTTGATAAATTTATCTTGTAATAAAGATTGTTCATCTAAATCGACACCTTCCATCTCAAGCTGCTTCCTAACCAAATTATCAGGAATCGCTTTGTCAAAATTATCAAGACTTTCCTTTACTGTTTTTTTAAGCTTGTCCACTTCTCGTTGAATTTGATTTTTTTTCTTCTTAATCTTCTAGATATTGTATAAATCACATCGATTGGTTTATCGAGTAAATCCGCTATGTCTTTTGGTTTGTCAATTCCATTTGCCAAGCATTCGAACACTTCTACTTCCTCTTTGTCCGCCCCTTGGTCTTCCAACTGTTTTATCCATTGCTGCAATCTCACTTCATCATCAATCTTTTCATAATTAAAGTCTTCAGTAGGTTCTTCATCGGAATAATTTGGAATATTGATTATGTATTCTGATTGAGGGTTTTCATCAGAATCATCGCCTTTTCTTTTTAACTGTTTAAAAAAACTATCTAAATCACTATGTAAAGCCCAAAATATAAATTTCTCAAAAGAGCAATTATCTGGTTTCCATTTGCGTGTACCATCACAGGCTTTAGTTAATGTTTGATGACAAAAATCTTGAAACTGAAAGCCTTTTTTGTTTCTGTCACTCTTGTCATAAAAGCGATCACGAGTATAAAGTTCCATCCTGTTTAAGAGGCTCTTTATATCGATTGCGTTAAGCTGTTCTATTATTTCTGAAGTTGTAGCTACCCTCATTCATTAAGTATATGCTTCAATGTCGTAAAAATTTACCAAATGACGGTAAAAAAAATAAATTTAAAAGCATATGAAAGTGTAGCACCTATAAAACAATACAAATGGCAACAAATGGAAAAAGTGGTGATAATCGCAGACACGGTGCAATAAAAAGCAGAACACAAGTTAAAAACACTAAAACTGGGCTTTACGTTAAAAGAGATTCCGATTCAGGAAGATTTATGGATGTAAAGACCAGCGGTAGAAAATTTAAAGGTGTTACTGATAAAAGCAAGTAACACTTCAGCGAAACCCAAATGCTGTGAAATTGGGCTAATTTAAATTTTGACTATGAATTATTCATTTCAAAATGACAAGTTGAGTCTTTGCAAAATGGACACTTGTCTACATTTAAACGGGGATAACGCTAAAGTTATTTCTACCATTCTTACTGTGGTAACATTTGTGGCAGCTGTATCGGCTGTCGCAAAAGCTATCAAGTAATCAACTAGGCTGGATCTTAAGAATCAGCCTAGTTAATAAATTTAACTGTATGGAAAAAGAAAGATTAGAATATACTGTAAATCGCCTAGACCATTATTACGATAGCGTAAATAATAAAACAGCGGTATATATCGCCATCAATACATTTATAACAGGTGGTACTATCACGCTCATAACTCAAATACAAGAATTACCCAATCAAGAAAACTATTTATTGTTTTTTTTGGCGGCAATCATAACCCTCGGTGTGGGTAGTCTCATCCTATTGGCATTAGCTAGTATGCCATATTTTTCGGCAAAATCAGAGATAGAATCCTTGTATTATTTTGCTAGTATAGGACAGAAAGAGCCCGATGAATTTTTTGACCTTTCAAAAAACCAAACTAAAAAAGGCAATTTAAAAGATTTAAGAAATCAGGTTTATATCCTTTCAAAAGGGTTAAAATCAAAATTCAGAAAACTTAAATGGGCTTGTGTTCTATTAATCATACAATTTATGCTTTTAGCACCCTCAACCTACATATTAATTAAAATTACCTCATAAAATGAACTTATTTGAAGACTACAAAAATGTAATTAAAAAAGCGGTCGAGAACGACCCTACAAAATCAAACAAAATTTACGGGCTTAGTGAACCTATGTTGGAAAGCAACCGCGAGTATCTTAAATTACTAAGAAATGAACTTCCTGGACGTGAACTTTCCCGCGAAATGAAACTATTTGCTAAAGGAATGGGCGTTAAAGAAACTTTCGACTACCAACCATTGGGAAGTCATCCTGACTTTACTTATCTAAAAGCTAAAGACTTGGTTGAAGAGCATTGGATAATATCCGGCTTTATAGATGTAAAGAAAAGCACCAAGCTCTTTAATAACTTTACAAAAGGTACCGTCCGATTGATAACGGAAAGTATCATTCGAGCTTCAATTTTTGCAGTTAATCTTTGTGGCGGCTATGTTCATCGTATTCAAGGTGATGGCTTAATGGTATATTTTGGCGGAAAGAATATTGAAAAATTGAAGGCAGTAGAAGATGCGCTAAAATCTTTTTCAATGATATCTTACTTTGTAAAAAACGACCTCAAAGACTTTTTTGAAGATAATGGCATACAAGATATCCACACAAGGGCCGGACTGGATTTAGGTCATTCAAAACAGGTAGATTGGTTCTATTCTGGTATTGGCGAATCTGGGGAAGTTACTACGTGTAGCTTGCATACTAGCCTTGCACCAAAAATGCAGAGTAATGCCAAAAACAGCGGAATTGTGGTAGGGCACAATGTAACAACCCAACTCAGGAAAGACAAGTATTTTGAGCAACGAAGTAAAGAAATACACGATTATGAGGATGGACGGAAATATTATCAATACAATTTCGATTGGGAACGCTACTTGGTAGATAACAACTTGGCTGTTCAAAACGATATGGGCGTTCTAGTATTAACAATAAATACCTTGCCTGACCCAAACAGGAACAGTAGAGACTTATACCCCATTGCATCCAAAAGCAAGCCTTATTTTAACTATGACTAAGACAAATCTCAATTGTGATATTGATAGCTTTTTGGGCAAGTATTATTCTTTTAAGGATGTGCATAGCCCTAAACCTGGTTATTTGGCTCTTGAAGGGAAAATTAGCGTACTCGATAAGAAAGGCAAACTTTGGGGGCAATTTGAAATTCTCATTTTAATTAATAAAGTTGAATACCCATACACTATTCCTATCGTAATAGAAAAAACTCAAATAATTGATAGAGATTGGGATTATCATATCTCAAAAGAAGGCGTTTGCTGTTTGGATATTCCACATAAACTTTTAAAGAGCAAAAAGCGAGGAATTACATTTGAAGAGTTTTACAGGAATGTCATATATCCCTTTTTTGCCAATTACCATTACAAGGAATCAACGGGTGAGTATGCAAATGGGGAATACAAACATCATTTTGAAGGAATCGCTCAATTTTATCAAGAGGAATTCGACCTCGAAAATTTTGAAGATATAATTGCACTTTTGGAAACTTCGATAGGTGGTATTAAGCATCAACCCAATATTGAATGTCCGTTATGTGGAAAACCTAAATACAAAAAATGTTGCCGTAAAAAAGTTTATAGCTTAAAAGGATATGGTATGCAGCAATTAAAAATAGATTTGGTTCTATTTAGGCAACAACTACTTAAAAGAAAGAAAGTATTAGGTTAACTGTCAGCTCAAAATAAAATACATACACAAATGATATCAATAATTATCAAAGCTAATTAGTCAATGAAAAAGCCCTAAATGTTGTACCTATGTTGTACCCAAGACATAAAAAAAGCCCTCACATTTCTGTGAAGGCTTGATTTCTCTAGTAGCGGGAACTGGACTCGAACCAGTGACCTTCGGGTTATGAGCCCGACGAGCTACCTACTGCTCTATCCCGCGATGTAATTTTAAAATGATTTATCTTTTTAAAGACTCGGCTCATAATACCGATGCAATCATTTTGGGACTGCAAATATAAAAGCTTTTTTTGATTAAAAAAAATAACTCCCAACAAATAATTGCAGGGAGCTACTCAAACTAAAAACTAACGTGATTAATCTTCTTCCTCATCTAGAGTGGCTATCACTCCTTGATTTTCGGTATTATTTATATCAAACTGTTGAAGGTTAGGAAATTGCTTTTCTAGATTAACTATTTCTCCTTTGAACCCATTATTGCCAAGCATTAATACTTTTAGGTTTGATAATTGGGCTAAGTTATTTGGTAAGGCACCATAAAACGCATTATTACTCAATATTAACTCCTCAAGACTAGATAACTCGGTAATAGAATTAGGTAACATCCCGAAAAAGTTATTGTCAAATAAACTGAGTACCTTCAATTTTTTAAGTTTAGAAAAATTAGATGGTAATTTTCCAGAAAGCTTATTACTGCTAACCATAATAGCTCTAAGATTTGTTAAATTTCCTATCCCAGAAGGTAGTTCTCCAGTAAGATTGTTATTGTAAACCTCAAAATCCTCTAATAAACTCAATTTCCCAATAGAGTTCGGAATTTCTCCTTCTATGGTGTTCATAAACAATTGCAAACTACGCAAAGACTCTAGATCACCAAGAGTTGATGGTAATGTTCCACTCAATTGGTTAAAAGCTAAATTTAAGGTGTGTAAGGTTTTAAGATTACCTATAGAACTAGGAATAGCCCCTGTGATATCATTTCTAAATAAGTTAATTTGCGTTAAATTCTCTAAATCACCGAAATTTTCTGGCAATGCCCCTTTTAGGTTATTAAAAGCTAAATTAAGTTCAACGACCTTATCGTTTTTTACAACAACACCATACCATTGATCTACTGAGCTGCTTAAGTTCCAGATGTTCTTCCATTCAGCTCCGTTCGTAGATTTGTACAAATCTAACAATGCTGCTTTTTCCTTTGGGGACACTTTAGCAAAAGCAAGGACTGATATAAGACAAAAAATAAAAGTAATTTTCACGGTTTTCATAAGTTTAGAGTTTAGGGTCTAAATACGTGAACGAAAATATAAGAATATCGATGACTTGCCAAATTTTTTCGATGAAATGCATTGTTGTTCATCGAAAAAATAATTAAACTACTGGTTATCAGTATTTTTTAATTTTACTACTGCTCTATGCTTTCAGCCTGAAATTCAATTATTTCATTATTTTCTATACTGATATTCAATTGGATAGGATTACAGCAAACTTCACAATCTTCGATATAATGCTGACGGCTTTGGGAATAATCTATGAGCATGGATACATTCTCCCAACAATACGGACATTGAAAAAAATACTCAATCATATATTTTAAACTTTTATAAACTTTATAGTTCTAGTCTTCAACTAATGCGCAATTATTAAAATTCAACGTTAAGAAGTTGCCCTGTGAGCTGTAGCAATTGTAGTTCTGCCAACTTAGCTTCATATTTAGCTAAATTTTTACTGGTTTCTGCGTCAATGAGATTCACCTGCGCCTGTCTAAATTCTATTGAATTGATCTGACCTATATTTAATCGTTCTTTTGAGCGCTCGAGGTTATTTTTATTGGTATCTACATTTTGCGCCCTTATATTAAAAATAGTGACTAAATTCTCGTAGTTACCCTTGGCATTAGCAATATCACGATCGATCTGAAGTTCAATCTGTGCTTTTGCAATCTCTTCAGAATCTTTTAAGATCTTGGAGTTTTTTAAATTGGTTATACTTCTGCCACCATCAAACAAGTTCCAAGTAAGACTAGCACCTAAGGTTAAGGATTCTCCTTTGGATATGGATCCCGGAAAAAAAGCAGAGGCAGGACTGTTGGTCCTATTCCAGCCGTAACTACCGCTCAAACCAATACTTGGCAACAACAAAGCTCTATTTGCCTTGATTTGAAAATCACTTATTGCAATTTGCTTTTCAGCTTGCAAATAGGTGACGTTATTTTTTTTCGCATCAACCACGTAGCTTTCCAATGCGATTTCATTTTGAAAATTAACCAAAGTGTCCACCTTGAAAGCGGTCTCCAACTCTCTATTTAAAACTACGTTTAAATCGCGTTTGGCATTTTGTAGTTGCTGTTTGGTACTTAAGACGTTGATAGAATCTGTAACCACATCTACTTCTGCCTGCAGCACTTCGAGTTTTGTGTTTTGTCCGTAATCAAATTGATACTGTGCTCTGGTAACACGTTCTCTAGAAATATCTAAAGCTTGTTGCAGAACGTTTAAATTCTCAGAAAGCCGAGCTACATCATAATAAACCGTGAATAATTGTAAAATTGTATTTTCAATGGTTTCCCGTACCTCGAGCTCTGTAAGGTTATATTCCTCTTTAAGTTGTTTATAATTGTAATACCTGCCCAACCCATCAAAAAGTAAATAATCTACATTTACCGAAGCGCCATACTGTTGTGTCTCTGCCCCTTCAATAACAGTATCTTCTCTTGGAGTTCCATCCTCTTCAAAAACACCAGGAAAAGATCGTGTATCATTATCCTCAGAGTATTGTGCATCCGCAGATCCTACTATTGAGGGAAGGTAACCTGAATTTAAAATTCCCCTATTATTATCGGCAATTTCAATCTGTTTCTTTGCCAATTGAATTCCGAAGTTATTTTCTAACATTTGAACAATGGCGTCTTGCTTTCTCAATTCTTCTTGCGAAAAACCCTTAGCGGCAGTTGCTACTGAAATCAAGATTAAAAAAAGGGCTGATAGATGTCGACTCATTTGAACTTAAATATCTGGGTTTCTAAATTGGATTTTGGTTATCTAAATTATCGTTTGCTTCGTCAATATCCTTTTGGCGTTCTTCTTCTTCACGCTGCTCTTTAATGGCCCGTTCAACCGATTCCTTATCAACACGGTTTCCAGACATCAACCACACTGCTTTTATTTTAGCAGAATTAGTTAATGATATTAACAGCGGTAAGATTAGTAAGGTTAAAAATGTTGCGATAAAAATACCATAGGCTATCGATATAGCCATAGGTTTTAGAAACTGCGCTTGTCTACTTTTCTCTAAAAGCAAAGGCGCAATCCCTGCAATAGTGGTCAAAGACGTTAGAAAAATTGCTCTAAACCTTGATTTTCCAGCCTCAATTAGAGCTTTATCAAATGACATCCCTTCGCGCAGATAGGCATTGAATTTACCAATAAGCACCAAACCATCGTTTACCATAATCCCTACCAAGGCAATAATACCCAACAGCGATAATACATTCAATGGAAAGTCGTGAATATAATGACCCCATGCTACACCTATAATACTAAATGGAATCATTAGTATAAGCAATAGGGGTTGACTATAGCTTCGGAAGGTAAATGCTATCACGGCATAAATAAGAAATAAGATTACAGGAAAGACCTTATTGGCAGAGCTTTTCAATTTATCAGCTTCTCTATTTTGTCCTTCATATAATACGGAAACACTTGGATATTTTGAGAGAATATCAGGAAGAACATTTTGATCGATATTAGCAATAGCATCTGTTGCACTTGCGTTAGGATCCTCCATATCTGCCTCTACCTTTATCTCTCTGAGACCTTCTAAATGATTTATGGATTCTGTACCGCGTCTAATAGAATATGAAGCAATCTCAGTAAATGGCACACGATTACCATCTGGTGTAACGATACGCATATCATCTAAGTCATTTATAGATTCACGATTACCTCGGTCATAACGTACCCATACTCTTATTTCATCTTGCCCTCTTTGAAAACGTTGTGCTTGTAAGCCAAAAAAACCTGCTCTTACCTGACGCATTACCTCACCTAGATTGAGGCCTAAAGCGTAGGCATTCTCTTTAAGTTCAATAGTAATTTCTTTAATCCCATCTGGATCTGTATCTGTCACATCCTTAAGTGTAGGATTATCAACCAAGACAGCTTTAAGCTCTTTTTTGGCTTGCTCTAGTTCATTAAGATTATTTCCTAATAGGGATACAGAAACAGGCTTACCTCCAAAGTTACCACCAGAACCAAAGGTTAATCTTTCTACACCATACACTGTACCTACAGCATCACGTATGGAGTTAGTGATTTCTGGTGACCCAAAATCCCGCTCCTCACCGGGTAAAAGATTAACCCGTAATGAGGCCTTATTATTACCGGGACCTACGCGTCTCACGATATTTTTTACCACCTGCTTATTTCCCGTTTGCCTCGCTGTATAATCCTCGTTAACTTTCCATGCGGCATCTTCAACCATAGAAATAATACTATCAGTGATTTTAGGATTGGTGCCCTCAGGCATGAGCAAGTCTATACTCACCCTATCACTAGCGATACTTGGAAAGAGTGTTACTTTAACAACACCTCCCATAATGGAGCCTACAGTTAAAATAAATAGTGCCGTTAAAACTGCAAAACTTATAAATCGGTTCTTAACCGTAAATCGAATTACTGGCCCGTACATATTGTCCCGTAGATAGCTCATCATTCTATCTCCATAAACATTGAACTTACGAAGCTTCATAAAAAACTTATCCAATCCTTTTTTCTCCTTTTTCTCTTCTTCAGAAGCTCTAACGAGTGCTTTGGAATGGGCAATATGTGCAGGTAAGATAATAAGTGCCTCAATCAAGGAAACAACTAAGGTTAGAATCACTACGGTACTGACCTCTCCGAAAAACTTACCGATACGACTATCTAAAAATAAAAATGTAGAAAACGCTAATATCGTTGTAATAATGGCAGATAATATTGGCGGCAACACTTCCATCGTTCCATCTATTGCGGCTTGAACTGGTTTTTTACCCATCTCATAATGCTGATAGATATTTTCTGAAATCACGATACCATCATCAACCAAAATACCAATGACGATAATCATACCGAAGAGCGAAAGGACATTAATGGTAACACCAAAGGATGCTGCAAAAATGAACATTCCCAAAAACGCAATTGGCAATCCAAATGCTACCCAAAATGCCAAACGTGTGTTTAAGAAGAAGGAAAGAAATAATAATACCAGAAGAATCCCTACTACGCCATTCTCAATTAATAAATCAGTTCTTTGATTTAAGGTAATGCTACGGTCATCCTCAACAATAATTTCAAGGGTTTCATTCTCTTTATTAAATGCTTCAACATAATCGCGCACCTTTTCTGCTGCTGAAATTAAATCTTCATTGTTGGTTGTTGAGATGTTCACACTTACCGCCACTCGCCCGTTAATAAACGAAGCATTTGGTGTTTCTGAAAATCGATCTCTAATGGTTGCAACGTCTCCTAAAAGAATATTGGTGCCGTCAATATTAGACTTTACAACAAGATTATTGAGTTCTTTTCCGTAGTAAGATCTATTATCTGCTCTTATAAGAAAATCTTCGGCGTCTGTTTTAATACTTCCTCCTGTGGTCAATATGTTTGCCTGAGACACGGCTTCTGCCACTTCAGAAAAAGTAAGGTTATATGCCAAAAGATCATTTTCATCAACAGCAATTTCTATTTCCTCTTCAGGAAAACCAGCAAGTTCTATTTGAGAAAGGCCGTCCATAGCCCTTAAGTCGTATTCTATTTGTCTAGCAATTTGTTTTAATGTCGCTAAATCGATATCGGGACCACTAATAAAAAAATCAAAGGTTTCCCTAATGTTTTCCTGTTTAGCTACGACCAAAGGCTCCATGCCTGTCGGAAAATTGGGAACACGATCTACTGCATTTTTGACTTCGGTGAGCATCACATCAATATCTTCATCAATATCGATTTCTACCGTGATGCTTCCACCATTTTCACGAGAAGTTGAAGTTACCCTATCAACACCAACCAACCCTTTAAGATTATCTTCGATTTTTAGTACGATACCCTCCTCTATTTCTTCGGGCGCAGCCCCAGGATAAGTGACATCGATGTTTATGATTTCAGACTCAATTAAAGGAAAAAACGACGATTGCATCCGCAACATGCCTACAATCCCAAAAATCACGAAGGCTATAATTACCACATTAACCGTAACATGGTATTTGATAAAATATGAGATAATTTTCCTCATGGTTTTGTAGTCACGTTTTCAGAATTAACCTCAGACTTTTTTGTGTCTTCTGACTTTTTATCATTTGCTATTTCAACTGGCATCCCATTATAAGCTCCAGAAACCTGTTTTGACAAAAGCAACATACCATCTGAAACTCCTTTAACAACTACGGTTTTATCTGAAAAATAAACAGGATTTACCTTCAATGTTTTTAATTTCCCATCTTCAACGATAAACACTTCATTACGGTCATTGACCAAGCTGCGGTCAATTGATATGGCGTTCTCTTCCTTTTTTGCATCTAAATTGGCTTGTAAATACATCCCCTCTTTAAGGGCGTCATTTTTGACCTCTATAAACACACTCACGGTCTGGGTGTTTTGATCAATACTAGCGTTTACTCTACTCACCGTGCCAGCATACTGTTCTGTTCCTTTATTGTTTTTTAGTTGAACAGCCTCTCCTACTTTAAGCAAATCGGCATAATCTCTAGATAATGCGACTTGCAGTTCATAAACTTCGGGATCAATAAATTCGCCCAATTTCTGTCCGTTACGAATTAAGGTACCTTCGGTTACCAAAGCCTCGGTCAACACACCATCGAAAGGCGCGATAATTTGATATTTCAATAGGCGTTGCTCTAAATTTTTGATTGTATAATAAGCGGTATTTATCCCACGGCCGTTTACAAAATAGGTTTCTTTTTCACTTGAAGCCTTTGGTAAAGGTGGAACTGTTTTATTTAAATCAAAATCATTTAAATAGTCTTGCCACTTAGGGTAAACCTCTGGATAATCCAAACGCAGGTCGGGCATAATGGCAATGATCTGGTTATAGAGATCGCTTTTAGAAGATTGGACAGAAGCCTCGTATTCATTCGCATCAATTTTGATTAATGTTTGTCCACGACTATAGCTTTGTCCTACTTTATATAATTTTGAACTATAACGAAAAACCCCCTCAACTTCAGAGTAGATTTCAACCCGTCTTTTGGCCACTAAATTACCATTGGCAGGAATTGAGATTGGGATTGTTGCATTCTCAACGGTATCCACAAAAACAGTTTTGGTTGATTTTTGAGGCTGTGATTTTGGTTTTTCCTTACTATCAATAAGCGCTTTTGCACCAAAAAAAGCACCAATAAGTAAGAGAACAGCTAATGTGTAGAGTATAGCTTTCCGCATAAATGAAAATGGTTATCAAAGTTATGGTTATTCATTTAACCATAACTGAGCAAAGCTATTAACCACAAAAAGGATTGAAGTTAAAAAACTCCTAAATTATGGCATAACCACTTTTTAAGTGATCCAATTATTTTTACTGTACGCGTGATTACAATGTAAGAAATACAAGCTCAAAACAGTTTAAAGTTGATTTAAGACCTTCATTAAGCCATTTGCTCCAACTCTAAAGTCACTTTTTCCCAATCGCTCATCAATTGTTTCAGCTTTTTCTTTTTGTTTTGATAGGTTGTGAAGAAGTCGCTGTTTGCAACGGTTTTATCATAATTTGTAGCGAGCTCAACATCATCTTTTTTAATATCTTTTTCTAAAGCACTGATCTTAGATTCAATATTACTGATCTTATTATTGAGTGACTTCAATTTCTTTTGATCTTCATAAGAAGACTTTGTGGTTTCTTTTGGAGCTTGTTTATGAACCGTTCGTTTTTCAACTTCTCTCAAATTTTCAACATTGCGCTGCTCTAAATAGAAATCGATGTCTCCTAGATATTGTTTGATTTTTTGATCTTTGAACTCGTAGATCTTATTGGTTAGCCCCTGTAAGAAATCCCTATCGTGAGAAACCACAATCAAGGTGCCCTGAAAACTCTTTAAGGCATCTTTAAGCACATTTTTGGATTTGATGTCTAAGTGGTTGGTAGGCTCATCCATAACCAACACATTTAACGGCTGCAACATTAGTTTTGCCAAGGCCAAACGGTTACGTTCTCCCCCAGATAAAACTTTTACATATTTTTCAGCTTCATCACCACGAAATAGAAATGATCCCAAAATATCACGAACCTTACTCCTATTGGTTTCATTTGCGGCATCAATCATCGTATCTAGTACCGTTTTATTACCGTCCAGATATTCTGCCTGATTCTGTGCGAAGTAGCCTATTTGAACATTATGTCCCAGCTTAAGTTCACCTTCATGTTTAAGCTCGCCCACTATAATTTTAGCCAGCGTAGATTTACCCTGACCGTTTTGGCCAACAAATGCCGTTTTACTATCACGTTCAATTAAAAGACTGACATCTGACAATACCTGATTTTTACCATAGGTTTTCGATATTTTTTCGGCCTCTACAACTACTTTACCAGGTGTAATAGAAATTGGGAAATTTAAGGTCATGACGCTATTGTCATCTTCATCTACCTCAATCCGGTCCATACGGTCCAGCTTTTTGATAAGCGATTGCGCCATTGTGGCTTTACTGGCCTTGGCTCTAAACTTCTCAATCAGTTTTTCGGTTTGCTCTATTTGCTTCTGTTGATTTTTTTGAGAGGCTAATTGTTGCTCTTTTAATTCATTCCGAAGTAATAAAAACTTAGAATATGGTTTTGGGAAATCATAAATTCTACCCAATGAGATTTCAATGGTTCTATTCGTGACATTATCTAAAAACATCTTATCGTGAGAAACAATCACGACAGCACCAGAATAATTTCTTAAAAATCCTTCTAACCAAATAATAGATTCAATATCTAAGTGGTTGGTAGGCTCATCTAACAATAGAATGTCATTGTTTTGAAGTAAGAGCTTGGCAAGCTCAATGCGCATACGCCAGCCACCAGAAAAGGTATCTGTTAACTTCTCAAAATCGCTACGTTTAAAACCTAAACCTTGTAAAATCTTCTCTGTTTCACCTTGATAATTATAACCGCCAATGATTTCGTATTTATGTTGAACATCATTAAGGTCTATCATTAATTGGTTATAACCTTCACTTTCATAATCGGTACGCTCTGCCAACTGCGTATTGATATATTCCATCTTGGCCTCTAGCTCTTTAATTTCTTGAAATGCTTCGTAAGACTCTTCTAAAACAGTCCTCCCCAAAACAAAATCAATATCCTGTTTCAAAAAGCCAATGCTTAAGTTCTTATCAGAAGCTATTTGACCAGAATCTGGCTCAATTTCTTTAGAAAGAATTTTCAGCATGGTTGATTTACCAGCACCGTTTTTGCCAATAAGACCCACACGATCGCCAGGGCTGAGTTTAAATGTGATTTCCTCAAAAAGATAGTCACCTTGAAAGGATATAGAAAGATTATGGACGTTGAGCATAATTGAGTTGAGTTATGGTTAAATTCCTTAACTTCGTATTTTATTACAAAGCGCAAAAGTAATCAAAATTAAATCATGTTTAAAGGCACTAAGATCTATAGTATTTTTACGGGAACTTGCCCAAGATGCCAAGAGGAATCTATGTATAAAACCAAGAACCCTTACGTCCTTACCGATGTACTAAAAATTAACGATACCTGTTCTAAATGTGGACTTCGCTATCGGCTTGAACCTTCCTTTTTTTACGGCTCCATGTATGTCAGTTATGGCGTAGGCATAGCTTTTGCTGTAGCCGCTTTTGTCATAAGCCATTTTATGTTTCAAGCGTCTCTTCTCTATTCTTTTTTTGCAATTATTGTGACTATGATTGCCTTTGGACCTATAATCATGAGAATCTCTCGTAACATCTGGATCAATATGTTTATTGGTTACGATAAAGAAGCCATCAAGAAATTTAGTTCTAAAAAATAATTAGCGGAAGGCTTTAAACCGCTTAAGATTGATCTCCGTATCAAGATCTGTTTGATATTCAATATGATCATAAAGTTGTTGTGCAACGTATGGTGAAATCATCACTCCTCGAGTACCCATACCGTTAAGTATATAGACATTTGCCATACTCGGATGACTTCCAACTAGCGGGCGTCTGTCTTTTGTTGTTGGTCTAATACCTGCAACTTGTTGCACCACTTCAAACTCACAATTAAGTAACGTCTTTAGTTTTAAAACCAATTGTACTTTAGCTGCTTCGGAAATGTTATGAGTTTTATCCTGATGTTCATATGTTGCACCAACCCAATAAAGATCTTCTCCCAAAGGCACAACAAAAACAGATGATTTTAAAATAACCTCCAATTTGAGCGTTGGAGCTTTAACAATCAACATCTCGCCCTTAAGCCCAACTATAGGACTATTAGGCAGCAATGGATTCTCTTTTAAGCCAAAACCCTCTGTAAATACAATGTGCTTTGCTTTAATTGAAGCATATACGACGCCGTGATTAACCGGACTCAGTAAATCATATTGAAACCGCTCTTCCTTTAATCGATGCGTTGATTTTAGAAATAACCGATAGCGCTCCATCAACAATCTAGTATCAATTCTGCCTGAGTGTAACACTTTACCAAAACCATATGGAGCAATAAGTTCTTTCTGATCGTTTTTTAAAATTTCCGAATGCATAAAATCGCATAGCACAGGCTTATCAGAAGCCACAAACCATTCGTTTTGCTCTTCTATTGAAGCAAACTTTCGGTAGACATTGAGCTTGTGATTCAACTTCACCTCGAGGAGGTTTTCTAAATCGTGATAATACGGCATCGCCAATTCCAATTGCGCTTTCGCTTTCCAAACTTGAGTAAAACGTTTTAAGACCACTGGATTATAAATACCTGCTGCAACACTAGAGGATTTTTGAGAATCATCATCAAAAACCACAAATGATTGATCAGCCTTTCTCAACTGCTCGCAAAAAGCAACACCGGCTAATCCACAACCTACAACAATATAATCTACCTCAGTCATTTTAGTATTTGTCTCATGTGAAATTAAGTTTTGTAAAGTCCCAAAGATATACAATGCAAAACGCCCACTCTAAAGTGGGCGTTTAAAAATTATGATTTAGAACGATTTAGTAGTTCCACATATCTTGTTCAAAATTACGAATCTTGTCCTTGATACGATCAGACTCTAAGAGTTGCATCAATGCATTATCTGCGATGTACTCTTTAACTTCACGATCTCCATATACATTTTCTTCTTTATACATGTATCCATTAAAACGTCTTGAATTTAACAAATGGTCAAAAGATAATGGCGCTGCACTATTTTTGTTGTTAAATGCTTTTGCTTCATGCAATACCTGTCTTGCTTCTGGAAAAAATACCCAAAATAATGCATTTGGTGTTTTCATTGACTCATCATCCGAATCTAAAAAGTTAACATCTGGTGCAGCTGGTGCAATACCAAGAATTCTATATTTTAACTCACCATGACGTTTATCAAAATACCAAAGGCCTTTGATTAGGTAAGCACTAATATGAAATGCTTCAATATTTGTGGTGGTGATGTATTCTGGTGAAACAAAACCATCAGCATTCAATTGATCATAACCAATATCTAAAGTATCTACTTTAGTGGTAATGTCTTGAATCTCCTTTTGTGTTCTCTTGGATGAAAAATAAGAATCATTATAAACATTTTCAATTTTTCCTTCTTTTACCGCTTTAATCAATACATGATATAAAGAACGTCTGTTTTTACCAATATTATTGGTATCTACAGGAAAGTATAAAGGAAAGTTGACACGTTCATCTAAAACCACTTTTTCCCAAGTCATTTTAGAAAACAGAATATCTCTATCATCAACGTAACCGTATTCTAAAGGCTTGTCATTATCTAAGGCCAACTGAGCTTCAGTTTTAACACCTACTTCTTGAGGCGTATTGGCATTCAAAATATTTGCCTGAGCGAGCACACCAAAGGTAAGCCCCACACTAGCAACGATTGATAATAAAAATTTATAATTCATCTTTTTCATTTTTAAATTTGGGTTAACTAATACGAAAATGGATTAGTTGGTCAATTCAATCATTAATGGGTTTGCAGGTTTAATTGCAGGTCCATTACTTCTAGACTTAATATCAAATATTTGAACAGTAGAACCACGAGGTGCACTTCTCAATGCAGATTTCGCAGCACCATTTAAACGATCTCCAGATACGGTTACAGATGGCTTACCTTCTACTTTCAACTTAAATCCTGTTACAGTTAATGGTAAATCAAAGTCAAAATCTTCTAATACAGCCTCAATCTTACCAATTTCAACGTTATTTCTTGGCAGTTTTGCAGTTCCAACTTGACCTGCGATTTGACCTGCTGGCTTTGGAATATCCTTGATTCTAAATATGGCTTTGTCACTTACTTTAGAACCATCATCAAGCGTTGCAGAAACATTAATAGCCACTTCTCTTCCTGAAGTTGGAACCATCGTATATTTACCCATTCCTGAACCTTTACGAAGACCAGATCCAGAAGCTGACACCTTGTTATCAGGAACTCCAGCGAAAGATATTGTCATTGGGTTTTCAACCCCACGGTATACGACATTCATTTTGTCTGCAGATATTGTAGCAGAGTTAGGTCTTGGCACTACCACATAGTTTCCTTTAATGGGAATCTCTAATGGCTTACCATCTTCTAAAAATGTGAACGTCCCTTCAATTTTTTGCTCTCCAACAGAACCAACGTTAAAATCTAAACGAGCTGCCCCTGTAGAATCGATTGCATTTTCCAAGTTGATTGATTCACCACCAATACTTAGACCAGTAGGTGTTACATTCGCGTATTTACCTAATACCACTTTACCTTGGAATTTTTCTCCTGCAAAAAACGCAGATTTATCAGCAATTACGATAGCTTGGTAATTTTTTAAAGACACAGCCTCATCTAGTGTGTTTCCTAAAAACACATTGAATAAATTTGCTTCAGTTACTTTCACATCATTCTGCATAGCCGTTAATTGCGTGTAAGATGCAATTGCCGGATAGCCTTTGAAGTGGTAATCTAACCAATCAATTTTTTTACCGTCATTATTAAGCTCTGGTTGAGTACTGAAACGCGCTTCGAAGTTCTCTATAGCACGTGAATACTTAACGTCGTTACCAATAATTTCTTTTACTTTAGACTTGTAACCTTCGATTTTATCCATCACTTCTTGACCTTGTTTTGTCAATCGGTCACCTGTAAACCAAGCTTCATCCAAAATATCGGTTTTATCCATTGCCTGAAAAGGCAATTTTCCTGTTTTAGGATCTACTTCATAACCACCTTTTTTGATGATCTCACTTTTCAACCCTGCTAAGTATTTGAAGAAGTCATCAGAAACGGCACTAATTTGTGTCGCTTTGTCTGCTGCTAATGCAAATTCAGCTGGTTTTTCTTCTGCTTTGGTTTCTAAATTAGCGAGTAACTTTTCGTTCATGTCACTCGTAACTGCGTTGGCCTCATCGAACTTTTCGTCCATTAGCCCAAAAGCCGATAGTACTTCTTTTGACATGTTCATGGCTATCATCGCAATGAATACCAAATACATCAAGTTAATCATTTTCTGCCTTGCAGATAATTTTCCTCCTGCCATTGTAATTCGTTTTTAGTTTTGTTTGATTAATTTATTAATGCGGTTACCTAAAAACCAATTAGCTCTTGTTCATTGCAGTAAGCATTCCACCGTAAACTCCATTTAAAGAAGACAAGTTAGATGCTAAAGCTTTCATTTGTTCTTTAAGCTTAGTTGCGTTTTCTACTGCTTCTTCATTGATAGATGCTTGACGATTAGCGCTATCCATTTGTACTTTATAAAGACTGTTTAATGATTCCATTTGTGCAGCAGCTAAAGACATTTCTTCGCTATATTTCTTTTGAGCAGCCATTGCATCAACAGTTGGGCTGATTCCTTTAGCAGCACCTTCAAAGTTTTTAATGCTTGAGCCTAAGCTCGCCATTAACTCACCGTCAATTTTAGCTTCTCTTAAAAGGTTATCTAATTTTTTAGATAAAAGACCTTCTGCATCTTTTGGCTCCTCTTTTTTAACAATTTTTTTAGTTGTTGTTGCTCCGCCTGCTAATTCTGGATATACTAAAGACCAATCTAAATCTGATTGTTGTCTTTCAAAAGCTGAAATGGTAAATACAATTGCCTCAACAACCATACCTATAGTCAAAATCAACGAACCTCCTGGCCAGTGTTGAATTTTAAATAATGCCCCTAGAATTACGATTGCCGCTCCTAGTCCATAGACCATATTCATTGTTGAAAGTTTTCCTTTTTGTGCCATGTTTTCGTTGTTTTTAGTTTTAATTGATTATTTAGTTAATTGATTAATTAGTTGCTGCGTTTTGGGTAACTTCTGTTCCCAAATAGTCCTGAACAGTTCTAAAACCGATATAGCTTCTTGCTGAGTCAGCGTACTCATAGTCTCTTGAACTTACTTGAAGGAAATAAGCAACATCTTTCCAAGATCCTCCACGAACAACTTTACGCTCGTTATCTGGATCATTTACAGTTGGATTAAAAGAGGCCATGTATTCATAAGATGCCGCATCATAAGATCCTTGCACCCATTCAGACACATTACCTGCCATATTATAAAGATTAAAATCATTTGGCTCGTAAGCATCAGCTTCTACAGTGTACAAAGCTGCATCTGCCGCATAGTCACCACGTAAAGGCTTAAAGTTTGCCATAAAACATCCGCGGTCGTTTTTAGCATAAGGCCCTCCCCATGGAAAAGTTGCGCCTTGCAAACCACCTCTTGCAGCATACTCCCACTCAGCTTCTGATGGTAAACGGTATTGATTGACGTTGTGAACCCCTCTTGATTTTCTATAAGCATTATGGTATAATGTTCTCCATTGACAAAATGCGTTTGCTTGTTTCCAAGAGACACCAACTACAGGATAATCCCCATAAGCATCATGCCAAAAATAATCATTGTGCATAGGCTCATTGTAAGAATATGAAAAGTCACGAATCCAAGCCGTAGTATCAGGATACACCTTTACTTCCTCGGTGATTAACACATCACTCCTCTTTAAATTTCTATCTTTCGCTGCTTTTTTGATATCCATGTATGTGTATTGGAACTTGAATTTATCTACATCCCAAGTACGTTGCCCGTTGTAAGATTCTTCTATAGGCAAATACATGGTGTCCATAACTTCAGCATAATACTCATCAGGATATTCAGAAGTGTCAAAAATCAAATCCACATCGTGGTTCAATTTTCTACCTTCATAACCTGTTGGGCCTAAACCGCTATAGTTATCGTACATGTATTGCTCGTAAACGGTCATGTTCTCTGGATCTGCATCATTAAATGCAAATTCACCAATACCACCATTACCAGGGGTCTCACCAATATCATCAGCAAGAATGGCTAATTTCATTCTTAACGTTGAGTCACGAACCCATTCTACAAACTGACGGTACTCGCTGTTTGTAATTTCCGTTTCGTCCATATAAAAGGCTCTAACGGTTACCGTTCTTGTTGGAGCATCTTGCACACCAGGAAGGTCATCATCGGATTTTCCCATGATAAAAGCACCACCAGGTACAAGTGTCATACCGTATGGTTTTTCGGGATGCCATTGCTTTCCTTTGACTCCTACTAACTGTCCTCTGTCACCAGAGTTACAGCTGACCATAAGCGCCAATACAGCTGTTAATAAAGCAAACTTTTTGAAATTCATAGTAACTCGAGGTTAAATTATTTTTTCGTAATGATAAAAGATAAATAGGTCTTTAATTTTTTTGAGACGGTAAACATATTTATATATTTTTTAATAACCAACTTTTTTTCGGATTATTTTGCACTTAAACCTTTAAAATTAACACTTCGTCGATTAGGGGTGTGTTAAAATGCGATATTCGTAAAATAGTTAGAAACTGTTCTTTTTATATGCCTTATACCAGCGTTCTGGAATCTTCCCATGACTTGCCTCAATATAATCTTCATGGGTACATGGTAATAACGTATGCTTTTTTAATTTATTATTAACATTTGGTAAAAAAGGGATCTCTATCCACCAACGCCCAGATTTTGTGCTCTTGTAAAAAATAAGTTCATCCTCTTCTATAAGCACATTAAACTTTTGATGAGAGTTTCCTGATGAAAAGTCGTCGTCCTTAATTCTACAGTTAACGCCTTCAATAAAATACCAAATAATCTGTGAGATCAACATTGGCGTGGCATCAAGCTCTTTGGTGACTTTGAACTCATAGATACCAAAGGAAGATACTTTATTACTAATTCCTGCATATCTAGAAATAGCACAAATTTCTTTTCCGTCAAAACCGTTAGGCGAATACTTTTGTTTGGCCCCCATCTCTGAAGCTCTAACCGATTTAAGATCTAAGGTCACAATATGGGCATCTCGCATCACGGGCTCCACTAAACTAATCTTATTGGAGACCTCGCCTAATCTATAGGCCTCAAAATAGAGCTTTTCCATCAAATCTATCTCTTCTTGCGAATTGAAATAGGTTTGATAGCCAATTGCTGAATAATTAAAAAGGTTATAAGGCTGCTCTAAGATAATCTTACCCAAAAAGCTATTGTTTTTCATGTCTACAGAGACATCTCCAAGGTCAAAATTGCTATCAACGTTAACAATATTGATCATTGGCGCCATCGTATCGTATGCGCGGTAATTTGCGTAAGTCAAATCTTGACTTCCGCCTAAAATGATAGGAATGATCTTTTTTTCTACTAAAACCGAAATCGTTGTTTTTAAAGCAAAGTAGGTGTCTTCAACAGAAGCCCCTTTACGAATATCTCCTAAGTCGGCAAGTTTTGTATTCCAGTTTCCTGGGAAGAGCGCATAGAGCGACATCCTGATGGTATCGAAGTTAAGATCTTCGCCCATATAGTTGACATCATTACGGTTCTCTAAAACGCCAATAATTGCCATTTGCACGCCATCTAAGTCTGGCATGCCGTTTTGATCTGAGTGAATTTTCATTTTTTTACCAAGCGTCTGCAAAGACAGGAGCTCGTTATGTGCGAGCACCGAATCTGAAACTGGTGATAAAAAATTGAAACTCATAGGCTATTATTTTTTAGTGGTGGTCGATTTCTTTTTAGCTGGTTTTTTCTTTGCCGGTTTCTTTTTGGCAGCCGCTTTTTTCTTAGGCGCCTTCTTCTCTATTTCAGCTTTTGCTTGTTCCAAAGTCATTTCAGAAACATCCACTGTTTTAGGAAGCTCCACCTTTGTTTTTCCTTTGATAATATTATGTCTGCCCCAACGTGCCTTTTCTACCCTAATGCCTTCATCTTCCCAATTGTGGATGACTTTATCTATTTCCTTTTGAATTTTGGTCTCGATCAATTCTACGATATCATCGTCAGAAAGATCATCCCAATCGTATTTCTTGTTCACATTAATGAACATGTTATTCCACTTGATATAAGGACCAAAACGCCCTTTTCCTTTTTGAACAGGTAAATCCTTATACATGTATATAGGAGCATCTGCTTTTTGTTTTTCCTTTATAAGCTCAATGGCCTGATCACGCTCCACGTCAATAGGGTTTGTTCCTTTAGGAAGCGAGACAAACTGCTCTCCAAATTTAACATAAGGACCATATCTACCGTTATTAACCTCTATAGGCTCATCTTCATAAGTACCTAAAGATTTTGGCAATTCAAATAATTGCATGGCCTCTTCGTAAGTAATGCTATTGAGCTGTTGGTCTGGAGATAGACTTGCAAATTGTGGTTTATCTTCATCGTCTACTGTACCTATTTGAACCATAGGCCCAAACTTACCTAAACGCACACTTACCTGTTTGCCTGTTTCCGGATCTTTTCCTAAAACACGTTCTCCAGATTCGCGATCTGCATTTTCCTGTACATCTTGAACTCTTGGATGAAAATCTTTGTAAAAGCTTTTCATCATCTTCTTCCAATCTTCCTTGCCTTCTGCAATTTCGTCAAAATCGGCCTCAACTTTAGCCGTGAAATTATAATCTAAAATTCCGCCAAAATGAGTCACCAAAAAGTCGGTGACGATCATCCCAATATCTGTAGGTACAAGCTTACCTTTATTACTATTTGTTTTTTCGGTAAGTTTGACATCTTTAATTTTTCCTTGCTGAAGGGTTAACTGCGCATAATCGCGTTCTTCCCCTTCATTATCTCCTTTTTCTATATAATTTCTATTCTGAATTGTAGAGATCGTAGGTGCGTAGGTTGACGGACGACCGATACCCAGCTCTTCTAATTGTTTTACCAAAGAAGCCTCTGTAAAACGATATGGTGGTCTTGAGAAACGCTCTGTTGCCGTTATATAGCTATTTAATAAGGTCTCATTCACTTTCATGGCAGGCAACATCCCATCTTGCTCTGCATCTTCATCATCTGTACCCTCGAGATAGACCTTTAAAAAACCTTCAAATTTAATGACTTCACCATTTGCCGTAAAAGTTTCGTCATGAGTTGAGGCTTCAATTCTCACATTAGTTCGCTCTAATTGCGCGTCACTCATTTGAGAAGCAATTGCACGTTTCCAAATCAAATCATATAATCTGGCTTGATCACGTTCTATATTTACACTGTGGTTTTTAAAATCTGTTGGTCTAATCGCCTCATGCGCTTCTTGAGCACCTTTTGATTTACCTTTATAAGTTCTTGGTTTACTAAAATCTTCTCCATAAGCGTGCTCAATTTCTGCTTTAGCGCCATTTCGGGCTTCATCAGAAAGATTAACACTATCGGTTCTCATATAAGTAATCAAACCTGCTTCGTACAGACGCTGTGCGTTGCTCATGGTTCTACCTACAGAATACCCAAGTTTTCTGGATGCCTCCTGTTGCAGTGTAGAGGTTGTAAATGGTGCTGCCGGCGATTTTTTAGCTGGTTTTTTGGTTAAATCTCCAACTTTAAAATCGGCCTTAGCATTTTTTTCTAAAAAGGCATATGCCTCTTCTTTAGATGAAAAGTTCTTCGGAAGTTTGGCTTTAAATGTTTGCCCATCTTCGTTTGAAAATTCCGCATCAATCCTATAGGAAGCCTCTGCTGTAAAGTCTTGGATATCTCTCTCACGCTCTACAATAAGCCTTACTGAGACTGACTGTACGCGACCTGCTGAAAGTCCGCCCTTTACTTTTCTCCATAATACGGGAGACAGCTCATAACCCACAATACGATCTAAGACCCGACGTGCTTGTTGCGCATCTACCAGATCATAATCAATATCTCTTGGGTTTTCGATGGCCTTTTGAATGGCCGTTTTAGTAATTTCATGAAAAACAATACGTTTGGTCTTCGCTTTATCTAAACCTAAAGACTCTGCCAAGTGCCATGCAATAGCCTCTCCTTCTCGATCCTCATCACTTGCCAGCCAAACCATTTCGGCTTTTTTAGCTAAATCCTTCAGTTTTTTGACAACATCTTTTTTGTCTTTCGAAACTTGATATTTAGGATCAAAATTTCCCTCAACATCAACGCCGAGTTCTTTAGACGGCAAGTCTGCAATATGACCAAAACTAGATTCTACTTTGTAATCTTTCCCTAGAAATTTTTCTATGGTTTTGGCTTTTGCTGGTGACTCTACTATGACTAAATTCTTCGGCATACTTGGATTTTTAAAGTCACAAATGTATGCGAAAAAAAAGTTATCTTCCTAATTTAAGTAAAATTGAAACGTGTTTTATCCGATAAAAAAAGACTTTTATCTATTGTAATGCACAAAAAACCAATAAGATTCAGATTTAAAACTTTATAAAAATACCACTCTAGACCTTATTCGTAATTATAGGTTAAGGGCGCCGGAAAGTCTTCAATATTTAATAAAATAGAACTACTGCCCTCAATTTGAAGATTGGTAAGATCAAATATCCGAGTTTGCTCAAAAACAGCTTGGCAAAGCTCTTCGTTAGAAAACACTAATTTGAGGTTGCGTTGCTCAGGAGAAGATTCCATAATATCGCCAGAATCCACAAGCACTGCACTCCAAGTATTCCCATCACAACCACTTGCCGAAAATTCTACATTGAGACAGTTATCTGTAATTTCAGCGCTAATTAAATTGTATGGGCCTGATGTTGCGGTTTCATAATATCCAGGATCTACAACTACAGCCTCACCACAATAACTTTGCACCTCATCATCTTCATCACATTGGGTATTCATAAATAATAAAGTGAAACACAAACCCAACAAAAGGGATTTAGGAAGTTTATTGATCATAGCGCTCTGTCTTTTTTAGTTCTACATTCATGTAGATGTCGAATTTAATAAAAGGTTGCGTAAAATTTTAATTCTTTATAGTTTTTTGACGACTGTTATTCTTCACTTAGAGCTTTATGATTATTGTCACAGGTAAAGTTGTAATTCACACTGCAAAGAAGGCGCTGTTCTAAATAAAATTCAGCTATGACACTTTGTCACAATTATATAATTTATGCTATCTTTGCAAGCCTATTGAAAAGCGTTAGATTTATATTGACAAACACATTTGTGCAGCAAGAATTATGGAGAAAACAATAGATGAAACCAAACAAGGAGAACACTTGGTTTTAGATCAAAAAGAAGGAAACACACGAAAACTATTTATAGAAAGTTATGGCTGTGCTATGAACTTTAGCGATAGCGAAATCGTAGCTTCAATTTTGTCTGATCAAGGCTTTAATACCACACAACATTTAGAGGAAGCCGATTTAGTTCTCGTAAACACCTGCTCTATTAGAGATAAAGCCGAACAGACCGTTAGAAAGCGTTTGGAAAAATACAATGCGGTTAAACGAATCAACCCCAAAATGAAAGTCGGCGTGTTGGGTTGCATGGCAGAGCGCTTAAAAACCAAGTTTCTCGAAGAAGAAAAAATCGTGGATTTAGTTGTAGGCCCCGATGCTTATAAAGACCTGCCCAATCTTTTGGCTGAAGTTGATGAAGGTCGGGACGCCATCAATGTGATTCTCTCTAAAGATGAAACTTATGGGGACATCTCTCCTGTACGACTGAACACCAATGGTGTAAGTGCTTTTGTTTCTATTACCCGTGGTTGTGACAATATGTGCACCTTCTGCGTCGTACCTTTTACAAGAGGACGAGAACGCAGTAGAGACCCGCAAAGTATCATTGAAGAAATCAATGATTTGTGGAACAAAGGGTACAAGGAGATTACACTTTTGGGGCAAAACGTAGACAGTTATTTATGGTATGGTGGCGGACTCAAAAAAGATTTTGAAAAAGCCAGCGATATGCAAAAGGCAACCGCTGTAGGGTTTTCTAGCCTACTCGCCATGTGCGCCGATGCCCACCCAGAAATGCGTATTCGTTTTTCAACAAGCAATCCACAAGATTTAACCTTAGATGTGATTGAGACTATGGCTGCTTATAAAAACATCTGTAAGCACATCCACTTGCCTGTGCAAAGTGGGAGCAATCGTATTCTAAAGGCTATGAATCGTCTTCACACCCGTGAAGAATATTTTGCACTTATTGATAACATTCGTCGCATATTGCCAGAATGCTCTATTAGTCAAGATTTAATTTCTGGTTTTCCCACCGAAACCGAACAAGATCATCAAGACACTTTAAGTCTAATGGATTACGTAAAGTATAATTTTGGTTACATGTTTACCTATTCAGAACGACCAGGCACCATGGCTGAACGAAAATTAGACGATGATGTTCCTGAAGAGGTCAAAAAACGCCGTTTGGCCGAAATTGTACAAAAGCAACGTGAGCACAGTGAAATTAGAACCAAGGCCTATATTAATTCTATAGTAGAGGTATTAATTGAACGCGAGTCTAAAAAATCAAGCAATGAATGGTCCGGTCGCACTTCTCAGAATGTTGTAGCCGTTTTCCCTAAAAAGCACTATAAAGTTGGGGAGTTAGTCAAGGTTAAAATTACCGATTGCACCAGCGCGACCTTGATTGGAGAGGCTATTTAAAATACACTAGTAATTAAAATAAAAGTTTCGCTTTCGCGGAAAACGAACATGGAAAGTATACAAACCATAAAACAACGCTTCGGCATTATAGGGAATGATCCCAAGCTCAACCGCGCCATAGAAAAAGCCATGCAGGTTGCCCCTACTGATATCTCGGTATTGGTTACTGGAGAAAGTGGTGTAGGTAAAGAGAGTATCCCTAAAATTATACACCAATTATCCCACAGAAAACATGGCAAATACATTGCTGTTAACTGTGGTGCTATACCCGAGGGTACGATTGACAGTGAGTTATTTGGTCACGAGAAAGGCGCCTTTACAGGAGCCACCCAAACCAGATCTGGTTACTTTGAAGTAGCAGATGGAGGTACTATTTTTTTAGATGAAGTTGGAGAATTACCCTTAACCACTCAAGTAAGATTATTACGTGTCTTAGAAAACGGAGAGTTTATTAAAGTAGGATCAAGTAAGGTGCAAAGTACAAATGTGCGCATTGTGGCTGCAACTAACGTCAATATGTTTGAGGCCATCCAAAAAGAAAAATTTAGGGAAGATCTTTTTTATAGATTGAGTACAGTAGACATTAATATTCCACCACTTAGGGATAGAAAAGAGGACATTCATTTATTGTTCAGAAAATTTTCGAGTGATTTTGCGCTCAAATATAAAATGCCCACTATAAAACTCACCGATGAAGCCGTGCATTACCTACTAAAGCACCGCTGGAATGGAAACATTAGACAATTGCGCAATGTGGCTGAGCAAATTTCGGTATTAGAACAAGACAGGACCATAGATGCTTCTACATTAAACCATTATTTACCGAGCGGAAGCAATAATCTTCCTGCGGTGGTAAATAATTCAAAATCTGAAGGTGATTTTAGCAATGAGCGTGAGATTCTTTATAAGGTACTTTTTGATATGAAGAGTGATCTTAACGATCTTAAAAAGTTAACCATGGAGCTTATGAAGAGTGGCAACGTGGATGATGTTGAAAAGGACAACGAGAGACTCATTCAAAAAATTTATGGTGATCATAAAAAAGAGAGCTATACTGAAGAATTTGAAGACCTGGAAGTATTATCTATTCCAGAAAAAATTCAACAAGAGGAAGAACAACTTGAAGCCAATGCTAAAGACAAATATCATTTTGCTGAAGAAGTTGAAGAAGAGGAGACTCTCTCCCTGCATGACAAAGAACTTGAGTTGATCAAAAAATCACTAGAACGTCATCAAGGCAAAAGAAAACTAGCAGCTGCAGAACTTGGGATAAGCGAGCGTACCTTGTATAGAAAAATAAAACAATATGATCTTTAAGAGAAGTTTATGAGGTCCTTATTATATTTTAGCATACTGCTATCGTTTATTTGTAAAAATTGTTTGTCATGAAGTTGCTCAAATTCTTATTACTTTTTAGTGTTTTGCCCTTAATTTCGGGATGTGGGCCTTATTCTTTTTCAGGGATTTCGATTGCTCCTGGCACAGAGACCTTTCAAGTCAATTACTTTCAAAACACGGCATCACTTATAGAACCAGGATTTGACAGAGATTTCACCTTGGCGCTACAAGATTTAATCTTAAACCAAACCAACCTTACTTTAACTACTACAAACGGGGATTTAGTTTACGAAGGTGAAATTACCGAATACCGTATTTCTCCAACAACTGCTCAAGCCAACAGTACCGCGGCACAAAACCGATTGACCGTTAGTGTAAATGTTAGGTTTTACGATAAAAACACACCCGATGAAGAATTTGAGCAACGCTTTTCATTTTTTTATGATTATGCCGGCGCCGAATTACTCACAGGAAATTTAAGAGATACAGCACATGAAGAAATTTTTGAGCGTTTAACTCAAGATATATTTAATGCCTCTTTGGCCAAATGGTAATGCAATTTTGAAACCCGAAGAAATCACATATCTACTTCAGCATCCGCAGCACATTAGTAAAGCCCAAACCGCAGAGCTAGAAGAGACACTTAATGATTATCCGTATTTTCAAGCCTTGAGAGCCCTGCATCTTAAAGGTCTAAAATTGAAGCAAAGTTTTAAATACAATCAGGCTCTAAAAACCACCGCTGCCTTTACTACAGATCGTAGCATTCTCTTTGATTATATTACTTCGGAAGCATTTAATCAAAATAATATCTCTCTTAACATAAAGCACAATTCTGAGCATCTTAAGTCTATAGAGGTTAATGAACACGATGATATTTCTATCGACAAGAAAGTCACTTATGATGATGCCCTTAAAGAGCATATAAAAAATAGTGAAGGTGTTCTAGACCCTCATCTCTTTGAGAACAAACCGCTCCCCGAAGTTCCATCTAATGAGCCGCTTTTAAATGTCGATACCCAAAATATTGAAACAACGCCAGAAAAGATACTCAGTCTAGGACAGCCCCTTGATTTCAACAAAAATGAAACGCATTCCTTTGCAGAATGGCTAAAGATCACAAGTTTCAAACCAATTGAAAGAGAAGCTTCATCTAAAGTTTCCGAAGAAGAAGAAAAAGAAGAAAAAGCGTCACAGACCGGCTCCACCGTAGACCAGAAATTTGAGTTAATCAATAAGTTTTTGAAGAGTAACCCCAAAATTGTTCCGTCTAAAGAGAGTCCAAAAATAGATCTTACAAAAGTCTCAAACACCAGTAATGACGAGCTAATGACAGAAACATTGGCACGCATTTACTTAGAACAAAAAAACTATGATAAAGCGATTCAATCTTATAAAATTTTAAGTTTGAAATATCCAGAAAAAAGTGGTTTCTTTGCAGACCAAATTAAGGCGGTAAAACAATTACAAGAAAATAATACCAAGAACTAATGAACACGTTTACAATATTTTTAATCCTAATCGTACTAGTAGCTTTTTTACTAGTGGTTGTTATTATGGTACAAAACCCTAAAGGTGGCGGACTTTCTTCTTCATTTGGTGGAGGCGGCACTCAGCAATTGGGTGGTGTTAAGAAAACAACAGATTTCTTGGATAAAAGTACTTGGGCCTTGGCAACAATGTTATTGGCGTTGATTTTAGCTTCTAACTTTGCAATTCCAGGTGCTGGAGGCGCAACTACAGAGTCTAAAATTATTAATGGTAACGAAACTTCAACGAGCACGCCTGCTCCGGTTTCTACGCCAAGTACTGCAAACGATATTGCCACTCCTGCAGACTCTACAAAATAAAATAACTATTTTTATATCTCTAAAAAGCCAACTCCTATGAGTTGGCTTTTTTTGTTTCACCTTGTTTAGACGTAGTCTGCAAGTTTGTCAGTTACCCGCTATTGGCACATTTTTAGCACCTTGAATAGTGTAAAATTTTAATTAAAAAACTATCATAAAAATGAGCTTAAACATTAAACCATTAGCAGACAGAGTTCTTATTGAACCAGTTGAAGCTGAAACTAAAACAGCTTCAGGAATTATCATTCCAGACAACGCTAAAGAAAAACCTCAGAGAGGTAAAGTAGTTGCTGTTGGCAAAGGCACTAAAGATGAGCCTATGACCGTAAAATCTGGTGATACCGTGCTTTACGGAAAATATTCTGGTACCGAACTAAAATTAGAAGGTAAAGATTATTTGATGATGCGCGAAAGTGACATCTTGGCGATTGTATAAATCGCAGTTGCTCTTGGCCTACCCGTCATGAGCATCTTTCCTATTAAAACTATTAAACACAAGAACTTTCAACTATTGGCAACTGCCAAAACCTTAAAAGTTAAAATAAAACAAAATGGCAAAAGATATAAAATTTGATATTGAAGCGCGTGACGGATTAAAACGTGGCGTTGATGCATTGGCAAATGCAGTAAAAGTAACCTTAGGACCAAAAGGTCGTAACGTTATTATTGGTAAATCATTTGGGGCTCCTCAAGTTACTAAAGATGGTGTTACCGTTGCAAAAGAAATAGAATTAGATGATGAGCTCGAAAATATGGGCGCTCAAATGGTAAAAGAAGTTGCTTCTAAAACCAATGATTTAGCAGGTGACGGTACAACAACCGCAACTGTATTGGCTCAAGCTATCGTAAAAGAGGGCTTAAGAAATGTAGCTGCTGGTGCAAACCCAATGGATTTAAAACGTGGTATTGACAAAGCTGTTGAAGCCATTGTGAAAGATCTAGAAAAGCAATCTAAAAAAGTAGGTAACTCTTCAGAAATGATCAAGCAGGTTGCCTCTATTTCTGCTAATAATGACGAAACTATAGGTGATTTAATCGCTAAAGCATTCGGCAAAGTTGGTAAAGAAGGTGTTATTACTGTTGAAGAAGCTAAAGGAACAGATACTTACGTAGATGTTGTTGAAGGGATGCAGTTTGACAGAGGATATTTATCGCCTTACTTTGTAACAGACTCTGATAAAATGGTTGCAGATTTAGAAAATCCGTACATTTTATTGTTTGACAAGAAAATTTCAAACCTACAGGAAATTCTTCCAATTTTAGAGCCGGTTGCCCAATCTGGTCGTCCGTTATTGATTATTGCTGAAGATGTAGAAGGTCAAGCCTTGGCAACTTTAGTTGTCAATAAATTGAGAGGTGGTCTAAAAATTGCAGCGGTTAAAGCTCCAGGATTTGGAGACAGACGTAAAGCAATGTTAGAGGACATCGCCATATTAACTGGAGGTACTGTTATTTCTGAAGAAAGAGGATTCTCTTTAGAAAATGCAGATTTGAGCATGTTAGGCTCTGCTGAAAACGTAACCATTGACAAAGACAATACGACTATTGTTAACGGTGAAGGAAAAAGTGATGACATCAAAGCTAGAGTGAATCAAATTAAAGCTCAGATTGAAACAACTACAAGCGATTATGATAAGGAAAAACTTCAAGAGCGTTTGGCTAAATTAGCTGGTGGTGTTGCTGTACTTTATGTAGGTGCTGCATCCGAAGTTGAGATGAAAGAGAAAAAAGATCGTGTTGATGATGCCTTACATGCTACAAGAGCAGCTGTTGAAGAAGGTATTGTTGCTGGTGGTGGTGTTGCACTCGTAAGAGCGATTACCGTATTACAAAAAATCACTACTGAAAATTTAGACGAAACTACGGGAGTTCAAATTGTAGCAAGAGCTATCGAAGCGCCTCTAAGAACTATTGTTGAAAACGCAGGCGGAGAAGGCTCTGTTGTAATCAACAAAGTATTAGAAGGTAAAAAAGATTTTGGTTTTGATGCTAAAACTGAAACTTATGTAGATATGTTGAAAGCTGGGATTATTGATCCTAAGAAAGTAACGCGTATTGCATTGGAAAACGCTGCATCTGTTGCCGGAATGATATTAACTACTGAGTGTGCCTTAGTAGATATCAAAGAAGACTCTACCGGTGGCGGTATGCCAGGTGGAATGGGTGGCGGAATGCCAGGCATGATGTAATGGCAAATCGCCTTAGATAATTTACTCACTCATGTGTGAGTATTGAATAAATTGAAAAAGCCTTTGATGATAATCAAAGGCTTTTCTTTTGAAGAATTTTCATAGATTTAGAAAACTAATCATTTATAAAAATGAAAAACACGACTTGGAAATACACTTTAAGAGAAATAATTATCGTAATCATTGGGATAAGTATTGCTTTTAGTATAAATAAATGTTCAGATAACATTAGCAATAATAAACTTCGAAAGCAGTACTTAACAAATTTAAAAAGTGATATTGAAGCTGATAAAATTCAGTTAAATAAAAATATTGTTGCCATAGATATGAAAATTAATAAATGTCAAGATATTATACCTTACCTAAACACTAATAAAAACGGTGGCATGACCTTAATGAATGACGTCTTTACAATTTTGCAATATGAAAATTTTAACCCAAAAAATATTACTTATAAAACCCTCATAAATTCTGGTGACCTCAAGCTTATTGATGATTTTGAATTTAAGACATCTATACAAGGACACTATTCTAATTATGATGAAATTCTTGATGTGTATGTTAGACACACGAGCTTGATAAAGGATTATTTAGGCAATTACATGATTAATTATGCAGATTACGATCAACTCATGGTTGGTAAAACACCTTTTTCTGATGAGATCAAATTAAAAAACATTGTGCGTGCCCTAAACACAACTTTTAGAGATAAAAAGAAAGCTACGCAAGATGGAGTTGTTAGCTGTGATCTATTAATTTCTGCTATTGAGAAAGAACTAAATTAACACCTATAACTCATAATCACAAGCAATTAAAGTACGCTATAGCCTTAGCAGGTTAAAGGCTGTGGCGAATCACAACTGTATTGTATATCTGTGATTTTACCGTCATCAAAATTAATAGTTTCAACTTACTTAGTTCAAGTGAAACGTAATACTTCATCATTATTCAGTGCTTCTGGAGCAGGATCGTTATTATTTGAATATTATTTTTCGCATGAAACGATTCCGAAAGGAAGAAGAATAAGACCTGAATTTATATAAGGTTTTGCCAAATAGAAATAAAACAGAAGCCGCGTTAGATTTACCTAAATGAAAATAGTTCTGTTTTATAACTAAGCGCAAAACGTAAATACAACTCAACATTACAAAATCAAAAACGCTTCGTTATTTATCCAATAACGAAGCGTTTTTTTTTTGATTTTTTAGTTTTTTTGACAATATCTAGTCGTTTCTTAAACTACTTAATATTGCTTTTGTTTCTAGCTTATTGTTCCTCTTCATACTCACTTTCCAAAAACCCTAAGCGAAACGGTTATATCAAACACTCAGCTTGACCAAACCACCTAATTTAAAGAACATTTTACTATTCGTTTGATTAGGATTTATCCACAAGCCTACTTCTTTTTAGGAGTAGCTTGAGGTGCCTTTTTAGCTGCTTGCTTTTGAGGAGCTTTAGCTGCTTGAGGCTTACCACCTTGCTTAGATTGTGCCATTGTAGTTTACGATTTAAATTAAAATCTTAAGTAAATGTACCATGGAAAGCTTATTGATTATTCTCATCTTAAGAAATAATTAACTAAAATAAATAGCACTTATTTATGGTCTTCTTTTACGTTTTCTTCACGGTATCTGCAACACGGATGAACCGAGTTGTATGCTGCTTCTGTGGCCTTTAATTTTTTTGTATCATGCCCTACTGCCGCTACACTTTTAGAGATACTATCCACATTGGTTTTACGCTCGTCATAAATAAGTTTGAGCTCGTGAGTACTCACATCCCAATTGGCATATTTTACACCCTTAGTGCGTATCGCCGCTTTTTCTATACGCTCTTTGCACATGGTACACACGCCATCAACTTCTATAGAAGCTTTTGCGTTTTTATCTTGTGCATAAACGGTTCCTGCCATAGTAATCAAAACTATTAAAATTGCGTTTTTAATCATTGGTATCCATTTCATTTATATAAATTTTTAAGTTGTATCCCTAATTAATTTTCGGGGTCTTGTTATTTGATTTTATATCGTAATCCAGCATAATACATACTGCCAAATATAGGACCATAAACAAAAGTAGTATCAAAATTTGGTCCAAAGGGATTGTTTGCATCTAATATGGGGTTGTTCTGTCTCAAATTGGTAATATTCTCTCCGCCCAGATACATTTCAAATTTTGAGGAAAATACTTTGGTGACCTGAGCATTTAAAGTGGCCACGGTAGGCGAATATTCTGGAAGTCTAAATTCTGGAGCATTTAAGGCTGTAGAAGAAAACCTTTGTTTTCCTAACCAATTGTAGGTAAGATCAAATTTCCATTGAGACAGACGCGCATCCATCTTAGTCTGGTAAGATAGGTTGGCAAAAATTCTGTGCTTTGGCACCAAGGGCTTCATCAGCTTACCTGTTTGATAGCTGGTCTTCACATCATAATATTTATAAGCACCACGTATCGTAAAACGATCAAATACATCATAATTGACCTCAACTTGAAAACTGTTAGCATAACTGTCTCCCTCTAAATTATAAAAACGAACTTGATTGACCTGTTCCCAATCGACCACTACTTGATTCTTAAAATCGGTTCTATAGAAATCCAGGGCCACATCGCCTTTTCTTCCGAAGAGATTAAAACCTTGAAGAAAAGAGATGCCATAATTCCAAGCAATTTCAGGATCCAATCCATAGATAGGTCCATTTCCGCCTAAAATAGAAATCGTTCTTGACGTGGAAAACATGCTCTGATTTTCAGCAAAAATATTAGCACTCCGCTTCCCTCTACCTACAGAGGCCCTTAGTGCTGCCTTTTCCCAAGGCGTATAGCGCATGTGCAATCTTGGTGTCACAAATTCTCCTAACAAATTGTGTGTATCAAATCTAAGCCCAGCAGTCATGGTGAAGTTATTTAAATCGTCATAAGCATATTCAAAAAAGGCACCTGCCGATCGTTCACTTCGCTCAAAACTCTCATTGCTGATCAACTCATCATAATGATCGTAGGTAAAGCCCAATCCTGTTTTTATTTTATGTCTAGAATCACTGATGATCGAATTGTAGATCACGTTAGAATACAAACTATTATGGTTAATATCATAGGTGTTTAATCCAAAATAAGAATTTTGATTATGACTACTGCAGGCCATCTGGACGCCAAGACTTTGCCAAGGAATATCTGGATTGACGTATCCAAATTTCCCAGACATTTCAAAGCGCTCGGTGTTTACCTCGCTACCCCAAGCTTCAAAATCCTGCCCATTGGGTAGCGGCGCATTCAAGATCATCCCATTTCCGCCTAGGTTGGTGTTTTCTGGATCAAAATCCATTTGACCAGATTGCTTTGCATCGTTTAAATAACGTACGTTAATAAAGCTCACAAAACCATGTTCTTGATCGGTATATTGCCATCTGTTCATTACATTAATTTGATTGTAAAGTGGCATATCTAAAAACCCATCATTATTGACATCATGTTTTTCTTGCAACGTGCTTCCATGAACGTAAAGTCCCGTATCCCATCTCTTACTGATTTTAGTATTGATGTGCGTATTCAATTCTAGACGTTGACTATTGGCGGCATACAGATTAACAAATAAGCGATCATCTGTAGAAGGTTTTCTCAATTCTGTATTAATTTGCCCCGCAATACTTTCAAACCCATTGACCACACTTCCTGCTCCTTTTGTAATCTGGATGCTCTCTACCCAGGTTCCAGGAATAAAACTAAGCCCATACGCCTGAGAAGCACCCCGTATTGATGGTATATTCTCGGTAGTGATTAAGATATACTTGTTGGTTAGACCCAACATTCTTATCTGCTTTGTTCCAGTAACGGCATCTGCAAAATTGACATCAATCGATGGATTGGTTTCAAAACTTTCTGAGAGATTACAACATGCTGCTTTTAAAAGCTCATCACTACTTACGGTAGTGATGTTTTGAGCGCTCAAATAGGATTTGGAGGTGGCCTGATTTCTGGAAGTAATTGTTACTTCATCAAGATCTCCTTTAGGCTGTAATTTATGTTTAATGTACTTTGGCTGAGTAACCGTTATGGTATCTGTCTTATAGCCCACGTAACTGATGATCAATTTAGAATAGTCTGCTTTGTAAGACACTTCAAATTCACCATTAATATCAGTCACAGCTCCCACAGCAGTGTCTAGCCAGAACACATTGGCACCCACTAAAGGCCATTCTTGACCGTTGCCCTGCTCTACAACTTGACCTTTTAAAACATCTTGGGATATCAGTATTAAGGGGAACAACAAGGCCAACAAAAACAGATTGAGGTTTTTATTGGCTTGAGTTCTTCTTGATCTTTCTATCATTTACAAAAAATTATCCGTTTACAATCATACATAACAGGAGCTATAGGTTTTTACACTAGAACCCCCGCGTTGCTGATGATATGTTATTTATTTTACTAGAATATTTTATTCTTCAGTAGATCCATCCTGATTCATCTCTATATCATGATCGTACTTACAACACCCAGGAAGTTCATTATAAGCCGCTTCATCTCCAGCCATTTTTTCTGTATCGTAACCAGATGCCGCAATCGCCTTATGAATGGCTAAGACATCTGTTTTACTTTCATCAAAAGAGACGTCAATTTTCTTTTGATCAACATCCCATGATGCTTTAGCAACACCGTCAACTTTTCCGGCCGCTTCTTCGATGGTTGATTTACACATCCCGCAATTTCCGCGTACACCAAAACTCACATCGGCCATAGCCATCTCTTTAGGCGTCTCCATAAGAGCTTCTTTTTCAACCTCTACGCTCTCTTTTGGAGCTTCTTTACAATTTGTCAATGTGATTGCAGCCATTACCGCCGCGCTTAAAATTAAATGTTTCATGATTTTAAAATTTAGTATTAATTATTACTCTATTTCTCTTTGTATTTCTCCACAGGTTAACATGGCGTCCCCAAAATATGGATTTCGTATTTCCTTTTCGTGACTTAACCAAAGTGCGCCCTTATTATTATTTGCCATCGGGCATTTTTGAAGGTAAAGCACCTCGCCGTTCCCCTCTACATTCATCGCTATTGGAATGAGTTGTTCGTTGAATTTTACGAAATCAGCGCGTTGCGCTTCCAAGTTCTCTGTACTGGAAATCTCTTTTAATAGTTTTAAGCTTTGCTTAAGATGCATTTTTTCCATTGCTCCTAAAGTGCTGGTCTCAAAGGATTCTAATTGCGTTGCCGCTGTGTTTGCAAACTGTGACACTTGACTACTGTTACCAGCAACAAAAGCATCCTTCATTTGTAAATACGATATCATAACCTGTTCAAAGCTTTGAGAAAAACCTTTTGGAAACACCAGTTTCATTTCAGTAAGTATTGAAGAGTCTTCCTTAGTGGTTGCTGTTTGGTTCATCATAGATGTTTTACCTTGTAATTGTGCCGCCGCATCTACCGTAAACGCACCGTTAGTAACGATTTCCTCGCCTTGTTGCAGACCAGAAGCAACCTCATAGTTTTCTCCATTACGATTACCAATAGTAATGTCACGCATCTCAAAAACTGGCTCATTTGGATTTGTCTTGACGTAAACCAAAGATCGTTCTCCCGTCCACATCACTGCGCTTGCAGGAATATGCAATACATCTGGTTTAGATGTCATTGTTGTTTTTATTTTACCAGTAACAAACATTCCTGGTTTAAATAACTCGTCTTTATTTTGGATGGTCGCCCTAACTGTAACCGTTCTTTTTGAGTTGCTAAGAATGGGATCAATAAATGAAATCTTACCCTCAAAAGTTTGATTGGGATATGCATTTGGAATGATAAGAATATCTTGACCTTTTTTTACTTCGGAAATTTGTTGCTCATAAGCATCAAATTCTGCCCAAACCGAATTGAGATTACTCAACTTTACAATAGGCTGACCTTGCTTTACATAATCTCCTTCTGCGGTCATAACTTCTGAAACCGTGCCAGATACAGTGGCGTAAACTGGAAAATTCTCAGTTGTTTTTCCTGAAAATTCAATGGCATCAATTTGACGTTCAGAGAGCTTCCAGTTTTTCAATTTGTTACGAACGGCCTTATAAAGCGCCGGCTGAGACTCTTTTAACGCTGATGTTGTAATAAGTTCCTGTTGTGCGGCTACTAAATTTGGAGCATAAATAGTTGCTAAAAGCTGGCCTTTACTAACGGTTTGCCCTTCATAATTGACGTTCAATCGCTCAATACGACCATCAAAATAACTGGCTTGCACCGAATTGTTTTCTTCATTTGTAGCAATTTTTCCAGAAAGAGAAATGCTTCCATCCTCTTGAGACGTTGAGTCACCCCCTACTATTGTGGTTTGAATATTTGCTAGCGCCATGGCATTGTCGGTCATTCTTATTTCATTTGCAGCAAGACCTTCTGTGTCTGTTTCCGCAGGAATCAAATCCATTCCGCAAATGGGGCAATCTCCTGGCTCAGACTTCATAATTTGCGGGTGCATAGAGCAAGTCCATAGTTGATTACTTTCTAATTCCTCAGTGTGACGGTCTGATTCCTCATGATCTGAAGCACCTCCAAAAATGAGCCATCCGCCCAAGAGACCTACAACTAAAGCTATTATAATATATAAACTGTTTTTATTCATCATTTTGAATTTTCATTTTGAAGACGCTCTATCATGACTTTCATTTCTTCAATTTCTTTCTTTTGAGCCTCTATGATATCATTCGCCAATTTTTTTACTTCTGGATCTTTGATATCTGCCCGCTCACTCGTTAAAATTGCTATAGAGTGGTGTGGAATCATAGCTTTCATCCAGAGTACATCGCCCACAGTTGATTTTTGGTCACGCACCAATCCTAATGCACTAACAAATAGAATAATACTCCCTAAAACTATGGCAATATTTTTCTTTTTATTTTGATACATATTTCGCATTGCAACAAACATAATAATGGCCATTGCAGCAATACCCAAACAGCTCATATAAAACCGTGTTAGACTGAAATATACGTGGTCTATGGCATACGTATTCAAATACATTGTGATATACATTGCTATAAAGGATGTCACAAGCATCCCTACGAACTTTGAGTAATTTCCTTTTTTTATTTCGTCTTGATTGTGTCCTTTTGAATTCATTTCTAATGACTTTTTAGTTTTCAATTAATTGATTTTGTTCTTAATCTAAGCGCATTGGCAATAACCGAAACCGAGCTAAAACTCATGGCCAGGGCCGCAATCATAGGCGATAAGAGAATCCCAAAAAACGGAAATAACACACCCGCCGCAATTGGGACGCCAATGGTATTGTAGACCAATGCAAAAAATAAGTTTTGTTTGATATTTGCCATTACAGCCTCACTGAGATGTCGGGCTTTTACGATTCCGTGTAAATCTCCTTTGACCAATGTAATCATGGCACTTTCTATGGCTACATCGGTTCCTGTGCCCATTGCGATGCCTACATCGCTTTTAGCAAGTGCAGGTGCATCATTAATACCATCTCCCGCCATGGCTACTATTTTACCTTGTTCTTGTAGTTTGCTAACCTCTTCCAGTTTATCCTCAGGGAGCATCCCTGCTTTAAAGTTGGTAAGATTGAGTTCACTGGCTACTGCTTGGGCGGTATCGTGATTATCGCCCGTAAGCATAACAACCGCAATACCTTTGGCTTGTAGTTCTTTTATGGCTTGAGCACTTGTCTCTTTGATTTTATCGGCAATCACAACATATCCAGAAACCTGACCATCAATAGCTAAATAAGATACGGTTTTGCTTTGTTTTTGAAAGGCTTGAACTTCAGTTTCCATATCTGAAGAAATCTTAGCCTTGGCATAGGCCATCATTTTGGCATTTCCTAAATCGAGCTTTTTACTATCCACGGTTCCCTCAACTCCTTTTCCTGTAACGGCGCTGAATTTTTCGGTTTTTGATATTTCAGCTTTCTGCTCCTTTCCGAATTTTACGGTAGCTTCGGCAAGTGGATGCTCGCTGGAACTATTTAGTGATGCTATAAGACGTACAATCTCCTTTTCGAGATGATTTCCAAAAACACCTATTTTCTCAACGGTTGGTTTCCCTTCTGTAATGGTTCCTGTTTTATCGACAATAAGCGTGTCCACCTTATCCATTTTTTCCAAAGCTTCGGCATTCTTGATAAGTACTCCATTCTGAGCACCTTTACCCACGCCCACCATCACAGACATAGGCGTCGCAAGACCCAAGGCGCAGGGACAAGCTATAATTAATACAGCAATAGCATTTACAAGAGCATAGACGTAAGATGGCTCTGGGCCCCAAATGGCCCAAATCACAAAAGTGATGATTGAAATGCCCACGACCACTGGTACGAAATATCCAGAAACCGTATCCGCTAATTTCTGAATGGGTGCACGACTACGACTGGCATCGTTTACCATATGTATGATTTGCGAAAGCAGGGTATCGCTCCCTACTTTTTCGGCTTTCATCAAAAAAGACTGGTTACCATTGATTGTACCGCTACGAACCTGATCTTCTTCAGATTTATTTACTGGGACGGGTTCTCCTGAAATCATCGATTCATCAACCGTAGTTTGCCCCTCAGTAATGATACCATCTACCGGTATCTTATCGCCTGGTTTTACGCGAAGGATATCGCCTTTTTGAATGGCATCAATAGAAACTTCCTCTTCATTTCCGTTAACTACTTTAATGGCTTTATTTGGTGCAAGCTTTAACAATTCTTTTACTGCGGAATTGGTCTTGCTATGCGCACGTGCCTCCAATACTTGACCCATTAACACTAATGTGAGTATTACGGTAGCTGCTTCAAAATAAACGTGTACTGCACCAGAATCGGTTTTGAATTGCTCTGGAAAAAAGTCTGGAAACAACATTCCGAAGAAACTAAAGGTCCAAGCCACACCAGATCCAATGCCTATAAGTGTAAACATATTGAGGTTCCAAGTCTTAATGCTTCGGAATGCCCGTTCAAAAAACATCCATGTTGCGAAAAATACCACCGGAATGGATAGCCCAAACTGAATCCAGTTCCACCATTTTTGCGCCATGATCTCATATAACGGATTGTTTGCAAGCATTTCACTCATCGCGATGATGAAAATAGGAAGCGTAAAAGCCATAGCTACCCAAAATTTCTTGAGTAACTTTTTATAGGTTTTCTCCTCGGCTGAACGATCTGCTTCCATTGGGACTAAATCCATTCCGCAAATGGGGCAGGCTCCAGCTTCCTCTTTCACGATTTCTGGGTGCATTGGGCAGGTCCATTGTTCTGAAGTTGTAACAGCAAGATTTTGCTCTTCTACCAAATCCATTCCACAGACTGGACAATCGCCTGGTTTATCGTAGGTTTTGTCGCCTTCGCAATGCATTGGGCAATAGAACGTACCCGTTCCTTTTTCCGTAGATGTTGCTTGTTTCTTTTTTACTGAATTTTGATGCTTCTGCTGAGCTCCTGGTTTATGGATGAAATAAGCTCCCCCATCATTTTGAAGTGCTTTTTGAAACCTTTTAATTGAAATATGCGTTTCCATCTCAATGGTAGCTTCTGCCTTTTCAAGATTTACCGAGGCCTGCTTTACACCATCAACTTTTGAAAGTGTCTGCTCAACGTGACTGCGACAACCATTGCAGGTCATCCCTTCTATTCTATAGTTATGTGTCATTGTTTTGGAAATTTTATAATCATATGATGACCTACTATAACATCGTCAACATGACCGGCAATAGACAGCTTATCGGTAATAAAATGCAAATGCATATTGGTACTGTGATGTGTAAATATGGTCTTATGCTTTTCTGAATAAAAACCTAGAATCTTAACTTGCTCATTACTGAACGAACCGTTTAAACCAGACTCTTGATGCTTTTGATGTGTATGCACCATATCTTGTTCTGGCCAATCGATGACATGCCACTGTAATTTCGAAATTTCACCTTCAATCAAAAATGGAAACGGATCTTCAGTCGCAATCCCCAATGCTTCTGCTTTTTCAAAAACAAAGGCTTCTAAATGCTTTTTGGTGTCAATAGACTTTGGAATACTTAAACTTATCCAATCTTGAACTTGAGCATATACTAATAAGGCTGCTTTGCCCTTGGTCGTATTTTCTATTTGAATTTCGTTGTTTTTTACAAAAGAATTCGATACTTCACCATCCAAAATTTGAATCTCACCCTTTAAGTTTTCAGCAGCACCCAAAGCATATAGATGTTCTTTTTTTGAAATAGAATCTAGCGCAACAGTAGCCTTTAAATCTCCAGACATCATGGTTTTAAGTGCTCCATAAAAGTGCACAGATGTATCCAAACCCTCTTTTTTACAAGATGTCATGAAACATAATGAGCATAACATTACCAATTTAATACCCCTAATCATTGCACAAAGAATTTTACTAGTAAACCTCCTACTAACCAGATGTAGCATAAAAAGGCTGCGTATTTTAAAATGCTCTCCAGCAACTGGCTTTTGGGCGCCATCTCACTCATTTGATGATTGACATCTTTCTTTTTGAAAAAACCGAGATAAATAAGATATCCCGAAATGGACAAAAAGACCAGATTTAAAAAGAAGGTATAATCTACTTTAAAATAGTCGCTATCCTTAATTTTCACTTGAGATGGGTCTGGCAACATACTGAACAAATCAAACGCATAATGTAAAGCCAATGAAGCGCCTATTAAGGCTGTAAATAAAAGGAATAAAATAAATAGTGACATTTTCCAACCGTAATATCGGGCATTGATCCGTAACACCGGAAAGACTACCAAATCACTAAAAACAAATGCCATAACTCCAGCAAAACTGACTCCTTTACCAAACAAAAGTGCCGCTAAAGGAATATTACCCATGGAGCCAATAAACGTTAAAAATGCAGCGATAGGCCCAACAAGTACATGCTCTAAGATTTCGAGAAATGAAAAATCGGTATTGCCTTGACCACTATTGATAAATAAGGTTTCAAAAAAAGCATCTGGAACAAAAGCCGCTACAATACCAGCTATAGTAAACCCGACAGTGACGTCTTTCCAGACCATCTGCCACTCCATCTTGTATTTTTTAGCGACACGGGCCCAGCTGTCTTCTTTTTGAATCTGCTTTTTCCAATCCTTCCCATCATCGGCATCATCATCTTCTTGGCTTTCAAGATTTTTTCTTGCTTTTTCTATTAATTTCTTAGGGTTGATCAGCTTAATGAGTATCCAACAAATCCCTATCAATAAAATACCGCCTACATATTCACCGACCACAAATTGCCAACCCAAAAAGATGGAAATAATAATCCCCAACTCTATGACCAGATTTGTAGAGGCTAATAGAAAAGCAATAGATGACAAAAAACTTGCTCCTTTCTTAAAGATAGATTTTGCAGATGCCAAAGCCGCAAAACTACAGGAGCTACTTATAAAACCGAAAAATGTGCCTAGCAAAACACTTTTTCGTTCATTTTCTCCCATGGCTTTTTGCATCCGTTTTTCGGTTACAAATATTTGAATCATACTACTAATGATATAGCCCAAGATAAACGCCCACAATGCCATCCAGAAAAACCCGGTTGTGGTATAGGCTGCTTCGCCCCATTGTTTTAAAAAATTAGTCATCGCTTACTTTATTAAATAATTAATTATGGCAGACTGCCAGAAATAGATTCTCACTGCTTCAATTTGCTGGAGCTGAAATTTTAATTGTAACTCTTGAATATCTAGCACGTCATTAAAGTCTATGGTACCCGTTTCATAATTTTTAATCAAAATTGCTTCAGCATCTTTAGCCTGCTTTAAGTTCTTTTCTTGCGTATGGTACTTGATTCGTGCTTGATTACGTTGCGATATTGCTTCTGCAAAAGCAGATTCCAACACATTTAGACGTTGCTCTTTTTGAGTTTCAATATCTTGCTGACGGAGGCTGTTCTGTCTTGAAATGGATTTGTATCTCTTATTGAACACAGGAATAGATAAAGACAGCATTGGCATCCATATATCCTTGCCGTTATCAATGGGATTCATATCGGTTCTTTCACTTACGGGAATATAATCTATACCAAAACCTAACATTGGAGCGCTTTCTCGTTGATTAAGTGATTCAGACTGAACTATAGATTCATATAACTTATCGTATTTAAGTAATTCTGGATGTAATGACAAGGCCTCTTTAGCGTATATAGAATCTTCATCTGGGACTTCTATTTCCGTAGGAACTTTAATAACACTATTGGCATCACGATTGCGCAAGTTGTTGAAGACGGTTTTTACAGATTGGTAGTATTCAATGAGCAGCTCTTGCTCTTGTTGCAACTCATTCTGCCGTATCTGTAAGCGCAATACATCCACTGCAGATGCTTTACCAACCTCAACAGAGGTGAGTGCCAAACGCTCATAGGTTTGTAAAAGCTGTATATTCTCCTCTAGCACCAATTGCTTTGCCTGTATCTCATAAAGCTCATAGTACCTCTCGGCTACAGCGAGCATCAGTTTCCGTTTTGCAATCGTGAGCGCTACGTAATCTGTTTCGGCCATTGCAGAGGCATAGTCTTCTCTAGCGGTTATGGTCCCAAACCAAGGTAGCATCTGTTTAACTCCTATGCGCGCTCGTTGTGCCCCAGTTCGAGTCTCTGGTGTACTTATAAAATAACCAGCACTAAGCTCTGTATTAGGAAACCAATTGGCTTCATTTACTTTTTCTTCGGAAATGTTATATCGCAATTCAAACCCTTGAATTTCAGGATTATTTTTTATTGCCTCCGCGATGTAAGATTGCAATTGCTGCCCTTGTGCTACCGCAGAAACAAACATAATACAGGCTATAATTTTTATGTTTTTCATTTGCTGGCTTTTTTAAGTTGGTATTCTTTTTTCCAGCTATAAAGCACTGGCACCAAAAAATACGACGTGATATCAATGACCATCCCACCAAAAATAGGTATCGCCATTGGGATCATAATATCACTGCCTTTGCCCGTAGAAGTAAGCACCGGTAAGAGCGCCAGAATGGTGGTTACCGTAGTCATTAAACATGGTCTAATGCGCTTACCTGCAGCCTCTAGAGTTGCTCGTCTGATTCCGGATTTATCTGTAGTATTTTCCTTATCAAACGTTTGGGTGAGATAAGTGGCCATAACCACGCCATCATCTGTTGCAATACCAAACAGCGCTATAAACCCAACCCAAACCGCAACACTTAAATTAATGGTTTTCATGTTAAAAAGTTCTCGCATGTTCTCTCCAAACAAACTAAAATTAAAGAACCAATCTTGGCCATAAAGCCATATCATAATAAAACCACCTGCAAATGCTACAGCAATTCCGGAGAACACCATGAGCGAGGTCGCTACTGAGCGAAACTGGAAATATAAAATCAAAAATATAATCAGTAAGGCCAATGGCACAACTACGGAAAGCGTCTTTTCTGCACGAAGTTGATTCTCATAAGTACCAGTAAAACGATAGCTTACGCCTTGAGGAACTAGTAGCTCTCCGTCATTAATATGCTTCTGAATGAGTGCCTGCGCATTTTCTACAACCTCTACTTCGGCAAATCCATCCCGCTTATCAAAAAGCACATAACCAATCAAAAACGTGTCTTCACTTTTGATCACCTGAGGACCTTTTTCATATCTGATATCCACCAATTCTCCTAAAGGAACAGGGTTTCCATTATTTACAGGAACATAAATACGCCTTAAATCCTCTGGATTTGCTCGTAACTCGCGCGGATAACGTACTCTTACGCTATAGCGCTCACGCCCTTCTACTGTTTGAGTGAGAGGCATGCCGCCAACGGCCACTTCCAAAACTTCCTGAACATCCATAACGGAGAGACCGTAACGTGCCAATTGCTCACGTTTTATATCAATAAGCAGATATGGCTTACCTACAATTCGATCTGCAAAAACAGCTTGCTCTTTAACGCCTTCTGCTTTCTTTAAAATTTCTTCTAATTCTAGTCCAAAGGCTTCTATTGTTCTTAAATCGGGACCTTTCACTTTTATTCCCATAGGCGCACGCATGCCTGTTTGTAACATCACGAGCCGTGTCTCAATAGGTTGGAGTTTTGGTGCAGATGTTACTCCAGGAAACTTGGTTACCGCTACAATTTCATTCCATATATCATCAGGACTGTTGATCTCTGGGCGCCAATTGCGATAGTACTCACCATTGTTATCTTCAATCAAATCTTTTTGGGTTGCATTTGTTTTGAGCTGTGATGCTTTATATTTATTAGTACCGTCGATTTCATTATTTGGATTGATAATAAACTGATCATTCTTTAAAACAAATAATCCATCATCGGTCACTCGATAACGCTGTCTCTCTCCCTGCTCGTTTCGCATATATTCAGATTTGTACTGAATCATATTTTCATACATAGAAAGCGGTGCTGGATCGAGAGCAGATTCTGTTCGGCCTGCTTTACCAACCACAGTTTTAATTTCTGGGATGCTCGCCACTGCCATATCCAACTGTTGCAGCACTCGCTTATTTTCTTCAGCCCCTGCGTGCGGTAAAGAAGTTGGCATCAATAAAAAGGAGCCTTCATTAAGGGCGGGCATAAATTCCTTTTCTGTATCTCGCATAATGAGAATGCCCAAAATCAAAACTGTTGTCGGAATTATAAGAAACAGTAAGCGATTTTGAAGTGCCCAGCTCAGAATACGTTCATAATACCTTCGGAATACAGTAAAAACACCAAGCAACCCAAAGCAAATGAGCGACACAAAAATCAGATTGATCATGATACTTCGGTCAAAACCCAGTGGTCGCCAGTACTCTGCGAGCAAGATGACGATTGCAATACAGGAAATGATGATATGTATGAGATTAGCTCGTTTTGGTGTGATGATATCCCGCAGGCTCAAAAGTGCAACAACGCCATAGGCTATCAAAATGAGACCTAACCAGTAGCCATAACCTACTGCTGTGATTCCAAGAATAATGAGTACACCATTGATAAGATATTTAGAGCGTTCCATCATATTGCTCTTTTTAAACAGGAACGCGGCAAATGGCGGTATCAAGAAAAGAGCGATGATCAAAGATGCGGTAAGTGCCATGGTCTTCGTAAATGCGAGCGGACGAAATAATTTACCTTCAGCACCTATCATCGTAAATACTGGAATGAAACTGATTATAGTTGTAAGCACCGCAGTTAGGATTGCGCCAGAAACTTCAGCGGTTGCATTGTAGATAATTTCGTTTGTGGTGTATTCTTCACCGCTTTGGTTAAGGCGTAATTTCTCATCTTCCAAATGCCGAATCATATTTTCCGCAAGTATAACGCCCACATCCACCATAGTTCCTATAGCAATGGCAATACCAGAAAGCGCTACGATATTAGCATCGACATTAAAGAGTTTCATGGTAATAAAAACCATCAAGACGGCAACAGGCAAAAGCCCTGAGATAAGAATGGATGCCCGTAGATTGAATACCATGACAATAATCACCAAAATGGTAATTAAGATTTCTAGCGTGAGTGCTTCATTAAGCGTTTGGAGCGTTTCTTGAATGAGCTCTGCGCGATCATAAAAGGGCACAATAGTAACTTGCGAAGTCCTACCGTCTGACAATACCTTTGAGGGTAACCCCGAAGAAAGCTCTGTAATTTGAGCTTTAACATTATTTATAACTTCTAAAGGATTGGCACCGTATCGTGCCACCACTACGCCACCAACCACTTCTGCCCCTTCTTTATCTAAGATTCCTCGTCTGGACTGAGGTCCTAAATGCACATTTGCAACATCCTTAATTCTTAGAGACGTAAAATTTTCTGAGGTAACCACCGCATTTTCGATATCAGCAACAGACTTTACATAACCCAGACCGCGAACCAAATACTCGGCTTGATTGATTTCTAGGGTTTGAGCGCCAATATCTTGATTACTTTCCTTAACCGCTTTTACAATGGCATTTAAACCAATATTGTATTGTCGCATCTTTTCAGGATCAACATCAACCTGATATTCTTGAACATAACCACCTATAGAGGCTACTTCTGAGACCCCACTTGCGGAAGACAATCCGTATTTCACATAATAATCTTGAATGCTCCGAAGTTCTTGTAAATCCCAACCACCAGTTACATTGCCCTCTTTGTCTCGGCCCTCTAAGGTATACCAAAAAATTTGTCCCAATCCTGTAGCATCTGGACCAAGAGCTGGGTTTACGCCATCTGGCAATAGACCACTAGGTAAGGAATTGAGCTTTTCAAGAATGCGACTTCGGGACCAATAAAACTCAATATCTTCATCAAAAATGATATAGATGCTAGAGAACCCAAACATAGAGGAGCTGCGAATGGTCTTTACCCCAGGAATGCCTAACAATGAGGTGGTAAGCGGATAGGTAATTTGATCTTCAATATCTTGGGGAGATCGCCCTTGCCATTTGGTAAAAACGATTTGCTGGTTTTCGCCAATATCGGGAATAGCATCAACTGCAACTGGATCTGTAGGTAAAATACCAGTGTCCCAATTAAATGGCGCAGTTACAACACCCCAACCCACAAATAGTACGAGTAAGAGTACTGCAATCAGTTTGTTTTCTATAAGGAATTTGATGCCTTTATTGAGCATATTGATAATTATTAAATGATAAAAAGTGTTTTACAATACATCGTAAACACATATTAAGCCCATATCAGCAGTGCTGATGGGCTTTCATTCTTAACATTTAATATATTAAATCAAAAAAGTCTGGTAGAGTACCTGTATATCCTGTTCATAGAAGGGAGGCGGATAATCCCCAAAAGATGCTTTATGCGTAGTTGCATCTTCAAATAAGTCATGATAGCTATAAATAAAGGTGGTAATAAATAGCTGTTGTTCAAAGCTAAAATCTTCAAAAGATAATTGTAGTTGATCTTGTCCTTTTACGATGACCTGTTCATCATTGCAACAATTTTTCTTGCTAAACTCACAACTGTTCGCCGTTGATCCTTTTTGCAGCTCCATGCCACAAGTTGCTGCCTTGTTAAAGACAGACATATCAACGAGCCTCTTTCCGCAGAAATGGGTCTGTACGGTAAAAGACACCGTAGAGCACAACACAATGAGCGCCATAACTACAGAAAAACTTTTATGTAACATTCCATTCATACAATTACAAATTTAACTAAAATGATTGAAGGAACTCTTAATTTTAGGAAATATTAATACGCTATCGCCTTAATTTGTAATAATAAAATGCTGGTAACAAGAGCAGTAAGCATATAGGCTGTATAAGGAAACGTCTAAAATTGAAAAACAAATAGTAATCTTCTTGCCGCGGGTTGATCACAAAGTAAAGAAATATTAAAATCAAGATCACATAGGCCAAACCATAAAAGATCGCAGAAAACTTGACAATGGAAACCTCCTTAAAAACCAGATATAGAATCCCCAAAGAAATCGATGAGTTCAAAAAGTAGCGAAGGCTTGTATGTAAGGTGAGTTTGAGCACTTCCCTATTTGGAAAATCCATGTAGAGGTAATCGTTTTGAAAAAATAGCAAATAGGGATCATAAAACAAATCCATCTCAAAGAAACGAATCATCACAAGGAGTGTAAAAAGAACACCCAACAGTATGAAGTTGATGGGTCTACGCATGTCGTTTATTTACCTTTGAGAATCGATTAACCCAAAACATCCACAGTAAAAAAACCATTCCGTAAATAAGCATAGGAAAGATGACGACGTGCAAAATATCTCGCCGCCAAGGATAATGATAGAGTCCTATTGTTATGATTACGATGCGAAATAAATTTACCGTATATATCATAACGCTGCCGGATATCATATAAAAAAAAGTGGTTTTGAACTTACCTGCAAATGCAATAATAAAGGATAAAAATAGAATGATTACACTTATTGCATTGCAACCCTCAATAACTCTAGCCACGTATTTACCGTTCACAATCACCTTCATCGATGGCTCATCGGGATGCGGTATTACTTGAGCATTATAGCCAAAGCTATCCAAAAGTGCATCGCTCTGCACGGCAACAAGATTTGTTATATAATCTGGGTAATAGGTAGATCCATCAGAAAAATCCAGATATAACTTATAAGCAAATGATAAGACAAAATAAACCGCAAGAAAGGTAAGGATAAACTTTACTACAGATTTATATTTAATAAAAAGTGCCTTCAATTGATACCGCGTTTCATTGAGTTAAAATTATATAAAATGAAATTGCCAATCCTACTTTTTAAATACTTTTACCAAAATTTATGGCATATATGACTTTTAACGATCTCAAATCGCAAGTAAGCACCATCATCACCAATCAAGGATTAAACAGGGACGAAAAACTCTTGGGGATCTGTAAATTACTAGAAACTAACATTGCACATTACAATTGGGTTGGTTTTTATTTTAAAAATGGCGACAAAAATGAGCTTAAATTAGGTCCTTATGTTGGGGCACCTACAGATCATGACATCATTCCTTTTGGAAAGGGCATTTGCGGTCAAGTGGCGGTATCTAACAAAAATTTCGTGGTACCAGATGTTTCTGCACAAGATAATTACATTGCGTGTAGCATCACGGTAAAGGCAGAAATTGTGATCCCTATCTTTGTAAACGGCGAAAATATTGGCCAAATTGACATTGATTCTAATACTCCAGATCCATTCACCACAGAAGATGAGCGTTTCTTAGAGTTTGTTTGCGCTGAGGTGTCGACCCTACTTTAAAAGAGCATTATAATTATTCTTTATCTGCGAGGATAGATTGACATTAACCATAGGATTTCAGATTCTATTCTTTTGGAATTTGACTTTATAACAATACATTTACAACATTCAACAAACTGCTTCTCATTTTCTATGTCTCAAACTGTCTTAAAATTAAAGGATGTCGCTATTTATCAAGGCGACAGCATGGTACTATCTCAAGTTAATTTTGAAATGCAGAAAGGCGATTTTGTATACTTAATTGGTAAAACCGGAAGTGGCAAAAGTAGTTTTATGAAGACGCTTTACGGCGATTTAGAACTTACAGAAGGCGAAGGTCAAATTGTAGATTATGACCTTAGAACCTTGAAGGAAAATGACATTCCGTTTTTAAGACGAAAGTTGGGCATTGTGTTTCAAGATTTCAAATTGTTGCCAGACCGTACCATCAATCAAAACCTAGAATTTGTTCTTAAAGCTACAGGTTGGAAAGAGAAAAACAAGATCAAAGAGCGTATTGAAACAGTGTTGGATAAAGTTGCCATGAAAACCAAGGGCTTTAAATTTCCGCACGAACTTTCTGGTGGAGAACAACAACGTATTGCTATTGCCCGTGCCTTACTTAATGAGCCTGAATTGATCCTGGCCGATGAGCCTACAGGAAACTTAGATCCTCAAACCAGTATTGAGGTTATGGAAGTATTGCGAGACATCAACAACAATGGAAATACCATTCTTATGGCCACTCACGATTATGCGCTTTTACTGAAATACCCTAGCAAGACCTTAAAGTGCGATGAGAATAAGGTTTTTGAAGTGGTACAGCGGAAATAGCTGTCGCATAAATTTATTTTTCTGCCAAATGAAAGGTTTTGAAATCAGCACAAAGTATTAAGCTGAAATTTAGAAGAGCATCAATTATACAACTAAAGCTCTCATCGTTTTATTTTGGTAAGTAAAGCGTAACTGAAGTTTACAAAGTCTTCATTTTAAATTGACCTAAATGGTTTAAAGGGTTATTTTTGAGTTACAATACCATATCATGCTTTCGATACTCATCCCGGTTTATAAATACAACATTGTACCATTAGTTGAAGAACTTTATGCTCAATGTCAGTTATGCAAAATTCCTTTTGAAATTTTGGCATATGAAGATGGATCGAAATCCCCCTTAAACAAAACAAATCAAGACGTTAACCGTTTAGAGAAATGCTCTTTTAAAGAGTTAGAAACTAATATTGGAAGAAGCGCTATCCGTAATTTATTGGCTAGAAATGCTCAGTATAAATCTCTATTATTTGTTGATGCGGGAACGTACCCTAAAAATACGAATTTTGTAGAAGATTATCTCAAGATTATTTCTAAAGATGTTAGTATTGGAGGAATGACCTCTCTAGAAAAAGCGCCATTAAAGCCCTATAAATTAAGATGGCTATATACTAAAAAAAGGGAGTCTAATTTCAAAAACGGTAAGGTCTTTTGTTCATCAAATTTCATGATTAAGAAAACTATTGTAACAGTGTTCCCTTTTGATGAAAGCATCACTCATTATGGTTACGAGGATGTTCTTTTTTTTACTCATCTTAAGAAAAATGATATCGATATCACTTATATTGAAAACCCTGTGATACATGATTCTGAAGACAAGGCAGATATATTCATTAAGAAAACAGAAAATGCCATTGAAAACTTGATCATGTTAATTGCATCGGAAAAATTATCTAAAGAAGAATTTAGTTTATCTAAAATGCAAGCTTATATTAGAAAATTGAGATTAGATGCATTAGTCGTATTTTTTTTCCGCACCACTAAGCCTTTTCTGGAAATGAATTTTAACTCTAGCTATCCTTCGCTTATCCTATTCGATTTTTATCGCTTAGGATACTATTGTTTAATCAACCGTAAAGTAAGATGACTTTTTTTTCAGTTATTATTCCGCTTTATAATAAAGAACGAGAAATAAAATCTACTATTGATAGTGTTTTGGCTCAATCCTTTAAAGATTTTGAAATCATTATCGTGAATGATGGTTCAACTGATGGAAGTGAAGCGGTTATCAAGTCTATAAATAATAAAAAGATAAGGTACTTCTCACAAGAAAACAAGGGAGCGTCTGCCTGTAGAAATGAAGCTATTTCAAAAGCCACAGGGACTCATATTGCGCTATTAGACGCTGACGATCTATGGAGCAAGACTTATTTAGAAACAATCAATAGACTTATCGATTCTTATCCAAACGAAAATGTATTTGCGACCGCGGTAACTATTGAAACGTTGACTAGCACAAAGCCATCAACATACTCTCTAAATAATATAGAGTCTGGCGCCACTTATCTCCTTAATTATTTTGAAGCGAGCTATATTAATACAATATTGACTAGCTCAAGTACTGTTTTACATAAAAATGTTTTTGAGCAAATAGGTAATTACGATACAACCATAAAAAGTGGGCAAGATACAGATCTGTGGATCAGAATCGGGTTAAACTATAATGTTGTATTTATCAATAAATCACTGGTTGTTTATAGGTATAGCAAGCAGAGTTTATCTAATCGAACAAAGAACGTCAATCATAAACCGCGATACGATGCTTATATTGATATGGAAGACAAAAACCTTGCTTTGAAGAAATTTATGGATTTAAACAGATTTTCCATGGCCATTTTATCTAAACTAGCTAATGACCAAACTAACTTCAAGTGGTATGAAGAAAAAATTGATTATAGCAATTTGAATAAAAAACAAAGACTTTTACTTAAACAACCGTCAATTTTAATTAGGCTGTCTTATACTATCAAAAGTTGTTTTGAAAGCCTAGGTATTGAATTAAGTGTTTTTAAATAATTTAAAATCTTCATACCCCCTAATATAATCTGCTTCATCATAAACTTCTGAAGCTAGAACCAAACACACGGCACCCGATGAAAAATTCTCCAACTCTCGCCAAATACCCGTTGGAATTAGCAATGCTTTGTTAGGCTTATTAAGCGTTATTGTCTTTCTTTCTTTACCATCATCCAAAACCACATCAAAGCTTCCGCTTAAGGCTATAAGAGACTGCCGTAAGTTAATATGTGCATGCCCACCGCGGGTAGCATCACTGGGTATATCATAAAGATAATACACTCTCTTAATTTTATATTGCAGAATATTATTTTCTATAACAGCTAAATTACCTCTACCATCTGGATCAGAAATTTTAGGAATGCTTATTTCTTCAATATCGTTTAATTCTGTTTGTTTCATTTGATTGTAATTTCTTCCCACTTTTTTCTATGGAATTCATTTTTAGATATCATTTCTCAATATATTCTCCCATTGCTTTGCAATCTTATCTTTAGCAAATTGAGCGACCGATAATTTTGTGTTCTTCTTGCATCTTTCATATAAATTAACGTCTTCGAACATCAAAGTCATGGCTTTTATAAATTCATCTTTATTTCTATTTGAAATTAATTGTCCATTTTTATTATGTTCTATAACTTCATTTGGGCCAGATACAATGTCTAATGAAACCACAGGCACCCCAAGAGATAGGGTTTCTACTAAAACCATTGGAAACCCTTCATATTTACTAGTTAAAACAACGAATTTGCTATGGGCAATATACGGGAAAGGATTAACTGTAAATGGATGAAATTGTATGAATTCATGCCCTTCAAACTTTTTAGCATATTGCTCAAGTTTATTTTTATCAGGACCATCTCCCACAATAACTAAATAAATGTTTTTTTTCCAAAGATTTGATTCAAGAAAACAATTGATCAAAAAAGTAATGTCTTTTACTGAATCTATGATTCTACCGTAATAAAGTATATATGTCTTCCCAATCAATGCAGGTGTGAGGGGATATATTTTGTCTTTCCAATCAGCATCATAGGCATTATATATAGTAGCGGTATTTAAAATGTTTGCTGCTTTCAATATGTGATGTTCAATATACTTTGAGACTGCAATATTAATATGAGCAAATTTGTGAATCTTATAAAATTGATTCTTAGGCTTTTTTGAATTTAATACTTGTTTTGAACTATGAGTAACATAAATAACCCTTTGGGTTTGATAAATAAAATTATGATAAAACAACTCTCTGTAATATCTGTTTTTAGGGCGATGATCAATGATCCAATCAAATTTTTGCTCTGATAAGTAGTTCTTGAGTTTTCCAAATCGAATAAGCCGTTTGAAGATGGAATCGTTATCGCCCTTTAGTTTTCCCATATTAAAAATAATGCCAGAGTAAGCATAAGCGATATCATCGTTTAATATGATAATGTACACTTCGAAACCTCTTTCGGTCAACATTTCCGAGAGCATCGCCATTGAACGTTCAGCACCGCCTTGAGCTAATGAAATACCCACCAAAGCTATTTTCATTGTAGCATTAGCCATTTTATTATACTTTTGAGAGTTATTAAATTAGTCGGGTAAATATAAAGTATTTGTGAGAGTTTTATTAATTGGTGAGTATAGCAGATTACATAATTCTTTAAAAGAAGGACTAAATATTGCAGGACACGATGTTTTGTTAGTTGGCGAAAGAGACGGATTCAAGAACTACAATGTGGACATTGAAATTGGCGCTAAGATTTTCAATAACGGAATTTTACATCTGGCTACAAAATTTTTGAATAAGTACATTGGTCTTAATTTAACTTCACTTGAAAACGCCTATCGCTTTTACAAAATTCTACCTCAATTAAAAAAATATGACGTTGTACAGATTATAAATGAAGGCATTTTAAAAACCTATCCACGACTTGAAATTTTATTGTTTAAGAGACTTTTAAAACATAATAATTGCGTTTATCTACTTTCATGCGGTATCGATTATATCAACGTTAAATACGCATTCGATAAAAAATTTAAATACTCCATACTTACGCCCCTGCATGAAGACAAAAAACTACAAAAATATTACACGCATATTTTAAAAAAAATAAAACCATCTCATTATAAATTGCATCAATATTTGTTCAAAATGATAGATGGAGTCATAGCTACTGATATAGACTATCACCTACCCTTATTAAACCATCCTAAATATATTGGTATGCTCCCAAATCCCATAAACGTTGAAAAAATCAAGTATATAAGACCTGATATTAATAACAAGCTGATTGTTTTTCATGGTGTAAATACGTCAAATTATATAAAAAAAGGAAACAATTATTTTGATGATGCTCTAGATATAATAAAAGAAAAGTACCCCAAAAAAGTCACTATTATAAGGTCTGAAAACATACCTTACGATGAGTACATTAAACTTTATGACTCATCCCATATTCTATTAGATCAAGTGTATGCTTATGACCAAGGTTATAATGCGCTTGAAGCTATGGCCAAAGGGAAGGTTGTTTTTACGGGAGCGGAACAGCAATGGCTAGATTATTACAATCTAAATAAAAACACGGTGGCAATTAACGCATTACCAGATGTTGACTACCTTGTTGAAAAACTAAGCTGGCTTATTGAAAATCCAGAGGAAATCTTGAGCATCTCCAATAATGCAAGAAACTTTATAATGCGAGAGCATCACTATATTGACATTGCCAAACGCTATGTAGACACTTGGAGATTGAATTCCGCAACATGAAACATTACTTGATTACGCGGTTTAATTTAAAGAATAACACTTGGAACACAAAACATTCAAGTTCGGACCCACTTACCACTAAGTGGCTTAACGCCCGAATAAAAATTTTTGAGAAAATTTGTTTCCCGTCTGTAAAAAATCAAAGTCATCAAAATTTTGTGTGGTTAGTTTGTTTTGATCAAAATACGCCCGAAGAATATCATGCACAAATAAATCAATGGGAAGAAGAATTGCCCTGTTTTAAAGCTTTATTTATAAACGGTTTTGATAATCTAAATAAAGACATCAATCAATTTATTAAAGATGACACATCCTTTAAAGACCAATATATCATTACGACACGATTAGATAATGATGATAGTATTCATCAAGATTTTATTAAAACTATACAAGCAGCATTCAAACCAGAACCATGCACCATAGATATACAAAACGGATATCAGTTGATTTTAAAATCAAATGGAGTCTATGACTTAAGGTTATTAAACCTTGCTTATAATCCTTTTATCAGTGTGGTTAGCCCTATCAATGATCTCAAAAATGTATTATCTGAAGAGCACCACTTTTGGAAAACATATTACAAAACAATATTTATAAGAAAGGAACCTTTATGGCTTCAATTTGTCCATGGCAGTAATGTTTTAAATAGAACATTTAAATTTGCAAAAATGACGACAGATCTTAATTCGAAAGATTTCGGTCTTTTTGAAATAAATCTGCCAAATCACTACTTTACAGTTTTATCTTACAACGTATTCACTTGGCCTTATCGCTTATTTTCAAAATTAAAGTTAATCATTCTCAAAAAATGAAAGACACTCTTAATCAAGTAATTATAAAAGCATCGGAATTTGAAAAAAGCAAATTAAACCGACCTGTAAATCAAGATCCAGAAACTTCTTTATCTCGTAATAAGGAATTTTATTTTTTAATTAATCAGGATTTCGAATCAAGATTAGAACATCAACCTGATCCAAGGTATTTAGGGAATTTAAATAATTCTTATAATTTACTTTCAAAAATTTACGTTTACAATCAAAACCAAAACGCTATAGAAGCTTTGACCAAAGAAAAAGCAGTAATTACTGGTGCTGAACAAATTTTTTAATATCATAACTTAAAAGAGGAAAACGTATGTTTCAATACACTTATAGAGGTAGACCATTTGGTCAAAAAGCTATCTTAGCTTGTTGAAAACCCTGAACGGATAAAGAAAATCGTTAAGAACGCTAGAGTATTTATTGAGAGAACATAATTACAGACTAATGCCACATAAATATTTAGACACATGGAACATAAGTTGAAGAAAATAAATTTATTTATTCCAGGTGCAGCTAAATCAGGAACCAGTTCATTGCACGAACTATTAAAACTTCATCCTGAAATTAATATGTCTAAAAATAAAGAACCTCATTTTCTTGCATCTTCTGCTGAAAATTTGAAGTCTAATGAACATATCGAAACGTACCTTTCTAACTTTAATCTTTCAAAGAAATTTAAATATCATGGAGAATCTAGCACAGGTTACTTTTACTTCAAATCATTTAAAGATAATTTTAAAAAGATAGGGAATCCTGATGCTAAATTTATTATCATACTCAGAAATCCTATTGACAGGACTTTCTCTCATTACAACTACTTAAAAAGTCTAGGAAGTGAAAATTTAACTTTAAAGGAAGCGGTTTTAAAGGACCATCAAAAGGAACCATCCCCTTTAGATGTATTACCAGAGTTAATTATTAAAAACTATTATCAATATAGTTTATACGGCAAATGGCTTACTCTTTTTTCTGAAAATATAAACGTTGAAAATATCAAGGTGATTCTATTTGAAGATTTAAAAAGCAAACCATTGGAAACTCTAAATACCTGCTTTACATTTTTAGGATTGCACCAACTTGAAACTATCCCTGATATCGCCTCTAATAAAACCGTAAAAATCCGCTTCCCAAAACTTTATAGAAATATTAGAATTTTCGCTTTCAACGAAAGTAAATTTAGGAATATTATAAAATATTTTCTACCGGTTAAATGGAGAAGAGCCCACAAAAAAAGAATAACAGAGATGTTGTTAGAACTCATGAAAACCAATAAAAAATTGGCTTTAATAACTACTGAAGAACGCGAATGGCTGTTTGATCTTTATAAACATGATGTTATCAAACTGAAACAGTTGACTGGTCTTCAATTTCAAGAATGGCAAGATTTTAACAAGCGCTAATGAACTTTTTTAAAACTTCAATATTATCAGGTTTCAATACGGTCATTACCATGGCTTTAGGATTGATCACTAATAAATTTATAGCCGTTTTTATTGGGTCTGAAGGTTTTGCAATTATTGGTCAACTAAAAGATTTTCTAAAAATTGGTCTATCCCTCGGCCAGTTAGGGTTTGATCGTGGGATTGTAAAGTATACATCTGCCCACAAAAACTCAAGTGAAAGACTTTCTAAATACCTCAGCACTATATTTATAAGCCAACTTGTTATTTCTGGCTGTATTGCCCTACTCATCATATTATTTCACAACAAACTCCTAAATTATCTTACTGGATTAGAAAACTACTCCATGTATTTTATTCTAATTGGATTAAGTATCGTTCCGATGGTCTTATATACCTCAGGAATGTCAGCTCTAAATGGACTGCACGAAATTAAAAAATTCACGCTAATTTCTGTTATAGCCAACGTCATCGGTTCTGGTTTAGCTTTAATATTAATCTATAAATATCAGTTAAAAGGGGTACTCATAAATTTAGCCGTTATTCAATTTATTAATTTTTTCGTTTTTATCGTTTTAACTATAGGCAAGCCCTTTCAGCGTAATTGGTTTCAACATAAATTTCAAAAAAAAGAGTTCAAAAATCTGGCAAGATTTTCTTTGATGAGTATTGTTGGCACTCTCGTACTCTCTTTAACACTTATTGCAATAAGAAAATACATAAGCTTTTATTTGGGGTTGGATTACACAGGCTATTGGGAAGCTCTATGGAGACTCTCGGTCATTTTTGTTACCGTACTCACCTCTGCCTTTGGGTTTTATTTGCTACCGACGTTCTCAAAACTCTACACGAAACATCTAAAAAAAGAGATTTTTAATATTTGGAAAATAACAGTTCCTGTATCTATATTTGCAGGCATTGCACTTATAATTTTTAGAGAATTTGTTATCAATCTTATCTATTCAAAAGAATTTTTAATAATCTCTGGTGTACTTATTTTTCAAGTTATAGGAGATATCATCAAGATCAATAGCTGGATTCTAGGGAATATTATCTTAGCGAAAGTACAAGTAAAAACTTTTATAGCCGTTCAAATAGGATGGAGTATAGCATTCTTTACATTGAGTATAATTCTTACTCAAAAAGTTGGTTTTGTTGGCATAGGTATGGCTTATTTAATATCATATATCCTACATTTTTTATTCATGAACATTTATTTCAAAAAATTGCTCTGGAGAAAATCAATAAGCGTTTAATATAGAAATAACATAGTCGATTTGACGGTCATCCATAACCGGACTCATTGGCAAACTGACTACGGTATTGTGAATGTAATTTGTAATGGGTAGCGATAATTCTTTATATTCAGAAAATGCTTTTTGAAGATGAGGCGGAATGGGATAATGAATTAAGTAACCAACTCCATTTGCTTCTAAATAATCGCAAAAATTTGTTCTTTCTTCTACTTGCACCACGAAAAGATGAAATACATGATTTTTAGTTCCATCCCAATATGGAAGTTTTATTTTATCATTATTTATTTCAGATAAATAACGCTTGGCAACAATCCTTCTAAGTTCATTATCACCATCTAAATGAGGTAGTTTTTCAAGTAAAAAAGCGGCCTGTAATTCATCTAAACGGGAGTTTACTCCTATCAAATCATTAACGTATTTAGAAGAAGTGCCATAATTTCTTAATTTCATAATAATATTTGCCAATTGCTTGTCATTGGTAGTAACAGCACCTGCATCTCCAAGAGCACCCAAATTTTTACTTGGATAAAAACTAAAGCCAGCGGCATCTGCCAAACTACCAGCTCTCACTTGATTTAAATCTTCTGCACCATGTGCTTGTGCTGCATCTGAAATTAAGAGCAGCCCCCTTTTTTTTACTATCTCTCGTAAAGCAGCCATATCTGCTAATTGACCATACAAATGAGTCACCAAAACAGCTTTAACGTGAGTGTCCGTTTGTGCCTCAACTTCTATAGGGCTTAAATTAAATGTATGCTTATCGGGTTCTAGAAACACCGGCTCTAAACCAGCTTGTTTCACCGCTAAAATCGTAGCTATATAGGTATTTGCTGCTAGCAACACTTTATCTCCTTTTTCAAGTTGACCTAACTCTAAGTAAGCTTTTAAAATTAAAATTAGAGCATCTAAACCGTTACCTACCCCAATACAAAATTGGCTTCCGCAATACGCCGCAAATTCTTGCTCAAATCGTCTTGTATTTGCCCCCAAGATGTAATGTCCTGATTTCAAAAAGCCATTAAGCTTTTCTTGAAAACCAGTTTCGTGGTTTTGATTAATTTGCTGAAGATCAAGAAACGGTACTATCATAATTGCAATTCATATCTGTCTAAATTAGTGGGAATACCACCTAACTCTTCCTTATAATTGGTAAGTCCATGATTATAGATATAACCATCTGCCTCATTTGTAGTACCTAAGTCAAAAAATTCAAACCCTAAATCTTGATATTTTTTGAATAATTCTAAATATAAAAAATCCAAGGCTTTTAATTTTTTCCCAAGTTCATTAACAGCTCCATATTGAGACTTTACCACTCGACTATTGGGCTCTATAAATAAGGTCATTCCTGCCACAAGATTACCTTGATATTCCAGATTGAACTGCTGTATATTATCAGGAAAACGATCTGATAGCTTCTGGATTTCATTAACTGAATGCACAGGATTTACATCATATTTTTGTTTTAAGACCGGCTTTAAAATTTCGGTCCAAAAAAGCTCAAAATTTTTGCTCTCAGTTATAATAAAGTCTCTTGTAAATTCTTTGTTATAGATTTTCTTCTTGTTTTTGTGCACTTTAGTATTTCGTTGAAGGTGCACAAAAAAGTTCATATCTCTTCTTACTAAAGATGCCTTTTTCTGAAACAAGACATACTCTAAAGCATTACTTTGAAACAGATTGTACTTTGTGGGCATCAATTTTAAGGTTAAGATCCTGAAATACTCATCTCTAAGAAAAAGCATCAATTCATTAAAAACAGAAGCGATACTGTTTACCTTATCAAAATCCTTGAGAATGAGCCCTCCATAAGTCAGTCCTTGATGCGAATACAATTGATCCCCAACTCGATTAGCAGGCAATAATGCCACCAATTTTTCACCTTCATAAATCATTAAGGAGTAGTCTTCAAACCGATCTTTATGGTAATCCATAAAATCACGTTGAAATAAAAACGTAGCGTTTTTTGAAACTGAGACGAAGTTATTCCAAACCTCATATTCAAATTTTGAATAGCGCTGTACGGTATACATCTCGGTTTTATCACTTTTCTGATTTCCCAAATAACTAATGATTAAGGTAGCGTTGTAAAACTAAAATTATTTTTACTTTTAAATCTCATATTGCAGATAAATTATCAAATGGCCGAAAAGTACTTTAAACCGATTCTACTTTCTATATTATCTGTTGTTTTTATTATTGTTGTCCTACGACCCATTCATTTTTTCCCAGATTCACAGGGATATCTCCAAATGGAAATATATCGGTCAGCAGGTTATCCTATTTTCTTGTGGTTACTAAAACAAATCTCTGGTAATCATTTGGGTCCTGTTACTGTATTGACTCAAATTTCGATTGGACTAATTGCCATATATATTTTTATCACTCATTTAAAAAAACACCTCAAGATACACGCTATTTGGGTTCTGTTTTTAACTATCATTATTGCCACACCATATGTGTATAATCACAATATAGCCAACAACTATTTGTCAGAAGCATTGTCTTACCCATTGTATCTCATAGTGGCCTTATGTTATATACTGGGCTTAATACGTCATTCTAAAACCCACTTATGGATTGGCTTATCTCTTCTATTCCTCCTCATCCAAACGCGGTCACAGTTTATGTTTCTCGTGCCAATAGGTCTTTTAATCATACTTTGGGCAGCCTATAAAACCAACTCATTCAAATCTCATGGCTTGCTGTTTTTAGTGTGTTTGATTTTTCCGCTGTTCACATTTTTAACTGATAAAACATATCACAAAATAGTACACCATCATTTTGAGAGTACACCATGGACAGGAATTCACGTCATATCACCTGCATTCTATGTCGCCAATGAGAACGATTCTATCCTCTTTGACAATCCGAATGAACGGCAATTTTTTAATGCCATCTTCACTGAACTTCGTCAAAAAAAATTAAACATTCATCATCTTGAATTGAGTGGAGAAGATGATGAAACTTCCTACTACATTAAAAATTTTACAAATATTGCAAATCATACTGTTTTTGATGACGGCAGAACACTAATGAAAGACGGCTTGTCTAAAGAGGAAAACTATATCGCCATTGATCAACTCACAAAGAAAATGACACTGCCATTGGTCATTGACAATCTTGTAGCGTATTCAAAACTCTATATTAAAAATTTTATAAATGCGTTTGGAAATAGCAGATATGCCTTGTTGTATCTGATGCTATTGGTTTTTAGTTGTATTGGCATGTTTAGGCTAAATACCACTGCTTTTAAAATTTTATCGCTCACTACCTTAATGACCATTGCAAATATTGGGTTAGTGGCTATTGGCATGTACACCATAAAACGGTTTACATTTTATAATGATTGGGTGATTTTTCTAGCCCTATTTATACTTATGGACTCGTTTTTAAAAAACCAACTTAAAGACCGTATTTAAGAATACAGTAAATAGCTCTCAAACCATCTTTCCAGGTAATTTTTTTGCCTTCTTCAAATGTGCGCCCATAATAACTGATTCCTACTTCGTATATTCTGATATGCTTTATTTTTGAAACCTTCGCCGTCACTTCTGGTTCAAATCCAAACCGTTGTTCTTTAAATGTTATGGATTGAATGATTTCTCTTTTAAACATTTTGTAACAGGTTTCCATGTCTGTAAGGTTCAAGTTTGTGAACATATTACTCAAAAAGGTAAGAAACTTATTGCCAATACTGTGCCAAAAGAACAGTACGCGGTGGGCATTTCCGCCCATAAAACGACTTCCGTAGACAACATCCGCAACGCCATCTAACATAGGCTTTAAAAGTAAATTGTATTCTTGAGGATCGTACTCTAAATCAGCGTCCTGTATAATCACCACGTCACCTGTAGCTTCAGCTATACCTCTATGTAAAGCAGCTCCTTTACCTTGATTTTTATTCTGTTTTAGAAGTTTAATGGTCTGACTCTCATTAAGTGTTATGTAAGAATTGATCACTTCCAATGATTGATCAGAAGAGCAATCATCAATAATAATTATTTCCTTAGTAATATCTTGAAGGAGCACAACACTTTTAATTTTGTCTAAAATCTTTAAAATCGTTTGAGCTTCGTTATATACGGGTATAATGATTGATAATTTAGAAATCATGTTTGAGTTTATAGCATTGGATCTAGAAGACAAAGTAAATTGAATTTTTTTGAGATAATAGATTATATCCATAAAAAAAGGGAATCCTGTTACGGATTCCCTTTTTTCTATTGTCATTAACGTATTACATAATCTTATTACGTTTACGATCATTCTCTGTTAAGTACACCTTACGCAATCTCAAAAAGTGTGGAGTTACTTCAACATACTCATCTTTTTGAATGTATTCTAGAGCCTCTTCCAAAGAGAATTTGATAGCTGGTACAATCTTGGCTTTATCATCTGCACCAGAACTACGTACGTTACTTAATTTTTTAGTTTTAGTGACGTTAACGGTCATATCATCACCACGAGAGTTCTCGCCAATAACCTGACCTTCGTAAATATCTTCTCCTGGATCCACAAAAAACTTACCACGGTCCTGTAACTTATCGATAGAATAAGGAATCGCTTGTCCTTTTTCCATAGACACCAAACTTCCGTTTTGACGTTCTGGGATACCACCTTTCAATGGTTGGTATTCTTTAAAACGGTGTGCCATAATAGCCTCTCCTGCGGTTGCTGTCAATAACTGATTACGCAAACCAATAATACCTCTTGAAGGAATAAGGAATTGGCAAACCATACGCTCTCCCTTAGCTTCCATACTCAACATCTCACCTTTTCTCATAGATACCATCTCAATGGCCTTACCAGAGACATCTTCTGGTAAATCAATGGTCAATTCTTCAACTGGCTCACATTTAACACCATCAACTTCCTTGATGATTACTTGAGGTTGTCCAATTTGAAGTTCATAACCTTCACGTCTCATGGTTTCAATTAAAACCGAAAGGTGCAATACACCGCGGCCAAAAACCATAAATTTATCGGCACTGTCGGTAGGCTCAACTCTTAGGGCAAGGTTTTTCTCTAGCTCTTTAGTTAAACGGTCCTTAATATGACGCGAGGTTACAAATTTTCCGTCTTTTCCGAAGAAGGGAGAATCATTAATGGTAAACAACATACTCATTGTAGGCTCATCAATAGCAATTGTTTTAAGTCCTTCTGGATTTTCCCAATCGGCAACGGTATCACCAATATCAAAAGATTCTAGACCAACAATGGCGCAAATATCACCTGTTTGTACTTCTTCTACCTTAAGACGACCTAAGCCTTCAAAAACGTGAAGTTCTTTTATTTTTGATTTCACGATGCTGCCATCACGCTTCACCAATGAAATGTTTTGTCCAACTTTTAACTCGCCACGTGTTAAACGACCAATCGCAATACGACCGGTAAATGAAGAGAAATCCAAAGATGTAATCAACATTTGTGTATTTCCTTCAGGAATTTTTGGAGCAGGAATGTGCTCTATTACCATATCCAACAACGGCTCGATGTTTTCGGTTTCATCCTTCCAATCATCACTCATCCAGTTGTTCTTCGCAGAACCGTATACGGTTGGAAAATCTAACTGCCATTCTTCTGCACCCAATTCAAACATAAGATCAAATACTTTCTCATGAACCTCATCTGGAGTACAGTTTTCTTTATCTACTTTATTAATTACTACACATGGCTTAAGACCTAAATCAATTGCCTTTTGCAGTACAAATCTTGTTTGTGGCATAGGGCCTTCAAAAGCATCTACCAATAGCAAAACGCCATCTGCCATATTCAATACACGCTCTACCTCACCACCAAAATCGGCGTGACCAGGAGTGTCAATGATATTGATTTTTGTATCCTTATAGATCACAGAGACGTTTTTAGAAGTAATGGTGATACCTCTTTCACGCTCAAGATCATTGTTATCTAGAATAAGATCGCCTGTGTTTTCGTTCTCACGAAATAACTGACAATGGTACATTATTTTATCAACCAACGTCGTTTTACCGTGGTCAACGTGTGCAATGATTGCAATGTTTTTGATATTAGCCATAATTACGCCCTGTTTTAAGCGTGCAAAGGTACGTTAAAATCTGTTTAAAAAATCAATGTTTCAAATTATTTAAAACACTACTTAAAAAAATTTACTTCGGAAACGTGACAAACACGTAAAAAGCCTAGTAATTCACTGGAAATCATAAGCGTAAAAACACATCCTTCCTCCTCTTAAATTTAATACATCCTATTTATTTTTGACTGTATTCCACTTTAAATAATCGCCATAAACGTCAATTTACCGCAGCATCTTTATTCAAAAAAAAGCCAAGTAAAAGGGTTTGCAATTTGAGCAAGCTCAGCCATAGATATACCAAAAACGTATACCCAAAAACGCTTTAAAATTAGGGTGGGAGTTATTATACCTATATCAAACCAAACCGTGTCTTCCATACTCTTGAGTCCAAAATTAGCATTGACATCATTTTCAAGTCTAGATTTACGTAACTTTGTCTTTTAAATACATCAAACAATGCAACTTTCTGAAGTACCAAAATTAAACCACCTCAACTCCAATAACTTTTTTTTACTCTGTGGCCCTTGTGCTATTGAAGGTGAAGATATGGCATTACGTATTGCCGAAAAAGTCGTGTCTATTACTGAAAAATTGAAAATTCCTTACGTTTTTAAGGGAAGCTTTAAAAAGGCCAATCGCAGCCGTATTGATAGTTTTACGGGCATTGGTGATGAAAAAGCATTGAAAATTCTACAAAAGGTATCCCAAACCTTTGACATCCCAACGGTTACCGATATTCATGAAATTTCTGATGCTGCAATGGCCGCAGAATACGTAGATGTCTTACAGATTCCTGCATTTCTGGTTCGACAAACCGATTTGGTTGTTGCCGCTGCCGAGACAGGAAAAGTAGTCAACCTTAAAAAAGGGCAATTCATGAGTCCTGAAGCCATGAAACATGCTGTACAAAAAGTAAAGGATACCGGCAATACTAAAGCTTGGATTACCGATAGAGGCACCATGTTTGGCTACCAAGATATGATTGTAGATTTTAGAGGCATCCCAACCATGAGACAATATGCACCAACCGTGCTTGATGTAACGCACTCCCTGCAACAGCCAAATCAAAGTGTTGGTGTCACAGGAGGACGACCAGAAATGATTGAAACCATTGCGAGAGCCGGTGTTGTTAATCATGTAGACGGCTTGTTTATAGAGACCCATTTTGATCCTGCGAATGCTAAAAGTGATGGCGCAAATATGTTGCACTTAGACAATCTCGAGAAATTACTTACCAACTTAGTCGCTATTCGAAAAACAGTGAACAACCTGTAGTATATTTTAAAAGTTTACCCAGAAGGTTTTTTAAATGATCTTCACCTTTAAACCAAAACCAAAACCATGGACATTGACTACAGAGAAGCAACCTTAGAGGATCTTCCAGAGATTACAGCAATTTTTAGAGACACCATTAGAACCGTAAACCGAAAGGACTATTCAGAAAAGCAAATTGAAGTCTGGTCTTCGGGGGCTGACGACCTCAAAAAATGGCAAGAGCGCATCAAAAAACTCTATTTTATTGTTGCTGAAGTCGATTCTCAAATCGTTGGTTTTTCTTACCTGAAAAACGGCAATTACATTGACGGCATGTTTGTTCATAAAGATTTCCAACGTAGAACTGTTGGCTCTAAGCTTTTACGCATTATGGAATCTAGAGCCTCTATAAATGGACACGACGTTATCAAATCTGATGTTAGCATTACTGCCCTTCCTTTTTTCGATTCTCATTATTATGAGGTAGAGAAAAAGCAAAAGAAATCGTTCAAAGGCATGGGATTTGAAAACTACATCGTTTATCGAGAACTTTAAGAAACCTCCATTATATAGCTATATCTCATTTTAGAAACGAGGTGTTTTCAAAGGATGCCACGGCTTTTAGAATCGCCATGAAGGTCTTATCCTCAATATCTTCCAAAGTTTTATAGCGTAAAGACTTCACGACCTTTCGCTTTTCTGAAACCAAATACACCTGCCATTTTTCTTCTAAATGTGCGGTATGCCAAAAGCCAACATCCACATAATCTTTACGGTGATTGAGATAACAAATGGGTCTTTTGTTTAAATAATAGCAGGGCATTCCCCACTTATAGTCTAAATCTACTGCTGGTAACACGTGCTCAATAAGCAATTGCAAATGTAACAGCATAGATTGGTAAGGTTCTGGCTGATTGAGGATATAGGTTTCTGCGGGTTTCAAAATAAAACGAGTTGATTTTTCTAAAATTAATTAAAAAATCGAGATCTCAATTCAAATAAATTCATTTACTTTGTAATTCAAAGTACTTTATCATGGATACAAAAAACTATTTACAGGACATAAGTGACATCAAAGCCATGATGAACCGATCGTCCCGATTTATTTCCTTAAGCGGACTCTCTGGAGTACTCGCCGGTATTTACGCCCTAATTGGCGCCTATCTTGGTTACACAATCATTTACGCCAACAACGTCATTTCAGCAAACGGATACCGCACCTTGATTTTAACTGAAACGAGAATGATACAGATCTTCGTTATCGCTGGCGCGGTTGTGACCTTGTCGATCATAACGGGCATTGTCATGAGTTATGTAAAGGCCAAACAGCACAATGAATCTTTATGGGATAGCACCTCCAAACGTTTATTGATCAACTTTATGATTCCATTGGCTACTGGTGGCTTCTTTATTTTATTTTTGATGGAGAAAGACATCTATGCATTTGTGGCACCATTAACTTTAGTGTTTTATGGTCTTGCTTGCGTAAACGCCAGTAAATATACGCTTGGCTATATTCGGTATTTAGGGCTTACCATGATTATTTTAGGACTTTTATCAGTGTATTTCTTAGGTTATGGCTTATTTTTCTGGGCATTGGGATTTGGTGTGTGCCATATTATTTACGGTACCATCATGCATTTTAAATATGATCGTATTCAATAGCCTACTGCACGATTCATTTTATTAATTAAAGCAGCATAACTGCCTTGGCAGAACATCATGAGCATCATCAACAACATCAACAAAGTCTTTGACCATCGCATACGCTTGGGCATCATGTCTGTGCTAATGGTCAATGAATATGCCGATTTCAAAACTTTGAAAGAACTGTTGGGTGCCACAGATGGAAACCTTGCCAGCCATACCAAAGCTCTAGAAAAAGCACGTTATATTTCGGTAGAAAAACAATTTATAGGAAGAAAACCAAACACACGTTATGCCACCACAACATTAGGAAGAACTGAATTTAACAAACATATTGAAGCGTTAGAAAAATTACTTAATAACCAATAATCACAGGGCCACATCTATCGTGCTCTATTTTTTTTACTATTTCACTTTGAAAAACAAAGTACTTTAAAAATAATATTATGAAACAAATCATCCTCATTATCGCATCATTGCTCTTTAGCACCTTATTTTACGATCAGCACCTTGGTCTTAACCTGCTTTTATTTTCTATTTTGACTATTGGTCTGTTATACGCTTTTAACCATAAATCTTTTCAGAGAAGGTTTTTATGGTTCTATAGCCTGGCTTATTTAATCACCGCTATTCTCGTATTTACAATCCACTCCAACCTAGCGGTAATTGCTAATGTGGTTGCATTTGTCACTTTAGTGGGTGCCGTATCCCGTCAAAAAACCGCCATATATGTGAATTGGATCAATGGCATCTATACGAGCATCGCCGGGTTATTTCATAGAAATTTTGAAGTGGATGAATCCCAAAATAAAGTAGACTGGAAAAAGGATATTGATGTTCTACAATGGGCTAAACTCATTGGCATCCCTCTATTATTTGTGATTTTATTTATCGTTCTCTATAAAAACGGAAATCCTATTTTCAATGAATGGGTGTCTAAAATAAATTTTGATTTCATCAACCTTCAATGGATCCTCTTTAGCATCCTTGGTTATTATCTGTTAAGCAACATTAGTGCCCCTATTTCAGTAGAGCCTGTTACTTCAATAGATGTGAGCACCTCCAATACACTTTCTAGGCCTGATTCTATTACAGAGCTGTCTTCCGAAGAGGTAGAAAAACAACTTAAAAAGGAAAGCCATTTGGGCACAACCTTAATAGGACTTTTAAACGCCCTCATTCTCATATTTATCGTTACTGATGTGTTGTTTTTAGTCTCTGATGACACGAGCAGTGCCTCTGCCCTCTCCAGTCAGGTTCATAACGGCATCAACACCTTGATTGCTTCTATCATTGTTGCCATTGTGATCATTCTTTATGTTTTCCGCGGAAATCTAAACTTTTATGCCAAAAACGGCACACTGAAACACCTCACCTATCTCTGGATTTTTCTCAACATCGTCTTGATTGTGCTGATAGCTATAAAAAACCAAAATTACATCACGGCCTTTGGACTTACTTATAAACGCATTGGTGTTCACATATATATTTTAATGGCATTTATGGGTTTAGTAACCACCTTTATGAAAGTCATCAACGTCAAAAACTTGTTGTTCCTCTTTAGAACAAATACTCAAATTGCATTTGTCATTTTGATGCTGTGTAGCGCTGTCAATTGGGATAAAATCATCACCATCTACAATTTAAAATACGCTAATTCTTACGATATAGAATACCTCATCAGCCTTTCTGATCAAAACGCTGCGCCACTTCATGCTTTAAAAAACACCGTAACGATTTCTGAAGATGCAAAACAACGCATTACCAAAAAACTGGAGCGCTATATTAGGAGATTAAACGAAAATAATTGGCAAGAATATACCGCAGCCCATTTTAAAGAAGATTATAAAATACCTCAACGCCCATGAATGTTCCTAATAATATCGCAAAATCTTGTCTATTGGCATTTGTAGTGTTTTGGACAGTCATTGGCACAGAAGAGCTTAGGGCATCGTTCATTCCCATAATATTCTTGTCTGCAATACCAATTGCACTGTGTGTTTTGACCACCATTATGGTCACTATTTGTCCTATTTTTTGGATAGCGGCATCAGCATCATTTACAACAAAAGCCATTTTTAAAACCTATTTCCCCTATTATAGTATGCTCTCATTTGGACTCTGTTTTTATGGCGCATATACCGTGGGCTTTAGCGTCTATCCAACGGCCTTTTTTATTTCAGCCTATGTCACCACTTGCCAATCATGGGTCTGGTTTACTAAATCGGAAAACAGATGAAACAGCTAAGAAAACAATTCATCGAGTGGCTTTTTGAACACTCCCAGCGTATTTACACCAAGCTGTTTAAGCATCACGAGTCATGGGGCATTTCAAGAGCGCAACTACTCACGTACCCTGAACATAGTTTTGGCAAGCATTTAGGCGATTTTTTAAATGCGCATAATTTTGAACTTATCGCTAAAGTAGAACGTCATGATGCCTACCACACGCTCACTGGATATGGCACCAATGTGGAGGATGAAATTGCCCTACAGTGTTTGTGTTTTGGCAACGGCAAACGCAGTCTTTATTTGTATGGCGCTATGATTTTAGGCATTATCATTCTCCCAGATTATTTAAAATACTATAAACGCTCTTACGATATCGGTAAGGCCGCCAATTCATTTCATCAATTTGACTACAAGCAGTTGTTACAAACCAATATACATCTGTTTAGAAAAACAATTTTCTCTGAAACGCTTCTCAACCAACTCACCTTAGAAAAGATATGACCATACAGGCTATTTTTAGAGACCGCCCGGCAGCCTCATTTCAAAATAAAATACGATCTTCAGTCTCTGTTTTTATAGTAAACAAAGTCGCCTTCTCTTTTGGGAAGGTTCCTTTTAATAGATCGCCGTCGCACTTTTAATCTTATGAAAAAACTCAAACTCTTAGTCCTACTTATTGCGATTATTGTATCTGGTCTCATTTTGACCAATTATTGGATCTCTTACACCGCCAGTGGACGTGTTTATGACACTATTGCCAAAATTCCTAAAAATAAGGTTGGTTTATTGCTGGGCACCTCAAAATACTTGACCAGCGGCGGCATTAACCTTTATTACACCTATCGCATCAACGCAGCTGTGGCGCTTTATAAAGCTGATAAAATTGAATTTATCTTAATAAGCGGCGACAACAGCACCAAACATTATGACGAACCTTCAACCTTTAAAGACGACCTCATAGCAGCTGGCATCCCAGAAGAAAAAATCGTTCTAGATTACGCTGGCTTTAGAACCTTAGACTCGGTAGTGCGCGCCAAAGCAGTTTTTGGGCAAGATGCCATCACCATCATTTCACAGCAGTTTCATAACGAACGGGCTATTTATTTGGCCAAAAATCACGACATCAATGCCATTGCGTTTAATGCTCAAGATGTTTCTGGGCGTTACGGACTCAAGGTACAACTGCGAGAATATCTGGCTAGAGCCAAAGCCTCAATGGATCTGCTTTTTAATGTGGAGCCTAAATTTTTAGGCGAGAAAATTGAAATTAAATGAGCATAAGATTCCACCGTAATTTCTTTATAGCAGCGCTGTTTTTATTGACTGTGGAAGTGTGCATTGCCCTATTTATCAAACAAGGTTCTATAAGGCATACGTTTGGAGATGTTTTGGCAACCATTCTCTTGTATTGCATTTTCCGAAGCTTTTTGGATGTAAAACCGCTCTATCTAGCCATTTCGGTATTGCTCTTTTCTTATGCAATTGAATTTTCACAGCTCTTGAATCTGTTAGAAATCTTAGGTCTGCGAGAGAATAAATTCCTAACTATTGTTTTAGGCAGTACGTTTCACACCTTAGATCTTATAGCCTATACTTTAGGCGCTCTTTTCATTTTTATCATCGACTCTAAAATCAGCATGACATGGAAACCATAAAAACCCTCATTATCACCCGTTTTAAAATCCTATCCCTATTGACCATATCTATGGCCTTAAGCATTGTATTGCTCATGATTAGGATGAAACTAAATCAGTCTTTCTATCTGCTATTTTTGGTCTGGAATTTATTTTTAGCCGTCATCCCATTCGCAATTACAACTTGGCTTAGTAGCAAAACTTCCCACAATAGAGTCATACTTCTTATTATAGGCGCTTTTTGGCTAATCTTCTTGCCAAATGCACCATATATCGTCACCGATTTGCTTCATCTACGCAATTCTGAAGTTCATTTGATGTGGTTAGACGTTTTAGTAATTACGTTATTTGCGTTTAATGGTTTGGCCTTATTTTTCTTATCGCTTGCAGATATGGAACACCTGCTGAAACGTTACTTTAATAAGCACATTGTATCCACAACGATGCTGTTCACTTTTGGGCTCACGGCTTTTGGCATTTACCTGGGGCGATTTTTAAGATATAACTCTTGGGAGATTATTAACAACCCATTGCAATTATTCTCAGATAGTTTCGATCTTATTTTTCAACCGCACCTTGAGGCTTGGGTATTTACTATTACATTTGGGGCTTTCTTGTGGATTACATTCAAAATTTTTAGTGCATTTTCGATGAATCAAGATCTTTAAACTGTTAAATAAAACCTTAGTTTTCCTATGAAAAAATACGCATTCATTATTATGATTCTTAGCTTTTTACTTTCCTGTGATAAGGCCGATAGACGCAAAGTGATCACCAACGACAGCAACAACGACGAACTCAATTCAGAACACATCAAAAAAGACAGCAACTATATTGATATGGCTAAATTACCAATCTATATAGATAGTACAGATTATTTAATCCATCCTATTGGACGCCATAAAATCAATAAACAACGTTCAGAATATCTCAGCGGCGATAGTTTTTATAGCGGTAACAATGCTTCATCATACAAACATCATCCATACGGGATTGAAGGTGATTTATCTAACATCATGTTTCAACATATACATTCTGAAAAACTAACGGCATTAACCAATAGTAAATTGAGTATTGTAAGCATGGCTTTTCTTTTTGACATATTCGAGTCAGCTAAGAAAGGATATTATGTCTACGATGTTATCGATAAGGATACCAACTTAGATGGAGAACTTGACACAAACGACCTAAAATCGCTTTACATCAGTAACGCTGATGGCACTAATTTTCAAAAAATAACTTCTGAAAATCAAGACTTGGCAGCATGGAAATCTGTTGCAATAAAAAATCGATTGTATTTTAATACTATTGAGGATTTTGATGGCAATGGATTATTCAATAAAAAAGATAAAATGCATTATTTCTACATTAATTTATCTGAAGAACAAGCCAAACCCGTGGAGTATTTCCCAGTTTAATTTTATTGATTTGTATGTCTAATTGTGGTACTCGTGGCTACTCTTTACCATCCACGAAATCCTGTAAATAGGCAAATCGCTTGGTTAATTTTCCTCTTTCGGTCATTTTAGCACGCTCTAAAACTCCATCTTGATCATTGTTAAAAAACGCAGGAATCACATGCTCTAAAAACATATCTCCAAAACCTTCACTGGCATCTTTTGGGAGCTCGCAGGGCAGGTTATCTACAGCCATAACGGTAATGGCATTTTTGGCGTTAAAAGCAACCTCGGTCTCTGTTTGAGCATCATAGCCATAAAAAGGATCGGCTATTGTAGATGGTCTTAATGTACTTGCAACAGGACCATCGATATCACAGGAAATATCTGCAATGAGATTGATTTTGAAATCCTCATGTTTTGCATCTTCACGTGTAAATAAAAACGGTGCACCATCACCATAAAAATGGCCTGCAATAAACATATCGGTTTCTTTGGCATAGGGCATAAAGTTGCTTTCGTAGGCTGATGGGTCTGCGTAAAACTCAAACTTATCACCAACCTTACCATCTTTACGCTTATTATATTCAAGCACATCAACCATACAATACACCGGTTCTTGAAACGTATTTGTTAAGTATAAGGCATCTGACACCTGCTGAATGCCCAAATGATCTAAGATCTCTTGTGCGCCCAACGCAACCTTACCTGTACCCGATAATAAGATTTTAAGATTAGGGAGCTTAATTTGATCTAGTGCTCGTTTTACTGCCGCTAGATCGGCTAAGCCTTCCACCTTTGGCAAATCAAAAAGTCCATCTCTCAATCCCAATGCTCTAAAACCATTATATGCACCAACTAATCCCGCATAGCGACCAAAACCAATGAGGCGGGACCCGCTTTCGGTAATGATGGTCTCATGATCATAAAGGGTGATGTTTTTATCTAATATGGCCCGTAATAATGCTCTGTTATACGGCTGTTTTTTGATAGTGTGGGAAAAGAAGAAATAACTTTTATTGGGAATGAGCGCGTCGATAGGCACTTCTTTAACACCAATCATTACATCGGCTTCTGAAACATCTTCTAGCACCTCAAAACCGTTATCGGCATAGGCTTTATCTGGAAAAATCCTGATGTTTGATGCCTCTACCACAAACTGAGTCTTTGGAAATTGCAATTGCGCTTCGGCTAACTTTTCTGGAGAAAAGACCACACGGCGATCTGGCGGATTTTTTCGTTCTTTTATGATGGCAAAGGTCATGACATTATATTTTAATTTGCACAACACCGCCAGATATCTAGGCCATATGTGCAAGATAATTATTCCCCACGAAAATAAGCCGATTTAGACGTATTCACAAGTTGAACTATGTGCTTTTCTTAAAATCACCCAACGCGCTCTACTTCGCTCTCGCTTTTGAGCACATAATCGCCATCATCTTGTTTAATGTAAAGGGCTTTGTCTCCTGTCTCTCCATTTCGGGTGACCTCATTGCCTTTGATGGTCTTGGTTATGGATTTGGTATAGGTCTCTTCTACCTTGCCTTCTGCGGTGCCATTGCCCCAGTTCCATTTCACTTGTGTTCCTTTTTGTATCATTTTGCTAGTGTTCTATGCTGTAAGATTTTTGCCAGTATTGACTTAAGAGCATTGAAGTTACAGATTGAGACTGACATAAATTCTTAAGAAAGATATAAAATTGGTTTGGTATGGCTTTTGCGCTAGTATTTTTAGTAATTTCGCATCCCTCGAAATTGTATCTACGGTTTCTGGGATTGTGCGTTAGGGATTGATGCAGTATCCTTTTTATAGGTTGACTGGGCGAAGCTTAAGGAAACACATGAAAAGATTTAGCGGAAAGCCCGGCCCGAAAGGGAAACGCCCAAAGTTATAGTGTTCTTTTAAAAGAACGTTTTCTGAGAGATCAGAATATTATGGGGTCGACTGGTTTTGACAGCGAGACTCATTGAATAGTAAGCACGTCGTGTAATGACTTTGAGACACGTAAAAGGCTAGGTCAACTTTTTAAACGGCGAGAATAACTACGCTTTAGCTGCGTAATCTGAATTATAGTAAGATTGTGCTAGTTCCTACTAGGTAGGAAGGCTAAATGTCTCCTGAAAGCCTTGGTTAATGGCGTTCTATAAGAGGCATCGTAAATATTGACTAAGATTTTGTGGCGCTTCGACGCAATTTCAAGATTAAGAAGATAAGTTGTAGGTAGGTTGTCTTTAACCAGCCTGCAATCGAAAAAACAAGAAAAGAATAAACGTGTAGAAGGCTATTGAATAGCTTGTTTGGACGAGGGTTCGAATCCCTCCGGCTCCACTCTAAAAACCACCTTATGGGTGGTTTTTTTCGTTTCGCCGTCAGGATTCGAAAGCCTTGCGCCAGCTGGCTCTTTCGCTACAAAGGTCTGCCAGACCTTTGCTTGACGCTACAGCCCTCTCCGGCTCCACCTACGCCCTCTGAAGCTTTGTGCGAAAGAGGGCTTTTTAATATCATTTCTTTACTAAATTAACCAAAGTATATTTCATGCAACAGGGCTTCGGTGGACATGTCCACGGTACAACTGCAGCTTAGGAAATAACTTCCAATTTAAAAAACAGTAAAAAATTTATAAAAAAAAACCTTAGCTTTATTAAAAGCTAATTTTTATGCAATTACCTTACGGTGTATATATTCTATTATGTTCTGATGATACTTATTACACTGGATACACCACAAATATCGAAAGTAGATTAAAAGCACATCGAAATAAACAAGTTCATTATACCAAAACAAGATTACCAATCAAATTGGTCGATCTTTTTCTTTTCGCAAACAAACAAAAAGCCTATGATTTTGAGCGATATTTAAAAACTGGCTCTGGTATTGCTTTTCGAAACAAAAGACTAGTTTAGATTCCAGTAAAGAACCCATCAAGCTCGCTTGTTTGGGTTTTGTCGTTTTAAAGCACCTGGCTTAAAAAGACAGCCAGTTGTATTTGCAACTTTGGAATCACAGGGAAATACAACCCCTCCGACTCCACTCTAAAAACCACCTTATGGGTGGTTTTTTTCGTTTCATCTTCAGGATTCGAAATCATTGCTACAGCTGGTTCCTGCGCTAGAATAAAAACCCAGCCTTTCTTATTAAGCTTTGAAGGTGATGCCTCTAAAATACTAATAGCGTTGGCATAGGGATGGCACCCATGGTTACCACGGCTATGACACGAGGTTGATACGGGTTAGACCCGGCTTAGCTACGGGTGAACCCTTAATAAGCCCTGTGGTATTGGTGGTTTATATATGCTTTATTGCAGCAGATCATGTTACAGTGTTGTAAGCTAAGCATAGTTGCTATCATAATGTGATGCTCATCTTTGTTTGGATTGCTGTTGTAGTATTAAAAACAGGGTGCACTACCGTAGGGATTTGCAGTATGATCTATGGTAAACTCAAATACTTTACCATCCTTCCCTCTAGTGTAAGTGACGTAATCCCAATTGCCAGAATGGGTCAATTTATAACTCCCATTAACATTACCGTCATAAATTTCATCATAATAATTAATTATTGTGGGATAAGCACCACCTTCTTGATAGTCTTCCTTGGTATGCTTAAGTACCATAGCTTCTGCTTGCCCTTCATATTTTACTTTTTGGGCGCGTTCGTTTTTGTTTAAGGCGATCCAAATGCGCTTTGATTTGTCGGTATTAGACGTGAAGCAAATGTATTTTAGTGGTGCTGCTGTAATGGAGTCTGTTTCGGTATCACTTTCGGTTTCGGTTTCAGTTGCTTCGGAAATAGGAGTGTCCTGCTGCTGCTCGGTCGACGTTGGAACCTCATTCTCTTCAGCATTGGACGGATTGGAATTCTCTTTGCAGGAATAGACCGAGATCAAGATAACGATGGCAATAGAAAAGATTGGCTTTAAACTCATTGTTTGATTTTTATGGAATGTTATGAAGTCTTTGATTTTTGTTTTATGCTATACGTAACGCTACATCCTTGAATTGAGTATGGTGGTCATTTATTTTTATTGGAAATGAATTTTGATGATGAGATGGATGCAGTTGTTGTATGGACCACATTAGTTGCCGTCATTGGCATGAAGGCATTAGTGTTTCATAAATTGATATGTTGCTGTCTTAAACTCTTTATTTGTGACAGACACAAAATAGTTGCCTGCACTTAACGGACTTACATCTAATGTTATCAATTCAGCATTATTGTTATACGCCTTGACACTAATTTGTCTACCCAGAGCATCTGTGATACGCACAGTGATTAATGATTGTGGTTGGCTAAATGCAATATTTAACAAACTCGAGGCTGGATTAGGATATACTTTAATGGTTGGACTGTTAGTATTCTCAGACACACTCAAGGCCTCATTGCTATATACATAAGCCGCTCCAGTATTCCCATAAAAAACACCGTCTACTGTTGTAGATTTCAAATCTGAAGACACAAAAATCTCGTTATCGTTGTAATCAATTCGCTTTCCAAAGAGGTCATATTGGGCTCTATCTGAAGCTATAATTTTTTGAAAACTAGAAAAACTGCCAGCGTTGTCTTTTGTATAGATATAGGCTGTGCCTGATTGGTATAGCTCATTTTCACCATTTTCATCGGAGCTTTCATATCTTGAGGTGATTAATAAAAAAGAATCATTAAGCGCTAAAGACTCCCCAAATGCATCATTGGTTTCACTATTTATATTTTGAATTTTTTCAGTAAATGCCCATTCATTCTGGTCATTGTATTCAAACATATATACCGCACCAGTATCAGGCATTGTCGTTTCGTTTATTACAGTATACCCCCTTGCAGCAGATATAGCCATACTATTTTGATGCACAGCAATGGTATATCCAAAAAGCTGATTGTCGGCAATTTCAGGTGATACTATCTTTTGTTGCTGCTCCCATACATTATTTGCATTCTTTTTAAAGGTATATACGGCGCCCTGGTTAGTGTACTCTTTAGCAAAACTACCAATGTACACTGTGTTATTATCTATAGCTACAGCATTGCCAAATTGATCTCCATACAGACGATCTAACTGGGTTAGCTTTTGCATTTCAACCCAAACACCATTTGTGTTGCGCTCAAAAACGTATGCTGCACCAGCTTGAGGCAAATAAAGTTCACCATTGGCATCTGTATCTTGCCTATTAACGCCAATCACCATTACATCTCCTTCTATAGCGATATAATCTCCTAATGTTTCATCGACATCAAGATCTGAAGTTATAATTTTTTGAACCTCTTCCCATAGGTCTGTACTACTGTTGTATTTAAAAACATAAACTGTGCCTGCATTGTCAATGCTAACTCCTGCCGCAGTTGTATATTCTCTTTGATAAGCACCTATGATGGCATAGTCGCCATCTAGCCTAATATTATAACCAAAGCCAGCTACTGCTTCTCTATCTAAGGGTACTATTTTTTGCGATTGTGCCCAATTATTACTCTCATCTTTTTGGTATATATACACTGCTCCTGCAGCATCCATTGGATTAAGACCATCTGCATCTGTATTTTCAACGCTTGATCCCAGCATAAGGTAGTCATTGTTCACCGCCATGCCTGCGCTAAAAAAATGGCTGGCTTTAAACTCTGTTGATAGGATCCTCTGATTTTCTTGATAGGGTTGTGCTTTTAATGTGAGGGTTATTAAAAGAGAGATACTAAGAAGTAGTGGTTTTGTCATATTGAAATTAAATTTTGGTGAGTCGCATTACTTGTTGTTATGCTATTATAAAACATCTATAGGGTAGTCCCCTTATACAAACATTAAACAAGTTAATAGCGTATTTTCCTACCTCAATTAGATGGATATGCCTGAATATCTAATCGATCATGTTATCATAACTCACTCTAGATTAGAAAGCTGTCATTATAGTAAAGCGTGGGAATGCTTTTGTAGTAGTTCTTGTTTTAGGTGTTCTAGTAACTCCTTGATCAAGTTAAACGCTACTTAAAAGATAATTGTAAGGTTCCAATAATTTTAAAGTCGTATTTTTTCGATAATAATGACTTCTTGATTTTCATCAGAGTTTATGGTTTATAAACGCGTATATATGCAGTAAACGCTGTTGTTGATTTTTTTCGCAGTCATCGTCTGCAATCTTTTCTACAATTATTATACTATTATTTGCCTAGGTCTTCTAAAGTTTATTCTTAGTTTGGTTTTTTACTTCTTGCCAAGTGTCTTGCGTATGTTGGTTGCGTTTTAGAACCTATAGAAGAACCAGACGAAAAACTGCTAGATTTCCAGAGCACAAATAGACCAAGCATTTAGTAATTCTTGTTACTGGGAACTGACTTTATTCACAACCATTATATTCCTTTACGATTTCGAATAGCTGATCAGATTTGTATTCATTATTGCTAATTTTTGTGACTAAAGGTTGACAATCTGAAAAATATGTCTTTGCAGTTTTCTTGAAGGATTTAAAAACATTTGCAAAGAATCTATTGCTCGCAAATTTCTCATTTTGTTTTTTTACATAGTATAAGTCTTTATCACTTTTAATAATTGTAGTCGTATTCCCGTTATCTAAATACATGTTTTCAATACCTTTTTTTAAATAAAGAGATACTTTTCCTTCAAGCAATACTTGGAATAGTTGCAGTCTATTTTTTGAAGTTTTTACATATGCGTATTTTACAATTTTACCAAAATTGTTTTTTATGATGAAGTAGTCTACTTGTTCTTTTTTTAATTTTGATTTTTGATTATCTTCTTCATTTTTTTTATAAAAAATCTTATTATTTCCACCAAAACCCCTTAATCCGACTAAATCTTTAGTAGTTGAAGAGTTTTCAAATTTTACAACACCAACCAGTGTGTCTTTATTTTTTAGAACTAATGTTCCTGGATACCATTTATTTGAAAATGTGCCATTCTTACCTAACCTTATTTGTGAAAATGAACTATTCACTAAACAAATAAATAATAAAATTAAAATGAGCTTTAAATTGTATTTCATGTTTTTTGAGTTATTCTTTAGAATATTAATTGGATCACTACATTTTTTTCTTTTGCAGTTTTACAGCACCTAATTTAGCAAATACAAACCGAATAGAAAAAGAGTTAGTCATGTTGTAAGTAAACTTGCAGTAGTAGTTAAAGAGATGCCTTGTAAGACAATACTCGTATTTTCTTCTTTATTTCCTGAACGAACTATACCTCACTAAACTCCATATTATAAATATGCCTAATAAACCTATCCTTGCATAACCAAAAAACACACTCAACAAAAGGATGAGACCAAGGATTAAAGCTATAATTTTCATTCCGTTTTTGGTGTTGCCTTTAGCCCTAGATTTTTTATTTGTCATCAACTGATTTAAATAGATGTCATCAGATTTTTTTAAATAGTACTGAATTTGATCTTCCTCCAAACCTTCCTCTTTTAATCTCTTTTTTATGGCGTTTGAGTCAAGGCCTTTTGCTCTGAGTGATACGCTATCATCTAAGGTATTCATTTCACCAATAATTACGATTATACATTGTTAGCCAGTGTTTTTATTTTACTGTAATTTTCAACAGGATTGAAATAACTAGGTTTGCTCTATCAATTTATTTCACAAGGCTTACCGCTTAGCAGTATTATGGATTTACGTATTCTAGTTTCACTACTTTTCCATTCACTACTAATTCATCTATGATTTCGTTTTCGTCAAATGAAGGTCTAAATTGGGTCATGACGTATTTCTTCTTTTTCTTTTTGAGTGTCTGTTTTAGGTTACTATTTGTTGTGGTAAATTTCATGGACATGACCACAAAATCTATTTTATGCAATTCATTATCCTGGTCTTTAATATAAATTTCACTGAAATCCAGTTCTTGATTTTCGGAAGTTTCATTTTCAAATTGAAATATGATTTGAACCAATTTCCTTCCTTTTTCTGCTTTGATAACTTCTGTGAGATTCCCTCTTCCCCTTTGAAGCGTTCGTTTTTTTGTTAGGGCAAAAATTGAAAATGTCACACCTTCTGAATATTCATAAGTCGCTTCTCTGTCTGGATATCCTTCTTTCTCTTTTTTCTGGGCAATGGCATTCATTGAGATGATGAAGCATAATAGTAGTAATCGTCTTTTCATAGTATTGCGTTTTGATGTTGTATTATGGGCAACTGTGTTGTGTATGAGTAATGATGTGGTTTAAGTACCTAATTTAGCAAATACAAGCCGAATATAAAATCCGTGTTGGTAATTTTAAATAGGCGACTACTAGCAGTGAAATACTCGTTATTGTAGCACGTTACTTGTATTCATATTTATTCCGCCAAACATCCTCTCCTTTCATGAAGTCAAGCAATATTTCAGTCATTTGATCAACCGTTTCTATCGACTTTTGCATTAGCAAATGGTTGTCGTCCGTGACATATCCAGAGGTCATTCCGTCCTCTACCAAACTTCCACTCACTTCTAAAGCTTTAAAATTATTATCACTTTCATCTTCCAATTGCACGATGTGAAATGTATTCCAGTTAATTGATTCCATAGTGCTTTTTATAATTTCAGAAGTAGCTTTTTTAGATATTGTTTTGATATTTTCCCCATAGTCATAAGAGACAACGAGTTTTAAGTTCCGTTTTTTACCTGAAATTTGAAAATATTTTTCTTGGATTAAGAAAAAACTCAAGATCATAATGATGCCTATTCCAAGGAACAATAATCCATATTTAAATAACCCTGTAAGAAAGAAAGTAGGAAATCCACTATAGCGACCTCTACTGGTTTTTTCAACTAGGTTTGGTATGACGTTCGAATTTTCTAAAAAGACATAACTCACAATACAGATGAAACCAATCACGTAAAGCCTCACAATTTTGAAATCCCTGCTATTCATCAATTATTTAAAAAATGTGCTATACCGTTTTGTGCATGGTTTATTGCGTGTTTAAGTAACAAATTTAGCAAATGCAAATCGAATAGAAAATCCGCTAGGATTTTTAGAAGTAGGAGAGAAAGAGCAATTACTTGTACCCATTGTTGCGTAGTGCTTATAAGCATTCTTCTACTAATTGTTTATACAATTTTGATTGACCACCAGATCCAGGCAAAAAATTATCCCTGTTAAAATCGGCATCAGTCAAATTTGATTTATTTAAAAGATCTTTATAATATTTTTTTTCGACTATAAAACCTGTTTTTTCAGACTCTACATAAGCATCTTTAAAAAACCTCATTAAAGCTAAAAATCCGGTTGATTTGTTCAAAATCATTTCACGTTCAACTTTCCACCAAGCATCTGGCCATCTTTCTTGAACTGCATCGAAAAATTCCCACATTATTTTAGCAATATCTCCATCTTTTTCTTCGATAAATAAATTTCTTAATGGCCTTCTTTCTAATTCTTTACCTTCGAATTTATCAGGTGTCTTACCTTTTTTATATGTATTTCTGTCATCCATTGGATCTTTAGAAAGAAAGTCAATTAATTTTTCAGAAAAAGTTGCCTGTGTAATTGTTTCTTTTTCTTTATCATCAGCTGTACCAAGTATTTTAATTTTATCCTTAAACGGCGAACCTTCTTTTTGATTTAATGCTCTTACAATGTTATGACAGGTTTTCTGTGGACTTCGAAATTTAGCAAATGCGAATAAGTCAGCAACTAATGACTTATTTACTTTGGTCTGAGTTTTGTTTATTGTAGCAAATACTATGGCCTGATCTTCTAATTCCATTTCAATAAAAATTGTGACATTAACATCAAAATCACTGGCTTTGCCTTCAAAGTCTTCCAACCCAGCAATTCTATGCTGACCATCCAAGACTTTAGCTACATTATCTCTAAAAGGTAAAGACATTATATTGTTATCCGAGTCATATTCCACATCTTCTTCTTTTATATGTAAAATAACAGAAGAAGGAAATGTGGCATCAACTAAATTGACATATTTGCCTAGTTCTTTAACTCTGTTTGTTGATAATTCTCTCTGTATTCCAGAGTATACTTCAACTTCCCTTTTTTCGTCTCCAACTTCTAATCTTCTTATATCAGCGTATGATATTTTAACTAGGTCATCGTGTTTCATTACACCTATGTAGAATTTGCCAATAGGTTGTTTAACCTCTAAACACTTTATTTCAATTCTTTGGTCTTCTGGCTTTATCATAGCTTATAATTGTTTTAAAATATCTTCAACACCTTGTTTTTGTGAAGCAACAACATCAATTTTACGATGATTAAGTAAATTGGAATAGTAGTAAAGACCAAGTGTAACTAGAAATAAAACACCAGATGAGTATTTAACAAAAGATATATCATTATTAGTATTTGAAAGTTTCCAAGCATAAAATATTGAAACCACTAATATTAATAATCCGCTTACTAATAAAAGAACAGAGTTTAAATCAGTATTTCTGACTTTATATGTATAAAATATGTAGGCACTTGCAGTTAAAAGGGAAGCACTATAAAGATAAAATTGTCCATCAATAAAAAATATGTTCCAACCTTCCCACGCATTGTAGTTCGCCACATAAAAAAGCAATCCCAACAACAGAGGAAGAAGATTGCCAATTAAACTCACAATACAAAATATTGCTGTCTGTTGATGTTCTTTCATTCTAAAAATTCTTGATTATTAATTCTTTAACTTTAATTTTTTCTTTTTTGCAAGATATAAATCTGTAAGCACTACATTCAATTATTTCCCAATTGTTATATAAGGATCTAATATCTTCGATATCTGCATTTGATATTACAACTTTACATCCTCTCTGTGATTGGTTTTGGGCAAATTCAGCTAATTCTTCTTGCGAAGTTTGATCAAATTTATCTAATGTGTAATGATTAAAATAAGCTGTATCAGATAGTTTGGGATAAGGTGGATCTAAATAAATCAAATCTCCTCTTTGTGTTGAATTATTGATACTATCATAATAGTCAAATGCCAAGCTAGCTTTCTGTAATTTTGTACTAATATCTTTTAAATGCTCAAGACTTGAGAAAGCGGGATTTGCTTTACCAAATGGAACATTGTATTTTCCAGATTTGTTAACTCTATAAATTCCGTTGAAAGAAGTTCTATTTAAAAATATAAATCGGATAGCTTGTTCTAAAGTTTGATCTCCACTATGTTTATTAAATTTATCACGAATGTCGTAATAAAGTTTTTCTTTTATAGGTGGTTTAAATTCGGATAATCCACTAAAAATGGAATTAGGATCATTTTTGATTTGTTGATAGGAATTTATTAGATTAGGATTCAAGTCAGATAAAAATGACTGATTGAAATCACTCTTTAAAAAAAATGACGCTCCTCCCAAAAATGGCTCAAAAAATCTATCAATATTACTTAAGTCTAGATTAGAAAAAATCTCATTTATCAGATTTTGTTTACCTCCTGCCCATCTAATGAAGGGTTTCAAACTTTTATTTTCTTTTTTCAGATCTATATTTATTTCTTCTTTCATAAATGTTTATTCGCGCATTACGCCCAACGTTGATGTGTATGATTAGTGGCGTGTTTAAGCACCTAATTTAGCAAATAAAAACGGAATAGAAAATCCGAAGGGATTTTCGTAAAAAAGCTAAAACTAGCCATTAATTATACAAGTTATTGCCAGCAGTTATTATTTCAGATTTCTCTATTTCGCTTAATGTTCTTCCTCTATTGTCTTTCCAGGTTCTTCTTCCATTAATTGAATAACCAACTATAACTGCCGCAGCAGCTGATGGACTTGCAAACAAATGTTTTTTTGTAAATACAAAAGGACCTCTTTGGGTTTCTCGTATAGTTCCATCTTGAATAAGTTCATTTCTCAATGTTTTATATCCATAATTTTCAGACGGTTTTTCTGAAACTTGCGATCCTGCCAAAACCACAATTCCTTCGTCAGTCTGTATAGCTTTTGCAACAATATTTTTAACGCTTAAATTCAGTTCGGTTTCTTCTTCTTCTTCTGCGTCAATTGGTGTTTGGTGAGTTACGTCTGTTGGAATGACTTTTTTCACAACTTTAGTACTTATTTGACTTTCAAGAAATTTATGACCTAAAACTCCATTTAGTAATTTGATATTGTTTATAAATTCCTCCATCGCATCTCTATCGGGCAAAGGTAAAGAACTTAAACTTGGTGTATTACTATTCTCCAATAAGTAGCGTTCGGTTTCTTTTGTTATTTCAATTAATCTACTTTCGAGATATTTAATATGTGATTTTGTTATGTTATCATCTTTACTTGTAAAAAGTATTACTTCGCTCCAAAAGTCCTTTGCTACTGCGTGACTTTTCAGTCTTTCCCAAACATTTTCTCCTTCTCCAATGTAAACTTTAGATTTTCCTGTTTCGTCGTCAGTTCCAATTAGGAAATAAACTCCTTGAGTGTTTACTTGATGTTTGAAAAAATCATTCAATTCGGATAATTTTTTTCGAGGACTTGACAAAGCCTGAATTGTTAGATTAACAACTTCGGCAAGTTTGATTCCAGTAACTGAACCTTCTTTTAAATAAATTCTAATACTTTTTCCTAATATCATAGGTTGGTTTTAATTTCTGGCAACTAGATATACCCCCTCAAATATAACCCTTTACACCTTAAAACAAGTAAGACAAAATGTTCTGGGCTTATCAGCACCCCTCAATGCCCCGTAGCTTCACCTGCACCACTAGGAATCCTAATATTCTCTACAATCTCTTGCACATGCTCTGGCGGTGCTGGGGTCACCCGTGAGATGGCGATAGAGACGATAAAATTTACGATCATGGCCACAGTGCCAAAACCTTCTGGAGAGACTCCAAACCACCAATCGGCCTCTGTGCCTCCGCCAAACCAATCAAACTTAAACTTGAGCATGTAAAACAACATGAGCAAGATGCCTATCACCATGCCTGCAATGGCGCCTTCTTTGTTCATACGCTTTGAAAATATCCCCAAAATGATGGCCGGAAAAAAGGATGCTGCAGCCAACCCAAAGGCCAGTGCCACGGTTGCTGCCACAAAATCTGGTGGATTGATCCCAAAATAACCAGCTACACATACCGCTACTACTGCGGCTAAACGTGCAGCAATCAATTCGCCTTTTTCTGAAATATCTGGTTTGATCATTTTCTTGATCAAATCGTGTGAGACCGATGCCGAAATCACCAATAATAAGCCGGCAGCTGTAGAAAGCGCCGCTGCAAGGGCACCTGCTGCCACCAAGGCAATCATCCAATTGGGCAGGTTGGCAATTTCTGGATTGGCCAGTACCATAATATCTTTATCTACTTCCAACTCATTGGTAGCAGGATCTGCCACATACTGCACTCTGCCATCTTGGTTTTTATCATTAAATACAATGAGACCTGTTTTTTCCCAGTTGGTAAACCACTCTGGCAACTCTTCGTATTTTTTGTTGCTCACCGTTTCTATCATATTGGTTCTTGCAAACACCGATATGGCTGGTGCGGTGGTATACAATATGGCGATGAACAATAAGGCCCAACCCGCAGATTTACGAGCGTCACTTACTTTTTTAACCGTAAAAAACCGAACAATCACATGCGGCAGCCCCGCCGTACCCACCATTAAGGCAGCGGTTATAAAGAATACATCTATGGTAGATTTACTGCCCGAGGTATATTCGTGAAAGCCCAATTCCCGATGCAAGCCATCTAATTTATCTAAGAGATAGGCACCACTTTCTACTTTTCCGCCAAAACCCACTTGTGGAATTGGGTTTCCCGTCATTTGTATGGAAATAAAAATAGCAGGCACCATAAAGGCGAAAATGAGCACACAATATTGTGCCACTTGGGTATAGGTAATGCCTTTCATGCCACCCAAAACGGCGTAGAATAACACGATGATCATCCCAATAATCACCCCAGTATTGATGTCCACTTCCAAAAATCTGGAAAACACCAAGCCCACACCACGCATTTGCCCGGCAACGTAGGTAAAAGAAATCAATAGGGCACAGACCACGGCAACGGTTCTGGCCACATTAGAATAGTAGCGGTCACCAATAAAATCGGGCACCGTAAACTTGCCAAATTTTCTAAGATAGGGTGCCAGGAGTAGCGCCAGCAGTACATAACCGCCAGTCCACCCCATAAGGTACACCGAGCCATCGTAACCGCTAAATGAAATAAGGCCCGCCATGGAGATAAAGGAGGCCGCACTCATCCAGTCGGCCGCAGTGGCCAATCCGTTTGCAAGCGGAGACACGCCGCCACCTGCTACATAAAAATCATTGGTAGAGCCTGCTCTTGACCAAATGGCAATACCAATATAAAGTGAAAATGTAAGGCCTACGAGAATCCAGGTCCAGAGTTGAATGTCCATAACTTAGCTATCGAGATTGTACTTTTTATCTAACTTGTTCATCAAACGGATGTACACAAAAATCAAGATCACAAACACGTAGATAGCGCCTTGTTGGGCAAACCAAAACCCAAGTTTAAACCCACCGATACGAATGGTATTGAGTTCTTCTACTAAGAGGATTCCGAAAACGAAAGACACCAGAAACCAAATGGACAATAGGATGGCCAGGTAACGGAGGTTCTCTTTCCAATATTTTTTAAGTTGGTTATTCATAATTTAAAGATGACAAATTGGTTATGGATCTATTGGATTCAAAAACATATAAACTCAATAATTTAGCATACTTATTGAAAAAACATTGTTTTTTATAGATTTTTAAAAATAATACCTACAATATAACACATATCTTTATTGAATTGTGAATTTTACACTTTTAATCGACATCCTCTTTTTTGAGAATAGGCATTTTGTTTGGATGCGCTGTATGGCGCTGAAATGAAGAGCGCTTCATTTTTAAAAAGGTACTTCGGAAACTTCCTGCTTCACGACATTGAGAAGATATCATGCCATGACATTCATTACAATAAGACGTTACGGGCCATGTGTTGGTGAAACGTTTTAAGACATTATGGCCTGGAAGTATTTGACATTTTGGTAGTGTTTGAATACAAGACTGTTTCAGCCCTAACACAAAGAATCAAGGCTTTCACCTTTATCTACCCATTGACATAGGTCTGGCTCGTGAGCAGTACCTCAGCCTGAATTTAACGACTCACCTTCCCCGATTTATCACCACCCATTAAGGTTTCTACGTCTTCGACGCTCACCTTATTGAGATCTCCAGAAATGGTGTGCTTTAAACAGCAGGCATAAGTGGCAAAGTCAAGCGTCTTTTTATAATCATTGGTATAGGTTTGGAGCCCGTAAATGAGTCCCGCCATAAATGCATCTCCAGAACCCACGCGGTCTACTACGGGGTTGATGGATTGCTTTGGTGTTTTGTAGATCTGGGATCCATCGCATAGGAGTCCGCCAATTTTTTGATGCGAAGCACTAACCGACTCCCGAATGGTCATTGCTGCTATTTTTAGATCTCCAATAGCTTCAAACAGCTCATCATAAAGTGGCTTGAGTGACTCTAAATCTTTGTAATCGGGGTTTGGAAGCTCACGACCGAGCATAAAATAAGCGGTATCTAAATCTCCCAAAATTACATGACTGTATTTTAGCAATTGCGGCATGATCTCGCTAGGCTGTTTCCCGTAATTCCAAAGTGTGGATCTATAGTTGAGATCTGCAGAAATGGTAAGATTCATTTCCGAAGCCACCTTAAGCGCCTCTAAACAACAATCTGCAGCAGATTGTGAGATGGCCGGCGTTACGCCACTCCAATGAAACCAAGTGGCATCTGCAAATACCTCATGCCAATTGATGGTACCAGGCTCCATAGTGGCAATGGCGCTATCTCTTCTATAATAAATGACTTTACTTGATCTTAAGGAGGTTCCTGTCTCTAAAAAGTAGATGCCCAACTGCTTTCCGCCCATCACCACGTGGCGATCATCTACCCTATTTTGCCGTATTTTGCTTTTAGCCGCAAGGCCCAAATCATTATCTGGAAGGCGGGTTACGAAACTGGTGGAGATCCCAAAATTGGCAAGGGAGACCGCCACATTATATTCGCCACCACCATAGTTAGCATCAAACGAATTGGCCTGATCAATCTTTAAAAATCCGGGTGTAGACAATCTCAATAAAAGCTCTCCAAATGCAACTACTTTACTCATGATGTGATCTGATAAGGATGGGTTCTTTCAAATATAGAATAAACGTAGCAATTGACCATAGCAGTAATTCAGGATAAGCTTAAAATTAGGGTATGTTATTAGAGGGTGTTAAGTTATCATAACGAAAATGTTTTACGAGAATTCATCTAAAACAGATGATAAAAAAAGCCTCTAAACTTTAAATTTAGAGGCCCATTCTTTTTTTACTTGACGTTAGTACAAAATCGACTGCATGGCTCTTGGTTCTATTTCCAATTGCGCTTCGCTATTGCCTACTATCAATTTATAAGCTATTTTTTCATCGGTTTTATTCATAACAACGGTTACCATTTTTCCATCTTTATTTTTAAAAGAGGTGCTTTCTATAGTACTTCTACTGGTTGTGGTGCTTACTCGTAGCGCGCCTGGTTTAATAAATTTTGAGAAATGGCCGATGTAATAATATGTTGGTGTATAAATTAACTCCCCTGTTTTTGTATTGGCATGAATTGGTGCAAAGCAAAAGTTTTCAACATGGTTTGGCCCGCCCCTTTCGTCTAGTAAAATATTCCAATCTGTCCAGCCCACAACACCACTATTAAAATCATTGATCATTGAGTTTCCGTAGCGCTCGGCATTAGGCCAAAACTGTAATTTTTCAGCATCAAAACCCTCTTGACACCCCTCTGTAAATAATAGGTTTTTAGATGGAAATGATTCATTGACGCTCTTGAGATTGTCATATTTTGGCAAACCGCCCGTCCAAGTCTCATACCAATGAAACCCGATACCCCAAGCATATTTTGATGCTTCTGGATCTTCAAAGATGGTGTTTGCCCTATCTGAAATTAAATCTCTATTATGATCCCAAACCACAATTTTTTTATCGCCCAAACCCTCTTTTTCCAAGGTTGGCCCTAAATAATTTTTTAAAAAGTCTCGCTCTTCTTCAGCCGTATAGATACAAGATTCCCATCTTTGAACAGCCATGGGTTCATTTTGTATCGTCAACCCCCAAACCGGAATTCCTTCCGCCTCGTAAGCTTCAATAAATTTGACATAATAATTGGCCCAAGCCTGTCTAAACTCAGGGAGCAATTTACCACCTTGAAGCATATTATTGTTGGTTTTCATAAAGGCCGGAGGACTCCACGGACTAGCATAAAACACAAGATCATTATCAATTAGCGCGATGGCTCTTTTGATAAAGGGCAGTCTTTTTTCTCTGTCTTTTTCTATAGAAAATGTTTTTAATTCTGCATCACCTTCTTCAATATAGGTATGACTTCCTAAACCAAAGTCGCTACTATGAATACTAGTTCTGATGATGTTATAACCAATACCATCTTTACCGTATAAAGAATTTAAAAGTCGGTCTTGTTGTACATCATCTAAGGTTGAGAACACTTCTGCAGACGCATCGGTTATGGCGCCTCCAATACCTAAATACGTTTGAAACGTTTTTTCTGGATTAACAAATACAGCAATTTTAGTCTCTAGAGGTTGATCTCTATCGCTAAAAGATGCACTTTTGGTTTTAGACAACCTCAACTCGGTATCCTTTGCTGTAGTGTAGACCTCGAAGCCTTGACCATTATAACTTTTTGTCTCTGTTGAAACCTCAGGTTCTGTATCTTTTTCTGTTTTGACTTTAGCATCTGAACAGGATATAACCAGTGCGAGTAAGCCTATGAAATTAAAGTGTTTTAGAAGCATTATCTGTTTTAGATTTAGAATTAATAGTTTCTTTAAAATGCTTGAGGAGCATTTGTAAGTGGACCTGCTATTTTTAAAATAACGTCCTTTAGTTTCGAGATTCGTGTTTTACCCAATCTACCTCCATCACCCATTCTCCAACCATAGGCGCATCGGTAATTTTAGCGTAGTTTAATATGGCAAACATAGGCTCAGGATATTTATCTCCCTGACCTACGTTTCGATATATTTCAATGTTATCAATACGGTATACTAAATCGCTTTTTTCCCATTCTACAGAGTAATCGTGATACTCATTTAAGTCGGCGTCAAAACCTTTGCGTAAGCTCCACCAATCTCCTTTATCACATTCTTCTAGGCTTTTGATAGCACCTGTTGTAAAATGGTCTTTTTGATGGTCGCCATGGTGCTCAAAAATATCAATCTCACCTGAACCCGTCATAGGCCAGCAAATATCTTCGTCTGATTCTTGTACCGGTGCTTCGTTATTTTGTGCACCAAGCAACCACCAAGCCGGGAACATACTAGATTCGCCATTGCTTGATAACTTTAATCTCGCTGTCCATTTTCCCTTGGTAAATTCTTTTCGGTTTTTTGAGGCTATTCTACCCGCTACATACTCTGTATCGGGATGCTGCTTGCCATTTTTGTCTAAGTTATCGCAGCCGAGTTGTTTGCCGATATTGATAACCTTTAATTTCAATGTCCCCTCACTAACTTGACGGGTGCCATACTCATTATCTGGAACATAGCACTGCTTTTCATTATTGACCCAGATACGCTGATCTTGCCAATTATCGGTATTGAAGGTGTTAAAATCATCTTTAAAATCGATTGTCCAAATCTCAGCTCTACTTTCTATATTCCCCTCTGTTTTAGGGTCTGTTTTGCATGAGATCAAAGACAGTATCATGCATAAAACTCCTATAAAATTAAAGAAACACGCTTTATTCATCATTCAAATTATAGTTGCTTTTTATGTTGCGTTGGCTACGTTTTAATTTACTGAAAATTGGAAAATCTGAGAATTTGAAATGTTTCCTGATCCATCTGTAGTGAGCACCTTCCAATAATACACCTGCCCAGAAGACACTTCTATTTCGAACTGAGTATTACTCGTAACTCCAATTTCCGTAGAAGGGGGTGTTGTGGTATCTAAAAGTATTTGGTAAGATGCGATATCATTATCTATGTCTGAGGCTTCCCACTGCAATGGCACCACTCCTTGGTCAATACTGGCGCCAGATTGAGGGTAAACAACCTCGGCAGGAAATGGTGGATGGGTCTCTTGTGGAAGACCAGCGTTATAAAACCTCCAAACGTCACTTTCAGATGTATCATTTGTGCCGTTGAACAAAGACTTCACCGACCATGAATATGGTGTTCCTCTAAAAATACGAATTAAAAATTCATTTGAATTGGTGCTGATATTTCTTGACACCCCATCATTTAAATTCGTGATCTGTAAGACGTAGGAAAACGCCGTGGGCACTTCTTCCCATTGAAACAGAACGTCTGTTTCGGTATCTGAAATCACAACTCCTTCATTGCATTCTGTATTATTTTCGGGATATATAAGTGATGCCGCCATTGGCACAACCTCAGCAACAGCAGTGTTTTCGTCATCTTCACTGCAAGATGTTGCCATTAGTAACGCTAATGTACCCAGTGCCAATATTTTTAAGAATCTATTCATTGCTGTATGATTTTGAAATTATAAATTTTTTCTGCTGTAATTATTTTCAGAATTAAAAATCCGCTTTCTATTTGGGATAAGTCAATCTCCAATTCATTGTTCTCTAGCTGATATGTTTTTGACATGATCAATTTACCTGAGACATCATAAATTTCGACAGGAACCTTATTCAATTCTGAAAACCCCATATTTATAAATACTTTATTATTGATGGCTGGGTTTGGATATACCAGTGGTACTGCGCTTGAAAGTATCGTTTCATTGTAGATGCCTTGGCAGTCTTTATTGGTTTTTACACTTAATTCATTTTTACCCTTAGTCAAATCTAATTCTATTTCACTCTCTTGAGTTATAGTCGTATCTCCATTAAAGGTCACGTAGTAGATGTCACCCCCTTCTAGTTTTACGGTTATATGAGAAGCATTAGCATTTCGCTCTAAGTTTACCTGTAACTCATCTGGCTCTGAAACTACTATAGAAAAACATTGCTCGTAATTTGGCTGGCTGGCAATGGTCACACAAAGGAGGTAGGTTCCTGCGCTTAAATTTTCAAAATTAATTTCTGAAGAAAAGGTTTCCGAAGTTTCGAAGTTTTCACCTGTAAGATGAACCGTATAGTCATAGTTGGCAACCGCAGCTAATGAAATACTTCCATTGTTTGAAGACCGACAAGTTTCACTAAACACAGATAAGACATAATTATCTGGCGGTAGATTAAAAATCTCACAGCCAGCTAAATCAACTACGGTATTTTCAGGCGTATTTGGACATGCATCGTTACCATCTAAAACCCCATCACCATCACTATCTGGCGCCCCAAATTCAAACCAATTGAAATTAAATCCACCAGCTAAAATTTTCATTCTTAACTTATAAATACCTTGTTCTAGGTTGAGAACACTAGATACCGTTTGCCAAGTTTGCCATCCATTTGTAATTGGAGTAGTCGTGGTCACCAATTCATTTTCATCACCATTTTCATCTACAGTATATAATCCTATATTCCCCTCATTAAAACCAGCAACTCTAAATTTAATACCATAAAGAGCAGTCTCGGGAACATAAATTGAATAGTCTGCATAATCTCCTGGATCGGTGAAACCAAAGTTCTGCCCACCTCCTTCATCTTCTGTATCCTCTAAATTCATACCTACCATCTCATCATAATCCTCTACTTCAATTAATGTTGGAATAATGAATCGATTTGGGCTGATATTATTTATTACCAAATCTGTAAATGTCTCTAAGGTCTTACCTGATTCTGATTGAACGCTACTACCTGAATAACTTGCCAGTATTTCATCTCCCGTTATTAAATAGCCCTCAACGTTAAGAATAATCAAGCGGTCTCTATTTGGATCTGCTGTGACCGAAACCACATTTCTATCCTCACCATTTACACTAACTGTAAATTCGTCTAGTGAAAGATCTAAGGAGTTTGCTAACAAGGATTCACTAATTGTAATTTCAACAGACTGTTCATTATCACCAGTTTTGCCATTTAAGGCATTTAAAGCAAGAGCATCTGATGTTCCCGTGGCCTCAAATTCTATGCTACTAAGATTTACAGCAATGTCATTATTAATATGTAGTTTTAAACTGTGTTCGCCCTCGGACAGAATAATATCATCAATTTCAAAGGTTGTAAATTGTGTCCAGCCACCGGTTGCGTCCACCATTTGGGTAGTAGTCACCTCTTGGTCATCAATTGTCAGAAAAAATTCACCTCCAGTTTGTTCTGTTGCCAACCTGACCATTGCTTTATACACAGCTGTTTCATCTATGTCAACGGTGTACTTCATCCACTCCCCTTGGTTTACGAACCCTATATGAAACCCATTACTATTAATGTCGTCTGTATTTCTCTCAATATCGACACCATCGTTTCGATAGGACCAGCCACTATTCCAAGCTGTAAAATTTCCAGTAGATAAATTATAATCTGCTACCACCGTATCGTAGTATGCAAAATTGTTTTTTCCTAAATCAAAATCAGAAAGGTAAATTACACCAGGAATCTGCGCAGCACTTCCATGATAAGGTATCGTTTCATCGGTTTGTACTTGTCTTATACACGCATCAGGCACATCTTTTCTATATCTACTGTTTTCGACTAGTAAGTTTTGAGCAAGTTGCATCATTCCATCAAAGGCTTCTTGAGCAGTCGGTTGGGGACCATTTCCTTGCCAATAATCTAATATCTCCTGATAGCCTGGATTAATATCCACCGCATAAGGACTATCGATGTCTCCTATTTTACGAACCGTCCACCACGCCCATCCAATGTTGTTATTTTCAAAAAGTGAAATGGCATCTGTAAACCAAGTATTTGAATTCTCACCAGACTCTCCCATCCATAGTGGCACGTTGTGAGTTTCCCTCAAAGGCAATATCCAATCCACATCATTTTCATTATTAAAACTCCAATACTTATGAAAACTATAGACTAAATTATCATCCCAAGGCGGAGTTAATCCTCTATGGTCATTGGCATATGAATTCCCTTCAATATAAAGAATGTGGTTATCCCCTACGCCTCTTATACCTGTTGTTATATCTTCATAAACTTCTCTTAACAATGCATTTTGATCCCCTAAATCCCAATGCGTTTCATTGATTAAATCATAACCTCCAATCCATTCATTATCTTTATACCTATCGGCTATTCTGGTCCATAAAGCGACGAGTTTATCTCGGTTTTCCTGACTTTCCCATAAGGATGGTTTATCAGGATCGTAATCATTGATTTCTGACCCAGTACCTTGACCTCCTGGTGTGGCATGCATATCTAAAATAACGTATATATTATGCGGTGCAGACCATTCTAACACGTCATCAATCAATTCAAAACCCGTTTCAATCCAAGTATTTTCTCCTGGAACAGGTTCTTCTTCAATAGGAAGTGTAAACAAATTATAATGCATTGGTATACGTATGCTGTTATAGCCCCAAGCAGCTAATGAATCTACATCACGTTGTGTAAAGTGATTGGCGCGCCATTCTGCAAAAAAAGTCTCTGTATTGGTTTCCCCCATTAACTCGACTAATTTTTCCTTGATCTCATGCTGAGCACCTGCAAAACCAGAAGTTTGCATCATATAGCCTTCCATTATTTGCCAACCACCCGGCCCTACTCCTCTTAACAGAACAGGTTCTCCACTTGAATTAACAATTTCAGTTCCCTGAGCAACAAGACCTTGCCCCCAATTTATAGTTGTGACTAGTAGTAAACTAAATAGTAGTATTGTTTTTTTCATATTTATTATATTTCTGTGTAAAATGCCTGCTTTTTATTTTAGAAAAATTAGCAGTTACATTCCAAAAGGCTTTACTGGTCAAAATAAGACCAGTAAAACAACTTAAGGGCTAACACAAATTTTTTATATTACATTCTGAATGTCATTTTCTTAGTTTACTTGAACTAACGATACATTGTCAATTATTACACCTTCAGGACCATAGGTTTGACCACCACATCTAAACAACAAATAGTAGGTTCCTTCGGTCGTAATTTCAAATCGCCCTGGATTTGTCTCAGGATCACAAGCCCCATCTACTGCAGAACCTTCATAGGAAGCTCCACAATCCCACCAATTAATAGCCTTGAGCACTTGAAAATCACCATTATATTCAATACCTTCAGTTGGAGTTCCTTCTACTGGCATATCAGCACCCAAATAGACTTCTCCATAAACCTGATTGATTCCTGCATAATCTACATCCATATCGAATTGATATGTACCCGGAACGAGATCTACGCTTTGGAAAATTGCCAAATGCGCCCAATCTGCATTATTAATCCATTTTGCTACTCCATCTTCTATGATTACAGAACCATTTGTATTATTCGTTTCCCATTGATTGATAACGGTCCAACCACCCTCATCAGTAAAAGTTCCATTCGTAATTAAGTTATTTGAATCTCCAAATATTATGTCTCTTAACGACTCATCAGAACCATCACTATTTGTAGCCGTGAGTTTGACTGTGTATACACCTTCACTAGCGTATGTGTAGGTTGGATTTTCATCTGTTGAAGTACCAGCATCATCTCCAAAATCCCATACATAGCCATCGGCATTACTGGATGTATTTGTAAACTCTACTGTAAGATCGTCTGTAACACTATAAGTAAAATTAGCATCTGGCAGAAACAAGGGTGGTGTATAAACAATTCCAGGTAACAATGGCGAAAAAGAAGCATTGTCCAAGGTTAAGCCTGACGAACCATAATTAGCACCACCGCCTCTAATAACCAAATACACCGTTCCAGCGGTAGTGAATTGAACTAATCCTCCACCTTCACCTACACAGCTAATTTCTGAAAGAAATCCTTCAAAAGGTTCATTACCGCATCCGCCCCAAGTACTTAGCCCCAAACGGATTCCTCCATCGTTATAATCTTGACCTGGTATTGGAGTTTCTGAACCAATATATACTTCATACCACGAATCTGTAAGTCCACTTCCTGAGACTTCCATATTAATTTGATAAGGTACATTTGCTTCTACATGCACCGCTTGATAGATCCCTACTTGTCCACCGCCTCCACCTGTCCAAACGGCTTGATCACCAGTAAAGTTTACATTAACCCCATCAGTTATAGGCAAGACAGTCCACTCATCACTACCATTAAATTCTCCGTTTAATAAAAAATTTGGCCCTTGAAAGTTTTGATTAATCACAACAGTTTGAATAGACTCGGCAGTACCCCCATCAGTAAACACCTTGAATCTCACATCGTAATCACCACTTCTGAGAAATACTTTATTTGCTTCATAACCTTCTGAAGAGGAATTATCTCCAAAATCCCAGTGCGTATACCAATTTTTATTGCTTGGAGTCGCACTAAAGACAACCCTATTTGGATTTTCAGGATCAAATGAAAAGGTAAACTCAGCATCTTCAGCTGTTGGCTCTGTTGCAACTAAATCGTCATCAGCGCAACCCGTAGAAATAATAATGACACCTATCATCATTATCCTTGCTATAAATTTTAATGTTCTCATAATTTTCTTTTTAATCAATATTATTTATTTTGATCACTCTAAGTAAAAAACTTGTATGGTTTCAACTCGTTTCTTAAAGCCAGTAGGATTTTTTAACATATAAAAAGCCGCTGAATTTATTTTTGAGGATTTTTAGTAACCTGGATTTTCCAAAAGGTCATTATTATTATTACGTCTGTCTTGACCTATCGGCATATAGTATTGTCTTGGGAAAAAATTCATTTGTTCTGCTTCTGCATCAAACGTTTCATAAGTAAATGTCTCATCTCCAAAACCATCGATATGTCTTAATGTCCTAACGCCCTCTACTTGAATGCTAAATACGTCTTCTGCAATACGCCATCTTCTTGCGTCCCAATAGCGTTGATCTTCAAAAGCAAGTTCTAATTTTCGTTCGTTACGAATTCTATCTCTTAGCGCCTCTCCAGAATAGGACTGTAAACGTAAATTTGTTTCTAATCCTGCCCTGGTTCTAATAGGTTCAATATAATCTCTAGCAAGATCTGAATTGTTCAATTCAAAAGCTGCCTCTGCTGCATTTAGATAAATTTCGCCCAACCTAAAGAGAATACAATCCTGCCCCGAATAAAATTCTGGTATAAACAAAGGGCTTGATCCATCTTCTAAGTATTTACGTACGTAAAAACCTGTTTTTGTGGCATCTGGATGCACGCCGATACCATCCTTACCTACACCTGTACCACTTCCTGTATCTATTACTCCATCAATTTCAGTGGCATACCATATTTCTACAGGAGATCCTTGAAACATGTCATTATTAGTCAATATCGTTCCTTTTAAACGTGGATCTCGGTTTTCCCATGGATTTAATTCATCATATTGTGAACCAGATTCATTAGGTAATAATCCTGTATTCAACACCTCGTAGCTATCAATAAATTGCTTAGTTGGAGACATGCTTGAACCCCAGTCTAAACGATAACTGTAAGGCACAGTTCGTAAATCATAAGAATGTCCTTTTTCAAACGGAATCCAAATTTTCCTAAAAATGATCTCATTTACCGATTCGTCTGTAAATAACTTGGCGTAATTTTCGGAAGGGTCTGGATATTGGTTGAATAAACTGTGACCCGATTCTAAGATTACGCTTTGTGAGGCATTTAATGATAATTGGTAATAACTATCTGCATCTTGGGATGGTATTCCTACCAAGCCATCCAACTGTACCGAACCATATTTTGCAATGCTACCAGCATATAAAGCTACTCTTGACTCTAAGGACTTTGCAGCCCATTTTGTAGCTCTGGCTAACTGAGAATCCCAGCGATTTGGTAACAGTTCAAATGCATTTTGAGCATCTAATAATATTTGATCGTAAACTTCCTTCTCTGTATTTCTTGATGGGAAGTATTCTTCTTCAGGGGTAATTTCTGGATCTTGTGGTACGAGAATTATAGGTACGCCACCATATCGTTTTACCAATTCGTAATAACAATAAGCTCTCAAAAAATACATCTCGCCTAAGCGATTATTTCGTTCTTCATCGGAAAGCACACCGGTCCCTATTAATTCAAGATTTTCTATGGAATTATTTATTTTCCAAATGTTATCGTAACCCCACCAATCTAAAGGCCAAGTATTATTGGCAGTACCCCAATTACCAGGTCTAAACGTATTTGTTGCTGGTGTCCATGAATAGCTACTTCTTGCGATATCGGTCAAGGCATCACGAAATGCGCCGCCCCCAGCACCTCCGCCAAAATCAGCTAGATAATCAAAAGGCATTCTATCGTAAATTTGGAAAAAATAAGAATCCATTAAATTCTTATCACTCCAGACATCATTCTCCGTTATTCTATCTAACGGGGGTTCATTGAGGTAATCGCTGCACGAGAATAGTGTGACTACCATTAAGCTTAAAATAAAAAAATGAGTTTTCATAGCATATTTTTTTAAAATGTTAAATTAAAGCCGACGGTTAATGACTTAGTTTGGGGATAATACCAGCCGACAGATGATGTGTTTTGCGGATCAAAGTCCTCATCATACTTTGTAAAGACAAAAAGATTGTATCCTGTAAAAAATACTCTTAGTTCATCAAAACCTTGGTTTTCTCCAAACTTAGGAAGTGTATAGCCTAAATTAATATTTTTAATTCTTACGTGGTCGGCATCACGTTTCCAAAAGTCAGAGTATCTATAATTATTGTCGTTAAACCCACCGTTAGATATTCGTGGATACGCAGCCCCAGTGTTTTGAGGTGTCCAATAATCCAATTGGTATTCATAACCGTTAAACCCATTTCGCAATGGACTTTGTGCCTCCCCATCTACATATATATCATATCCGCCAGCACCGGTCAATAGTACAGACAGCGAAAATCGTTTATATTCAGCACCTAAATTCAAAGAGTAATTGGTAGCCGGCTTATCTCCATTTCCAAATACCTTTTGATCCCTAACATCAATAATATTGTCGCCATTTAAATCCTGATATCTTACGTCGCCTGGTTGTATGCTCATATTTTCATTACCGTCTTGAATGGCCCACTGGTCTATTTCTTCTTGATTTTGAAAAAGACCTTGGGAGATATAACCTCTTCTAAGACCTGTAAAGCCTCCTGTAATTGTAAGATTCTCTCTCATAAATGGGTCTTCTTGAAAATTTTCATCAATAAAAATGGCTTTTTCACGAGACCTTGAAAAGTTAAGTAACGCACTCACTTTTAAATCTTCATTTATTTGCTTGTTATAATTAATAGAAAACTCAAAACCTTCATTCGAAAATTCGTAGAGATTTTGTGCTGCCAATCCCACTCCCAGAGTGCTTGGTACACTCCCCGAGGCAAATGCAATTACATCCTCTCTTTTCCGATAAAAATAATCGAAGGAAAGTGTTAAATCATTATCCAAGAAACTGGCATCTAAACCAATGTCATACGTTGTGTTGGTTTCCCAAGTAATGTCCCTGTTGGCCAATGCTGTATTATCTATAGTGGGTGTAGTACCCTCGTCATCTGCAGCAAAAAAGAAACTATAGGTAAAACCACTCAACCACTGATAAGCTGCCGTACCATCATTTCCGGCAGTTCCAATTGACCCTCTTAATTTTAGATTGCGAACAACGTCTTTAATTGGTTCAAAAAAAGGCTCTTCAGATAACCGCCATCCTACAGAAACCGATGGGAAAAATCCCCATTCGTTTCCTGGCGCGAATCGCGATGATCCATCTACTCGAAATGAAGATTCCACAAAATATGTTGCTTTATAGTCGTAGCTAAATCGGCCCACATACCCCCAACGGTTCTCTCGAAATTCTCCCCCCTCTGCTACTTGGTTTTGTAGTGACCCAGCAAACAATTGGTCGATAGCATCAGATTGGAAATCTTGACGTCTCCCAAGAAAATTTTGACCTTCGATTTGTTGTATCTCAGTTAGAAACAGACCAGATATACTATGATCACCAAAATCACGGTCGTAATTAAGTGATGGTCTTAAAACGTAAGAGTTGCTATAATTGGTAGATTGTTGTAAAATAGTTTCACTAAATGCACCTACTGGTGTGGCGGTAAACGGATTATACTCGCCAGTTTGTCTATTTAATGTAAACAACTCATAGCTTTTTCCCCAATCTTTGCTTATGACGTTATCATAAACTAGAGAACCAAATGCCTTGACGCTCAACCCTTCTACTTGGTTGATATCCCATTCCAATGAAAGTTTTGCATCAACGTTATTATTGGTTGAACGAAAATATCCCGCATTAAAATTTCTTAAGCCTTCCTCGATATGGATAGGACTAAAACTTGGCCGTGCTGGCGTTCCATCTGGATAATACGCCAAATCGGTAGGAAGTGCTCTACTAAGTTCTCTGAAAATATCGAATGCCGAATAAGCTGGGGCCTCGTTCTTTTTTCTTCGTCCTGCCAAATTAAGCGAAAGACTAAGGTTGTCTGTAATCTGTGCATTAATGTTAGACCTTATATTATATTGTTCGAAAGAAAGCGCATCTGAATTATAATTTGAACCCTGATTAATAAAACCGGCAGATACAAAATACTTTACCTTTTCACTTCCGCCGGATAAATTCAAATTATGACGTTGCTGAAAGCCCCATTCTTGAAGTACTAAATCTTTCCAATCTGTATCTGGATAATTTATAGGATCTAGACCGTTTTGGAACAATTCTATTTCGGCATCTGTATAAAAGGGATCTAGATTTGCATTTCGTAACCCCTCATTCAATACCTGACCGTATTCAGCTGAACTTAAAAAATCGGGGTAATTTGTAAATGCTGTATATGTAAATTGATTACTATAAGTTAGTTTTGGCTTACCAACCTTCCCTTTTCTTGTAGTAATCAAAACCACACCATTACCACCTTGAACGCCGTAAACAGATGCAGCTGCGGCATCCTTTAATACAGATATGTTTTCAATCTCATTGGGATCCAGTTGGTTTAAATCCCCAGGTGCACCATCAACAATAACCAGTGCGTTACCAAAGTTTCTTACTTCAAAAGAGGAATTACTAAAACCCGGCTCACCCGAAGTTTGTCTTACAAATAGACCAGAGGCCAAGCCTTCTAAAGCATTACTCACATTTGGTACGGGCTGTTTTTTTAAAGTTTCCTCATCAATGGTTGAGATTGCTGAAATGACTTTTGTTTTTGATTTACTGCCGTAGCCAATAACAACAATTTCATCTAAAGCATTTGAATCTTCTTTCAACGCTATTGTCAAAGACGTTTGATCTTTTATTTCAACTTCTTGAGATACATAACCCAAGTATGAAATAATAATTACATCTCCTGAATTTACATCAATTTCAAAATTACCATCAAAATCAGTTTGAGTACCATAGTTAGTTCCTTTGACTAAAACACTCGCTCCTAGCAAGGGGGTATCGCTGCTAGCATCAACAACTTTACCCGATAAAGAATTTTGCGCTATGGCAAAGGTTGTACAATATATTAATACCAGGGTAAGTAATTTTTGCTTCGAGGTTATTTTTAAGCAATTCAAAAACATTGTCTTCATATTTATTATCTGATTTACCTGAAATGGACGACTATTTCACTCTTTTTGGCTTCATACATTAGAATTGTGTGAGCAAAAAGAATAATGAAACTATTATTGTTTTATAATCCTTTTACTCACTATTCCTAATGCTGTTCTAATTTGAGCTATGTAGATACCAGAAGTTAAATTACTGGCGTCAATGTTTAATGATGATACGTTAACGTTAGGTTTCGAATACATTACTTTTTTTCCTAGCATATCAAAAACCTCAATTTCATTTATAATTATATTATTTGTGGTAACACTCCAAAAATTAGCTGCAGGATTTGGATAGATCTTGACTTCGGAGAGTTGAAAATCCTGAATTTCTAAAGGTGCACCTGAGTAGAAATAAACGTTATCAATATAAAAGGTAGCATCGTTAAAACCTTGAGAGGTATTTCCTGCTCCTTGACCATTACCATCAAACAATTCAGTATCAAACTTAAATTGAAAAATATCTGTTAAAGAAAAGTCTGAATTTATTTCTGTGAAATAACTTAAGGGCACATCCACACCTACCCATTGATTCTGTAAAGCATTAGCAATGATATAAGCCACTTCTCCCGTAGATGAACTAATTGGAGAGGCTCTGAATTGTGTACCGTTTGAAGTCCAATAGTCAAAGTGTAAATAATCTCTTCCTGAAACGTCTATGGCGTCAAAAGTTATTCCTTGGTAATTGAGACCGGCGTATTTTAGCGTGTTATTTTCATTTATCACCTCTTGCGTCATAACTGTAGCCTGACCCCAACCAGGATTATAATTCGGATTAATTGGAGATGTATACAAATCGCTATATAAAGAGTTAACATCTTCCTGTGCATAAGTTGGATCTTCGGCATCTGTATTTGGGAGCGTTGCGGTAAAAGCCACTATGTAATCTGTTGATGTTGACATATCTTGCGACGTTACCGTTATTGTTGTTGTCCCTGGTATATCAGAAGCTACCGTAATAACGCTTGTTGCTTCTGGAGCTGTAGTTGTTGCTGTAATGGTAGGTACAGTAGTTGTTCCAAAAGGCAAATTGTATGTATAACTCGTAACACCTGATGCAAAACCTGAAATTGATACACCATCCACCTTCAAATCACTTAAAGATGCATCTACAGACGTATCTGGTGTTACATTTATCAAAGACATATTATCTATGATAATACCAGTTGTGCCATAAGTACTTCCGCCTGATCTAAAAAGAAGGTAATAGGTACCAGCCGTGGTTACTTCAAATTCTCCCGGATTGGTATTTGGGTCACATCCAGATGCTGTAGCTAAACCATCATAAGTTTTTATATCTGGACAATCCCACGCATTGTATGCCTTAATAACCTGTTGATCTCCGCTATAATCAGCATTTTGAACTGGTTCTGTAGTGCCGATGTAAACCTCACCCCAACAGTCGTTAATTTCTGTGTATGTCATATTCATATCGAACTGATAAGTACCAGGATCAAGCACTATAGACGTATACACCCCCATATGTTTCCAATCTCCAGCGGCAGTCTCATTGAATGTCGCAACACCTTCAGCAATAGTGACTGATCCCAAGGTATTTGCCTCTTCATAATGATTTATAACCGTCCAACCGGTTGCATCATCGAAGACTCCGTTTGGAATTAAGTTTTGACCAAATCCAATAACATTGGTCAACATAAATACAAGTAATAAAGTAATTTTTTTCATCGTTAAGGTTTTAGTTAATTTTGTATACATATGCGTTAATATCGTTGCTATTAAAGTTTGATAATCTCCATACCTTTACATTCACACTTGAATGATCAAAGGTTAACAGAATCTTAATGTTTTCCTAACAACGAACATCTACATCCTCTTATGGTCTTGTGTAGAGTACTCTACAAAACCTCTACAATAAATAATTAAATTACTGTTTTTCAGTGTTTTAAATTTTATTAATTTAGAATGAAATTTGCTAATCTAGAATATTTAGATAAGTCTAGTTAATTGCAGAGATTATATTAATCATATTAATAGTTTTTAAAAATTTATAATATCACTCTCGAAGAAAATTAATTGATATTGACTGAGCAATTGTTCTAAAAAAACATAAATCTCATTAATGCGCATAGTAAATACCGCGAAGCATTATTTGTTAATTGATCATCCAACAATTAAACAAGATGTGTGAAATTATGGATGAATTATTTAGCGAAATTTGCAATATGAATACTATTGAAGTAATTGTCTGAGTCCTCATTTTTAACCGAAAATGATAACCTCTTTTGATCCCCATATTTTTTAGTTGAATGCTTAAGCTGTCTCCTGCCGTGACAGATATTGAAATATTTGGTCCATCACCAAATCTCAATCTCCCATATCTACCATTTACACTTTTTAGATTTAGAACAACCTTACCTAAAACATCCTCTTTAAAAGTTGAATTTCTTTGTTTTCAATTCCGTTAAAATAATAGGAGGAACTGCTCTTACACAAAGAACAATAATCGTTAAAAACCACCTTATTCACGTTATCCAAAATACGAGCTTCTTCTTGGGAAGCCTAAGTAATTGTAATGTGCATTGGAAACAGGAAAGTTCTAATTTATAATGAAGTTTTTGATACTTAATCTTGAATAAGAAGAACATTGGGTGAAGTGAAATTGAATGACCTAAAACCAAAATATCCCGGTTTTTTATGAATTAAGTAGCAAAATATTTCGGAATCATACTATTTTCTTTTAGAATCCTAAAAATGCTCTCAAACTATATAATAAGTGCTCATTACAATTACCATATTTACGGTTTAACTTGCGATATAACATCTAAGTAAACTCTACAATAAAAGTCCAGATTGCTAAATACACTGCTTTGAAATAAATATTCTATTTTATCAGAAAGACTGAATGTAGTTTACCAGACTTGAATCTTTAGGTAAATCTAGTTTTTTTCTTAGCCGCCATCGGCCTTGCTCTACGCTTTTTATAGAGATGTTCAATAAAGAAGCAATTTCTTTTGAAGAAAGATTTAATTTAAGATAAGCACTTAATTTTATTTCGTTTGAGGATAAATCTGGATGTTCTTCTCTCAATTTATCAAAAAAATCAGAGTGTGCATTTCTAAAATGAAGTTCGAAAGTAAGCCAGTCATCTTTATCGACAAGATGGGTGTTGATTTTTTTTAACACCTTTTTTATTGGAGAATGTAAAGAGCTATTTAAAACATTTTTGTCTATTCTCTCTATATCTTCAATTAAATCGGTTAGTAACTCATTCTTCTTCAAGTTGTTTAAAGTAGAAGATGCCAATTCATTATTTTTCTTTTTAATTTCTAAGTTTAAATTTTCTTCTTTCAGAGTTAAAACTTCCTTATCGATTTCTAGTTTTTCTAGTTTAAATTTTTCCTTTTCTCGTTGCCTCTTTTCTGCTTCCATTTCTTTAAGCCGTTCAATCTGCTTCTTATTTTTTCTCTTAAAATACGCTCTGTACAAAATATTGATAAGAATCAATACTAAAGCATAAACAATAAAAGCCATCGTACTTAAGTACCATGGAGCTCTTACAATAAAAGATTTACTCACGGTTTGAGATAAATCTCCATTCTCATCACCCGAGCGTATTTCTAATTCATAAGACCCCTGAGACAAACCCGGAAAGTTTAATTCTGAAACATAGTCCAAATTAGACCACTCATTCTTTAACCCTTTGAGCTTATATTGAACTTTATTAGAATACCCTAAAGGCGTCTTTGGTAGTGCTATTCTTACTTTGATGAAATTATTGCCATGTGGAACATCCAATTTATTATTTTGTTCAATCGGAGCTAGTATCGTATCCTTTTCACTGATGAGTTCAATAGACCGAATAGTGGGTGGTATTTTTTCCGAATCAAGATCTGTAGCATCAATTCTATGGAAAATTACACCTCCATTGATCCCTATTGCAAAAATAGAATCTTTAATTTTTTCAAATTTATTGAAGTCATTATGATGCTTACCTCTTATAGCATAGAACGGTTTTTGGATTTTAACAAATTTACCTCGGTCTCTCAAAATATATCCGAGAGATTTTGGCGTAGAATACCAAAACACATCACCATCTTGAGAAATGCTATTGATATCACTTATGCCTTTGAAAAGTTGAGACGCATATTTTTGGGTTATAAAGGTATTATCTATGGGATCATAATTGAAAAATCCTTTTGGATTATAAAAAACAAGGTTGTTATCTATTTTACTTATATAAGCAAGTGTTTGCACGAAAGCATTACCAATACCATAAAATTCAAATTCTTGAAGATCCATGCCGTCTTTCGATAAGACTAAACGGTAATATCCCTTTGTTGGATGGGCTACCCATAATTGACCGTATTTATCGAACTCCATAAAACGGGAAGATTCGCCGAAATTTTCCCATTTATTTATAAAAACCCACTCCCCATTTATCTTTTTAAAGACACCCACACCTGAATAGAAGCCAACATATAAAAGATCATCTATTTCGGGATGTTTTCTAAAAATCCATCCTCCGCCTTCTTTATGTATTGATTTTAGTTTATGATTCTCTATGATTGAAACTCCTTCATGTGAACCTACCAAAACCTGATTATCAATCTCTTCTATCTTCCAAATTTGACCAATACTCTCATCAATTAATTCTATTTCTGAATTGGGCTGGTATATGTTTTTTTCAAATAGTCCTTGACTCGTTCCTAAATAGAGGGTAGTATCTTTTAAATGACTCGTAAAAATGGTTCCAAACTCGCCTTCGTTATCCAACAAATAGTTGGTATTGCTGCTAATTTGCAAATAACTCAACCCTCGTTCTGTACCTATCCATAGATTACCATTAAAATCGCCATAGAGTCTACTTATCGTATTTTCTAAAAGCCCTTTATTTTTCTCTTGATGTAAGACGATATTCCCATCGGAGGAGATGACATAGATTCCCTTTCTAATAGTTCCTAAAGCCAGCTGATTATTATCTAATTCCTGAGCATCGTTGACCAAGTGCTTTTCTATAAATGCATTTATCTCCCATGTGTTTTTTGACAACGCGCCTTCCTTCCATGACCAAATGCCATTATTCTTTGTAATTATTGAAAGCTCATTATTAGATCTTACAAATACGTCAATAATCTCAAGTGTTTCCTTTTCAGAACCCTCAATTAACAACAGCTTGTTACCTTTTATTTCGCACAAGCCTACTCCGGAATCTTGAATAAAAACACGTCCCTTTGATGACATTAGCGCATTGAAACCTTTGATAGCTGTAATTTTATCAAGCTCTTCACTAACTGGATCATATATGTATATTTCCTGAAACGTTTGAAAAAGAATCTTGCCGTTCAATTCATGGATTTCAGTAAAAACAGGTAATAGCGGATCGTTTTTTTCAGGATGCTTGAAAAACAACGTTGTAAATTTTAACACCCCTTTATCATTTTTAGACCAATATCCAAAACCTCCATGACCACCAGTATAAATATGCTGATCATCAATGTACAATACCGTTCTTAAATCTGACTCTGTTCCTGATGTGTAGTTTTTCCAGCGAATACCATCATATTCCAACAATCCTGCTGGTGTAGCAAAATACATCTCACCACTTTCATTTTGTGAAATATCAAAAATCTGTAAATTTTGATTGATCTCTTCAGTCGTGAAATTTTTGACAAGTGGTGTTCCTGGGAGCTGAAATACCTGTCCCTGTAACATCCAATTAAAACCTATAAAAGCAGTAAAAATTAAGAGTCTGTAAGCGCTTTTATAAGATATTCTTAATTTAACGTTGTGATTTTGCGACATAAACGTTTTAAAAGCTATTTTAATGAAAACCCTCAAATATAATCAAAATCATATCAGGCTTCAAAACTCTTAAATAGGGTTGTTATATTTATATCTAATTTCTTTTTAGTTCAAATTTCAGCAACAACTGTATTCTTAAATTGGAATAGGCTTAAGTCATTAATTAAATTTTGAGTCAACTCTAACTCCTATTAAGTTTTAATTAAAGTCTTTGCAATTTGACCTTGAACACTTTTTAAGAGTAAAATGTAAATTCCCGAAGGCCAATTTGAAGTATTGATGAACTCTTGTTCTTGCTGCGCACTCATCTTTTGCCCTAAGGAATTAAATATTTCAACGGTATCATAATTCATTTTAGAATCGATATGAATGACATCTGAAAATGGATTTGGATACACCGAAACTATATTTAAATCTTCTTGAGTTATTGATAATGCGTTACAAAACGGATTTTCTCCAGCAGCAGTGATGAAGGTCCCATTGTCAATATACCAATTTTCCCATGTGCCACCGCTACCATTTGTCCAGTCTGCAAGATTAAAATGATTGATCCCACCATAAGTTCCTGCGACTTTATAAACTTTGAGAGCTTCTTCGTTTTTATTCCATGTCACAGGCACTCCCGCTGTAACGTTTTCTGGCATAAAATCTGAAACACAATTGGATTGTAAAAAATAGGCATATTCTGGATAATCTGGGTATTCGCCAAATACATTGGCAATGCCATCTGCATCTACACATACTGCTGTATATTCATTGCAGGCTATACCAAAGGCATTCAAGCCATTGTCTTTTGCATACCGTGCTAAAAACACACTATGTCTCGCCTTTCTATCGGGATCATCGTAATGGGAGTCTGTAATGAGATTTTCTAAATATGGAATGTCTAAAAAATCATTGTAACCTAAAGTCAGATCAGGATGGTAAGGGTCTGCGAGTGCCTCAGCGTTTAAAATCGTGCCATTTTCCGCAGAAAAATAAGCGCTTCCCAATATGGCCATTCCTGCACTTGTACCGCCGATGACCCCTTGTTTAACGTTGATAAAATTATTAAGCGCAGCTTCCATAGCATTATTCTTAAAGTAGGACACGTAATCAAACTGATCTCCGCCGGCAAACCAAATGGCTTCAGCATTGGCTACTTTCTCCAGCACATAAGGATCGGTTGCTCCTAACTCATTAGCAATTACAAATGTGGTTACCGAGTTGATACCAATGCCTAGTTCCGAATAAAAATAATCATTGTAGCCATCACTCCCTGAAGCTCTTAAAACCACAATATCTCCACCGTTGGCCTTATTTAAAAACCATGCCATCGCTTCGTCATTCTCAGTTGCACCTCCCATGAGACACACGCCAGACTCATGATTGGTATCTAGATCTACACTGCTGCCTGTGGCGTATTCGGTATAATTTTGAGCGTAAAAAAACGGTGTACTTAAAAAGAATAGGAGCAAACTATATTTCATATCTCTATTATTTTTGTTTTGCCATTAATCGATACAGCAGGACGGCGGTAACTTTTGCCTTTTCTGCTAATCGATTTAAATTTGCCGTTTCTTCTACGGTATGATCTCCAGAACCTCCGGTAAGCCCCATACCATCAATAGCCATATCGACGTAGCCCGAAGTAAACGAAATATCGGCAGCACCAGCATTTCTTGGGTTAACCGCTTCTATACTTCCAAAGCCCAAATCTTGACTCACCAAATTGTAGGTTGCTAACAATTGCGTATTACCATCAGTTAGGTCTAAAGGAGGGTATCCACCTTCATCAAAAATCAATTCTGCAGAAGTCTTTGGGTAGTTTTCTGCAACAATAGCGTGCATCGTTTTTTTGGCTCTTTCTAATTGTTCTAAAGAAACCGCTCTAATATCGCCATGTACCTCAACCGCTTGAGACACCACGTTATTTTTTCCGAAGGCGTTACCTCCAGTTTGATCAGTATTAATACTTACCTCAGTGCCTCCTAACATAAATCCTGGATTAAAGGTCAAATCTTTTTCTTCGGAAAGTTGCTCATAAAACGCATTTAAAATGCGAGAGGTTTCGTAAATAGCACCAACGCCCACTTTTTCGGAAAATACCTGAGACGAATGTGCGGGCTGACCTTTGACCTTCAATTTCCAATCTGAAGAACCACGTCTTGCCACAACAATAGTTTTAGGGTTATTATCTCCATTTTCAAAACCTAGGGCAATATCGGCCCATTGTGCAGCATCGATCACATCTTTTTTACTCAGCGCTAAAGGATTACCGCTTTTTTCTTCATCTCCAGTCATGACAATTTTGATGCGCATGTCTTTTAACAAGCCTGCATCTTTTAAAGCCTTAATTGCCAAAATTATGATCACATCCCCACCTTTCATATCAGCCACTCCAGGACCTTCTACAATAGAATCATTGCGCATTTGGAACTCTTGAAACGGACTGTCTAATTCAAACACCGTATCTAGATGACCTATCATTACTATTTTTGGGCCTTTCTTTCCTTCAATTGATGCTACGAGATGTCCGGCTCTATTGTAAGCTTCACCTGAAGTCAATTCGGTTTTAAATCCTAAAGCATCTAATTCTTTTTGATACAAGCGCCCTACTTCCTGAACCCCTTCAAAATTCATAGTCCCACTATTAATATTTACTGAGGTTTCCAATAAAGAAAGTGCGTCTTTGAGATGTGTATCAACAGCGTCTACAAGTTGTTGTTCTTTTTTTGAAGTTTGAGCATTTAGCGTTGCCGCAAATACAAAGCAGAACAAGACTGCAATAGCCGAGTTCATACATTTACTGGTTTTCATAATTGGAAGTTTTTCAATCTTCCTAAAAATAGAATATTTTATTGAGCTTCGCTTCAGAAAAAAAAATATCTCTTGCAAAAACGTAAAGCTGCCCTAAGGATTGTTCGGTTTTGATTGCTTTACGATCAGTCCTTTTTCTTTTTCAAAAAGGAAAAGAATCCCTTTTTCTCCTTTTTATCAGCCTCGTCATCAGTATCAAATTCCTTTTCGTCACGGTTCTTAGTGAATAAACGCTTTAAAAATCCGTCCCGTTTTTGGGAGTCACAGTCTAAAGCAGCAATCACAGCATCTGATGGTTTTTCAAATTGCGCGCCAGTGACGTCGTTAAATTTGGAATCTGCATTTAATTGTTTTAAAAACAGCGCTACAATGGGCAGTGCAGAATTAGCCCCTTGACCAATCCCAGTATTGCTAAATCCAATACGATGATCATTATTACCCACCCAAGTTGCCATTATTAATTTTGGACTCACCCCAACAAACCAACCATCTTTATTATTTTGAGTGGTTCCTGTTTTACCGGCAAGGTCATTTTGTAAGCCATATGTTGAGCGCATCCGTTGGGCAGTCCCTGAATTGATGGTAGATTTCATAATTTCAACCATGAGTTGACGGGTCTCTTCAGAGAACGCCTCGGTGGCCTCCTCAGGAGTTTCCCTTTCGTAAATAACAGTGCCATCTTTATCCTCAATTTTCGAAATATAAAAGGGCTTTGAAATATGGCCATGATTGGCATAAGCGGTATAAGCTGTAGCAAGTTCCATAAGTGACAATTCCGCAGTACCTAAGGCTAAGGATGGTACTTTTGGTAATTCTGAAGTAATGCCCATTTTTTGGGCTTGAGTAATGGCCGCATCTATCCCCACATCTTCTAGCACCTTTACAGCAATGGTATTGACGGAATGACTCAGTCCATATCCCAAGGAATAATTAAGATGCTCATCCGTCTCCTCATTACCGCTATTGGTAGGCTTCCAATCTTTTTGATTGGTATAGGTCACCGCTTTTACAGGAATGTAAGTACAAGGATCCATGCCATTTTCTAAGGCAGCCGTATACACAATGGGTTTAAAGGTAGAACCCACTTGACGTTTGGATTTTAACACATGATCATATTTAAAATAGCCATAGTCAATGCCGCCCACGTATGCTTTAACGGCTCCTGTTTGTGGCTCAAGGGCAACAAAACCAGTATTCAAAAACTTTAAGGTGTGTTTTAAGCTATCTATAGTAGAACTCAACTGAATGGTATCTCCCTCCCAACTGAACAATTTGTGATTGCTCTTAACGTTGAGTGAATCCATGATTTTTTTATCATCCCACTTTTTTTGTTTCAAGCTTTTATAGAGGCTTAATGTTTTAATTTTTTCGGCGATGACATTCTGATTCAACCACGGCGCATTTTTGCCATAACCACGCTCAAATTGATCTTGTAAAGCTTTTAAATGTTGCGCCATAGCAGCTTCTGCATAGCGCTGCATACTTAAATCAAGCGTGGTATAAATGGTCAAACCGTCTTTATAAAGATCATATGGCTTATCATCTGGGGTTTTGAGACTGTCCAAAAGCTTCACAACATCCAATCGTACTTGTTCTCTAAAGTAAGCAGCGGTACCGTCGTCATGTTTAAATACGCGATAATCAATTTCAAGAGGCTCTGAACTTGTTTTTTCTTGGAGCGCCTCATCAATATAGCCATTGACCACCATCTGTTTTAAAACAACATCACGCCGTAACTGACTGCGCTCTGGAAACAATCTCGGGTTATAACTGTGTGACGCTTTTAAGGTACCAACCAAGGTTGCAGACTCGGCTAAACTCAATTGTTGAGTGGTTGTACTAAAAAGCTTTTGTGCGGCACTTTCTATCCCAAAGGTATTATCACTAAAGGGAACCGTATTTAGGTACAAGGTTAAGATGTCTTGTTTAGAATACAGACTTTCAAAACGCTTGGCCACGATCATCTCCTTAATTTTATTTACGGGCATGGAAAACCAACCGTGGTGTTCTCTTCCGTAGATATTCTTAACCAATTGCTGACTAATGGTACTTCCTCCTCCAGCAGAATCATCCTGCAACAAAATAGATTTAAACACAACTCTAAGCAAGCTCGTATAATCGACGCCACCATGTTCAAAAAAGCGAGCGTCTTCCGTAGCAACCAAAGCATCTACTAGGTGCTTCGGAAGGTCTTCATAAGCCACCATTTGCCGATCAAAAATGAAATATTTACCAAGCAATTGCTCATTAGCATCCAGTAAGAGCGTAGCCTCTGCCTGTTTGATGGCAGATAATTCTGTTTTTGAGGGCAGTTTTCCCCAAAGACCTATATAAACCGATAGCCACAGCAAAAATAAAACCGAAATACCAGCCGTAATGAGACGAAGGATCCACTTGACCCAACGGTTTTGAAATGAAAAAGACATGTCTTAAAATTTGTTACAAAGTTAATATACGAAGCGATTAGCAAATTCGATGTTTTATTATCTGTCTACGATTATAAATTATAGGTGTCAAAGTTAACTGTATTCGTGGTTATGATAAGCAACATAAAAACCTATAGCCTTCCATATACAGAAACTTTATAACCTTATTCTCTTAAAATATTCACAAAATAGTAATCAAGCTAATTTTAGAATTTTTTGCAATATGCAAAGCCCGAAACATCGTCGAACTTTGATTTAAACAAAAAAACGATACATTATGAAATTTTTAAAATCAATTACCATACTCAGTGTTATATTGATGAGTTATGGCGCTGTTGCACAAAGCGACAAGGACCAAAGCACTATGGCAGATGCCAACGATGCCAAAGCAAAATTACTTTCAGAAGATGCTTCACTGCAAACCTTTTTTGATAACTCGGCAGGTTATGTCATTTTCCCAAACGTAGGTAAGGGCGGACTCATTGTTGGCGCCTCTGCAGGAAACGGTGTTCTTTATGAAAATGGCACAGCCCAAGGCATGGCTAAATTAAAAGAGTTGAGTGTTGGACTTCAAGCAGGTGGCCAAGCCATCATTGAAATTATCTTTTTCAAGGACGAAGCTGCTCTAAATTCTTTTAAAGATGGTGATTTTGAGTTTTCTGCTGGAGTTTCGGCGGTTGTTTTAAAATCGGGCAAAGCTAAAGCGGCTAAATACAAAGACGGTGTTGCTGTGTTTGCGCTACCTAAAGCTGGACTTATGGCAGAGGCTTCTGTAGGAGGTCAAAAATTTGACTATACTGCGCTTTAATCATCTATAGTAAAAGTAAAAAAGGACGACTCATACGGTCGTCCTTTTTTTATTATTTGAAGTTATCAATACCGTTTGACAACCAATCATAATAGTCATCAACGTCTGGTGTATATCCTACAGGCTCTATTAAATCTTCCCCATCATGCCCTACTAAAGCATAAAATGGTTGCGTATTCGTCTTGTAGTTTATGGTTTGAAATTCGCTCCACTTTTGGCCAATATATTTCAATTTTTTTCCTGGCTTTAGTTTCGAATCCAACTGCTCCCCTTCTGGAAGTTTGCGTTTATCGTCCACATAAAGCGAAATGAGTACCACATCATTTTTAAGCAGCTGCAAAACGCGATTTTTTACCCAAACGTTCTGTTCCATTTTACGGCAGTTTACACAGGCATGGCCTGTAAAGTCAATCATCACAGGCTTGTTCACTTTTTTAGCGTAAGCCATTCCTTTTTCATAATCATTAAATGATACAATATCATAAGGTGCCAAAATATGCGCGCCTTCGGGCAGTTCTTCTTGCGAGCCTGACATGAAACTTCCTCCAGTTTTTGAATTGCCTACCCCATAAGGAGATTCGGCATAATCCAACGGTGGCGGGAAGGCACTAATTAAATTCAAAGGAGCACCCCAAAGCCCTGGGATCATATAAACCGTAAAAGAAAGCGTCAATAACCCTAGCAGCAATCTTCCTACGGAAATGTGCTGTAGTGGCGAATCGTGCGGTAATTGCATTTTTCCGAGTAAATAGAGTGCTAAAGCACCAAATATGGCGATCCATATGGCCAAGAATACCTCACGTTCTAAGAAATGTAACTGGAGTACCAAATCGGCCTGAGATAAAAACTTAAAGGCAAATGCCAACTCGAGAAATCCCAAGACTACTTTTACCGTATTTAACCAACCTCCAGATTTAGGCAGTGAATTAAGCCAGCCTGGAAATGCGGCAAATAAGGCAAATGGTAAAGCAATTGCAGATGAGAAACCAAGCATGCCGATTACTGGAGCAATACCACCTTTAGATGCTGCTTCTACCAAAATAGTCCCTACAATAGGTCCCGTACAAGAAAAAGATATGATGGCTAAAGCCAAGGCCATAAAAAATATGCCTATTAAACCTCCTTTATCTGCCTGCCTATCGGCCTTATTGGCCCATGAGTTTGGCAAAACAATTTCAAATGCGCCCAAAAACGAAATCGCAAAAACTACCAAGAGTATAAAGAACAACAGGTTAAACCAGACGTTAGTGGCCAACGCATTTAGAGCATCTGCACCAAAAATAGCCGTAATAATTGTACCCAATAACACATAAATCACAATAATGGACAATCCGTAAATAATAGCATTACTAATCCCTTTGGCCTTAGATTTACTTTGCTTAATAAAGAAGCTAACCGTCATTGGGATCATAGGAAACACACAAGGTGTTAACAAGGCTACAAATCCAGATAAAAAGGCTACAAGAAATATGGACCATAAGCCTCTAGTATCTGCTTCACGCTCTGGTGTCGCCAAGATCTCACTTTCTGAAAGCTGTACACTCTTAGTTAAATCAAAGTTGAGATCAACATAACTTGGGGCTAAACATTGCTTATCGTCACAGGCCATGAATTCTACTTCGGCAGTGATGGTCTTTATGGTGCTATCGTCTAAAGTTATGCGCTGCTTGAATTCGGCCTCATCCTCAAAATATTTGATTTTCATTTCAAAAACAGGATCGTTTACTGTTTTTCCAATAGCTTCTGAGGTATTTTCTACAAGCTCATAACCTTCTTGAGTCTCGTAGGTAAAATGTGTTGCAATGGGACCATCTTCTGGAACCGATTGTGAATATAAGTGCCAGTTTTTATCTATTTTGGCCTTTGAAACCAATATGAATTCGGTACTAGAAATCTTCTCTACAGAAGTATCCCAAGTCACTGGTTTTAAAATTTTGGAGTCATTAGAATTTGCAGAAAAATTGAGTTCGCTATCGTCTTCTGGCGCTTTTATCTGAAATGTTAAGTCTACATAATTTGGAGGCAAACACTTTTCATCATCACAAACCATGAACTCTACCTCTCCTTTTACAACAGATAGCGCTTCACTCAATACGTTGATACGCTGTTTGAATTCTGCTCTATCCTCAAAGAATTTAATTTTCATCTCAAAGACCGGATCGTTGATCGTTTTCCCCTTGCCTTCTGATGTATCACCAACTAACTTAAAGGTATCACTTTCAGAAAAACTAAAACGCGTGGAAACGGGACCATCTTCATAAACCTCTTGCGAGTACAAATGCCAACCTTCATCTATGGTTGCTGTAGCCACAAGATCATATTCTGTTTCTGAAATTTTCTCTACGGAAGTCGACCATTTCACAGGATCGAAAACCTGAGCATTTAATGAACTAAAAATAAAAAATAGAGTGAAAAACGTAAAATGGATCTGCTTCATATCATTAAGCTGGTAAGACGTTATTACTTTTTAAAGTGTTCAAATGTAACTGTAGATATCTCTAAAGATGGTAAAATTATACTAAATGTAAATCTAATTGTGAAGGTGCTAATTTAACAAAAAGCATAGACTTGTGCTAAAAGCTGAGCAGTAAACATGATATCAAATTTCAGCAAAAAAAAAGCTGAACCCTAGGTTCAGCTTCAGTAGTCAATCAAAAGTTTTAACTTCTAGTTTTTCATGTCTCCAGTGGGTAATTCCACCTTCTAAGTCATAAATCTTAACGAAGCCAGCTGCCTTAAGTTTTTCGGCACATTTGGCACTTCGACCTCCAGATTTACAATAGAGAATTACGGGCTGGGTTTTATCTAGTTTCTCAATATCCTCATCAAAAGTTGGGGAATTAAAATCAATGTTTTGAGAGTGAGCAATAAAGCCTGTTTCATATTCTTTAGGCGTTCTTACATCCACCAATTGCACATCTTCAAGCTCTAAGAGTGATTCCATTTCTTCTGGGGTAATCATCTTGATTTCGGTAGGGGTTTCTTTTGAACAAGCCGTGATCATCACTAAGCCTAACAAACAAATGAGCATTATGTTTTTCACAGGTTTGAATTTATGGGATTTTCACATCACCGGACCATTCATTGAATCCGCCAAGTAAATTATAAGCCTTATCAAAGCCCAATTGGTTCATTACGGCACAAGCCTGATTGCTTCTTGCTCCAGATCTACAGTATACATAATAGGATTTTGATTTGTCCAATTTCTCGAGCTCATCAATAAATCCCTGTCCTTTATGAATATCTATATGAAGTGCCTCTGGAATCATCCCTTCTTCAACTTCATCTTGCGTTCTCACATCTAAGATCACAGCATTGTCATCTTCTTTTTGCTGAACAGCCCATTCGTCTTGTGATAAATCTGCCATAATTACTTTGTTTTTATAAATACAAAATTAACGTTTCTTTGACAGATAGACGTAAAAAAAACCGAAGTGTTACATTTCGGTTTTGATTTTATTTTTCGTTAAAGTCGTTTTTACACCTTAATTGAACAACCAATAGCTCTTGTACTTTTAACAGGAACCTCTTCATTAGACAATAGTGCATCTACAGCATCTTCTACATAAGTATCTTTAACCGCAGAGGCGTCTTGATAATTATCGTCAATAGCACCTATATATTTTACTTGAGGCCCTTTAGATGTGCGCTCTAAAACGTACACATGCGGTGTTTTTGTAGCGCCATATTGCGGGTATATTTTTTGACCTTCATCTATAAGATAAGGAAATGTGAATCCCTTTTCCTTCGCACGTTTCTTCATAGCCTCTAAGTTATCACCAGGTTTTACGTCTGTATTATTTGGCATAATGGCGATAACGGGATATCCTTTCTTTGCGTATTTCTTGTTGAGGGCTTCAATACGGTTCTCATACGCTACTGCATACGGACAGGTATTACAAGTAAAAATTACAATAAAGCCTTTCGCATCATCGTAATCGGCCATGGATACCATGTTCCCATCAATATTTTTCAAATCAAAATCGGTCGCAATGTCTCCAACTTTGTAGCCATCTGACATTGGTGCAAAAGCAAAAGCCAATAAGGCTAAGGCCATCGCGATTACTGCGTTAAGTCCCTTTTTCATCATAATTTCAGTTTAAAAATTGTTTTACTTCCTTTTCAAGCGCTTGGTAATCAAATGATTTTTCGTAAAATTTACGTTTGTCTTTATTATAAATAATAGTTGCCGGTATGGCACCAGACCAATTCTCATCTACTTTGGGGATCCAAGTGTTAGAATCGGTATCATTAAGAGCGATTACCTTAGATTTCAATTGCTTCTCCCTAATATAAGGTTTTAAATTGGAATCATATTTACTGGGAAAATCAAGACTTACCAGAATCACCTCCACGTTGTCTTTAGCATACTCCACGTTCAATTGTTCGAAATAGGGCAATTCCTTTACGCAAGGCGCACACCAAGTTGCCCAAAAATTGACGACGTAAATTTTATCATCACTGCGATTCAAATACTTTTCAAGTCCATTAAAATCATAGACTTCTAAACTATCTGTAGCAATTTCCGAAGAAGAAACATTGGCTTGGTTTGATGACATTTCAGATCTCGTTTCACTTTTACAGGCAAAACAGCACAACGCAGCACATAACAGTAATAGTCTCATCCCTTAAAAATAGAGATGTATTTTGCATACCACTTAAGTTTAACAAAAAATTAATTTGAACCTTCTCTCTAATTCAAATAAATCCCATACATTTGTATATACAACTATTGTACATGAAGGAGTTAAAAGAGAAATTAAAAACCGAAATCGATTTGCCAATATCAAGGCAGACCGTAATTTCTATTTTTCTCGCTCAAACCGAATTTAAAAATGAGTTTCTGAATGTTTTAAAACCTCATGATCTCTCCTTAGAGCAATTTAATGTGTTGAGAATACTTAGGGGGCAAAAGGGAGACCCGCTCAATTTACAAGACATACAAGAGCGTATGGTCAATAAGATGAGTAACACTACCCGCCTGATCGACAAATTGATTTTAAAGGATTTTGTAAAACGAATTCAATGTGAACAAAACCGTCGTAAAATTGAGGTATATATCACAAATCACGGGCTTGAAAAACTCAAAGAGCTAGATCGCTTAGTAGACGAGACCGAGAAAAAGATGACTTCTAACTTAAACCAGAAAGAATTACAACAACTTAACAAATTGTTGGTAAAACTATCACGATAAAAATTTTAACTAACTGTTGTATAAACAACAATTAAAAACCAAAACATATGAGTAATTATCTAGAAAACTTAAATTGGCGCTATGCCACAAAGAAATTTGATACTTCAAAAAAGATAGCACCATCAGACTTTGAAAAATTAAAAGAGGCCATGCGTTTATCTGCTTCCTCTTATGGTCTACAGCCCTATAAGATTTTGATTATTGAAGATAAAGATGTACGCACTAAACTTAAAGCTGCGTCATGGGATCAACCACAAATTACAGATGCATCTCACATGATTGTATTGGCAAACATGACCGATTTTGGTGATGCTCTTGTTGATGATTATATAGACAATGTTGTTCAAACGCGAGGTGTAGACAGAGCAGATCTAAAGGATTATGCTCAAATGATGAAGTCTACAACTGTTGCTTTAGATAAAGAGAAGAAAGCACCGTGGAGTGCAAAACAAGCATACATTGTAGTAGGTAATCTGTTGTCGGCAGCCGCAGATTTTAAGATTGATGCGTGCCCAATGGAAGGTTTTGAAAACGAGGCCTATAATGACATCTTAGGTCTTAAAGATCAAGATTTAAATGCCTCTGTAGTGATCACTTTAGGATATCGTTCTAAAGAAGATGATACACAGAATTATAAAAAAGTAAGAAAATCAGAGTCCACATTATTTAAAACCATTTAACAACCCTTAAAATTATAATTATGAATACAACAACATTAAAAACAGCAGCTTTATTTTTAGTAACGATTGCATTGGTATCTTTTGGAAGTATTTCTGAAAAGAAAGTTAATGTAAAAGATAGTAACATTACTTGGAAAGGTTATAAAGTAACTGGTTCTCACGAAGGAACCATTAAATTATCGGAAGGTGTTTTAACTTTTGAGAATGATCAATTGACAGGAGGAAATTTCATTATGGATATGACTTCAATCAACGTTACAGATCTAGAAGCTGGAGGCGGTAAAGAAAAATTAGAAGGTCATTTAAAATCAGATGATTTCTTCGGTACAGCCAATCATGAAACAGCAACCTTTACAATTACCAACGTTAAAGGCAAGAATGGAGCCTATGAGGTTACTGGCGATTTAACTATTAAGGAAACTACGCTTCCACATACTTTTAAAATGATGGTGAATGACGATTCAGCCACTGCTCAAATCAAAATTGACAGAACTAAATATGACATTAGATATGGTTCTGCTAGCTTCTTTGATGATTTAAAGGACAAAGCAATCTATGATGAATTTGATCTAAATGTAAACCTCAAATTCTAATTCTTTTAAAGGAGTTAATAGCTGCATTTAGAAAAAAAGATTCCCGTTATGGCGGGAATTTTTTTGTTAAAATATGTTTGATAACCAATTAATCATTTCTATCTTTGACTTTTAAGATAAAAAAAATGCAAAAACAATTAAATCATACTTGGTGGTGGTCAAAACGAAAGTCATTTCTCGTGAACTAAACCTATACCGTATATTTAAAAAATATAAATAAAAAGGCTTGTCATTCACGACAAGCCTTTTTTGTTTTAATCGGTTGCGCTTAGAGACAGCTATAACCTCTAAAAACAAAAATAAACCAACCATTACAACGCTATTGACGTTTTTTAAAATGAAGACTTAATAGCAGCACATTGAATTTAAACGAAACATGAAAACATTCAGTCTATATACCCACTATAAAAAAATACTTGCAGATACCATTACTCCCGTAAGTATTTATCTTAAGATAAGAGACAAGTATCCCAATAGCATCCTTTTGGAAAGTAGTGATTATCATGCCAGTGATAACAGTTTTTCCTACATCTGCTTTAATCCTATTGCCACAATAAAAGTTCAGAATGATAGCATCGAGCAAACTTACCCAGATGGCAGCTCAAAGACCAACAATGCACTAAACATATCGGTCACTGAAGAAATGGACAAGTTCACACGCCGTTTTAAGGTGAATTCTGAAACCGATTTCAAATTTATAAACAATGGCATCTTTGGTTACACTGCTTATGATGCTGTCAAATATTTTGAAGACATTTCCATTTCAAAAAAGTCGGACTCTTTAGAAATTCCAGACTTATATTATGCCGTCTATCAAAATATCATTGCTATTAATCACTTTAAAAACGAAGCCTATATTTTTGCCCACTGCTTTGAAACTGAAAACAACATTGACGAGATCCTACAATTAATAAAGTCGAGAAATTTTGCCACCTATAACTTTTCATCCGAAGGCACCATAAGCTCCAACCTCACCGATGAAGACTATAAAGCACATGTAGAACTTGCCAAGAAACATTGTGCAAGAGGCGATGTTTTTCAACTGGTATTATCCAAAAAATTCGCCCAAAATTTCAAGGGAGATGAGTTTAATGTGTATCGGGCTTTGAGGAGTATCAATCCGTCACCATATCTTTTTTATTTTGACTACGGAAACTTTAAAATATTTGGGAGCTCTCCAGAAGCACAACTCGTGGTCAATGAGGGACGCGCCGAAATTCATCCCATTGCAGGCACCTTCCGAAGAACTGGCAATGACGAACAAGATGCCGATCTTGCAAAAAAATTAGCCTCTGATGCTAAAGAAAATGCAGAGCACGTGATGCTGGTGGATTTGGCCAGAAATGATCTTAGTCGTCACGGGAGCGAAGTCAAGGTAGAGACCTATAGAGAAGCACAGTTCTTTTCTCATGTCATCCATTTAGTAAGCAAAGTTTCAGGTAAAATCCATCAAGGGACGCCAACCTTACAAGTGGTTGCAGACACCTTTCCTGCAGGGACGCTGAGCGGTGCTCCAAAACATCGTGCCATGCAACTGATTGAGCAGTATGAAAAAACGAGTAGAACTTACTATGGTGGCGCTATCGGTTTTATGGATTTTAATGGCAATTATAACCACGCCATCATGATTAGAACCTTTTTGAGCAAGAACCACCAATTGCATTGGCAAGCAGGTGCTGGAGTAGTCTCAAAATCAAAAGCTGAAGATGAGCTGCAAGAAGTGTACAACAAATTAGGAGCGTTAACCAAAGCCATCGAATTGGCAGAAACGCTCTAGGATTGGGTGATTTGAACAGAAACGAAGTTTAATTAAACGATGTTCCGTTGACTCGGAATTTGAAGATGAATATATTAGTAATAGATAACTACGACAGCTTTACTTACAACTTGGTTCATTATTTAGAGGATCTCGATTGTACGGTAACCGTGAAGAGAAATGATAAGCTGCATTTAGATGATGTGGAAGATTACGATAAGATTGTCTTGTCACCAGGTCCAGGAATTCCTGATGAAGCTGGTCTCTTAAAGGACATCATTAGAAGATACGCTCCAAGCAAGAGTATTTTGGGCGTGTGTCTTGGGCAACAAGCCATTTGCGAAGTATTTGGTGGAACGCTGATCAATCTTAACGAGGTGCATCACGGTGTAGCCACAGAAATCACCATAAGTGTTGATGACGAAGCTTTGTACCATGGTATGAATAAAACCATAGAAGTAGGCCGCTATCACTCTTGGGTTGTAGACACCAAATTACCCGAAGTTTTAGAAGCCACGTCCCATGACCATAAAGGGCAGGTCATGTCTTTACGGCATAAGGTTTACGACGTAAAAGGCGTGCAATACCATCCCGAAAGTGTATTGACCCCAAATGGAAAGCAATTGTTAAAAAATTGGGTCAATCAATAAGACTGTTCAACTTAGTGACACTTTAAATCAACGAATTAAAATAGTGCCTCCATCAGGTAAAACCATAATGAAACATATCTTAAATCGATTAATAAATCAAGAAAGCATTAGTGCCGAAGAAGCCAAAAACGTCTTGGTGAATATTTCCGCAGGTATTTATAACCAAAGTCAAATCGCTTCTTTTTTGACCGTTTACATGATGCGAAGTATTACTATAGAAGAACTGCAAGGGTTTCGGGATGCACTTTTAGAGCTGTGTATTCCTGTTGATCTTTCAGATTTCAACACTATTGATCTTTGTGGTACTGGTGGTGATGGTAAGGACACTTTCAATATATCTACTCTAGCCTCCTTTATCACCGCTGGTGCAGGCGTTAAAGTTGCCAAACATGGCAACTATGGTGTATCTTCTGCCTCTGGCTCTTCTAACGTTGTGGAAGCTTTGGGGGTTAATTTTAGCAATGATGTTGATCGGTTAAAAACGAGTATAGATAAAGCTGGTATTTGCGTGATGCACGCACCTTTATTTCATCCTGCAATGAAAAACGTAGCACCGATTAGGCGAGAACTAGGTGTAAAAACATTTTTCAACATGTTAGGTCCAATGGTAAACCCTGCCTTCCCACAAAATCAAATGGTTGGCGTATTTAGCTTAGAACTGCAGCGCCTTTACGGATACCTTTATCAAAATACAGATAAGAATTACAGCATTGTTCATGACCTAGATGGTTATGATGAGATTTCATTGACCGGTGCCACAAAGATCATATCCAATACTGCCGAAAGTATGTTCAATCCCTCAGATTTAAATATTGATCTTATTGAACCTTCTGCCATTTTTGGGGGCACCTCCATCAAAAAAGCAGCTTCTATTTTCAAAAAGATCATTAAAGGTGAAGGGACAGAAGCACAAAACAATGTGGTTTGTGCAAATGCAGGCTTGGCCATTGCCACTGTAGAGCAAATATCGCATCAAGAAGGTTTTCATCGTGCTCAAGAAAGTTTAGAAAGCGGAAAAGCCAACCAATGTTTAGAATTATTGATTGAATTGAGTAATTAATGGATATTTTAAAAAAAATAGTAGACGACAAACGCCTCGAAGTTAAGCTTCGCAAGCAGCTCATACCCATTGAGCAATTGGAGCGCTCTGTTTTGTTTGAGCGTCAATGCCATTCACTTTCCAAACGTTTAAAGGAAAGTACCTCTGGGATTATTGCAGAACACAAACGTCGCTCTCCATCCAAACAAGTCATCAATCACGATTTAAACGTCTTTGATGTGGCTAAGGGTTATGAGAATGCGGGTGTTTGTGGCATGTCTGTTTTAACCGATGGTAAATATTTTGGGGGAAGCCTAGATGATTTATTGACCGCACGTTCCATATGCAACTTACCGTTACTTCGGAAAGAGTTTATTATAGATGCCTATCAAATCATTGAAGCCAAAGCTTATGGAGCAGATGTCATTTTATTAATTGCTGCAATTCTTACAACAAAGGAAATCAATCAGCTTTCAAGATTAGCAAAAACAGTAGGCCTTGAAGTACTCCTTGAGATTCATAATGAGGACGAACTTCAAAAATCAATCATGCCAAGTTTAGATCTTTTGGGGGTGAATAACAGAAATCTAAAAACCTTTGAAGTTAGCTTAGAGACCAGCAAACAACTCAGTGAGTTGATCCCAAATGATTTTGTTAAAGTTTCAGAAAGTGGTATGAGTTCCACAGCTGCCATCAAGCAATTGCAGCCTTATGGATATCAAGGTTTTTTAATTGGTGAAAACTTTATGAAAACCAAAGATGCAGGCGAAAGTGCCAAGCAATTTATTAAAGATTTAAACAGATGAAGCTTAAAATCTGCGGAATGAAATATAAAGACAATATTCTCGATGTTGCTCAATTGCAACCCGACTTTATGGGCTTTATCTTTTATGAAAAATCAAGTCGCTTCTTTGATGGCGAAATTCCAGATTTACCTAAGTCTATAAAAAAAGTGGGTGTGTTTGTAGATGCGTCTGATCATTTTATTACTGAAACGGTCTTGAAACATGAGCTGCAGGCCGTTCAATTGCACGGTAAAGAAAGTCCCGAATTTATAAAGTCGCTTCGCAGGAAACTAAGCGCAATTGATAAGAGTACCATAGAAATCATTAAAGTATTTAGTATTCGCGATCATTTTGATTTTTCAAAATTGGAGGTTTTTGAATCCTTATGTGATTATTATTTATTTGACACCAAAGGCGAATTACCTGGCGGCAATGGCTATCGTTTTGATTGGAGCGTTTTAAAATCGTACCCATCCAATAAGCCCTATTTTTTAAGTGGTGGCATAGGGTGGGGCGATCTTGACAGACTGTCTGTCTTTCAAAAAAGTTCAGAATCTGAACATTGCTACGCTATTGACGTTAATAGTAAATTTGAAATTGAAGCTGGATTAAAAAACAAGAACCGTTTAAAAACATTTATCGATGACTTATAATGTAAATGAAAAAGGCTATTACGGAGCATTTGGAGGCGCTTATATCCCTGAGATGCTCTACCCTAATATTGAAGAGCTAAGACAGAATTATCTTAAAATTATGGCTGAACCTTCTTTTAAAGCAGCATTTGATCAATTACTCAAAGACTATGTGGGCAGGCCGTCGCCGCTCTATTTAGCCAAAAGACTAAGCGAAAAGTACCAGACCAAAATCTATTTAAAACGTGAAGATTTAAACCATACGGGCGCTCATAAGGTAAATAATACCGTTGGACAAATTTTAATGGCGCAGCGTTTGGGCAAAACGAGAATCATTGCCGAAACTGGTGCGGGTCAACATGGTGTTGCCACGGCTACGGTTTGCGCGCTAATGGGTATGGAGTGTATTGTGTACATGGGAGAAGTGGATATTGCTAGACAAGCTCCAAATGTGGCACGAATGAAGATGTTAGGAGCAGAAGTGAGACCTGCATTATCTGGCAGTAGAACCTTAAAAGATGCCACTAATGAGGCCATGCGTGATTGGATCAATAATCCCGTAGATACACATTACATTGTGGGTAGTGTTGTAGGCCCTCATCCATTTCCAGATATGGTGGCCAAATTTCAAGCAATCGTTTCGGAAGAGATACAATGGCAACTACAAGAAAAGGAAGGCACCACTAAACCAGATTACGTCGTTGCTTGCGTAGGCGGTGGCTCTAATGCGGCCGGTGCATTTTACCATTATTTAGACGATACCGATGTTAAATTAATTGCAGTAGAAGCGGCTGGTAAAGGCATTCATTCTGGAGAAAGTGCAGCCACCTCTGTTTTAGGCAAAGAAGGCATTATTCATGGCAGTAAAACCTTATTGATGCAAACAGATGATGGTCAAATTACCGAGCCCTACTCTATTTCTGCAGGATTAGATTATCCAGGTGTAGGCCCAATGCACGCTAACCTTTATAAAACGGGACGGGCCGAATTCATCTCTATTACAGATGATGAAGCCATGATTGCAGGATTAGAATTAAGTCAGTTAGAAGGCATCATTCCCGCTATTGAAACGTCACACTCTCTGGCTATTTTTGAGCAAAAGAAATTTAAGAAAGATGATATCGTCGTGGTGAATTTATCGGGCCGCGGTGATAAAGATTTACAAAACTATATTGATTATTTTAAATTATAGCACCAAGAAATCTTGCGAGTGTAATTAGTGTTTAATTAAAAAAGATTCCACCATTGTGGAAACTAAAGATGAATAGAATCAACGAAAAACTATCAAAAGAAGGCAAGTTATTATCCATTTACTTTTCTGCGGGCTATCCCAATTTGAATGATACTGAAACCATCATTCAAGATCTTGAGAAAAGTGGTGTAGATATGATTGAAATAGGCCTGCCTTTTAGCGATCCTTTGGCCGATGGCCCTACCATACAAGAAAGTTCTACAAAAGCGCTCAAAAACGGAATGACCAGCGAAATTCTTTTCAAGCAGCTCAAGGATATTCGAAAAACCGTTTCTATCCCATTGATAATTATGGGATACTTTAACCCGATTTTACAATATGGCGTGGAAGCTTTTTGTAAAAAATGTAAAGACATTGGTATTGATGGCCTTATCATTCCTGATCTACCGGTAGATGTGTATCATGAGGAGTATAAAACGATCTTTCAAGATCATGGCCTCATTAACGTCTTTCTAATAACCCCTCAAACTTCAGAAGAACGAATAAGGTATATCGATAGCATTTCCGAAGGTTTTATTTACATGGTAAGCAGTGCTAGTGTCACAGGAAGCAGTGCTGGTTTTGGAACAGAGCAAACCGCCTATTTCAAAAGGATATTTGATATGAATCTTAAAAATCCTCAAATAGTAGGATTCGGAATTTCTAATCATGACACTTTTAAACAGGCCACCCAATATGCAAAGGGCGCCATTATAGGAAGTGCTTTTATCAAACACTTGACAGATGACGGCACCAAATCGATTTCTAATTTTGCATCATCTATTTTAACTAAAGACTGAAACTACCATATGTTATCGATTGGTTGGTTTCTTATGAGTGTTTAACATAATTTAATAGATATCTCTTGTACTTTACCATAGTTTTAATACTATTCTGTAGGTAATCCCTTATCTTTAACTGAACAAAAAAAAGACAAAACCATGGGAATTATAAAAGATAATAAAAAATTTGAAAGAAAGACTGATCAAACCAATCCAACAAATCCAGATGGTATTGCTAAAAAGTCAAATACAAACAAATTTGATATTGATGAGAAAACAATCAAAGACCAGCAAAATAAAAAATAAGCTAGTCTAAATACATATTATAAAAGTTCATTCTTCATTGAATGAGCTTTTTTTATTTTCCATATCTAAAATTGAATATATTTGAGAATATATTAACCTAATCAATCAACTTTATGGAATGGTATTTAAAAGTCATAAGAGACAATTATGCAAATTTTACAGGTAGGGCAAGGCGCCAAGAATATTGGATGTTTCAATTATTCAATATTATAATTATTTTTGCCCTAATTGTGATACTCATGGGCTTGGGGGCACTAATAGATGCACCAGGACTTATTTCAATCTATTTGATATATGTATTAGCTATTATTATACCAAGCTTAGCGGTTGCTGTAAGACGACTGCATGATACTGGTAAAAGCGGCTGGTATTATCTCGTTTCTTTTATACCATTTATTGGAGGTATTTGGCTCATCATACTTTTAGCTACTGAAGGTGATGTTGGACCAAATGAATATGGTGCAGACCCTAAAAAGCCAAACGATCTAGAAATTAATGAAATTGGCAACTCTTCATTAGAACATTAAACTATCTTGAAACTAAACATTGTACTTATAGAACCCGAAATTCCTAATAATACAGGTAATATTGGTAGATTGGCTTTGGCTACCGGATCTCGTCTGCATTTGGTAAAACCTTTTGGTTTTGAAATTACAGATAGTAGATTAAAACGCGCTGGCTTAGATTATTGGGAACATCTCGACGTTCATTACTATGAGTCAAGCGACGCTTTTTTTAAAAGTCACCAAAATTCAAAATTTGCGTTTTTTTCTAGTCACGGTAAACAAGATTTTTGGGACCTTAAATTTGAAGAGGAGCTCTTCCTCATTTTTGGTAAGGAATCGGTAGGTCTACCTAAAGTTATTCTTGACAAATATCCTGAGGACATCTATAAAATTCCGCTATACAGCTCCAATGTTAGAAGTCTCAACTTAGCCAATTGTGTAGGCATTGTTGCCTATGAAGGTTTAAGACAGCTGCATACGCTTTAAGCCTTTTAACTTAAAACTAAAAAGCCCATTTCTAAAAAGAAATGGGCTTTTATCATTTTATAATAGGATCTTGAAATTACTTTTTGATCTTAAACGCATTCATTTGAGGAAAATAAGCCACATCATCCAACTCTTCTTCTATGCGAAGCAATTGATTATATTTTGCCATACGATCACTTCTAGATGCAGATCCTGTTTTAATTTGACCTGTATTTAAGGCTACTGCCAAATCAGCAATGGTATTATCTTCAGTCTCCCCTGAGCGGTGTGACATTACAGAAGTGTACCCAGCACTATGTGCCATATTTACTGCGGAAATCGTCTCTGTTAACGTTCCTATTTGATTCACTTTAATCAAAATAGAGTTTGCGATACCATTTTCGATTCCTCTAGAAAGACGTTCCACGTTTGTAACAAAAAGATCATCTCCTACCAATTGTACTTTGTCTCCAACTTTTTCAGTTAAATACTTCCAACCGTCCCAGTCATTCTCATCCATACCATCCTCAATAGAAATAATTGGATACTTTTCTACTAGTTCGGCTAAATAATCAGCTTGCTCCTTACTCGTTCTTACCACGCCTTTGCTACCTTCAAATTTTGTGTAATCGTAAGCACCATCAACGTAGAATTCTGCAGCAGCACAATCTAAAGCAATCATGACATCATCTCCTAATTTGTAACCCGCATTATCTACCGCTTTCTTAATGGTATCTAAAGCATCTTCAGTGCCACCTTCAAGATTAGGTGCAAAACCACCTTCATCACCAACTGCAGTACTTAGACCTCTATCGTGCAATACCTTTTTAAGGTTATGGAAAATCTCAGTTCCCATTTGCATGGCGTGCGTAAAGTTTTTAGCTTTTACTGGCATGACCATAAATTCTTGAAACGCGATAGGCGCATCACTATGAGAACCACCGTTAATGATGTTCATCATAGGCACTGGTAATGTATTTGCAGAAACACCGCCTACATAACGATATAAAGGCATTCCTAATTCACCAGCTGCTGCTTTTGCAACCGCAAGCGATACCCCTAAAATGGCATTTGCACCTAGTTTCGATTTGTTTGGCGTACCATCTAGATCAATCATTAATTGATCTATTCTGTTTTGTTCAAATATAGATTCTCCTAAAAGCTCTTGTGCGATCACAGAGTTAACATTATCTACTGCTTTTGAAACACCTTTGCCCATGTAAGCTTTTCCACCGTCACGAAGCTCTACGGCCTCATGTTCTCCAGTTGAAGCACCAGAAGGCACAGCTGCTCGTCCCATAATGCCGTTTTCGGTAACTACATCTACTTCTACAGTAGGGTTTCCTCTTGAATCTAAAATTTGTCTAGCATGAATATTAATGATAATGCTCATCGTTTCTCTTTTATGTTTAGTTTATTTAATCTTTTAATAGTCAAGCCGTCTATTGAATTTTATAAACGCTTAACATTCCCAAATTTACGAAAATGTCACGCCAATTCTCGGTCAGCGCCTCAGAATTGTGTTTTATATAAGCTATAATGTTTGCGTAAAAGAGAAAAGTCAAGAAAATTTAGATTTTCTTGACTTTTCTTCAGTATTAATTTTTGACAAGCTCTAAAAACTGATCGAACAGATAAGAGGCGTCATTTGGTCCTGGACTGGCTTCTGGGTGATATTGTACCGAAAAGCAGTTTTTATGTTTCATTCGCATACCTGCAACAGTGTGATCATTGAGGTGCACGTGGGTGATTTCAATATCTTCGTTGTTTTCTGTCTCTTCTCTATTGATAGCGAAGCCATGATTTTGAGACGTCATCTCTCCCTTACCCGTAAGAAGATTCTTTACTGGGTGATTGATGCCTCTATGCCCGTGGTGCATTTTATAAGTAGAAATACCATTTGCTAGCGCGATGACTTGATGTCCCAAACAAATTCCGAACAATGGGAGGTTTCTCTTAATGATCTCCTTAGCTAACTCTTGTGCTTCAACTAAGGGTTCTGGATCACCAGGCCCATTTGAAAGAAAGTAGCCGTCTGGTTGAAATGCTTCCAATTCTTCAAATTTTGAATTGTAAGGAAACACCTTAACGTAGATGTCGCGCTTGGCCATATTTCTCAAGATATTATTTTTAATACCAATATCTAATGCAGCGACTTTATAGGTAGCGTTCTCATTTCCGAAGTAATAAGGTTCTTTTGTAGACACTTGAGAGGCCAACTCTAGACCTTCCATATTTGGCACTTCTGCCAATTGTTTTTTCAAGTCTTCAATGTTATCAACTTCTGTAGAAATTACCGCATTCATGGCACCATTATCCCTAATATAGCTCACTAATGCTCGTGTATCTACATCTGAAATAGCCATGATATTATGCTTCTCGAAAAAATTCTGCAATGAGCTATCTCCTCCAGCTCTAGAATAATCAAAGCTAAAATTCTTACAGATAAGTCCTGAGATTTTGACAGAATTAGATTCATCCTCTAATTCGAGTGTTCCATAATTACCGATATGTGCGTTAGTGGTTGCCATTAACTGTCCATAATATGATGGATCTGTAAAGATTTCTTGATACCCAGTAGTACCGGTGTTAAAACACACTTCTCCAAAGGCAGAACCTTCCTTTCCTACTGATTTACCATGGAAAATGGTACCATCAGCTAATAGAATAATCGCTTTTTTTCTTTTCTGGTATGACATGTTATTAAAAATGATGTTTATTGTATTTCCTCTTTCGCGGTCTTCACAACTATCAGGTCGTAAAATTCCATAAAAAAAAGGATAATCTAAAATAGATTATCCTTTATATATAAAATGCTTATTAACATTTATTCCTCTTCGTTGGTTGCTTTAGTTTCTTTAGCTGGCGCATCTGCCGGCTTGCTACTGCTTCCACCTCTTCGGCTTCTTCTTGTTGTTTTCTTCTCTGGCTTAACAGCGTTGTAGATTTCGTTATAATCTACTAACTCGATCATTGCCATGTCAGCATTATCACCAAGTCTGTTTCCTAACTTGATAATTCTGGTGTAACCACCTGGTCGATCTGCAACTTTAACAGCAACATCTCTAAAGAGTTCAATCACTGCATTCTTTTGTCTTAATCTCGACATTACAATACGTCTGCTGTGGGTTGTATCCACCTTAGACTTAGTAATCATTGGTTCAACAAACTGCTTTAAAGCTTTCGCTTTAGCCACTGTAGTGTTAATACGTTTGTGCTCAATTAATGAACAAGCCATATTAGCCAACATCGCCTTTCTGTGCGCTGTTTGTCTTCCTAAATGGTTAAATTTCTTTCCGTGTCTCATGACATTTTTGTTTTAATCATCATCTTGCTACGACCCTTTTTGAGGAGCAAAAATATGACGTATTAATTTAATCTTTATCTAATTTATATTTTGCTAGATCCATTCCGAAGTTAAGACCTTTAACATTTACAAGCTCTTCAAGCTCAGTTAAAGATTTCTTACCAAAATTACGGAACTTCATCAAGTCATTCTTGTTAAAAGACACTAAGTCTCCTAATGTATCAACCTCTGCAGCTTTCAAACAGTTAAGCGCACGTACAGAAAGATCCATATCTACCAATTTGGTTTTCAACAATTGTCTCATGTGAAGTGACTCTTCATCATAAGTTTCTGTTTGTGCAATTTCATCAGCCTCTAACGTGATGCGCTCATCGGAGAACAACATGAAGTGATGAATCAATATTTTAGCAGCTTCAGTTAATGCATCTTTAGGATGGATAGAACCATCTGTGATGATTTCAAAAACTAACTTTTCGTAATCTGTTTTTTGCTCAACACGAAAATTTTCAATCCCGTATTTTACATTTTTTATTGGCGTATAGATAGAATCTGTAAAGATGGTACCAATTGGTGCAGAAGCTTTTTTATTTTCTTCAGCAGGTACATATCCTCTACCTTTTTCAATAGTGATTTCCATAGATAGATTCACTTTTGAGTCTAAATTACAGATCACTAAATCTTTATTCAATACTTGAAAACCAGAAATAAACTTTTGGAAATCTCCAGCAGTAATTTGGTCTTGCCCAGAAATTGAAATTGAAACAGACTCATTATCAACTTCGTCAATTTGACGTTTAAAGTTGACTTGTTTAAGGTTTAGGATCATTTCAGTAACATCCTCAACAACACCTGCGATGGTAGAAAACTCATGGTCAACTCCTTCGATTTTTACAGATGTAATCGCAAAACCTTCTAATGAAGATAACAAAACTCGTCTTAGAGCATTTCCTACTGTTAATCCATAACCCGGTTCTAGGGGTCTAAATTCAAACTTGCCTTCAAACTCGGTAGAATCAATCATGATTACCTTGTCCGGCTTCTGAAAATTTAATATTGCCATATTACGTTTTGTATCTAGTTATTATTTAGAATATAATTCGACGATGAATTGCTCGTTGATATTCTCTGGAATCTGAATTCTTTCTGGAACAGAAACATACGTCCCTTTTTTGGTGTCGTTGTTCCAAGTGATCCATTCGTAAACATTGCTAGAATTAGCCAATGAATTTTGAATGGTTTCTAAAGATTTAGATTTTTCTCTTACAGCGACAACATCACCTGCTTTCAACTGATAAGATGGTATATTCACAAGCTCACCGTTTACAGTAATATGTCTGTGTGATACCAATTGTCTTGCTCCACTTCTAGATGGAGACAATCCCATTCTATAAGCCACGTTATCTAAACGAGACTCACATAATTGAAGCAATACTTCACCAGTAATACCCTTAGAAGCTGTTGCTTTTTTAAACATGTTTCTGAATTGCTTTTCTAAAATACCATAAGTATATTTAGCTTTTTGCTTTTCCATTAACTGGATTGCATATTCAGATTTTTTTCCACGTCTTCTGGTATTACCATGTTGACCTGGAGGATAGTTTCTTTTTTCGAAGGCTTTATCATCTCCGAAGATAGCTTCACCGAATTTTCGGGCTATTTTAGTTTTAGGACCAGTATATCTTGCCATTTTAAAAAAATTTGTTAATGAGAGTGATTATGAATTAAGGTCTTAATCTTATCCTTCGATAATCGTTGATCTCTCGTAATACTTGTTATTTATTTTTCAGTTTGCAAATTTACGTATAATAAAATTAATATCAGCTGTAATACAGCTGATATTAATCTCTATAAATAAGCTTGTTAGACGCGACGTCTTTTTGGAGGTCTACAACCATTATGTGGCATTGGAGTAACATCTATGATTTCTGTTACTTCAATTCCTGCATTATGCAAAGATCTAATAGCAGATTCTCTTCCGTTACCTGGACCTTTTACATAAATCTTGATTTTCTTAAGACCTGCCTCTTTTGCTACGCCAGCTGCATCTTCAGCAGCTAATTGAGCAGCATAAGGAGTATTCTTTTTTGAACCTCTAAAACCCATTTTTCCAGCAGATGACCAAGAGATCACATCGCCTTTTTTATTGGTTAAAGAGATGATAATGTTGTTAAAAGAAGCCGTTACGTGACCTTCTCCAACAGCATCAACAATTACTTTACGTTTTTTTGTACTTGACTTTGCCATAGTGTTCAGTTTCTAGTTGCTAGTTTTTTTGTTTTTGGAATCCTAAACATTTCTATTTCGAACAGATTCGTCTAACGTTTAAAACTAATGACTAATGTCTAATTATTATTTAGTTGCTTTTTTCTTGTTAGCAACAGTTTTTCTTCTACCCTTACGAGTACGAGAGTTGTTTTTGGTTCTTTGACCTCTTAAAGGAAGACCTGCTCTGTGACGAATACCTCTGTAACAACCAATATCCATTAATCGCTTAATGTTTAATTGTGTTTCAGATCTAAGTTCACCTTCAATAGTATAACTACCAACGGCATCACGAATAGCTCCGATTTGTTCATCGGTCCACTCGTCAACTTTTAAGTTTTCGTCAACATTAGCCGCAGCTAAAATTTCTTGAGCTCTGCTTCTACCTACACCGTAGATGTAAGTTAATGAGATCACTCCTCTTTTTTGTTTTGGAATATCTACCCCTGCAATTCTAGCCATAATTATCCTTGTCTTTGTTTGAATCTAGGATTCTTTTTGTTAATGACGTAAAGTCTACCTTTTCTGCGGACCAATTTACAGTCTGCACTTCTCTTTTTTACTGATGCTCTTACTTTCATCTTGTAATGTTTTTATGAATTCGTTAATCAAACCTAAGTTTAACCTCAGAATAAATTTAGTATCTGTAAGTGATTCGAGCCTTAGTTAAATCGTAAGGACTCATTTCCAATTTTACTTTATCCCCAGGTAACAATTTAATGTAATGCATACGCATTTTACCTGAGATGTGTGCGGTCACGATATGACCATTTTCTAGTTCAACACGAAACATTGCATTTGATAATGCTTCAATAATCGATCCGTCTTGTTCTATTGCTGCTTGTTTTGCCATAGTTCTAGTTTTAAGCTACTGCTTTTCTATTTTTACCAGTTTTCATCAAGCCGTCATAATGCTTATTCAACAAATATGAATTGACTTGCTGCATGGTGTCTATTGCAACTCCAACCATAATTAGTAGCGATGTGCCACCAAAGAATAATGCCCATCCTGCTTGCACATTCATTAACTTAACAATGATCGCTGGGAACACAGCAAGCAAAGCCAAAAATATAGAACCTGGCAATGTAATTTGAGACATTATTTTATCTAAATATTCTGAAGTTTCTGTTCCTGGTCTAATGCCTGGAATAAAACCACCACTCCTTTTTAAATCGTCTGCCATTTTATTGGTAGGTACAGTGATCGCCGTATAAAAATACGTGAAAATGATAATCAATAATGCGAATACTACGTTATACCATAACCCAAATATGTCAGAAAATTGCGCCTGCATCCATTGACCTACTTCACTTGATGAACCAAAGGATTTACCGATCAAACTTGGCACGAACATAATTGCTTGTGCAAAGATAATTGGCATAACACCAGATGCATTCAACTTTAAAGGAAGAAACTGTCTAGATCCAAATACGTTTTTTTCATAGCCACCAGATGCTGTTCTTCTCGCATATTGCACTGCAATCTTACGCACGGCCATAACCAACATAATTGCCGCCATGATAATTACAAACCAAACTACTAGCTCTATCAAGATCATCATGAGACCACCATTACCTCCACCATCTAAACGAGATGCTGCATTTTGAATGAAAGACTGAGGTAAAGTTGCGATAATACCCACCATAATTAATAGTGAAATACCATTACCTATACCTTTATCAGTGATTTTCTCACCCAACCACATTGCAAAGATAGTACCTGTTACCAGAATAATTACAGAAGAGATATAGAATGTTGGTCCTGTACCTAATAAAAATGCTGAAGACGGGATACCAAATGCTGGTTGCAAGCTGGCCAAATAACCTGGAGCTTGAAACAAACAGATAATAATGGTCAACCAACGTGTGATTTGGGTAATTTTCTTTTGCCCACTAGCACCTTCTTTTTGTAGTTTCTGTAAATAAGGAATTGCTATTCCCATTAACTGAACCACAATAGATGCAGAAATATATGGCATAATACCCAAAGCAAATACAGAAGCATTTGCAAAAGCACCACCAGTAAACATATTTAGAATTCCTAAAATACCATCTCCGGTTCCACTTGCAAGTCCTCCCAATTGACTAGCGTCAATACCTGGTAAAACTACTTGCGCACCAAAACGGTACACTAAAAGAAGACCAAGCGTTAGCATGATCCTGTCTTTTAATTCAGTGATTTTCCAAACATTTTTTAATGTATCTATAAATTTCATAGTACTCGTGTCTTATAAAGTTACAGCTTCTCCTCCTGCAGCTTCAATTGCAGATTTTGCTGAAGCGGTAAATTTATGAGCCGTTACTGTCAATTTTGATTTTAGCTCACCGCGTCCAAGAATTTTAACCATTTCATTCTTACCTGCTAAACCTAAGTCTAACAACGTTTGAAAATCTACAGTATCCTTTACTTTTTCCTCATCAACTAAAGCTTGAAGAGTATCAAGATTTACGCCTTGATATTCTACTCTGTTGATGTTTGTAAATCCAAATTTTGGAACACGTCTTTGAAGTGGCATCTGCCCACCTTCAAAACCTACTTTCTTAGAATAACCAGAACGAGATTTGGCTCCTTTGTGACCACGTGTTGCGGTACCACCTTTACCAGAACCTTGTCCACGACCTATTCGTTTTCCTTGATTCTTGACAGAACCTTCTGCTGGTTTTAAATTGCTTAAGTCCATTGTATCTTATTATTTTGATTCCTCTACGGAAACTAAATGTGAAACTTTACTTACCATACCCATAATACTTGGGCTAGCATCATGCTCAATAACCTGTCCTATTTTTCTTAGACCAAGCGACTCTAAAGTACGCTTTTGCGTCTTAGTACGGTTAATTGCGCTTTTTACCTTTGTTACTTTGATTTTCTTTGCCATCGTCCTCGTTATTAACCTTTAAATACTTTTTCTAAAGTGATTCCTCTATCTTTAGCAACAGATTCTGCACTTCTTAATTGTAACAATGCATCGAAAGTAGCTTTAACAACGTTGTGTGGGTTTGAAGAACCTTGAGACTTAGAAAGTACATCATGTACTCCTACTGCTTCAAGAACCGTTCTTACAGCACCACCAGCAATAACTCCTGTACCTGCTGCGGCTGGGATGATATTTACTCTAGCTCCTCCAAATTTACCTTTTTGCTCGTGTGGCAATGTACCTTTAATAATAGGAATTCTTACCAAATTTTTCTTAGCATCTTCTACGGCCTTCGAAATTGCGGTTGCTACGTCTTTAGATTTACCTAAACCATGACCAACTACTCCTGCTTCATCTCCTACAACTACAATAGCTGAGAAACCGAAAGCACGACCACCTTTAGTCACTTTTGTAACTCTTTGTACACCAACTAGACGATCTTTAAGATCGATACCACTTGGTTTTACTAATTCTGCGTTTTTATATTTTTGATACATAATGTCTTAGAATTTAAGTCCGCCTTCTCTTGCGCCTTCAGCTAATGATTTTACTCTACCGTGGTATTGGTACCCTCCTCTATCAAAAGAAATTGTATCAACACCAGCTTTTGAAGCTCTCTCAGCAACAGTCTTACCGACTAGGGTAGCTATTTCTGATTTGGTTCCTTTCTCTGAAGCAATGTCTTTATCTCTTGAAGATGCTGATGCTAATGTTTTACCAGTAACGTCATCTACAATTTGAGCATAAATTTCTTTATTACTTCTATATACAGCTAAGCGTGGTCTTGCCTCTGTTCCAGAGACAACCTTGCGGATTCTGCTTTTTATTCTTAATCTTTTTTCGTTCTTTGTTAATGCCATGACTAATTTTTTAAGCTGATTTACCTGCTTTTCTTCTTAATATTTCACCAACAAACTTGATCCCTTTTCCTTTGTAAGGTTCTGGTCTTCTAAAACCACGTATCTTGGCAGCTACCTGTCCTACTAATTGTTTATCGTGAGAAGTTAACTTCACTATTGGGTTTTTACCTTTTTCAGTAATGGTCTCGATATTGACTTCTGGAGCAATGTCCAAAACAATATTATGAGAGAATCCTAAAGCCAAATCCAATTTTTGTCCTTGGTTTGAGGCTCTATAACCTACACCAACCAACTCTAATTTCTTTGTCCAACCATTAGATACACCTTCAATCATGTTATCCATCAAAGATCTATAAAGACCATGCTTAGCCTTTTGCTCTTTAGTGTCTGCTGATCGAGTGACCCAAATGCTGCCATCCTCTACTTTGATCTTAACGGTATCGAAGTTTTGAGTTAATTCTCCTAACTTTCCTTTAACCGTGACCGTATTATCTTTTACATCTACTGTAACGCCCTCTGGGATCGCTACTGGATTGTTTCCTATTCTTGACATGTTCTTCCTGCTTTAAAATTAGTAAACGTAACAAAGTACTTCGCCACCAACATTATCTCTCTGTGCTTGCTTTCCTGTAATCACGCCATGTGATGTAGAAACGATAGCTATTCCAAGACCATTTAGTATTCTTGGCATCTCGTTAGCACTAGCATACTTACGTAAACCTGGTTTACTGATTCTCTGGATTTTCTTGATAACAGACTCTTTGGTCTCTTTGTTATACTTTAAGGCAATTTTGATGGTGCCTTGAGCCGTTGAGTCATCAAATTTATAACTTAGGATATAGCCCTGATCGAACAATATCTTAGTCATTTCCTTTTTTAAATTAGATGCAGGAATTTCTACAACCCTATGGTTGGCCTTCACTGCATTTCTGATTCTTGTTAAGAAATCAGCAATTGGATCTGTATACATTTATATTAATTTGCGGATGTGGTTTTCGATCTCGAACCGTCGAGAACAAACCTTCAACCAATTTATACGTTTTTGAAGTGCAACGATCTGCACTTTTGGGATGCGTTTAACCGCAATTTACCAAGATGCTTTTTTAACACCTGGTATTAATCCTTGATTTGCCATTTGACGAAACATAACTCTAGAAAGTCCAAAGGTTCTCATGTAACCTTTTGGTCTTCCAGTTAATTTACATCTATTGTGTTGACGAACTGGAGAGGCGTTTTTTGGTAGCTTTTGTAATGCTTCATAGTCACCAGCTTCTTTTAAAGCCTTGCGCTTTTCAGCATATTTAGCAACAGTTTTCGCTCTCTTCACCTCGCGGGCTTTCATTGATTCTTTAGCCATATCTTAGTTCTTTTGAAATGGTAAACCCATTTCAGTTAATAACGATTTTGCTTCTTTGTCAGTCGCCGCAGAAGTTACAAAGCTAATGTCCATCCCGCTAATTCTATTGATTTTATCAATATTCATTTCTGGGAAAATAATTTGCTCTGTAATACCTAAGTTGTAATTTCCTCTACCGTCAAAACCAGTGGCTTTGATTCCGCTAAAGTCTCTTACATTAGGCAATGCAGTTGTAACTAAACGATCTAAAAATTCGTACATGCGTTCTCCTCTTAAGGTAACTCTTGCACCAATTGGCATACCTTTACGTAATTTAAAGGTTGCTACATCTTTCTTAGATATAGTTGCCACAGCTTTTTGACCAGTAATTGCAGTTAATTCATCAACCGCATGATCAACAAGTTTTTTATCGGCAACAGCAGCTCCAACTCCTCTAGATAAAACAATCTTTTTGAGTTTAGGAACTTCCATGACGTTTTTATATCCGAATTCTTCTGTAAGAGCAGAAACAACTTTGTCCTTGTACTCTTGTTTTAATCTTGGAATATAAGCCATAACTATATTACTTCATTTGATTTCTTAGAAAATCTTACTTTCTTGTCATCCTCCATTCTATAACCAACTCTTGTTGTTTCACCTTTAGCGGTTAACAACGATAAATTAGATACGTGGATTGATGCTTCTTTCTCAACAATACCACCTTGAGGATTTTGTGCGCTAGGTTTGGTATGTTTTTTTACCATATTAACACCCTCTACGATGGCTCTGTTCTTATCTGTAAGTACCTTTACAACTTTACCTTCAGATCCTTTATGATCTCCAGCAATAACTTGTACAGTATCTCCTGATTTAATTTTATACTTTGTCATTTTATTAGTCATTAAAGCACCTCTGGTGCCAATGATACAATTTTCATGAATTGCTTATCACGAAGTTCTCTAGCCACTGGTCCAAAAACACGTGTGCCTCTCATCTCTCCTGTTGGATTTAAAAGAACACATGCATTGTCATCAAATCTGATGTAAGAACCATCTGGTCTTCTCACTTCTTTCTTGGTACGTACAACAACTGCTGTTGATACTGCTCCCTTTTTGATGTTTCCATTAGGTGTAGCATCTTTTACCGACACTACAATTTTATCTCCTATAGAAGCGTAACGCTTTTTAGTACCACCCAAAACACGAATGGTCAATACTTCTTTAGCTCCTGTGTTATCGGCAACTTTTAGCCTTGATTCTTGTTGTAACATAATTACTTAGCTCTTTCTATGATTTCTACTAATCTCCAACACTTGGATTTACTTAAAGGTCGTGTTTCCATGATCTTTACCATATCACCAATGTTACAATCGTTTGTTTCGTCATGAGCAACATATTTCTTTGTCTTCAAAACGAACTTTCCGTACATAGGATGTTTTACCTTTTTAGTTTCAGAAACCACAATGGATTTCATCATTTTGTTACTGGTAACAACTCCTATTCGCTCTTTTCTTAAGTTTCTTTTTTCCATCTTTCAGCCAGAATACAATTATTGTATTTCTCTTTTAGTTAATTCTGTCGCAATTCTTGCTACTGAACGTCTAACGTTTCGTAATTGAATTGGATTATCCAAAGGGGATACGGCATGTGCCATTTTTAGGTCTGCGTAACTCTTTTTAGTGTCGGCAAGTTGTTCCTGCAATTCAGACACAGATAGCTTTTTAATTTCTGCTTGCTTCATAATTATTAATATTAAGCTTCGTAATCTCGAGCTATTAAAAACTTAGTTTTTACTGGTAATTTCTGAGCCGCCAAACGAAGTGCTTCTTTTGCAACTTCAATAGGCACACCACCAACTTCAAAGATGATTCTACCTGGCTTAACAACAGCTACCCAATATTCTACTGCACCTTTACCTTTACCCATACGTACCTCTAGAGGCTTCTTGGTAATTGGCTTGTCTGGAAACACTTTGATCCAAAGTTGACCTTCTCTTTTCATGAATCGCGTTGCGGCGATACGAGCGGCTTCAATTTGACGTGATGTCAAAAAGTTTGAGTCTAGTGATTTTATACCAAACATACCATAAGACAACATGTGCCCTCTTCCGGTATTTCCTTTCATACGTCCTTTCTGGACCTTACGAAATTTTGTTCTTTTTGGTTGTAACATTTTTTTTGTCTTTAAAAATTACTTTCTACGGCGTGACTTGTTGTTTCCACCGCGTCCTCCTGCTGGTTTTCCACCTTGTTTCTTAGACAAGCCTACCAATGGAGAAAGTTCTCTTTTACCGTATACTTCACCTTTCATGATCCATACCTTTATACCTAATCTACCATAGGTTGTATGTGCTTCTACCAATGCATAATCGATATCAGCTCTAAAAGTAGATAATGGAATACGGCCTTCTTTGTAGTGCTCGTTACGTGCCATTTCAGCACCATTTAAACGACCACTGATTTGAATCTTGATTCCCTCTGCATTCATTCTTATAGCTGCTGCGATTGCCATTTTAATCGCTCTTCTATAAGAGATACGGTTTTCAATTTGACGCGCTACACTAGATGCAACTAAAAATGCGTCAAGCTCAGGTCTCTTGATTTCAAAGATGTTCAATTGAACCTCTTTACCAGTAATTTTCTTAAGCTCTTCTTTTAACTTGTCTACCTCTTGGCCACCTTTACCGATAATAATACCAGGTCTAGCAGTAGTGATAGTAACGGTTACAAGTTTAAGCGTACGCTCAATAATTACCCTTGATACACTTGCTTTAAATAAACGAGCATGGATATACTTTCTGATTTTATCATCCTCGGCCAATTTATCTCCATAATCATTTCCACCGTACCAGTTGGATTCCCATCCTCTGATAATTCCTAAACGATTTCCGATTGGATTTGTCTTTTGTCCCATATCTCTACTTAAGCTTGAGTGTTATTTTTAGCTCCAATCACGACGGTTACGTGATTTGAACGTTTTCTAATTCTGTGTGCACGACCTTGAGGTGCTGGGCGCAATCTTTTTAACATTGAACCACCATCAACTCTGATCTCTTGTACAAATAAAGCTGCATCTTCAATAGTTGCATCTTCATTTTTAGCTTGCCAGTTAGCAATTGCAGATAACAATAACTTTTCTAGACGACGAGATGCTTCTTTAGAACTAAATCTTAAGATCTGAAGTGCTGTCTCTGCTTCTTTCCCACGTACCAAATCTGCGACTAAACGCATTTTTCTTGGTGAGGTAGGACAGTTATTCAACTTTGCAAAAGCAATTTTCTTTCTGTCTTCCTTAATAGCGTCTGCCATTTGTTTTTTACGACTTCCCATAGCTTACTATTTTTTTCCTTTATTTTTTGCACCAGCGTGGCCTCTAAAAGAACGCGTTGGTGAAAATTCTCCTAACTTGTGACCTACCATGTTTTCAGTTACATAAACCGGTACAAACTGACGACCGTTGTGAACTGCAATCGTTTGTCCAACAAATTCTGGTGAAATCATAGAGGCTCTAGACCACGTTTTGATTACCGTCTTTTTGTTTGAAGCTACATTCTCTGCAACTTTCTTATCTAATTTATAATGGATGTAAGGTCCTTTTTTTAATGAACGTGCCATATGATTTCAATTATTTCTTTCTACGTTCTACGATATATTTGTTACTAGCTTTAGTCTTAGAACGTGTTCTATAACCTTTAGCTGGAATGCCATTTCTTGATCTTGGGTGTCCTCCAGAAGATTTACCTTCACCACCACCCATTGGGTGATCGACTGGGTTCATCACTACTGGTCTAACTCTTGGTCTTCTTCCTAACCATCTAGAACGTCCTGCTTTACCAGAAACCGTTAATTGATGATCTGAATTTGAAACCACACCTACTGTAGCCATACATTCTGCAAGGATCAAGCGTGTCTCGCCAGAAGGAAGTTTTACCGAAGCAAACTTACCATCTCTAGCCATTAACTGAGCAAATGCTCCTGCGCTTCTTGCCATTACAGCACCTTGACCTGGACGTAATTCTATACAGGAAATGATTGTTCCAAAAGGAATTTGACTTAAAGGCATTGCATTTCCTATTTCAGGAGCTATACCTTCTCTACCAGAAACTACATTCTGCCCAACTTGTAAACCATTTTGCGCAATAATGTAACGCTTCTCACCATCTTGATAATTCAATAAAGCAATGAACGCTGTTCTGTTTGGATCGTATTGTATAGAGCTCACTTCTCCAGGAATCCCAGATTTATCTCTCTTGAAATCAATAATACGGTACCTTCTTTTATGACCTCCACCTAATTGGCGTATGGTCATTTTTCCTTGACTGTTTCTACCACCAGATCTTTTATTCGGAACGAGCAAGCTCTTCTCCGGCTTATCAGTAGTGATGGCGTCAAATCCATTTACTACTCTAAAACGCTGAGCTGATGTGATTGGTTTTAATTTTCTTACTGACATTGTCTTAGTCTAAATTTTTAACTATATAAATCAATAGTATCACCTTCCGCCAGTTGTACAATTGCCTTTTTAACAGCATTTGTTTTACCATGTTGCACACCTGTTTTTGTAAAACGGGTACTACGATCTGGACGGACATTCATTGTGCGAACCTTTTCAACAGAAACACCATAAGCTGCCTCAACAGCTTTTTTGATTTCCACCTTGTTCGCCTTCGTATTTACCTGAAACGTGAAACAGTTATTTAATTCACTGTTTGCTGTAGCTTTCTCGGTAATTATAGGTTTAATTAAGATACTCATGGTTTCTATTTACTTAAATTCGATTCTATTCCTTCTAAAGAACCCTCTAAAAGGACAATTTTGTTTGCATTTAAAATTTTATAAGTGCTTAGTTCTGAATTCATTATGACTTCAGACCCCTTAAAATTGCGTGATGACAAATATACATTATTATTTGACGCTCCCAACACAAATAAAGATTTTTTATCTTGAATATCAAGTGCTTTCAAAAGCGCAGTGAAATTTTTGGTCTTTGGCGCATCAAAATTGATGTCTTCCAAAATCACCACAGAATTTTCATTTGCTTTCATACTCAAAGCAGATTTACGTGCCAAGCGCTTTAAATTCTTATTCAATTTGAAGCTGTAATTTCTTGGTCTTGGTCCAAACATACGACCACCACCTTTAAATACACCAGACTTGATACTACCTGCTCTCGCCGTACCTGTACCTTTCTGTTTCTTGATCTTACGCGTACTACCAGAGATCTCTGCTCTTTCCTTAGACTTGTGAGTTCCTTGACGTTGATTTGCCAAGTACTGCTTCACATCTAAATAAACCGCATGATTGTTAGGTTCAATAGCGAACACATCGTTAGAAAGCTCTGCTTGTCTACCTGTGTCTTTTCCGTTGATATCTAAAACTGCTATTTTCATTATTTCTGAATAATTACATAAGAGTTTTTATGTCCTGGAACACAACCTTTAACCACAATTAAGTTCTTTTCTGGAACTACTTTGTAGACTCTTAAATTTTCAACATTCACTCTCACGTCTCCCATTTGACCGGCCATTTTCATTCCCTTAAATACTCTTGCAGGATATGAAGCCGCACCAATAGAACCTGGAGCTCTTAAACGGTTGTGCTGACCATGCGTTGCTTGACCAACTCCACCAAATCCATGACGTTTTACAACACCTTGGAAACCTTTACCTTTAGAAGTACCAGCAATATCAACAAACTCACCTTCAATAAAGTGATCTACTGTGATAGCATCTCCTAGTTTGTAATCTCCTTCAAATCCTTGGAACTCAACGACTTTTCTCTTAACAGAAGTACCAGCTTTTTTGGCGTGGCCAAGTTCAGCTTTAGTAGCACTTTTTTCTGTCTTGTCATCGAAACCAAGTTGAAGGGCTTTGTACCCGTCGACCTCTTCGGTTCTGACTTGGGTAACGATACATGGTCCAGCTTCGATTACTGTACATGGAATGTTTTTTCCATTTTCATCGAAGATGCTGGTCATACCGATTTTTTTTCCTATTAACCCAGACATATTGATTATTGATTTACGATCTCCACTCTCTGGTTTCAACTACTGAAACCTTCAACTTTCAATCCATTGTTATTAATTACTTATTCAAAAAAATTCAGGGCCAAAATACTTCAACCCTGAATGTATTTTTACCGTTTTTCCCGCGACCGCATCGGTGGGACATGTACTTTAACTACGCTCGGCAGTCAATCTAATTAGACCTTAATTTCTACTTCAACGCCACTTGGCAATTCAAGCTTCATCAACGCGTCAATAGTTTTAGAAGATGAAGAGTAGATATCAAGTAACCTCTTATATGAGCTTAATTGAAATTGCTCTCTAGACTTCTTATTAACGTGCGGAGAACGCAAGACCGTAAAGATCTTTTTATGTGTTGGCAACGGGATTGGACCTGTTACTACAGCACCAGTACTTTTTACTGTTTTCACGATTTTATCAGCAGACTTGTCAACTAAATTATAATCGTAAGACTTTAATTTTATTCTTATTTTCTGACTCATATTCTTTTAGTTTTAAGCTTCTACGCCTTTTGCTGCTTTGATAACTTCTTCTGAAATATTTGATGGAGTTTCAGCATAGTGTGAAAATTCCATTGTAGATGTTGCACGTCCTGAAGACAATGTTCTTAATGTAGTTACATAACCGAACATTTCAGATAAAGGCACAGTTGCTTTTACAGTTTTTGCTCCAGCTCTATCACCCATGTGACTCACTTGACCTCTCCTTCTGTTTAAGTCACCAACAATATCACCCATGTTTTCTTCAGGTGTAATAACCTCAAGTTTCATGATTGGTTCCATAATTACTGCTTTAGCAGCTTTAGCTGAATTCTTAAATCCAAGCTTCGCAGCCAACTCAAAAGATAATTGATCTGAATCCACATCGTGATAAGAACCATCCAATAAAGTTACCTTCATTGCATCTACTTCATATCCTGCTAAAGGACCATTGACCATTGCCATTTTGAAACCTTTCTCAATAGAAGGGATAAATTCTTTAGGTACGTTTCCACCTTTAATTTCAGAAACAAACTCTAATCCCAATTTACCTTCTTCTGCAGGCTCTAATCTAAATACGATATCAGCAAACTTACCACGACCACCAGATTGTTTCTTATAAACTTCTCTATGATCTGCAGCTCTTGTGATAGATTCTTTATACTCTACTTGTGGCTGTCCTTGGTTAACCTCTACCTTAAATTCTCTACGTAAACGGTCAACAATAATATCTAAGTGAAGCTCACCCATTCCAGAAATAATAGTCTGGCCAGAAGCTTCATCTGTTCTTGCTGTAAACGTTGGATCTTCTTCTGCCAATTTAGACAACGCCATACCCAATTTATCTACATCTGCCTTAGTTTTAGGCTCTACTGCAATACCAATTACTGGATCAGGAAAGTCCATAGACTCCAATACAATAGGATGTTTCTCATCACTCATGGTATCACCAGTCTTGATGTCTTTAAATCCTACAGCTGCTCCAATATCTCCCGCTTCGATAAAATCAATAGCGTTTTGCTTGTTAGAGTGCATTTGATAGATACGAGAAATACGCTCTTTTTTACCTGAACGGTTGTTCAAAATATAAGAACCTGCATCTAGTCTACCAGAATATGCTCTAAAAAATGCCAAACGACCTACGAAAGGATCTGTTGCAATTTTAAATGCTAATGCTGCAAACGGCTCATCAACGTGAGGCTTACGCAACTCTTCTTTATCTGTATCTGGGTTAATCCCAATAATACCTTCTTTATCAGTAGGTGCTGGTAAATATCTACAAACAGCATCTAATAAAAACTGTACCCCTTTATTTTTAAAGGCAGAACCACAAATCATAGGTATGATAGCCATATCCATAACTGCCGCTCTTAGTGCAGCGTGTACTTCTTCTTCTGTAATAGAGTCTTCATCTTCCATGAATTTCTCAAGAAGATTTTCATCGTATCCAGCTACCTCTTCAATTAATAAAGCTCTATATTTTTTAGCTTCGGCTTTCAATTCCTCTGGAATTTCAATAACATCAAAAGTTGCCCCTTGAGTATCATCATGCCAAACGATTGCTCTGTTCTTAACTAAGTCAATAATACCTTTAAAATCAACTTCGTCGCCAATGTTCAATACAATTGGCACCGCGTTAGACTTCAACATATCTTTAACTTGTTGACAAACTGCCAAAAAGTTAGACCCTTGACGGTCCATTTTATTTACAAAACCAATTCTTGGTACTTTATAATTATCGGCAAGTCTCCAGTTCGTTTCAGATTGTGGCTCAACACCATCAACTGCACTAAACAAGAATACTAAACCATCTAGTACACGTAATGAACGATTTACCTCTACAGTAAAATCTACGTGACCAGGAGTATCAATAATATTGAAATGGTAATCTTTTGTTTCTGGTAATGGCTCGGCATTTTCCATAGGAAACTTCCAAGTACAAGTTGTTGCAGCAGAAGTAATTGTAATACCTCTTTCTTGCTCTTGCTCCATCCAGTCCATTGTTGCTGCACCATCGTGAACCTCACCAATTTTGTGAGACACTCCAGTGTAGAACAAAATACGCTCTGTAGTGGTTGTTTTCCCTGCGTCAATATGCGCAGCAATCCCTATATTTCTTGTGTATTTTAAATCTCTTTGTGCCATTTCAATTAAAATCTAAAGTGTGAGAATGCTTTATTTGCTTCTGCCATTTTATGCGTATCCATACGCTTTTTAACAGCTGCGCCTTCTTCTTTAGCTGCTGCAATAATTTCAGCTGCTAATTTTTGAGGCATAGATTTTTCATTTCTTTTTCTTGAATAACTAATCAACCATTTCATAGCGGTTGATACCTTACGGTCTGGACGAATCTGCATTGGAATTTGGAACGTTGCACCACCAACACGACGACTACGTACTTCTACGTGAGGCATCACATTTGATAAAGCATCTTTCCAGATCTCTAAAGCTGTTTTTTCTTCGTCAGTGTTTTTTGAATCTACAATATCAATTGCATCATAGAATACTTTAAAAGCGACAGACTTCTTACCATCCCACATCATCATGTTCACAAAACGTGTCACCAACTGATCGTTAAAACGTGGATCCGGCAAAAGCGGTCTCTTTTTTGCTGCTCTTTTTCTCATGTCTTCTGTTTAATTTTTGCCGTTAGCTTTTGGCTATTAGCTTATTGCTTAAATTACTTCTTAGGGCGTTTTGCACCATATTTAGATCTACGTTGCGTTCTACCTGCGACACCTGCGGTATCTAAGGCACCACGAACAATGTGATATCTAACTCCTGGCAAATCTTTTACCCTTCCACCTCTAACCAATACTATCGAGTGCTCTTGTAGGTTGTGACCCTCTCCACCGATGTATGCGTTTACTTCTTTTCCGTTTGTTAAACGAACCCTTGCCACCTTTCTCATTGCTGAGTTAGGTTTTTTAGGTGTCGTTGTATAAACACGAGTACACACACCACGTCTTTGAGGACACGAATCTAAAGCAGCCGATTTACTCTTCTTGGTTATTTTGGCTCTTCCTTTTCGTACTAATTGTGAAATTGTTGGCATATATTTCTATATAAATTTTATTTAACCCTCGCTTTAGAGGGCTGCAAAGGTAGAAATAAATATCTATTTTTCAAACGTAACTCAATTAATTTTATGCACTTGAGTGAAATATTTTTAAAACAGCATATTTTAAGTTCCTAATTTGCGTTAATATTGAAGAATCTTTTTTTATTAATGACCAAGCAGCCTATTATCATATTAACGTTCATCATTTTTTGGTTTAGTCATCAAAGTGGCTACTCTCAAGACTTGAAACTCATAATACATGGTGCATCACAATTAGAAACCAAGACCATTGATTCCTTAGGCTACACCAACTCCTTTAGTGATTATCAATCCTTAAAGTCTGAAGTTTCGAACATGGGCGACCAACTTACAGGAATTGGATATATTGAAAGTCGTCTCATTTCCGTAGAAAAACAAAATGACAGCACGTTTTTAGCTGAATACCAACTGAAACAAAAATTCCATACAGTAGATATCTATAACAAGGAGATGGTGCCTTCGGAAATCTTAAAACGGATTGGCGCCAGAATAGAAACAGATCACTTCTCAATCCCAATAAGTACACTTGAAAAAAGTCTGAACACCATTAATTCTGAAATGGCAAACATGGGAGATCCTTTTTCAAAACTCCAACTCACCAACATTACCAAAAACGAAGATTTTACGCTTAATGCCTATTTGACCATTTCTCAAACAGAAAAACGGACTATTGATAAAATCATAATCAAGGGCTACGAGAAATTCCCAAAGTCCTATTTGAAGCATTATTTAAAAATTAAGACCGGTCAAGCGTTCAACCTAAAAAAAATTAGGGAAAAAACTGAAGACCTCGACAACCTACAATTTGCAAATGTGATTAGGCAACCCGAAGTGCTCTTTTCAAAAGATTCAACCTTATTATATGTATACATCGAGAAAAACAGGAGCAACACCTTTGACGGGTTTTTAGGTTTTGGAACTAATGAAACTACTAATAAGATTGAGTTTGATGGATACCTTGATTTAAACCTTACTAACAATCTCAATTATGGAGAATCGCTTCGTTTACTATATAAAAGTGATGAAAATGATCAAGTGACTTTTGACGGAAATCTCAAGATGCCCTTTTTATTTGGAACGCCTCTAGGTGTGGAGGTGAACTTAAACATCTTCAAAAAAGACTCTACTTTCCTTAATGTGTCACAACTGGCCAAACTCAACTACCAAATCAATTCTAGAAGTATGGTTGGGGTGGGAATTGACTCTGAAATTTCTACAGAGCTGCTCGATGTTTCCACATTCAATATTAACGATTATGAGTCTAAGAGCTATTTTGGGAATTTTCAATACCTCAAGCGCCAAAATAAAAATGTGTTGTTTCCAATCAATTTTCTATTTGATATGACCGCGGGATTTGGCAAAAGAACTTTTGAGGACATTGAAGACGATCAAATACAATTTCAAGTGGAAAGCTTTAAAATATTCAACCTAAATCCGCGCAATAGTATTTTTACAAGACTCACGGCACAGTATTTATCTTCAAACAGCTATTTAGAAAACGAATTGCCCAGATTTGGAGGGATCAATTCCATTCGTGGTTTTGAAGAAAACAGCCTTTTGGCGAACCTTTATGGTGTTCTCAACACGGAATATAGATACAAACTTAACAACTCCATCTATGTCCACTCTGTTATTGACGCTGCTTATTTTGAGAATATAAACACGGATCAGCGCGGAAAACTCTTCGGTTTTGGCTTTGGATTTGGGTTATTGACTCAAGCAGGCCTGTTTAAATTCAATTATACCAGCGGTAAAACAGAAAATCAAACCTTTCGGCTCTCTGACTCGAAGATCCATTTAAGTTTAACGGCTTTATTCTGAAATCTAAATAACTTGGGTTGACCTGAAAAACAATTTTTATCTACCTTTACCTCATGGAAAAAGAAACCACCATTTTCGGAATTAGAGCCGTTATTGAAGCCATTAAATCTGGCGAAAACATAGACAAAATCTTCTTGCAAAAAGGGCTTAAAGGAGAACTATTCTCTGAACTGGAGCAACTACTAAAGAAAGAACGTCTTAACACATCCCACGTTCCTATTGAAAAGCTAAACAGGCTCACAAAGAAAAACCATCAGGGTGTGGTTGCTCAAATCGCACCTATTGCTTTTTACGATTTAGACGAACTCGTCATGTCTGTTATAGAATCTGGTAAAACGCCTTTATTTCTATTGTTAGATCAATTGAGTGATGTGCGCAACTTTGGCGCTATTATTCGTACAGCAGAATGCACGGGAGTTTCAGGAATTATTATACAAAAGAAAGGTGGTGCTCCAGTTAATGGTGATACCATCAAAACAAGTGCTGGCGCCATTTTTAAAATACCGATTTGTAAGGTAGACCATATTAAGGACGCGGTATTCCATATGCAAGCTTCTGGCATAAAAGTAATAGCTGCTACAGAAAAGTCAGACGATATGCTCTACGATGTCTCTTTTAAAGAGCCTTGCGCTATCATCATGGGCTCTGAAGGCAAAGGTATCAACCCTTCGGTATTAAGTGTAGTCGATGAGAAAGCAAAATTACCTATTCTTGGTGAGATTGAATCTTTAAATGTCTCTGTAGCCTGCGGTGCATTTTTGTATGAAGCGGTAAGACAGCGTCGCTAATCTTTGTTTTCTTTAAAGGTATAATTAATGTGTAAATTATCATCTGTGGAGCTGGAGTCTTCCTCGGTTTCGGCTTCTAAATTTTCAATGAAATTGCCGTCTTTATCAAAATGTCTTAAAAAAGGATCGTTCTCCTCATTGTAAGTGGGTTCTTGCCAAACATAACGTTCTGGCTTTGCGATGGACTTTCTGAATATAATGGCGAACACCAACCCAGAGATAAGTCCGCCCAAATGGCCTTCCCAAGACATGCCCTCCTTTACGGGAAAGGCATACCATATTAGACTTCCGTAGAGAAAAATAATCATTAGTGATAAGGCCACTAAACGGTAATGCTTTGCAAACACGCCCTTAAAAAACATAAAGCTCACCAATACATAAACCAATCCACTAGCCCCAATATGATTGGCAGGTCTTCCAATGATCCAAGTGATAAGACCAGAAAGTAAAATACCGTACAGTAAAATTTTCCAAGCAATTTTTCGGTAGAAATAGAATAAAGCTACCGACAAAATAAATAAAGGAATACTATTATGGTACAGATGCTCGATATCTGAATGTATAAATGGGCTTGTAAAAATACCAATCAAACCCTCGAGCTTCTGCGGATAAACACCAAAATGCTTAATGGATGGCAAAAACCGAACTTGTGCCCAAAACACTAACCATAGTGTCAAAACAAAGCATACAGGGTAAGCAATGACGCTTGTGGAATATCTAAAATGTTGCGATTCTTGCATGCTCTAAATTTACAATCATGATAACAAATAACTCACCACTTTAGTAAGATATGAAATATTGTCACATGCCTTTTTTGTAATTTTGCGCAATGAGCACACCTTTAGCAGAACGTTTACGCCCCACAACCCTTGATGAGTATTTAAGCCAGAGCCATCTCATTGGTGAAAAAGGCATTTTAAGACAGCAGTTAGACCAAGGTGTTATTGGCTCTATGATTTTTTGGGGACCGCCAGGAACCGGAAAAACAACCTTGGCCACAATTATTGCCAATACCTCCAAGCGACCCTTTTACACCTTGAGTGCCATCAACTCTGGTGTAAAGGATATTAGAGATGTTATTGACAAAGCGAAACAGAGCGGCGGCTTATTTACCACCAAAAACCCCATTTTGTTTATTGACGAGATTCATCGATTCAGTAAATCGCAACAGGATTCTTTATTACAAGCTGTAGAAAAAGGTTGGGTCACTCTAATAGGGGCTACTACCGAAAACCCAAGTTTTGAGGTTATCCCTGCCCTACTCTCCCGTTGCCAAGTCTACACCCTAAACTCTTTTGATAAAAAAGACTTAAACGCACTTCTGGATCGTGCTATTAAAGAAGATAAAATACTTGCAGAGCTCGACATTGAATTAAAAGAAACAGAAGCCTTAATTCGGTTTTCTGGTGGCGATGGCAGAAAGCTACTCAACCTCTTTGAACTGATTGTTTCCTCTTTTCCCAAAGAGCAATCGATTATAATTACCAATGAAGCGGTTGAAAAACGCATTCAAGGCAACACCATACGCTATGATAAAACAGGCGAACAGCATTATGATATCATTTCTGCCTTTATTAAGTCTATTAGAGGCAGCGATCCTAATGCAGCTGTCTATTGGTTAGCACGAATGATTGAGGGCGGAGAAGACGTGAAATTTATTGCCAGAAGACTATTGATTTTGGCAAGTGAAGACATTGGCAATGCCAATCCTACAGCTTTAGTTATCGCCAACAATACCTTTCAAGCGGTAGCCGTTATAGGCAATCCAGAATCACGCATCATCTTGAGCCAATGTGTAACCTATTTAGCCACATCTCCTAAAAGCAACGCTGCTTATGAAGCTATCGGAAGAGCGCAGCAATTGGTAAAATCTACAGGAAATTTATCGGTACCACTATCACTAAGAAATGCGCCTACCAAATTAATGAAAGAATTAGGCTATGGTGACAATTACCGCTATGCACATAGTTATGAAAATAATTTTGTGCCCCACGAGTTTTTACCCGACGAAATTAAAAGTACCAAGCTTTACGAACCAGGTAATAATAGTAGAGAAAATGCTCAGCGCGATTTTTTAAAATCCCGTTGGAAAGATAAATATGGCTACTAATTTTCTTTGTCGAACGTAATGAAGGACTTCAGATCTGCCTTTAACCGAACAAATTGAATTAAAACTTTAAGTTGATCATTTCTTGCTTTGGTGTGCCTCCATTTGGTGTCTCGTAGATCCAGTTGCCATCTTTTTTATAAACTAAGGCGTCCTTTCCTTCAACTTTAAAAACATCTGTTAAACTTGTTTTTAATAAAAACATCACTTTTTTTGGTTCTGTATCTACCACTTGAAAACCATTTTCCATAGGCTGTGCATATAGAGCACCTTTAAAACTCACGTCTTCGTCTTTAACAGCGCTTAGCTTGACCTGATCAGCAGATTTTGATTCTGCTATAGTTTCCTTTGCTACAGCCACTTTTTCAACGGCATTCTCTTGAGATTTTTTTAAAGTCTCCACCTCTTGTTTTAAGCGTTCAATTTCCTGCTGGGCATTGGTGTTTTTAGGATCAGAAACTTTCTTGGGCTCATTATTGGCGACTGAAATTTCATTATCTACGATAGTGCCATCGGGTTGATACTCGTAGTCAAAATATTGAAAGGTTTTAAAAGCCTCTCTCAATCCGACGTTATATGCTTTTTCGTATTCCTTGATTCGGGTTTCACCTACCTCTGATTCAGCAATAATATGATCATTGCAATCCAATAGCTTGATTTGCATTTTTGTTTTTAAAAAGCCACCTTTTACTTCATCTACATTTGCAGTAAGTGCTAAACAACGATTTGCATTTAAATCAGCCGGATAATCCTCATCGCTCATAAACGCAGTATAACCGTACTTATTAAATAGAAACTTTGCTAAAGAGTTGATTTGATATTGATCTTTAGATTTCAAAAAATCAAATTTAGTGGGGATGATAATGTATTTGTAATTGTTTATGGCTTCTTGCGCCATAGTTGCAAAACAGCAACTTAAAACAAAGACAATGGTGATGCTTACTTTTTTCATGCTATGAGTTCATTAATCCTGTAAAGGTATGGATTGAAATTTAAAAATTCTTCTTGATTTTAGATGATGATCTGCTTAGAGGTAACGTTTCAAGTCGGCTAAAGTATCTACCTTTTTAATACCTTCTTTAGGATTGACTTTATGATAATTAAACAAAATAACATCTAAGCCGACATCTAAGGCCCCTAAAATATCGGCCTCATAGTTATCTCCAATCATCATACTCTCTTCAGGTTTAGCTTTTGCTAAGTCTAAAGCGTAATTAAAGATAATAGGGTTTGGTTTTTTAACACCTGCCAGTTCAGCGTTGGTGATTGTCTTAAAATAATTTGAGATTTTTGCACCGTCCATCTTTTTTTGTTGCGCCTCATCAAAACCATTGGTGATGATATGCAATTGATAGCGCTTACTCAAATCTTCCAAGAGCTCCACAGTACCCTCAAAAAGATGATTAAATGTGCTGAGATGCGTAATATAATCTTCAGATAAGGTATTGATCAATTCAGTAGAAACCTCTACGCCTACTGCGTCAAACGTATCTTTAAGCCGCTTATATCTTAAATTCTCTTTATCAATCTTCTCATCTCTATAGAGTTTCCAATAGCTGAGATTGATTGGCGCATACTGATTTATAAATTCATCATGATCAATGGCAACGCCATGTAAATCAAAAATTTTCTTGAAAGTCAATGCTGAGTTTCTATCAAAATCCCAAAGGGTATGATCTAAATCGAAGAATATGTGTTTTATGTGCTGTAATTTCATGTCGTAATTATTAACCAATGTTTGTCTCTTGTGCTCCTTTGGAAGAATCAAGTATTTGGGTAAATAGTTTTCTAAAGCCCTTCCATTGCGGCTCATTTCCGAAGGCATAATTATGAAATACCGGCATAAAGGTGCCGTTTACATTTTTAACCTCCATAATAAGACGTTGCAAAGCTTCTGTTTTATCTAACTGCGATTGGTATCTCAAAAGGGAATGATCTATACAATGAAATGAGTTGATAAGTAAAGGCGTTTGTATCTCATAATCCAGATCATAAAATAGAAATGGCGTACATGTGCCGGCCCTAAATCCCATATAGTTGAGATAACCCATTGTAAAATCTTCCTTTATTTCTAGTTCAATGAGATTTCTGTAGGAATTGGGTAAATTAATCTTTGAAAAAGAATTTCTAGTCGAGTGCAGTTCATAGTTAATGATGGCCTCCATTTTCTTCTTTTCCTTTTTCAATATAGAGCTATCATCTAGTGCAAAATAAGACACCTTTAATCCAACCGTACAGTAATCTGCTATAGATTTAATGAGCGATACAAAGCTCCTCCTATTCACGCTAATATTTTTATCGAAAGTGGAGAAATCCCCAATCAGAAAAAAAACGGTGAACTTAAACTTGTATTGTTTTTGTTTATTAATAATCCATTTGAAGGTGTCATAAGGATCTTTCTTAAAACCAAACAACACTAAAAAGCGTTGAGACAATCTTTTAAGTCTTAATTGCGACAGCTCTTTAATGGTGCCTCCCAAAACCCGCATCAACCCCTTATGCTTAATCAAATAAGCCACAGGCACATCAATCACCGGCTTTACGGAGTACGTGCGCTCTGGAAATGTAAAGTCCTCAAACTTATCTGCCAAAAGAGTTTTTAATCGGTATGCCCATATATCAACAACAGGCTGATGCAGAAAGCCTTCTTTATAAGCCAAGCTTTCGGTTGCGGTAAATCTTCCATAATCATCTTGAACATGTGGCAAATACTCTTCATAACGGCTCAATAGATAAAAGGCTGCCGCAAAAATATCATAGGGTAAGGCACTTTTATCTCCTGTGGTAAAAAAACATTTGGTACCCTCCCAATCCTGTACATTGACCTCAACGTCAGATAGCCCCTGTTCAAAAAGCAATTCATGGTTTCTAATAAAAATCTCGCTACTCAAAGGCTGTTTGGTATACGACATTTTCATACTATCATGAGCAATAAACTCTTCAATAGTGGTAGTGAAGCTTACAGGAATACCCAGAATTCTCGTGCATAAATGCTTAAAGGTAAAACGTAACCTTGGTGTGATCTTATGGGTATAAACTAAAAGCATTCTTTATATTTCTGAAACCGTTTACCATATCAAAATTGCAAAAAGCATTTGTTTTGAAAATTCGAATGCCACATGACATTTCGAATTTGGCAATCAGTGTGAGGATTAGTATTTATAAAATGGATTCGTCTGCAAAGCTAAAATACGCTTTCTCGGTAACGATGATATGATCTAGAACTTTTATATCCAAACTTTGGGCGGCCAGTTTTAGCTTTTGGGTAATATCTTTATCGGCAGTACTTGGTTTTAAAGTCCCAGAGGGATGGTTATGCACCAGAATAAGCCCTAGCGCGCCAAACTCAAGTGCTGTTTTAAGCACTAAGCGCACATCGACTAAAGTACCTGTAATCCCACCTTTACTTAATTGATTTTTCTGAATGATCTTATTGGAATTATTGAGATAAATAATCCAAAATTCTTCATGAGGCAACTCGCCAATAATAGGCTGCATGATGTCATAGACAGACTGACTTGAAGAAATCTTCTTTTTCTCGACAAAACCCTCTCCTCGACGTCTTCGCCCCAACTCCATAGCGGCAGCTATAGAAATTGCCTTCGCCTCTCCTATACCCTTAAAGGTCATAAGTTGTTTTAAGGATAGTTTACCGAGCGTATTGAGATTGTTATCGACACTGGCCAAAATTCGCTGACTCAACGCCACTGCACTTTCAAATTTATTCCCAGAGCCTAATAGAATAGCAAGCAACTCCGCATCACTAAGAACCATTTTACCCTTGTCTCTTAGCTTCTCACGCGGCCGGTCGTCCTGTGACCAATTCTTTATAGATAGCGAAACCGGTTTTTCTGTCATCTTATAAAGATATATATTGTAACTTTCTGATGCAATTAATTTAATGGATTATGGACTCCATATTTACCGAAAAAGCCAATCAAGACCTCTTGAAAAGGCTAAAAACTATTGATAAAAGCAAAACCGCGAACTGGGGCAAGATGAACGTTAGCCAGATGTTGCACCATTGCCAACACCCGATAAACATCATTCTGCAAAAAAAAGATTATGATCTTAAGCCCAATTGGATAGCGAGATTGTTATTCAAAAAAGCCATGTATAGCGATAAGCTGTGGAGAAAAAACCTTCCTACAGTGCCCTCTTTTAAAACCATGGATGATCGTGATTTTACTTCGGAAAAATTAAAACTCAAATCCTTGATCGAAGAATTACACACTCACAAAGACAGAAACGATTGGCAAGCACATCCCGTCTTTGGTACATTTACCAAAGAACAATGGGGCAAGATGCAATACAAACATCTGGATCACCATTTTAGACAATTTGGCGTATAAGCTAAAATAAACCATTAAAAACCAAAACACTTTTGTATCCACCAAAACAACATCAAGACGATAACAAGGATCATTTAATTGAAGTCATCAAAACCTATCCTCTTGCGACGCTCATTTCCGTAGCCAATAATAAGCCTTTGATTACGCATTTGCCTTTGATCTATGAGCAAGGAAAGCTTATTGGTCATATTGACAAATTTAACCCTCAAGCAGCGCATCTAGCAGACGGCAAATCCATAACCGTATTGTTTTCTGGTCCTCAGTGTTACATCTCACCAAGCATCTACAGCACCACACAGCTACCAACCTGGAACTATATTAAAGTGCATATTGAAGGCACTGTAGAAGCCATCTTAAGTAAAGCGGCACTCAAACAATCACTCATTAGCATGACGGCTTTTTTAGAAGCACCAGAGCATAAATACGTTTTGGAAGCAGATAACCCTCGGCTAGATAAAAACCTAGAGTACATTAGTATGTTTGAAATTAATATGATGAGCTGGGAGGGTAAATTTAAACTGTCTCAAGACAAAAAACCAAGCGATATAGAAAGCGCTAGAGCAGAGTTGATTCGTGCAAACCAAGAAAGCGTAAAGACGTTTTTGGAAAAAGTGTTTTAAATGGATCAACTCTAATTTTAAAAGGGAGTCTCTAATTATAAAACACCCTTGCTTCACAACTCCCCAAGGCCAAGCCTATCGTGTTATTTTTTTAAGACTTTGGTAAGTGCCTCAAAATCCAAGCCCCGTAATTACCAGAACTCATGAGCAATAGTGCCTTGTTATCAAAATCTTGTGAAAACAAAAAGGACTGGAATTCTTTTGGATTGGTATAGATGATCAAATCATCACGCTCAAAAGCATTGGCGATTTGTTCGTGCGTCACTTTATTCAACTTTTTGATTTCTACGGCGTGCGGTGAGTAAAATACCACAGCGACGTCTGCAGCATCTAAAGCGCCTTTATATTCCTTGAGAAATTCTGCATTTAAGCTGCTATAGGTGTGTAGTTCTAAACAAGCCACTAACTTTCTATCGCTATACTGTTCTTTGACAGCCTTTGTGGTGGCTTCTACTTTACTGGGCGAATGTGCAAAATCTTTATAAGCTACTGTTTTCTTTGTTTCTGCAATTTTCTCTAGACGCTTACTTGCACCCTTGAATGTGGCTATGGCTTCGTAAAAATCATCTTCATCAATGCCCATGTGCTGACAGATCCATTTGGCTCCAGCAAGATTATTGAGATTGTGATTTCCGAAGATTTCTATAGGCAAATCACCTTCTGGTGTTGACAATAATGTTTGTCCGTTCTCAACGCGGTAGTCTGGAGTACTGTAAGGCAGTTTTCTAATGGCATTTGTACTCGCTTCAACGACCCGTTTGACCCCTGGGTCTTCTTCATTGTAATTGATGCTCCCACCACTCACAATACTATCTACAAAAATTGAAAACTGCTCTACATAATTCTCATAGGTAGGAAACACGTTGATATGGTCCCAGGCAATCCCGCTAAGCAATGCGATATTTGGTTTATACAGATGAAATTTTGGACGAAGATCAATAGGGGAACTTAAATACTCATCTCCTTCCAACACAATGAAATCATTATCTTGGGTTAATTTGACCATAACATCAAATCCCTCTAGCTGAGCACCAACCATATAATCCACATCCCGATCATGGTAATGCATCACATGTAGAATCATTGAGGTAATTGTGGTCTTGCCATGGCTTCCTCCAATAACAACGCGTGTTTTATGCTTTGCCTGCTCGTAAAGAAACTCAGGATAACTATAGATTTTAAGACCTAACTCTTGTGCCTTAATTAGCTCGGGATTGTCTGCTTTGGCATGCATTCCTAAAACAACGGCCTCTAAACTGGTATTAATTTTTTCGGGGAACCATCCAAACTCTGAAGGTAAGAGGCCTTTATCGGCCAATCTCGATTTTGAAGGTTCAAAGATGGTATCATCACTACCTGTAACTTGGTAGCCTTTATTGTGAAGGGCTATGGCCAAATTGTGCATCGCAGCGCCGCCAATAGCTATAAAATGTACGTTCATAGTATCTCTCTTGTGAATTTCAAATATAGCGGTTTTTGATACGAATTCACGACTAATTTAAAAAGCTATTACCGTTTTTAAAATCAGAATGTCTAAAGATAAAATATCCTTTTAGTTGATAAGAATCTTATTAAGATTTAGAATTCTGACAGATTCTATAAATTCAAAATAGAAGTTTTTTCTTTCTGAAATGGTTCAATATCTGGAAGTTCTGAAAGCGCGAGATCAATATACTCTAAAGCTTTGCTCTTTTTGTTTTTGTATTTATTGATTTGTGCCAAACGGTAATACGCCCAAGCTTTGGGAACCCCATCTTTTGCGGAATGATTTTCAAGATACACCATTAAACAACGTTCTCCTTTTTCTAATTGGATGTTATATTCTGCACAAACTTTACCTATTTGATAGTGCATGGCATTACGCTTATGAACCTTTTCCGTTGCTTCCATGTTTAAGATCGCTTTCTCGGGCTGTTTCTCATTTTCATATAAGGTCGTCAACTTTTCGTAACAATTAAAAGACCCGCCTTCCTCAATCGCCATTTTATAATACTTTTCTGCCAACTCGGGTTCTTCGTCATATTCATAAACATAACCCTTTGCCAAATAGCCATCAACTTTGGAGATTACTTCAAGCTCATTGGCATATTTTAAAGATGTGGCCTTACTGCCACCAATAATACCAGGCAATTGCATATAAAGTTCAACTAAGGCCCAACGGGTATCGATATGCTTAGGATCTAGTTTTGCTGCTTTTAAAAAGGCTTCCTTGATGTCATCAATAAATAATAGCGCCGAAAATTTACTCACACTCAAGGCCTTCATCCCCAGTGCTCCGCCGTACTTATAATGGTAGTTTGGATTATTGGGCTCTATCTCGGTCAATGTCTTGTATTGCTCTGCCGCCTCGTCCCATTTTTTTTGGTGACCATAGGCATCGCCTAATAACTCAATCGCCTCTTTTTCGTTTTGGTGACTGCCAATATACCTTACAAGCTGCTGCTCGGCTTTATTAAAATGCTTATCATCTATCAACTTTCGGCTCTCATCCAATACGCCTTGGCCGAAACTTAACAATGGAATCAAAAAAAGGAAACTCAAATATTTCATATAAGCTTTTAAGCAAAACACGTACCACAAGTTGTTTGGTATTGTTTTTGATTTTGGACAGTCAAATATAAACTGTTTCTAATCGAAATTCATAACTTCACTCAACCAAACGACACAATCACTCAATTGTTGTTTTTTTGAATGTTAATAGACCTTAAATTTCAAGAAAATTAAAACCATGTCACAATCAAAGACGCTTCTCATTCTTCTTATATCTTTACTTTGTTCTCAACTTCACCACGCACAATCATCAGGTTATGACGCGTTGTGGAAACAGGTGCTTAAAAAGGAAACGGACGGATTACCAAAATCGGCTTTAGACATTGTCAAGCAAATTTCAGAAAAAGCAGAAACCGAAAATAACTCAGCACAATACATCAAGGCCTTACTCTTTAAAAGTAAATATGCACTCACCCTAGAAGAGGAAGCGCAGCTTGAGATTGTCAAAAATTTTAAATCTGAAATCGAAAAGGCCAAAGCACCAGAGAAACACATCTTAGAAAATATGCTAGCCACCATGTATTGGCAGTATTTTCAACAACATAGATATCAATTTTACAACCGTAGCAAGACTGAAGAAAAAGTAAATGCCGAAGATTTTCGTACTTGGGACCTTCAAACTCTATTTGACGACATCGATCTTTATTATCAAAAATCATTAAAAAACCCAAAAAAGCTCCAACAAACACCAATTGCCGAATTTGCAGTAATCATCAACGAGCAAAAAGGATCTAAAATCTATAGGCCTAGTCTCTATGATATCTTGGCCCAAAATGCGCTTACCTTTTATACCACTTCGGAAAATAGCATCACTAAACCTGCCTATCAATTTGAAATTGACGATCCAAGCTATCTTTCTCCCGCTTCAGAATTTGCTACCATCACATTACAATCTAAAGATTCTACGTCCTTAGAATTAAATGCGCTCAAAATTTATCAAAATCTGATCGCGTTTCATTTAAAAGATGTATCCTTAGAGGCCTTAGTTGCAGTTGATGTTGAGCGCTTGAGGTACGCGAGTCAAAATTCTACTTTTGATAATAAAGAAGATATCCTGTTAAGCACCTTACAATCCTCAAGCAAAGAAAGACGCCCAAATCCCGTTGCCGCGCTTTATGATTTTGAAATTGCCAATCTGTATTACGAACAGGGAAATCGATATGACATTAAGACACATCCAGAGGCACGATGGAAACTTAAAGAAGCCATCGCTATTTGTGACGCCACACTTAAGAATTATCCTGATAGTAGCGGCGCAGAACAATGCGCCGTTTTAAAACGAATCATTACCAACCCAACACTTCATCTTACGTCGGAAACTGTGATCCCTACCAACCAACACGCTCGTATTCTGGTAAGATACGCCAATATCAAGACGCTTGATTTTACAGTTTATGAAGTTGGAATCACTGAGATTGATAACTTTAATACCATTTATAATGAAGCTAAAAAACTTAACTTTTTAAAGAACAAATCTGTCAGCAAAGCATGGACCAGTACTCTAAAGACTGAAGGAGACTATCAAACACATACTACAGAAATTATTGTTCCGCCTCTTAAAAACGGAAATTATATTATTTTAGCAAAAACCGATGGTGAAGGTAATACCTTCGCCACGCAAACGCTGCAAACCACCAATTTTGCACTAGTTGATACATCTTCACCAACCGAGATTAGCTTTCAAATCATCAATAGAACTAACGGAGCACCACAGGCTGATGTTTCCGCAGAACTAAAGTTTCAAAATAACTATAATAGCGACTACAAAACGGTGCTTCTGGAGTCTGACTCAAATGGTATGATTACCATAGAAAAGACACAGCAACGTTACATGAATCTGAGTATTGCGCTCAAAGATGCTGATGAGACAGGATATTTTGACGGTTTTTATGCTTACCGCAACTTTAATAATACAGAAGAGGTACAAATAAAGGACGCCTCCTTTCTATTTACAGACCGAAGTATTTATAGACCGGGACAAACGGTTTATTTTAAAGGTATAAGTATCAGTTCAAAAAATGAAACATCCCAAGTGCTTGCAGATGAAAACGTCGCTGTAAAACTCTACAATGTCAATGGAGAACTTTTAAACAGTTTAGCATTAGTAACCAATAGTTTTGGCTCTGTTGCGGGGGAATTCATCCTTCCTAGCGGAGGACTTACAGGGGAGTTTCGACTCCAATTAACTTCAAACAACAAAAACAGAAGTTTTGAGAGTAATCATTATGTTTCGGTTGAGGAATATAAGCGACCAAAATTTGAGACCACATTTAATCCCGTAACCGAAACGTTTAAGGTTAACGACTCTGTTACCGTAAAGGGAAAAGCCTTAGCCTATGCTGGCAGTAGCATCACCGACGCAAAGGTAGTTTACCGCGTGACGAGAACCGTAGAGTACCCAAGATGGTACTATTCTTACAGACCATGGTTCAATAGCGAACCACAAGAACTAAAAAACGGTGAGATACAAACCAACAGTAACGGGGAATTTGAAATTACGTTTAAGGCCCAGCCTGATGCTAGCGTAGGTAAAAGCACACTTCCTATTTTTAATTATAAGATTACGGCAGACGTTACCGACCTCAACGGCGAAACCCGAAGCGCTACAACCGTCGTTAATGTTGGTTACCATGCCCTTTTGGCAACAATTTCTATAGAAGAGCAATTGGACAAGACCAAAAAGGATCATACCATCGCCATAGACACCAGAAATTTGAACGGTGAATTTGTTGCTGCGGAAGGCCAGATCAAAATCTACAAACTCAAGGCGCCAGAACGCGTCTTAACAGCGCGATCTTGGGAAGCTCCCGACTATCAAGTGATTCCTCTAGAAGAATATAAGATGAAGTTTCCGCATGAGGCATATGGTAATGAGGCCGACCCTGAACAATGGGAGAAAGGAGCACTAGTATTTGAAGCCAATTTTGATACCGAGAAAAGCAAGGAGTTAGCTCTGGGCAATATTAAAAAGTGGGCATCTGGGAAATACCTCATCAGCCTTGAAAGTAAAGACAAGTTTGGACAACTGGTGAAAGACGAGGCCAGAACCACGCTTTATAGTGATACAGACAAAACGTTGGCCGACAATCAACTATTTTCCATGTCGACCAATCAGAATGTTTACAACGCTGGGGAGCAAGTAGAAATCACCTTAGGCTCTGCTGCAAAAGATGTTGTTGTTACCGTTAAAGTGGAGAAAAATGGCAGTATTACAAACACCTTTATTGTGCCGTTGCGCAACTCAAAACAAACGCTGGCAATTCCGGTAACCAAAGACGATGTTGGAGGGTTTGCAATTCATTACAGTCTGGCGGCATTTAACAGCTTTTTAAGCTCGACCCTCAATATCAATGTGCCCTACCCCAAAACAGATTTAGAAATAGAAACCGTCACCTTTAGAGATCAACTGCAACCAGGAACAGAAGAAACTTGGAGCTTTAAAATAAAAGGACCTAAGGGCGATAAAGTTTCTGCGGAAATTTTAGCAAGCATGTACGATGCGTCTTTAGATCAGTTTAAATCTCATGACTGGAATTTTAGTCCCATTAACACCCCAACCTATTACCCGAAATTCAGTTTAAATGCTAGACAAAGTTTTGGCAATAGCGCCTTTAGAATTTACAATAGAGAACGTCAGTATTTTAATTACGAATCACAGCAATATGATCAATTAAATTGGTTTGGGTTTTATTTTGGTGACAATTCTTTAAGACAAAATTATCTAAGAAAACAAAGAATTTCTAAACCTTCAACCTTTTCAAGCATAAAAAAAACAGATATTAAAAAAGGTGTGATCAAAGGAATAGTAAGCACATCAGACGGACTACCGTTACCCGGAGTAAATATTACAATCAAAGGAAAAACTGAAGCAGTATCAACCGATTTCGATGGTGAATTTTCCATGAGCGGAAAAGCAGGAGATATTATATTATTTTCTTATATAGGATATAGAAAACTATCCTTAACTATTTCAAAAGATAACTTTTATAAAATAGTGCTTAATGAGGATAGCTCAGGATTAGACGAGGTAGTCGTAATGGGATACGTAAAGTCTACTAAAGAATCATTTACAGGGACAGCGACAATTTCGACATCTGACATAAAATTAGAGAATGATGATAAAATTCAAGGTCTAACAAATAATAGAGGGAAAAATGCTTATTCCATAAAGGAAGGTAAATTCACAAAATCAGATAGTCTAGAAAATCCTGAATATTACTTCTTGATGAGAAAGGCGAGTGCTGTACCTATGAAAACTATTATGAACGGTATGACTAACCTTTATATTTATGATGTTTCTAAAAAACAAAGCTTGGAAAACGTTGTCATCCGTAAAAACCTTCAAGAGACCGCCTTCTTCTTTCCGCAGTTGCAAACCGATGCCGAAGGCAATGTGAGTTTTAGCTTTACAACACCAGAAGCTTTAACCAAATGGAAATTACAACTATTGGCCCATACCAAAAGCTTAGAAAGCAAAACCACTAGTTTAGAAACCGTAACCCAAAAAGAGTTAATGATCATTCCTAATGCGCCACGTTTTTTAAGACAAGGTGACGAAATAACCATAAGCACCAAGATTTCCAATTTAACTGAGAATACCTTGTCTGGTCAAACGCAATTGCTATTAACAGATGCGTTGACAGGTACAACCATTGACGCCAAATTGAACAACACCAATAAAACACAAGCGTTTAGTGTAGATGCCAATGGCAATACCCAAGTGTCTTGGAACTTAAGCATTCCCGATAACGTTGACGCAGTTCAATACAAAATCGTGGCAAAAGCCGGGAGTTTTAGTGATGGTGAGCAAAATGCAATGCCTGTTTTAACCAATAGACTATTGGTTACTGAAACATTGCCAATGTGGATCAAGAGCAATGAGACCAAAACGTTTACGCTAGACAAGCTTGCTGCCACAACACCAGACGATCCAAATACGACGCTTAAAAATCATAAACTCATCTTAGAAGTAACGAGTAATCCGATGTGGTATGCGGTTCAAGCCTTACCTTATCTAATGGAATACCCTTACGATTGTAACGAACAGACCTTCAGCAGATATTATGCTAATGCCTTAGCATCTCATATTGCCAACAGCAATCCTAGAATTCAAGAGGTCTTTAACCAATGGGCGTCTCAAGGGGAATTGATCTCCAATCTGGAAAAAAATGAAGCGTTGAAAAACATCTTGATTCAAGAAACCCCGTGGCTGCGTGACGCACAAAGCGAAACAGAACAGAAAAAACGTATTGCGCTTTTGTTCGACATGAATAAGATGACAAATGAATTGGCATCTTCGCAACGAAAATTAAAAAATAACCAAATGGACAACGGTGCCTGGGCTTGGTTTCATGGCGGTAAACCCAATCGTTTTATCACCCAGCATATCATTACAGGCTTTGGACATTTAGACAAGCTCAATGTCGCTTCAGTATCTTCAGAAGACCAAAACCGAATGATTGAAAAGGCCATCATTTACCTTGATTCAGAATTTGTTCAAGAATACAAAGACCTCACAAAATTTGATAAAAAGACCGATTTAAGCAAAGATCACTTAAGCTTTACGCAACTGCATTACCTTTATATGCGCAGCTTTTTTCCGCAAATAAAAATGTCTAAAGACGTACAGGACATTAGCACGTATTACCAAACCCAGATTCAAAAGTATTGGTTAAGTCGCTCTCTATATGCCAAAGGACTTATGGCTTTGATAATGCAGCGAAACGCTCATCCAAAAATTGCTGAGAAGATCTTAAACTCCTTAAAAGAAACTAGCATCACTTCTGATGAGCTAGGAATGTACTGGAAGAGCAATAACCCATCTTGGCATTGGTACCAAGCCCCTATAGAAACACAAGCGCTCATGATTGAGGTTTTTGCTGAAGTTGGACAGGCCGTGCAAACTGAAACTAGCAATTTAAACGATATTGACCAACTCAAAATCTGGTTACTTAAAAATAAGCAAACCAATAAATGGGAAACCACAAAAGCCACTACTGAAGCCGTCTATGCATTGCTTCTACAGGGACGTGATTGGTTGGTTGGCGCAGAAGCCACCGAGATGGTTGATGTTGTTTTGGGCAACGAGCCTATTGATCCATCCAAACTAGAAAATGTTAAGGTAGAACCAGGAACAGGATACTATAAAACGGCTTGGTCTGGCTCTGAGATCACCCCGGAAATGGCCACAGTAACATTGACCAAAAACAATCCTGGTATTGCATGGGGCAGTTTATATTGGCAATATTTTGAAGATCTCGATAAAATTACCTCTGCAGAAACACCGCTGGCATTGCGCAAAAAGCTATTCAAAAAAACCAATACCGATAGAGGCGAACAACTTTCTGAAATTACATCTGAAACAGATTTAAAGGTAGGTGATCTCATACGCGTGCGTATCGAATTACAAAGCGACCGAGATATGGAGTTTATACACATGAAAGATATGCGAGCCGCTGGTTTAGAACCTATAAATGTAGTATCAGCTTATAAATTTCAAGATGGTTTAGGGTATTACGAGAGCACAAAAGATGCTTCTACCAATTTCTTTTTTGATTTTTTGCCAAAAGGCATCTATGTGTTTGAATATGATTTACGCATCAATAACGCCGGCAATATGAGTAATGGGATTACAACCATTCAAAGCATGTATGCTCCTGAATTTAGCAGCCACAGTGAAGGCGTTCGGGTAAAGGTGGATTAATACTTGGTCAGTTGTTTGCAACTCATTTATTTTTAATACTTTTAAGCATTATTGGCCATCGCTATTATCCGTTTTTATGAGTTCGTTCAAATCCTATTTTTCTATTATCCAAGTGCTATTACTATTTGGATATACAGGCTTTTTTTCTTGTGGTGCAGGAGCTCAACAAATGGCTTCTGAAGTTAAGGAAGTCAAAGCACCAAAATTGTTATTCCTTAATTATACCATTTCAAAAGATACGAACGGAACATATCGTGCTACATTTATAAACAAGGTGCTCACAGAAGGACGCTTAAAAGACAAGACACAAAGACAGCCACTTAGTGACGCTGGTGATATTGTATGCATTCAGTACAATGACAAAAATGATGTTTTAGATCGAAGTTATATTAAGAATCCGTTGCAGCCCATTGTGGAATATGTAAACGACGATGGAAACCTTGAAAAACGTCAACTCAATTTAAACAGTGCACAAATTGCCATCAAATTACAGTTGCAAGAAGCAACTTCGTCAGTTCGTTTGTTCTTAATTGATGCTTCTGGAAATGCCTCTACCGACTTAATAACCACATCAATCCGCTAGCAATGAAACATTCCTTAGCTCTTTTATGTTTTATTAGTATTCAATTTTTATGCGCACAAAGCTTTGAAGTTACCCAAATAAAGGTTGCTGGTGCTGCTGACAAACGCATCAACTTAGTGATCATGGGTGATGGCTATCTCGCTTCAGAATTTGATGATTTTGAAGTCGATGCCAATGCTTTTGTAACCGAAATGTTCAGTCAGTCGCCTTTTTTGGAATATTCCGACTATTTTAATGTATACATCATCAAAGTCCCTTCCGAAGAAAGCGGTGCGATGCACCCTGGAACAGCATCAGACGAGCCTACTGGCTCTTCTACCGTTCCTGTAATTGACGTCAATAATTATTTTGGTGCAGCGTATGATAGCTTTAATATTCACCGACTCCTATTCTCTTCAAACTACGCCCTAATCTCTACAGTGCTTGCTAATAATTTTCCTGAATACGACCAAGCGCTTATTTTGGTCAATGCACCTTATTATGGCGGCAGCGGCGGTACGTTTCCATTTGCCTCAACAGACGAGAGTGCTATTGAAATCGCGATTCACGAGCTAGGACATTCATTTTCCAATCTTAAGGATGAATACTATCCTGGAGATGCGCAAGCTGCGGAAGCCGTTAATATGACACAAGACAATAATCCAGAAACAGTGAAATGGAAAAACTGGTTAGGATCTTCTAATGTGGGAATCTTTCCGTATGGAACAACTGGAACGCCTTCAACTTGGTACCGTCCTCATCAAAATTGTAAAATGCGCTATTTGGGTGTCCCCTTTTGTTCTGTATGCAAAGAAGGCATCATTGAGCGTATCCATACCTTGGTATCTCCTATTGAATCTTATAGCCCTGTTGCCAATACTTTAGAAAACCCTTCTTTACCACTGGAGTTTCAATTAGATTTGGTGCAACCGCTTCCCAATACTTTAGACACCACATGGACACTAAATAGTATAAATTTCAGTAGTTCATTAGACAATTTAAGTCTTTTGGAAACTGATCTGGTAGAAGGCAGCAACACCTTAACAGCTCTGGTTACTGATAATACCGCATTACTTCGCGTCGATGGCCACGAGGATATTCATTTATATACCGTGACTTGGACTATTGAAGTTGCTAGTTTGGGCATTAGCAGCATTACGGCTGAGAGTAATCACATTACCATTAACATATACCCAAATCCTGCGGGAAATATGCTAAATGTTTCTATTGAAAGTGATTTGAAAACAGATTTTTCGTTTAAATTGATCAGTATAGATGGCAAAGAAGTGCTTTCCATTCCTGCGAACGTTCATAGTGCAACCGCTGTCGATATTGAACGCCTATCTTCTGGACTTTATATGCTGAATGTATTTCAAGGAAACGTTTTGATTGGGCAGAAAAAACTTATAAAAGAGTAGCCCCATATTTAGTAAAACATGGGGCTACTTTTAAATCATCGAAGGAAATCGATGTTTCTATTTTAATCCTTTTTATTTAGGAGTAGTGGGTCTAACTTCTATTTTACTAGGTAATGTTCTTGGGTTCATTCTTAGTAAATCAACGACTATTTCTCCTAAATCTTCAATCTGTATTTTCCAATCGCCTTTATCACTAGGTTCATTACCATTAAAATGTGTAGAGACTGATCCTGGCATGATGGTACTCACTTTAATCCCGTGCTGACGTAAATCTAACATCACCGCTTGTGTAAAGCCGGTTACTCCAAATTTACTGGCATTATAAGCCGATCCTCCTGCAAAGAAATTAGTACCTGCTAAACTTGAAATGGTAATATAGTACCCTTTGGTTTTCTTGAGCGCATCGACACTTGCTTTTATAGAGTTAAACACTCCTGTAAGATTGGTATCAATGACTTCATTCCATTGTTTTGAAGTTAGTTCTTCAATACTTCCGAAATGCCCCAGACCCGCATTTGCAATCACAATGTCTAATTGCCCAAACTCTGCAATGGTTTGCTTCACTGCGTCTTCTTGACTTTCTAGTAAACGAACATCTGCCTTAAGCCCTAAGACATGCTTGTCGGTATTGGTTCTTTCACCTAATGTTTTAGCTGCAGCTTTAGCAGAGTCTTCATCTCTACTCGTGATTGCGACTTTTAAACCTTGACTTAAGAGTGCTTCAGCAATTCCAAATCCAATTCCTTTTGTTCCGCCAGTAATTAAGGCGACTTTTCCTTTTATAGTATTCATGTGGTTTTATTTTTCGGTTTCACTCAAAGTTACAAAACAACAGGCCGCATTAGCGGTTTAAAATGTTAGGAAAATGATAAAGTATGACTGTTTTTAAAAACTTAGAAACAAGTTTATTTTTGTTTTTCCGGCGGAAAACCTTCAAGAACTTTAGCTACAATAGCTTGAAATTGAGCTTCACGCTTTTCTGGAGAGGCATTAGGATTATAGGTCGATTGGGTTACTGCTTGCCAAAAGAGTCCGTTTTTGTCTTCATCTACAAAATCGATAATGAGCTCACGGTTAAGCTTATTCATGCCAATAGGAATGCCTAGTGAGATGCCCCCACCAACATTACTTCCTGTTCCTCCAACACCAACGCCAACATTGTTGCTTTGAACATCTTGGTATTCGCTACTTTTAATATCAATCAAAAAATCTGGTGTTGCAGACAATGTGTATCCTTGACTTTGAAGCGCAGTATCCATGGCGTTCAAAAGGCGTCTGGTATCTAGTTCGCTTAACCCGGTATTCATATCAGAATAATAATCGTAGGTTTTATAAGTTTCGAAATCGGCAGTTTTCTCGTAATCGTAATTGACTTGAACTGATGAGCAAGCGCTCAACATTGAAATCAAAACCATACATAAGGCTATTTTTCTCATATCTTTTTAATAGAAAGGTAATCAAAAATTATTCCGATTTAAAATGCATTTTCCAACTCATGCTTTCAACCTATAAATACTCTCATATTTAGTGGTTTAATCATTCAACATCCTCCAAAGTCGATCCTTCATCTCAACAATGCCTTTTTGAGCCACCGATGAGATGAACATATAATCTATAGGAAGCGTTTTATCTAATTCCTTTTTGAGCATGACTTGAAGCTCCTCATCGAGCAAATCACTTTTAGAGATGGCAATCATACGTTCTTTATCCAACATTTCAGGATTGTAACGTTTCAACTCATCCAATAATATATCGTATTGCTCTCGGATATCCTTAGCATCTGCAGGAATTAAGAACAGTAAGATCGAATTACGCTCAATATGTCTCAAAAAGTAATGGCCTAAGCCTTTCCCTTCTGCAGCGCCTTCAATAATACCGGGAATATCTGCCATAACAAAGGTCTGAAAGTCTCGATATTCCACAATCCCCAAATTAGGTTTTAAGGTTGTAAATTCATAATCAGCAATTTTAGGTTTTGCTGCGGTAATCACAGAAAGCAAGGTCGATTTACCTGCGTTTGGAAAGCCTACCAAGCCCACATCTGCCAAAATCTTAAGCTCAATGGTGATGTCCCGTTCTTCTAGAGATTCGCCCGGTTGTGCGTAACGAGGTGTTTGATTTGTAGAACTTTTAAAATGCCAGTTCCCAAGACCTCCACGACCGCCTTGCACTACAATTTTTTCTTCTTGATCTTCGGTAATTTCAAAAAGCACCTCATCAGTATCCGAGTCTTTTACAACCGTTCCCAAAGGCACATCTAAATATTCATCTTGACCATCGGCTCCAGAACTCCTACTTTTACTGCCATGCTCTCCATGACCTGCTCTAGCGTGACGCTTAAACTTTAAATGCAGAAGTGTCCAGAGGTTTGCATTTCCGCGTAAAATCACGTGACCACCACGACCACCGTCACCGCCATCTGGACCGCCTTTTTCAATAAATTTCTCGCGATGCAAATGCGCAGAACCTTGACCTCCCTTTCCGGAAGATACATGCATTTTTACGTAGTCAACGAAATTACCTTCTGTCATGATCATTTTCCGCAAGAGCGGAACTATTTTTAATTATTAAATCTAGTTGTTAAAGGTAATGAGGCTATTATAGCTTATCAATTTCCTTACTCAACCGCTCGGTGATTTCATCGATGTTGCCAACACCATCTACACCGTAATATTTATTTTGAGCAGCATAGTACTCTTTAAGCACTGCTGTTTTTTTGTAATATTCTGTAATACGATTTCTGATGATACTTTCATCGGCATCATCTTTTCTACCGCTTGTTTTTCCTCGTTCTAGAAGTCTTTTGACTAAAATTTCGTCATTAACTTCTAAGGCAATCATCGCGTCAATCTGCGAATCTTTCTCATTCATCAAATTATCCAAAGCTTCAGCTTGGGCATTGGTTCTTGGAAAACCATCAAAGATAAAGCCATTTGCTCCAGCATTTTTTTCAACCTCAGCGTTAAGCATGTCAATAGTGACTTGATCTGGCACCAATTCTCCTTTATCCATATAAGACTTAGCGAGCATGCCCAAAGCGGTTTCATTTTTTATATTGAATCTAAAAACATCTCCTGTTGAGATATGTACCAGATTGTATTTTTCTTTTAAATAATTGGCTTGGGTCCCCTTGCCAGCACCTGGAGGGCCAAAAAGCACGATATTGGTCATGTGTTGTGTTGATTTTAGTTGATATATTTCAGGCAGATCGCGTCCCAATCCGTCGTAATCCAAACCATACCCCACTATAAATTTGTTAGGAATTTCCATCCCTACATAATGCAATTTATAATCTTTTTTATAGGCTTCTGGCTTAAAAAATAAGGTCGCAATCTTTAGGGCCTTCACGTTTTCATTTTTAAAAATACGGTAGACTTCCCCTAAGGTGTTTCCAGAATCGATAATATCTTCAAGAATAACAACCGTTCTTCCAGATAAATCCTGAGTAAGACCAATAAGTCGGTGAATGTCCTCCGTAGATTTCAACCCTTCATAAGATGCCAACTTAATAAAAGTGACCTCACACGGTTTTGGGTATTTTTTTACAAAATCGCTCACAAACATAAAAGACCCGTTCAATATCCCTATAAACACAGGAACTTCATCACTCAAGTCCATTGAAATCTCATGAGCCATACGCTCTATGCATGCTTCAATGGCAGATTGCTCAATAAAGGGCTTAAACTCTAAATCGTGTAGCTTAATCACTTGTTTTTGATTTTGGAAAAAACAAAGATACATATTTGATTCACGTTTGTCGATTTTCGATTTGTGATTTTAGAATATTGTTATGTGATTAGCTTATTTTTGTTTTATCATAATATCCATCAGTAGCGGTGCGGTATTTTAAATTTACATTCCTGAATTGAAAGGAGAAATTCTTGAAACCTTTAAAAATGACAAATTACTTTTCCTCAGATTTTAAACTCGGTATTCTAGGCGGTGGACAGTTGGGCAAGATGATGCTTTACAACACTCGAAAGTTTGACATTACCACTTACGTTATGGATGCCAATGATGAAGCACCATGCCGGATTGCCTGTGACAAATTTGAAAAAGGAGACTTAATGGACTATGATGCTGTATACAACTTCGGAAAGCAGGTAGACCTTTTAACCTTTGAAATTGAAAACGTCAATGTAGACGCCTTAGAACAATTGGAAAAAGAAGGACTAAAGGTCTACCCTTCTTCAAAAACATTAAGAACCATCCAGAATAAAGCGACCCAAAAATTATTTTATAAAGACCATGGGATCCCAACATCGGCCTTTACGCGTTTTGCTTACTTATCTGAAATTGAAGATGCCATCACTAATGGCGGACTCCAGTTTCCGTTTGTATGGAAAGCAGCTCAATTTGGCTATGATGGTAATGGCGTGAAGATGGTTCGAAAAATTGAGGATTTAAAAGATTTACCTAAAGGCGAATGTATTGCCGAAGAGTTGATTCCTTTTAAAAATGAGTTGGCGGTAATTGTTGCTCGAAATAAAAACGGCGAGGTAAAAGCCTATCCCGTTGTAGAAATGGAATTTCATCCTGAAGCCAATCAAGTAGAATATGTTATTTGTCCCGCCAGAATAAGTGATGCTGTTGCCGAAAAGGCCAAAGCTACAGCCTTAGCAGTTTCCGAAGCATTTGATCATGTGGGATTATTGGCAGTAGAGATGTTCCAAACCGAGAATGACGACATCCTCATCAATGAAGTGGCTCCAAGACCTCATAACTCAGGTCATCAAACTATTGAGGCCAGTTATACCTCCCAATTTGAGCAACATATAAGAGCGATTTTAAATCTCCCTTTGGGAAGAACAGACAGCAAAGTTGGTGGTATAATGGTAAATCTGGTAGGTGCCGAAGGTCATACTGGCAATGTGGTCTACAAACATATTGCTGAAATTATGTCATTAGAAGGTGTCACCCCTCATATCTACGGAAAAAAACAAACACGACCATTTCGAAAAATGGGACATGTTACCATAGTTAATGAAGACATTGACAAAGCTAGACGTGTGGCAGAACAAGTAAAAAACACTATTGAGGTCATTAGCGAATAACGTAATGATGATGTATTGCTAATGAAGTAAACCGCATTAAAATAATTATATTTCAAAAAAAGATCTTCAATCTAATATATAAAACACATGAGTAAAGTCGCAATAATTATGGGAAGCAAAAGTGACCTTCCCGTCATGCAAGACGCTATAGATATCTTAAAGGAGTTTCAAATTGAAGTAGAGGTTGATATTGTTTCGGCGCACAGAACTCCAGAAAAACTGTTTGACTTTAGTAAAAACGCACACTTGCGAGGCATTTCAGTCATCATTGCTGGCGCTGGTGGTGCCGCACATTTACCGGGCATGGTCGCCTCTTTATCACCGCTACCTATTATTGGTGTTCCCGTAAAAAGCAGTAACTCTATTGATGGCTGGGACTCGGTATTGTCCATTTTACAAATGCCTGGCGGCGTTCCGGTGGCAACCGTGGCTTTAAATGGCGCCAAAAATGCAGGAATTTTAGCCGCCCAAATTTTAGGCTGTTCAAATCCCGAAATTTTAAAAACCATTCAGGACTATAAAGAAGGCCTAAAAGTAAAAGTTATCGAATCTTCAAAAGATCTCAAATAAAAAACCCCGATTTTACTCGGGGTTTTTCTGCTATTAATCAACCTTCAAGGTAGTTATTCACTAACCACAATGAAAACGGCAAGGTATTGATTAATTGACGATTATGATCACAACGTTTCGTTAATCTTATACATAACACAGATAAAATTTAACATCTATTATGAACATCCTTAATACTACATTCAACACACCATATCATACCGCACCTTTCTCGAAAATTAGTAATGAAGATTATCTTCCGGCATTTTTAAAAGGCATTAAAAAAGCCAAGGCAGAAATAGACGACATCACCTCAAACGAAGAAGCACCTAATTTTAAAAATACCATTGAAGCTTTAGATTTTTCTGGGGAAGAATTAGACCGGTTATCCAGCATTTTCTTTAATTTGAATAGTGCAGAAACTAACGAGGAAATTCAAAAAATAGCACAAGAGGTATCTCCTTTGCTTTCAGAATTTAGCAATGATATTACCCTTAATGAAGAGTTATTCAAACGTGTGAAAGCTGTTTACCAACAAAGGGGCACACTAGATTTATCTACAGAACAAAAAACGCTACTCGATAAAAAATATAAAGGATTTTCTAGAAATGGTGCAAACCTTTCCGAAGACAAAAAGAACCAACTTAGAGACATTGACAAAAAATTGAGCCAATTGAAACTAAAATTTGGCGAAAATGTTTTAGCTGAAACCAATGCCTTTGAAATGCATTTAACCAATGAAGATGATGTTTCTGGCTTACCCGAAGGCGCTAAAGAAGCCGCTCAACAATTGGCAGAAGCCAAAGGTAAGGAAGGCTGGATTGTGACCCTACAATACCCCAGCTACATCCCGTTTATGACCTATGCAGACAACAGGGAATTACGTAAAAAATTAGCCATAGCATCTGGAGCTAAAGCCTTTAAGGGTAACGAGTTTGACAACCAACAACATGTTTTGGACATTGCTAAATTACGTTACGAACGTGCCAATCTCTTAGGCTATAAAACCCACGCCCATTTTGTTTTGGAAGAACGCATGGCAAAAACACCAGAAAAGGTTGAGCATTTCTTAAATGAACTTTTAGAAAAAGCCAAACCAGCCGCAGAAGACGAATTTAAAAATCTAGAACACTTTGCAAAGGAGCTGGATGGCATTAACCAACTTCAAAAATGGGATAACGCTTACTATTCTGAAAAATTAAAACAAAAATTATTCAATCTTGATGATGAACAGCTAAAACCTTATTTCAAATTAGAGAACGTTATCGACGGTGCTTTTACAATTGCGGAACGGCTTTACGATTTAAAATTTGAACAAGTCAACAACGTCGATACATACCACGAAGAGGTTTTAACCTATAAAGTTACAGATACCAAAGGTGATTTAGTTTCTATATTTTACGCAGATTTCTTTCCTAGAGAAGGCAAACGCAATGGCGCTTGGATGACCGTTTACAAGCCTCAGTATATAAAAAATGAGGTTAATGACCGTCCGCACATTTCTATAGTTTGCAATTTCACCAAACCAACAAAAACAAAACCATCCCTACTAACGTTTAATGAGGTCACCACACTTTTTCATGAGTTTGGGCATGCTTTACACGGGATGCTAGCCAATACGACCTACCCGAGCCTTTCTGGCACCAGTGTGTTTTGGGATTTTGTAGAATTACCAAGCCAAGTTCTAGAAAATTGGTGTTACCAAAAAGAAGCCTTAGAACTTTTTGCTACCCATTATGAAACCGGAGAAGTGATCCCCATGGCGTTGATTGAAAAAATAAAAGCGTCAGCGACCTTTCACGAAGGGATGCAGACCTTAAGACAACTTAGTTTCGGACTTCTGGATATGAGCTGGCACGGACAAGACCCAACCTATATCAAAGACGTAAAAGCTCATGAACTTGAAGCCTTTGAAGGCACTAAACTTTATCCTGACGTTAAAAACAACTGTATGAGCACGTCATTTTCACACATTTTCCAGGGAGGTTACAGCTCTGGCTACTACAGCTATAAATGGGCCGAAGTATTAGATGCTGATGCTTTTGAGTACTTTATGGAAAAAGGCGTTTTCAATAAAGACGTTGCGAAAAAATTTAAGGACAATGTCTTATCCCAAGGAGGTGTTGAGGACCCAATGGTACTTTACAAACGTTTTAGAGGAAAAGAGCCAAGACCAGATGCCTTGTTAAAACGTGCGGGATTGATTGCTAAAAAATAGTATTTATCTCTTAATGGATTATATAAAAGAGCGACATTCACAAAATGTCGCTCTTTTGCTTTTTGAAAATTAGTGTTTTTAAAAGGTGAAAAAACGTCTAGAAATAAAGAAAGTCATCCTTTTTAAAAATTAAACTTTCAATAATTATTGAAAGTTTAAAATATTTTATATATTTGAAGTATGAATTACGAAGAAGCCAAAACAAAATTTGTGAGTACCTGGGGAAGCCTTGGTACACTTTGGGGCATTAATAAAGCCATGGCACAAATTCAGGCATTACTTTTTATCTCAACCCAACCGCTCTCTATGGAAGATATTATGGCGGAACTACAAATTTCCAGAGGGAACACCAGTATGAATCTCAGACAGCTTATGGACTGGGGCATCGTTACCAAAGAGATTATCCCAGGTGAACGCAAAGAGTTTTTTACAACCGAAAAAGACGTGCAAGAGTTGGCAAGAGTTATCGCGAAAGAACGTAGCCGAAGAGAAATTAAACCTGTGATTAAAGTGCTCAATGAAGTCTCTTCAATTAAAGATGATGGCACCGAAAAAACGAAGGAGCTGATCAAGCAAACCAAAGCGCTTCATGATTTGACAGAAACGGCAGATGCTATGATCAACAAATTGGTCAATCAAAAGCAAAACTGGATTACCAAATCTTTATTGAAACTAATAAGCTAAAAAAATTTATAACTTACTTTCAATATTTTCTGAAAGTTTAGTAATAACAAAATTAATTATAGATATGAATACACCCTCCAAAATTTCAAACTATTTGATAGCAAGTATTTGGTTAGTAAATGGACTACTATTTAAGATTTTTAATCTTGTCCCAAGACATCAAGAAATTGTAGCAGAAATTTTAGGATCTAGTCATTCAACCGAAATAACATTTGCGATAGGAGTTTCAGAAATCTTAATGACCTTTTGGGTATTGAGCAATTATAAAGCAAAAATAAACGCCATTTTACAGATATTAATAATCATGACAATGAACATCATAGAGTTCATTTTAGTTCCGGAACTTCTACTTTGGGGAAAATTCAATTTATTATTTGCATCAATATTTAGCCTTTTTATATATCTCTCTTATTTCAAAACAACCTTTTTCAAACTAAAGTTCAATGATCAAATCTCTTAAAAACCATCCTTTTGCAGTTGAAGCTTTTTTTGATAGTTCAATTGTTTTAACCTTTGCTGTCCCTAAAAAACAATTAGAGAATCTCATCCCAGAATGCCTAGAATTAGATACTTATAACAATGAATGGGCGTTTCTTGCTATGGCAATGGTCCAAACAAAAAATTTACGCCCCAAAGGTTTTCCGAAAATATTAGGCAATGATTTCTTTCTAATTGGCTATCGCATCTTTGTTAAGTATTTAGACAAAAGAGGCAAACGCTTACGAGGTCTATACATCATAAAATCTGAAACCGATAAAATGAGTATGGCTCTTACTGGTAACATCTTTACACATTATAATTACACGCATACAGATATTTCGAAAAAAAAGAATGAGCAGTTAACCGAAATCATTTCAAAAAAATCAAACATCAATATCACTTTAGACGACACCGAGAACCTAGCTCAACTTCCCAAAGATTCTCCTTTTCCTGATTGGAAAACAGCCAGAAAATACGCAGGCCCTCTCCCTTTTACCTTCACATACAATGCACAATCCAAAGAAGTTCTTATAATAGAAGGTGTTAGAAAAAACTGGAAACCAAAACCTATTAGCGTTCTAAATCATCAAATTGGTCATTTGGATACTTTACAACTAAAAGACGCTGTCTTAGCAAACGCTTTTATTATAGAGAACATTCCATATTATTGGAAAAAAGGAAGAATCGAATCATGGAAATAAAAAGAAAAAAATTTCAAGGCGTGTTGAATATCTTAAGTTTTAACAGACATTTTTACGTCATAGGACTAACAATATTAGCACTTATAACCTGTAGCAAATTAGTTATAGACTGGTCAGACTTGTGGTTTTGGACCATAGTTATAGCTTTCGTTTATGGACTATTAATGCCATTAGTTATCTCGGCATACGTCTATGATTTTTCCGGGTATTATAATTTTGAGTGGCTCAACTCCTATAGATGGTTTGATGATAAAAAAACGCTCCTCGTGAACATAAATGCAGGTTTTGATGAAACTAGTTTTTTAGTAAAACAGAAATTCCCTCAATCAGACTTGAAAGTATTTGATTTTTATGATTCCGAGCGTCATACAGAACCGGCTATTATAAGAGCTAGAAAAGTAACTTTAACGTACCCGAAAACCTCAAAAATTCTATCTGGCAAAATTCCGTTAGAAAATGATTGTGTCGACATTTTGTTTTTACTTTCAGCAGCGCATGAAATAAGATCTAACGATGAGAAAATAGATTTTTTAAAAGAATGCCGACGAATTATTAAACCTAGCGGATATATTATTATGGTGGAGCATCTCAGAGACCTTCCCAATTTTTTAGCTTTTTCAGTGGGCTTCACTCATTTCTTCTCCAGAAAAACATGGAAAAAAGCATTTAATAAAGCAGAATTCTCGACTTTTAAAGAAACCAAGTTCACACCGTTCATGTCCATTTTTGAATGTAAACCCTAAAATAACTGACATATTATGCAAATTCACATAAAAGTCATTGGAGTCCTGTTAATTATGTTAGCGCTTTTCCATGTGGTTTTCCCAAGATATTTTAAGTGGAAAGAAGAGCTCAAAACCATGAGCCTTATCAACAGACAAATGATGACTACTCATACTTTTTTTATTGCTCTTACAGTCTTTTTGATGGGGCTGCTTTGCATAACCTCATCAAATGAAATACTGGACACCAATTTTGGTCGCACTATTGCTTTAGGACTAGGTCTATTTTGGACCATTAGATTATTCTTTCAGTTTTTTATTTACTCTAGTGAGTTATGGAAAGGTAAACGCTTTGAAACATCTGCACATGTCATATTTTCAATGCTATGGCTCTATTTAAGTAGCATCTTTTTAATGACTGGTTTCGGATTTAAAATTTAACAATCTAATTTCTCATATGACCTTCTTAAACGCCTATTGGAAAAACCTTATGTTCCTCAATTATGAAATTGATCCTAAAATCTTAGAGCCCTTCGTCCCAAAAGGTACAGTGCTTGATCTTTTTAATGGAAAATGTTACGTGAGTGTTGTTGGTTTTAAGTTTATGGATGTTAAGGTGTTGGGCATTAAGCTTCCTGGGCACATCAATTTTCCTGAGGTGAATCTTCGATTTTATGTCAAACATAATGGCCGGCGCGGAACGGTTTTTATCAAAGAAATCGTACCAAAACCGCTAATCACCATCGTAGCCAACACTATTTATCACGAGCATTATCAAACCAGCAAGATGTCTTATGAATGGACACAAGATGAGCAACACAACCATTTTGAGTACCGATGGAAATTAAAAAATGGCTGGCAGTCCATAAAAGCCAGTACCGTTAAAGAACCTTCAGTCATTCAAGAAAATTCAAAAGAAGAATTTATAACAGAGCACTATTTTGGTTACACCAAATACAAAAACAAAACATTTCAGTATGAAGTTGTTCATCCATCTTGGCAACAGCTAAAGGTGGTTGATTGCCAGGTAGACCTCGACTTTAAAACCAATTACGGAAAGCATTTTGCCTTTCTCAATGGCGCCTTGCCCAGCTCCATTATTCTTGCTAAAGGATCTTCGGTTCAGGTCAAGAACAAAACAACCGTTCATCGGTAACATCATGCTAAAATCAATTTTTTTATACTACTTTTGACTCGAAACAAAGGTCTAATGCCAAAGCACATTATCGATCCAAAAAAATGGATCAGCTCTTATTCAGATTACCTTTTCAACTACACGATCACTCGTGTTAATGATAGGGAAATTGCCAAAGATTTGGTGCAAGATACCTTTGTCGCTGGTCTAAAGTCAATGAAAAACTTTAAGGGCGAAGCGTCTGAACGCACTTGGCTTATCTCTATTCTGAAAAGAAAAATTATTGATCATTATCGCAAGATCAATTCAAAAAAAGGAAAAGCTGAAGTTCGAATGACCTACAATAGCGATGAGAACGAAGGGGATTGGCTTGAAGAGCGTGTTGCAGACCCTTTTGACAAAACAGCACAAGACACTATTGAAAATGCAGAGCTAGGTGATGCCATCTACAAATGCATGGCAAAATTACCAAACAAACAAGCCCAAGTGTTTAAGATGAAAACCATCCTTAATTACGAAACTGAGGCCATCTGTAATGAATTAAATATTACTGCGTCTAACCTTTGGGTTATTATTCACAGAGCAAGAACTGCTCTAGCAGAATGCATGCAAAAAACCTGGTATTAATTTATAATTATCGATTTGAGAATTATGAAAAAAAGTTTCTTATTTATTTCTTGTGAAGAGGCGCATCACATCTGTGATAAGGCTCAATATGGAGAAGCTACACCTTGGGAACATTTTAAATTAGCACTAAGGCTGTCATGGTGCCGTATAAGCAAAGCCTATACAAAAAAGAACAATGCTTTATCCAGAGCCATACATCAATCTGAAATCAATGCATTAACTGAAGAAGAACGTTATAACCTTCAACTTAACTTCTCTAAAGAATTAAAAAATCAAGGTTAACAGCACCCATACTATAGGGATGCTCTCTACAAAAAACCCACTGTAGTAAACACTCTGCTCAACTTTTGATAATACAATAAACGCTGCTGTAATCACCGCTATAGAGATGAGTATTAACAACGATTTTACATCTGCAAAATCTTGAACACACTCCAAAACCACAAACCCCACTAATAATAAAACACCCAATTGTTTGGTACGTATTAAACCAATTTGTTGAGGAATGGTGGCGAGTTTTAAGCTATCATATTTCAAATCTCTTATCTCAAAGGGAAGCATCAATGCCAATACAAACAAAAAACGTTGTACTCCCATCAAAATAATAGCTTGATCAAAATGATAATTCGCATTTAGTAATGGCAAACCTACGGTTACGCCTGCCCAAACCAAGGCTATAATGTAGACTTTAAGTCCGCTGATGCTTCGCAATTGCTTTGATTGATCTACAAACAAGCGCTTAGGCAGCAAGGGCATGGCATACAAAAAAGTAATTAGGGCAAATATAGAAATCACCATAATGGTGTTTAACTCTAATTGAAGCGCATAGTACCCCATCATTAAAAAACAGAAAAGGGAAAACACCTGAATAACTTTGAGCCAAGACGCCAAGCTTCTGTGGTGAAATTTAGTTAGACCAAAAAACTTGACGAAATTATATCCCGTTATAGAGGCGAAAAAAATAAAATAAAGCACATCTCCATCGTAAGGCAAATCAAATTCCAAAAGCGTGAGCCATGACAACGCAAACACTGATAAAGCTACGTGAATACTGCTAGAGATATAAAAATCCAAAAAGGACTTGAAGGCTTTCATAGCACAAAAATACTCAAACTGTTAATAACCATTTCAATTGGTTGAAAAGTTTCAATTTCATTAACAATTAAGCCTTAATTATTCCGTAATTTTGCACATCCAAAAACAACAACTATCTCAATGAATACAGCAGATTTTTCACTTCGCCACATAGGCCCAAGAGCGGCAGATCAACAACTCATGTTGGAAACTATTGGTGTGGATTCCTTAGAACAATTGATCTATGAAACCATTCCCGATGACATCCGACTTAAAAAGGATCTCGATCTGGACGAACCAATGAGTGAGCATGAGTATTTATTGCATATTTATAATCTTTCAAAAAAGAACAAGGTTTTTAAAACCTATATCGGCTTAGGGTACCACCCTACAATTATGCCTGCGGTAATACAACGTAATGTTTTAGAAAACCCAGGATGGTACACAGCATACACACCATACCAAGCAGAAATTGCGCAAGGACGACTAGAAGCACTTCTTAATTTCCAAACCATGATCACAGATCTTACGGGTATGGAGATTGCTAACGCTTCGTTATTAGATGAAAGCACGGCCTCTGCAGAAGCAATGACTTTACTTTATGCCGTTCGTGAGCGTCAACAGAAAAAAGATGAGGTCAACAAGTTTTTTGTTTCAGATGACATCTTGCCACAAACGCTATCTCTGTTGCAAACTCGAGCAACGCCAATTGGAATAGAATTAGTTATTGGAAACGCAAAAGAATTCGACTTCTCTTCGGAATATTTTGGAGCTATTTTACAATATCCTGGCAAGCACGGTCAAATTAAGGATATCAAATCCTTTATTGAAACTGCTAATGCGGCAGAGATTAAAGTTGCCGTTTCGGCAGACATTATGAGCTTGATCATGCTTGAAGCGCCTGGCAAATTTGGAGCAGATGTTGTTGTTGGTACCACCCAACGTTTTGGTATCCCACTAGGTTACGGAGGGCCGCATGCAGCCTATTTTGCTACAAAAGAAGCTTACAAGCGTTTTCTTCCTGGACGTATTATTGGGGTTACTAAAGACGCAAACGGTAACCGTGCATTGCGTATGGCCTTACAAACAAGAGAACAACACATCAAACGTGATAAAGCCACTTCAAACATTTGTACGGCACAAGTACTATTAGCAGTTATGGCGAGTATGTACGGCGTATATCACGGGCCAAATGGTATGAAGCATATCGCCAATGGCATTCACAACAAAACGGTAGCTTTAGCAAAAGCATTAACCAAATTGGGCGTTGAACAAATCAACACATCATTCTTTGACACCCTTCAAATCAAAGTTAATGCTCATGCCATAAAAACTGCTGCGGAAAGCAAAAAAACAAATTTCTATTACCCAGATGATGAGACCGTCGTTTTATCTTTAAACGAAACAACGACACTCGAAGATCTTAATACCATCATTTCTATTTTTGCTGGAGTTGCTCAAAAGGAAAGTTTTGAAATTACGACGATTTCCGAAGAAAATAATATTGAAGAAAGCTTACAACGCACAACATCTTTCATGACAGAGCCCGTTTTTAACAAACACCACTCTGAAACTGAATTGATGCGTTACATCAAATCATTAGAACGTAAAGATCTAGCTTTAAACCACTCTATGATTTCATTGGGCTCTTGCACTATGAAATTGAATGCTGCGGCAGAAATGCTACCTCTAAGCTGGTTTAAGTGGGGTAACATCCACCCTTTTGTGCCTATTGAGCAAGCCAAAGGGTATCATCACGTTTTAAAGGCATTAGAAGATCAACTTACCGAAATTACAGGATTTGCTGGAACGTCATTACAGCCCAATTCTGGAGCACAGGGTGAATTTGCAGGGTTGATGGTAATTAGAGCCTATCACGAGTCAAGAAATGACCATCATAGAAACATCTGTATCATTCCATCTTCTGCGCACGGTACCAATCCTGCAAGTGCAGTAATGGCGGGAATGAAAGTTATTGTCACCAAGTCTTCAGAAGATGGCAACATCGATGTTGACGATTTACGTGAAAAAGCAGAATTGCACAAAGACAATCTTTCTGCACTCATGGTAACCTACCCTTCAACCCATGGGGTTTATGAGTCGGCCATTAAGGAAATTACCAAGATCATTCATGATAATGGCGGACAAGTTTACATGGATGGCGCCAACATGAATGCTCAAGTTGGTTTAACCAATCCAGGAAATATTGGGGCAGACGTTTGTCACCTCAACCTTCATAAAACCTTTGCAATTCCCCACGGTGGCGGTGGTCCTGGTGTTGGCCCAATTTGCGTAGCCAAACAGTTGGTACCATTTTTACCAAGCAATCCATTAATAAAAACTGGTGGAGATCAAGCCATCACTTCCATTTCTGCAGCACCTTATGGTTCTGCTCTAGCGTGTCTCATCTCTTATGGCTACATTAAAATGTTAGGATCAAAAGGATTGAAACGCTCTACAGAGGTGGCCATTCTCAACGCTAACTATATTAAGAAGCGTTTAAAAGGGGCTTATGAAACCTTATATTCTGGAGAAAGAGGACGTGCAGCACATGAGATGATTATTGATTGTAGACCGTTTAAAGCCCATGGTATTGAGGTAGTGGATATCGCCAAACGTCTTATGGACTATGGTTTTCACTCCCCAACGGTTTCATTTCCTGTTAACGGTACCATGATGATTGAACCTACAGAAAGCGAAAGTAAAGCAGAAATGGATCGGTTTTGTGATGCGATGATTTCAATCAAAAAAGAAATTGACCTCGTATCTAGCGACGATGAGAATAACATGTTAAAAAATGCGCCGCACACCATGGATATGGTTACAAGTGATGACTGGAAATTACCATATTCTCGTCAGCAAGCAGCCTTTCCATTAGAATACGTAAGGGATAACAAGTTTTGGCCAAGCGTACGCCGAGTGGATGATGCTTACGGTGATCGTAACCTTATCTGCACCTGCGCTCCTATAGAAGCGTACATGGAAGAAGCCTAAATGATGCGTTTGAACATCGTAAAATTTTTGAGATCAAAACGAACTTTTAACACCTAATCGTTATATTGCCATGTTACTTTCATAATTAACAAGGAAGTCTAAGTTTATGAGTATTAAAATAACAGGAACCGGGAGTTATATTCCTTCCGGTATCAAAAAAAACGAAAATTTCTATAGCCACGAATTCTTAAATTCTGATGGATCTATCATCAACGGACCTAACGAAGTTATCGTGGCTAAATTCAAGGCCATTACAGGTATTGAAGAAAGACGTTATATAAAAGATGAGCTTTTAAACTCTGATATTGCATTTTTTGCTGCTGAAAAAGCCATCGCAGATGCCAATATTGATAAAGAATCCTTGGACTATATTATCGTAGCCCATAATTACGGAGACGTCAAACACAATGCAGAACAAAGTGATACAGTACCTAGTATTGCCTCTCGTGTGAAACATTTATTGGGCATACGAAATCCAAAATGCGTAGGCTACGATTTACTCTTTGGCTGTCCCGGTTGGATTGAAGGTGTGATACAGGCCAAAGCATTTATTAGTTCCGGATTGGCAAAACGCTGTCTGGTCATTGGTTCTGAAACGCTATCGAGAGTCGTAGATAAGCACGATCGTGATTCCATGATTTACAGCGATGGTGCTGGTGCAGTTATTGTTGAGAAAACCGATGAAGACGGCGGTATCCTCACTCATGATACGGCAACATTTTCTTTAGATGAAGCTCATTTTATCTATTTCGGAGAAACAAACCATCCTGAAATTTCCGATAAACGGAGATACATCAAAATGTATGGGCGTAAGATTTATGAATTTGCTCTAAAAAATGTACCGTTGGCCATGAAATCCTGTTTAGAAAACAGCGGATGTTCTATTACCGACGTTAAAAAAATATTGATCCATCAAGCCAATGAAAAGATGGATGAAGCGATTGTAAAACGTTTTTACAAATTGCATGACATGGAGATGCCAAAAGGAATTATGCCTATGTCTATCAATACTTTAGGCAATTCTAGCGTCGCCACCATCCCTACACTTCTTGATCTTATTTTAAAAGGGAAATTAGAAAATCAGCATATTGATAAGGGCGATGTCATCATATTTGCAAGTGTTGGCGCCGGGATGAATATTAATGCCATTGTTTATAGATATTAATCTGAAGTGCGCTACTTTCGATAAAATAAAACATGTACGAAAACACCTTTCCAAACAAACGTTTTAAACATACCCTCAGTTTTCTGCAAAAACACGTAGATAATTCATCTACCATATTAGACCTTGGTGTAAAAAATCCGATGTCTGAGATTATGATCTCTCAAGGTTATCAAGTTCAAAACACCTCTGGGGTTGATTTAGATATAGATACTCATGAAATAGAAAAGTCAACTGCCGACGTGGTTACCGCATTTGAAATATTTGAACACTTACTCTCTCCTTTTACAGTACTTACCTCTATAAAAGCAGATAAACTTGTAGCGAGCATCCCATTAAGACTTTGGTTTTCTTCTGCCTATAAAAGCAAAACAGACCCTTGGGACCGCCATTATCATGAATTTGAAGATTGGCAATTTGACTGGTTACTGGAAAAAACTGGATGGCGCATTATTGCTACTGAAAAGTGGACCAATCCTACAAATAAATTGGGGATAAGACCGCTTTTACGTCAATTCACCAATCGCTATTATATTGTTTACGCCGAAAGAGCTAAAAATTCTAAAAGCTAAAGCACTTACTCCACGTTGCTTTAATTAGCTTTGAACTTTAAATCTTAGACTATTGTGCTATAATTTGAATTTCTAATGAAATTTTACATTGTCATCCCTGCCCATAATGAAGCCGACTGCATTGCGTTAACGCTAGAGTCACTGGCCAATCAAACCCTATTACCAAAGCAGGTTATTGTGGTTAATGACAATTCTTCTGACGAAACTCAGGCCATCGTATCAGCACTAGAATCAAAGTATTCTTGGCTTACGCTCCTAAATTCCCAATCTTCTAACCAACACCTTCCCGGTTCAAAAATCATCAATGCTTTTTATAAAGGCTTCGACACTTTGGACGACGATTATGATGTGATCTGTAAATTTGATGCCGATCTCATATTTCCGAAGCATTATTTAGAACAGTTAGCATTTCATTTTAAAAAAGATGATCAACTGGGCATGGCAGCAGGATTCTGCTATATTAAAAAAGAGCAGCAATGGATCTTGGAAAATCTAACCAGAAAAGACCACATTAGAGGCGCTCTTAAAGCTTACCGAAAACAGTGTTTTATAGAAATAGGCAAACTCAAACCCTCCATGGGTTGGGACACTGTAGATGAGTTACTGGCCAAATTTTACAACTGGAAATTATTGACAGATGAGACTTTGCAAGTAAAACATTTAAAACCTACAGGAGCAAGTTACAATAAGGCCTCCAAACACCTTCAAGGTGAAGCCATGTACAAAATGCGTTACGGATTTGGAATTACACTCATCTCCGCTTTAAAACTGGCTTCTAAAAAGAAAAGTATCGCTTTATTTACAGATTATATGGTTGGCTACTTTAAAGCAAAAAAACAAAATATGACGCCATTGGTCACCAAAGAACAAGGCAAATTCATTAGAAAACTACGTTGGAGCGGCATGAAAAATAAATTCAACTAATCTGTTTTTATTCTAACTTTACTAGCAACTTTTACACTATTACTCAAAAGCAATGACACTAAAATCAAGAGATAAAAAACACCTTTGGCACCCACTAACCCAACATAAATTACATCCAGATACTGTGGCCATCGTAAAAGCTAAAGGCTGTACACTCACTGATGAGGATGGCAAAGATTACATTGACGCCATCGCCTCTTGGTATACCGCAATGTATGGTCATTGCAACCCACACGTGACTGAGCGTGTCACAAGGCAAATGCAAACTTTAGATCACGTTATTTTTAGTGGCTTTACCCATGAACCTGCCGTAAAACTTTCCGAAGCATTAATTGAAATTTTGCCAGAGAATCAAAATAAATTGTTTTTTAGTGATAATGGATCGACAGCTGTTGAGATTGGAATCAAAATGGCCCTGCAATACCATTCTAACCGTGACGAGAAACGCAATGTTTTTATCTCTTTTGAACATGGTTTTCACGGCGATACGTTTGGCGCTATGAGCGTATCTGGATTGTCTGATTACAATGGTCCGTTTTCAGATTTTTTCTTGGATGTTAAACGAATCCCTACACCCAATGGAGAGAACCATGACATGATCTTAGACCTGTTGCGCAAAGTAATTCTAGAAAATGATATTGCAGGTTTTATTTACGAACCCCTAGTACAAGGTGCCGCAGCAATGCAAATGCATAATGCTGAAGGACTTAATGAAATTTTAAAATTCTGTAAAGAGTTTGGCATTTTGATTATTGCAGACGAGGTCATGACTGGTTTTGGAAAAACAGGATCCTATTTTGCTTCAGATTATATGGAGGTCAAACCCGATATTATGTGTTTGAGCAAAGCTTTGACCGCTGGGCTACTGCCTATGGCAATTACCTCATGTACCCAGAATATATATGATGCATTTTACAGTGATGAGATTAGCAAAGGTCTTTTTCACGGTCATACCTATTCTGCAAATCCTTTAGCTTGCACGGCGGCTTTGGCTGGAATCGAAATGTTAAAGTCTGAAGAGATCCAAGCGCACATCAAACGGGTTACATCTCGCCACAAACAGTTTGGAGAGAAAATAGCATCCCATCCAAAAGTGTCCTCAACAAGACAAACAGGCGTTATTTTCGCTCTAGACCTCGATGTTGAAACCGAACGTTATGGCAGCTTGCGTGATAAATTGTTTCATCACTTTATGGACCAAGGGGTATTTCTTAGACCGCTAGGAAAAACCATTTATATTCTTGCACCTTACATCATTACCGATGGAGAATTGGATAAAGTTTACAAATCTATAGAAGCCGCTTTGGAAATCTTATAACTAGAAACCCTTTAGGAATTTAATATTTTGATTGCTGAACGTGATGCTAAATTTCGGTTTTGCAGGTAAAACAAATCGTATTATCTACCTTTGTAGAAAATCCAACCAGATTGCAATATCCAATTTCTATAACATCAATGTCCTCTATTTCTGCTTTGGGCAAAACTCCCGAAACAGTTTGGAAAAACTATAAGAATAATGCCCATTATTTCACAAAAAGGGACGGACTTCTAGTAAGTGAATTTCCGCAGGAACTTAAAGAGGACATTGAGTCACTAAGAACATCAAACTCCAAGTACAAAACCTTGGACAAATCGGTGCTCTATGCCATCTTTGCCTCAAGACAGGCTATAAAAAATGCCAATTGGAGCGCTTTGGACAATTTCGGGGTCAATATAGGATCTTCTCGTGGCGCCACCGAATTATTTGAGAATTACCACCAAGCATTTTTAGAGCATCATAAAGCCGAAACGCTGAGTTCGCCAACAACAACATTGGGTAACATTTCGTCTTGGGTGGCACACGATTTACAGACTCAAGGCCCTGAAATATCACACTCCATTACCTGCTCTACAGCACTACATGCCTTGCTTAACGGCATCGCTTGGCTCAAGGCCGACATGTGCCACGCGTTTTTAGTAGGAGGCAGTGAAGCACCGCTAACCCCTTTTACTATTGCACAAATGCAAGCCTTAAAGATTTATAAAAGGCCCAATGGATCTCCCGCCGAGACGTCGCAAAAGCAACAAACTAATTTTGAACACTCTTATCCAAATCAAGCGCTCAATCTCAAAAAAACTGAGAATAGTATGATTTTAGGAGAAGCTGCAGCAATGCTCTGCATAGAGAAAGGGCTCTCAGAAAAAAGATTAGCTACAATTGCAGGTATTGGCTATGGTACAGAGCTGCTAGAACATAATGCCTCGCTTTCAACGAATGCCGATTGTTTTCAGCGCAGTATGAAAATGGCCTTGGGGACACTTGACCCTGACACTGTAGATGTTATTGTTACCCATACCCCTGGCACCATTAAAGGGGATCAAGCTGAAATTAATGCCATAGAAAAAATTTTCTGTAACAAAATTCCTTCATTGACTACTAATAAATGGAAGATAGGTCACAGCTTAGGTGCATCGGGACTCTTAAGTATCGAAATGGCAATATTGATGCTCAAACATCAGGAGTTTATTATGGTACCTTATCTAGAGACCACATTACCAAAGCGTTTATCATATATCATGATTAATGCCGTTGGTTTTGGTGGCAATGCGGTAAGCATCCTTCTTTCAAAATAAGTATTGTAAGACATTTTTAAAGGTCTTATATTTCAACAACCAATTTAATTACTGCTTACTATGGAATGGTTTTCTGCGCTTGATGCGTTTTCACAATTCTTTTGGGTCATTGCGCTCATTGGCTCATTGATTTTCGTTTTCATAATTATTTCCACGTTTTCAGGTATGGATGGTGCTGATGATATTGGCGATTTAGATGCCGAGATTGATGGAGACACGGGTATCGGCTTTCAGTTTATCACCTTCAAAAATCTGGTCGGATTTTTCACCATTTTCGGATGGACCGGAATTGGATGTTATAACGCTGGGCTTTCCAAACCCGTTACCGTTATTACAGCCTTTGGCTGTGGCCTTCTCATGATGGCAGTAATGGCAGCTATGTTTTACGCCATGCGAAAATTAGCCGATAGCGGTACATTAAATTATAAAAATGCCATCAACGCGATTGGCGAAGTCTATTTGACCGTTGGGGCCAATCGTTCCAAAATGGGAAAAGTGACCGTTCGCGTTCAAGGTACCCTAAGAGAACTAGAGGCGCTGTCTGATTCGCTCATCGATTTGAAATCTGGCACCATCATACACGTCGTAGATGTCACCAATAACGGCATTCTTATTATAGAACCAACCAAAAAACCTATAGAACCAATTAAACCAGAAACTTATGAATTACCTCCTAACACAAGACTTTGATCTTGGCTTACCCATAGCCGTTATTGCTGCAATACTCTTTGTATTCGTATTTTTTATCATTCTTATTAAGCGCTACAAACGTTGCCCCTCAGACCGTATTTTAGTAGTTTATGGTAAAGTGGGCGGCGGATTGTCTGCTAAATGTATTCATGGTGGGGCTGCATTTATCATTCCCGTCATTCAGGATTACGAATTTTTAGACTTGACTCCTATTTCTATTGAAGTCAACCTCGTCAACGCATTATCCAAACAAAATATTAGGGTCAACGTCCCTTCTCGTTTTACCATTGGTGTATCTACAGAGCCAGGAGTTATGCAAAATGCTGCAGAACGCTTATTAGGTTTGGCTATGCAAGACATTCAAGATTTGGCCAAAGAAATTATTTTTGGGCAGTTAAGGTTGGTTGTGGCGTCTATGGATATTGAGGAAATCAACAATGATCGTGATAAATTTCTAACTAATATCTCCCAGAGCGTCGAGACCGAACTTAAGAAGGTAGGTCTTAAACTCATCAACGTTAACATTACAGATATTGTTGACGAGTCTGGTTATATTGAAGCGCTTGGTAAAGAAGCCGCTGCGCACGCCATTAACGCTGCCCGGAAATCTGTTGCAGAAAAAAACAGAGATGGTAGTATTGGTGAGGCCAATGCCAAACAAGATGAACGTACGCAAGTTGCTGCGGCAAACGCTCAAGCAGTTGAGGGTGAAAACACGGCAAAGATTTCGGTAGCTAATTCTGACTCCTTAAGAAGACAACGGGAGGCTGAAGCTGAGCGCGTAGCAAATGCTTCGGAAAAAGTACAAACGGCAAAAGCATTAGAAGAATCTTATGCTGCAGAAAAAAATGCAGAAATTGCTAGAGCTGAGCGTGAGCGTTCTTCTCAATTAGCCGATATTATTGTTCCTGCTGAAATTGATAAACGCAAGGTAGAAATTGATGCTGAAGCTGATGCAGAACGTATTAGAAGAAAAGCGAAAGGTGAAGCAGATGCGATTTTATTTAAGGCACAAGCTGAAGCACAAGGTCAGTTTGAAGTCTTAACCAAGCAAGCTGCCGGATTACAGGAAATTGTAAAAGCTGCCGGAAACAACAGTAAAGATGCCGTGCTGTTACTTATTGCTGATAAATTACCAGAATTGGTAAGGCTACAATCAGACGCTATTAAAAACATCAAAATAGATAAAGTCACCGTTTGGGAAAATGGAGGCAGCGGAGACGATGGCAAATCATCTACTGCTAACTTTTTATCGGGCATGTACAAATCTGTACCGCCATTACAAGACATGTTCAATATGGCCGGCATGGATTTGCCAGAATATCTCAAAGGCAAAGACAAAGCCGATGAACCTTCAAAAACACTTCCGAAGAAAAATGGGGAAGATGAAAGTTAATCTCTAAAAAATAAAAATCCGCTATATGGCGGATTTTTTTTGTTAAGTACATTCTAAGTATCTTTATCAAAACCACATCCAAATGAAGCTTAAATCCCTCCTCCTATTATTTTTAATTACCAGCATAAACCCTGTTCTAATTGCCCAAACAGACCCAAACATATTTGATAAATTTGAATCCAAATTTTATACCATAAATGGTTATAAAATTAATGTAGAAGTTTTGGGTGAGGGCGATCCCATTTTCTTTCTACCTGGAGGTCCTGGGAATTCTCACGATTATATGCAAGGTGCTTTTGGCCAATATTACAAGACCAACACCGTAGTCTTTTTTGATTGGATTGGGCGAGGTAAAAGTGAAGATGCCAAGAACACTTCGGAATACTCTGTAGAAAACGATATGGAAATTATTGAGAAACTTAGAGTGCTTTTAAAATTTGATAAAATTTCGCTTGTAGGTCATTCGTATGGTACAGTCCCCGCTCAAGCTTACGCCATTACATACAAAGACCAAGTAGAGAAAATGGTATTGATCAACGGGTTTCACTCTGGAGCCATGTGGCAAGCCAATTGTGATAGCTATAATCACTATGCGAAAACACATTTTCCCGAAAAATGGAAAGTGGTCGACTCCCTAAGGACTTTAGGGTATGTGTCTAGCCAAGAACCGTTAAAAACAGTTTACGGTAATTTTCCAACCAAATATATTTACTATCATGACACCAACATTACCTCTAAAGTTCCGAAGACAAAATTTAGAGGCTGGGCTCCTGAAGTTTATGAAACTATCATTGGTAGGGATGGCGATTTTGACGTGTCTGGAAGTATGATCAATCAAGATTATAGACAACAGCTAAAAGACGTCACCGCAAAAACCTTAGTTGTTGCAGGACGTTACGATGGTGTATCTACACCAGAGTTTGCTGTTCAATATAAAACCTTTATGCCACAGGCCACCTTTGAGATGTTTGAGCAAAGTGGACATAACCCTTACCTTGAAGAACCTGAAAAATTTTATACTCTTTTTAAAAGTTTTATGGGCATAAAATAAGTATTTTTGATCTCTTCCAAGATTGAAAACTATGAGTGAGACAAGACACAATTGGACCAAAGCTGAAATTTTAGACATCTACAATACGTCTTTAATGGAGTTGCTATATCAAGCCGCCACCATACATCGCGAGCATCACGACCCCAATACGGTTCAAGTTTCTACTTTATTATCTATAAAAACAGGAGGTTGCCCAGAAGATTGTGGCTATTGTCCACAAGCCGCAAGATATCATACCAATATTGAAGGTAACGACCTTATGACGGTCAACCAAGTAAAAGCACAAGCCCTAAGAGCCAAATCTTCGGGAAGCTCTAGAGTTTGCATGGGTGCCGCGTGGCGAAATGTAAAAGACGGGGAAGAGTTTGATCAAGTCTTAGAAATGGTGCGTACCATTAACAAGCTAGATATGGAAGTGTGTTGTACGTTAGGAATGATTACAGAAAATCAAGCACAGCGTTTAGCAGAAGCTGGACTATATGCTTATAACCATAATTTAGATTCTTCGGAAGAGTACTATAAAGAAGTGATATCAACGAGAGGTTATGAAGACCGCTTGAAGACCATTGATAACGTTCGCAAAACCAATGTGACCGTTTGCTCTGGAGGCATTATTGGGATGGGCGAAAACATAGAAGATAGAGCCGGAATGCTTGTGGCGCTTTCTACTTTGAATCCGCAACCAGAATCTGTACCAATCAATGCCTTGGTCGCTGTAGAGGGAACACCTCTTGAAGAACAAACCCCTATTTCTATCTGGGAAATGGTACGCATGGTTGCCACCACCAGAATTGTGATGCCAGAGACCCAAGTGCGTTTAAGTGCGGGAAGAACTGAAATGACGCGTGAAGGACAGGCCATGTGCTTTTTTGCAGGTGCCAATTCCATTTTTGCGGGTGATAAATTACTAACCACGCCAAATCCAGATGTAAGCGAGGATATGGAAATGTTTAAACTCTTAGGTTTAAATCCGCAAAAACCTTTTATCAAAAAAATGCAACCAGAATCGGTAGAAGCTGCTCAATCTCAATATCAAGCCCTAGGTGAAAAACCAAAATGGTCGCGCCCTGAACACAAGATTGAACGCAATGAAACTGCCAAAGAAAAGGCTAAAGTCTTAAAGTAGACCATCGCTATAGATGAGTCTAATCGAAGTCCCATTGCTTATAATCACTTGATGCCTCAAGCTTCTGCTCTACAGCATCCTCCAATTCAGGAAAAAAGTCAATTCCTGTGAGTTGCTCAATGTGATCTGTAGACACTACAAAATCATACAAGGGTCTATCAGAATTTTCATGGGGCATCAAAAAAGCAATCATTTTTGTTTGCCCAGAGTTATTATCAATGAGCACCTTATAAAAGTATTTGGGCACACTCACCTGTTCTTCTCCAATACTTTCTAGACCTTCTTCTAGAACCCCGCCAGTAACTACAAAAACACCGTCATATTTAAAAGCCCAGTAACGTACTTTTTGTTCTAGACTGTTCCAAATCCCTGAATTGAACTCATGTTCTTGCGGACTGATATTACTTGTTAAAAAGGTTTCATCAAAAGCCGTTTTGCTATATTTTCTGTCGGCAGCAGGACACAAATGCCCTCGATCATAGCCTGAATTTTTATAATTATACCAATGTGCTGCTCTTGTTTTAATGTCTTTATCAATTTCAAAATATGGACGTTTGAAATTAGCATTTGATAGCTGGTCTTTCTTGAGCTCATACGCCACCCACTCTGCCTGCTCGTGGGCTTCACTATAAGACAACGAATATCCGCTGTGATGCACAATTTGTCCAGTAGTGCTCGTTGGTAGAAAGAATTCATTGGTGGCGTCTTTAAGTGCTTTGGCTTCTTCGAATCTTTCCGAAGCCGCTTTTTGCTCTAAAAAATATTCAAACCCGAAAACACCAACAAGAACGATTACGGCTAGAATGCCATAGGTTGACCTTTTATTCAGCATTTTATTCTATCACAAATCCCAAAGGTTGGCCTGTTGCACCATTAGGAAAACTGATTCCCAAAATCGCTGAAATAGTGGGTGCAATATCTGGAATTACTGTTTTATCATAAGTATGCCCGTGCTTAATCCCTTTTCCGAAGAACAATAAAGGCACGTGTGTATCGTAATTAAGACCGCTACCATGGGTAGTCCCCGTAATTCCGTAGGAAATATATGCGGTATCATCCAATAAAATGACATCCCCAGATCTTTTTTGGTTGAATCCATTTTCTAACAAAGCTTCTATTCCTGTTGTAAAATTTGTGGTATTAAAGGTATGAGCAGTATAAACCTTGTCAATGTTGGCATAGCTGAGTTGCTCGTGAGCAATCGCATTTTGAACCTCAACACGATTCAAGCCTAACTCCTTTAGTTTTTCTGAATTAAGAAATATTTGATTGTTGCTAATGTTCTCAACCACATCCCCTGTTCCGTAGGTGTCATTTAAAAACTTTTGAAACTTTTCTTTTCGGTCATTATTATCGACATAGCCAGATGGGATTTTTAAAGAATTTAAATAGGCAGGCACATCTATTGCACCGTGATCTGCCGTTAAGAATACCGTATATTCTCCTTTGCCCACATTGGCATCAAGGTACTTGAAGAAACGCTCCAAATCTTTATCTAGTCTAATGTAGGTGTCTTCAATTTCTTTAGAATTTACGCCGAAATTATGACCAACATAATCAGTTGAAGAAAAACTTACGGTAAGCACATCTGTAATATTGTCTTTTCCTAAATCTTCTCCTTTAATTGCCGCCATGGCGAAATCTGTGGTCAAGCTATTGCCGTAGGGCGTTGCTTTTAAAATGTCAAATCCGCGATTCTCGTCTTTAAGCTTTACAAGATCGTAAGGAAATGTGGCTTTATCTTTACCATTAAACCCACCCTCAAAGAGGTTCTCATCACTCCCGCTTTCTGTATAAGTAGTTATGTCCTTATAGGTATCCCAAACCTTAAAATAAGATTCGGCAGTTTTCGAAGCATTGAAATCCATGACCCATTTTGGCAAATCTGTTCTGTAAAATGTGCTGGTAATCCAGACCCCTTCATCTTTACCGTGAAACCAATATGCCGCATTTGCAGCGTGACCAGCTGGTAAAATGGCACCTCTATCTTTTATAGCAATACCGATGGTTTTTCCTTTTAATTGGGTGAATAATCTATTCTCGTCCGCAAATGTTGTTGTTTTCATTCGGTGTGGAGACATTTGTCCAGCTCTGTCATTGGTACCTACAGAACTCACGCTATCATCTCCAGCGCAGTACACCATGGCTTTTTCTTCTTTATCATACCAATTGTTACTGATAACACCATGATACTTTGGAGTAGTTCCCGTATAAACTGAGGCATGACCCGGACCCGTGTAGGTTGGCACATAATTAAAATGATTGTTTTTACAATTGAAACCTTCATTTATCATACGCTTGAAGCCACCATTACCATATTTTGACTCAAACCGAGTTAGATAATCGTAACGCATTTGGTCTACCACAATACCCACCACTAACTTAGGTCTAGATGTAACTTCAACAGACTTGCTTGAAGGTTCAGCATTTTGCGAATGTGCCGAAGACAAAGTGATAATAACGCACACAAAAAACAGAATAGTTCTCATAATAATATTGGTTTTTTACTATTTTCAAAAATACAGGTTTTAAGCAAGTATCTTTTAAAGTTAAGGTTAAATACCACTTAGATTTTTTTTACTTTTACCGTAATAAACGCATCAATGACCTACCTTCATAATATAGGCTCATATTTTATTATGATTGCCGAAATGTTCCGCAAACCCACCAAGTGGTCGGTTATGAGGATTTTAATTTTAAAAGACATCGATGATCTTATTATAGGATCACTGGGTATTGTATCGTTTATCTCATTTTTTGTGGGAGGTGTGGTCACCATACAAACCGCATTAAATATAGATAATCCACTTATCCCAAAGTACCTTATTGGTTTTGCAACAAGACAATCTGTTATTTTGGAATTTGCACCGACCTTTATTTCTATCATTATGGCGGGTAAAATGGGATCTTATATTACTTCTAGTATTGGGACCATGCGTGTAACAGAACAGATCGATGCGCTTGAAGTCATGGGTATTAACTCACTTAATTATTTGGTGTTTCCAAAACTAATGGCGCTCATGCTATACCCTTTCGTTATTTCTATTGCTATGTTCTTAGGGATTGTAGGTGGCATGGCTGCAGCTGTTTTTGGAGGCTTTGGTACCTTAGATAATTTTGTTACTGGTGTGCAAACCGATTTTATCCCTTTTCATATGGCCTATGCTTTTATCAAGACCTTTGTTTTTGGTTTTATTTTAGCCACAGTACCTTCGTTTTATGGATATTACATGAAAGGTGGTGCTTTAGAAGTAGGAAAAGCGAGTACAACATCATTTGTTTGGACCAGTGTCTTGATTATTTTGTTTAATTACATCTTAACGTCCTTATTACTGAGCTAATGATTGAAGTCAATAACATAGAAAAGTCTTTTGGAGATGCCCGTATTTTAAAAGGAATCTCTACAACCTTCGAAAAGGGACAAACGAGTTTGGTAATCGGTCAAAGTGGATCTGGAAAAACGGTTTTTCTGAAATGCCTGCTTGGTTTATTCAAACCTGATGGCGGAGAAATTATTTACGACGATAGACCTCTCTCTACCATTACCGATGATGACAGAAGGAATTTACGTGCCGAAATGGGTATGGTATTTCAAGGAAGTGCCCTTTTTGATTCCATGACCATTTTAGAAAATGTGATGTTCCCATTACGAATGTTTACCAAGCAGAGTAAGAGCGAAATGGCAGACCGTGCCGATATTGTATTAAAGCGCGTTAATCTTGAAGGCGCACATAAAAAGATGCCAAGCGAAGCCTCAGGCGGTATGCAAAAGCGTGTGGCTATTGCAAGAGCCATTGTAAACAACCCAAAGTATTTGTTTTGTGATGAGCCTAACTCCGGTTTAGATCCTAAAACAGCTATGGTTATTGATAATCTCATTCAAGAGATTACCGCCGAATATAATATGACCACCATAATCAACACCCATGATATGAATTCTGTTATGGAAATTGGTGAAAAAATTGTATTCTTAAAAGACGGATTAAAAGAATGGGAAGGCTCTAGAGATAATATCTTTAAAACCGATAACCAAGCGGTTACCGATTTTGTGTATTCTTCAGAATTATTCAAGAAAGTTCAAAAGATGTATCTTGATGAAGATCATTAGATTAATTTCTTCTGATAACTATAGAATCTATTTTAAGCTCCTTCTTGAGCCAAGTACTTAAATCTCTCTCTTTTCTCGCAACTACGCTATCGGCTAAAGCAACTTTCCAACGTACTGTGGCCACCTCTAGTGTGTCAATATTGATAAAGTCTTTTGACGCCAGCATCTTAGCATATCCAAAATACTCAAGATCATTAAAACGAACCTTAGCATCTCTAGACAAATTGGTAAACGACACTTTTGACTGACCGCTATTGGCCTCAACCTGTTTGTTTAAATTTGTGATATTTGATTGAAGATTTTCTATCTCCTTTTGAAGTCCAGAAATAACATTGTCTTTTTGATCAAGATCTACATAGGCACGATCGAGAGATTCTAATAATCGATCGGCATTTCTTGTCTTATTGGCATTGATCACCAATTCAAAATCTTGAATATTTTCATAATCCTTCATTTCATTTTGAAGATCACTTAACGTGGCATCTGAAATATCCCCATTAAAATAAAGACTTATTTTTTTGTTTTCAACATCAAGACTTTTCTTTTGCAACCATAAGTTTTCGTTGGCCTCAACTTCATTTTCACAAAAACTTTTATAATCACGCTGGTATTTACTTTCTTGAAGTACCGTTAAAAACGTCCAAATTGCAGGAATCATAACCACAATTGCCACAAGCGTTGCCAATCTTGAAATGCGCTTACGTTTTTTGGAGTTTGCATATTTCAGCATTGGAAAACGCAAAATCTTGATGACCACAAAGGTCGCTAAAGCGATAAAAATGGTATTGATACTGAACAAATACATCGCACCAAAAAAGAACTGCCAATTGCCCTCTGCCAAGCCATAACCCGCAGTACACAGAGGCGGCATTAAGGCTGTTGCAATTGCGACACCAAAAATAACCGAGGCAATGGTTCCCTTTTTAGTTCTGGCAATCATTAAAGCCGCGCCACCAAAAAATGCAATTAAGACGTCCCGAATGTCTGGGCGTGTTCTTGCAAAAAGCTCTGAAGTTTCCTCATTAAGAGGAAAAAGCGCGAAGAATAAAAATGCTGTTAAAAGACTGAGCACAATCATGATGGCCAAATTAATGAGAGATCGCTTAAGCGTATCAATATCATTAATAGCAATAGACAAGCCAACTCCCAAGATAGGCCCCATTAATGGTGAAATTAACATGGCACCAATTACAACTGCTGTAGAATCGGCATTAAGACCAATAGACGCAACAAAGATAGAACAGACCAAAATCCAAGCCGTCGCACCTTTAAAGGGAATATCACCCTTTATAGCTAAAACTGTAGCATCACGATCTGTGTCATCTCTAAAATCAAGAAGTTCATTCATGAATTTAGAAAAGCTCTGCCAAAGACCTTTAGCGTCTTTTTTTACTGCCTCCTTAGAGGCCTCTACCGCTTTATCTTTATTGGTATTGGTTGCTTCGTCAGCTTCGTCTTCCGAGAAATTGAATTTATGCTCGTCACTCATAATTAACCGTAATGTTCACCGAATTCATCCTTAACTTTTTGCAGTACTATTTTTATGTCCTGCTCTTTAGCCTTCGGAAAGATAAGTAAAACTTCGTCTTTGTCTACAATGATGTAATCTTGTAAGCCATCAACCACTACCACTTTACCCGTTTTGCTCCGGATCATGTTTCCGTTAGCATCTTCAGTAAGTGTTTTTGCATTAACGACCGCATTGTTATTATGATCTTTATCTAATTTATCATAAAGGCTTCCCCATGTTCCTAAGTCATTCCAATCAAAGGTTGCTGGCAGTACATAGACATTTTTAGAAGATTCCATAATGGCATAATCGACCGAGATATTTTGTGATTTGGCATAATTCACCTTTATAAATTCTTCTTCTCTCTCCGTATTGTAGTCATTGATCCCCGTTGCGAAGAGTTCAAAAAGCTCGGCTTGATTATTTCTGAAGGCCTCGACAACGCTTTTAGCGCTCCAAACAAAAATACCGGCATTCCATAAAAAATTACCCTGACTTATAAATGATTTTGCCGTCTCGTAATCTGGTTTCTCTCGAAATTGATGCACCGGTTTAATCTGTTCTTCGGAAGACTGGTCATATTCAATATAACCAAAGCCTGTATTTGGAAACGTAGGCTTTATTCCCAAGGTCATCAACGCATCATGTTCTGAACAAAAATCAAAGGCGTGTTGTACATCTGTGGTAAAAGCTTGCTCATCTTCAATCCAATGATCACTAGGCGCCACAATCATGACGGCGTCTTCATTTTCTTTCTGGATTTTTAAAGCCGCATACAAAATACATGGCGCAGTGTTTCTCATGGCTGGCTCTAGTACCACTTGTCTTTTAGTAACTTCGGGCAATTGTTCTAAAACCAAGTTATTGTAACGCTCATTGGTTAAAATGAAAATATTTTCTTTTGGGATCAATTTCGCCAAACGGTGAAACGTTTTTTGAATTAAAGTATCTCCCGTTCCCAACATATCGTGAAACTGCTTAGGAAAACTTTCTGTACTTATTGGCCAAAACCTTGACCCTACTCCGCCTGCCATTAAAATGGCATAATAGTTTTTGTTCTTCATATTCGTTCAAACGCTTTCCAAAAAAAGGAAAGTCTTTTTATTAAACTTAATTTCTATGTAGCAAGGTATCTTTTAATATCTCATTGTTCAACTTCAGTTTAACTTTTCAAAAGTTCTACCTCAGCATTAGGGTTAAACAAATAAACTCTACCTGTGCGCAACTCCTTAGCTTCGTAACGCGTTCGTCTTTTGTCCCCAATTTTAAAAACTCTTCCATTGTACAACTGAAAATGACTACCAAAAGGTAACTCAAAAATATAAGTTTTATCGTTAGGTTCATCAAATTGCTTTAAAGCTAATGCTAAGTTAACATCACTATCACTACTCGCTCTTGGGTTTTTAAAGTGTTTTGCCAGCAATGGCAATAGTTTTGATGGAAAAATTTCAGGATTTAAAAACGGTAACATTAAATGCTGAAATGTGCGTTTCCATTCTAAACCATGTGGCTTTATCGTTCTACCGTAACGACTATAGGCTTCAAAATGAGCAATCTCATGAATAAGCGTTATTAAAAAACGATAGTGATTAAGATTAGAATTTACCGTGATTTGATGATTTCCGTTAGGCAAACGCCTATAATCGCCATGTCTTGTTTTCCGCTCCTTTTTCACCTTAACTACCAAGTGATCATGATCTAAAAGCTCAACCACCATGGCATAGGCATTCTCGGGAATATAAGTTTTGAGCATTTCCTGCATAGCACAAAAATAAGGGTATTGGCTATTATATTAATACAAAATATTGTCTTTAGGCTTGACGTTTTCTGGTAAATTGGTCTCATCCATATTACCTATCAATCTATATTGCTATCGATATACATATAGTGACGCAATAACAAATCATTATTTAAAAATAATCATTTTAGAATCATTATTGATTTTTAATAAATAGATTGCTGCTGCTGTCGTTTCAGGAAATTTTAAATGTGTTTGCCCGCTATATTCATCGAACTTAACCTCTATGATGTCTACTGTTCTACCTTGCATGTCGTACAGGGTAAAAGTATCTGTCTCGGAACTGGCCGTTACATAGAGCTCATTATGTATAACTGGGTTAGGAAAGACGACTTGTTCAAATAGGTTGGTTTCTATGGTCTCTCCTCTAAAATAAGGTACAGCGAAAGAGAAGGCCTCATTACCAATTTTTTCTCCTATAAGCCGGCCTGGGATATCATCTGCTGGAGGGTGTATTCCTCCCCAAATTCTAGAAAGGCTCGTTTGATCTGATGCGTCTTGGTACGTTGCCCATTGTAAGGTGACGTCTACTGAAGGTCCATTTTCAAAAACTAAAAATTCGTTTTGTTTGGCAGTAAACTCTCCTAGTCCACCAGGAAAAAATGCACTGCCCGTTATATCAGTTAATACTTCTGCAGCAGCTCTTGAATAAGTAGAATGTCCTGAAACATAACCTGCGAAAGGTGGAGTTACAAACGTTGGTCTTTGGTAAGGCCACCAATTTTCTGCAAGAATCCAACCGACACCTGCTTGATGATTTGTATTGGCGGAAATAAAATCTGGTCCTTTCCAAGTATAAACTTTAACCTTACCTAAACTCTCTGGATGCTGCTCTAACAACTCATCAGTCTCGCTAACAATTTCAACATATCCTTCAAGAAGGGGGATTCCCGCAACATTATAATTAGCTAACGAAGGATCAGTGCTTTGGCCTAGTAGCGCCATATTTCTAAGTGCAGAAATTGGTCGAACATAATCATACCACCCTTTTATACTCCAAGCTGAAATAGCAGCATCGTGCATAGCACCTCCGAGAATAAAATAGGATTTGACGTCCCATTCCAAAACATCTAAAATATCTCCTTGACCTTCAAACCGCTTTTCTAATAACGGATGATCGTTCACATAATTCAATATAGTAAACCAATGCCCTGGTGGTGTTTCGGAGTCTGGGCCATCTGCCCAAAATTCTGCCAAAACTCTTGTATAATCACCTCTTGGCACCATTTGTTCTTCATAAGGCTGATTCGTAATAGGGTTAAGCGAATGGCCTTGACTTATGTCTCCACCTTCTGTGAAATTGTAAAACTGCGGAAACTCACTGTAGCTCGTTGGGAGATCATTTAAAGGAATATTACCTAGCGTTTTTGGAGAAATATCCCAAATCACATTGTCACTAGGATCTAAATGAGACCCCCAGACAGAAACCAAACTAAATCCCCATTTATAAGCATCGCTTGAAGCATCTGTTTCCTCTAAATTTAAATAAGGAGGATCACCTGGGTCACGATAGACTTTATAGGTGTAGTTGTTTCTTTGGTAGTTTGTAGATAAATTCTCTGTCATTGCGAATGGCCAGACATTGCCCCATTCTGGACTCAGGAAATTAATAAGTTCTCCTTCAATCAAGTTTCCGCTTTGATCTATATATGTAGCAAGACTTAGCGGCTGCCACCGATTAGGATCATTCATAACCGATGCATTAGAAACGCCAGGAGCTAATGGATCATTTATAGTTTGATAATAGGCATTATCGAATAAGGTTGCTTCTCTTGAACCATCTAAACTTCCATAATTAATTATAGTTTGTGCCACATAATTACCTAATGCTGCAGCGTTACCAAATTTATAGTACACGGATTGGTAACTTGTATTGTAACCTAATTTCTCCATCACTAAGTCCAATAAATCCTGAGAATATTCAGCATTTGGAGAATTTTGAAATCGGAAACTTAATAGGCGATACATGGCGTAGCTTATTGCTCTTTTACGAGAAATCTCAATGCTTTCAGAAGGAATAAACGCTTCCAATTCACTATTGAAATTATGCAGCGTATTTCCAATCAGATAAGGTGTTGCTTCATCATCATAAATAGCCCATATATCATACATTGCAACGCTAGTATGAAACAAATTTCGAGCATGCACTGTAGGTCTAGCAAAATCCTTTCTAATGCACTCAAGCAAAACCTCATTCCATAATCTTGAAATTGAAATATTCTCCGGAATATCAGTGGCGCCCAAATTGACTGTGATAAGCTGCTCTTGACTAAAGCATTCGCCATCGGTCTCTCGAACACGCACACTGCCGACATCACTTAAGCCCCACAAAATTGTAATTTCATTGGTGTTTTGACCTTCTACTATTTCACCACCACTAACGATCCATTGTGCCGAAGCGGTGTTAGCAATTGCATACGAATAAACTTCTGTTGTTAACCAGCTTGAATTAGTAGCTCCTAAAATATTTTGTGCTTCTAGATAAGTACAACTCCCATCATCTACTGTAGCTTCAGGATTATAATTACAGGATAGCACGTCTAGACAACCGTAGGTTTTTTGACTTGGCAAGATGTTCATTGCGGTATATCCCTGCCCTTCAATGGCTTTTATCGTACTATCTGCCTCAAGATCCTGAAAGGTCTCAATAAGGCCAGATGGCCATTTGATTTCAAGTGATTGTACCTGTACTTCATTACCCAATCCAAAATGTACTGCTTGTAAGCTTTGTGATAAAAAACCAACCCCAGTATAATATCTTTTAAAAACACCTTGAGCTGTAGTTAAGGTCAAGGTCGTGCCTATGGCATCTCGATTAGAAGCGGTTCCCTCCAACAAGATCTTAAAGTAATGCTGGGCATTTTCCTGATCAAAATTGAGTAACTTATTTTCATAAAGAAATGAGGATTGATCTGAATTTGTGATATACATATCGATATCACCATCATTATCATAATCAAAATCAAGAATCCCGACACTAATGGTCAAATCGTTTACACCTAATTGCGAAGAGACATCTTCAAAACCGACACCACCCTCTACTGCTAGATTTTTATAGTAAACATTATTTTCTGCACCTCTCGTCTGAAAATCAAAGCCATTCGCTATAAATAAATCCTCATCTCCATCTAAATCGAAATCTGAAAAGCGCGTTCCCCATGCCCATCCTGTACCTGAAACACTATTTGATATTGAAACCTCACTAAAATGATTGGTACCGTCATTTTGCAATAAAGCATTCTCATCTATCCCAGTGATAAAAACATCAAGAGAACCATCTAAATTAAAGTCTCCTAAGGTCGCCCCCATATCGTCTAGCATACTATTTAGACCATAATTAGAAGATTGATCTAGAAACGAACTTCCATTTTGGTTGACAAAGAGGTTATTTGGTTTATTAAAATCGTTAGTGACGTACACATCCATCCATCCATCTTCATTAATATCAAACGGGATGGCCATATAACTTGCAAATACACTATTGTCCTGAACATTTGAAGACTGGGTCACGTTAGTGAAGGTCCCGTCTCCATTATTTTTATAAAGAGAATTAGAGTCGCAAAAGTCCCATTCACTAATGTACAGATCTAAAAAACCATCATTATCATAATCAAACCAGGTTGCACCTGTGTTACGGCAAAGACTATTTACCATAATTCCAGCAGATTCTGTAACCTCTGTAAATGTCCCATTTTGATTTAAAAATAATTGAACACTTTCAGAATTTGTTAAAAACAAATCAGGAAATCCATCATTATTATAGTCTCCCCAAGAGGCGCCATGTTTAAAGCCCTTTAGACCAAAAAATGTTTCCAAGTCTGGATTAAAAGGTAAGAGGTTATATAAGCCAACCTCTAAAGTGACATCTGTGAATGTGCCGTTATTATTATTCTGATAGAGCTTACTATGCGTGCTTTCATTCCCATCGAGATCTTGAGCGTGAGCCACCACAAATAGGTCTAAGTCTAGATCTCCATCATAATCTGCAGTTGCTACCCCGTTATTATTTTGCAGATCTTCAAGCCCTGCAACAATTTCGGCACGTTCAAAAGTTTGTGCATGTGTTTTTATTTGGCCCGTTAAAATAAAAACCAAAACCGCATAAACTATTGGATGAATACGTGATATTGAATTCACTTTTTTTTGATAAATATAATAATTTCTGTTTCAGAAAAAAGTGAATGCCACCAATCTCAAAACCCTCAAGTTTAAATATTCTTTCTTTTTTTCCATCGCTTTCTTAAAACAACTAAGAAAACTACAATTAATATCGTAATTGGCCATATATAAATTAATGCCAACAAAAAATGAGCAATCATCCACCATCCACTTGATAGTGCTTCTTGAGTTTTAATCCAAAATGTTTTCTCATAGGTTTCTGGCTCTTCTTTATAGGCCACTGTTTCATACAAATCAATCTGTATGGTACTATAAGATACTTTATTACTTAGATAGTTCAATCTTCCTTGTGCAACCTCAATCTCTTCTTGAATAATGCGTAATTTATCTTCTGTAGCCAAAATATCTTCGACGGTTTTTGCGTTCTTTCTGAGTATAGATTCGTATCTGGATTTTATCTCAATTTTAGTTTGAAGACGAGTGTTAACATCAATATACTCTTCGGTGACATCCTGAGTTGTTATATTTTCGTATTCAACAAACTCTACAATTTGACCAATAGAGTCCATCATCATATCAAAGTTTTGTTGCGGAATCTTAATTGTAAATCTATTTTCCTTTTTATAAAGGTTGTTTTCAAATCGCAAATCTGAAATATAGGCATCATACTTTTGAGCGATTTGCTTAATTTGGTAGGTAGAAGATTTTACGCTTCCTACCTTATACCGAGCTTGAGCTGATTTTATAATCTTTAAATCTTTAGGTGTAGGCATGCTACCTTTACTCAATTGTAAAGCATGATGATCATCGTTTGAGATAGCTTCTGAATCTTCCGAAGAAGCTAGCGGTAGCTCTGTATTGTACTTTTTATCACCTGAGCAGGACAAGAAGCCAAATGCAATAAACACAAATACTAAAATTTTAAATCTTGATTTTTCTAACGTTCCATTCATAATTTTTTAATTTTAATGATTTCGATGTAAACCTAGGTTCTCCTTAGCATTAGGAGTTGCAAAGCTCCTGTAAAAGGATTGTAAAGTATTTTACAATATTTAAAACATTGATTACTAATAATTTATAATATTTGACACTCGAAGAAAAACATCATTTCAGTCTTTTAAAATCTGCAGTACTCAATAAATTTAGAGAGCATTACTCTACAGAAGATGCTATCAAAAATTGGAACGGAGAGACTATTGTAAGGTTTCAAGAAAGTTTGTTAGAAATCGTAAAAGGAAGGGTTAGTGAAAAATGGTTCTACACCTACTTTAAAAATGAGACTTCTAAATTGCCAAGAATAGATATGCTTAATTTATTGAGCCGATATGTTGGTTTTGACAATTGGAGCCAATTCAAAACACACCATCCTCTTAATTTAAAACCTCAGACTAAAGTTTCGGCATATTGGTTTATAACGTTGATCCCCTTAATTGTCTTTTTGGTTATGAGAATGTTTGCTGATAACGTGTACAACATTTGCTTTGTAGATAATTTAAGCAACGAACCTATAACTCAATCACAAATAGATATTAAGTTGCTAAAGCAAGAGCAATCCCCAATCTACTTTAAGACTGATAGAGCAGGCTGCTTTAACTATGAAACTCCAGATGACAAAATCAAATTTATAGTCTCGTCTCCTTACCATAAAACCGATACTATTATAAGCTCAATAGATTCTAATCATCAAATGGTACACCTGCGTAGTGACGATTATGCATTAATTCTAAAATATTATACAAATGGCAACATTAAGGATTGGACAACGCATAAAGCAAAACTAGAAGGGCTAATTGACGATGATGCTAGAATTTATAAGTTCTACGAAAACAATATTGGAGTTGAAATATATTCTAAAGATGATTTTATTAGGCTTTTAACCGTACCCACCACCTCATTAAAAAAAATCAAAATATTAGATAAAAGTTATAAAAACGGGAAGATAATTACACTTAAATTCAGTCTACAATGAAAAAAACCATTTATATTCTCGTTGCAACTCTATGCCTTCTCACCTCGTGTAAAAACAATGATAAAAAAAACGAAAATGAGGATGCAGAAATGAGATTACCTTCAGAAGTAGATGAAGAGATAAATATGGATATACATTCCGTTGAAAGCTATGCTAATCAAAAATTTAGAGATTATATAGAGCTAATTCATCTCAAATTAGCACACCCCGAATTTGATAAAAGTATCAGTAAGGAACTCCAGAAACTCTCTTTAGAAGATGAGTCTCCACTAAATTATAAAGAACATTTTTCAGTTTCTCAAATTTCATTGACCCCAGAACTTAACGTAGTTTCTGATCACACTAAAAACATACTTTTAACTTTTTCTGTTTCAACAGAGTCCAAAACTTTCAAAGATTCAATAGTCGCTCAAATCACAAGTGATGTCATTTTTATAGATGGTGAAAAAAGAATGTCTAGAAACATAAAATTTCTACAAGCCAAATAAATCTTATTTACAGCAAGTAACTCAACTCTTTCATATCCTCAAAAACCAGATCAGCTTTGCCTTTAAGCTCGTTTGTATAATCTTGTGCCGCATAACCAAAAACATCAAAGCCTCCTGCCTTTGCCGCTTTTACTCCAGTAAGACTGTCCTCTATTACCACACAATCCTTAGGATCAAAACCCATAGATGAGGCTGCCCAAAGAAAAATAGCTGGGTCTGGCTTCCATTTTTGAAGTGTATAACAACTAAATATACGGTCCTCAAAATAGGGCAACAGGCCAGTAAATTCTAAATTGAGTCTTATTTTAGAAATTGGTCCGCTTGATGCTACACAAAAAGGAATTTTCAAATTTTTAATAATTTCTGTGATACCTTCAATGGGTTGAATGTATTGTCTAAAGTTTTCAAAACTTCGTTTTCGGTAGCGCTCCTCAAAATCATTTGGCAGTTCACTTGATATCAGAGTTTCAATTTGCTTCATACAGCCGCCAAGAGAACCGCCTTTAAAGTGTTGGTAGGCATAATTGAGATCAATATTTGCTCCCAATTCATTTGCCAAATCCACTAGCACTTGATTGCCAATGGCTTCACTATCTACCAAAACACCATCGCAATCAAATATGATACACTTATATTTTGAGTGAGTTGTATTCATTTATTGTCAATTTATTGTTCTAACTTGAACATCATCATTTATAAAAAAAGAAACATTTTTCTACGGAAAAATAATCTAATTAAAGACTTCAAAATATAAATCTTATTAGGAATAACAGCCCAATATTAACTGAATTTTCTTAATTTAATCTTTAAATTAAGTCACTAACAATACCACAACGACCTATTCAACTATGGCCTTTATTGATTACTACAAAGTTCTCGGAATAGATAAAACGGCATCTGAGGCCGATATAAAAAAAGCTTACAGAAAACTGGCTAGAAAATACCATCCCGATGTTAACCCCAACGATAAGGATGCCGAAATTAAATTTAAACAAATTAATGAGGCCAATGAAGTATTGAGCAAACCCGAACATCGTAAAAAATATGATAAGTATGGTGAAAACTGGAAACATGGTGACTCTTATGAACAAGCACAACAGCAACAAAACAGATCACGACAAAGCCATCAACAGCAAGGTGGTTTTGAAGGCTACGGAGATGCTGAATACTCAGACTTCTTTGAGTCAATGTTTGGTGGCGGATTCTCTCAACGAGGCAGGCAAGTGAAATATAAGGGCCAAGACTTTAACGCATCTTTACAATTGCAATTAAAGGATGTTTACACCTCTCAACAACAAGTACTCACCGTTAATGGCAAACAAATTAGACTCACTATTCCCGCGGGCATCACAAACGGCCAAGTTATTAAAATTAGCGGTAAGGGTGGGCCAGGTACCAACGGCGGTCCAAATGGTGATTTGTTTATAGAATTTCAAATCTCAAACGCTACTCCTTTTAAACGAGATGGCTCTAACCTCTATAAAACGGTTGATCTGAATCTCTATAGCGCCATTCTTGGCGGCGATCTTACGGTAGAAACATTTGACGGAAAAGTAAAATTAAACTTGAAATCACCTACCCAAAATGGAGATCAAGTTAAACTTAAAGGTAAAGGGTTTCCCGTTTATAAAAAAGAAGGTCAATTTGGAGACCTTTATATTACTTACAATATTAAAATGCCAGAAAAACTAAGTGACGAGGAACGTCAACTTTTTGAAACATTAGAAAAACTACAGCAATCATGAAAGATTCTAAGCTCATTGCCATTCCTGAATTGTGTACCCATTATCAACTAGAACGCTCCTTCTTTGATGAGTTAACCGATTATGGACTTATTGAGATTACAACGATTGAACAGCACATTTACATCCATCAAGATCATATTTCAGATTTAGAAAAAATGATTAGGCTTCACAAAGAGCTTCATCTCAATTTTGAGGGCATAGACATGGTGTTCAATATGCTAGAAAAAATAGAGAGCTTGCAACAAGAAAGAAATACATTAAAGAATAGACTGCGTCTTTACGAATATTAAGCTTCCTTTTATGGTGTAGAATTAGAAACCTGCAACGCTTTACCGTTATAATACTTATTTCCATTTAAGGAAAACTCTTGAATGTAAGTCGCCATTTGCAAAGCTGTTGTGGGCACATCATAATCTGGGAATGCTTCTTTCAACATTTCTGTCTTTACAGCACCTAAAGCTAGAACATTAAATTGCGGTCCTGTTTCTTTATATTCTTCGGCTAATAATTCGGTTAATGTAATTACTGCGCCTTTACTAGAACTATAAGCTGCCAACCCTGGAAATTTTACACTGCCTTGAATCCCTCCCATAGAACTTATAGTAATAACGTGCCCATCTTTTTTCATAAACGGAATCACCGTCCTTGTCATTTCGGCTACACCAAAAACATTAGTTTGATATACATTAGTAAAATCGGCTATTGTTGTTTGAGCAAATGGTTTATTTAAGAGCATCCCTGCGTTATTGATCAATATATCCACATGCTTCCATTCATTGACAATAAATTGTTCAACTTTTTTATAATCATCGGCCTCGTGCAAATCAAAAGCAAAAGATGAAATATTATCAAAATGCAAATTACTCACAGGTCTCGCATTTCGAGATAAAGCCAGAACATTGTGCCCTTGATTGGCAAATAAATGCACAAGCTCAAAGCCGATACCACGACTTGTACCTGTAATGATGATGTTTTTAGTTTCCATTCAATTGTATGTCTTTGGTTTCTGTATTGCTCATTTTTTCTAATGCCGGTGCCACAGTGTTAATCAAGTTTGCCATAAAATCATAATCCATCAGTTCAGATTCATCATCAACATGATGGTAATAATCATAATTGGTGAAGTCAAAGGTGGAAATCGTCTGACTAGGCACATTAAATTGCTGAAAGAATGGATAGTTATCAGACCTCATAAATAGGCGATATTCTTGAGCTTGTGGTAAAAAACCCACAGCCTCACTGCCAGCATATTCATTGATTTTGCTAGCCATATTGCTTTTGTCAAAACCTGTAATATAAGCCATATACGCCTTATCTTTCATTGGCACACCAATCATTTCAAAATTGACCATAGTGTATAAATTGATGTTTTCTGCCTGAAGTACTTCTGCCAAATGCTCAGATCCCTTAAGTCCATTTTCTTCTGCGGAAAACAAACAAAACAGTAAGCTTCTCTTATTGTTTTTACGTTCAGAAAAATACTTTGCTAATGCTAATACGGCACTAGTTCCTGCGGCATTATCATTGGCGCCATTAGCGATAGAATCTCCTTCTACCAACTTGCTAAAACCAATATGATCATAATGTGCTCCCAATATGATGAACTCATTCTTGAGTTTGGCATCGCTGCCTTCCAAATAACCAACAACATTAAAGGCTTTGATTACTTTTGGAGGTGTAGTATCCGAAGTATCTCTACTTCTTATTTCAAATTCAAAATTATCTCGATAGGTGTCAAAATAGGGCTTTACCCCTAAATCCTTTAATTTATTCTCTATAAATTGAGCCGCATTTTCAATGCCCTGTGATCCTGAAGCCCTACCAGCAAGCTCATCTGATGCCAGATAGCTTACCGTTTCCTTGACCTCTTCTCCCTTTGCGGTACTTACAGTCTCTACTTGTTTGTTTTTAGACTTACAGCCTACCATCAAAAAGAGGCAGATTGCGAACGTGAATAATTTCATAGTATGGTTTAAGTTAGGCTTAAAGATAAAAAATCCCAATTCAAAAAAAGTATTTTGAATTGGGATTTCAATAGGGTTATAACATTGTTATATCTGTTTTGTATTACATCAACATGGTCACAGGATTTTCAATATATCCTTTTAAAGTTTGTAAAAACTCCGATCCTGTTGCGCCGTCAACCGTTCTATGGTCGCAAGCGAGACACAGCTTCATTGTATTACCAGGAACCACTTTTCCTTCTTTAACTACTGGTTTCTCTATGATGGCACCTACAGATAAAATCGCCGAATTTGGCTGATTAATAATAGAAGTAAAACTCTCAATACCGAACATCCCTAAGTTAGATACTGTAAATGTGCTACCTTCCATTTCTTTAGGCGTTAATTTTTTGTTTCTGGCTTTTCCAGCTAAATCCTTAACCTCGGCTCCAATCTGTGGTAACGATTGCTCATTAGCAAATCGAACTACAGGGACCACAAGACCATCAGGAACTGCAACTGCAACACCAATATGTACATGATGATTTAAACGCATTTTATCATCAAACCACTGAGAGTTTACTTGTGGATGTTTTTTTAGAGCTAAAGCACAAGCTTTAACTACCATATCGTTATAAGATATCTTAACATCTGGCACCGAGTTAAACTGTGCTCTAAAGGCAATGGCATTATCCATATCAAACTCCACATTTAAATAGTAATGTGGCGCTGTAAATTTAGATTTGGTTAATGCTTTCGCAATAGCCTTACGCATTTGAGAATTACTAACATCTTCGAAATCTTCTTGTCCTGTTGGTACAAATTTTTCTGCGGAAGCTGCTGAGCTTGCTTGAGGCGAATAGTTTTCAATATCGCGCTTCACGATTCTTCCGTGATCGCCAGAACCCTTAACCTGAGATAAGTTAATTCCTTTTTCATCAGCCATTTTCTTAGCTAATGGAGATACAAATATTCTAGAGCCATCTGAAGTTGATGCCGATTCTGTCTTGGTCTCTTCTTTTTTGATCTCTTGCTTTGACGCCTCTTTTTTGCTGTCTTCTTTAGAAGCCTTAGGTGTTTCTGTTTTTTCTTCTTTTTTAGGTGTGCTTTCTTTTTTAGCTGAAGACTTCCCTCCAGATTTAAAGTTCTTAGCTACTCCAGAAACATCCGTTCCTTCTGGGCCTATAATTGCCAATAAGGCATCTACTTTGGCCGTCTCACCTTCTTCTAATCCAATCTGTAACAATGTTCCTGATTGAAAGGATTCAAACTCCATTGTCGCCTTATCGGTTTCAATTTCAGCAAGAATATCTCCTTCTTCAACCTTGTCCCCAACTTTTTTAAGCCAAGATGCTACGGTACCTTCTTCCATAGTATCACTCAAACGAGGCATGGTTACTACGGTGACACCTTCTGGTAATTCATCTGAACTTTCCGCATCATCAGTATCTTCAGAATCCTCAGTGTCTTTACTTTCTTCTTTATCTTCTTCGGAAGTAGATTCCTCCTTTTCTGATTTTTCTTCGGAAGCTTCATCAGAATCGTCCTTGTCTTTCGACTCTGATTTTTCACTAGAACCGCCATCAAGATATTCTGAAATATCCTCACCTTCTTCACCAATGATTGCTAAAAGCGTATCTACTTTAGCGGTCTCACCTTCTTGAATGCCAATATGAAGTAAAGTCCCCTCATTAAAGGATTCAAACTCCATGGTTGCCTTATCTGTTTCAATTTCAGCTAAAATATCGCCTTCCTCAACCTTATCTCCTACGTTCTTTAACCACGAAGCGACGGTACCTTCTTCCATGGTATCGCTCAAACGAGGCATATTTATAATTTCTGCCATAGCTTATATTTTGTGTTCTATGAATGGATAATCTTCTTGCTCATAAACCGCATCATACATCACACTCTTTTCAGGGTATGGTGACTCATCAGCAAATTTCTCACATTCGCTCACACGTTTTTTAACGCGTTTGTCAATTTCCTTAAGATCATCTTCAGTTGCATATTTTTGCTCTAAAATGATGTCTTTTACTTGAGTGATTGGATCAATCTTTTGATATTCTCCAACCTCATCTTTAGTTCTGTAATGTTGAGCATCACTCATGGAGTGTCCTCTATATCTGTATGTTTTTAACTCCAAAAATGTTGGACCATCACCACGTCTTGCGCGCTCAATAGCTTCATCAAAAGCTTCGGCCACTTTCACGGGGTTCATGCCATCTACAGGTCCGCATGGCATTTCATATCCTAGACCAAGTTTCCATATATCTGTATGGTTTGCGGTTCTTGCCACAGAAGTTCCCATAGCGTAACCGTTGTTTTCACAAACAAATACAACAGGAAGTTTCCAAAGCATGGCCAAATTGAATGTTTCGTGAAGTGAGCCTTGTCTTGCAGCACCGTCACCAAAACAACATAAAGTCACAGCATCTTTATCGTGGTATTTATCTCCAAACGCAATCCCAGCTCCTAAAGGAATTTGACCTCCAACAATACCATGACCACCATAAAAACGGTGTTCTTTAGAGAAAATGTGCATTGAGCCACCAAGACCTTGAGAGGTACCGGTTGCTTTACCATAAAGCTCTGCCATAACACGTTTTGGATCTACACCCATACCAATTGGTTGAACGTGATTTCGGTAGGCAGTAATCATTTTATCTTTGGTCAAATCCATGGCATGCAATGCCCCAGCCAATACGGCCTCTTGACCATTATATAAGTGAAGAAATCCTCTAACTTTTTGTTGGATGTACACCTGTGCTAGTTTGTCTTCAAACTTTCTCCAGAAATACATGTCTTCATACCATTTAAGGTATACTTCTTTTGTTACTTTTTTCATCAAGTTGTTGTATTAATCACAATACCTTAAAGACATCATCTGCCTTATTTATTGCTGCTATGTTCACTAATTTATATTGTGCGAACGTGAACAACAAAAATAACACTTTAGTTAGTAACGAAAAAACCGAAAAACGTAAAAATATGCAGGACTTTCTCTCAAAATAACAATTAAGCCTCAAAAAGTAAAAACAGCGAAGATTATAGCGGATTGATGCCCGGAAAGATCATAAAAAACTTCTATCGAAACCTAATGGCAGAAGATTTGCTAATGATGCTGATTGCACCACTTTACCCGAAGTCCCCATAAAATAGATTTCTATAGGCACCTTTTGTTTAACTTCATATTCTGAAATACTTTGTCTGCAAGCTCCACAAGGCGGTATTGGCGTAAGCGTTTCTTGATGAACACTCCCAGCTGTTAAGGCCATCATTTTTATTTTAGCATCGGGATATTTTGAACCAGCGTAAAAAATAGCAGTTCTTTCGGCACATAGGCCAGAGGGATAAGAAGCGTTTTCTTGATTATTACCTGTAATTATTTCGCCATTATCCAGCAACAGAGCTGCACCAACTAAAAATTGAGAATAAGGAGCATACGCTCTCTTTCTCGCATCTACAGCTGTTTTCATAAGATCAGACACCGCATTTGGGAGATCTTCAATAGTATCAAAAACTTTAAGTTTGGTTTCTATTGTAATCTCTTTCATGTACTGTGTTTTATGAAACGTTGTCTTAGTGAACTTGTTTATGAAGTACTATAAAAAGCATTAATATTCTCTGTACTCTCCCTCACCAAAGTTAAAGGATAAAGAGAAGCGAAGCGTATTCTCCAACGGACTCTGAATTTTTGATGCTGAAAACAGGTAAGATAAATCTAAATTGATAGTGGTGTATTTAAATCCTGCTCCTAAAGCAAAGAACTTTCTCGCACCCTTGTCGTCACTTTCATTAAAGTAACCTGCTCTAAAGGCAAAAGACTCTTGATACAAATACTCTGCACCCAAAGCCCAAGTAAATTCTTTTAACTCTTCACTAAAACCACCTGGCGCATCACCAAATGATTGGAATACTCCAGTAAGAAAACTTACATCATTACTTTGTCCTTGTGTAATGATTGTTGGCTCGTTTTCATTGATCTCTGTTGCAGGATCATCAGAGTTTTGAGCACCATCACCATTGGTATCTACAAAACCAAACAGCGGAGGCGTTGGCACCAATAACTTAGTAACCTCAGCGGTAACTGCTAACTTATTATATTCATCAAAAATAAAATCAAAACCTCCACCAACTCTTAGATTCGTAGGCAAAAAGTTCTCTCTCCCTCCATCATCATATTTAATTTTAGGCCCCAAATTCTGAATAGCAAATCCTAGACGTGTTCTACCATTAAAACTATCATAAGCTTCTTCTTCACTTTGATAAAAACCAGAAATATCCACACCAAAAGAACCTGCGGCTTGTGCGTTAGCGTCAACTTGCTGAATTCTCAAATCTGAGCGTAAATACCTTAAAGCAACAGACATTGAGAATTGCTGTGCTAAACGCAAAGAGTAAGACATATCTACCGTAAATTCATTCGGTTTTTCAATAGTTGGTGTATCAAATTCATTTTCACGAATTTCTATTTCTCCTAAACCAAAATATTTGAAACTGAATCCAAAAGCACTCTGCTCATTAATTCTGTTGAAATAAGTCAAATAACCTACGGAAATATCATTCACCAATTGACTTAAATAAGGGGTATAACTTACTGCAATCCCAGATTTAGCTTCAGAAAAAACATATTTTGAAGCATTCCATTGTTGCGAATAGGCATCAACTGATGTTGCTACGCCCATATCTGCCATACCCGCAGAGCGTGCATCTGGCGCAATAAGCATAAACGGAACGGCTGTTGTGATTACAGAAGATTGATTTGGAAAAGTTATGGTCTCTTGGGCGTTACTAAAACTGTAAATCGAAATAAATAGTAGGGGTAAGATGTAATTTTTCATGAGTATGTTAAGGTTCATAGCAAGGCATCAAAGCCTTTGCGCATTAAGCAAATATAAATTTTTATTGTAAACTCAACTTAAGTTTTCGGTTAACGACAAAAAGACGGGATGAGTTAGAGGATCACTAGCTTTTCAATTTTTTCTACTTGTTTGTTTAATCGGTTGGATCGTACTTTCAATTTGTAAATGTAAACGCCTTTTCCAATTTTGTCCCCAAAATCATCACGACCGTCCCAAACAATATCTTTTGATAAAGAACTTGTGGTTTTACCTCCTCCTGAAGTTTGTCCATTTAAAGTACGAACAATCTTACCAGACACAGTAAAGATCTGTATAGAAACGTCTAAAACATCAGAACTATTGTGATTGAACCAAAATTCTGTATAATCCAGAAACGGATTTGGGTAATTTAAGACATTATTGATCACCAACTCTTCATCCTTATCCCTAACAATAAACTCAATTGTAGCCGATGAAGCGTTGTTGTAAACATCCCAAGCTTTTAAGGTCAAGGTATGCAGGCCTGGTTCTAGATCTCGGTAAGGATAGGTCACTTTTCCGTTTTGATAATCATCTACATTAGCTTCATAATAATCATTGAGCACAAATGGGTTAGTTTCATCACCATCAATAATAGCGGTGATGTCATGACCTATTCCGCTAGCGGTATTAATGCCATTTTCATCCTGTAACTTCGCCAATAAGGTGGGTTGTTCATTAGTGATACCTCCAGAGACAAAGTTTTCATCATTCATAAATAGATTAATTACCGGGCCTACATTATCTACCGCAGCATTTTCATTGATTCCACCAACTTGAAACTCTAAACTTGCACCAGCCTTATCATCCAAAATATTATTTTGTTTAGAATAAAAGCTCACACGACCATTGCCAACGGGGATTCCTATATCTCTTGGAACCACAAAATTGAAATCGAAAAGACCATTGGTTATCGTGGCCTGCCCCTTGAAAATGACTTCTCCCAAGGTCTTAAAATCCATTTTAGCATCTATTCCAGTTTGAGGGTTGATCCCGTCATTTGCCAATGTTTGACGTTGAATTTCTTTATCAAAAACAGTTGCCGTAAGAACGCCATTATAATTTGGAAGAAAATTACCTTGAGAATCGTAAACCCTACCAGACATCTTTACCCTACCAAGCGCTTGAAGCACATCGGTCTCTTGACCAATTGGTACATCATTAATGGCTGTTAATTTTATATCTGGTCTAGGCAGTGCTAATTTCATGGCAGGATCCCCAATGAAAAATACAAGGGTTTTTTGATTATTCCCTGCTATTACGGGATCGTTTTTTGTTTGGCGTAATGCTTCTGCCATACTTGGATAGTCACTAGAACCATAAGAGAACAAATACTGTTCTAAAACCTCGTTGTAATCTACACCTGTATATAAAAATATCCTTCTGGTTGTAGTAATTAAACCGACGGCGCCGCCTTCCTTATTCCAATAGGTAAGCTCTCCCGCTGTTTCTCTTAATGGGTTGTCAAATTTGGTATACTCGCAAGTTACAGTAACAAATAAATTAAACTTACAGAGGTTTCTAATTTCTTGTGCATCAACTTTTGTAAACAATCGTTCGGCAGCTAGACCGTCTTCTCCACCATGGCCAAAGTAATTGACAACCAATGCTCCTAATTCAATCGCATCTTTAATCGCATTACTCGCCTCAGGATAGCGTTCCCCGCTGGATGTTGCTTGTTGTTGAAAGGCATCGGAATGAACTTTAACAGCATTAATAAATGGTTTTTCTTCGGAAATTTCATCGGCTATACCATCTGTGGTACGTTGAAGCTCACCTTCGCCCCCCTCATCAATATCATCAGAGATCATAACAATATTATTACGCCAGCTGCCAAAAGCTTCTTTACCATAATGCAAATCAATTTTATCTAGCATATCTCTTGCGCGTTGAGGCGTCTCGGCCACGATGCGTCCCACTGCAATGTCCAATCGGTTTGATGTTGCCATACTTCCTTCTTCTGGGTCCATCATTCCGAAGAAATCGTCAGACACAAATCCATTGGTTAAGCTAAAACTATTCATGGCATGCCAAGAGGGCACCAAATTGGTGTTATTTTGCAAACGGTCCTTATAATCATAAGACGTATCGCCAAAGAGACAGAGGTACTTAACCCTATTTTCAGGACTACTCGCATGATCATAGACATACTTCACTAAGTTTCTAATAGCGGCAATATCTTGATTTCCGGAGCTAAATTCCGTATAAATATTATCTAGACTCACCACTTTTACATTTAACTGATTTTGATCCCGATTGATTTGGGCCAAGCGCTCTGCACTAGATCGCAGAATAGTTGGCGTAATGATTAAATAATCTATGTCTTCAAATTCACCTTGACTGTTTTGAAAAATGGTGCCCTTAATATTTTGATTTGATACAGATGTATTGCCATCTCGTAATGGTTCAAAATAGTTAAGGCTTGTTACCGTAAGGTATTTTTTTGCTGACCCTGCAAAGGCTTTAAAATTAAAATTAGCGGCCTGATCTTGATTAACCGCACTAGTCACATTATACTTATCTGAAATATCCCAGACTTCTTGCACATTACCTGCATTTGCCAATGTATATTCTACAACGCCATCTGCAGTAATGACGTCATCATTTTTAAAACGAAATTGGCTACCCTCAAAACGTAAATTTCTTGTAGCTTCAATAGAAATGAAATCTAGATAACCAACAGAAGATGGATTGCCTGCATTGTCATAGGTTAAAGTAACTACAACTTCCGGTGAAGTTAAAAGCACATTATTACTATATTGGTCAGAACTTCCTATGTTGTTACTATTGGGCCCAGTTGCTGGAAACAGTAAATTATCCACAACCTCGCCATTTAAGTTAATAGTCATGTTTGCCGTTGTAGTCCCCTCATTAATTGCACCTGCCAACACTCTAATTCTCGCCGTCTCTGTGGTCACTAAATTTGGAAATGAGAATGTATAAGTCCGTTGATTTTCAACATCAAATCGGTCTCCAAACCAACGTCTTCCCAATTTTGCGATGTTAAACTCATCGACTTCATAATATTTATAATCTCGAAACGTATTTATTTGAAGATTTGCAGGAGCGGACGGCTGACTCATATTAAGTATCCGTTTTCCAAAACCGCCACTAACCTGAACATAATAATAGGAACGATCAGTGTATAAATTGATATTTGTATTGCTCTCTTCACTGTACTCACGAGGACCTTCAGCATAAAAAAGCATAAAATCGTTATCATTAAAGACACCATCTTGTTCTCCAACAAATTTTACGGCATTCTCTGTAAGATCCAAAGGATAAAAATCTTCGTTGATTAAGGGCAGCATGGCTCCCCCATTACCAAAAATCTTAATGGTGCGTGGGTCTACATTTGTATTGACTCCAATTTGATTTAAAAACCCTTTCGTCAATTTAAAAACACCCGACTTATCTACATAAAACTTATGCCAACTGCCAGAATTTAATACCGAGTTGGTAAGCTCTTCCCCGTTACGGGCAAAGTTATTAGAAGCCGTTTGGGATCTGTTACTATAGGTAATGCTAAAACTTGTGATCTTTTTAAAAACACCGTTTTCCTTTATGATAGGAGAAAGCTCTAGATATGCCGATTTCCGATCACGGTCTATGGCATTCATCAATTTTGCATTAGGACCCGATGTTACAAGATGTAATGGCAGATCTTTAAGTTCAGCAGAAGATATTGCACTATAAGATATATTGCTCAAATTCAAGGAACGCTCGTTCACTAGTACTGAGATAGGCCATTGCGCATAAAATATCAAACCTTTATCTTCGGAAAAACTAAAATGTTCCTTATCAAAATTTGGCACCTCAAGCTGGGTTGAAGAGGTCGACATTATCTTTGTACCGTCCCAATGAATTTCAAATTGTTTTTGTTGGGCAAAACCAAAAAAACAACACACTATAAAAGCGGTGAGTAATCCTTTTTTCATATAATAGTTAACGACCTTAGTAGACTCTTATTATGAAGTCTTCCTTTTTTATTCAAAATTACAACAATATTTAATTTATTGTTTCGTTAATGAAAACATAACATACCGATAAAACGGTTCAAAATCCGTTATTGTGTTAAAAAAAGAGGATGAAATGCAGTTTTTTTCGATGAATTTTAAAAAAACTCTTGCCAGTTTCTCTTTAATTGCTATATTGCGTCTCTAAAATTTAATTAGCTTACTTAAAAAAGTATGAATATGAAAAACATCTCAAGCCTAAAGGTATTAGTAGCCCTAATGATATCTTTGACCATTGTAGGTTGTAGTAGAAATTCTAGCAACAGTACGTCTCGCGCCACAGGTTGGCAGATTAATGATCGAGATGGAGGCTTCCAGTACAATGATCAATTCCAAGAACAAGAAGCGGGTCCTGGATTAGTATTTATTGAAGGTGGTACATTTACAATGGGTAAAGTTGCCGATGATGTTATGCATGATTGGAACAACTCTCCAAACCAACAGCACATTCAATCGTTCTATATGGACGAAACTGAGGTGACCAACAAAATGTATCTAGAATTTTTAGATTGGGTAAAAAGAACGTATCCGCCAGAAGAAGAAAACTTTAGATTAATTTATAAGGGTGTTCTTCCAGATACTTTAGTATGGAGAAATAGATTGGGTTACGCAGAAACAATGACAGAAAATTACCTACGCCACCCTGGTTACGGTGAATATCCTGTTGTAGGCGTAAGCTGGATTCAAGCAGTAGAATTTGCAAATTGGAGAACTGATAGAGTTGCAGAAATGTCTTTACAAGACGCTGGATACTTAGAACGTGGTTCTCACCTAAATTCTTCAGCAGAAAGCAACTTTAATGTTGACACATACATTAATGCTCCTACTGAAACTTATGGTGGTAATGATTCTATTATTAATCCTGAGAAATCAAGAAGACGAGTTCAAACAACAGCTTCTGGAGATACCATAAATACATATGCTCGTAGAGAGTCTGGATTAATTAGTCCAGATTATAGACTACCAACCGAGGCAGAATGGGAATATGCAGCTTTAGGGATGAGTGAATTAAGAAGTTTTAACGTTTATAGAGGTCGTAAGAAATATCCTTGGGATGGCCAGTACACACGTTCTGGAAAACGTAAGACCAAAGGTGACCAATTGGCCAACTTTAAGCAAAGTAAAGGTGATTATGGTGGAATCGCAGGATGGTCTGACGATGGTGCAGATATTACTGCACAAGTAATGTCTTATGAGCCTAATGCTTACGGACTTTATGACATGGCAGGTAACGTTGCAGAATGGGTAGCCGATGTTTACAGACCAATCGTAGATGATGAATTTAATGATTTCAACTACTATAGAGGAAACGTTTATACTAAAAATGCAATTACCGAAGATGGTACAGTAAAAATTGTAACACCAGAAGATATTGTTTACGATACCTTAAGCAATGGTCAAGTGGTTGCTAGAAACCTTCCGGGTGAAATTTTACAAGTGGGCATTGATGAAAATGAAACTTACTTGAGAACAAATTTCAGCCAAAGTGATAACAGAAACTTTAGAGATGGAGATGCAAGATCTTCTCGTCAATATGCTGACAACTTTGATGAAGGCATGACCGAAGAAGCTAGTACACACCAAATGTACAACTCACCAGAGCATGATATTCAACGAGATTCCACTGGAAACATTATCAAGTCTTTTGATAAATCAAATCAACGAACTTCTTTAATCAATGATGAAGTAAGAGTTTACAAAGGAGGTTCATGGAGAGATCGTTCTTATTGGATTGATCCAGCGCAACGTCGTTATTTCCCGCAAGATATGGCAACAGACTATATTGGTTTTAGATGCGCAATGTCTAGAGTGGGTTCTAAGACTGAAGGTAACGGTAAGAAAAGAAACTAATTTATATTTTTTAACGACTAAAAAAAGTCCTAACCATTTTGGTTGGGACTTTTTTGTTACATTTATTTCATGACACTAGAAAAATTATATACGCTATATTTAAGTACTTCTGAGCTTTGTACAGATACTCGAAAAATCACGAAAGACTGTCTTTTCTTTGCTCTAAAGGGAGATCATTTTGACGGCAACTCGTTTGCTGAAGAAGCATTAAAAAGAGGCGCAATGTACTGCATAATCGATAATGCCAAATACCTTGTTAATGATCACTGTATTTTAGTTGAGAATGTTTTGCAAACCCTGCAAGACTTGGCAACTCATCACAGAAACCAATTGAATATCCCTATACTGGCCCTTACAGGAAGTAACGGAAAAACAACCACCAAAGAACTCATCACTTGTGTACTTTCTAAAAAACACAACACCTCTGCCACCAAGGGAAATCTTAATAATCATATAGGTGTCCCACTTACGCTTTTAAAGATGAACGCTACTACAGAAATAGGTGTTGTAGAAATGGGCGCAAACCATCAAAAAGAGATCGCTTTTCTTTGCGCTATTGCACAACCTAACTATGGATTGATTACCAACTTTGGAAAAGCGCATCTAGAAGGCTTTGGAGGCGTCGATGGTGTCATTAAAGGAAAGTCTGAACTTTATGATTATCTCAGAGCTGATCATCAAACTATTTTTATTAATGAATTAGACGAACTTCAAGTTAAACAAGCAGAACCGTATGACCAACTTATAAGATTTGGGAAGTCCATGCTGCTAGATCAGGATCACCCTTATCTCAGCGTGAAATTTGATTCTAAAACCATAAATACAAATCTAACGGGTACCTATAATTTTGGCAATATCTGTGCAGCTATTGCGATTGGCCAATACTTTAAAGTAAATGCTACAGATATTGTTAGTGCTATAGAAGGTTACATTCCAGAAAACAATCGTTCTCAAATTATTAGAAAAGAGGGATTACAGATTTTATTAGATGCTTATAATGCAAATCCAACAAGCATGAAAGCGGCCTTACTGAGCTTTACCGCACCTAAAGACACTATTAAATTTGCGATTTTAGGAGACATGTTTGAGCTGGGGAATGATGCCAAAACTGAACATCAATTAATTGTAGACTTAGTGAATGGTCTTGAGCTAGAACAGGTTTATTTCGTTGGAAAAAATTTCTACCTCACACAATCCTCTTCTAAAAACAGTTTCCTTTTTGAAACCTTTGAAGATTTCAAACAAAACTTCAACCCTATCAATCTGAAAAACGGAAGTTTACTTATTAAGGGCTCTAGAGGGATGGCATTGGAGCGTGTTTTGGATTTAATTTAGTAATTCTCTAAAAGCTTAGAAGCATAAAAAACCCATGTTAAAGCATAAAAAAATCCGATTTGAAATTACAAATCGGAATTTTTCTGTGGGTCATACTGGATTCGAACCAGTGACTTCTACCCTGTCAAGGTAACACTCTGAACCAACTGAGTTAATGACCCGTTTTAAGAAGGATCAAATTTAAACCTTTTCTAATGAAAATCAAGATTTGCTTTATAATTTCCTTTGACAAATACGTAACTTTAGATCTATCAATTTAAAAACACTATAACAACCGTAACCAAACAATCCTATGGTAGATAAAGGCTATATATTTAGATTTTTAAGAGATTTGAGAAATAATAACTCTAAAGAGTGGATGGATGAAAACAGAGACCGCTATCACACTATGAAAGCGTGCTGGCTTCATGAAATTCAGCTCATCCTCGATCGTTTATCAAAACACGATCCTCATTTTGAAAGAGTAGAGCCCAAGAATACCATTAGCAGAATCAATAATAACCGTAGGTTTCATCCTAATAAACCCGTCTACAAAAACCACGTGACCTGCACCCCTTCAGGAACCAAAACCAAAGGCGTTTCTACATTCTTTATTTCTATAGGACCAGATGAATCGTTTATAGGTGGTGGATTATACCATCCTCCAAAAGAAGATCTCGAAAAGATTAGAGCAGCTATAGATTATAATGGCGAGCGTTTGGAGAATATCATCAATGCAAAGCAATTCACATCCTTTTATGGTGGCTTGAATCAATACGATGATAAATTAGTGACTTCGCCCCAAAATTATGATAAAGACCATCAATACATAGAGCTGATAAATAATAAGAGCTTTACAGCAACTATAGACTTAACAGAAGATCAAGTCACCAGTGATCACTTTATTGATTTAGTTGAAGATGCCTATTTAAAATATAAGCCTTTAGATGAATTTATAGTAAAAGCAATAACCATATAGCAAAATTTCAAACCATCTTTGACTTTAGGTTTTCGATATGTAGCCCTTATCCAGAAATTATCGTAGCACTACTATTTTTTAAGTGACTACGTGTTAAAATAGCTCATAGCATCAATTAAGTGCTGTCTTTTTGAGTTTTTAGAAGTATCATTTTCAATGGAATTCTAAGAAAAACTTCCATCCCGATAAAAACAAAAATCCCGATCTGCTAATGCAAATCGGGATAAATTTTTGTGGGCGCAGAGGGATTCGAACCCCCGACCCCTTGGGTGTAAACCAAGTGCTCTGAACCAACTGAGCTATGCGCCCTAATTATTAGGACTGCAAAGATAATTTACTTTTTTAAACTGCAAAACATTTTCACGTAAAACAACATCGTTTTTATTGATTTTTTTTCAATCCATTAAAGGTGCTCAAGGCTGGCTTCAGTGCCAAAAACCCAATTTACGCTATAATGATCTCATATTAAGCTTATAAACAACCATAATGGGCATTAAGGCAATGATGCTATGGATACAGCACGATTTAATCAATTTTGGGTGTTAAATTGCCATTACGAGACATATAAGTTCATTAGAGCTTATTTATACTAATAACCAAAAAATTATTTACAATGAAGAAATTACTTATAATTGCTATTGCGAGCTCATTATTTATGGCCTGTGATGTAAAGAAAGAAGAAAAAGGTGAATTACCTGAAGTTGATGTTGACGTTGATGCAGAAGCTGGAGAATTACCAGAATACGACGTTGATTGGGCCGACGTAAACGTAGGTACCAAAACAAAGATGGTAGAAGTGCCAAAAGTGGTGATCGTTATGGAAGAAGAGGAAGTTGAAGTTCCTTATTTAGATGTAGATATGCCTGATGCTGGCGAAAAAATGGAGCGTACTTTAATGGTAGAAGCTGAAGTTACCGATATGGAGCACGAACTTGATATCACCGAGATTTGGGCAGCAAATAATAATTTATATGTTATTGCTAAATTAGAATCAACTGATAAAGAAATAGGTGATAAAAAAATGCGAGTGTCTGACCAAGTGTCTTTAAACGCACCAGACTTGAATGTGAAATACTATATTGTAGGAACTAAGCCTGATCGTGTTTTTAATACGCAATACGATTATTTAGAAAATACAGATGAGCTGAAAAAGGAATTGAACAATCCTAAAGTTATCTATTCTAGATAAACGTTTATCAACTGCATAATAAAAAAAGGCTCGAGTAATTACTCGGGCCTTTTTTTTATGTCTAATAAACAATATAAGCGAGATAAATCTAAGCCTTAAACCTACGGTATTTAGCCATTATAATCATGTATCCGCCATAGCAAATCAAACCAAATGCCACTAAACCAACCAGCCATGGTCCAGAACTTTCTCTAAGAAAATTAAAAGCCTCTGAAGTACCTTTTATGTTTTGTGTGCTCGCAGTGTCTGCCGCCTTATAAAAGAAAAAAGACACAATCCCTGTAACCACTCCTCGTGCAATCATACCTGAATATCCCATCCATTTAATCGTTTTTACGGTCTTTGCATCAGATACAGATCCTAATTGAAATTTACTTAAGAAGTTCCCCTTATAAGCCTTTACAAATTGAAAAATGGATTTTATAGCTAATCCTGCAGCAATAGCATAAAATATGTATGGTAAATATTCCGTCGGAATCATCTGCGCTTTACTTCCGCCGCCACCGCTTGAAGGAGACCCTATAATCTTATAAATAGCAAAAACACCTAAACCTAAATAAACGATGCCACTAAAGAAAAAACCAATGCGTTTGGCAATGTCCTTTGCTTCGCTCCCAATATTTTCAGGATCTTTTATGCTTTGAAATAACCTCCAAAATGCATAACATAATAAACCCACGCCCATAATTCCCAAAAGTACATTACCCATGGGCTGTTTTTGTAAATACTCTAATACGCCAACCTTACCTTCTGAACTACCACCTAATCCAGCGGCTGCACCAAAGGCCAATATTCCTGTAAGACCATAAACGACGCCCTTAGAGGCATAACCAGCTCTAGCTATTTTCTTTATTTTTTCCTTCATAATAAAATTATTTTGTTAGGTGCTGAAAATAAAGCTATAAAGTCAGAATCATTAGTTGATTCAAGCAAATAATGGCACCATATGACTTAAGCTATAAACTAAGCAATATTTATAGTAGATGTAAAAATAGATGGATTGGAGGTGAGTTTAGACAACTTCAGCAACAACAAAAGTACTGCCGCCTATATAGATAAAATCATTCTTAGAAGCATTTTTCTTGGCAGTCTGAAGCGCCTCAGCAACACTGTCATAAGCATTGCCAATAAATCCATTTTTCAGAAAAGTCGCCTTTAGCGTTTTAGCATCGAGACCTCTTGGTATATTGGGTTTGCAGAAATAATAGCTTGCCTTCTTGGGCATTAACGGTAAAATTGAAGTCAAATCTTTATCGTTGACCACTCCAAAAACAATATGCAGGGCATCAAATTTTTCGTTTTTAAGTTGCTCAATGACGTAACTTAAACCTTCACGATTATGCGCAGTATCACATACAATCTTTGGTTTTTCGCTTAACGTTTGCCAACGACCTTTGAAACCGGTGTTTTTTACAACGTTGAGTAATCCCAATCTGAGTTCTTCTTCGGAAATTTTAAAACCCACTTCACGCAGAACAGACGTGGTTTGTACTACTGTCTTTGAATTGTGCTTTTGATAAGCACCTTTGAGATCCATTTCATAATCCTTAGTGATCAATTGATCTGAAAAGAATATGTCACTTTTATGCTTTTTAGCAACTGCTCTAAATACAGGTAAAGTTTCAGTTTGAGTCTCGCCAATGACCACTGGAACATTTGTTTTTATGATACCCGCCTTTTCTTTAGCGATGAGCTCATGAGTATTCCCTAAAAATTGAACGTGATCCAAACCAATATTGGTGATGACCGAAACTTGAGGGGTGATAATATTTGTAGAATCTAATCTCCCGCCTAAACCAACTTCTATAATGGCGAGGTCTACCTTTTCCTTAGAAAAATAATCGAAAGCCATCCCCACGGTCATTTCAAAAAATGACAAGGACTGTGTCTCGAGAAAATCTTTATTACTAGCAATAAAGTCTATTACAAAGCGCTCACTGACCTCTATTCCGTCTATTTTAATTCGTTCTCTAAAATCCTTAAGGTGCGGTGACGTATAAAGACCTACTTTATAACCAGCTTCTTGTAATACAGATGACAGGGCGTGACTCACAGAACCCTTTCCGTTAGTACCGGCTACATGTATCGATTTAAATTTCTGATGGGGATTACCGAGGTGTTCGGCTAACTTAAGCGTATTCGTTAAATCTTTTTTGAAGGCCGTCTTACCCTGATTTTGGTACATGGGCAATTGTTGGAACATCCAACTTACCGTATCTTGATAGTTCATGTTACTGACTTACATCAAAATTAATACTAACAAATCCTATTTGACGATCTGGAGCATTAGCATCGGCAGGCCATTTATGAGATAATGCAATTTTTTTAGCAGGCTCTAATAGGCAAGGGTTTGTATTGGTCGTGCCTTTAATACCAGGTTGCGCTTCAACAACACTACCACTTCTATTGACAACAATTCTAACCACAACTAATCCAGTTTCGTTACAATCTTGCTTGAATATTTTTTTAGTGGCACCACCTCGTCCTCCAAGACCAGAACCAACGCCTCCTTTTCCAGGTCCAGAACCTCCAAAATAACTAGGAGCATATGGATTTCCATCTAATTGACCTTTATCTCCAGGGCCATCTCCAGGGCCTTCGCCACCGGTCTCGGTTCCTTCTGATTTTTTAACGCCACCAATTAAGGCATCTAATTTTTTCTTTTTAGCTTCTTCCGCTTGGCGCTTTTTCTCTTCCGCAGCTTTCTTTTCCTGCTCAACACGCTCTGCTTTTGCTTTAGCCTCTGCTTCTGCTCTGCTCTTTGCATCTGCCGCGTCTTTTTGCTTTTTCATGGCAATCACTTCTGCGTTGTCTGCCGTAAGCACTTTTTCAGCAGGAGATTCAGATTTTGTGGGCTGCGCTTTTGATTCTTCAACTTTAGTTTTCTCAATCTGAGGCTCTTTGGCTTGCTCTCTAACCTCAGACTTCACCGGTTTTAAAGGTTGAATATTTCCGCTGCCTACATCAGAATTACCGAAATTAACGGCTACACCGTACTCTTCTGGAGGATCCATATAAGGAGCACCAACCACAAATAACAACAACACCAAAATCAACACAATAAGTGTGGTGATCTTCGCAGAGTTACGTTCGTGTTTGGTTTCTAAATATTTCATGGGTGTTGCAATACAAGTTCTATTCCAGAAAACCTAATCATTAGGCTTTACCGCTAAAATCACTTTAAATTTATTACGGTTAGCGATATCCATAACCTTTACAACATTCTCAACCGGTACAGATTTTTCTGCACGCAATACAATAGTAGGTTGATCTTGTTGCGATAATACACTCACTAACTCGTTCTCTAGAACACTTTGACCAACCAGTTTTTGATCTATATAGTAATTGAGATCTTTAGTGATACTGACCGCAATGGATTGTTTGTTTTCAGTTTTTCCATCTGCTTTTGGTAAAAGAATATCTATAGCATTTGTGGTAACCAAGGTTGAGGCCAACATAAAAAATATCAATAGCAGGAACACAATATCTGTCATTGATGACATATTGAACTCTGGCGTGACCTTATTTCGTCCTCTAATCTTCATTAAATAGGCTCATTTAAATGATCTAAAAACTCAAGCGAGTTAGCTTCCATTTGATAAATAACCTTATCGGTCTTGACCACTAAATGGTTATAGGCCATGTAGGCAACAATACCAACGATAAGACCTCCCACGGTTGTGGTCATCGCCGTGTACAATCCATCAGATAATTGTTTGATATCAATTTGCCCACCAGAATTAGCGATTTCAAAAATGGATAATATCATCCCAATTACAGTCCCTAAAAATCCAATCATTGGAGCAACTCCAGAAATAGTAGCAAGTACACTTACATTCTTTTCTAGGCTATAAACTTCTAATCTACCTGCATTTTCTATTGCTGTATTGATGTCTTCTAAAGGCTTACCAATGCGGGTTATCCCCTTATTGATTAGTCGCGATACTGGAGAGTTGACTTGAGCGCATAACATTTGAGCAGAATCAATCTTTCCGTTAGAAACATGATCCTTGATTTGATTCATAAAATTCCCATCAATTTTTGATGCCGCCTTTATGGCAAAGAGTCGCTCGAAATATATATAAATTGCGGCAATTAAAAGTAGAAAAAGCAAGAGCATGATAATGATTCCGGCGCTTCCTCCACTGCTAATTAATTCTATAACAGAGAGGCTTTTTTCTACAGATTCTTGTTCTGGAATAAGCTCTGCCCCATCTTGCATATTACTGAGTAATAACATAAACTATCGGTTAAGATTGGATTCAATTAGTGAGTTAACGTATAAATTCCGAAGAAAGTATACGGTTTAAAATATAGTTCTCGTAAACATAAAGGCAATTGCACCTGCTAAAAAGCCAATTAATGCCAACCAAGAGATTTTTTTGAGATACCAGAAAAAGTCTATCTTCTCCATTCCCATAGCCACAACACCTGCAGCAGAACCAATGATCAACATACTACCCCCAGTACCTGCAGAATAAGCAATAAAATGCCATAATTCATTATCTGTTGGCAATGAGAACATCCCTAAACTTGCCGCAACCAATGGTACATTATCAATAACCGCCGAACCAACACCTAGCAACAAGATCACAAGATCAGACACACCTTCTCCATGAAGCTCTGTCCCTAACATGGGCATATTTTCTTGTAAGGATCCTGCAAAGTTAAATAGAATACCTAAAGATTCTAAAGCAGCAACAGCCATTAAAATACCGAGAAAGAATAAGATACTTGGTAGCTCAATTTTAGATAACGAATGATGTACTGGGCTATGTGAGGCGTGTGCGTCACTCTCTTCGGAATCTTGACTTGACATGCTAAACTTAGAGTTACTATAAATTTCAGCAAAAATAGCCACGATACCTAAGGCCAACATCATCCCAACATATGGCGGAAGGTGCGTCACTGTTTTAAATACAGGTACTGAGACAATACCACCTAAACCTAAATATAACATTGTAGAGCTAAATTTGTTTTTAGGCTCATCTGCTCTGTCATCTGTATTTTCGGGTAATTTGCCCTTAAACACAGGTAGAAATGAGGCTATAAAAAATGGCACGAGCATACAGATAAGCGAAGGGAGAAAAAGGTACACAAACAAGTGTCCTGTGGTCACTTTATTACCAATCCACAGCATCGTTGTGGTAACGTCTCCAATTGGAGACCATGCTCCACCCGCATTGGCGGCAATAATTATAAGGCCCGCGTACCATATTCTGATGTCTCTATCATACACTAATTTTTGTAATATAGAAATGAGTACTATGGTTGCGGTAAGATTGTCAATAATAGCTGATAGAAAGAAAGCTAAAAAACCGAAAAGCCATAAAATACGCTTTTTGCTTTTGGTTTTAATAAAGTTCTTTATTGTAGAGAACCCGTCGAAATAATCAATGATCTCAACAATAGTCATCGCTCCCAATAAGAACACCAAAATCTCTGCGGTTTTACCAAGGTGGTGTAATAGGGTCTCTTCCATTTGCTCCATCTTGACCTCATGAGCAAATGTGCCAAAGTCTTCAATCAGGTTATGGTTTCCAGAATCAAACCATTGCGTAAAGCCGTCAATCCCTAGTGATATGAGCGCCCAACTTATGGCCATCATGACCAAGGCTGGAATTAATTTATCTATTTTTATGCTGTGTTCGACGGTAATCGCTAGATATCCTATGACGAATACAATGATTATAATGGTTTCCATAATAATGTGTTTATATCAATTGACTTAGCGCAATTTCAAATGCTGTTGCACTAACGCCTGTTTTATTATTATTTTTTTCGTAAACCTTCTCTAAGGCTTTTCTTATAATTTCTGAAGTGTCGCTAAAAATAGCCTCATCGGTCATTTGTACTTTACGTTCCATGAAGTAAGCAAACACTCGAGCCATCCCACAATTAGAGATAAAGTCGGGAATTAAGCTCACCTTTTGGTCAGTGTGTTCCATAATACTTCCAAAGAAAATTTCTTTATCTGCAAAAGGCACATTAGCTCCACAAGACACGACTTCAAGACCAGTTTCAATCATTTGGTCAATTTGGTCTTGCGTCACTAAACGAGAAGCGGCACATGGTGCAAACACTTCTGTTTCTAAAGACCAGATTTTTTCGTTGATTTCAGAAAAAGGAATGAGGTGATCACTTGCCAGGGTATTGCCTACTTTATTAAGATAAAGGTCTGTGATTTCATTAAAAGTAAAACCCTCCTCATTAATTAAACCACCAGCAATATCGATGATTCCTACAACTTTAGCGCCCATTTGTGCTAAATAAAATGCAGCTGCGGCACCAACATTACCAAATCCTTGAACAATAGCACGTTTTCCAACAATGGAATCGCCATGGATATCATAAAAATGCTTAGCTGCTTCTGCTACGCCAAAACCAGTTATCATATCGGCAATGGTATATTTTCTAGACACGTTTGGTGAATATTTTGGGTTTTCTATAACCTTAATTACACCATGTCTTAGCTGGCCAATTCTATTAATTTTATCTGCTTGAGTGGGTCTAAAGTGACCTTCAAACACCCCTTCTTGTGGATGCCAAACACCACTTTGTTCAGTAATAGGGATCACTTCATGAATTTCATCTACATTAAGGTCTCCTCCTGTACCGTAGTAACTTTTAAGCAATGGCGATACCGCGGCATACCAGCGCTCTAAAACCCCTTTCTTTCTTGGATCATTAGGGTCAAAATTAATACCTGATTTAGCACCACCAATAGCTGGACCTGAAACAGTAAATTTAACCTCCATGGTTTTGGCCAAAGACAAGACTTCATTGATATCTAAGCCTTTTCGCATTCTAGTTCCGCCACCGGCAGCACCTCCACGTAAAGAGTTAATAACTGTCCAGCCCTCTGCTTCTGTTTCGGGATCTTTCCAATTAAATATGATTTCTGGTGTCTTTTCCTCGTACTTTTGAAGTAAATCTTTCATCTAAAAATATTGAATTCTAGTTTGTTAGCTAACAGTAGCATGTTCTTGTTAAAAAGTATATTAATAGAATGGGAAAATATATTGTTCATAGAGTAGTTTATTCTGAAACAAATATAAAAAACTAAAAATCGCTAAATATTAATTTTACGATATTTTTACGGATTATAAATTTCGCCAGAACTATGGTCATGGCAAGCTCCAGTAACACTTGCCAAACAATTAATTGCATCTCGTAGTTTAAGAACTCCTAAAAGACCAAAAATTAGAGCTTCCTTAAATTCAATCAGATTCTTTTTTGTGTGTGTTATTTCAATGTCTTTCAAGTGCTCAATTCGAGATAATAAATACGTATTGTAGGTGCCGCCGCCGGTACATAAAATCTTTGAATCTTTATGCACCACTGCAGCAATTTGTACTGCTACGTGTTCTGTAAATGTCGCAATAACATCTGGGATAGCTAAGTCAAAAGTATCTATAATTGGCAAAACCGTATGTTTTACCCATTCTAAACCTAGAGACTTTGGCGAACTCATCTTGTAAAACGGCAATTCATTCAATTGCTGTAACAGCGTTTGATCTACTTTTCCAGAAGCCGCTATTTTACCTTCAGCATCATAGCTCTCTCCTAATAATTCTGCATAATAATTGAGCACGGTATTTACGGGACAGATATCATAAGCAATCCGTAGACCTTCCTCTTCAAAAGAAATATTAGCAAAACCACCGAGATTAATACAATAATCATAGTTGGAAAACAACAATTGGTCTCCAATAGGTACCAAAGGTGCGCCTTGCCCTCCAAGTTTTACATCTTGAACCCTAAAATCACAAACTACTTTATGATTAGTCAACTCCGCTAAAACCGGTAAATTACCTATTTGATAGGTCAATCCATCCTGTGGTCGATGAAGCGCCGTATGCCCATGAGAACATATCGCATCAACATCATCAAGACGATGTGTTTTAATAAAATTATTGATCACCTCGGAAAGATAAACTGTGTAAGAATTATCTAATCGTTTAAGATCATCAAGTTCCATCTCTGTTAACTTAGAAAGTTGCTTTCGCCAAGTGTTACTATAAGCAACAGTCTCTGCATGCTGAATTTCAAACCCAACCTTATCTGCAAAACGGAATGTGATATAAGCTAAATCTATGCCGTCTAATGACGTCCCAGACATCACACCAATGACCTTATAATCTGATTTTATCATATCATGTAAAATTATGTATTCCTGTTGAAAAAAAGACATTAAACCGTTATCTTTGCAGTCTATTTTTATCAAATTAATAACGTAACATGGATTTTAGCCTTACAGAAGAACATAAACTGATACGAGATGCCGCTCGTGATTTTGCTCAAACCGAACTTTTACCTGGTGTCATAGAACGTGACGAAAAACAAGTATTTCCTCAAGAATTGGTAAAAAAAATGGGAGATCTTGGTTTTATGGGTATCATGACCGATCCAAAGTACGGCGGAAGTGGTATGGATGCCATCTCTTACGTATTGGTTATGGAAGAATTATCAAAAATTGATGCTTCAGCTTCTGTCATTGTATCTGTAAATAACTCTTTAGTTTGTTACGGTATAGAAACGTACGGCTCTGAAGAACAAAAACAAAAATACTTAACCAAATTATGCACTGGAGAATTTGTTGGTGCCTTCTGTCTTAGTGAGCCAGAAGCAGGAAGTGATGCAACATCACAAGCCACCACTGCCATTGACAAAGGTGACCATTACGTCATTAACGGTACTAAAAACTGGATTACCAATGGAGGGCGAAGTGACGTTTATTTAGTTATTGCCCAAACCGATAGAAGTAAAGGCCATCATGGTATTAATGCTTTTATTGTTGAAAAAGGATTAGAAGGTTTTAGTATTGGACCTAAGGAAGATAAATTGGGAATTCGTGGTAGTGACACCCACACCCTTCAGTTCAATGATGTCAAAGTGCCTAAAGAAAATAGGATTGGTGCTGATGGATTCGGGTTTAAATTCGCAATGAAAACACTATCCGGCGGTAGAATTGGTATTGCAGCACAAGCTTTAGGTATTGCTTCTGGAGCTTATGAATTGGCTTTAAAATATTCGAAAGAAAGAAAGGCCTTTGGTACTGAAATCTGTAATCATCAAGCCATAGCTTTTAAATTGGCAGACATGTATACCGAAATAGAGGCGGCTAGACTTTTAGTGATGAAAGCAGCCTGGGAAAAAGATCAGGGTCACAACTATGATATGGCAAGTGCGATGGCAAAGTTATATGCTTCAAAAGTGGCCATGGAACAGTCTGTTGAAGCCGTTCAAATTCACGGTGGTAATGGTTTTGTTAAGGAATATCATGTTGAGCGCTTGATGCGTGATGCCAAAATCACCCAGATTTACGAGGGAACTTCTGAAATTCAAAAAATCGTAATTTCTCGAGGTGTGATTAACGGATAAAACTTTAAATATTTTTTTCTGATAAATAAAAAAAAGACGTCATACTAATGACGTCTTTTTGCTTTTTAATAGTTATTGAGCTATTTCTTTTAAGACAATCCGAATCTCGTGATAAGAATATTTATCATCTAATTGACTTTTAAGCTCTGAAAGCGAGTCAAATTTGTATTTCGGAATTAAATTTTGAAGTTCCTTAAAATGCGCTTCAGATACTAAATCCGTAGGCTTTACCTCTCCTGTTTCCACAAAACTAGCCAAGTGACCAAATATAGTGTTGACGGCAAGTCCCCTTTCTTCAGCTATTTCTTCTAGAGATTTTCCTCCTGTAAATAAGTCTAAGGAAATGAGATTAGAAGCTTGCTTTGTTTTTTTTGTGCTTTCGGCTTCATAAACGTCATCGTCGGTACCGTTGACCACATCAATATCATTTTCGCGACAATAGGATGTAATAATATCTAAAATCTCTTCACCGTATTTTTTAACTCTCACCTTTCCAAAACCATTTATCTTAACGAGTTGCCCCTTTGTAGTTGGTAATAGTTCACACATCTCATACAGCGATTTTTGAGAAAATATTTGGTAATGGATCAGATCTAACTCCTCAGCAGTATCGTTACGAAAAACACGTAAACGTTCAAACAAATCAACATGACTTGTCCCAACAATATTAACTTTTTTAGGCTTTGATTTTTGCTTCTGTTCGCTAATCTCAATTTTCCCACTAGCTCGCAAGGCTAAATATTGTGTCACTTTAAATCCGTTAATCAATTTCTTAAAAAACAGCTGCTTCAATTTTAATTGTACTTCAAATGTTTCCAAATGTTTTTTAAGATCGGTTTGAACAGCTTTGTTATCTGTTGTAAATACAATAGACTCAAAAGGCCCTGTTATGTTTTTTTCTGTTTCTACATCAAAATAGGATATAGCTTTTCTGAAACGTTCCTGTATATTTTCATCAGATTCTGGCAAACTATGTGACTCTGTAAGTTGCTGTAATTGAAATTTAAATCCGTTAGCTACTTTTAATAAATTGGTAACCTCTAGTTTAATCTCTGTGATTACCTCTGAAAGATTCCCTTTAATGCTACTTCTATTTTTATAATAGATATCCAAAATCCTACTTATGGGAATTAAAAACTCATAGTAATTGAATAATTCTGAAATGAGACCTAATTGATAAACCACGCGTGAAGTAATTAATTGGTGTTCATCTGGTTGGTTATCTTCTGATTGTTTATTGAACGTATTGACGTGTTGATCGTTAATAATTTGATTCGGCTCAATTTTATTACGAAGCACCAGCCCCTCTAATGATTTACAGCGGCTTAATGCAACATAAGTTTGACCATGAGCAAAAGCACCTTGAGAATCAATAATAGCTCTCTCAAAAGTTAAACCCTGGCTTTTATGAATGGTAATAGCCCAAGCCAGCCTTAAAGGCATTTGAATATATGAGCCTAGCTTTTGTTCTGAGATCGCTTTAGTTTCGGGATTTAAAGTATAATTGATATTTTCCCACGTTTCTGGAGTTACTTCAATAGTATAATTATCATCTGGACATTTTACCGTAATGGTTTCTTTATCCAATTGTATGACCTTTCCAATTTTCCCATTGAAATAGAGTTTATCTGCTGAAGTATCATTTTTAACAAACATCACTTGTGCCCCAACTTTGAGTTCTAGGCTTGATTCATTTGGGTATGAAAACTCAGGAAACTTGCCTTCTATCTTAGCTTCATAATTATAAACAGTGCCATTAAGCGCTTTAAGCTCATTAGCATTGACGCTTTTTGCTTTATAATTATGAGTGGTTAAAGACACATATCCTTCCTCCTCTTTAGGTTGAAAATCGGGTTGATATCTTTTGTTTAATTCATCGGCCGACACAGAAGTCAGGGAATTTGTCCGTATTTCATTCAAAATTTGAATAAAAGTAGGGTTGTCTTGCCGATAAATATGTTGTAATTCTATAGTAAGTGCATCACACTCTTTGTAGGCTCTACTGCTAAAAAAGAAAGGCGTCTCATAATATGGATTCAATATAGACCACTCATTTCCTCTAACCACTGGAGATAATTGCTGCAGATCACCAATCATTAGTACCTGAACACCTCCAAAAACTTGACCACGATCTCTGTATCTACGTAATGTTTGATCAATCCCATCAAGCAGGTCACAACGAACCATACTAATTTCATCAATAACTAGTAAATCCAAAGACTTGATAATATTGATTTTGGTCTTGTTGAAATTCCTCTTAAAGCCCGTATCATTATTAGAAGAACCATCTGGTAGAATTGGACCAAAAGCTAGCTGAAAAAATGAATGTATCGTCACTCCTTTAGCATTAATAGCGGCAACACCTGTAGGTGCTACAACTACCATTCTTTTAAGTGATTCTTTCTTTAAGCGTTTTAAAAAAGTAGTCTTACCAGTACCAGCTTTTCCTGTTAAAAAAATATGCCTATCTGTTTGATTGACAAAATCCCAAGCCAGTTCTAGTTCTTTATTACTGTTCATTCTATATCCAATTCATTTAGCGGTGCAGAAAAAACGCACTAATTTTAATTAAGCAGATAAATTTAGGCAAATAAAGTTATAGAATCTATAGACGGTTATAATTTGAAGTATTGAATCTATAAAAAGAAATCAAGTCTTAAACCGTGACAATTTTATGGAAGTGTATTGAATTTAGGAAAGTGTTCTTAATGCTATATAGCCATTTAACAATCTCAAAAATTGCGAAAAAAAAAATGCCCCGACGACATAATGTCATCGGGGCACTTGAAAAAAGGCGGCGACCTACTCTCCCACTGGATCGCAGTACCATCGGCGCTGACGGGCTTAACTTCTCTGTTCGGAATGGTAAGAGGTGAGCCCCGTCGCAATGGCCACCCTAGGCTTTTGCGGAAGGCGCCCCGTTTTACCGGGGCACAACCGTATGAGTTGACATACTGAAGAAAGATATACATGTATAAAACGTTCGATAAATCACTGTTTTGAAAAGAACGGGCGCACAGCAAGCCCACGGGCTATTAGTACCGCTCGGCTACAGACATTACTGCCCTTGCACCTACGGCCTATCAACGTGGTAGTCTTCCACGGCCCTTTAAAGAAATCTCATCTTGTGGTGGGTTTCGCGCTTATATGCTTTCAGCGCTTATCCCTTCCGAACGTAGCTACCCAGCAATGCTCCTGGCGGAACAACTGGTACACCAGAGGTTCGTCCAACCCGGTCCTCTCGTACTAGGGTCAGGTCCACTCAAATTTCTAACGCCCACAGTAGATAGAGACCGAACTGTCTCACGACGTTCTGAACCCAGCTCGCGTGCCACTTTAATGGGCGAACAGCCCAACCCTTGGGACCTTCTCCAGCCCCAGGATGTGACGAGCCGACATCGAGGTGCCAAACCCCCCGTCGATATGAGCTCTTGGGGGAGATCAGCCTGTTATCCCCGGAGTACCTTTTATCCTTTGAGCGATGGCCCTTCCATGCGGAACCACCGGATCACTATGCTCTACTTTCGTACCTGATCGACCTGTATGTCTCCCAGTCAAGCCCCCTTATGCCATTGCACTCTACGCACGGTTACCAAGCGTGCTGAGGGGACCTTTAGAAGCCTCCGTTACTCTTTTGGAGGCGACCACCCCAGTCAAACTACCCACCAAGCACTGTCCCCCATCGCTGGGGTTAGACGCCAGACAAGCAAAGGGTGGTATTTCAACAATGACTCCACAGCACCTAGCGATGCCGCTTCAAAGTCTCCCACCTATCCTACACATTACTTGTCCAGAGCCAATACTAAGCTATAGTAAAGGTTCACGGGGTCTTTTCGTCCCACTGCGGGTAACCGGCATCTTCACCGATACTACAATTTCACCGAGCTCATGGCTGAGACAGTGTCCAGATCGTTGCACCATTCGTGCAGGTCGGAACTTACCCGACAAGGAATTTCGCTACCTTAGGACCGTTATAGTTACGGCCGCCGTTTACTGGGGCTTCATTTCAGGTCTTCGCCGAAGCTAAACCCTCCACTTAACCTTCCAGCACCGGGCAGGTGTCAGGCCCTATACATCATCTTTCGATTTAGCAGAGCCCTGTGTTTTTGATAAACAGTCGCCTGGACCTCTTCACTGCGGCCCCGCCGAAGCGGGGCGACCCTTCTCCCGAAGTTACGGGCCGATTTTGCCTAGTTCCTTAGCCATGAATCTCTCGAGCACCTTAGAATTCTCATCCCAACCACCTGTGTCGGTTTGGGGTACGGGCTGCCTCGCTCGCTTTTCTTGGAAGTCGATTTGCTGGATTATCACCTTGGCCGTGGCCTCAGTGTACTATCGCGGTGTTACCACTCGCTTCAACGCACTATTCCGTCAGTGCGCACCAACTTTTCGCCTCCGTCGCTTTTAGCGCGGGCAGGTACAGGAATATTAACCTGTTGTCCATCCACTTCCCCTTTCGGGTTCGCGTTAGGTCCCGACTGACCCCCGGCTGATTAGCATAGCCGGGGAAACCTTGGTCTTTCGGTGTGCGGGTTTCTCGCCCGCATTATCGTTACTTATGCCTACATTTTCTTTTGTAGCTTCTCCAGCATACCTCACAGTACACCTTCGACGACACTACAATGCTCCCCTACCACTTATAATAAATTATAAATCCATAGCTTCGGTAGTATGTTTATGCCCGATTATTATCCATGCCGAACCGCTCGACTAGTGAGCTGTTACGCACTCTTTAAATGAATGGCTGCTTCCAAGCCAACATCCTAGCTGTCTAAGCAGTTCAACCTCGTTTATTCAACTTAACATACATTTGGGGACCTTAGCTGATGGTCTGGGTTCTTTCCCTCTCGGACATGGACCTTAGCACCCATGCCCTCACTGCTGATCAACATTCTGTAGCATTCGGAGTTTGTCAGGAATTGGTAGGCGGTGAAGCCCCCGCATCCAATCAGTAGCTCTACCTCTACAGAACTATAAATCAACGCTGCACCTAAATGCATTTCGGGGAGTACGAGCTATTTCCGAGTTTGATTGGCCTTTCACCCCTACCCACAGGTCATCCGAAGACTTTTCAACGTCAACCGGTTCGGGCCTCCACTATGTGTTACCACAGCTTCACCCTGCCCATGGGTAGATCACACGGTTTCGCGTCTACCACTACCAACTAAAGCGCCCTATTCAGACTCGCTTTCGCTACGGCTGCGGACCTGAAGTCCTTAACCTTGCTGGCAACGGTAACTCGTAGGCTCATTATGCAAAAGGCACGCCGTCACCCCGAAGGGCTCCGACCGCTTGTAAGCGTATGGTTTCAGGATCTTTTTCACTCCGTTATTCACGGTTCTTTTCACCTTTCCCTCACGGTACTGGTTCACTATCGGTCTCTCAGGAGTATTTAGCCTTGTCGGATGGTCCCGACTGATTCACACAGGATTACTCGTGTCCCGCGCTACTCAGGGTACCACTATCTTACAATCTCTTTCCCGTACGGGGCTATCACCCGCTATGGCACCACTTTCCAGTGGCTTCCGGTTCGATCATGCTCAAATGTCGTGGCCCTACAACCCCGGCACCGCCGTAACGGTACTGGTTTGGGCTGGTCCGATTTCGCTCGCCGCTACTCTCGGAATCACTATTGTTTTCTTCTCCTCCGGGTACTTAGATGTTTCAGTTCCCCGGGTTTGCCTCCTTGCGGATACTATATCTTCAATATAGTGGGTTGCCCCATTCGGATACCTGCGGATCAACTTGTATGTGCCAATCCCCGCAGCTTTTCGCAGCTTATCGCGTCCTTCATCGCCTCTGAGAGCCTAGGCATTCCCCATACGCTCTTATTTAGCTTGTTGTGCTATTTGTCTTTTCTAATGAGTTTGTCGACCGCAACGGGAGCTCGCGTCCCCATTGCGGTCTTCGTTGGCACGTCCCGAAGGACGTGTCCGTTTTCATGTATCTTTCTTCAATATGTCAATGAACTTTACAGTGTACAGATCATCTGTACGTCCCTTTTGGGCCACTTTCAATAAAATTGACAGCGCTCTCTAGGCAACACCCAAATAAATGGGCACTTTGGTGGAGAATATCGGAGTCGAACCGATGACCTCCTGCGTGCAAGGCAGGCGCTCTAGCCAGCTGAGCTAATCCCCCATTTTTGTTTCAGTTGTCGGCTATCAGTTAACAGTTATCAGTTAATTGATGACCTATACGTCAACTTGGGATACCCAACTTCTAAAATTTCCTTTCAATCTGTAATGAACGTTTCAAAATCCCCGATATAACATCGAGACCTTGAACCACAAGACAAGCTTGCTTTGTAGTCTCAGGCAGACTCGAACTGCCGACCTCTACATTATCAGTGTAGCGCTCTAACCAGCTGAGCTATGAGACTCTACTTGTTTATCTTAAAAATTAAATCGACAGCAAAAGAACAAACGATCTCTTTCCATTTTGCCACTCCAAGGCCGTCCTTTCTCTAGAAAGGAGGTGTTCCAGCCGCACCTTCCGGTACGGCTACCTTGTTACGACTTAGCCCTAGTTACCGATTTTACCCTAGGCCGCTCCTTGCGGTGACGGACTTCAGGCACTCCCAGCTTCCATGGCTTGACGGGCGGTGTGTACAAGGCCCGGGAACGTATTCACCGCATCATGGCTGATATGCGATTACTAGCGATTCCAGCTTCACGGAGTCGAGTTGCAGACTCCGATCCGAACTGTGATAGGGTTTATAGATTCGCTCCTGGTCGCCCAGTGGCTGCTCTCTGTCCCTACCATTGTAGCACGTGTGTAGCCCAGGACGTAAGGGCCGTGATGATTTGACGTCATCCCCACCTTCCTCGCGGTTTGCACCGGCAGTCTTGCTAGAGTTCCCGACATTACTCGCTGGCAACTAACAACAGGGGTTGCGCTCGTTATAGGACTTAACCTGACACCTCACGGCACGAGCTGACGACAACCATGCAGCACCTTGTAAGTGGTCCGAAGAAATAGCTATCTCTAGCTAATGCAACTTACATTTAAGCCCTGGTAAGGTTCCTCGCGTATCATCGAATTAAACCACATGCTCCACCGCTTGTGCGGGCCCCCGTCAATTCCTTTGAGTTTCATTCTTGCGAACGTACTCCCCAGGTGGGTCACTTATCACTTTCGCTTAGCCACCCAGACCTAAGTCCGGACAGCTAGTGACCATCGTTTACGGCGTGGACTACCAGGGTATCTAATCCTGTTCGCTACCCACGCTTTCGTCCATCAGTGTCAGTACATTGTTAGTAACCTGCCTTCGCAATCGGTATTCTATGTAATATCTATGCATTTCACCGCTACACTACATATTCTAGCTACTTCACAATGACTCAAGATCGCCAGTATCAAGGGCAATTCTACGGTTGAGCCGCAGACTTTCACCCCTGACTTAACAATCCACCTACGGACCCTTTAAACCCAATGATTCCGGATAACGCTTGGATCCTCCGTATTACCGCGGCTGCTGGCACGGAGTTAGCCGATCCTTATTCTTACGGTACCGTCAGCCGCCCACACGTGGGCGGGTTTCTTCCCGTATAAAAGCAGTTTACAACCCATAGGGCCGTCTTCCTGCACGCGGCATGGCTGGATCAGAGTTGCCTCCATTGTCCAATATTCCTCACTGCTGCCTCCCGTAGGAGTCTGGTCCGTGTCTCAGTACCAGTGTGGGGGATCCCCCTCTCAGGGCCCCTATCTATCGTAGCCATGGTGTGCCGTTACCACACCATCTAGCTAATAGAACGCATGCCCATCTTTTACCGATAAATCTTTAGACCCCCAGGCCA